>MENQ01000032.1 GCA_001768325.1 Bacteroidetes bacterium GWC2_46_850 | reverse complement strand
TCCACGACTATGACGAAGACTACAGCAAGGATCTTGCCGAACTGCTTCCTGGTAACTACTCCAAAAGAAACTCCTAAAAACTCCAAATCGACTCCGAATGTTTTGGAGGTTTTTGAAAGTCCACTTTCATAAACCAAGAAATCATAAAATCTAATACGGGCATCACCGAATGCTTACAATAGATACAAATTGGAAAAGGTTTTTGGAAAAGGGAGATGAACCCTCTTTTTCGTTTATCTACAATACTCATGCGGATGACCTGTACGCTTATGGGATCAGCCTGGGATTTCAAAAGGAAACTTGTAAAGATGCCATACAGGACACTTTTTATAAGCTTTACATTTCCAAAGACAACCTGAAGCATGTAGAGAATGTAACCGCCTATATCTTCAAACATTTTAAATACAGATTCTCCGGAGATTCTACTTTCTACCACATCGCTGTATCTCATGCCGACAATACCATTAAAAACCATTACAGGCCCAACTACAGCACGTGGCATGTCATTGATTATAGCAAAACAGATGGTTCAGTGAGACATAGAAATACGCATCAGGGCTATGCAGATGAAAGCAGTTGGTCAAGAGGACAATCATGGGGTGTTTACGGATATGTTTTGTGCTACCGAAAAACAAAAAATCCAGCCTATCTGGCACAGGCAGAGAAAGCACTCGATTTTATTGCAACTCATCCCAACTATCCGGAAGATGGCATCCCCTACTGGGATTTCGATGCTCCTGATATTCCCAATACCTATCGGGATACGTCTGCCGCATCAATCCTCGCCTCCGCATTATATGAAATATCGACTTATTCAGACAAGAAGAATTACAAAGAATGGGCAGATAAGATTATGGCCAGTCTGAGCGGACCGGATTACAGGGCTGAAACTGGTGAAAACGGGTTTTTTATTCTAATGCATGCCGTTGGCAGCCTGCCACACAATTTGGAGGTAGATGTACCTCTTAATTATGGTGATTATTACTTTTTGGAAGCCTTGAAAAGAAAAAGAGATCTGGAAATTTAAATACAATTAAACTTTTATACTATGCACTACTCAAGAAGACAATTTATTAAGACAGCCGGGTTAGCCACGGCAGGAACTGTGTTGGCTACGCATACATCACTGGGATCAGGTTCTATCTGGAGAACGAACAGCAACACGCTGAAAGTGGGACTGATCGGTTGTGGCGGACGTGGAACCGGTGCCGCCGGGGAAGCTTTAAATGCAGATTCGAACGTGATTTTGACTGCAATGGCTGATGCTTTTGAAGATCAGTTGCAATCATCATACAACAATTTGAAGGAGAAATATGGCGACAAAATACAGGTTACAGCAAGTAACAGGTTTGTCGGTCTCGATGCCTATCAGAAGCTGATCGATTCCGATGTGGATGTGGTATTGTTGGCAGCACCACCCTGCTTCAGACCGCAACACCTTGAAGCAGCTGTGAACTCCAATAAGCATATCTTTTGTGAAAAACCTTTTGCAGTGGATGCGCCCGGTTTACGCAGGGTGATGGAGGCTGCCAAAAAGGCAAAAGCAAAAAACCTGTCGTTGGTGTCCGGATTCTGCTGGAGATATCACCAACCCAAAAGAGATACCTTTGGTAGAGTACTGAACGGTCAGATCGGCGAAATCCTGGGCGGCGAAGCAACTTATAATACAGGCGAACTGTGGTTCAAAGAGAGACAGAGAGGTTGGTCTGACATGGAATACAAGCTCCGCAACTGGCTGTATTACAACTGGATTTCCGGTGATCACCTCATTGAACAAGCCATACACAGCATCGACATGTTTTCCTGGGCTATGGGGGACAAGGCTCCATTAAAGATCAGCGGTACAGGAGGAAGACAAAAAAGAACTGATCCGAAATTCGGAAATGTATATGACCATTTCGGACTGACCTATGAATATGAGGACGGTGTAAAAATATATTTCTTCTGCCGGCAACAAAACAACACGACTCCTTCATACGCAGTTGAATTAATCGGAAAGGATGGCAGATGTTATGTGGATTGCCGTACAGGAGAACATAAGATTACCGGCAAGAATGCCTGGAACCTGGCCGATACAACTAAATTCACAGATGCGGAGGCTTATAAGCAGACAAAGGTGAGAGGAATGTATCAGGTGGAACATGATGAGCTATTTGCTTCCATCAGGGCCAATAAGCCGATGAACGACGGGGAATGGATGACACGTTCCAATATGATGGCCCTGGCAGGAAGGATGGCTGCCTATACTGGCGAGACCATTACGTTTGATCAGGCGCTGAACTCAACTGAGGTGTTGTTCCCAGAAGATATTTCGTGGGATACCAAATATGATATTTCAGTAGCGATTCCGGGAATAACTGAATTTAAATAAGCAGCGATATGAACAAACGGCAATTTATTAAATCTGCTGTCGCCTTGGCGGGAACAACAGCCATATATCCGCTGGCAGATGCGGCATCATCGTTGAAATCAACCGGAAAGACTCCTGCTTTAACACCTCCGTTCAGCAAGGAAACAAAACAGCAGGTGGTTTTAAAAAAATCACTCGGGCTGAGTATGATCAAAGAAGAATTGTCCCTGACCGACAAATTCAAGCTGGCCAAGGAACTGGGATTCGACGGGGTGGAACTCAATGCACCTGTCGATTTCTCTTTGTCTGAGATTCTGACGGCAAAGGCAAAGTCGGGCATCGAACTCCCTTCGGTCGTAAATAAGGATCACTGGAGTGCTCCCCTCTCCGACCCCAATCCGGAAGTAAGAAAAAAATGTATCTTATCAGTGGCAAAGTCACTACAGGAAGTAAAAGAGTTAGGAGGAAATACCGTACTGGTTGTCCCTGGTGTAGTAAATGAAAAAGTGCCCTACGAACAAGCGTATATCACTTCCCAAAACTCAATCAGAGAGCTCATTCCATTTGCAGAAAAGACCGGAATGCAGATTGCCCTGGAGAATGTATGGAATAATTTCCTGCTGAGCCCATTAGAAGCAAAAAGGTTCATCGATGAAATCAACCATCCGCTGGTAGGATGGTATTTTGATATCGGAAATGTATTGCGCTACGGATGGCCTGAACACTGGATACGAACACTGAACAGACGCATCATGAAGCTCCACATTAAAGAATTCAGCCGAGAACTGATGAACTCCAAAGGGTTGTGGGAAGGGTTCAAGGTGGATTTGCTAAAAGGCGATAACAACTGGCCTGTGGTGATGAAAGCAGTCAGTGAGATCAATCATCAGGGAGGATGGCTCACAGCAGAAGTTCCCGGAGGAGACCGGAATCATCTGAAACAGATTTCGGCACAAATGGATGAAATCATATCGTATCTGTAGATTGACTGCTATTCATGCAATTCTTTTTGTGAGACTATTTTTACGCAATTTGAGTACCATTCATTTCCATTATTGTTAATTTTACGAATTCTTTTTTTGTATTCTTGATAAAACGATCAGTCCCTTGAATTACTGAAAGATAATTATTAAAAATAATATTCCAAATGCAGTCCAACAATCCATTATCACGCAGAAACTTTCTAAAAAGTTCCGTTGTAGCAGGCACGGCAGGAGTAATGGGAGGAATCCCCCTGTTGAGTTCCTGCACCACACAAAAAAAGAAGCAGGGTGAAGAACTTCAATTGCCACAGTTACGCGAGCAGGCACCGGACGGAGCCGTAATTAAGGCAGGTCTTATTGGTTGCGGCGGACGCGGAACGGGAGCGGCCATTGATTTTCTTAATGCAGGGCCCAATCTGCAGATCGTTGCTTTGGGAGATGTTTTCAAGGATAAACTGGATGCGTGCCGCGATGTACTGAAAAAAGAAAAGAACGTGGATGTCCCGGACGAAAACTGTTTTATCGGATTCAACAGTTATCAAAAAGTGATGGATGCGGGAATTGATGTCGTACTGCTTTGTACCCCACCCCATTTTCGTCCGACGCATGTGGAAGCAGCCGTCGACGCAAGGAAACACATCTTCATGGAAAAACCTGTCGCGGTGGATCCAATGGGTGTCAGAAAAGTATTGGCATCCGTAAAAAGAGCCCAATCATTGAATCTGAATATCATCAGCGGAACCATCCGCCGTTCTCAAAAAGACTACATGGAGACCCGACGCAGGGTGTTGAATGGTGAAATTGGCGATATCACGGGAGCACATATAATCAGAAACGGCGGTGCTTTGTGGTTTCGCACCAAAAGACCGGAATGGTCCGATATGGAGTATATGCTTAGAAACTGGGTTAATTTCTGCTGGCTGTCGGGAGATCACATCACGGAACAATTTATTCACGAGATTGACGTGATGAACTGGTATCTAGGAAAATACCCCGTCAAAGCTTCGGGATGGGGAGGACGGCAAAGAAGGGTAACAGGAGACCAGTACGATTTTTTCAGCGTCGAATATCTCTATGACAATGGCATGCGGACACACTGTGCAGCGAGACAGATTGACGGATGTTCCAACGGTAAGGTAGAACAGATCAATTGCACAAATGGCTATGCCGATGCTTCCGGAAAGCTGTATGATCTTATGGGGAATATGATATGGGAGTATCCAACTCCCGGTGAGAATGATAACCAGTCGGAATGGAAAGTAACCAATCCTTTCGTTCAGGAACATATCAACCTTGTCACTGCAATCAGAACTGGCAACACCATCAATGACGGAGAAGACCAGGCTTTCTCAAGCCTGGTGGCAATCATGGGAAGAGTCGCAGCCTATACAGGTAAGGATGTCACCTGGGACGAGATATTGAATTCCGGGCTTCGACTGGGACCGGAAGTATATGATATGGGACCCGTGGAAGGTGTAGGTGAAACAATTCCTGTTGCGGGTATCCCTCACAAAGAATAACGATACAAACAAACATCAACTAAGTAAAATATTTATGACTTCCAGAAGAAAATTTTTAAAAACGATGGGCGGTGTGACCTTGCTGACCATCATCCCACGCAACGTACTGGGGAAAGGCATGATTGCCCCAAGCGACGAGCTGACCAAAGGGATTATCGGTGTAGGTGGCATGGGCCGTGGTCACATCCCATATGATAACACCCGTGTGGTGGCCATGTGCGACGTGGACAAAAAACATCTCGCTGAAGCAGCCGCAAGGGTCAAAGAGAAAATAGATCTCTACCATGATTTTCGCGATTTAATCCTGAACAGGAATGTGGATATCGTACACATAGCCACCCCGCCTCACTGGCACGGGATCATGTCGGTTGAAGCAGCGAAGGCCGGAAAAGATATCTTCTGTGAGAAGCCGATGACCCGCACCATTGGGGAAGGAAAAAGGGTACGGGAAGCAATCGCTCAACATGGAAATATATTCAGGCTCAACACCTGGTTCCGCTTTAAAGACCCCTTCTATGGATTGGGGACGCCGGTAAAACCGCTAAAAAAACTGATCGACAGCGGCATGCTGGGCTGGCCACTGAAGGTGACCATCAGCAAGCACACCGGGTTCGACTGGAAATTCTTCTGGGTGGGTAAGACTCACCTGGAACCACAACCCATCCCCGAAGAGCTGGATTATGACATGTGGTTGGGGCCTGCACCTTACAAGCCATACAACGCACACCGGGTACATAGCACCTTCCGCGGATACTGGGATTACGATGGTGGAGGACTGGGAGATATGGGACAGCATTATATTGACCCGGTGCAATATATGCTGGGCAAAGATGATACCAGCCCCGTGAAGGTGGAGGTGGATGCTCCGCAGCAACACCCCGATGCAGTGGGAACATGGCGTTCCATCACCTATACCTATGCCGATGGATG
Source organism: Bacteroidetes bacterium GWC2_46_850 (assembly GCA_001768325.1). GTDB lineage: Bacteria > Bacteroidota > Bacteroidia > Bacteroidales > Dysgonomonadaceae > Proteiniphilum. Next base: position 3,810 of record MENQ01000032.1, on the reverse strand, counting down.
TCAAATTATACTTTGGGGTGGTGATTACGGCGAACCCAACACGCCCTATATTGCAGGACCCAATGGAAATGTTTACCGTAATTTTGTGTGCGACATACCCGATTGGGAAAAGAAACTGGCCGATTTTCCCGAGCCACAGGCTCAAAATACCAACTTTATCGAATCGGTGCGCAACAGACAGAAATTCGCACTGAACGAAATAAACGGACACCGGTCGTGCACCATCGTCAACATGGGCGCTGTGGCGCTCCAGCTTAACAGAACCCTGGAATTCGATCCGGTGAAGGAGATGTTTGTCAATGACGAAGAAGCCAACCGCCTGTTGGATCAGCCCACCCGTGCACCCTGGTCCATTTGAATGTTTGCGATCAGTGAGTACAAATAAAACTTGTTTGAATTTGCCGAGCGTAGCAAACATCTAAATTTACAAAGTAAATTTGAATAACAACCGAATAACGATCGAATAACTATTGAATATAAAATGAAACATATACAATTAATCGCCATCTGTCTTATCCTCCTTTTTGCAGGCAGTCTGCAGGCACAAATGCCGGCCGGAAGGACCAAAGCCACCATCGTAGCCGATGCACTGGCACAATTGCCGGCTGATACGCAACAAAAATATAACCAAACTATCGCCGACCTGGTTTCTACCGGTGAGGAGGGATTGCTTGACCTGATCGGCAGGATGAATCCTCCGGGGAATAAAAGCAATGAAACCGTGGAAGATGCCATCAGCGGATGGACCCATTTTGTGGCAAACGACGACGTCAAACGCAGCGTGGCCGCAAATGCTTTTGCAAAAGCGCTCAACCGGGCACTCGACAAAGAGGTGAAAGCATTTGTGATACGTCAGCTCAGAACAATCGGCAGGGACGACAATGTGGATGTTTTGTCCGGTTTGCTTACCGATGAACAACTCTCTGCCCCTGCTTCACAGGCTTTGGTAAGTATCGGAACTGAAAAAGCAGGCGCTGCCCTGTTGAAGACTCTCAAAACAACCGAATCCGAACCGATCCTGTTGAATATGGCAAATGCCATTGGGCAGACCAACTACGTTGCAGCCGAATCAGAACTATTAAATCAACTCGGTAAAAGTAACTCAGAGAAATTGCAAAAAGTATTACTGAATGCACTTGCACAGATTGGAACAAAAGAATCACTCAACACATTGCGGAATGAGGCAGACAAGATCAACTACGCTTATGACAGGAACAACGCCACAGCATCTTATATTGCCTTGCTTACACGGCTGAACACTTCTGAGCCGAAGCTTGTGAATAAAGAGGCAAAAAAATTATTATCCGTTGCATCGAAACAGGACAAACAGGATCTGAAAATTGTAGCAACCAGCTTACTTCTGGCACAATCTGGCACCAAGAAGGATGCTTTGTTGAAGAAAGTGCTGGCGGATGGAAATATCTCCTATCTCTCCGGTGTACTGAATGCTTATCCTTTTGAAAAAGATAAAAAGTCGGTCACCCTGATTCAAAAAACACTCTCCTTCACGAAACAGCCACAGGTACAAACAGCACTTATCTATTGGCTGGCAAAGCATCAGGTGGAGGGTTCCGATCTGCTGATTGCGCGCCATATCAACGCCTCCGACAAGATGGTACAGAAGGCGGCAGCGAGATCGATGGCTAGGATGGGTGGAGACAAATCGCTGATCGCCCTGGCCGGTCTACTGAAAAGTAACGATGAAGAAAGCATTGACCTGGCAAAAGAGGCACTGTCTGCTTTCAGGGGAGATATCTCCTACACACTGGCCTCAGTTTTTGATGATTGCGGGGAAGCAGGGAAAAAGGCTATTTTGGAACTTATTTCCAAACGGAAAATGGAAAGTCAGTATAATCTTGTCTACAACCAGATGTTCGCAGGGAATACAACTGTAAAATCGGCTGCTGCCACCACATTGAAAGATATCGTGACAGACAGTAATCTGCCTGATTTGTTCACCCTGCTGGAACAGTCCGAACCGGCTTATATTCCTGCTCTTCAACAAGCTGTGAACGCAGCACTGAACTACCTCCCTGCAGCGGAACAACTCCGGCTGGTGAGCGGGCAGATGAAAACCTCATCCCGTAAACATGTATACTACCCGGCACTGGTTAACAGCGGTTCACAAGAATCCATCGATCTGATCACCGCCGCTTACGTTTCTTCTACAGGGACAGAAAAAGAATCGGCGTTTAACGCCCTCACCGGCTGGGAATCGTTTCATCTGGTCTATCCGCTTCTGGATATCGCCAGACAGAGCAAAAACAGCCAGGAACTGGAGAAAGTGACGGATGCATTCATTTCAACCATTAGAAAATCGGATGAAACCGGTACAGTCAAATATATCTACCTGCGTGAAACGATGCAGTTTGCTCAAAACGACAGGCAGAAGAATGAGATACTGAAGCTGTTGGGAAATACAGGCCAGTATCAGGCAATGCTTTTTGTGGCTTCCTTTATGGAGGAGTCGTCGTTGAAAGAAGCGGCAGCACAGGCAGCCATGACCATTGCCATCAACAATCCCGCCTTTTCAGGTAAGGAAACGACCGCAATCCTGAACAAGGTAAGCAAGACACTCAGCAACCCCGATGCCGATTACCAGCGACAGTCCATCAACAAATATCTGACCGAAAATCCAGTAGAGGATGGATTTATTTCCCTTTTCAACGGCAGGAATCTGGATGGCTGGAAAGGATTGGTGGAAAATCCGGTTAAAAGAGCAAAGATGAGCCCGAAAGAACTGGCTACAGCACAGGAGAAAGCAAATAAGGAGGCGAAGGAAAGCTGGGTTGTGGACAACGGGGACTTGCTGTTCACCGGAAAAGGAAATAATCTTTGCACCGATAAACAATATGGCGACTTCGAGATGCTGGTCGACTGGAAGCTTTACCCCGGTCCGGAACCCGATGCAGGGATCTATCTCCGTGGAACGCCCCAGGTGCAGATATGGGACACTGCCCGGGTAAAAGTGGGTGCACAGGTAGGATCGGGAGGACTCTACAACAACCAGCAGAATCAGAGTAAACCACTGAAAGTGGCCGACCAGAAGGTGGGGGAATGGAATAGTTTCCGCATCGTGATGTTGGGTGAAAGGGTATCTGTATGGCTGAACGGTGAGCTGGTAACCGACAATGTGATCCTGGAAAACTACTGGGACAGAGGTCGGCCCATCTTCCCGATGGAACAAATCGAGCTGCAGGCACACGGCAGCAAAGTAGCTTACAGGGACATTTACATCAGGGAGACTCCTCGTCCTGAACCATTTAAACTTTCGGCAGAAGAAGAGAAAGAAGGTTTCCGTGTTCTTTTTGATGGTACCAACCTCGATCAGTGGAGCGGCAACAAAAAAGATTATGCTGTGGAAAGCGGCAACATTGTCCTGCATCCCAGCAAGGGTTCGGGCGGCAACCTCTATACCAGCGAGCAGTTCGATAATTTTGTATTCCGTTTCGAGTTTATGCTTACACCGGGTGCCAACAACGGCCTTGGTATCCGCACCCCCATGGAGGGTGACGCTGCCTACCAGGGCATGGAGCTCCAGATACTGGATAATGATGCACCTGTGTATGAGAAATTACAAATTTACCAGTATCATGGATCGGTATATGGTGTGATTCCTGCAAAAAGAGGATTTCTGAAACCTGTAGGAGAATGGAACTACCAGGAGGTTGTAGCAAACGGAGACCATATCAAAGTAATTCTCAACGGAACGACGTAAGCCCCCGATCAAATACCCATTTTAGCGTAAATGGTTTTTTTCGATCTTTGCCTGCAAACGTAATTTTATGAAGCCTGTAAGCAAAGAAGAAT
>MENQ01000031.1 GCA_001768325.1 Bacteroidetes bacterium GWC2_46_850 | reverse complement strand
GGAGAAACTCCCTTTACTGGAAAGATTGGACTTTATCCCGGCAGCCCAGAACGTGATCCTCTCCGGCAACCCGGGTACGGGCAAAACACACATCGCGATAGGGTTGGGGCTTAAGGCTTGTATACAGGGGTATAAAGTGTTGTTCACCACGGTACACCGCTTGTTGACACAGTTACGTGAATCCCACTCTGAGCGCACACTGAAACAGGTAGAAGCCCAGTTTGAAAAATATGACATGGTCATATGCGATGAGTTTGGTTATGTATCGTTTGACAAGCAAGGCTCTGAACTGTTGTTCAACCATCTCTCCTTAAGGACGGGCAGGAAATCGACCATCATTACCACGAACCTCGGCTTTGACCGTTGGGAAGAGATCTTTGGTGACCCCGTTCTGACAGCGGCACTGGTAGACAGAGTAACCCATAAGGCATACCTTGTAAATATGTCCGGAGATTCATACCGGTTGAAAGAAACAGAAAAAATGATGAATGAAAAATGAAGATAAGAGTCAGAATAAGAACGCCCGTTTCCCTGTTGGGGGCGGTACCGCCCCCAACAGGGAAACGGATTTGGAGATTAAATTAAAATGGTATACTTTTGGATTGAAATACTGGTATACTTTTGGGGTGAAATAAACAGAACAACAGTCTTTGGCTTTGTCATTAGAATATAACCATTTGCTTCTACTGGATATTACAGATTGTTATGGTTCACTCTATACACATAGTATAGTTTGGGCGTTGCACACAATTGAGGAAGCTAAAAAGGTAGAGAATCGGAACAACCCAGATTTTATTGGGGTTGTGATTGACAAGCATATTCAAGAGATGTCTTTCGGTCAAACTAATGGAATACCACAGGGTTCTGTTTTAATGGATTTCATTGCGGAAATTGTTCTCGGTTTTGGAGACTATCTTCTAACGTTGGAATTGGATAGACTTGGAATTACAGATTACAAAATTATAAGGTATCGAGACGACTATAGAATTTTTACAAATAATCCACAGTTATCGTCAGAAATCGCTAAAGTTCTTTCAGAAGTCCTTTCAAAACTAAATTTTAAACTAAACTCAGCAAAGACAAATTCTACTGATGATGTGGTTTTAGGTTCATTGAAGTCCGACAAGGTTCATTGGATATACAACAAAAGAAAAACGGATAATATCCAACAATGGTTAATCCAGCTTTATGTATTAGGCAAAGAATATCCCAATTCAGGTTCACTTTACAGAGAGACAAAATATTTTTTAGATTGGCTTCAAAATAAGGAGAATTCGGAAGATAGGTTAGGTTATGAAAATCCTGAAGTATTGATAAGTCTTTTAGTTAATCTTGCCTATAATAACCCTCGTTTGTTCGTCTTGGTGAGTGCATCGTTAAGTTTCTTAATTCCTAAAATGGATGATATTCAGGCTCAAAAAGAGTTGTTAGTGAAAATTAAAAATAAATTCAGTCAATTGCCAAATACTAACTACTTGAATATATGGTTACAACGCATCACATTGAAAGTCGATGCGACTATGTCATATCCAGATAAATTATGTGAAAAGGTAATTGATCCGAATTTTGTAGTTTGGAACTCAGACTGGCTAAATACAAAGATTCGGAAATTGATAGAGAAAACGGATATAGTAAAAAGAGATGTGGTTGAAAGCATAGAAATACCATTCACTAAAGAGGAAACTGAACAATTTGGCGAATATGACAAATTATTTTCTTAATTGTACGCAAGAACAAATAGCAACACTGTTTGGTAAAGGCGGAAGCACTATTACCCTACATATTGGTAATGTATTCAAAGAAGGGGAATTAGAACGAAGAAGTGGGATGTCGGAATTTCCGACATCCCACTCCACTCCAATTTCGTATTTGGGATGCACAACTTTTAATGATAAATGGTTGGTGGTAAATGAGTAACTTTATTAACAACTAAAATTTATGATTATGAATAGCGAGATATTGATCTATCAAAACCCCGACGGTAACATCAAAATAGATGTTCGCTTGGAGGACGAAACAGTGTGGCTTACGCAAGCACAAATGGGACAATTGTTTGGTAAGGACAAACGCACCATTAGTGAGCATATTCGAAATGTCTTCAAAGAAGGAGAGTTGGATGAAGAAGTGGTTGTCCGGAATTTCCGGACAACCACTCAACACGGTGCTATTCCGGGTAAAACCCAAGAACACGAAGTAAAAGGCTACAATTTAGATGTTATCATTTCGGTGGGTTATCGGATCAAATCGGTTCAAGGTACGCAATTTCGGATTTGGGCAACGCAGCGTTTGAGAGAGTACATCATCAAAGGTTTTACGCTCAACGATGACCGGTTTAAGTCGGGCAGCTCTATGAACTATTTCGACGAACTGCAAGACCGTATCAGGGAAATTCGCCTTTCGGAGAAATTTTTCTACCAGAAAATAAAGGATATCTACGCTACCAGTATTGATTATGACCCGAAGGATGAAAGAACAATCCTGTTCTTTAAAGTGGTACAGAACAAATTGCTTTGGGCTATCAGCGAGCAGACTGCGGCAGAGTTGGTGTACAGGCGTGTAGATGCCAGATTGCCTCTGATGGGAATGCTTTCTTATGATAAAAAACAACCTGCATCCATCAAGAAAGAGGAGGTGAGCATTGCTAAGAATTACCTGAAAGAGGATGAGATGAAACTCTTGGGTTTGCTGGTGGAGCAATATCTGGCATTTGCTGAAACAATGGCACAGCAACAAATCCCGATGTATATGAAGGATTGGATTGAGCGTTTGGATGCCATTCTGCAACTAAACGGCAGGGAACTGCTCAATCATGCCGGTAAGATTTCGCACCAGATGGCATTGGAGAAATCTGGAGAAGAATACGAGAAATACAAAGAGCAACAAAAAGCCATTGAAAAAGAAGCCAGCTTAAAAGAGCTGGAAGAGGATATTAATAAATTGAAGAAGCTGAAAAAGTGAAGTTTACAGAAGTAAAGCTAGAACAAGCCTTTATCAGCCTTTTGGAAACAGAGGGCTATCGGTATATCAACGGAAAGGAATTAAAGCGTTCTTCCAATCAGGAGGTCTTGCTCAAGGAGGATTTGTGTGCTTTTTTAACAGACCGTTATCCTGATTTGGAGGAAATCGAACTGGAGAGCATCATTAACGAACTGGCTTATCAGTCGGCTTCCAATCTGTATGAATCCAACAAGTATATCTGTAAATTACTGGCGGACGGTTTTATCTTCAAACGGAATAATCCAAGCAAGAAGGATTTGCATATCCGCTATATCGATGTGGAGAACGAGCAAAACAATTCGTTCTTGATTGTCAATCAGCTGGAAATTCAGGGTTCGGAACTGCGTATTCCCGATTTGATTTTGTATATCAACGGTATTCCGGTAGTGGTGTTTGAATTCAAGACGGCTATCGAGGAGGAGATTACCATCTATGAGGCTTACAGACAGCTGACCGTTCGTTATCGCAGGGATATTCCCGAATTGCTAAAATACAACCTGTTTTGCATCATTAGCGATGGAGTGAACAACAAAGCCGGAACGGTTTTTTCGTCGTATGAATTCTTTTATGGCTGGAACAAGATTGCAGGGGACGAGAAGAAAGCCTTATCGGGTGTTGAGACCACTACCTCCATGGTACACGGAATGTTGAACCGGAAGCGATTGGTCGATATCATCCATCATTTTGTGCTGTTTCCCGATACCTCCAAGAGTGAAGTGAAGATTTTAAGCCGCTATCCGCAGTATTACGGTGCGAATAAATTGTTTGCCAGTATTCTGTTGCACCGTAAACCGGAAGGCGACGGAAAGGGAGGAACCTATTTCGGGGCAACCGGTTGTGGCAAGAGCTTTACGATGTTGTTCCTGACGAGATTGCTGATGCGCTCCACGAAGTTTTCCAGTCCTACGATTATCATCATTTCCGACCGGACGGATTTGGACGACCAGTTGTCGAAGGACTTTACCAATGCCAAGGATTTTATCGGAGATGAAAATATTGTCAATATCGAATCGAGAGCCGATTTAAGAAGCCGTCTGAGGGGTATTGAGAGCGGTGGCGTGTTTCTGACAACGGTACAGAAATTTGAAGAAGACAACGAGATTCTGTCGGACAGAACCAATATCGTCTGTATTTCGGACGAAGCTCACCGTTCGCAGGTCAATCTGGATTTAAAAGTGAGGATTGACGAGGAGAAAGGAGTGACCAAGTCGTACGGATTTGCCAAATACCTGCACGATTCGCTGCCCAATGCCACTTATGTCGGATTTACCGGTACGCCAATTGATAAAACGCTGGAAGTGTTTGGCGATGTGGTGGATGCTTACACGATGTTCGAATCCGTCAATGATGAAATTACGGTTCGTCTGGTATATGAAGGCCGGTCTGCGAAAGTCAATCTCGACTACAATAAAGTGCAGGAAATCGAGCGCTATTATGAAAACGCCGTTGCGGAAGGGGCGACGGAATATCACGTGGAAGCCAGCCAGAAAGCCATTGCCAAAATGGAAGTGGTGCTGGGAGACGGCGACCGGATTAAAGCCATCGCGCGGGATTTTATCACGCATTACGAAAAGCGAATCGAAGAAAAGGCGACCGTCGCAGGAAAAGTGATGTTCGTATGTGCATCCCGTGGTATTGCCTATAAACTGTATAAGGAGATTTTGGCTTTACGTCCCGAATGGGGCGAAGTGGCGATTGCCGAAAATCTGTCCGAAAAAGAGCAGAAGGAAATCAAGCCAATTGAGCGTGTGAAAATGGTGATGACCCGCAACAAGGACGATGAAAAAGCGTTGTGGAATTTGCTGGGTAGTAAGGATGAACGCAAGGAGTTAGACCGCCAGTTCAAACAGATAAAGTCCAATTTCAGCATTGCGATTGTAGTGGATATGTGGCTCACAGGCTTTGACGTCCCATTTCTGGATACGATTTATATCGACAAACCTTTGCAGACCCACAATCTCATTCAGACCATTTCCCGTGTCAACAGAAGATACCAGGGAAAAGACAGGGGTTTGGTAGTGGATTATATCGGCATTAAAAAGAATCTGAATCATGCCTTGGGTCTGTTCAATAATGATACAGCGGAGGATGACTTTGAAGACCTGCACCAGGCGGAAATTATTGTCCGTGACCAGATGGATTTGTTGCAACAGTTCTTTTATAAATTTGATATGGGCGACTATTATTTCGGCTTGCCGGTTGAGCGTTTACAGTGCCTGAACCGGGCATCGGAATTGGTTCTGCAGACCGAAGAATCAGAAAAATTCTTTGTCAATGTCACCAAGAAATTAAAGTCGGCCTATAACCTGGTAAGCGGTTCGGAATTATTTACACCAAAGGAAGTAGATGAGATTCATTTCTATTTTGCGGTAAAATCAATCGTAGTGAAGCTAACCAAGGGAGAAGCACCCGACACCGCGCAAATGAATGCCAGAGTTGCCCGAATGGTAGAGGAGGCAATCATTTCGGAAGGGGTGGAAGAGATTTCTAAACTGGACGACAATAAAGCCAATTCGATAGATTTGTTCAGTGATAAATTCATCGAACGAATCAACAATCTGCAATTGCCCAATACCAAAATCAAAATCCTGGAACGCTTGCTGAAACAGACGATTAACGACTTCAAGAAAGTAAACAAAATCAAAGGGCAGGATTTTTCGGAGCGGTTACAAAGCATTATCAACCGGTACAACGAAAGAAGTGAAAAGGACATTTTGGATTATGACGGCATTCAAGCCGATACGGCAGAAAAGATGCTGGATTTGATTATCAAGCTCCGTGCGGAAATGGAATCTTTTCAGGATTTGGGAATCGACTACGAGGAAAAAGCATTCTATGATATTTTGGATGCCATTTGCAAACAATATGGCTTCGAGTTCGATAAAGGCAAGATGCTGGAATTAGCCAAAGAGATAAAAAGAATCGTGGATAATACGGCCAGATATCCCGACTGGTCAGACCGAGAGGATATTAAAGCCCAGTTGAAAATGGATATTATCGTCAAATTACACGAATACGGCTACCCGCCAATCACACAGGATGATGTATATAAAAATGTATTGGAACAGGCGGAGAATTTTAAAAAGAATAGGTAATATTGCTATATGAATATCAAAGAAATCATAAAACAGCCTGAAGGCAGGAGGTTAGAGTTCAAGGAAACTCTCCCTGAAAATGCAGACTTGGCAAATACGATCATTGCTTTTGCAAATGATGCCGGAGGAGAACTATATATTGGTATCCGGAATAATCCGAGGGAGATTGTTGGACTTCCAGAGGAAGAACTTGTGAAAATAGAGGAGCAGATCAGCAATATTATATTTGACCGCTGCTATCCAGCAATTCTGCCGGATATAACTTTTCTGACAGAAGATGACAAGCATATTATACGGGTAACGGTGTACCGTGGTAGTGCGTTGCCTTATTATCGGAAAGACAAGGGAAAACTGAAAGGGACTTATATTCGGGTTGGTTCATCTAATCGATTAGCGGATGAGGAAATCATAGCGGAATTGGAGCGTAGAAAACGAAACATATCATTCGATAGTGAACTGGTAATGGACAAGCCTGCAAATGAGTTAAACATTGAGGACTTCAAGCAGGAATATCAGGATAAAACCGGAGAACCTTTGGATACGCAAGCCCTTCGTAAGTTGGAACTTGTCAAAAAGGTGAATGGAACGGAATACCCGACGAATGCTTTGGTTTTATTCTCTGATGATGACCTTCGTCGTTCTCTGTTTCCTTTTGTCAAGGTGGAATGTGCAAGATTCAAAGGTGTTACGTCGGAGGAATTTATCGATCAGAAGAGCATTTTGACCAATATCGCCACACAGGCAGAGGAAGCCTATAATTTTGTGTTACGTCATATAAACAAAGGCGCTGTTGTGGAGGGCGTCTATACCGTTTCCCGTTGGGAATATCCGGTAAAGGCGATAAGGGAAGTCCTCCGGAATGCGGTGGTTCACCGAGACCTGTCCCTTTCCGGAAAAGATATCAAAGTGGCCATTTATGATGATATGGTCGAAATAACAAGTCCGGGGCTTTTGCCTCCTTCGATTGATTATGCTGCAATGGAAAGCCGACAGAGTGATGCCCGCAACAAAGTTATCGCTCCGGTATTCAAACGAATGGGAATTATCGACCAATGGGGAAATGGCTTAAAGCTTATAGCTGATGAATTGAAAGATTATCCTCAAATCGAATTCCGTTGGAAGGAAACGGGATTATCGTTTCAAGTACAGTTTGTAAAACTTGATTATGTTGCGCAGCAGGAGTTACAGCAAGACTCACGGCAAGAGTTAGGGCTAGAGCTGGGGCAAGAGCAACAGCGGGAGTTACAGGGGGAGTTACAGGGGGAGTTGCAGGGGGAGTTGCAGCAGGAGTTACAGCAGGAGTTACAGCAGGAGTTACAGCAGGAGTTACAGCAGGAGTTATATAACCCTACATTATATTCTGAAGTACTATTCAAAATAGTAGATGCGCCTCTTTCTCGAAAAGAAATTTCGGAAGCTCTTGGTCAGAAACAAGTTTCAGGCCAATTATATAAGATATTAGCTAAGTTGACAAAAGATAAACTCATAGAGAATACTATTCCGGGAAATAAAAATCATCCGAAACAAAAACTTCGTATAACCAAACGGGGCATCATCTTTTTAGAGTTATTGAAAAAGTGAATTTTATGAATAAGAAAGAGGAACTACAAAAATACGTTGAAAAACGGATACGGGAAACAGGTATCGGCACTCCAACTATCGAACAACTCAACGGATTTCTTGCCGAATGGATGCAAATTGAAAATAGTCGCCCGATAGCACATTTCGATGGTTATTCTCCTACTCAAATGCAACAGATCATGCATAATCTGTTTGGAGAGAACTGCCCTGTTCAATTGGCAAATTTTGTCGATGAAGATTGTAATTCCGTGCCGTTATTCCGGCAGATAAAAGAATTACTGGAAATTATCGAAAAGGAAGAAAATCTTAAGTTAACCCAAACGGGGAACCTTCCACCACGTATCGTGAAGGAAGTGTATTCCGCGGGAGCCCCTGAACCTCATATCCAGAGTGGTATCGTTAAATTGCGTACGGAGAAAGATTCTGTCTCTGTCCAAATGGCAAGAATAGCTGTAGAATTGATGGGGGCAGTAAAGAAACGTAACAATACTCTTTCTTTGACAAAGAAAGGAAAAGAAATCATGAAGGATAACCGGACGTTGTTGTCAGGCTTATTAATCGTGATGTTTACAAAATATAATCCCGCCTATTTCGATTCCTATTCGTCTGAAAATATCGGATATGTAGGTCTCGGTTTTAATCTTGTGCTATTGCATAAATACGGGAAGAAAGACCTAAAAGATACATTCTATTCCGACAAATATTTTAAAGCATTCCCCTTATTGCTTGGCGAAGTTGCAGAGGGATATAGCTCACAAGAGGAAGTGGCTACATATTGCTATTCACATAGGATATTCGACGTGTTGTTTTATCATCTTGGACTTGTTACCATAGATGAAAGGAATAGATACAGTCCAAATCATGCCAAATTGATTCATAAAACTCCTCTTTTCGATGCGCTATTTATTATTAAACCTGCCCGGTAAGCAATATACTATCGCTTTATGAACAAGATAATCGAATTACAGGAAACGAGTCCAAACTTTTGGAAGGCCAGGTATCGGGGAAACTATGGAACCTACACCATAAAAATAGAAACCGACGGCAAAAATACCCGGAATTTTTCATGCTCCTGCCCCAGTGACTATTATCCTTGCAAACATATCCCGATCGTGCAGGAATCTATCAATGAGCGTATTCACCGGAACAAGGTAAAACCTGAAAAGCCTGTGTTTGAGAGTGTGGTCAGGGGAATATCCTTGCATGATTTGCAGGAGTTTGTGATTCGTTTCGGATTGCACAATAGCTCATTTCAACAGACTGTTTTGCTGGAATTTACTCCTCAACAAAAGCAGCACGGAAATATTGATTATTCAGAAATCATACGTTGTGCCTTGGAGGATACCGATTTTGATATGGATGATAGCTACGATTATCAGTTTGACTGCTTTGAAATCGACGTTTTGGATCAATGGCTCAATAAGGCAAGAGAGTATATTGAACAAGATAATTGGAAGGAAGCAATCCTGATAGCGAAAGCTTGTCTTGAAGAGTATGCTGAATGGACGAGGAACATCGATGTCGATGCGGATGGATATATCAGTGAAGAGTATTTGTATGGGCCATTCGATATCCTTGAAAAAGCATACGAAGCGGATTGTTTAACAGCGGAAGAACTTTTGGCCTATTGCAAAAAAGAGGTAGGAAAGAACAAATATGACAAGGTTACCCGGAATCTGTTTAACGATCTGCTAATGAATCTGACGCAAGATACCGATCCTGAAGCCTATATTTCGATGCAAGATAGGTTGTTCAGCAATCTTTCGGATAAAAGCTCTTATGAAGCCAAACAAATCCTGGAGCGGAAAATCGACTTTTATAAGCAGCGAGGAGACGCTCAGATCGCACGGAGAATACTTGAAGAAAATCTACAGATCGAAGACTTTCGTCAAATTATTGTCAAAGAGATGATCGCAGATAATAAATACAAGGAGGCGAAAAGATTGATCAATGAGTATATCCAAAGTAAAGATACGAACAACAGTTTTAATGGATATCATTCTTGCTGGGATGAATACCTGTTGGAAATAGCCCGGAAAGAAAGCAATACAAAAGAGATACGGAGAATATCCCGTAAGTTTATTGATAGGGCTTTTCACCTTACATATTACCGGCTCTATAAATCAACTTTTTCAGAAAACGAATGGGCTGCGGAAAATGAGAAGTTGATAAAGCATTACCAGAAAGGGAACAATTGGTTTATCTCAAGTGTTGCTGATATTTTTGTGGAAGAGAAACAGACGGCACGTTTATTGGCATACCTGACGAAACATCTCCACTGTGATATTGTAGAGAAATATTACAAAAATATAGCCGATGAGTTTCCTGAAGAAACAGTAGCCCTTTTCAAGCAAGCGGTTGATGAATACATGAGAAATACCGGTAGGGATGTATATGAAAACAGTGTCAAGCATTTCGAGTCGATGCTCAAAATAGATGGAGGTGAAAAGGTTGTAAGACAGATGATCGATGATTATCAATCGAGATACAAGCCCCGGAGAGCAATGATTGAGATATTTACACGGTTCAGTAAATCGTAAGCATTCGGTAAACCCCGTCCTATTTTAACTTTTGATCCTTGCTATATTTGCCCGCAAAAAATAATATGTGGACATTACAACAGTTTGAGAAGAT
>MENQ01000030.1 GCA_001768325.1 Bacteroidetes bacterium GWC2_46_850 | reverse complement strand
ATTTTCAATGATATATTAGCTAAAATATGCTGCTTTTTTTTCTCTTATCCTCTGATTATCAACTTCATTTTTAACTGCGAAACATCAGTATATTATAATCAAACGTTGTGGGTGAAATTCATTCACCCGGGATGTCACATTTCCAGGTAATACATCAGTTCGTCCAGCCGTTCCTGCTGGGTATCGGTCACCTCTCCCTTGCGCATAAAGTAGTAGACAACCCGGTAATTGAACCGTTCAAAACTCCGCAATACCGCCGAAGGGTCATCCGCATCGAGCTTCAACGACACCAGCATGTCCGCACCACCGGCAACCGGCATGACGGAAAGGGCTATCACATGTACATCGTTGCTTTCCACTATCCGGGCTATCTCCGTGAGCGTGTAATCTTTGAACGGAATCTCCAGGATAATGAGGGAATTTTCCGCCTCAGTCAGCTCCGTAAACTGCTCAGGTGTAATGGGTGAAGCAAATTGCTCGACCTGGCTTTTGATAAATTCTTTGACCGACATTGCGTAAAACGGTTATTTCGTATTACTTTTGTAACTGTTTTACAAAGATGGTAAAAATTTGCGAAATCACCTCTTGTGACCGATTGTTTGTAACAAAAAAATATGACAAAGCTCAGTGTAAATATTAATAAAATAGCTACGCTGCGGAATGCCCGCGGCGGAAATATTCCCGATGTGGTGCAGGTTGCCGTGGACTGCCAGCTTTTTGGAGCCGAGGGCATCACCGTTCATCCCCGCCCCGATCAGCGGCATATCCGTTACAGCGATGTGTTTGATCTGCAGGCAAAGGTGCATACGGAGTTCAACATCGAAGGAAATCCCACGCCGGAGTTTATTTCACTCATCCAACGGATAAGGCCCACGCAGGTAACCCTTGTGCCCGATGCCCACGATGCCATCACCTCCAATGCGGGATGGGATACTGTGACCCACAAAGATTTCCTGTCGGATATTGTGAATGAATTTCAATCGATGGGTGTGCGCACTTCCATCTTTGTGGATGCCAATCCCGAGATGATCCGGATGGCCTCGCAGATTGGCACCGACCGGGTTGAGTTATACACAGGCCCTTATGCGGAAGCTTATCCGGCTGATCCGCAAAAAGCGATCGCGCCTTATCTGGAAGCAGCTACTCTGGCCCGCAACCTGGGGTTGGGCATCAATGCCGGCCACGATTTGAATCTGGAGAACCTTCCCTGGCTCTTCAGCCACATCCCCTGGATAAAGGAAGTATCCATTGGACATTCCCTCATCTGTGACGCCCTGTACCTGGGTTTGGAAAATTCAATAAAAGCGTATAAAAATTGTTTAAAAGAGCCCGTAGCAAAGGTTTAACATAGCAAAAACAATTATCTTTATCCAAAAAATAGTATCGTATGAAACGAGCACACAAACCGTTGCACCCAGGTAGATGATTAAATGCGAGTTCCATACACCATAATGAAAAAATAATAGAAGCGTATGAATCTTTTGCAAATACCCGTGCCGGCAGATACTGCGCAGGCAATATACAACACCATGCAGCAGGTGGCAACTGCAGAGACCGAGGCTGTGACCATGAACGCATTTGATCTTGCACTGAAGGGCGGATGGCTGATGATTGTACTGGTCATCCTGCTGTTGATGACGATTTACGTGCTGATAGAAAGAGCACTGGTCATCAGCAAAGCCGATAAGGAAGACAGTACGTTTATGAACCGGATTAAGGATTACATACTCGACGGGAAGATTGAGGCCGCCCGTGCTCTCTGTCGCCACACCGATACCCCTTCTGCGCGGATGGTGGAAAAAGGGATCTCACGGCTGGGAAGGCCTACGGCAGACGTGATGTCGGCCATTGAGAACCAGGGTAACATTGAGATTTCGAAACTGGAAAAGGGACTTCCCGTATTGGCAACATCTGCCTCGGGAGCACCCATGGTGGGCTTTCTGGGCACCGTGACCGGTATGGTAAAAGCCTTTATGGATATGGCAAGCGCCGGAGCCAATGTGGATGTAAACATTCTTTCCACCGGTATCTATGAAGCGCTGGTGACCACAGTGGGCGGACTTATTGTCGGGATCATCGCCCTGTTTGCATACAACTATCTGGCAACACGCATCAAAGGCATCGTGAACAGACTCGAAATGCGGATCATGGAGTTCATGGATATCCTGAACGAACCGGCAGTGTAAATGATTAGCAGATTCGTTGATTAGCAGATTCGTTGATTAGCAGATTCGTTGATTAGCAGATTCGCACATTGGCATATTGGCATATTAGTAACATTAGCATATTGAAGAGATGGCATTAAAACAGCGATTTAAGATAGAAACAAATTTCAGCATGGCCTCCATGACCGATGTGATCTTTTTGTTGCTTATTTTCTTCATGATCACCTCCACCATTGTGGTACCGAATGCCATTCAGGTATTGTTGCCACGATCGCAGCAACAGGCCCAGGCCAAACCCATCACCCGGGTAACCATCGATAAGGATCTGAATTATTATGTGGCCAATGCCAATGAAACGGAACGTCAGGTTTTATTCGAGGACATCACGCCGTTTCTGCAATCAGCATACACGGCCGATCCCGATATTTTCGTAGCGCTCTATGCCGATGAAAGTGTCCCCTACAGGGAAATTGTACGTATTCTGGATATCGCCAACCAGCATAAGTTCAAAATGGTGCTGATGACCAGGCCTAATTAAACTGCACATGGAGATTACCCGGGAAAAAATAGCTGGCTTGGTAGGAACAACAATCTTCGCGGTGTTGCTCCTGCTTCTGCTTCTATTTACTTACTTCACCCATCGCATACCACCGGAGGAACTGGAGGGAATCCCCGTGATGTTTGGCGCAACCGAAGATGCTTTTGGTTCCACCGAGGCGCCGATGGTAGAAGTAACACCTGCACCCTCGCAAACCCCGGTCGTCCCCGAATACCGACCCAATGAGCCGATGATTACCCAAACCACCGAGCCGACCATTGATGTGGAGGCACAACGGGAAGAGGCACGCCGTCAGGCCCAACTGGCGGAAGAACGCCGGAAGCGGGAAGAGGCGGAACGGATCAGGCGCGCCGAAGAATCACGCCGCAGAGAGATCAACCAGCAGATGTCGGGCCTCTTTGGTGAGAACGCCGACAGCCGGGGAACGACCGAAGGCAGCGGCACGCAAGGCGTCTCCACCGGTAACGCCACACAAGGAGCACCCACCGGCACGGGTGGTATTGGCTCTTACGACCTGGGCGGCCGCAGCTTGGGCAGGGGTGGATTGATACAACCTAACTATAGCGTGAACGATTACGGCACCGTCGTTGTTAATATCACAGTAGACCCCAATGGGAATGTGATTCACGCAGAAATAGGACGAGGCACAACCACACCCAACTCCACACTTCGGAACGAGGCAATGCGCGCTGCCAGAAATACGAAGTTCAACACGGTAACTACACCGAATAACCAGCAGGGGACGATCACCTACAAGTTCAACCTGAACTGATCACCGATGTTTCTGCCCCGGCAGGAGATGGACGGGATTCGTCAGGTATCATTTTAAACCCTGTCCGGCATGTCCGGATTTTAAAACGAAGAAATTATGAAAAAAGTAGCCCTGTTTTTAGCAAACGGATTTGAGGAAATTGAGGCGCTCGGCACACTCGATATTTTAAGGAGAGCGCAGATACCAGTAGAAACCATCTCCATTACCGATGATAAAACGGTGACCGGTGCACACAACATCCCCGTTGTTGCCGATACCATCTTCGATGAGGCCGATTTCTCATCAGTGGAAGTATTGGTATTGCCGGGAGGAATGCCGGGTGCGAAGCATCTGAACGAACATGAAGGGGTAAAAACCCTGCTTCTCGACTTCAACGGGCAGGGTAAACTGATTGCCGCCATTTGTGCGGCACCCATGGTGCTGGGCGGACTCCGCCTGCTGGAAAGCAAACGGGCTACCTGCTATCCCGGTTTTGAGCCGGAACTGATCGGCGCAACGGTGACCGGTGAGAATGTGGTGGTAGACGGAAACATGATCACGGGGAAAGGTCCCGGACTGGTATTTGATTTCGCACTCCGACTGGTGGAGTTGATCGCGGGGATGTCCACCCGACGCGAAGTACAGCAGGGTTTGCTTTTGTAAAATAGGGCAATAATCCTCCGCGCCGGCATAGCGCAAGCAAGCTTGGCTCTGCACAAATCGCCTGGCGAAATAGTTGGTTATTAACTTGGTTGTTAACAAAAAACCAATTATCTTTGCACCACTTTTTTATAAGCAATATAATGTCTCACTATTTAAAGTAAATTTATTTTATTACAAATGACTGAAAACCTGAAAAGTGTAGCTCCGGTAGAAGATTTCGATTGGGCTGCGTATGCTGAAGGTGATCCTTACAGCAAAGAGAACAGAGAAAAACTTACCGAAAGCTACGACAACACGTTGAGCAAAATCAGCGACAAAGAGGTCGTTACAGGTACGGTAACCTCCATGAACAAACGCGAAGTGGTTGTAAACATCGGTTACAAGTCCGATGGTGTGGTATCGATGAACGAATTCCGTTACAACCCCGATCTGAAAATTGGCGACGAAGTAGAAGTATACATCGAGAGCCAGGAAGACAAAAAAGGACAATTGCTCCTCTCCCACAAAAAAGCCCGTGCTTCACGCTCCTGGGATCGTGTTAATGCCGCGCTGGAAAACAACGAAATCATCAAGGGTTACATCAAGTGCCGCACCAAGGGCGGTATGATTGTGGATGTGTTCGGTATCGAAGCATTCCTCCCCGGATCACAGATCGACGTGAAGCCGATCCGCGACTACGATGTATTTGTTGATAAAACAATGGAATTCAAGGTAGTAAAAATCAACCCTGAATACAAAAACGTGGTTGTTTCACACAAGGCACTCATTGAGGAAGAACTGGAACAACAGAAAAAAGAGATTATCTCGAAACTCGAAAAAGGACAGGTACTCGAAGGAGTGGTTAAAAATATCACTTCCTATGGCGTGTTTGTCGATTTGGGCGGCGTAGACGGTCTGGTACACATTACCGATCTTTCGTGGGGACGCATTCAGCATCCCGAAGAAGTGGTACAGCTGGACGACAAGATCAACGTGGTGATCCTCGACTTCGACAACGAGAAAAAACGTATCGCACTCGGTTTGAAACAATTGACACCCCATCCATGGGATGCACTGAGCGAAACGCTGAAAGTGGGCGACATCGTGAAAGGAAAAGTAGTGGTGATTGCCGATTACGGTGCATTTGTAGAGATTGCTCCGGGCGTGGAAGGATTAATTCACGTATCGGAAATGAGCTGGACACAACATCTTCACAGCGCACAGGACTTTATGACCGTGGGCGAAGAAGTGAATGCAGTGATCCTTACACTCGACCGCGACGAACGCAAAATGTCACTCGGTGTGAAACAACTCAAACCGGATCCATGGGACAGCATCGAAATCAAATATCCGGTGGGCAGCACCCATACCGCTACCGTACGCAACTTCACCAACTTTGGTGCTTTCGTAGAGATTGAAGAAGGCGTTGAAGGCCTGATCCACATCTCCGACTTGTCATGGACAAAGAAAATCAAACACCCGAGTGAAGTGACTGAAATAGGAGCTCCTATTGAAGTACAGGTACTGGACATCGACAAAGAAAACCGTCGTTTGAGCCTGGGTCACAAGCAGCTGGAAGAAAACCCGTGGGATGTATTTGAAACCATCTTCACCGTAGGTTCTATTCACGAAGGAACCATCGTGGAACTGCTCGACAAGGGCGCTGTAATCTCTCTGCCCTATGGTGTGGAAGGGTTCGCAACGCCCAAACACCTGGTGAAAGATGACAACTCACAGGCACAGGTGGAAGAAAAGCTCGAATTCAAGGTGATTGAGTTCAACAAAGATGCCAAACGCATCATTGTTTCTCACAGCCGCATCCACGAAGATATCTCCGGCGACGACTCCAGAAGAAGAGGAGGAAAACGCAGCGGCAAGAAAGAAGGTGGAAACGAAGTTGCAGCTACTATTCCGGTAATGGAAAAGACCACGCTGGGCGACATCGAAGAACTGGCTGCACTGAAAGAGAAACTCGACAACCAGAAGGTAGAAGCTTTCAAGAAGGAAGCTGCAAAGGCAGAGGCGAAAGCTGAAGCAAAAGCAGAAGCCAAAGCTGAAGTGAAAAAGGAAGAGGCTCCCAAGGCTGTAGAAGCAAAGGAAACCGAAACCGTTGAAGCACCGGAAGCAGAGGTTGCCGAGGCTCCTGAAACTGAAGTTGCTGAAGCGCCCAAAGCGGAAGTTGCTGAAGCTCCTGAAACTGAAGTTGCCGAAGCGCCCAAAGCGGAAGTTGTTGAAGCACCGGAAGCGGAAGTGAAAGAGGAAGCCGACGCTGACACTGAAAAAGAAGCATAATCTTTTTATCAAATATTATTTTACCCGGGGTATCACGATTTGGTGGTGCTCCGGGTTTCTTATTTTTCGTTATCTTTGTAGCCTAAAAATCAGAGCAGGTGTTTTTAAACGACAAACCATATCGTGATTTCTCGGAATATCTTTCGGCACGATTTCCATATAAAGTACAGAAGATCTCCATCAATGCAGGCTTCACCTGTCCCAACCGGGATGGCAGCAAGGGGCTCGGCGGATGTACCTACTGCAACAACCAGAGTTTCAGTCCCGGCTACGGCAAGCCGACAAAAACCATTACCGAACAGATGGCCGACGGCATCCATTTCTTCTCCCGGAAATATCCGGAGATGAAGTATCTGGCCTATTTTCAATCCTACACCAACACCTACGATAGTCTTTCCTCCCTGACCGAAAAGTATGAGGAGGCACTCGCCTACCCCGGTGTGGTGGGACTGATCGTGGGTACGCGCCCCGACTGCATGCCCGATGAGCTGCTCGATTACTTTGAAGCGCTCAGCAAGAAAACATTCGTGTTGGTGGAGTATGGGGTGGAATCAACCTTAAACAAAACGCTGGAACGGGTCAACCGGCAGCACACCTACGAGGAGTCGGCAGCGATGATCCGTAAAACGGCAGAAAGGAATATCCCTGTGGGAGCCCATATGATCCTGGGTCTTCCGGGGGAGACCGAAGAAGAGATCCTGCACCATGCCGTCCGGCTCTCTGAACTACCACTGACAACCCTCAAACTGCACCAGCTGCAGATCATCCGGTACACGGCCATGGCCAGGGAATACAAGCTCTTGCCCGAATCGTTTCAACTGTATGGTCTTGATGCATATATTGACCTGTGTGTCCGCTTTGCGGAAAGGCTGAATCCCGCCATTTATATCGAACGGTTCACCTCGCAGTCACCCAAAAGATTGTTGATTGCTCCCGACTGGGGATTGAAGAATTACGAGGTAACCGAAAAAATCATCAGGCGATTTCAGGAAAAAGACACCTGTCAGGGCAGATTATATCATCAGGAAAAAAGAAACAGTGAGAGCTGCTCATCCTGCAGCGCTTGAAATTGTTCCGGTAATCGCTTAAAATCACTAAAAATAGTGATTGCAATTCAAAGAGGAAATACCTTTCTTTGTAACCGGATGACACAAACGAACACTTTCGGGGAATAGCCCATGTATGATGATCCATCAAACAAACGACCATCCTTTCCGATGCACCTGTTGTGGAAAGGATTACTATTGTTCATTGTCTCGTTGCCGGTAACGGCACATGAGACGGATACCCTTCGCGGTGTCACACTCGACAGCATCGTTGTATCAAGCATCAAGCACCCCAGTGCCAGCTGGACGATGCCGGTAGCCTCCACCACGATCGATGCCCAAATGATGGAACGGCGACAAATGAACGAAATGAAAGATTTCACCGCATCGATTCCCAACTTCATCATGGTCGACCGCGACACCCGCCTTACCTCATCGGTCTTTGTCCGTGGTGTGGGATCACTGATCAACACACCGGGTGTGGCGATGTATGTGGATGGGGTTCCTCACTTCGAAAAATCATCATTCGATATCAGTCTCACCGAGATAGAGAAGGTGGAGTTTCTTCGCGGCCCCCAAGGTACGCTCTTCGGCCGCAATGCCATGGGGGGCATCATCCTGGTGCATACCACCTCACCTTTCCGCCGCCAGGGAACAAGGCTGCGGTTAACCTACGGAAGCTTCAACGACCAACGTATCACCGTTTCGCATCTGAATAAGATCAATCAGGCTTTCGCTTACGGCATCACGGCCGATTACAATCATTCCGACGGATTTATACACAACAACTACAACAATGAGAAGGCGGACAAGCTCAACGCGGCCTCGCTGAACGGCCGGATGGAGTGGCGACCACGCACGAACCTGAGCCTCCGCCTGGTAAACGGCTTTGAATATGTGAAGCAGGGTGCTTTTGCCTATGGTGATGTGAACGGGGAAACAAACGGGGTGGATTCGGTGAACATCAACCACGAAAGTTACTACGATCGCAGGATTTATGACACCGGCCTGCAGGTCGATTTCCATAATACCTACTTCTGGCTCCGGTCACAGACATCCCTTCAACTGCTGGATGATACCTACAACGTTGATCAGGATGCCTCGCCGCGCGATCTGTACTACGCCGTGCAGTCGGAAAAGCAACGGCTGCTCTCCGAAGAGATCAACATTAAGAATGTTACCGCAGGGAGGTACAACTGGAATTTCGGCCTCTTTGCCTTCAGCCATGCCATCGACAGAAGCACCGATGTCTTTATCAACATGGCCAACCCTGCTTATCAGCTCGAAAAGAGATACGACGATGACAGCCGGGGGATTGCTTTTTATCATCAGTCACAACTGCAGCTTACCTCTCAACTGATACTCGAGGCAGGTATTCGCTACGATAGGGAACGGGCCAACTCCATCCACACGGAGAACAAACTGACGGCCGACACGGTGGTGTTGCGCAATCAATACGACTCACCGCTCACCTTTTCACAATGGACCCCAAGGATATCACTCCAGTACCGTTTTAACCGAGACAATCAGCTCTACGCCACCTGGGCGAAAGGGTACAAAACAGGAGGCTTCAACACGGTATTCGAAGAGGAGCAGGAGCGTACCTTCGGCCCGGAGAAGAGCTGGAACTATGAGATCGGCGGTAAAGCTGCCTTCTGGAATCGAAGGCTCTTTGCTGAATTTGCCCTCTTTTACATCGACATGCAAAATCAGCAGGTGAAGCAACTGATCGATATGCAGGGTGTGAAAATATTCAACGCGGGAAGTTCCGTGAGCAAGGGTGCTGAGATCTCCCTGAAGGCCATCCCCTCCCCGTCGGCATCCTTTACATTGTCGTACGGCTTCACCCATGCCACTTTCAGCAGGTATACCTACAGTAGTGAAGCGGATTACACGGGCAACTACCTGCCATTTGTCCCCCGTCACACATTATCGGCCGGTGGAGACTTCACCGTACCCTTCCGTTCTGCCTTTTCAGACCGTTTGCGGTTACAGGCCAACTACACCGGGATGGGTGAGATGTACTGGCATGAGAACAACAGAGTAAAGCAACCCTTTTACGGCCTGTTGAATGCGAGCGTGGGAGTGGAAAAAGGAAGACTGAACCTTACGCTCTGGACAAAGAATATAATGAACAGCTCCTACCTGGGATACTATTTCGAAGCTTCCGGACGCAGGCTCGGCAAACCGGGAAAACCTTTCACCGCAGGCATCAGCCTGGGTTATTCATTATAGGCAGGGATGAAACGATCAAACACAGTCAACCTCTTTACCTTCTTCACCCTATACATCGCCCAGTCCATCCCGATGAGCTTCTTTGCGACCGCACTGCCAGTGCTGTTACGGCAGGGTGATTACTCACTCTTCACCATCGCCCTGCTGAAACTGATCAAACTCCCCTGGATCCTGAAATTCCTTTGGTCACCGCTCGTAGACAGCAGAACGGACACGGTAAGAGATTACAAGCGATGGATCTTCGGTGCGGAGATTGTCTATGCAGTCATCATTTTCGGGGTGGCCATGCTCAATGTAGAGACCAGCTTCACCCTGATCTTTATCCTTATCCTGCTCGCATTCGTCTCATCGGCTACACAGGATATCGCCACCGATGCCATGGCTGCCCGCTCCTTCGAGCGCAAAAACAGCAGCCTCCTCAACAGCATGCAGTCGATGGGCTCTTTTACCGGGAGCATGGTGGGTGGCGGGTTTCTGTTGCTGCTTTTTCATCATATCGGATGGTCGCGGCTGCTGCCCTGGTTAGCCATCTTCGTGCTGATTGCACTGATTCCCCTGGCGATGAACAAAAATATCACGCTCCTGAGACAACGCAACAGCCGGAAAGCGTCTCCCCGTGATATGTGGGTGTTCTTCACCCAGAGAAAGATTTGGCGACAGATTCTGTTTCTCAGTCTCTTCTACGCAGGATTAATCGGCCTCCTGTCCAACCTGAGTCCTTTCCTGGTTGATCAGGGGTATGAGATGAAAGAGATCGGCGCCATGGTAGGCATCTTCGGGGTATCCACGGGGATATTCTTCGCATTCATTGCAGGGATCTTCATCCGTAAGGCAGGGAAGCGGCGTTCCCGGAAAATCATCTCCGCCTTCATCCTCCTTCCTTCAGCCTATTTCCTTTGGCTCACGGTAAGCAATTCATACAATCACGTGCTGGTACTGACTGGCATCGCACTGGTGTGGGGCATCTATGGCATGGCTTCCACCCTGATCAACACCTCTGCGATGGATATCGTACGTGAGGGGCGTGAAGGCACCGATTTCACCCTTCAAATCGTGCTCACCCATCTCAGTGCCATGATCATCTCACTGGTGAGTGCCCGTGTGGGAGATCTGCTGGGTTATCAGGGATTGTTTGCCATGGAGTTGGTACTTGCGGCGATTTCGTTTATTTTTGTGCTTTTGATCAAACCATTTCACGATGAGAAAATGGAAAATATTTGACCGATGGATCCACTGATAGCCCGATATAATGTCCCTGTGCCGCGATACACCAGCTATCCGCCGGCTAATTTCTTTCGCGATGACTACGATGAAAATGATCTGGTCAAAGCAATTGAATTATCCAACCAGCAGGAGCCCGCTCATCTCTCTTTTTACATCCATATCCCCTACTGCAACCGCATGTGTCACTATTGCGGCTGCAATGCCTACCCGAGGAATAAGCAGAGTAACGACCGTGAGTATGTGGATGCAGTGATACAGGAGATTGCGCTGGTGTGCGAAAGAATCGATAAAAACCGGAAAATAGCGCAGATACATTATGGTGGTGGCTCCCCTTCATCGATTGATCCCAAACTGATCAGGCAGATCAACGACGAGCTTTTCAGCAGGTTTCGCACGATAGAAAATCCTGAAATCGCCATTGAGTGCCACGCAGGGTATATGCGGGAGAATGACTTTAAATTGCTGATCGACGCGGGTTTTAACCGGATGAGCATCGGTATCCAGGATTTTAATCCGGCAGTGTTGAAAGCATCGAACCGTCTCCCGACACTTTTGCCCATTGAGGATATATTCGCCCTGTTACGGGAAAGGAACATCCACATCAATCTCGACTTTATCTACGGGCTGCCACTCCAGACCGTAGAGAGCTTCTCCGCGTCGATAGACAAGGCAATAGCGCTTGCACCCGACCGGCTGGTCACTTTCTCCTATGCCCATGTCCCCAATATATTCCCGCGGCAAAAGCTGCTGGAGCGTAAGGGTCTTCCTTCAGAAGAGCTGAAGAACAATCTCTATCATACCGCTCAGCAACGGCTGTTGGACGGGGGGTATAGACAAATTGGGCTGGATCACTTCATCCGGGAAGAAGATGAGCTCTACACGGCGTTCCTTACTAAGACGCTTCACCGCAACTTCCAGGGTTATTGCACCCGTCGTACCACGGGACAGGTATATGCCTTCGGCGTCACCGCCATCAGCCAGCTCTCGGGAGCCTATGCGCAGAATACCAGGAGTATCGAAGCGTATATAAAAACGGTCAACAACGGCCATATCCCGGTAATGAGAGGATACATGCTGAATGAGGAGGAGCAGATCACCCGTGAGGTGATCACAGAACTGATGTGTAACGAACAGATCGACTGGCAGCAGATTGCTTCGCGGTTACATCGATCTGCCGGGGAGATAAAAGCTGCTACGGCCTATTCAGATGGGATAATGAAGATATTGGAGGAGGATGGCATCATCCACTATGACGATGAGAAGATCGTGATGCGGGAGAAGGGATCACCCTTCATCCGCAATGTAGCAGCATCGCTCGACAGGCTGCTGATCAACACAGACAAAACATTTTCAAAACCTGTATAAGTGTACCCATGGTAAAAGATGTGATCATTATCGGTGCCGGCCTCACAGGGCTGTCGGCAGGCGTGGAGCTGACCAAAAGAGGATTATCCGTAGCCGTCCTGGAAAAAAGCGATCGCGCAGGGGGACAGATACAGACGTTTCATGCCGATGGCTTCTTGTTTGAATCGGGTCCCAACACGGGGTCGGGTGCATCACAGGAGGTGATGGATCTCTACAAAACACTGTCACCCCGATGTGAAATTGAATTTGCGGCCAAAGATGCTGAGAGCCGGTGGATATGGAAAGGGGGACGGTTTCATCCGTTACCGAACGGTTTGGTCAGCGGGATCACCACTCCTCTTTTTAGTTTTACCGATAAACTCCGTATACTGGGTGAACCGTTCCGAGCCCGGGGGACCCATCCCGATGAGACCATCGCGGCGATGACCACCCGCAGGTTGGGCAAATCATTCCTCGACTATGCGGTAGATCCTTTCCTGTCTGGCATCTATGCAGGTGATCCCCATACGCTGATCACCCGGTATGCCCTGCCGAAACTCTATAACCTGGAACAGCAATACGGTAGCTTTATCGGCGGAAGCATCCGGAAAGCGAAAGCATCCAAAGGACAGCCTAAAACAGCGGCAAGGAAAGGTGTGTTCTCCACCAAAGGGGGGATGGAAAACCTGCCGAAGGCTATGGCCGCTTTTATCGGCAGGGAGCATATATACTTATCGGTGGGTGACATCACCGTACGTCCCGATCAGGATACAGGTTACTGGAGAGTGAAAGGAGTGCAGAACGGAGTGCAGCTCGACATCAGATCGAAACATCTCATTACCACTGTCGGTGCCTATCAGTTGCCTGACCTGCTTCCGTTTATTGCAGCACCGGAGATGGAGAGGATCACCAACCTGCGTTATGCACCGGTGGTGCAGGTGGCAGTTGGGGTAAAAGAAAGGGGGCCTCTCCGGTTCAATGCGTTCGGGGGACTGATCTCCTCAAGGGAGCAGGAAGATTTCCTGGGTGTGCTGTTTCCCTCCTCCTGCTTTTCGGGCAGAAGCCCCGAAGAGGGGATGCTTTTCTCCTTTTTTATGGGAGGGGTGAAAAGAGCTGCTCTTACAGCGCTATCAGACAATGAGATTGAAGAGAAGACCGTACAGTCATTCCATCATCTCCTGAAATTCCCGAAAGGGAAAGAGCCTGATATGATCCGTATCTTCCGGCACAAACATGCCATTCCGCAATATGAAATCTCTTCGGGTGAACGTTTTGACACGGTCTCACAACTGGAAAAACACTACAAGGGTTTACATATTGCCGGTAACCTGCGTGACGGCATCGGCATGGCACACCGTATCATTCAGGGTACCAATCTGGGCAGGGTAATAGGGAGTGCAACCCGATAAAAGCCGAACGGGCAGCAAGCCAAGACAAACATCCGGCAGGAAAAGAGCACCGCTTTCACGAAAATACATAGGGGCAGATTCTGTAAGAAGATCAAGTACGTTACATCCGGGAGTTCCAGTCGCGCTGAGTATATTTATTTCTTCGCAGTTCTTCAATTTGTGCGATCTCTTCACTTTGGAAGGTGCCAATTTTATCAAGGTCATAGTGAGTGAGTAATTTCTTCGAAAGCATATCAAGAAAAGAAATCGTATTGCATGTCGTTTCCTGATGCTCCGCCAGATATGAACGGATATTCCGTACCGGGCTGGGTACCGATGCGGTGGCTTTTTTAATCAGACGTCCATTCTCGGACGTCAGCGCTCTCCGCAGCATCTCCAGATCGGTATCATACAACAAGGTGCCATGATGCAGCTCCCTTCCTCTTGAAACATGGGAGGCGGTACCCGATATCTTATATCCATTAAGCCAGAGATCTTTTCTTTTCCCGATCTCCACGGGAATGCCCCATGCGTGAAGCACAGTCACAATAGGCTCCAGAAAACGGGCGCTCAACGGTGCACCGGTGCCATCCTGAATAAAGGCGTAATTGAGGTTCCCGCCGTCGTGATACACCGCACCACCACCCGACAGCCGACGGATGATCCGGATATCATGCTCGATACAAAAATCGGGATCAACCTCGTTCAATACAGCCTGATTCGATCCAATGATCACACTCGGTTCGTTGATGTAAAGCAACAAAAAATCTTCTCCTTTTCTGGAGAAAAGATATTCTTCTGCCGCCAGATTAAACGATGGCGTGGAAGAAGGAGAGATGACGATGTTCATGACTGCAAAATTAGTAAAAAAAACAGTATGTAATTTTTCAGATAAAATATCATTTATCACAGCTATAAAATCATTTTTTACAGTAAATGCATACAATCAACCTTTACCTTTGTTATGTTTAAAGCTGTAATATTTTTTAAACTTAACACCGTGTACGTAGAGCATAAAAACCGTGATGCCAAACAGTAATCTGAATTTTTGATTATACATAGGTGATTGATGGATATTTCATTTTGAAAAAACTTGGAATATCCATCTTTTTTGAAAAACAAAACGTAAAAAACAATGAGACAACTGAATTTACTTTTCACAATCCTTTGCTGCAGTGCAATTCTTGCAGGATGCAACGCCAGCGACAACGACGCCCGCAAACCGGCAAAAGAGGATGTAGTGAATGCCCTTCGACTGGCAAACGACTATTTCATGGAGAAGTGGAGTGATCCGGGTGAACCCGTTCCCTACCCTTCCCGCAACAAAGCGTATGAAAGCAATCTCTGGACCCGCGCTTATTATTACGAGGGGCTGCTGGATCTCTGGAAGGTTGATCCGCAACAACGTTACCTCGATTATGCATTGGAATGGGGAAACAAGCACAACTGGGGGTTGCGCAATGCGGCCGATGGCTGGAAAACGCGCAATGCGGATAACCAGTGTGCCGGTCAGGCTTATCTCTTCCTTTACGAACAGGATCCGGAGAAACCGGCACACTATATCGAAAACATCAAGCAATCGGTCGACTCGATGATGGTCACGGACAAGATCGACGACTGGAACTGGATCGACGCCATCCAGATGGGCATGCCCATTTTTGCGCAACTTGGCAATATCACCGGTGATACCGCTTACTACAACCGCGCCTACGACATGTATATGTATACCAAACTGCAGCATGGCGACAAGGGTCTTTACAACCCTGAGGATCAGCTATGGTGGCGGGATGCCGATTTTGATCCTCCCTACACCGAGCCCAACGGCGAAGACTGTTACTGGTCGCGTGGCAATGGATGGGTGGTTGTCGCCATGGCACGCATGCTGGACATCCTGCCCAAGGATGAGCCGCACCGGGGTGAATATGAGACCATGCTTGTAAAGATGAGTGAAGCACTGAAGAAGGTGCAGCGCGAGGATGGTTTCTGGAATGTGAGTCTCCATGACCCGGACAACTACGGAGGAAAGGAGCTTACCGGCACCGCCATGTTCATCTACGGGATGGCTTATGGCGTAAACAACGGGCTGCTGGACAGGGCTGAATATGCACCGGTCATCTACAGGGCATGGAATGCCATGGTAAGAGACAGCCTGCATCCGAATGGTTTTCTGGGATACGTACAGGGCACCGGCAAGGAGCCCAAGGAGGCACAACCGGTCACCTACGAACGGGAGCCCGACTTCGACGACTTCGGCCTGGGTGCTTTCCTGATGGCGGGAGCCGAGATCTACAAGATGCGCTGACCGGCAGAGAAGAGTCCAGTTTTTTAACAATACACCCCAGAAGTTGTCGCCAACTTTTGGGGTGTATTCATTCGGGAAGGGCTACCAAGATGTTACCTGATGATCTGAATCTCTTCGGGTGCATCTATTTCCGAACGGACCTCACCGTCCGGCAGTCGTTCATGCCGCACTTTCACCACCCCGTGGGGAGTGGGAAAACTACCTTCTACCCACGCCAGGTTTCCGAGATGGGGTTTTACTTCGATGACTTTGCAGCCGGGCTCCACAACCCTTATTCCCAATATATTTTCCGTGAGCCAGGCTGTCACCCCGGAGGACCAGCCATGGCAGAGGCTGTGGCGAAAGCTGGGGTAACAGTAATCGCCGAAATCGCCGTGGATATCGTTCATCCCCTCCGGTGTGAGCTGGTCTATCCGTGCCGAGTTCTCCATCCACTCCATGTTGAAGTCCTCCCAGAAAGTGGTGGCACCCATGTCGAGCATCCCGCCCCAGTAGTCGCTCACGATTTTTAGTGCCTCATCCTGCATGCCGGCCAGTGAGAGGGCCTCGAGCATGTAGAGGCCGTAGAAGGTGGAGAAACGTTTTGCACCGTCCACAGCGATCACCTCTTCACTCGCTTTTAGTGGATCCATCATGCCTGCTACTGCCATCAGCGCGGCAGCCTGTTTCAGGTTGTTGTGGGGCAAAGTTTTTCTATTCAGCTTCCGGGCGGCTTCCGCGGCCACGTCGGCAGAGCGGCTCTCCCCAAGCACCGCACACAATTTCCGTGCATCGCGCAGTGCCCATGACAGCAGCGCGCGGTATCCGGCCTCCACACCCTCCTTGTTGGGAGTGGAGGGCCAGTCGAGAAACCGGAAAGGGCTCAGTGTCTCGGTACCATCTTCGGCGATTTTGCTATTGATCAAATCAATCAGGCCGACAATATATTCCCGGTGACTATTCAAAAAATCGAGATCACCTTGCTGCATGTACCAGTCGTGGTGAATAATGAGGTACCACATCGAGTAGGAGCTCATCCCGTTCATCCATTGCGGAAGCGGGTATTGTCGGGTTGCCAGATCCAGGCTTTTTGGTACCACCTCGTTGTATCCGAATACGGCGTTGATGGCTTTCAGTTCCGGATGAAAATCGCCCAGCCAGACCAGCCGGTCGCGTTTGATGCCATCCCAGAGGTACTCCTGCATGTTGAGGTGGGTGGTGTAGGCCCCGGTCATCCAGATGGAGTCGAGTCGCGGGTTGCTGCTTTTGAATGACCCAAGGTAGGGGATGTCCCTGTAGCGCAGGATGCCACGAGCCTCCTTGATGTTGATCGTGGTACCCGGCTGCAGCAGGTCGATCCGCACAAACCGGAAGCCTGTGTTTCCGATCTCGATCATCCCGCTGCGGGGAATCTCCAGGATGATATCCCGCTTGGCATGGTCATCGGTAGAAAAGCCCATCAGCCAGTCGGAGTTGTAGGTATTGCTGTTGGCTTCTCCCACCGACTCGCCAAAGCGGATCCGCACCAGCGAAGGCTCCCGGCGGGAGGAGCCGCCCATCACCAGCTGGAGTCCGCCATGCAGTTCTTTGCCATAGTCCAGCAGGATGGAAGCGGTGTCGGTAAGGGTCGTTGTCATCGCGCAGAAACGGGTTGTGCGGCTCATGTCCGACTGGCTGTTGCCCGGCTGCAGCAACACCTGGCTGTTCCTGACCAGCGTTCCCGTGGTGTCGGAACTCCAGAGCACCCTTATCGGTGAGATGTAGACCCGTGTCAATTCATCTTTCCTGGCCATTCCACCATACTCGGGACCAAACACCGGGGGAAGCTGTGCGGTCCTGGTTTTATCAGTCACCTCCGCATCGACCGGTAAAAAATGTTTCCGCATGAAGTCAATAAAGACATCGTAATCACCGGGCAGGGTACCATGTCCTCCGGCGTGCATGTAGTAACCCATATCATTGAGAATCGGCTCACCCGGGGCGGGCATCTCCGCTCTCTCCAGGCCTCTTTTGCCGAAGAGACGGTAGACCGGCTCGGCGGCGACAGCCGACAGGAACTCACCCTTCGGGTCGGACCATCCGTCGCTGTCGCCCGTTTGCAGCAATAGCGGCCGTGGTGCGATCAGCGCAAGCAGCATATGGGCATCGATGGGTGACTGGTTGGGATCATCGCCATAGCGGGCACGATTTCCGCAAAACTGGTAGAAGTAGCGCGTGGGGGCGATCATGTGTGCAATGGTCTCACCATAGTCGCGCCGTGAGAGGGCAGCCCCTCCCTCGCCGGAGCAGCTGGCGATGACCATGCCGAAGCGCTGATCGAGGGCTCCGCTCCACAACACCGTCTTACCCAGGCGGGAGACACCATGCAGCGCCACTTTCGATGCATCGACAGCAGGATCCTGTTCCAGGTAGTCCATCGCGTAGCTGAGTCCCCAGGCCCAGGCAGAGATGGTTCCCCACTCGTCCGGCGCGGGCCACTCCTGGCCGGCGGGCAGGAAATGCCCCCTGACACCGTGCCGGATGCCGGCGGGAAAATCGGGCTCGATGTCACCATAGTAGAGGGTGGCCACACCAATCCCGTTGGCGATGAACTTCTCCACATCAAGGCCTCCCATGCGGGGAGCTTCCTGCCGGGGCCCCACCGGCACCCTTTCCCCCGCCCTGTTCCAGAAGGAGCCGGGTGCCAGGCCCGGATCATCTATCATCAGGGCGTTGGGCAAGAAGCTGACAGTTAGAAAGAGCGGTACCGGTCCGGCTGCCTCTGCCGGCAGGTAGATCACCATGTCGGCCTGATGTCTTGCCGTATCTTCGGTGAAGTAGAGCCTCACCTGCTTTCTGACAGCCTTGCCATGGAAGGCAGGGCTACCCGCATCAAAGCGGTTGGCGTAGCGCGACACCCGCTTCGGGCTCTTGCCGAACTGCTCCGTTTCGAAAAGACGGAGCAGTTCCGGGCGGCGTTGCTCCATCCATCCCCTGGCATCGGTCACCCGCTTGCCGCTTTGCAGGGCAAAAAGGTCGGGCAGCACCCAGCTGCCTGTCTTCGATTCATCGTAGTTGACCGGGATGCCGGCGACGGTATCCTGTTGGGCGCTCAAAAGGGTGCCTGGTAAGATCATCAGGATGATCAGGCAAACCGGGAGGTGGTAGCGGGTGCGCATGGCTGTAAGCTTCTATGATGGGTTAATCTATACGCATTTCAAATTTTGCAAAGTCGATAAACCGATCAAGGGTGTTCACGAGCGGCTCCTTGCCATTGGCAGAGGTAATCCACAGGCTCATCTGTCTGGTCGGTTTAGAAATAAAAATATGCTGGTTTCCATCGTCTTTTGTCTGATCGAAGTCATCGGGATTCACAAAGATCGCGGAGCCCAGCTCCACCTGTTCAGCAGCCACATCTTCGGGGTGCAGTCCCCAGGTGAATATACAATCCTCCTCCACAACCACCTGCTGTCCGGGGTGATAGTTGATGCCGGTGACAAATGCCACATCCTCATCGGTCAACGCGAAGGCTTCCACCTTCGCCTTTCTAAATCCGGAATAGACGGTCACCCGCACCAGGATATCCACTTTCCGGTTCCCGTAGGGTACATCTTCCGATAGCATCTCCATATAGGAGACCGACCCCTCTTTTACCACCCTGGCTGTTCTGTTTGAAACAGGATCGAGGGGAACCACCTTCTCGCCGTCCCACAAGCGGATACCGCCAAGGCCGACGGTGGGTCCCACCTTGTAGTAGTCGGCTCCCTTTCCCTCGAGCTGCTGCTGCGTGGTGGGATACCATTTATAGGTACCCAGTTCTAGCCCGGGCGTTGCTTTCGAATAAACATCGATGGCCGCTTTCTTGTCGAAATACAACCTCAGTGCCAGCCACTCATTTTCAATGGCAGGCCCGTGATGGCCCAAGGCCTTGTACAGATCGCCCGTTTCCGATGAGACACGGTTGAGATAGGTGCCACTGTCGCTCCGTAAAAAAAGGCTCACATCGGTCATGTTCTGTGCTGCAAGAAAGCCTGCCTGCAACAGAAATAAAAACAAAAACAATTTACGCTTCATATGATTTATTAAAAATGGTTTTCAACTACAAACTTAGGAAAATTTAACTGCCCCATCAACTCATCCGGCTCTTATCTCTCATTTTTCAACCACTTCCCGGGTACACGAACAATACAGATGTTCATGGATCTGTCGTCTTCGGAAAGCATGGCCGATTGAATCTCTATTTTGGTACCGTCGGGGCTGAATGTGGGATGCAGATGATCGGCAGCTGTGGCCTTATGACCGGCGGTAAGGAGCATCCTTTCGTTTGTTTCGCGATTGATCAGGTAGAGTTCACGTTCAAAATTGTCGCCCACGGCAAGACGCTTGTCGTGTGAACCGTGCACATGCCAGAATCCACTGCCGTAGGGTATTTGTCCGGCGATTGTCATTTCCCGGGTGTTGATATTCACAATCCCGAGTCCGGTCGGTTTTTCCCGTGTTCCGGAAGGTCCCCAAGCTGTTTCTTGTCCCGGGTTGGCACCCTTCACGTCGGTTCCTTTTGGCCTGTGCTCATCGTGGATGCCCTGTATGGGTCGATGTCCCAATATGGCAAATGCTACTTCATCGGGGCTGATCACCGCCTCGTGTGTGATCCACTCGTATTCCGACTCCGGATAAAGCGGACGCAGTCCTGTACAGTCGGCATTGACAATCCATGTACGTTGTGGGGCCTTACCACCTGTTTCCCAGCAGAAGACAATCTGTCCGGGCACCCAGGGGTTGCTCTGTATGTGTCCAATCTGGAAAGGTACCGACACGACCTGTTTGATTTCACCGGTATGGATATTCAT
This sequence comes from Bacteroidetes bacterium GWC2_46_850, assembly GCA_001768325.1. GTDB lineage: Bacteria > Bacteroidota > Bacteroidia > Bacteroidales > Dysgonomonadaceae > Proteiniphilum. The sequence continues at coordinate 94,365 of MENQ01000030.1, read as the reverse complement.
TCCGGCAATACCGGCGGGGCCGGCGCCCATGTTCCGGGGGCCGAAAGGTCGGGCAATCTCTGTTCCTTCGGGAAGATATTTTAAGGCCTCCTCTTTTCCCACACGAAACCACACCCACTCCTCTCCCCCGTCGAGCGCCATGTCTCCTCCTGCGTCCATGTCAGCCGGGGTGACTCCGCAGATCCGTTCATAAGCAGCAGCCCGTTTCAGGTTGCCCGACTCAGAGTCAGCAAACAGCTTTTCCAGATCAATCTCGACAACCTCTACCGCCACGGGAGTACGTTGCGGACCCTCCGGTCTGCGCATAAAATAGAGCTTCATTGATTTTCTTGCCACACTCAGCATCCCGGAATATCCACCCTCGGTAATCTGTACAATATCACCTGTTTTCTCGTTTACGGCCATGGCTTCTCCCGCAACGCGCCCCGAGCTGAAGACAACCCACTCGCCATTGGAAGTCCACTGATTGTGTGTGGGATAAATTTTTCTGTCGCCCGACTGGCTGCTTGTCAAAAACAGAAGCTCGACACCCGTCACCGGATCGTTTACCACTTTTCTCTCTGATGGGAAACGGGTACCTATTTGGGCTTGCAGAGACAGGGGCAGGATAAAACAGCACAACAAGATGGATGCAATACCCGAAAAATGTTTTTTCATACGATTGAAATATTTTAACTATATTATTCTCCCAAATAAAAGGATGGAACGGGTGGTTGCTGATATCCCATCGTACGAACAGTGATCGTCTGCCTGTACGTATTGTCTTGCAGGAGTGTTATCCTGCGGTCGTTCGCAGGAAGTGTTGTACTATAAATGCGTAACTCACCGGGCAAAGCGGTGATTATCTCTTCGCGCCAGTCGCCAAAGAGGTCGGCAGTCATGATAACCCGCCCCTGGAAACCGCTTTGTACTTCCCCCTGCTTATATTTCATCACCGAGATTCCTTCCCGGTCACCGGCAATATACTGGCGTATCTTGCCGGCATCCCACCAGAGCCAGTCACCCGTTGGCGGCACATCTTCTCCTGAACCAATCAGATTTCCCTTTGCGTCAAACAGATATTTGTTGTCATTCCCGGGCACCCTCATTGCTCTGTGTCCCTTGGGATCTTCATTTGCGAAACCCTCCAATCCCGGAAGTGACGGATCTATATCGGCCACCATGCCCGAACCGATATGGACAGTGGGTTCACCCACGCTCCAGATCAGTTCACCTGTTTTTGCATCACGAACGCATATGCCCAGGCCGTCCTTGTCATGCAAAGCCTCAACGGCAAAAAATATCTCGAGACCAGGGTGGGAAGGATCAATATCGGTAACATAAACCTTGTCAGGATGGCCCAAACCGGCCGACCACAACAATGTACCATCATCGTCCAAAACTGCACTCCCGAGAATCATTTCGTCACGGCCATCCTCATCCACATCATTCACCAGCATGATATGGGCTCCCTGACTGCGTACGATGGGATTCTCCTCATCGCCGTCCCAGCTCCACAGTTTTGTAAGCTGCCCATCGGTAAACTGATATGCGTCCACGAACATCGCTTTATAGGTTCCGCGCCCCACAATCAGGCAGGGTGTTTTTCCATCCAGATAGGCCACACCCAGCTGGTTGCGGTTTTGCCTGTTGTAGTTTCCCAGTCTCTCCGTACGTTCAGGCCAGCTGGCTCTGGTTATCTCCTCGCCGGTCATGCCATCCCAGATGGAGATCCACTCCTCGCCTTCATAAACGGCGCCATCGGCATCCCGAATACCATCCGGTGCTGTCTTCACAGCGATCTCCGCTTTGCCGTCACCATCAAAATCGTAAGCGATAAAAGGAGAATACCAAACGCCCGGTTCAATTCCATCACCCAGGTCGTTGCGCCACAGAAAAGTGCCATCATTCAGATATGCCTCTATCTTATAGGTCACCTGTGAGGAATCGGGTCGTGATCCCGGATCCTTGCTCACGTTGGGTTGTATCAGGATGAAATCGAATTTGCCGTCACCATTCAGGTCGGCCACCCCCAGCCTTCTCCTTCCCGGAACGACCTCATCCTGCAGCGGTATGGAGATGTAGGCAGGCTCTTCCAGCGATTTCTTGGCAATCACGGAAGCTTTTTCCGAGGGTGCCTCATTCCCTTTTTTCGTTACAGGGATAACCCAGTATTCATCTGTCTTATTGCTCGCTTTCCGGTCTACAAAATCCGTGGTAGCCGTGACGGGTCTCCTGTTCAGTTTAACAGAACGATTGCCGGTACCCCTGTACACATCAAAAGCTACATCAGCGGGATCCGATTTTAATAGTCTCCAGCTCACATACACGTTGTTATCTTCACCCTCAACCGCAATGACACCCCGGTTTAATTCATCTTCAATTCTCTCTTTTGCAAATCCATCTACCTTCGGTTTAAAGGCATGATTGGGCGCAAGTATTTCAATATTGTATAAAAGCTCACGCGGATCCTGAGAGTAAGCCTGCACAGTAAATAACAGGAGGCAAAAAATAAAAGCTATTTTATTCATCTACGCCATAAATTCTTAATTGTAACCCGGATTCTGGTAAGCTGCTTTCGCTGTCTCATCCAGCAGTTTCCCGTTTTCATCGGTGAGCATATCCATAAATGCCTGCGGGAATGGCTTGAATGTATTGAAAGGCCTGAATGCACCCTTCCCGTTTCCGTTTTGACCTTGTGTCCCATTCACATTATCAGATACAGGCCAGTGATTTTGAAGGGTTGACCCCATCTGCTGGTGCCACATAATCCTGTCGGCCTGAATTCCAGCATGATGAATTCCTTCATAGATTGTAAGCTCTCCAATCATCTCTCTTGTCAGTTCATTGTAAATGAAATGAACGAACCTTTGCAAATCAGTTTTTGCGCTGGAGGGATAATTCTCTGCAATTGAATTGGCTGAAGTACCGTCCCAGTAAGTAGCATCAATTCTCATATCGGAAACCCTGCCTTGGGTTACGGTATAAGGATATAGTTTCTCCGAAGCGTTCAGCTCCGCTGCGCCCGGATATAATCTTGCAAGCACTTCCGCACGATTCTCGCCAGGCTTGTATGCTGCTCTTTCTCTTACTTTATTCACATCATTTATTGCTGAAGCAATATCACCCTTACGGCCATATGCTTCTGCTCTTATCAGGTATGTCTCTGCTATTCTGAACATTGCCACATTTCGGCTTCCATACTCCGAGTTTATGGCTTCCCTGTTCACGTCGATATGTTTTTTTACAGTAGCAGCAACACCAATACCAAATTCCAGCCCTACGTTGTTTGCTTTGAAATTATCACTTGCATCTCTTCTGTAATAATATTTATCTCCATCTTTTGTCCAGCGTGGATATAATACATAAGGCTGCGCTTTCGCTACGTCGATCGGGATGGCTGTCTCTTTTGTATTTTCTAGAAAGACAAGACCCAAATCACCTTTTCCTATCTTACGTTCTCCGGCAACAGCTGGACGTCCATTCCACGATTCGCGGTTATACGCAGGTAAAATGTTTGCATTAAAATAGGCAGCCTCGTCAGCAGACCATTGTTTTGTACCGTTTTTTGGATCTTTGTAACTGTAATAATCAACATCATTGGCTCCTTCGGATAGCATGGCCTTGTATTCTATAAGGAATGTCTTTTCGAACCTTGAGTCCGACTGTTTATCTGTAAACACATCGTATCCCCAGTCATTTGTTCTCATCCTCACGTTCTGATGTCCATATTCCCATGTACGGTTGGGTAAGCCCCAAAGTGCACGCACATAATTACAGGTCATGTAGCATTGAAAACGCATACCGTAGCGGGTATTGGCCAGCTTGGGACCAAAGGAAGCAGCTAAAATAATCTCCGGATTGTTTTCGGAAGGGTATGCACCTTTTGCGGTAGCAAAAATATCGGCATAATCTTCGGCCAGTTTGTAATTGGGACTATTGATTACCTGTGTTGCAAAATAGATACATGAATCAAGATCTGTTGCTACATTTCCTTTATAAAGCATTCCCAAATGAGCATTTGCATTGGCATGATCAATTGTACCGTCAGCTTTCCTGTACTGTTTGAAGTCAGCCCCCTGCGCTCTTTGCAGATAAAGCTTGGCAAGAAAATGGGCTGCTGCACCTTTAGATACCCTCTCTCTGCCCTCTGTTGATCCACCTTCGAATAGGGTAGCGGGAAGATTATCATAACAGAATCTCAAATCACCAATGATCTGTTTGTATATCTCTTCAGATGTTGATTTCGGGAAATTGTACGCAGCAGGCAACGAGTTGTTGCTTTTCAAAGTCATATGAACATCACCCAGCGAAGTGTTCAACATATAAATGACCCATGCTCTTGTAAACAGCGCCTCTGACATTCTTTGAGCTGCATATTGCTTATCTGTTGCAAAGCGTCCCATTGCCTTTCCCTCTCTTATTGTTTCTATTGCCCTGTTGCAATTATTTACCGTGGGGTAGCCTCCCAGGAGTTGCTTGGCGTAATATCCCATCAGATTGTTTGTATAGTTCCCAGCGCCCCCGGCAGGTGTCCATACTGTGGGAGAATAAATATCCCAGGAATTATCTCCCCTTATTTCTGCATCCGACCCCACATGAAACATGTAAGATCCTTCTTCCCATCCATACTTCCATCTCAAGGCATCGTACGTTCCGTTTATGAGTTGTTCCAACCCTTTCTCGGTATTAAAATAATCCTGGGTAATTGTCGACACCATCTTTTCTTCCAAAAAACTATCGGAACAAGATACTATTCCTATAGATGATAATAATATTATTATAATGTACTTTTTCATGATTGCTTTCATTTAAAATCCGAATCTTAATCCAATTACATAACTACGCATCAATGCAGTGTTGTTGGTTTGTCCTCCTGCCATTGCACCAGTTTTTGAATCCCAACCATTCACGTCATCGGGGTTGATACCCACTTTTACAAGGTCGCCCCCGAAGATAAATGGATTGATTACCTGTCCGTATAGCTGCATATTTGAAAGATTGTATTTCTTTAGAACCTTTTCAGGGAATGTATATGACAACGATATATTTCGCACAGTTACCATGTTACCACTCACGTAGTTCATTGCATCTGAACTACTGCTGTGTACTTTGGTCGTCGGTTGTGGATATCTTCCGGATGTGTTTTCAGGACTCCACACATCTTTTTCGACTCTTCTGCCATATGTTTGCAGCAAACCGTAATAAAGGTTTCCAATGCGTGCATAAACAAGGAAATTAAGCTGCAGATTCTTGTATGCAAAGGTGTTCGTGATACCTCCTACCCATTTTGGCCTGTTCGATCCAAGTATTTTCGCATCATCGTCGTTAATTTTTCCGAATCCATTATCCATGATCGTAATTGTCTCTCCAGAGGCCAAAGTATAGGTTACCGAACCCTCGGTACCTGCAGGAACCACTTCCATGGGCTGCTGATCAACAAGCTTAACCTGACCCGGAATATAGGTCAGTTTACCTACTGTTTTGTAAATATCAATCAGGGAACGATCTTCTTCCGTATCCTGCCACAAGCGATCATACTGATAATCTCGCATCACCCTGATAGGTTGTCCGATAAACCATCCGTTACTCTTATCATCCTGTTTACCATTCGCCAGTTCCACGATTTCTTCTTTATTGGTAGACCAGTTGAAATCTGTTTCCCATGTAAAATCGGGGGTACTGATATTTACGGTCGACAGATTAACCTCAAATCCTCTATTTCGTGTTTTACCAACGTTCGACTGAATACTTACATACCCTAAAATTGCAGGAATCGAACGATCCATCAGCAAGTCAGAAGTATTTGCCTGATAATATTCTATCGAACCGCTTATCCTGTTTTTAAACAAAGCAAAGTCCAATCCGAGGTTTGTCTGTGCCGTCTTTTCCCAGCCCAATGCATAGTTGGGCATCACGGATGCTTTTGCACCTGCAACTTCTGTATTGTTAAATACCTGGTTGGCTCCCATCAGTGATCCGGATGTACTGTAAGCACCGACTGCAGAGTTACCCGTAACACCCCATCCGTATCTCAGTTTTAACTGATCAACCCAGTCCATATCTTGCAAGAACCGTTCCTGCTCCAATTTCCACGCAACAGCCAGGGAGGGGAAAAAGTCCCATTTATTTCCGGGCGCAAGTACAGAAGATCCGTCCCAGCGGCCAGTTGCAGTGAGCAGATATTTATTCAACAATGAATAATTTACCCTTCCCATGTATGAGGCCAGCGCATACTTCGAAAAGCCCGAACCGTAACCATGGGGCTTGCCGACCGAATTATCGGACAATGAATACCATAAAGCCGATGAATACAGCAGATCCTGCGATCTGACCCATAAGTTTTCGTTTCTTGTTTCCTGAGCCGATTGCAGCAATGTTAGATTTAACGTGTGGATGTCGTCCCAGTTTTTATCGGCATACAGCAAGTTCTCCAATACCCATGAAAAGCTTGTTGCATTTCTGTTGTACCCTGTCATGGGTACCGATGCGGGCGGTTTTGAACCAATGGGATTGGTATAGTCCTTATCATAGAAACTACCATTGCGGGTATGTCTGAACTGAGCTCCCAGATTCATGCGGTACTTCAGCCAGGAAGTGATGTCCACCTCTGCAAAATTACTGCTCATCACGGAGTATGCCCTGTCTTCGTTTATCCCGTTTGCAATATTCACCAGCACATTATCTCCTGAAGGGCCGAATCCGGAGCCCGGGTTCATCAGATTGCCCTCTTCATCATAAGCAGGGGCGTATGACAGCAATGCCAGTGCCTGACCGTAAGAGTCTTTTGCGGTAGAGTTGCCGGTATTATTCATCATCCCATAATTCTGAATGGAATAGTTTGCATTGAGTGATGCTCCTACATTCAGCCATTTAACCGGATTCACGTTTCCATTGATGTTGGCGGTAAAACGTTCATAATCCTGATCAACCATCGGTGATTCCTGATTCAAATAGGATACTGACATATACAGTTTGGATCTGTCGGAACCGGATGATAAAGATATTTGATGGTTATTGGTAATACCGGTGCGGGTAACCAAATCGGTCCAGTTTTGATCAAACAACTTGGCAGCATTATAAACGGGCACCTGATCGGCATAACCCATTGCTTTTTCTGCGGCTGTCGCAGGTCTTAACACCTGATTTCCATTCGAATCAAGCTGATAGGCTGTGCCCAAGATTCTGCGCATGTAGTTCTGGCTGCCCATGAAAAGCACCATATCTCTCTCCATATCAGGAGCATTACCATAAGCCCCGCCATAAGTTCCGCCGTTGATATATGCCGATCGCTGCCAGTCAAGCAGTTCACCAGCATTCATATAATCTGTCAATTCATCGATCCGATTGAACGAAACCGAACCGTCGTAGCCAACTGTCACCCTTCCTTCCGTGCCTTTCTTGGTTTGCACCAGAACAACGCCGTTCGCACCGCGTGAACCGTAGATCGCTGTGGCTGATGCATCTTTTAGCACCTCAATGGAAGAAATATCATTCGGATTGATATCAGCCATTGATCCCGATGCAAGCGGAATACCGTCCACAACATACAGCGGCTCATTGGAAGCATTGATCGATCTGTTCCCACGAATTCTGATGGAGGCAAGCTCTCCCGGCCTGTTATTGGAACTGATATCAACTCCGGTAACTTTTCCTTGTAGGGCCTGCAGTGCATTCTGAACGGGGCGCTCCTTAATCTGCTCTTCCGTTACCCTTGACAGAGCGCCTGTCAAATCGCTTTTTTTCTGGGTTCCGTAACCAACAACAATCAATTCATCGAGCGTTTGCGTATCTTCCTTTAACATAATCCGAATATTGGTTTGTGCACCGACAGATATTGTCTGTGTTTCATACCCGATATAGGAAATTTGCAAAACATCATCAGCTGAAATATTTCTCAAAGAATAATGGCCATTTGCATCGGTGGTTGTACCATTTGTTGTACCTACGACCATGATTGTTGCCCCGATTACAGGAACATCGTTATTATCAACAATTGTACCGGTAATCGTTCTTGTCTGAGCATTGAGTGCGACCGTCCCTGTTAACAATACCATCGCGAGAAACAGTTTCAAAAGCTGTCTCGCCAAATGGACACTGCTTTTTGTCTTTCTTTTTAGATTTTTCATTTCATTCTGCTTAGGGGTTAGACATTAGTTAATTTTAATTTCATTTTGCGATATTTTGGTTATATTCAAAGTATCAGCAATTTTACAAAACACCTTATTTAAACAACTTCAATTTATGATATTTCTACTATAGTATTTGATACAGGCTTCAAATTATTGTTTTCCAACTTTTGTCTGGCAATTCCGATGATATACCAAGCAAGCTTCTCAAAGATTCTATAATATCGATTTTAAGTTGCTTTTAAAAAATTACTACAGTAACACTTTTTCCAAAACCGAGATGGAAACTTTTTATGCTGTGGACTTCAATTGCCACAATCAAAATCATGTAAACTGTAACGGCTGGTGAGTTTCCCTAACAACAACTACAAAAAGTTGATTCCAATATGTAAAATATTTTTAAATCTACTGCCATCACACTTTAAGACAATGGTGTCAAAAACCCGCTGAAGTAAGAATTCTACCATACACGAATTTGCCTTTATTCATTGTTCCTTCATAATCAGAAAAATCAAATCGTCACACTAAAAGATCCTGGTATATAAATAATTTCAAATGACATTTTCTAATTTTTTAGTGGACATTAATGTAATAATAATTTAAATAAACAGTCCAATTATCTACTTTGGAGAAATTAAAACTGACATTAATGGATGACTTATAACATAAAATTTAACATTTTTCATATTAGCACGATTTATCATTTTTCTCACCTTTTAAATCATATTTTACAGTATGAGACCTCTTTTTTCATCTAATTTTGAAATCGAACAAGTAGATCTTTTTCTGTTAAACCTTTTCAAAACATATAAAAATTTTATTTAAATGGAAAACAAAAAAAATCAGATGTCAAGAAGGAAGTTTCTGGCAGTTTCGGGAGCCATTGCCGGAACAACGATTGTGAACCCCGCTTCACACGTTTTTGCCGAAAACAGGGCCGGCAACAGCGGGAACAACAAGAAAACAAGGCTGGCCATCGTGGGTCTCGGAAGCAGGGGAACTGGCATGTGGGGAAGCAGCCTCACAAAAGAGTATCCAAGCCTCATTGAGTTCGTGGGGCTCTGTGACCACAATCCCGGAAGGCTAGCACTGGGCAAGGAACTTATCGACACAGACTGCCCCACCTTCGAGAACTTCGAACAGATGATGCGTGAGACCAAGCCCGACCGGCTGATCGTCACCACCGACGACAACACGCACGACCACTTCATTGTGAAAGGAATGGAGATGGGGGCCGATGTCATCAGCGAGAAACCGATGGCCATTGACGAGGAGAAGATACAGCGCATCATCGATGCCGAGAAGAGAACCGGCAAGCAGTGCAGGGTCACGTTCAACTACCGCTACTCCCCCCATCGTGCCAGGATGTGGGAGATCCTCCAGGCGGGCGAGATCGGTGAACTCACTTCCGTCGATTTCCACTGGTATCTTGACACTTCGCACGGCGCCGATTACTTCCGCAGGTGGCACCGGCTCGTGGAGAAAGGCGGATCCCTGTGGGTACACAAGGCAAGCCACCACTTCGACCTGCTCAACTGGTGGATAGGAAGCGACCCGGAGAGCGTCTATGCCCTAGGAGAACTGGGGTTCTACGGAAAAAACGGTCCCTTCCGTGCCGACAATTGCCGCAGCTGTAACCACACCAAGGAGTGCAACTTTCACTTCGACATCATGCAAAACGAGCAGCTAAAAAGACTATACGTGGACAACGAGAAATTTGACGGCTACCATCGGGACGGGTGTGTATTCCGAAACGATGTGAACATCTTCGATAAGATGGCCGCAACCATCAGATACATGAACGGTGTACAGGTAACCTACTCCCTGACAACCTACTCGCCCTATGAGGGATACCGCATTGCCTTCAACGGCACAAAGGGAAGGATGGATGCATGGATACAGGAATCAAATCCCACGACCGACGCGAATTACGACCAGATCATGGTATCGAAGAACTTCGGGAAAAGGGAGTACTTCCACATCCCGCAGGGGTTTGGGCATGGAGGTGGTGACAAACTCCTCAAGGATCAGATCTTCATCCCAGGGACACCGGATCCGCTGCAGCAGGCTGCCGGGACAAGGGACGGAGCACTGGCCTGCCTCATCGGCATTGCGGCAAGAAAGAGCATCACATCCGGCGAGACGATCATGATCAAGGATCTCACATCCATCCAGCCCAGGGTGAAGAAAGCCTGAAGAAACCACACATATTGCCGGATATCCATCACTGATATCCGGCATATTACCATGAACAAAGTGAGTTTTAACTGAATCAAAATAAATGAATTTAAACGCTTATAAAAAAACATTATGACTAAATTGATCTTTACCTCGAAAGTTTTTATTTTACTACTAAGCCTCTTATCCTTATTCACGAGGGCTACCGCTCAGGAGAGCACCATCATTGGTAAGGTAATGGATACACTGGGAGAGCCGATGATCGGAGTGACTGTGCAGGTTGAAGGGACTTCAACCGGAACGGTAACCGATTTTGAAGGAAACTACACGCTGAGAGTCCCCGGTCGCGATGCAAGCATTCTCTTTTCTTTTGTTGGGTATGAGTCACAAACCATTCCTGTCGGCAACAGAAACCGGATAGATGTGACAATGACCGAAAATGTAACCTTGATGGAGGAGTTGATTGTGATCGGGTACGGCACCGTAACCAAACGCTCTCTATCCACAGCTGTGGCAACAGTTGAAGGAGGCAAGGTGGCAGATATGCCCACGGGGAACTTGGCACAAAGCCTTGTAGGAATGAGCTCCGGCGTAACATTCCAGCAAATCAGCGGACAGCCGGGTGAATCACCTGCTATCCGAATCAGGGGAAACGGATCCATCAACAGCGGGAACGACCCCCTTTATGTAATTGACGGATACCCCACAACCTCAAGCAGCGATTTTGCAAACATCAATCCTCAGGATGTGGAGAGCATCCAGATCCTAAAAGATGCTGCTTCATCGGCTATCTACGGATCGCGTGCCGGTAACGGGGTGATTATCGTCACTACAAAAAAAGGCAAGGAGGGCAAGCCTGATATCCGCCTCAATGCACAAGTGGGTATCAGCCAGCCATCCACCTATGTCGATGTGTTGGGCAGGGACGATTACCTGGAGATGGTGATCGAAGCCAGGACCAATAACGGAACCATCAGTAACTTCCCTGCACTGCAGGATCTCTGGAACAAACGCAGCACCCTGCCGGACAACAACTGGCAGAAGGACATTTTCCGCAATGCGCTCAACTACAGGACAAGCGTCTCGGTGACTGGCGGCACGGAAAAGGTGAAATACAATTTTTCCGCCTCTTATCTCAATGAGGATGGGATTTTGTTGAACTCCTATAACAAGCGTATCAACCTGAAAGGTGGATTTGAGGCGCTGCTCACCGATAAGATCAAACTGGGTGTCAGCTTCTCTCCCACCTACAACCACATTCGTGCACAAAATCCCTCGGGCGGGAATACCGAAGATGTAACCGGCATTGTGGCTGAATCGCTTACCTATCCTCCTATTTTCACCCCCTACATGGAGAATGGCGACTATTTCCAGGTGGCACAACATGCCGGAGGCAAAAACGGGTACCCCAACTACGGTTTCAATACCCAGATCAGGAATCCGGTAGCCAACCTGATGGAGAACTTCGACAACAGATGGTCGTTTCGCTCATTGAACAATGCTTTCCTTGAGTTTAGACCCATTGAAGGATTGATTATCCGTTCTAGTGTTGATCTAATGACCAATTCCTATAAACGTGATTATTACCAGACTGCTTACCTACTAGGAAACAGCTATACGGGTAATAAATCGACACCCAATTTCAATACCATTGACGGGTACCGCTCCTCACTCCTGGCCTACGATTTATATTCCTCCACTACGGCTACCTACAGTTGGACAGCGAATGAGAGTCACAATTTCACCGCTTTGCTCGGCTATGATGCAGAGTATTTCAATACATTTGATGTCCGACAAGACGACCGTACCGACAGCGACTACCCCATTGCATATACGCAAACCAATATCACCAACGTGAATGGAGCAAATCTTTGGAACGGCTCCTCAGATGTGGGCGAATATGCGTTTGATGCTGTTTTCGGTCGTATTAACTACGATTATAACCAGAAATATGTAGCTTCCGCCTCTCTTCGGCGCGACCGTTCTAGCAAGTTCGGCCCCGGCAAACGCGCGGGTATCTTCTACTCGGGATCGACTGCCTGGAATATTTCTGAAGAAGAGTGGGGTAAAAGTGACTGGCTGACTAGTTCAAAAATAAGGCTGAGCTACGGTCTTACTGGCAATGACCAAATTGGTGATTATTACTCCTGGATGGCAGCTCTGGGAAGTTCCAACCAGGTGGTATTTGGCACCGGTGAAAACATGGTGACACGTACCGCTTATTATCCCAACGGCTACTCTAATCCATACTTGGGATGGGAAACCAACAGCCAGTGGGATATGGGTATTGATCTGGGGTTCTTCAATCGTTTTGGACTGACAGTAGATCTATACCGCAGGGTGAGCGAAGTGGTGATGTCCATGTCTATTCCCAACTTCAACGGTATAGCATCTTCCATCATGGCCAACTCGGGAGAGATAGAAAACAAGGGATTTGAAGCACAACTGACTGCACCCATCCTGACAGGCGAATTCAAATGGACAGCCACACTCAACGGTTCAAAGAACATTAACAAGATTCTCTCTCTCGCCAACGGACAATCCCAGCTCTCCAACCAGAGCGCAGGTACCAAATGGGGTAATGTGATCAGAAACTATGTGGGAAGACCAATGGGTGATATGTATATGCTGAAAGTAATTGGGACCTTTAACAATGCCGAAGATGTGAAAAATAATCCCAATTTCGGCACACAGGCAGTCGGTGATCTGATGTACGAAGACTATACTGTTGACGGAAAGATTAACAACGATGATTTCCAACGCGTGGGTAACTACCAGCCTGATTTCACTTTCGGATGGACTAACACTTTTGCATTCAAAAATATTGACCTCAACTTCACAATTGATGGACAGGTAGGAGGTGAAGTAATCTTTGCCGCTGCACGAGCATTCACTCTAAACAGATATGACGATAATGTGTTGGCTGAGTCCGGTCTGGGACGATGGAAATCGGAAAGTGATCCCGGTAACGGCACATCACACAAAGCAGGAACCAACAACCTCGGTTCCAACATCAATGCTTCTACCCGATATCTTTATAGCTCAGATTATCTCCGTTTGCGAAATCTTGGCATCGGCTATCTTCTTCCGAAGCAGATATCAAAAAAGATTGGTTTTGAGATGTTGCGATTCAGCCTGAATGCACAAAACCTCTACACCTTCGATAAATATCCGGGTTATTCGGTCGAGTCGAACTATTCCGGGAACTCTTCCACTAATAATGGCGTTGATTTCGGAAGCTACCCATTATCTCGCGTAGTCACATTCGGAATCAACATTGGTTTCTAATTTCCACAACTAACCATAACATCCATCAATACAATAAATTATGCATATGAAAAGAATAATTACAATACTACTCATTGGAATCATAGCTTTTGGGCTTCATTCCTGCAGTGACAGTTTTTTTGACCGTTTCCCTTCAGATTCAATGCAGGTAGAGACCTATCTCACCAATGATGCAGAAGTGGAAAATGTACTCTATGATGTCTATTACCAACTCCGTTCCGTCACACAGAACATCATATACCTCAATGACATCGGCACAGATGTGGCTTACAACAGAAAAACAAACAACTCGATGGACCATATCAATCTCAATGAAAGTAACATCACTGAGACATTTGGTATCTCCTCCACCATCTGGTCGGGATGCTTCAACATCATCAACCGGTCGAATTATGTGCTGGAGTCATTGGGCAATGTGGCAGATGAACCAAAAAGAAAACAGTTTGAAGGAGAAGCAAAGTTTTTCCGTGCATATGCCTACTTCCAGCTGGTGAGGCTGTTTGGCAACGTCCCGATCAGCACAGCAGTTATCAAGGACTATACCACTCTCTACAGTTTTCCTCGTCAGTCGGTCGATGAGGTATACAGTCAGATTCAGAAAGACCTTACCGATGCAATAGCTGGCTTACCCGACAGCTATACAGTGGAGTCATTAAAGGGGAGAGCTACCAGAATTGCTGCCCTGACCATGCTGGGAGAGGTTTATATGACCCGATCTGATTTTGAAACTGCCAAAACATATCTGAAAAGTGTGATCGATTTCGCCAATACCAATCCTTCCATACTGGGACTTGAAACAAATGTGGAGGACATCTATGATTCACGCAATGCTAACGGAAAAGAAATTATCCTGGCTGCTCAGTTCAATTATGGTTCTACAATCATCAGCAACTATCTGATGTCTGCCTCCATTCCCAATATCATCAATCCTTCTGCACAACCAACCTATGCTTATGATGACGGAACGACAACCACAATCAAGACTTCTGAGGGGACAAGTATTCTCCTGATGACGTATGATCTCTATAAGAAATATGACCCTGAAAAGGACAAGAGATTTCAAAAGTTGGTTTACAACGGATTGTATGACGCGGAGTTCACCTCCACTACTCCCTTTGCATACAGAACAACATCAAATGCAACCTTTCTGCCAACAACACTCAAATACTATGATCATCAAAACAATTACAACGGACTTTCAAAATATGCTGCCGGCACTGACAACATTGTATACCGGTATGCCGATGTATTGTTGATGTACGCCGAGTGTCTGAATGAGACAAACAATACCGCAGGCGCAGTTACCTACCTGAACCTGGTTCGAAACAGAGCAGGTCTTGATGCAACTACTGCCGCATCGAAAGAGGATCTGTCCATGGCCATTGAAAATGAGCGTCTGCTGGAACTATGCTTTGAGGGGCATCGCTGGTTCGATCTGTTGCGTATCGGACGTCTCAACAAAATCATGACCGATCATTTCAACTGGGCAGAACCGGGCCTCAACTCTGTTATTCAATCACACATGAACGGAAATGACAAAATCGATTCCAAGGCTACCTGGAAGTGGGCAAATGTCACCTATCCAATTCTGTTCCCACTCCCCTATGATCAATTGCAATTGATGCTGGATCGCGGATGGACACAAAATGAAGGTTATTGATTTTTATTGTTCATGTTAATAAATTTGAAAGTCATTCTAATCCCATTATAAACGGGGTTAGAGCGACTTTCTTCATAAAAAAAAGAAATCAATGCATTTTCGTTACATAATTTTGACTTGAACCAAGAATAGGTGAATGCTGTGTTAATATCATATTTTACAGATAAAATGTCATTTATATTAGCCACAAAAAGCACTATTTATTTAAATTTGTAAACTGTGGATTCTCATTTACAATACCATTCAAACAATTAACAGGATGCAGAAACTAATATCACTATTCATCCTTTTCCTTTCTTTGCAGGTGACAGCGCAACAGACTGAGACGCAATATCTCTCCGGTACGGGACTTGGAGATACCAGGACGTGGGAGTTTTATTGCAGTGACGGCATGAATAGCAAGAAGTGGTCCAAAATAGAAGTTCCTTCCCAATGGGAGCTGCAGGGCTACGGTGAATACAGTTATGGCCGCTGGTATACCATCAAAGGTGCCAAACCACCCACGGAAACGGGAATTTACCGCACAAGCTTTCGGGTACCGGCCAACTGGAAAGGAAAACAGGTGACCATTGTTTTTGAAGGTGTGATGACCGACACCGAAGTGTCTGTCAATGGTCAGTCCGCCGGTGATATACATCAGGGCGGGTTCAATCGTTTTTCCTACGATATCACCGATAAAATTAAAACGGGGAAAAACAGTCTGGAGGTGAAGGTCAGCAAAGAGTCTTCCGACAGGCTGGTGAATGCAGCCGAACGGAAAGCGGACTGGTGGATTTTCGGCGGCATATACCGGCCGGTCTATCTGGAGGCAAAACCTGCTGTTCACATTGAGCGAATTGCTGTGGATGCCAAAGCGGATGGATCACTCAAGGCGGAAGTTTTCACCACCCCACTGGCGGAGGGATACAAACTGAATGCAAACATTACGCCGGTGAAACTGTATGGCAACGATGTCCCTCCGTCGTCCCAAAAGCAGACAGCCTCACTTGTGGCCGGAGAGAAGCATCAGGTGCAATTTGGCTGGATGAACGTTAAGCCCTGGAATACAGAATCGCCCAACCTCTATCTGCTGGAGCTGGAAATGGTCGACAAAAACAACAAGGTAGTCCATCAGCACCGGGAGCGGATCGGATTTCGCACCGTGGAGTTTCGGATTCAGGATGGTCTCTATGTGAACGATACGAAGGTGATCCTGAAAGGCATCAACCGGCACTCATTTCATCCCGACGGAGGCCGTACCACCAACAAGGAAATCAGCCTGATGGACGGAAAACTGATCAAGGAAATGAATATTAATGCTGTACGTTTCCATTATGCCCCGGATAAACATTTTATGGATGTATGTGACTCGTTGGGAATCTTTGTGGTGAGTGAACTGGCCGGCTGGCAGAATGCCTATGGCACGGAAATAGGCTCTAAACTGGTGAAGTCACTGGTCACCCGCGATGTGAACCACCCCGCCATCATCCTCTGGAGCAACGGTAACGAAGGTGGATTCAACCACGATCTGGATCCTCTTTTTAGAGCGTATGATCCCCAAAAAAGACATGTGATTCATGCATGGGCCGATTTCGACAATCTCGACACCCACCACTACCCCACTTACCTCACCGGTGTGGCCCGGTTCAACAATGGCTACAAGGTGTTTATGCCGACCGAGTTTCAGCATGGCATGTACGACCAGGGACACGGTGCCGGACTGGAAGATTTCTGGAACAGGTATACTTCACACCCACTGTTCGCGGGTGGATTCATGTGGGACTTCTCCGACAATGCGGTGAAGCGTGTGGACAAGGGCGGGATCCTGGACTCGGACGGCTCCAACGGTACCGACGGCATCGTGGGCCCCTACCGTCAGAAGGAGGGAAGTTACTACACCGTGAGAGAGGTATGGGCTCCCATTCAGTTTGAGCCCATCCTGATCACTCCCTCGTTTAAAGGAGAGTTTCTGGTGCGCAACGATTACCTCTTCTCTAACCTGAATGGCTGCAGAATGGAATACAGGGTGCTGACCGCCCCTTCGCCACTGAGCAACGTCACTCAGCAGGAAGTAATCGCATCGGGAGCAGTCGCATTGCCCGCCATCAACCCAAGGGAATCAGGCCGGGCTGTCATGGATGTTCCTGCCAACTTTTTCAAGGGCGATATTCTGGAAATAAAAGCATGGGACAGTCGCGGCGAAGAGATTTGTACCTGGACATGGACCATCCGATACAATAGCGCCTACACACAAAAACAGCTGGAGCAGGTCGTTCCGAAAGGCAAGGCGACCATCAGCAGTGAAGGAGATCGGGTTCAGTTATCGGCCGATGGAGTGGCCGTCCAATTCAACACCGGCAATGGTCTGATCACGGAGGTACGCAACAGCAAGGGCATCCTTTCGTTTAACAACGGCCCGATACCGGTCGGCATGAAGGCACGTGTGAAAGAGGTGAAACACCGTCAGGAGGGTGATAACGCAGTTTTCACCGTTTATTACCAGGGTGCCGTCGACTCCATCCGCTGGGAGATGACCCCCGCCGGACTGTTGCAGATGCACGCCGTGACGTTGAATAACGCGAGGGCAGGAGTCGGTTTCGACGAGGCCATATTTGAGGATCAGATCACCAACTTCGGGTTCACCTTCTCCTATCCAGAAGAGAAGGTTACAAGCATGGAGTGGTTCTGTCGCGGCCCCTACAGGGTATGGCGAAACCGAATCCGCGGTGCCAACTACGGAATCTGGAAGAAGGATTACAACAACACGATCACCGGTGCCGACTTTGCCAACATGGTCTATCCCGAGTTCAAAGGGTACCATGGCAACACCTACTGGAGCACACTCTATACGTCTGAAACACCATTCACGATATACAGTGAAAGTGACGGGCTGTTTATGCGTATCTTTACGCCGGAAGAGCCGACCGACAACAAAACCAACTGGCGCGCTTATCCTGAATTTCCGGAGGGAGATATCTCATTCCTCTATGAAATTCCAGCCATCCGTTGTTTTAAACCGATTTCACAACAGGGGCCGAACAGTCAGCCTTCTAACATCCGCATTAAAATAGGAGATGAAGGAATACACATGAATCTCTGGTTTGATTTTCGAGATGGTAAATAAAACACTTATATTGATATGAAAAATTTAAAACTTTTGTCCGCAATGGGCATGTGTATTGCATCCGGTATCGTATCCGGGTGTAATAAAGCAAAACCGGATAAAGAGGTGATGCCAAATATCATTTTTATCCTGGCCGATGATTTGGGGTATGGAGACCTCGGATGTTATGGAAATCGGGACATCCTGACACCGAATATCGATAAGCTGGCAGAGACGGGAACACGCTTCATGCAGGCGTATGCCGGCTCTGCCGTCAGCTCGCCCTCACGCTGTGCTCTGATGACGGGCAAAAATACGGGAAATACAACAATCCGTGATAACTTCGCGGCAGCAGGAGGAATAGAGGGTTTGAAAAATGGGAACACAATACGTCGCATGCATATTCTGCCCACAGATACTACCCTTGCTACAGTTCTGGGAAATGCCGGCTACAGAACCTGCATCGTGAACAAGTGGCACCTTGATGGATTTAACCCTGAGGCTACCCCGTTGCATCGCGGCTTCGATGAATTTTATGGCTGGCTGGTGAGTACGGCTCACTCAAATGACCCCTATTATTATCCATACTATAGATTTAACAATGATTCTCTTGTAAATATTGAAGAGAATGCCGGGGGAAAACATGTTTTGCACAACAATGAAATCTCAACCAATGAGGCAATCAGCTTTATACGCAGGAATAGCAAAAATAAATTTTTCCTGTATCTGGCATACGACTCACCCCATGAACCCTACGTGATGGATGACACTTCATGGTACGACGATAAGGATTGGGATTTGAACACCAAAAGATATGCATCACTGATTACCCATATGGATCAACGTATTGGTCGGATTATGGATGAACTTGAAAATCTGGGGTTGAGGGAAAATACCCTTGTCATCTTCGCTTCGGATAATGGAGCTGCGATTCAGGCTCCGCTAGAAGTGCTCCACTGCAACGGTGACCTCAGAGGAAGGAAAGCGCTTTTATATGAAGGTGGCATTCGTATCCCCTTCATCGTGAACCAGCCGGGGAAAGTAAGTACCCGAACCCTGGATAATCTGATCTATTTCCCTGATGTACTCCCTACCCTGGCTGCAGTTGCTGATGCCGAAGTCCCCTCTAAAATGAATGGAATCAATTTTCTTCCCTTGTTAAAAGGAGAAGAGATGGACACTGACAACCGCTTGCTGTATTGGGAATTTCCCGGCAAACAGTATGCAGCGAGGAAAGGTGACTGGAAGGTTGTATCTGTGAAAGCAGGAACTTCCCTGGAGCTGTATAATCTGAAAGAAGATGTGGGCGAGACCAACAACCTGGCTGAGGTTTATCCGGAAAAAGTAGTCGATTTTACACGTGAGATGAAGACTATGCGCACTCCTTCACCCAATTGGCCTCTGGAAGGTGAATAAATATTTTTAAAACTTTTTCAAATGAGATACTCTCGTACATTTTTATTCTTTTACCTACTGATATCAATAAGCGGACTTGTGGCTTCACAGCCTGCCTATGATTTCGGTAAACTGAAAAAAGAGACGCTGGGCCGGAGTTTTGTGGCGGTTCGTGAGAGCGAGGGCATGGTAAATCTGAGCTGGCGCTATCGCTCATCTGATCCCCTTGATATTGCCTTTGACATTTACAGGGATGGGGAAAAAATCAACAAAACACCGTTGGGTGAGGCTACTTTCTTCAAAGATGCCGATGCTCCGGATGGCGCGCTGCACTATGAGCTGCGTGTGGCCGGTAAAGCAACCGGTGAGGTTGGAACAACAGTTCAATGCCTGTTGCCGGAAGAGACCCCGCTTGGTTACATCAACATCCCACTGAATATCCCTCCTGCAGGAGTCACATTGGCGGGACAGGAGTATACCTACCAGGCCAACGATGCCAGCGTGGGAGATGTGGAAGGCGACGGGGAATATGAGATCATCCTGAAATGGGACCCCTCCAACGCGCACGACAATGCACACGACGGGTACACGGGCAATGTCTACATTGATTGTTACAAACTCAGCGGAGAGCATCTCTGGAGAATAGATCTCGGCAGGAATATCCGTGCGGGAGCCCACTATACCCAGTTTATGGTCTACGACCTGGATGGAGACAATCGTGCCGAGATTGTGATGAAAACCGGCGACGGAACCACCGACGGCACCGGCAAGGTAATTGGTGATGGGGAGGCTGATCACCGAAACAGCGTGGGACGCATCTTAACGGGTCCTGAATATCTGACAATATTCGAGGGAGCTACCGGCAAAGCACTGCAGACAATTGATTACATCCGGGAGAGAGGCGACCTGCAGGCTTGGGGCGATACGCGTGCCAACAGGTCGGATCGCTTTCTGGCTGCCATTGCCTACCTCGATGGTGAATACCCCAGCGTGGTCATGTGCCGGGGGTATTATACCCGCACGGTGCTGGCCGCTTTCGACTGGAGAGAAGGGAAGCTGACCAGCCGCTGGGTGTTCGACTCTAACATGCCGGGCAACGAAGCCTATGCAGGACAGGGCAACCACAACCTGCGGGTGGGTGATGTGGATGGTGACGGCCGTGATGAGATCGTCTACGGATCATGCACCATCGACAACGATGGCCATGGACTTTATTCCACCGGCATGGGACATGGCGATGCGATGCATCTGACCGCATTCGATCCCTCCTCCGGAAAGCTGCAGGTGTGGGATTGTCATGAGAACAAACGCGACGGTTCCAGCTTTCGGGATGCAGAGACCGGGGCGGTGATATTTCAGGTAAAAAGTAACACCGACGTGGGGCGCGCCATGGCTGCCGATATCGACCCTACCCACAGGGGCGTGGAGATGTGGTCGCTCGCTTCGGGCGGAATCAGAAACATACGGGGTGAGGTGATCAATCCCTCCATCGAAGGCATCTCTGTCAACATGGCCTGCTGGTGGGATGGCGACTTGAGCCGGGAGCTGCTCAATGGTACACGGATATCGAAATACAACCCGGCCAGTGGCGTAGCGGAAGTCATTCTCGACTGTGACGAATGTGTCAGAAACAACGGCACCAAGTCGACTCCCACCCTGTGTGCCGATATACTCGGAGACTGGCGGGAAGAGGTGATCTTCCGTACCGGCGACAACAAGAACCTCCGCATCTACACCACCCCCCACGAAACATCGTACCGCTTTCATACCTTCATGGAGGATCCGGTTTACCGGATCAGCGTAGCCACACAAAATGTGGCTTACAACCAGCCCACGCAACCGGGCTTCTACTTTGGAAGTGACCTGGAGGAGATGAAAGGCACCTTCCGGGGTTTCCGGTTTAATGGTGGACAGGGGATGCATAACGGACATACTTCAAACAACCAGAAGAAATAACAAAACGTATCCAATGAAGAAAAACGGCCTGATAATCATTTCGTTTCTTCTCCTGCAGATCATCCCCATGTCCACTTTTGCACAGGGTAAACAGGAGAAAGTAACCGATTCAAACACGCCGCTCCACCTGATGGAGCCTGAGTATGACATACCTTACGGGATACCCGACCGGGCTACAATAAAAGCGGATATGGACAGGATCCTTGTCTACCTGGAGGAAGCCACCCCATTTGCGCTAGTAGACCAAAATTCGGGCAGGGAGATCCGTAACATGGAAGCGATTGATCAAAATACACGGATCAGAAGGGGTGACTTTCGCCTTACCAGCTACGAATGGGGTGTAACCTACGCTGCTATGCTGGCGGCTGCGGAGGCTACCGGTGATAAAAGATACGGGGAGTATGTGGATAACCGTTTTCATTTCCTCTCTGCTGTAGCACCCCGCTACAAAAAAGTGCAGGATGATTTCGGAAACACCGACCCACAGATTGGCCGCATGCTGAAGCCGGCAGCACTGGATGATGCAGGTGCCCTGTGCGCCGCCATGATAAAGGCTGCCCGCCGTAACCCGGAGCTGAAGCTGGAACCGATCATCCAAAACTACATGAACTACATCATGCACATGGAGTATCGACTTTTCGACGGCACCTTCGCACGCAAACGCCCCCAGATGAACACAGTCTGGCTGGACGACATGTTTATGAGCATACCGGCCCTTGCGCAGATGGGCAAGCAGAGCGGTGAAAGCAGGTACTATGATGAAGCCGCACGGCAGGTAGCCCTCTTTGCCGATAAAATGTTCGTGCAGGAGAAGGGATTGTTCCGGCACGGATGGGTTGAGTCCGCCGAAGATCACCCCTCCTTCTTCTGGGGCAGGGCCAATGGCTGGGCCATGCTGACCCTGGTGGAGGTGCTGGATGTGTTGCCGGAGCATCACCCGCAGCGTGATTCAATTGTTCAGCTGCTCAGGAGACATATTGCGGGCATCTCCGCATGGCAATCGGGCGACGGCTTCTGGCACCAGCTGGTGGACCGGAACGACTCCTACCACGAGACATCGGCCACAGCCATTTTTGTCTACTGCATCGCCCACGCCATCAACAAGGGGTGGATCAACCCCATCAGCTACGGACCTGTGGCCACGCTGGGATGGAATGCCGTGTCTACAAAAATAAACAACAAGGGACAGGTGGAAGGTACCTGCGTAGGGACCGGCATGGCATTTGATCCGGCTTTCTACTACAGTCGCCCCGTCAGCCCGTTTGCGGCACATGGCTATGGACCGGTTATCTGGGCCGGGGCTGAGATGATTCAGCTACTTGACAACCAGTATCCCAAGATGAACGACAAGGCGGTCCAGTTTTACAGTACGCAGCAGCTGACCTGGGCGCCCATTTTCAGCCTGGGCGGACGCACCGACCAGATTGTGGCCGGCAGCAGCCGGAAGAACAACAGTCCGGTGGTGATGCTGATCGGCGACTCCACCGTGAAGAACGGCAGCGGCAAGGGAGACAACGACCAGTGGGGTTGGGGCAGTTTCTTTGAACAGTTCTTCGACAGCACCCGTATCTCGGTCGAAAATCACGCCCTGGGAGGAAGAAGCAGCCGCACCTTCATCACCGAAGGATTGTGGGACAAGGTGTTACCGGGTATCCGCAAAGGTGATTATCTCTTTATCCAGTTTGGGCACAACGACGGCGGTCCCCTCAACAGGGGAAGGGCAAGAGCCTCACTGAAAGGTATCGGCGACGAATCGGAGATTGTCGTGATGGAGAGAAATGGCGCACAGGAGGAGGTGCATACCTACGGTTATTATCTCCGTCGATACATCCGGCAGGCCAAAAACAGGGGAGCAATCCCGGTGGTGCTTTCACATACACCTGGCAACAGCTGGGAAGGCGACAAGATGATCCGGAACAGTGACACCTACGCCAAATGGTCGCAGGAAGTAGCTGCCCAGGAAGGAGTCCTTTACATCGACCTGAACAGTCTGATCGCGGACAAGTGTGAGGAGATGCGCAAAGAAAAGACAAACGAACTATACAAGGACAGGGTGCATACCTCCTACGAGGGGGCCATCCTGTTTGGTAAAACATTGATAGAGGGAATCAAGGCGACCCCGAAATTAACATTGAATCAATATATCAAACAATAAAACATCGATTATGAAACGAGCATTTACATCATCACACACAAGAAAATGATAACTGCGCGTTCCATACACTTTAATTTTAAAATAAAATAACCGTATGAAGCGAAGTGCATTTAAAATGTTCCTGAAACCGGGTTTCGAGGAAGAGTATGAAAAGAGACATAATGCCTTGTGGCCAGAGATGAAAGCTTTGTTGAAAGAGTCCGGCGTGTCGGATTATTCGATTTTTTGGGATAAAGAGACCAACATCCTGTTCGGAGTGCAGAAGACATCGGGTGAAGGATCATCGCAGGATCTGGGTCAGCTGGAGATCGTACAAAAATGGTGGGCCTATATGGCTGATATCATGGAGACGAACCCCGACAATTCACCGGTATCGATACCGCTCGACGAACTTTTTCACATGGAGTAACAACTTGTTTGACAGAGAACGATGATTCAGTATAAAAAGTCAGGAAAAGCCGCCTTTACGACGTGCTTGCTCTTTATTCTCTCCATGGGAATGACCCTTTTCGCGGAAGAGCGGAAATTTTATTTTGGTGATGGCAGCAAGGATGGTTTTGTGAAGGTTACCCCAGATCTTGTATATGGGGAGAAAAACTGTTGGGGATACGACCTCCAGACAAAACCTGAAGGGAACAATCCCTTTTTTTTCTCGGTAGACCTTCCCGAAGGGAGTTACAGGGTGACGCTCCTGCTCGGAAATGAGCATCATGCAACCAACACCACCATTCGCTCGGAATCACGTCGCCTGATGCTGGAGAATGTTGAGACTGCCGCAGGTGAGTTCATTTCAAGATCGTTTACCGTCAATATCAGAAACATCCGGATCGACGCTACGCGATCGGTCAGAATCAAGCCGCGTGAGGTGGGTAAACTGAATTGGGACGATAAACTGACGCTGGAGATCAACGGCAAAAATCCAGGAGTACGAGAGATGATCATTCGCAGCGTAGACTTGCCCACCATTTTTCTGGCAGGCAACTCCACCGTAACCGATCAGGATAATGAGCCCTGGTGTGGGTGGGGACAGATGCTTCCCCGCTTCCTCAACGAGGATGTCGTGGTTGCCAACTATGCCGAATCGGGTGAAGCGGGAAACAGTTTTATTTCGGCGGGACGATTCGACAAGATCCTTACCCAGATGAAAGAGGGAGATTATCTCTTTATCGAGTTTGGCCACAACGACCAGAAACAGAAGGGGGCGGACCGCGGTCCCTACACCAGCTACAAGCAGAGCCTGAGACAGATGATCGAGGGTACCCGCGCCAGGGGAGGTACACCGGTACTGGTGACGCCGATGCACCGAAGAAGATTTGACGAAACCGGCAAAATTATCAATACACTGGGCGATTATCCCGATGCGGTACGTCAACTTGCAGCAGAGGAGCATGTCCTGCTGATCGACCTGAACGAAATGAGCAAGACATTGTATGAAGTCTGGGGTCCGGAAGAGTCAAAAAAGGCATTTGTACATTACCCGGCAGGAACCTTCCCAGGTCAGAATGAGGCGCTGGAAGACAATACGCATTTCAACCCCTTCGGAGGTGACCAGATCTGTAAATGCATGCTGCGGGGCATACAGGAGAGCGACTCACCGTTAAAGGAGTTTATCGTCACTGAGTTTGATACGTTTGATCCTGCCCATCCCGATAAGGCGGACGACTTCTATATCCCCCCTACTCCTTTCTATTCACTGACAAAACCTGAAGGAAATTAATCATCGGAAGCAACAGAAAGATTACCTTTAAAGTTCAAATTACATCGTATGAAGAAAAATACATATTGTATATCCGCCCTCATGCTGCTCACCTGTAGCCTCTTGGCACAGCAGCGAACAGATGAAGAGGCAGTCAGGGTAGTGGCCGACAACATTCTGAAACAGCCTGTGACACAGTTTGTGGGTGTAAGCAACGGCGTAGTGTACAACAGCACTGCTGAGATCCCGAAGGGAGAGGATGTGAAATTTAAGAGTCCACTTACCGAGGTGGATCTGATTGAAGCCATGCCGGCCGATCACCCCAATCGAGCTGAGCTATTGACGATCCTGAAAAAACAGATTGTGGGTGCGTCCCGCTGGCAGAACGGCAACGGGATGTGGAACCAGTTACTGGACAAGTGTGATTCATACGATGAATCCTCGGTGACAGCCATGTTTGTATACGGGGTGGCCAAGGCAATCAACAACGGGTGGATCGACTCATCCTACAGAAATATAGCCAGGGCAGGTTGGAGCGCCTTGAAAAATAACGAGATTACGCCCGATGGTCGCTTTACCAACGTATGCGTGGGTACCGGCATCAGCGAGGATCTTCCTTTCTATTTTAACCGCCCTGTAGGTGACAACGAAAAACATGGATTGGGACTGATCATCAATACAGCGGTTGAGATTATGAAATTAGAATCTGAGAAAAAATGAGAAAAACATTGTTATTCATACTTTCAATCCTTTTCATTGTCACATCATGCAACCAAACGTCAGGCAATCCTGATCCCGACTGGGCTGATGATGTGGGCGCACGATACGCTCCCGAAGAAACGGATGTTTGGAATGTAACCGATTGGGGAGCCATTGCTGATGGAAAAACCCTCAATACAATATCTATCCAAAAAGCCATTGACGCATGCTTTAAAGCAGGTGGTGGGATCGTTACCTTTGAGCCGGGAGAATATCTTACCGGCTCCATCTATCTCAAAGATGGGGTGCATTTGATCTTACCGGAGGGTGTGACCATTCTGGGAAGTCAGCACATTGAGGACTACCCCGATATACCCACCCGGGTTGCCGGGATAGAGATGGTGTGGCCTTCGGCACTCATCAATGTGATCGGTCAGAAAAATGTGAAGATATCGGGTAAAGGAGCAGTAGACGGACAGGGAAAACCTTTCTGGGACAATTACTGGGAGATGAGAAAAAGATACGAGGCTGAAGGGTTGCGCTGGATTGTGGATTACGACTGCAAGCGTCCCCGCACCTTGCTGGTTTCCGAATCGGAGGATGTAACAGTGAAGGATATCACCCTGAAACGAGCCGGATTCTGGACCATCCATCTGCTCTACTCAAGCTACTGCACCGTGGACGGGGTGATCATCCGGAACAACATCGGGGGGCATGGGCCCAGTACCGATGGAATAGATATCGACTCCTCATCACACATCCTGGTGGAGAACTGCGATATCGATTGCAACGACGACAATTTCTGCCTGAAGGCAGGCAGGGATGCCGATGGGTTAAGAGTAAACAGGCCAACGGAATATATCGTAATCAGAAACTGTATCTCGCGTGCAGGGGGTGGATTGTTTACAATTGGCAGTGAAACTTCGGGTGGAATAAGATATGTGCTTGCCCACGACTTGAAAGCAGAAGGCACTACTGTAGGATTAAGGTTTAAATCGGCCATGAACCGGGGTGGTACCACATCGCATATCTACCTCAGGGATATTGAGATGAAGAATGTGGGTACTGTCATAGAAGCCACCATGAACTGGAATCCCGCATATAGTTACTCCGAATTACCGGAAAAATATGCAGGAACCGAACTGCCTGATCACTGGAAAAAGATGCTCGAAAAAATAGAACCTGCAGAGAAAGGGATTCCCTATTTCAATGATATTCATTTTTCCGGTATCACCGCTACAAACGCCAAGAGAGCTTTCAATGTGAGTGGAAGTGAACGATCATCAATGGAGAATTTTTACCTGAAAGATATCAATATAGATGCTGAGAAGGGAGGATCAATAAAACTGGCGAAGAATTGGGAAGTAGAAAATGCTACGATAAAGACGAGTGATAACAATCCCGTGGATATCACCGAGAGCGAAAATGTTTCTATCCCATTTAGCAAGGATGTCTTTATCTTCTCTTATTTTACAGGGAATGGTGCCGACGGTCTACATCTTGCCTACAGCAAGGATGGCCTGAAATGGGAAACATTACATAACGGACAATCGTTTTTAAAACCTCGGGTTGGTAAAGACAGCCTGATGCGTGATCCGAGCATTGTGCAGGATGACAGGGGAACCTTTCATATGGTATGGACCACCGGATGGTGGGATCAGCATATCGGGTATGCTTCATCGAACGATCTGATAAACTGGTCGAAACAACGCTCCATACCGGTTATGGTTCATGAGCCGGGAACGAAAAACAGCTGGGCACCGGAGCTGTACTACGACAAAGAAAGTGGACTTTTTTATATTATCTGGGCTTCAACTGTTCCGGGAAAGTTTCCTGAAACACCCACTTCAGAAAGTGAAAAAGGGTTGAATCATCGTCAGTACTACGTGACCACCAAAGATTTTGAATCATTCAGTGAAACAAAGCTCTTCTTCGATCCCGGATTTAGTGTAATTGATGCAGCCATCATAAAAAAGAATGACCGCTACTGGATGATTGTAAAGAATGAAAACTCAGCACCACCTGAGAAAAATCTGCGGATTGTCTTTACAAATGACCTCAAGAAAGGATTTCCGACGGAAGTTTCTGGAAATATTTCGGGTGAACAGTGGGCAGAGGGTCCTTCTCCTATTCAGATTGGTGAATATGTATATGTCTATTTTGATAAATACAGGGATAAAAGATATGGAGCCATCCGGTCGAAAGATGGGAAAATGTGGGAGGATGTGTCAGATCAGATTGAATTTCCTTCAGGGACGAGACATGGCACTGCTTTCAGGATTACGTCTGAGGAGTTTGAAAGTATAAAAAGGGTTGAAATATAGAATCTGAGGAAAGTAGAGAAATGAAAAACATTAGAAAACTATTGTTGTTCTTGACGCTGGTTTGCAGTTCAACTCTGTCTGCACAACAGATTGAATTGGACCTGTCAGGAGACTGGCAGTTCCGGATCGACAGGAACGACACGGGTGAAGAAGAAAAATGGTATGCAGAAGAATTAAACGACCATATCATGCTGCCCGGTTCGATGGCTGAAAACCGCAAAGGTGACGATGTTACTTTGCATACCCGGTGGACGGCTAGTATCTATGACAGTTCATTTTTCTTTAACCCCCGACTGGAAAAATACAGACTACAGGAAAACCTGAAATTACCCTTTTGGCTTACCCCGGTAAAATATTACGTGGGTGCTGCATGGTACAAAAAAAACGTAACTATTCCAGATTCTTATCATAACAAGAGAGTGATACTTTTCCTGGAGCGTCCTCATACCGAAACGGTTGTATGGGTAAACAACAAAAGAGTCGGCATGCAGAACTCTCTCTCGGTACCCCACACCTATGAGATTGGCAGCCTTCTGAAAAAAGGGAAAAACAACATTACCATCCGGGTAGACAACAGAACAAAAGACATCGATGTGGGCAAAGACTCACATAGTATTACCGACCAGACACAAGGCAACTGGAATGGCATTGTAGGAAAAATTGGACTCTACACCACTCCCCTCACCTACATTGAGGATCTGCAGGTTTATCCCGATGTCAAAAATAAAAAAGCAATTGCAAAGGTACATATTGTCGGTCGCGGTTCAGGCGAAATAACCATTGAGGCAGAAAGCTTTAATAGTGTGAAAGATGACAGGATTGCTCCAGTAAAAAAATCTTTCACCCTAAAAAACAAATCCGGTCTGGTGGAGATAGAACTGCCAATGGGAGATGATTTTCTTACCTGGGATGAATTTGAACCGAATCTATATCGACTAAAAGCCACACTGACAACGAAGAAAGGCACTGACGTGAGGGAAACCTGGTTTGGCATGCGTGAATTTACCATTAAGGGAAAGTCCTTTTTTGTAAACGGACGAAAGACAATGTTGCGGGGAACGGTGGAGAACTGCGTTTTCCCGCTGACAGGGTATGCACCCATGGATGTAGAGTCCTGGATACGTGTATTTCGCATCTGCCGAAATTATGGACTCAATCACATGCGCTTTCACTCTTACTGTCCACCCGAGGCGGCAATGGAAGCAGCTGATAGGGTTGGATTTTATCTGCAGCCCGAGGGACCCAGCTGGCCGAACCATGGCACTTCACTGGGCGATGGGCGACCGGTGGACGACTACCTCTGGGAGGAGGCCAAAAGAATCGTGAAAAGTTATGGCAATTACCCCTCTTTCTGCCTGTTCGCCATAGGGAATGAGCCCAGAGGCAGATGGGTGCCCTGGGTGACCAAATTTGTTGAATGCTGGGAAAAAACCGATTCCCGCAGGGTATATACCGGCGCGTCTGTAGGGGGTAGCTGGGCCTGGCAGCCAGCCAGTCAGTACCATGTAAAAGCGGGGGCAAGAGGTTTGGATTGGGACAGAAGGCCCAATTCAAGATCCGACTTCAGTGAAAGAATCAATAGTGTGAATGAACCGTTTGTATCACACGAGACAGGCCAGTGGTGCGTATTTCCCGACTTTAAGGAGATCGATCGATATACCGGTGTCATGAAAGCCAGAAATTTTGAGCTGTTCAGGCAGGATCTGAAAGATCGGAATATGGGAGATATGGGTGCACAATTTCTGATGGCCTCCGGCAAACTGCAGGCACTTTGTTACAAGCATGAGATTGAGAGAACGCTCCGGACACCGGATTATGCCGGATTTCAATTGTTAAGCCTGAATGACTACTCCGGACAGGGTACCGCGCTGGTGGGTGTGCTGAATGCTTTCTGGGAAGAGAAAGGTTATATGGATGCTGCAGCATTCAGACAGTTTTGTGCCCCTACGGTGTTGCTTTCACAAATGGATAAATATGTTTTTAGAAACAATGAACAGTTTACAGCCGATATTGAGATATCTCATTTTGGCAGGGAGGAGCTGGTGAAAGAGTCAGTATACTGGTCGGTTCAGGATGTATATGGTCATGTGCATACCAAAGGAGTACTGCCTCCTGCAGATATACAAATTGGGAACGGACAAAAGCTGGGAACCATCCATGTACCTTTGAATGACATAGAAAAGGCTCAGAAAATGAATCTGAAGGTCTGGCTGAATTGCAAGGAGGTAATGAATAACTGGGATTTCTGGGTATATCCCTCTATTCTTCCTGAGGTTCATGGTGATGACATACATATAACCGACACGTTAGACGAGCAAACAAGAAATATACTCGTCAACGGTGGAAAGGTACTCTTCCTTACTGCCGGTAAAGTGGAACAAGGCAAAGAGGTGGTTCAAACCATGACACCTGCCTTTTGGAATACTTCCTGGTTTAAAATGCGTCCTCCCCACACAGTGGGAACGCTTATAAACAATCATCATGCTATTTTCAGTGATTTTCCCACGGATTATTATACCGGACTGCAATGGTGGGAACTTGTTCACAAGGCTCAGGTGATGGAGTTGAATAGTTTCCCGGCCGAATTTCAACCGCTTGTTCAACCGATAGACACATGGTTTATCAACCGCAAGCTGGGCATGTTGTTTGAAACAAAAACAGGCAACGGAAAACTGGTCGTTTGCAGTATCGATTTGAAAAATGATCTGAAAAACAGGCCTGTGGCTGCTCAGCTGCGTCATTCCATTCTTACCTATATGAATTCGAATCTTTTTCATCCCGAACAGGAAGTCGCGCTATCCATGATTGAAGAGATTGTTACAGTAGAGGGTGAAAAGCTTCATATCAACACGAAGGATGCCCCGGACGAATTAAAAGGAGTGGTACGCTAATAATTCGCCAATATAGAATTGTGATTATCAAATCGGTGAAAGATTAAATACAAAATTGAAAAAAATAAAATAACAGTATGAAACAGACTATGATTTTATCCTTGATGTTAGCATTGTTTCTGGGAGGATGTGGTATCAAAACAAATGATACCAGCTGGCCGGAGATAACGGCTGAAAGCAAACCCTGGACACGGTGGTGGTGGATGGGCAATGATGTGGATTCGGCCGGACTAACGTATAACCTGGAAGCACTCGGCAATGCGGGTATAGGTGGTGTGGAAATTACGCCCATCTACGGGGTAAAGGGAAGAGAAGCGCACTACATCGATTACCTCTCTCCCGAATGGATGAAGATGCTCGGTCTTACCATTTCGGAAGCGACCCGACTGGGGATGGATGTGGATATGAACAATGGTACCGG
Source organism: Bacteroidetes bacterium GWC2_46_850 (assembly GCA_001768325.1). GTDB lineage: Bacteria > Bacteroidota > Bacteroidia > Bacteroidales > Dysgonomonadaceae > Proteiniphilum. The sequence goes on along the minus strand of MENQ01000030.1, from coordinate 62,512 downwards.
ATGGCCCTTCGGCGGGCCTACGGTCAGCGTGGAGGATGCTGCCACGAAAGCTTTCTTCAATCAATACAACGTAAAAGGAGGGAAAAAACTGGAGGAGAAAATTGAGATCTCAGACAAAAGACAAACAGACATTTCTTATATCGACAAGGTGATGGCCTACCCGGCAAATGGAGATGCCATCGACCTGACCGACAGGGTCACCGATGAAGGGTATCTCGACTGGGTTGCACCCGCGGGTGAAGATTACAGGGTGATTGCCCTCTTTGTGGGAAAAAGCAGGCAACAGGTAAAAAGAGCAGCTCCGGGCGGAGCGGGCTATGTGCTGAACCATTTCGACAAGGAGGCGGTGATGCGTTACCTGGATCGGTTTGATAAGGCTTTTGCCGAAAACGAAACACCTTTTCCGAATACCTTCTTCAACGACTCTTATGAGGTGTATGGTGCCGACTGGACACCGGAACTCCTGAATGAGTTCGAACAGAGAAGAGGATATAAATTGCAGGACTATTTTCCGGAGCTGCTTGCCGACGGGGCCACAGATATGTCTGTACGGGTTATTGCTGATTACCGTGAAACGGTGGGTAACATACTTCTGGAGAATTTCACCACACCCTGGACAAAATGGGCACATTCTCATGGAGTGAAGACCAGAAACCAGGCACACGGCTCACCTGCCAACCTGGTTGACCTGTATGCAGCAGTGGACATCCCGGAGTGTGAATCGTTTGGGATTACAGATTTTGACATCCCGGGGCTTAGAAAAGATTCCATCCGAAAAGAAAATGACAGCGATCCTACTGTGCTTAAATATGCATCGTCTGCAGCACATATTTCAGGAAAACAATTCACATCATCCGAGACTTTTACCTGGCTGACAGAGCATTTCAGAACTTCACTTTCACAAGCTAAACCTGAGATAGATCAGATGTTTGCATCAGGAGTGAATCGGGTATTCTTTCACGGTTCAACCTATTCGCCGGAAGATGCCAAATGGCCCGGATGGAAATTTTACGCTTCGGTGGACATGTCGCCCACCAACACCATCTGGAAAGATGCACCTGCCTTCTTCAACTATATTGCCCGTGTACAGTCGTTTCTCCAGAGCGGAAAACCGGACAACGACTTCCTGCTTTATCTGCCTATTTATGATATCTGGGAAGAGCAGCGGGGAAATTATTTTACCACCTTTGCCATTCATGGCATGCGGGAACGGTTACCCGATTTTTGCGATGCCGTGGACCGGATCATGGAGAGCGGATATGACCTCGATTATATTTCAGACCGTTTTCTGATGACTACCACCCTGGAGAACGGATTGCTCAAAACCGAGGGCGGCACAACCTATAAAGCGCTGATACTTCCTGCGGTAAAGAATATCCCGCTTGAAACCATGGAGCAGATAAAAAAATTAACCGAACAGGGTGCGACAGTGATTTTTGTGGATCACTACCCTTCGGATGTACCGGGACTGTATGATCTGGATAAAAGAAGGGAAGAATTCAATCGGGTGATGTCTGATTTACCTGATGTAAACACATTTGATGCTGTTACCCGAAATGAACTGGGTAAGGGTGCTGTAATCACCGGCAACGACTATGGCAAAATTCTGGAATTATGGAAAAGTGACCAGGAGTTATTTGTTTCTGAATTAGGTGGTCAATTGGTGAGAAGAAAACATGAAAACGGACATATCTATTTCATGTCGATGCTAAGCAACAATCCCGTAGATGGATGGGTAGGACTGGGAGTTTCCGCTAAGAGTGCAATGATTTTCAATCCGATGAACGGAGAAAAGGGGAAGGCCAGACTGCGTAATAAAGATGGTAAAATTGAAGTCTACCTACAGTTGAAACCTGGCGAATCGGTCATTATCAAAACCTTCTACAATGAGGTTGAATCCCCAGAGTGGAATTACTTTGCACCGACCGGAGAGATGGTTGCATTGAGCACCGACTGGGAATTATCATTTATTGATAGTGACCCGGTTGTAGAGGAGCATTTCTCTGTTGATACACTTGCTTCCTGGACGGAAATCGATCATGATAGCCTGAAGGTCAACAGAGGTACCGGACTTTACAGCAAAACATTTCAGTTCAAAAAGAATCCGGGCTCCGAATATCTGCTCTCGCTGGGCGATGTGAGGGAGAGCGCTCAGATAAAGATCAACGGCAAAGATGCCGGCACACTTTATGCCGTTCCTTTTGAGACAAAAATAGGCGATCTACTGCAGGATGGAGAAAACAAGATAGAAATAGCGGTCACAAACCTGCCTGCAAACCGTATTGCAGATTACGATAGAAAAGGTGTTGAGTGGCGTATATTTCAGGAGATAAACTTTGTCAGTATCACCTATCAGCCCACTAAATTTGATATCTGGAATATCATGCCTTCCGGATTGTTAGGTCCTGTAACTATTCAGGAGATAAATAACATAGAACCATAATGAAAAAATGAAACAATTTTTGGTGCTACTGTCGCTTTTCCTAATGGGATTTATCACAGTACAAGATAGTAAAACTAAAATATTTATAGCTGGCGACTCTACAGCTCAGACTTATAATGAAGAGAGAGATGGATTAATAAAAGGCTGGGGACAAATGCTGGATTGTTATCTCAATGAAAATATCGAGGTCGTTAATCATGCCATAGGTGGCCGAAGTACAAATAGCTTTATTGCTGAAGGTAGATGGGATAAACTATTGTCGGAAGTAAAACCCGGTGATTATGTATTTATACAGTTTGGTCACAATGATGCTTCTACACGCCCAGAGCGGCACACTTCGTATGAAGAGTATGAAGTCAATTTAAAAAGAATGGTCGAAGATGTAAGAGAAAAGGATGCCCACCCTGTTCTGCTAACTTCACTGGTGATGCGTACCTTTGTGAACGGTCATCTTACCGATAATCGCCTCAAAGGTTATCCTGCCATTACCAGAAAAGTTGCAAAGGAAGAGGAAGTATCATTAATTGATGTCAATCTAAAGTCACGTGACTTTATCACAATGCTGGGAGACGAGGCATCCAAACCATATTACAGATGGGTAGAACCCGGTGTAGATCCTAAAAAGCCAGATGGATTACAGGATGATACTCATATGATGGAAAAAGGAGCAAAAAAAGTAGCACAATTTGTGGCTGAAGGTATAGCTGAATTAAAATCGGGATTAAGCGAAAATATAACTTTAATAAAATAAACTATATATCTAATGTATCGATTTTTTTATAGCAGCATGGCAGTTCTTATACTATTGCTATTTTCACAGGTAGCGTTACCTGGTGTGAATCAAGACAACTCACAACGAATAAAATATAATTTCAACAGTAACTGGTTACTCCATATTGGCGATCTGGAAAACGGTAAAGAAACCGGATTAAAGGATTCTTCATGGGAAGATGTAACTTTGCCAAGAGCATTCAATGAAGATGAAGCATACAAGGTTGCTATCGATCAGCTTACAGACACAATTGTCTGGTACCGTAAGCACTTCAGAATACCTAAAAGTGATCAGGGTAAAAAGGTTTTTCTTGAGTTTGAAGGAATCCGTTTTGGCGGGGAGTTTTTTATCAATGGCAAAAGTGTGGGGTTGCATGAGAATGGAGTTATGGCTGTCGGATTCGATATTACCGACCACATCCAGTACAACCGGGAGAATGTGGTGGCGGTGCGGATCGATAATTCGTGGGAATACAGAGAACGGGCAACCAACCAGCGGTATCAGTGGAACGACCGCAACTTTAATGCAAACTACGGCGGCATACCCAAGAATGTGTATCTGCATGTGAGCGATCGTCTCTACCAGACACTTCCTCTCTACAGCAATCTGGGTACCACAGGTACCTATATCTATGCAAGGGAAATCAATGTAAGTAAAAAAAATGCCCTCATCTTTGCCGAATCTGAGATAAAGAATGAATACAAGCAACCCAAGACATTCCGTTTTGAAATGGCCATAGAAGATGAGCAGGGAAAAATCATCAAACAGGTTGCAGGAAGCGAAATAACCTTGCAGCCGGGAGAGACAATTACCACCCGGGTACATGACAAGGTGGATAATCTTCATTTCTGGAGCTGGGGACATGGCTATTTGTACAAGGTATATACCACGCTCTATGTTGATAACAAACCTGTAGACAGGGTGACTACCCGAACCGGATTTCGTAAAACCCGGTTTGGTGAGGGAATGGTGTGGCTGAACGACCGTGTGATACAGCTGAAAGGTTATGCACAACGTACCAGCAACGAGTGGCCCTCGGTGGGGATGTCGGTGCCGGCATGGCTGAGCGACTTCAGTAACCGGATGATCGTGGAGGGCAATGGCAATCTGGTGCGCTGGATGCATGTCACTCCCTGGAAACAGGATGTGGAATCGTGCGACCGTGTAGGATTGTTACAGGCTATGCCTGCTGGTGATGCAGAAAGAGACGTAGAGGGTCGCCGATGGGAGCAGCGGGTGGAGCTGATGCGGGATGCAATCATTTACAACAGGAACAACCCCAGCATCATTTTCTACGAGTGCGGCAACGAATCGATCAGCGAGGAGCATATGGCGGAGATGATCGCCGTTCGCAATCAGTATGATCCATATGGCGGAAGAGCCATCGGTTCCCGCGAGATGCTCGACAGCAAACTGGCTGAATATGGAGGGGAAATGCTTTATATTAACAAAAGTGCCAAACATCCCATGTGGGCCACTGAGTACTGCAGGGACGAGGGTCTTCGAAAATATTGGGATAACTACTCCTATCCTTTCCATCAGGATGGTGATGGTCCTTTGTACAAAGATCAAAATGCAAGTTCATATAACCGCAATCAGGACTCTTTTACAAGAGAACTGGTAACACGCTGGAACGACTATTACAGGGTACGTCCCGGCACCGGCAAAAGAGTCAGTTCGGGAGGGGTGAAAATTATCTTTTCCGACTCCAACACGCACTTCAGGGGAGCGGAAAACTACCGCCGTAGTGGCGTTACAGACCCAACGCGGATTCCGAAGGATGGATATTATGCTCACCAGGTGATGTGGGACGGATGGGTGGATGTGGAAAATTACCGCACCCACATTGTGGGACACTGGAACTATACACCGGAAGTTGTCAAGGATATTTACGTAGTCTCATCCGGTGAAGAGGTTGAACTTTTTGTGAATGGTAAATCAAAGGGTATGGGTGAAAGGAGCGACCACTTTCTGTTCACTTTCCGCAACATCCGCTGGGAGTCGGGTACGCTCGAGGCAGTCAGCTACGACGATGCAAAAAACACATTGAGCCGCCACAAGCTCGAGACAACAGGAGAGGCTGCGGCTGTCAGGCTGAAACTGATGCAGGCCCCCGACGGATTTAAAGCAGATGGCGCCGATATGGCACTGGTGGAGGTTGAAGTGGTGGATGAGAACGGCAATCGTTGTCCCCTTGCCAACGACATGATATCCTTCACTCTGGAAGGTCCTGCAGAGTGGAGAGGTGGAATTGCCCAGGGGCCCGATAACTACATTCTCTCTCAAAATCTCCCGGTTGAATGTGGAATTAACCGGGTTTTAATCCGATCGACCGACAAAAGCGGAAATATCAAACTCACGGCTACAGCAAACGGTTTAACTCCGGCCTCAATTACATTTAAATCAATCCCGACAACTGTTACAAATGGACTCTCTACTTACATCAGTGGAGAACATCAACCCGGTTATAAGGGAAGAGACGAAATCTTGGGAGGCGAATCATTTTCTGTATCCCGCAATCAGATTAAGATTATCGATGCAATGGCAGGTTCCAATGAGGAGCAGGTAAAAAGTTGTTTCGACGACAACGAACTTTCCGAATGGGCCAACGATGGCTTGCTCACTACCGGATGGATCACCTATGAGCTGGAACGGGATGCACTGGTCTCTGAAATTGATCTGAAGTTGACAGGATGGCGGATGAGAAGTTACCCCATCCAGATTTTCATTGATGAAACACTGGTCTATGAGGGTGAAACGGAAAAGAGTCTGGGGTACATCTCCATACCGGTGAAACCCACCAGAGGCAGGTTTGTCAGGATCCAGCTGATCGGACAAAGTACCGACAAGGATGCATTCGGAGAGATTGTAGAAATTACCGGGACAAAAGAACTGGATCTATACAGGGATCCCAATGCCATGAATGCGAAGGGGCAACTCAGAATAGTAGAAATAGATATTTATGAAAAGGCTGACAGTGAGAAAGAGAAAAAAATCACCATCCACACCATCGGCGACTCCACCATGGCACCCAAAGATACCGTCGGGAACCCCGAAAGAGGCTGGGCCATGGCTCTGCCGCTCTATCTGGACAGCACGAAGGTGAAGGTTGAAAATTATGCCCGGAATGGACGCAGCACCAAAAGCTTTATCGATGAAGGTCGATGGCAGACGGTGATGGACAACATGAAGCCGGGCGATTACCTTTTTATCCAGTTTGGCCACAACGACGAGAAAATAAACAAACCGGCTGTTTATGCCGATCCACATGGTGCTTATACCGACAACCTGACCCGTTTTGTGCAGGGTGCCAGAAGCAAGGGGGCTTTTCCGGTGCTGATGACCTCCATTGTCCGGCGCAAATTTAATGCGGCGGGAAATCTCACCTATACACACGGCGAATATCCCGATGCAGTGAGGGTGCTGGCCGAAAAGCTTCAGGTTCCCCTGATCGACATGGAGAAAAAAACAAGAAGCGCCATTCAGGCAATGGGACACGAAGAATCGAAATCGCTCTTCGTCTGGTTTGCACCGGGCGACTACCCCCGTTTCCCCGATGGCAAGCAGGATGATACCCACCTCAACGGTGAGGGAGCAAGAGTGGTTGCCGGCCTTGCAGTGGAGGGAATAAAAGAGCTCCAGCTCCCGTTAAGTTACTTTTTATCTGCATCCGACACAGGCGTCACAAAATAAAAGAACAATGATCAAACGTCTCTGCCCCCTCCTCGGTATGATTTTCCTGTGGTCCGCCTTCGCCAGGACACAGGACATTGTTTTCCCCAAAGGAGAAACAATCCGTTATGAACTGGATCGGGATGCCGCGCCTGTGGTGCAGACAGCACTCTCCCTGTTCGAGGGTGACCTCGACAAGGTGCTGGGTGCCTCCCTGCAGAAGAGCAGCAAAAGTGAATCGGGGAAACTGATTATCCATACGTTGAACGGGAACGAATCTCATAAAACGATGGCCTCCAAGCATGAAGCATTCCGCATCGAAGTGAAAGGAGGAAAGCTTCATGTTACCGGCTCCGATGCAAACGGGACTGCTTACGGTATCATGGAGCTTTCGCGTTTGCTGGGGGTTTCTCCCTGGGTCTGGTGGGCCGACAGTACACCTGACCGGAGAGAGGAATGGGTGATTCAAGCTGGATTTCTCACCGAACAGGCACCGGCAGTGCTATACCGGGGTCTTTTCATCAACGATGAGGATTGGGGTATCAATCCCTGGAGCTGGAAAAATTATGAACCGTCGGATCAAAAAGGGAGAATGGGTCCCAAAACCTACCAGGCTGTCTTTGAGTTGATGCTGCGGCTGCGGGCCAACATAATCTGGCCGGCCATGCATGAGGTAACAGTACCCTTCTTTTTTGTGGAGGGTAACCGGGAGATGGCCGACCGCTATGGGATCACCATCGGCACATCACATTGTGAGCCGCTACAGCGGAGCACACCCATTGAATGGCCCACGGCAGGTGTGGGAGAGTACGACTATGTGAACAACGCCGAAAAGGTGTGTGCGTTCTGGGAGGAAAGGGTGAAGGAAGTGGCCGGATCCAATAACTACTTTACCATCGGGATGAGGGGTGTACATGATGGAAAGATGCAGGGTGCCCAAACCATTGAGGAGCAAAAGACCGTGTTGGAACGGGTTTTCAAAGATCAGCGGAACTTGATTAAAAAATATATCCACAGCGACGTCACAGCTGTTCCCCAGGTATTTATCCCCTATAAGGAGGTGCTGGATATATACAGGTCGGGACTCAATGTTCCGGATGATGTCACCCTGATGTGGTGCGACGACAACTATGGTTACATGCGATCGCTGCCCAACAAACAGGAGCAGGCTCGCAGCGGAGGCAACGGGCTCTATTACCATATCTCCTACTGGGGTCGCCCGCACGATTATCTTTGGCTGGCGACCACCTCACCCGCGCTCATCCGCACAGAACTGGAGCGGGCGTACAACCATGATGTGCAACAGATCTGGATTTTTAACGTGGGAGACATCAAACCGGGAGAGTATCTGCTGGAGTACTGTATGGATCTGGCATGGGACAAAGAGTTGCTCTTTCAGAGGGACAGCAACATGCATTTGAGAAAATGGCTCTTCAGGGAATTTGGGGAGGAGATGGCTGGGAGACTGGTTCCCCTGTGGAACAGTTATTACGCGCTGAGTTATGAGCGGCGGCCGGAGTTTCTGGGCAACACCCGTACCGAGGAACGAAGTGAGCCGGTTTACAATATTGTAAAAGATCTGCCCTGGAGCGACCGGAAGGTGACGGAGCGACTGGAGCGCTGCGACGCGCTGGAGAAAGAGATCAGGGATCTCTCACAACATGTTCGTGAAGCCAATCAGGCACAGTGGTTTCAACTGGTGGAATATCCGATGCGCAGCCTCTGTGCCATGAACCGCAAGATGCTGGGTGCTCAGCTTGCACGACACGGCAAGGCAGCGTGGCATGTTTCCACCGGTGCTTTTGAGGAGATTGTGACTTTAACGGAGAGGTACAACAGCATGCTGGATGGCAAATGGAGATACATGATGGATTACAAGCCGAGGGAGCTTCCGGTCTTTATGGCGGTCGACACCACACAAACATCGCTTCCTCTACCGGAACCCGCAGGGAAAAGTTGGAAGATATCTTCCTCCAACGGGGAGTTCAGTAGCAGTGCATACGTGGTGAAAGAACTGGGATACAGCCGTGAAGCACTGGCACTGCAGGAGGGTGACACCTTTAGCGCTACCCTTCCCCGGTCATCCGACGCACTGACCGTAACACTGGCGTTTGTGCCCATCCACCCAGCCGGCAATGGCAGGCTGGAGGTAGCTTTAAATGTTGAAGGTGAGAGACCGGGTTACATCAGCTTTGAGACCTACGACCGGAGCGAGGAGTGGAAGAACAACGTGCTGCGCAATCAGGCGCTCCGGACCATCGTCCTACCTCCTTCATCCAAAGAAAGGACGATAACGATACAGGCGCTCACGCCAGGCATCATCCTGGATGAGGTGATTGTCCGGTCAACCTGAATAAATGTTCTATTGTTCTGAAAGAAGGCTCCCCTTGAATAGGGCAGATCAAGATGATCGGAAAAAGGAGAATTCGATCAGGACATAAAGTTGAACCGTTTGTAGTAATCGATGGTCTCACTCGTCAGGATGTCGAGTTGAATAAAATTCTGTACCTTCACGGGATGTCTGTAAATCAGATATTCGATCAGCGTCTTCATCGCCAGAAAACCCTGATGTTCCGGTTCCTGTCCGATCAGGAAGTCGATGTATCCATTTTTCAGACCTTTTCTATTTGGAGCGGTGAGATCTACACAGATCAGCTTGATGTCGTTGATTCCTTTTCTGGCAAAATAATCGGCCAGAATGCCGCCCCGTGAATTGAGCACCACCACGCCTCCCATCTGGTGGTTGTGCTGAAAAAATGTACCCAGCTGCTCATCATATTTCTCCGGTTCCATTGCCGTGAAAGGGATCCGCTCAATTTTGTTTGTAATGTGGTGCTCGGTCAGATAATCCTGGAAACCTTTCTTTCTCAATATACTTGTGTTGGCACTTTCATCACCGACCCTGACTGCCTGCAACATGCCGATATCGGCATTGGGAGGAATGATGGTGGTGATCAGCTTTGCCACCAGATATCCGCAGATATAGTGATCGGAGGTAAAATATGCCAGCGGGGAAGTATTCTCCACCATGGAGTCGACCAATATATAGGGAATCCCTTTTTCGTCGAGTTGATGAGCCAACCGAACCGATTCCTCCTTGAAAGTGGTACCGATGATCACCGCGTCGGCATCGAGTTGCGCAATTTCATTGTAGACCTCCCTGCAGGAATAGATATCATACTGGTTATAGGTGTGGATCAAGCATTTGATGCGAATGTTTTCATATTCTTCCAACGCATATTGAATACCGGAATGAATACTTTCCCAGTACTCTCCTTCCATCACATTGGGCGTAGTGATCACCACCCTGTATTTTCGTTTCAGGGAAAGACCCGTAACATGTATATTCGGTCTGTAATTTACCTTCTTCAACACCTCCTCCACCGCAATCCGGGCAGGTTCGGAGACGTTTCCACGATTATGAAGAATCCGGTCGACTGTGCCGGGAGATACCCCTGCCAACTCGGCAATATCCTTGATGCGAATTTTCCCTTGCATAATCCGGTAATTTAAAGCGGTTCTCCTTTTCAGGATAAATAATTAAACTGGTCGTAATAATCGATAATTTCCTTTGTCAGAATATCGAGCTGTACATAGTTCTGCACCTTGACAGGCCTTCTGTAAACCAGATATTCAATCAGGGTCTTCATGGCAAGAAACCCCTGATGTTCAGGCTCCTGGCCGATCAGGAAATCGATATACCCGCTTTTTAATCCCCTGACGTTGGAAACCGTGAGATCAACGCCTATTAAAGGGATGTTGTTGATTCCGTTTCGGGCAAAGCAATCGGCAAGCAGCCCTCCCCGGGAATTAAAGAAAACCACCCCACCAATATTGTGCTGATCATGAAACAATTCTTTCACCCACGCATCATTCTTCTCAGGTTCCATGGTGGAATATGGGATTCGTTGCATCTTATTTGTTTTTTTCTTCTCCGAGAGATAGTCGTTAAAGCCATGCTGACGCAATATACTGGTATTTGCACTTTCGTCGCCGATTCTTACCGCATGGGAAATGCCAATGTCACTGTTCCGGGGGATAATGGATGTGATCAGCTTGGCCATCAGATAACCACATCGGTAGTGATCGGAGGTAAAAAATGCCAGGGGGGATGCATTTTCCATGGTTGAATCCACGAATATGTACGGTATTCCCTTCTCCTCGAGCTTTTTGGTGAGCCTGAGCGTCTCTTCCTTGAAAGTCAAGCCGATGATGACGCCATCGGCATCAATCTGCAAAATCCGGTCATACACCTCCCTGCAGGAATAGACATCAAATTCATTATACGTATGCACCTGACACTTGATGCGGATATTCTCGTATTCCTCGAGCGCATGCTGAATCCCGAAATGGATACTCTCCCAATACTCACCTTCTGTTACACCGGGCGTGGTGATGACCACTTTATATTTCCGCTTCAAAGATAATCCGGAGATGTGGATATTCGGCTTGTAATTCACTTTCTTCAAGACCTCCTCCACGGCTGTACGGGCAGCCTCCGACACATTTCCCCTGTTGTGGAGTATTCGATCGACCGTGCCGGGAGAAACACCTGCCATCTCCGCGATATCCTTGATGCGAATCTTTTGTTGCATTCCGTAAACGTTATAGATTTTGATTGAATGTCTATTCTGCAAAGTAACAATTTTTTTTTCTATTTCCACAATATTATTATTTCAGCTATATTTGCCTCTTCGGATAGAAATTATCCGCGTTGAAATGAGCATAATTAATACCAACGACATATGAAACCGATCTTTACGTTCGTTATTCCCTTGCTCGTGACGCTCCAGGCCTTTGCGCAAGATGGAGAGAATTACTTCCCGGCAGACCAACTCACTTCCGTGGGTGCATACTACTATCCCGAACATTGGGATGAGTCGCAGTGGGACAGGGATCTGCAGAAAATGGCAGCAATGGGATTCGAGTTTACCCACTTTGCAGAGTTTGCCTGGGCACAGCTGGAGCCCGAAGAGGGAGTCTACCACTTCGACTGGCTGGACAGGGCAATCGCACTGGCGGCAAAACACAATCTGAAGGTGATCTTGTGTACTTCAACAGCGACGCCTCCTGTCTGGCTTGTACGCGAACATCCCGATATCCTGATCACCCGGGAAGATGGCACCCGTTATGACCATGGCTCCCGGCAGCACGCCTCCTTTTCGAATGAGTTTTATCGATCTTACGCATTGAGCATGATCGAGGTACTGGCCAAACGTTACGGGAACGACACACGGGTTATAGGGTGGCAGCTCGACAATGAGCCCCACTCAACAGTGGATTATGGGGAAGATGCCCAAAAACGGTTTCGTCGATGGCTGAAAGAGAAATACAATACAATTGAAGCTTTAAACAGGGCCTGGGGCACCAATTTCTGGAGTGGCACCTACAGCGATTTTTCGGAAATCAATCTTCCCAAACATACACAGTGGGGCATGAACCTCTATCAGCGGCTCGACCACAGTCGTTTCTGCGATGAGGAGACAGCCACGTTTCTGGATGAGCAGGCACGGGTACTCCGCCGTCACACCAGTCCTGATCAGTGGATCACCACCAACTTCATTCCCATGTATGACGCCCGCTTCATTGGTGCGAACAAAGAACTTGATTTTATTACCTACACCCGCTATATGGTGTACGGTGAGCACGAAGGGATTGGAAAGAAAGGATACCGGGTGGGTGAATATTCCCGCATTGCCATGGCAAACGACTACTTCAGGCCCCTCTCACCTATTTATGGCGTGATGGAGCTGCAGCCCGGGCAGGTAAACTGGGGCACCATCAATTCCCAACCGCTCCCGGGTGCAGTACGTCTCTGGTTGTGGCATGTCTTTGCGGGTGGTAGCAGATTCACCTGCACCTACCGGTTCCGTGCTCCCATATACGGTTATGAACAGTATCATTACGGCATTGTTGGCACCGATGGGGTAACCCCGACCCCGGGAGGATTGGAGTTTCAGCAATTTATCGGTGAAATAAATCTGTTACGCCGACATGCTCTACCGGGAGAAGTGCCGACAACATACCGTGAGAGGAAAACCGCCATCCTCTACGACCCGGACAATACCGTGGCCATCAACCAGAATAAACAAACTACCCTCTGGGATACCGAACAGCACGTGCTGAAGTATTATAAGGCACTCAAATCATTCGGTGCGCCGGTAGATTTTATCCGTGAAAAGATGGATTTCTCAGATTATCCGCTCATCGTCATACCCGCATACCAGCAGATGAGCCTCGAGTTGGTGGATAAATTGACCCGATATGTTGAAAATGGAGGAAACCTTGTCATGTCGTGTCGCACAGGACATCAGAATGAAATGGGCCATCTCTGGGAGGCAAGGCATGCGGAGCCCATCTACGGACTAATTGGTGGTGAAATAGAATTCTATGACCTGCTCCGTGCACATGCAGCCGACACGGTGATGATGGAGGGGAGACCCTATGCCTGGAGCAGCTGGGGAGATGTGTTGAAGCCTGCTGATGATACCGAGAGCTGGGCGACATACAGCGGCGACTTCTATACCGGAAAGACAGCTGTGAGCTTTCATCAGCATCAGAAAGGAAGTGTTACCTATGTGGGAGCCGACAGCCATGAAGGCCTTCTGGAAAAAGCCGTGCTTTCAAAAGTATTTGACCGGTTGCATATACCCGTGGAAAACTACCCCCCCGGCGTGTTGGTAGAATACCGTGACGGGCTGGGTATAGCCGTGAATTATGGAGATACCGCATTCGAGATGGAACTGCCGGAGGCGACAGAAATACGGATCGGACATGCAAAGATTCCCACCGCCGGCGTGCTGGTCTGGAAAATAAACACAAAATAACTGAGAAACGGTATAAATAAGGTTATATATTTTATCTATATGGTTTTTTATGTTTTTTAAATCGTTAATTTTCGAAATTTATACGTTTAATTTAAAAAATATAACATACCTTTGTACTATCTTTTTTATAAAGTGCATTGAGTTGGTCAATGAATTTGTGTACGTCCACATTGCTTTATCACCATAAGCGATAAAGCAATGATTTCATAATAATTAAACTGTGTACGTCCACATGATAAAAAAACGCAAATGAATATTCACTAAATCAGGGAAACCACGGTAAGCGCTTAAACGATTGATCTTGCTGACAAGAGAACTTATTAATCTAAATAAATCCGGGAATGAAAAGAAAAATTTCGAATCTGTTGAGGGGATTTTGTCTCACTTTAGTGGGAGCAGTTTCCCTGAGTTTGTTCTCTCAGAACGTGACCGTCACGGGCACGGTTTCTGATGCCACGGGAGAGCCGTTGATCGGGGTAACAGTGCAGGTGACGGGTACATCCGTCGGCACGGTTACCGATATGAACGGTAATTTCTCCTTACCCAATGTGCCTGGGGGTGCCACCCTTGAGGTTTCCTATGTGGGCATGCGCACACAAAGTATTGCATTGAACGGCCGCACCTCCCTCCGGGTAGTGTTGCATGAAGACACCGAACTACTGGAAGAAGTGGTGGTGGTAGGATACGGACAAATGCGCCGCAGTGACTTAACCGGTGCGGTTGTCTCGGTAACCGATGCAGCCATCAAACGATCGGTGCCTACCTCCATCGACCAGGTACTTCAGGGACGCGCAGCAGGAGTCCAGATACAGGCCAACTCGGGAACACCGGGTGCCAGCTCGGCCATTCGTATCCGGGGGATAAACTCCCTTAACGCGACAAATCAACCCATTTTCGTGATTGATGGCGTGATTGTGGATTCATCCACCAACAGCGAGTCGAGCAACCCGCTATCCAGCATCAACCCGTCGGATATCGTATCGATGGATATCTTGAAGGATGCCTCTGCGAGTGCCATCTATGGTGCCCGAGCCTCCAATGGTGTAATCATGATCACCACCAAACGGGGCAGCAAAGGCGAAGCAATTGTCACCTACGACGGCTACACCGGCTGGCAAGAGATGCCCAGTCAACTCGACATGCTGAACCTGAGGGAGTATGCCACGCATCACAACGAACGGGCAGAACTGGGACTGGTGAACAAAAGCAGCGCCTTCGTCCGTCCTGACCTGCTGGGAGAAGGCACCAACTGGCAAGACGAACTGTTCCGTAAAGCACTGATGACAAGCCATAATCTCTCGGTAAGCGGTGGAAACGAGATGACCACCTACGCCATCAGCGGGGGTTATCTCAACCAGGAGGGGATAGCGCTCGGATCCGGGTTCAGGCGCCTCTCCCTGCGTGCTAACGTGGACACCCACATCAAATCGTGGCTGCGCGGCGGTGTCAACTTCTCGTTTGCCGAATCGAGACAAGATGTGGGCACCGACAACAACACCATCATGAGCGCGCTGCTACAGCAGCCAACGGTCGCGGTTACCTCGCCCGACGGTTCTTATGACGGACCCGATGATGTGTGGATGCCGGACAACCCCGTGGGGCTCACTTCCATCCGGACGAACAACAACATCAAAACAAACTTCCGGTTCAATACTTACCTGGAGGCAACCATAACGAAAGGGCTAACCTACCGGAGCGAACTCTCGAATGACTTCAATTTCAATAAGTTTTACTATTACCAGCCCGATTACCAGTTCGGAATCAAAACGAGTGATACACGTACTTCAAGATGGACAAAGACCGACTCCAAGTACTGGTCGTGGCGCAACATCCTCACCTACGATGCCCGGGTCAATGATGTGCACGCAATCAACCTGATGCTTGGTCAAGAGATGTCACAAGCCGACTGGGAGACACAGAACGGTACAGTTACGGGGTTCCTGACAAACACCACCCCAGACCTGAGCGCGGGTGATATCACCACCTCAACTGCTACCGGTTCACGGATATCTAACTCCATCGCCTCAGGTTTCGGACGCGCATTCTACTCATACGACGAGCGTTACCTGGCGACGGCTACCCTGCGCCGGGATGGTTCTTCAAAATTCGCCACCGGAAACAAATGGGGTTGGTTCCCCTCGCTGGCGTTAGCCTGGCGTACATCGCAGGAGTCGTTCCTGGTCGACAACTCCACCATCGACAACATGAAGTTTCGTTTCGGCTGGGGAGCAACCGGTAACCAGAACGTGAACGACTATGCCTATATGGCACTGCTCTCGTTCAGGACCACACCTTGGGGCACGGGCGTATTGACCGGCAACACGGCCAATCCCGACCTAACCTGGGAGACCACCTATTCCTATAACTTGGGGATCGACCTCGGGCTATTCAACAACCGGGTAGAGTTCATTGGCGACGTCTACTACAAAGAGACCAAAAACTTGCTCCTCCAGCTTCCGCTGCCGGCATATCTGGGCTCCAGCGGACAAGGAGCGGCAGCGAACCCGTGGGGCAACATCGGCTCACTCGAGAATAAGGGGATCGAGCTCACGCTGAACACCACCAACATCACGAACAGAGATTTTCAATGGACCACCAACCTGGTCTATTCCCTCAACCGCAACAAAGTTCTGGAGCTGGATACCGACAACTCCTCGATTGAGAAAACCTATCAGCCCGGGTCGACCAATTACATTGTTACCAAAACAACCGTGGGCGAACCCATCGGACAGTTCTGGGGATACAAGGTGATCGGACGGTTCGATGAGCCTACCGACTTCTATTATAAGGACGGGGAAGGAAATGTGAAGCAGGTAGCCATCCCGGAAGGAAACTCCATCGCAGAAAACAGCACCTGGATTGGTGACTATATCTTCGAGGATCGCAATGGTGACGGGCTGATCAACAACGAAGATGCCACCTTTATCGGGAATCCGGAGCCCAAATTTACCTACGGTATCGGAAACACGTTTTCCTACAAGGGCCTCGACCTGACAATCTTCTTCTCGGGATCCTACGGAAACCAGGCACTGAACCTCGCCCGGTTCCGCATCGAAGACCCGAGGTCGAACGCCAACATCCTCCGCTCGTCGCTCGATTACGCGAAAGTGGAAATGATTGATCCCAACGGGCCGGCAAACGACTACCGCAACCTGCATGTCGTCGGGGGCTCCCCCACCATGCCCGCTCTCCAGGAATCGGATGCCAACAACAACTACACGCGGGTGAGCAACCTGCTCATCGAGGACGCGTCGTTCCTGCGACTGCAGAACATATCGGTAGGATACACACTGCCGAAAGGATGGATCAGCAAGATCTACCTGGATAACGTGAGAATATATGCCAACATCCAAAACCTGTACACCTGGACCAAATACAAGGGGTTAGACCCCGAGATTGGCGCCATGTATGGCGATGCGTTGATGAACGGGGTAGACTACGGTCGCTATCCTTCACCCCGGATCTATACCGTTGGATTGAACGTCTCTTTTTAATTAAAAAATGGATTATACAATGAAACATAAAGCAACAATCATAGCGGTGCTGGGTAGCCTCCTGGCATTCACCACTGCATGCGAAGATTTCCTAACCCACGACAACACCACAAACGCGAACCAGGAGACGTTCTTCGACAGCGACAAGGCCGTGGAGGCAGCTACCGCCCCTCTGTATAACTACGTGTGGTACAGCTTTAACGAGAAGTTTTATTATGGAATGGGAGACGGCAGGGGTAACAACATCACCGCCCGCTGGTCGCCCTATATCTATCCCTACACCAACTTCACCGAAACCGCCCTCAGCGAAGGGCTGGAAGAAGCATGGGGATCGCTCTACTCGGTGGTGGCACAATCAAACTACGCCATCAACAACATCAAGCAGTATGCAGGCCCCCAGGTGACCGAAGCAGCCAAGGTACAAGCGTTTGCCGAAGCCCGGTTCATGCGGGGAGTAGCCTACTGGTACATCGCCTCGCTCTGGGGCAAAGGCATCATCTACGAGAACACCGCCGAGCAGGTCAAAAACTCGGTCGTCCCAGCAAACCGGGGCATCGACGTGATCGAGTTTGCTGTACGGGATCTCGAATATGCGGCAGCCAACCTGTCACGTACCGCCGCCAACGTGGGACGGGTTACCTGTTACAGTGCCTATGGCATGCTGTCGCGCGTCTACCTGTCCATGGCCGGTCTCACCACCGAGGGCGAATACAATGGTTCCAATGTGGCTACAGACTTCAACCGCGGAACACGCAACACCTACTACCTCAGCCTGGCACGTTCGGCAGCCCTGAAGACCATAGAGGAGGGACCTTACTCCTTGTTAGCGAACTACGGCGACCTCTTCGCGGTGGCTACCACCAACAACAACAGTGAATCGATATTCCAGCTGCAGTGGCTACGGGGAAGCACCGACGCCATTGGCTGGGGTGGTAATAATCCCATGCCGGCCTTCTTCGCCTGGTCTACCATGGTGGGCGAAACCAACTGGGGAAATGCTACGTATGCCTCGTATGACCTCGTGCGAGCGTACGACCGGAGAGACCGGATACGCCGTCACCACACGATTGCCACGGTGGGAGCCGTGTATCCCGACCTGAACGTAAAAAATGGAGGCTATATCTATAACGAAACCGAGACCGGTTACGCGGAGAAATGCAATATCAAAAAATATGTGATCGGCAAGCTGGATGATAACGGACAGAGTTATCAGCAAAGCAGCGGCCTGAACACCTACATGATGCGTTTGGCAGAAGTGTATCTGAATCTCGCCGAAGCGATCCTTGGAAACAATGCTTCCACAAGCGACGCCACCGCGCTCACCTACTTTAACAGGGTGCGGCAACGAGCCGGGATGCCCACACTGGAATCGATCACCTACGAAGATATCCGCTACGAGCGCCGCATCGAGCTGGCACTCGAAGGACAATACTGGTACGACCTTGTACGCAGGGCTTACTACAGGCAACAGGAAGTGGTGAACTACCTGAACAACCAGGATAGAAACGCCGGCTACGAATGGGACGAGACGGAAGAGTCGCAATACGCCATTACCGGGGAAGGAACGGGGGTTGCCACCGCTACCGCGGCCAACCTGCACCTGCCTATATCCGACGTGGACCGTGGACGGAACTCGCTGCTGAATAACGAACCTGTGCCCTACGAGTTTGGCGATAAAGAGATCACCGTTTCAGACCTGTTCGATTGATGATCGCACCTGCGAATGCATATTATGTAATTCCAATGAAAAAAAACAAATAACTTTAATCGTATGAAGAGTTTCAAATATATATGGTTGCTGTGCCTGGCGTCTCTATCGGCTGTATTTACTGCTTGCAACGACAGCGACGAATATTTCGACGGCAAGTACCAAAGCACCGCCATCGTTATCAACAAGATTTACCTCGAAGACCACAATTCTTCGGTTCCCGATCGCCTTGTCGACTACGCACGCCTCGGGCAGTTGATCCGGGTGGAAGGCAGTGGCCTCTATGGCATGAAAAAAGTTTATATCAACGGGTATGATACCTATTTTAACCGGGCATACGTGACAGACAACTCCATGTTGATACAGATCAACAGCAAAACACCAGTTGTGGATGCAGATCCCCAAGTGCGGGATGTGATCCAATTCGTGAAAGACGGCACCGATACGCGTTTCACCTTCACCATCCGGGCAGCGAGTCCCGTGATAAGCAGTGTGAGCAACACCCTGCCCCAACCAGGCGAAACGGTATACGTTTACGGAACAGGCCTGCAGGAAACGACCAAGCTTACCTTCCCCGGCGGGACTGCACTGTCCACCGGCATTGTAAGTGACGAAGCGGGAGCATGGTACTCCTTCACCATGCCCGAGGGCATCACCCAAGGCGGCTCGCTCTACTCCGAAGGCGCCAATGGCATTGCCGCTACACCCGCCTATTTCAACAACGCCAACGGCATGATCCTCGATTTCGACGGAAATGGTTCGCAAGGATTCTGGAGCTGGAGCGAATCCGGTTCAATGATCAACGACAAAGACTTGGTAGACGATCCCCTGAACAGCGGACGGGGTAAGGTGGTGCAAATCGTCCCGGAACGGCTGATTTCTGCGGGAGGCATCGCACCGGGGAAACCGCGGGCAACCGAGGTCTGGACAGCTGGGAACGGTAACGATATGGACGACTGGAGCCGGATGTATCCCTACATTCCACAAACGACTCCCCTGACAGAGGTGGCGTTCCAGTTTGACGTCCTCGTACCGGACAAGTGGGTAGGTACCGGTCACATTCAGGTGGTGCTGTTCAATAACTTCAACTTCTCCGGGGTTGGGTCGGACGACGACAGCGCTTCCAAACAGGCCGCTTTCTACGTACCCTGGATTCAAGAGGGAGAGGTAGTACCGTTCACCGCCGGAGCGTGGCAAACGGTGACCATTCCCTTCAGCGAGTTCGGCAAGTACAAGGCACTTGTGGAAGATCAGCAGGCACCCACGTTCCAGATGGTCGTCGACGAACGCAACGCGGCAACCTATAAGAACTTTGGACTCGGTTTTGTGAACACCGATTTCACCTACCAGGGAGTGGAGGTTACCTCTACAACCTTTACGACGCGTGTCTATCTGGATAACTGGCGCGTGGTTCCTTACGAAAGCATCACCATCTCCGATTACCCCGAGGAGGGCGAAGAATAACTTATTAAAATAAATACCCCATGCAACTACATAAAATTATTATTACCCTATTGGCTGCTGTACTGCTGCTGAATAGCTGCGACGACCAGGTGATGGAATGGAAGACCCCCGAGGGACACAACCCTGTTACCGCCTCGGAGATTCCATTGAACCTGGCCGAAAAGATCGCGAATTACGATTTCATCAAGGCTTACGTGCCGTCGGGCATGATCGTGGGAATTGGTGCCGGTGCTGACCTCTACATCAATGACCCGAAATACAAGGAGGTAATCGACAAAAATTTCCAGCTGTTTACTCCCGGAAATGCAATGAAACACTCCTCGGTGGTGAGAAATAATGGAACCCTGGACTTTACCACCATCGACGCCCTCTTCAATACGCTTCCGGCTGATATGAAAATACTGGGACACAACCTGCTCTGGCACACCCAGCAGCGACAGGCCTACCTGAAGTCGCTCATTGCCCCCGAAGTGGTCATTGTGACAGATCCAGGCGACAAGCTGGAGAACATCATACTTAATTCCGACTTCGAGGCGGGCAACACTTCCGGATGGGGAGCATGGTCCAGTGCCGGTGCTTCCCAGAAAATTGCCGGCCCCGGAAAAGGATACAACAGCAGTTACGCCATGCTGCTGAACAATCCCAAGGAGGGAGCCAACTACTCGGCACAGGCATATTACACACTGCCGGCTACAACCTGGGAAGAGGGTGAAACCTATATCGTATCGTTTTATGTATACTCCGAAGAGGGAAACCCCGGCTTCCAGATACAGCTCCAAAATCGCACATCGTATAGTGGCGGTGGTTACACTGCACAAAGTGTGCCGGCAAAGCAATGGTACTACTTTGAAGCGGAGATCGCCATGACAGCAGCATTGGTAAACCTGCCCATCAGCCACATCACCATCGACTTCGGAGCGGGTGCAGGCGACTATTACATCGACGATTTCAAGTTCGGCAAGAAGAAAACGGGACCGGTCAACCATGTGCCCAACGGTTCATTCGAAAAAGGATTGGAAGGATGGAATGCAAACAATCCCGGTGCCGGCATCGAGGCTGTGTCATTGCCCGATGCCCCTGCAGGAAGCCAAGCCGTGAAGATGATTGCCGGCAGTGGTGCTTCCAAAGCGTGGGATCTGCAGATGGCATCACCCGAGATACCTGCCTTCCCCGGTGAGAAGGTACGGCTCTCTTTCTTCGTCAAGGCTGACCAGACAGGAAAAGGACGTATCTCTTTCTCGGGGTTGACCAATGGTTATCCATGGATGAACTGGACGGGATCGCAAAGCGGCTGGACCGAGGCATTTGAGGTGGGAACCGCTTGGCAGCAGATCAGCGTGGTGCTACAGGACTTTAATACTGATTTTGCAGAAGGCGTTGCCGTGTGGAAATGTAATTTCGACTTTGGCTATCTGCCCGACGTCACCTATTACATCGATGATGTAACAGTGACAATTGAGGAACCGGAAGCGCCTGCACCTGCTGCTGCCTCCACCATGGGCACCCGGGCCGGCGGTATCACCTATGTCTACAAAACCGAAATAGAGAAGAAAGCAGCACTGCTCGGTGCCATGGAAGCGTGGATCAAAGGGATTGTTCAACACAGCGGTGATCGTATTTACGGCTGGGATGTGATCAACGAGCCCATCGCAGACAATAATCAGTGGCGTGGCATCGGCGGCAACTTCATGAACGAAGACAGTCACCCCGTGGAGAATGAAGGGCTGGAGCTTAACTGGGCCGACGATCATTTCTACTGGGGTTACTACATCGGCAAGGAGTACGCGGTAAAAGCATTCGAGTATGCCCGAAAGTATGCGCCACAAGGAACCGTGTTGTTTGTCAATGACTACAACCTTGAAAGCAACCCTTCGAAGCTGGATGCCCTGATCGACTTCGTAGCCTATATCGAACAAAACGGCCAGACGGTAGACGGTATCGGCACACAGATGCACGTGAGCGCCGACACGACTGCTGCCTTCAACACCAAGGTGGACAACATGTTTAAGAAAATGGCTGCCACCGGCAAGATCGTGCGGGTGACCGAACTGGATGTGCGACTGGGCACCGCCTCTCCCAGTGCAGGTCAGCTGGAGATGCAGGCGAAGACTTACCGACAAATCGCTGAATCCTATATCAAACATGTTCCCCAGGCACAACGTTCAGGCATCACCATCTGGACACTGACCGACCATCCGCGGGAACATGAATACTGGCTCCCGGACGAGTCTCCCAACCTGTTCGACAAGGACTTCAATCGGAAACATGCCTACAAAGGGTTCTGCGACGGACTTGCAGGGCGTGACATCAGTGAGGACTTCACCGGTGATGACTATGTGAATGTGTATACCGAAGAATAAAAATTAAATCAGCAATATGCTGGGGAGATGGCCGTTCTGGCCATCTCCCTGTTTAAAAAGGAGATGTCATGCTTATATCTAAATCAAGACTTATTTTTATCATTCTGGGAGGAAGCTTGATTCTTTCCTGTGCACCTCAAAGAAGAGGTGACGCCATTGTACGGGAACAGACACTGATCAACGAGGACTGGTCCTTCTTCCGGTATGACTCTCCCGAAAAGACAGACAACCTGATCTATGACATCCGCCCGGAAATAACAGAAGCAGGCGAGTATCTGGTGGCCGATGCCAAACCGACGGAGGCAGTCGAAGCGGCTGTTTCCACGGAGGTGCTGAAGCCCTGGATCCTGCCCACGGCAAATCCTTTTATCGCTGACCCGGCAAATCGGTCTATTCGTCCCGAAGGTGAAGCGCCCGGAAAAGATTTCCCTTTTGTACAACACGATTTTGACGACACCGGCTGGGAGAAGGTCAATCTACCGCACGACTGGGCAATCAAAGGGCCCTTTTATGCGGGTAACAATCCCGTTGTGGGTGGTGGTATGGGTCGTCTCCCTGTACAGGGTGTGGCCTGGTACAGGAAGGGAATTGCCATTCCGGCAACAGATGAGGGCAGGTCGATCTTTCTCGATGTGGAAGGCGCCATGTCCTATGCCATGGTCTGGCTCAATGGTACCCTGGTGGGCGGCTGGCCCTACGGCTACAATTCCTGGCGGCTCGATCTGACACCCTATATCCGCTACGGTGAAGAAAACCAGCTGGCCATCCGGATTGACAATCCCAACCACTCCTCCCGCTGGTACCCCGGAGCAGGAATTTATCGCAATATATGGCTCACCAAGACCAATGCCGTCCACATCGGACAATGGGGTACCTACGTTACCGCAAGCGATATCTCCGATTCTGCTGCAACCCTCAATCTGGAGGTGGGTGTCGACAACAATGCGCAAACTGAGGTATCGATCGGGATTGAGACTGAAATTTTTGAATTGAACGAGCAGGGAGCACTCTCTGGGAAAGCAGTAGCACGGTCTCGCGTCGGAGAGATGGTGCTGGATGCCGGTGCAAGCGGAAAAGAAAAATATGCTGTCGTGTTAAAAAAACCCAGGCTCTGGGGTCCCAAACCACACCAGACACCCCATTTATACAAGGCTGTAACCCGGTTAACAAGGGAAGGTAAAGTAATTGACCATGATGAAACCACCTTCGGTATCCGTGATCTGCAATTAGACCCGCAACAGGGAGTGCTGGTGAATGGTGAGCCCATCAAGCTGCAGGGTGTCAACCAGCACCACGACCTGGGCGCACTGGGTGCGGCCTTCAACCGGCGTGCCGCAGAGCGGCAGCTTGCGTTGCTGCAGGAGATGGGTTGCAACGCGATTCGTATGGCGCACAACCCACCGGCACCGGAGTTGCTGGAGTTGACCGACAAGATGGGATTCCTGGTGGTGAACGAGATTTTCGACTCCTGGGAAAGAAAAAAAACACCACACGATTTTCATCTTATCTTTCCCGAATGGGCAGAAGCCGATACCCGCTCCTTTGTCCGTCGCGATAGAAATCACCCTTCCGTCATCATGTGGAGCTACGGCAACGAGGTGGGAGAACAGTACACGGACGAAGAGGGAGCCTCGGTCGCGGCATGGTTGAACGGTATTATCAAGGAAGAGGATCCGACACGTCCCACCACCCTCTCCATGAACTATGCCAAGCCCGACATGCCTTTCCCGCGAGTGGTTGACGTGATCGGCCTCAACTATCAGGGGGAGGGCATCCGCCAGGAGCCGGAATTTGAAGGTACCGACCGGATCCGTACGGTTCCACAATATGATCTTTTTCAGGCTGCATACCCGGAAAAGGTGATTTTTGGCAGCGAGGTAGCTTCCTCCTTCAGCAGTAGGGGCATTTACCTGTTTCCGGTTACGCAGAAAATAACCTCTCCGGTGAGAGATGGGCAAGGAGGAGATTCAAGAAAGGCACAAGTCAGTGCTTACGAACTCTATGCAGTGGATTTTGGCTCGTCGCCCGATAAGGTGTTCATGATGCAGGATAAGCATCCCTTTGTAGCGGGAGGATTCGTCTGGACAGGATGGGATCATCTGGGAGAGCCCACCCCCTACTATTCAGCGCGCAGTTCCTACTGCGGCATCATCGACCTTGCTGGATTCAAGAAGGATCGTTTTTACCTTTATCAGTCCCGCTGGCGACCTGAGCTTCCCATGATACATATCCTGCCCCACTGGAACTGGCGTGGACGCGAAGGTGAGGTCACACCGGTCCATCTCTTTACTTCCGGCGATGAGGCAGAGCTTTTCCTCAATGGACGCTCGCTGGGAAGGAAGCAAAAAGCAGCGTTCGAATACCGACTGCGGTGGGATGACATCCGTTACGAGCCGGGTGAACTGAAGGCAATCGCCTACAAGAACGGTAAAAAATGGGCTGAGGAGGTGGTGGTCACTACCGGCGAACCATTCACGCTGCAGCTGGAAGCAGACAGAAGTCGGATTGCTGCAGACGGAAGTGACCTTGCATTCATCACCGTACAAGTGACCGACCGCAATGGCCTTCTGGTACCCGATGCAGTCCACCCTGTTCATTATACGATCGAGGGGCCGGGAGAGATTGTGGCTACCGACAACGGCAATCCGGCCGACATGATCCCATTTCACTCATCCAGTAGAAATGCTTTCAGCGGGCAGTGTCTGGTGATCGTGAGAGGTGAAGCAGGCAAACCGGGTAGGATCACGATCAAAGCTGATTCACCGGGATTGAAAGAGAACAAGTTTATCCTGGAATCTGAATAATACAGAGAGCGTCAGTTGAAATTAAATCCCGTCAGATAATGAAAACAGTTTTTCGATTAAAAAAAGGATCTACCATTCTTGTTTTGAGCACGATATCCATCTTCGGCTTTTCCGAGCAGGGAGTGATGCAGCATCCTTCCACCACCGACCTCAAAACCTCAGCCCGGGAGATACCGCTGGTCTATGATGCCGAAAATTCGGTTGCCCCTTTTGAGGTTTCCCTGCCTTCGTTTGAGAAGCTGCCCGTGATGGAAACACTGCCCGACCCTTTTGCCTGGTCCGACGGTAGCGGACGATCCACCCGCTTCGAGGACTGGAGCCGCAGAAGGATGGAGATTGGAGCGGAGATCCAGCACTACGAGATCGGCAGAAAGCCGGAACGGCCCGACTCGATCACCGCCGAATACCGCAACGATACACTGAAAGTGCAGATCAGGGTGAATAGGGAGACGCTGATCCTCACATCCCATGTGGTCCTGCCGCAGGGTGAGGGCCCTTTCCCGGCCGTGATCGGCATTGGTAGAAGCTCCGGCAGTCTTCCTACCGACCTCTTTGCATCCCGCAATATCGTACAAATTACATTCAATTTCGCCCAGGTAATGGCCTGGCAACAAAAAAGAGGTGAGGAACCGATCAACAGGCTCTATCCCGAGCTGATCCATATGGGGGCATACAGCGCCTGGTCGTGGGGCGTGAGCCGTCTGATTGACGGTTTGGAACTCGTGACAGACAAACTGCCGGTCGACTTGCGCCATCTAGCCATCACCGGCTGCTCCTTCGCCGGGAAAATGGCACTCTATGCGGCGGCCTTCGATGAACGCATTGCCCTCACCATTGCACAGGAATCGGGTGGCGGCGGAGCTGCTGTCTGGCGGGTTTCCGAAACACTGGGCGAAGTGGAAACATTGGCCAGGACTAGCCATGTTTGGTTTATGGAGGGGATATTTCAATTCTCCAACCATGTCAATAAATTGCCTTTCGACCACCACGAACTGATGGCGATGATCGCACCACGGGCACTGCTGTGTCTGGGAAATCCCGATTACGAATGGCTGGCCGATGAGTCAGGTTATGTTTCGTGCAAAGCTGCTCAACGGGTATGGCAGACATTTGGAATTCCGGATCGATTCGGATTTTCCATTATAGCCGATCATGGGCACTGCATGCTTCCCGACAAACAACGACCGGAAGTGAAATCATTTATCGACAAATTCCTGCTGGGTGATTTTACTGCAGAAACAAACGTTGAAGTTCACCCTTACGCATGCACAGACCATATGAAGTGGATCGACTGGTAAAAGGAGAAATGAACACCCCCATAAATATAAAAAAAATTTATATTACTTATCTATAATTTCAATGAAACTTTTTTTCTGATCCATGTTTTCTTTACGAAATTATACCTTACATTTGCATGATGCAAATAAAATTTTTTCTTGATCGGACTGTGGACGTCCACAATTTAAGTTTTATCTAAATATTTAAAAACTATCGGCCATCAAAGAAACATAAATGTATTTAGCACTGGCCTCAATTATTCATTGTGCGTTTAATTGCAAAAACAACTTAAACAAAAGAGAAAATTAAGGAATTGTCGTGTGAATTGTTTTTCAAATTTATGCTGTGTACGTACACAACCTTTTATTTTAGCGGATACAATCAGTTTAGCTAGCCCCAATTATTCCGCCATGTAAAAGAGAATATCTGAATATCAGAGAATGATCTACACATTTTATTTATTCGTAATTATTAATCTAAACAAATCAGAGAATGAAAAGAAAAATTTCAAACCCAATGCGAGGAATCTGTCTCACACTACTGAGCATGCTTTCCTTTAGCCTGTTTGCACAAAACGTGACACTCAGAGGGACTGTTGCCGATGTGGCAGGAGATCCGCTGATTGGCGTAACCGTTCAGGTGCAGGGCTCCACAACCGGCACGGTGACGGATGTGGACGGGAATTTTACCCTGTTGAATGTTTCTCCCGACGCAATGATCGAAGTATCCTACGTTGGAATGCGCCAGCAGGTGATCAGACTTAACGGCAGAACATCACTGCAGGTCGTATTGGAGGAAGACACCGAGTTGCTGGAAGAGGTTGTGGTTGTCGGCTACGGCACCATGCGACGCGAGGCTGTCACCGGATCGGTTTCATCCATGCAGGGAAATGTACTTCGGGATGTACCCACGGGGAACGTAACGACAGCGCTACAGGGTCGTTTACCCGGCGTACAGATGCAGCAGAGCAGTTCCAAACCGGGTGCAGACATGCAGATACGTATCCGAGGTACCCGCTCACTGAACGCCGACAATAACCCGCTGGTGGTACTGGATGGCATTCCTTTTGCAGGAACACTTTCCGACATCAATCCCAATGACATCAAGAGTATCGACATCCTAAAGGACGCCTCTTCTACAGCGATCTATGGCTCCAGGGGTGCCAACGGTGTGATCATGATCACCACCTTCAAGGGAATAGCCGGACAGAAAGCCAGCGTAAGCTACAATGCTTATTATGGTTCAAAAACATTGTATAACCGCTATCCCATGATGAGCGGCGAGGAACTCTACGAGCTGCGTCATGCGGCCGGCATTTACAAGGAGGACCTGGGTGGCGGCAACAGTCGTCCCACCCTGGGAGCTGATGAAGTGGAAGGAGTAAACACCGATTGGCAGGATCTGATGTTCGAGTCGGGCATGATGATGAGCCACGATATTGGTGTAACCGGAGGTACGGCAGGGGGAAGCTACACCTTTGGCGCCGGTTATTACGAAGATGAATCGTTGTTACCGGGACAGGATTACAGCCGCATCAACCTGCGAGCCAACATCGACCAAAGCATTGGCAAATATTTGCGATTCGGCCTGACCACCAACAACAACTACAACGTGACCAATGGATCAAATCTGGGGATGTACAGTACCCTGGCCACATCTCCCATGATCGACCCCTACGCCGAAGATGGTACGCTTAAACCGATCGTGCATTCTATCGCTGACGACTATTGGACCAACACGCGCGAACGGGTGCTGGGACTCGGCGACAGTTATGCCGACAACCGCAGGGGTTACGGCTCATACAACTCACTTTATGGAGAAGTGAAAATACCCGGTATTGAAGGGCTCAGTTATCGCATTAATCTGGGATTAAACCTCCGTGGATTCAACCGGGGACAATACCAGGGCAAGGGAATATTCAGTTCCACCACTACAGCAGCTTCTACGGGCTCACTTGAAAAATCACTCACTTACCAGTGGGTGGTAGAGAATATTGTAACCTACGACAAAAATTTCGACAAACATCATCTCAATTTTACGGGACTCTACTCGGAGGAAGCCACCCATTATGACCGGTCGCTGGTGAAAGCACTCAACATTCCTTCTGATCATTTTCAATACTGGAACCTGGGGCAGGCATCCAAAGATGATGTAACGGTCGATCCAAATGATCAACATTATGAAGAATATGGTCTTAAATCATGGATGGGACGTGTGATGTATGATTATGACAGCCGTTATATGCTCTCGGTGGCGCTGCGCTCCGACGGTTCATCGCGACTCTCACCGGGATATAAATGGCATACCTACCCTGCCATTTCTGCCGGATGGAACATATCAAGAGAAAGTTTCATGGAGAATTTAAACTGGATAAACAACTTGAAACTGCGACTTGGATGGGGACAGACCTCCAATCAGGCGGTAACACCCTATGCTACGCTGGGACGTCTCTCACTGCGTCCATATAACTTTGGCACCACCACCACAACTGGTGCATACGTGTCGGAGGTACCCAATCCGGAACTGGGATGGGAGTTCTCCAGCACCTACAACATCGGAGTCGATTTCTCACTATGGAACAATCGCCTGCGTGGATCGGCCGACTATTACATCGTCAATACCAACGATCTGCTTATGAAAGTAAACCTTCCTTCCACCGCAGGTGTAGGAAGCTACTGGGCCAACATCGGTAAATCACAGAACAAGGGTTTTGAACTGGCGCTTTCCGGTACCATCATCGATGACAAGGATGGCTGGAGCTGGGATGCCGGACTTAATTTCTACACCAACCGAAATGAGATTGTGGAACTGGCATCGGGTTCAGAACGCGATGAAGTCAATGCCTGGTTTAAAGGATATCCTATCAACTCTATCTTCGACTTCGAAAATATAGGTCTCTGGCAAGAAGGGGATCCATATTTGACTGATTTTGAACCGGGAGGTAATGTGGGTATGATCAAAGTAAAATACACCGGTGAATATGATGCAAACGGCAAACCTGTACGTCAGATTGGTGCAGCTGATCGACAGATCATCAGTGCCGACCCAGACTGGCTGGGAGGGTTCAACACCAGGGTAGCCTACAACAATTGGGACCTGAACGTGATCGGCACCTATCAGCATGGCGGCATTCTTGTAAGTTCGCTGCATGCGTCCAACGGTTACCTGAACATGCTATCCGGCCGTCGCGGTAATGTAAAAGTGGACTACTGGACACCGGAAAACAGCGATGCCAAATATCCGAAACCGGGTGGCATCCAGAGCGGTGACAATCCAAAATACGGTAGCACGCTCGGGTATTTCGATGCTTCCTACTTCAAGGTGGGTCAAATCTCACTCGGATACAATTTTGATACCAAGGCAGACTGGATCCGGAAGGCAAGCATCACCAATGCACGCATTTATTTCAGCATTCAAAACGCGTTCGTTCTTTTTTCTCCTTTCAACGATGAAAGTGGACTGGATCCCGTAACCAACTCCTATGGTGACGAAAATGCTGCTGTGACAACCAGCCTTCCTTACAATGGGAACACAATGCTTACTGTGGGTACCAATACGCCGCAGACACGCAACTTTCTGGTTGGAATCAACCTAACATTTTAAATTTTACAACCCTATCTAACTTTGATACATGATGAAAATAAATTATAAAAACATTGTCGGAATCATCCTGGTTGCTTTCATGGCTTTCGGTTGTTCCAACGATATACTCGATGAAAAACCCCGCTCCATTTATGAGCCGGGATTCTTCAAGACCGAGCAGGGAATCCAGTACGGGCTGACTGCCCTTTATGCCCATACCCGCTATTTCCTGGGACAGTATTATTATGCGGCTGCGCAAAATGGCACCGACGAATATACTTATGCACAGAGCGCCGACAACAACTTCAAGGATACCGACATGTCAGGTGTGGGTTCACTGAACCCTTCCAGCAGCCGTTCCGACGCTCTCTGGGGCGCTGTATTTTCTAACATCAACACAGCCAACGGCATCATCGAGAATGCGACCGAGGTGGGACTATCAGAAGCACTTATCTCCGAAGCCCGTTTCTGGCGCGCCTATGATTACTTCCTGCTGGTACAGACCTTTGGCGGGGTACCCCTCGACCTGGGATCGGGTGAATTGAAGTTCAACACCTCCCCCTCACGTACCTCCGTCCGCAATACGGTGCCCGAGGTCTATACCAAGGCTATCTTCGCCGACCTGAAGACCGCAGTTGCCAACCTGCCAGAAACTGGACGTGTGACCGGAGGTGTCACCAAAACAGCCGCACGCCTTTTCCTGGCAAAAGCCTATCTCACCTATGCCTGGTGGCTGGAGAATCCCAATGGAATTCCCACCTACCCGGAGACACCCCGTACCGACCCCGATGGGAAAAACGCAGCATGGTACTATCAGGAAGCTTACAACGTGGCTCTGGAAGGAATCAACAACCCCGGTCCGTTCAAACTTCTCGACAACTATTACGATGTACACCTCGGCAGCAATGATCGCAACAAGGAAATCGTACTCTACTCCGACCACATCGAAGATGAGTACTACAACGTGGCCAGTCTCTCCTGGTCAAACGGCACGGCTCCCGAAAATTACGCAGTATGGTATGTTACCTCCAACTATGGGAACATTCGTAGTTCGGCCGACGGTTCCAATTACAACATCTCCTCTGTGAATCGTCATGCCATACAGTGGGGCGGACGTCCCTGGACCCGTATGGCGCCCACCATCGAAGCCTATACCGAAACATTTGCCGACAAAACAAACGACAGTCGCTTCGATGGCACTTTCGCCAGTGTCTATTATGGCAACTGGAAGCAGGCAGGGCGCTCTGAGGAAACGCTCTTTAATGCCAACGGGTTACCGGTAAAAAACGGTGAGCCAATATTGACCTTTTTGGAAGAAGAGCCCCTTATACCGGTCAACTATCCTACAGGTAGCGGATCCAGCAATGTGGGCGCAGGAACACTGCCAGGCAGAGCCGACTGGGTGATTTCCCCCAGTGGTATCAGCCGCATCTATTACCCGGGGCTCTGGAAACTGGGAACCTACCGTACCGATAATGGGACCGGACTGGGACAACCCAACGGTGCCATCACCCGCCCCTGGAATATTGCTAAGTTTTCGGAGTTCTACCTGATTGCGGCCGAAGCAGCTGTAAAAGGAGCCACCGGGTCAATGACAGCCCGTCAGCTGGTCAACGTGCTGCGCGCCCGTGCCGGCAAATGGCGCTGGAAAAACAACGGCAACTACGCGAAAGTGGACGACCGCAGTGCAGCCATGACCGCTGCTACACCTGCCATCATCACCATCAACTACATCCTGGAAGAACGTAGTCGTGAATATTTCGGAGAAGGTTACCGTTGGTACGATCTGGTACGCACCCAGAAATGGGCAGAACTGGCCGGTTCTTACACCATCTGCGGAACAGCAGCAGGTGACCATAATCCGGTTGTTTACAACCGTACCATCGAGAAGTTTCATTATCTGCGTCCCATACCGCAGGGGCAGATAGACGGGATGACCATGAGTGACGAAGAAAAGAAAGCTTATCAGAATCCGGGTTATTAAATAGCTATAAACTTATTGGGAATACAGAGAGAACTTCACCGTTCTCTTTGTATTTCCCTTAAAATACAATCCAAAAGAAAAAAATTTTGTACCTTTCTGTTCGAAAACTACCGATGCCTCAGGGCACACACAGGCATGATCCAACAGAAACAGCAGCGTTAAAATGAGACCTTTGTTCATGCGATTTTTATTGTTTGTCATTGGATATTTAATATCCTCATTGTTATATGCTTCCGAAAATTTTGTAATGCAGGGAGAGGAGGGTGGTTTCACCTGGATAAACCAGGAACGTGCCCACCCTCTTCTCTTTGATCCGGAAGATGAGAGCGGGATCATCCGTGCCATACAAAACCTGAAGAGCGATGCGGAAAAGGTAACCGGCATCGCTCCCGCGCTGATCACTTCCCCCACAGGATCTGGTGCAGTAATTGTCGGCTCTGTCGGCAACAGCCGCTGGATCGGAGAACTGATCCGAACCGGTAAAATGGATGTGTCACAACTGAAAGGAAAAAGGGAAAAGTATATTATTACCACCTTACAACATCCTTTCCCGGGGATGAAAGAAGCTGTTGTGATTGCCGGCAGCGACCTGCGTGGTACCATCTACGGCATCTATGAACTCTCCCGCCAGATGGGAGTCTCTCCCTGGTACTGGTGGGCCGACGTGCCAGTGCAGAAGCGGGAACAGATATGCATCAAACAGGGTGTCTTTACCGACGGGGAGCCGGCAGTGAGGTATCGCGGCATCTTTCTCAACGATGAGGCGCCAGCCTTGAGCGGATGGGCACACCACACCTTCGGCGGCTTCAACCACCTTTTCTATGAGAAAGTGTTTGAACTGATCCTCCGGCTGAGGGGTAACTTCCTCTGGCCCGCCATGTGGGGCAATGCCTTCTTTGACGATGATCCCGAAAACGACAGACTGGCTCAAGAGATGGGTATTGTGATCGGTACCTCCCACCATGAACCGATGGGGAGGGCACACGATGAATGGCGACGTCATGGCAGCGGCCCCTGGAACTACCAGACCAATGCTCCGGTTTTACGGGATTTCTGGAAAAGCGGCATGGAGCGGATGAAGGCATACGAGACACTGGTTACCGTGGGTATGCGGGGCGATGGCGACGAACCGATGAGCGAAGAGAACAATATTGCCCTGCTGGAAGAGATCATCGGCGACCAGCGTGGGATCATCGCGGAGGTAACCGGCAAGGAAGCTGCAGAAACACCCCAGGTGTGGGCTCTCTATAAGGAGGTACAGGATTATTACGACAAGGGTATGCGAGTACCCGACGATGTAACCCTGTTGTTGTGCGACGACAACTGGGGCAATGTGCGGAAGCTGCCGATGCCCGACGAGCCGCAACGCAGCGGTGGATACGGCATGTATTATCACTTCGACTACGTGGGCGGCCCCCGCAACTACAAATGGATTAACGTGACCCAGGTACAACGTCTGTGGGAGCAGATGAACCTCACCTACAGCCACGGTGTAGACCGCATCTGGGTGGTGAATGTGGGTGACCTGAAGCCGATGGAGTATCCCATCTCCTTCTTTCTCGATATGGCATGGAACCCGGCTAAGTTCAATGCCGCCAACCTGCTGAAACATACGGAACGATGGGCGGTCGAACAGTTCGGCGCACCCTACGCCACGGAGGTTGCGCGGCTGATTGATACCTACACGAAATACAACCGGAGGATCACACCCGAGTTGCTGAACGACACCACCTACAGCCTGGAAAACTACGGTGAGTTTGAGCGGGTGGTGCGGGACTATCGCGATCTGCTGATTGATGCCATGCGACTCCATCATCAACTGCCCGCAGCATATAAAGATGCATTCGACCAGCTGGTTCTTTTCCCCATCAATGCCTGTTCAAACCTCTACGATATGTATTTCGCAGTGGCCAAAAACAGACACTATGCCGATAAGCAGGATATCCGCGCAAACCAGTGGGCCGACAAAGTAAAGGAAAGCTTTGCCCGCGACTCCCTGCTTACCTACCACTACAACCAGGTGATTGCCGGCGGGAAATGGGCACACATGATGGACCAGGTGCGTATCGGCTACACCTATTGGCAACAACCGGAAAAAAGTGTGATGCCGCAGGTTTTTTATGTTGCTGAAGCAGCGAAAACCAGCAAACCCCTGTTTATGGAACGGGAAGGATATATCTCCATGGAAGCGGAGAATTTTGCCCGCAAGGGAGAGTCGGAAAGAACACACTGGGAGGTGATTCCGGGCCTGGGAAAAACCCTCTCTGGCCTGACCACCTTTCCACAAAACAGCTACCCCGGCGAGGATGAACTTATCTATCTGGAATACGATCTGGAAACCGAAACAACCGGAAAAGCGGAACTTCATATCCTACTCTCCCCAACCCTCAACTACAACCGCAACGAAGGACTGCGCTATGCCGTCTCATTCAACGGCGGTGAGGAGACCATCGTCAACATCAACGGCGTATACGATGTGAAACAGATGGAACGGTGGCAGGCCAACAGCATCAACGAGACCATCACCACCCATATGCTGGACAAGGCGGGACGACAAACACTCCGCTTCAGGGTGCTCGATCCCGGCATCGTTCTGCAAAAGATCATGATCAATTTCGGCGGGTTAAAGCAGAGTTATTTGGGTGCCCCGCAAAGTGAAACAAAATAAAATGATGAAGAAACAACATACAACACTGATCCTCCTTTTTTTGGTACTGCTTGCCGTGCAGCGGACCGAAGCAAAAGTGACGCTGCCCCAACTGGTGTCCGATGGCATGGTGCTGCAACGCGACCGGGAAATCACCCTCTGGGGCAGCGCCGATCCCGGTGAGACAATCACCATTCAGTTCCTGAATCAAACATTCAGCACAACGACCGATACCCGAGGAAACTGGAAGACGATACTACCTCCGCAGCAGGCAGGTGGTCCTTTTCAGATGTTGGTTAACGATATCCTGGTCAGTAACATCCTGATTGGCGACGTCTGGCTTTGCTCCGGACAGTCGAACATGGAACTGCCCGTGAGTCGCGTCATGGACCTATACCGGGCAGAAGTGGAGCAGTACAGCAACCCGATGATCCGCCACCTGAAGGTGCCCCTTGCCTACAACTTTCACCATCCCCTCGATGAAATCCGAACTGCATCGTGGCTACCGCTCACACCCGAGAATGCTCTTTCCTTCTCGGCTGTGGCCTATTTCTTCGCAAGGGAATTGTATGAAAAAACTGGCATACCGATCGGGCTGCTCAATGCCAGCGTAGGTGGTTCTCCTGCCGAGGCCTGGATCAGCGAAGAGGGACTTTCCGGTTTCCCGGCTCACCTCAACGAAAGAGCATTATACCGTGACGACAGTCACGTGGAAGCTATCCGTGCACTGGATCGTGCACGTCGACAGCAATGGAACAGCGTACTTTTTCGGAATGATCCGGGATTAAAAACAGAAAGCCCATGGTACGCATCCGATCATGATGATACCACCTGGAAAAATGTGGATCTTTTCTCGCAGGATTGGGGCAATGACGGTCTGAATCCGGTCAACGGCACACACTGGTTCCGGAAAGAGTTTACGCTGCCGGAACACCTTGCCGGCAAGACAGCCACACTCAGGATGGGCTGCATCGTGGATGCCGACTCGGTCTTTATTAACGGTCGTTTCGTGGGAACCACCGCCTATCAGTACCCTCCCCGCATCTATCAGATTCCTGCCGGGCTACTGAAAGAGGGAAAGAATAACATCACGGTGCGACTGATCAGCTATACTGGAGCACCCCGGTTTGTGGAGGAGAAGCCTTATAAAATTCTCTTCAAAGAAGAGAGCAAGGATGAGATTTGCCTGGAGGGAATCTGGAAGTACAAGCAGGCCACACGCATGCCGGCACTGCCCGGGGAGACCTTCTTTCAATATAAACCTACCGGACTCTATCACGCCATGATTCATCCCCTCAGAAACTGGGGCCTCAAGGGCGTGCTCTGGTACCAGGGTGAATCGAATACCAGCCGATACAACGAATATTTCGGGCTGATGGAATCACTGATCTGCAACTGGCGCACACTCTGGCAACAGCAGGAGCTGCCTTTCCTGATTGTGCAACTGGCCAACTTCATGCAGGACCCGCCCCACCCTGCAGAGAGCAGCTGGGCCGAGCTGAGGGATCGGCAACTGCAACTTACACAAAAGGTGCCCTACACAGGCCTGGCCGTCACCACCGATATTGGCGAGTGGAACGACATCCATCCACTTAACAAGAAAGAGGTAGGCCGGCGGCTCTCTCTGCAAGCCCGCCGCATCGCTTACGGCGAAAAGGGGCTGGTGAGCGACGGTCCCCTCCTTGAGCAGGTCTCCCGCAATGGCAACCGGGTAATACTCACCTTCAAAGAGGGAAGCAACAACCTGACGCCGGTAGAACAGTTAAAGGGTTTTGCCCTACAGGGAGTCGACGGAAGCGTTGCCTGGGCCGATGCCACCATCGATCGGAACAAAGTCATCCTGTGGAGCGACAAAATCAACCATCCGGTGAAAGTGCGTTATGCCTGGGGAAACAACCCCGTGGAAGCAAACCTGCGAAACAGGGAAGGACTGCCCGCCTCCCCCTTTCAGACAGCAGTATCGGCAAATGAGAATTAATCATCAAATAACATAAAAATGCAACAACAGTCAGTCACAAAAAGTGAATCACGCGGCTTCTACAAACTGTCGGCCGTGCAACGCATCGGCTTTGGTTCGGGAGATCTTGCACAGAACTTGATCTACCAGACCGTGTCGATGTACCTGCTTATCTTCTATACCAACGTATTTGGTCTGCCGGCAGCTACGGCAGCGGTCATGTTCCTCATTGTACGCCTGATCGATGTGGTGTGGGATCCCATCGTGGGCGCCTTCGTGGATAAGAAGAATCCCAAAATGGGCAAATACCGCTCTTACCTTATCCTGGGGGGAATGCCACTCACCGGCTTTGCCATACTTTGTTTCTGGAACGGCTTCTCCGGCTCACTCCTCTATGCCTACATCACCTATGTGGGCATGTCGATGGCTTACACACTGGTCAATGTACCTTATGGCGCGCTCAATGCTTCCCTCACACGCGACACCGATGAGATCACCAAGCTCACCGCCACCCGCATGTTCCTGGCAAACCTGGGAGGACTGGCCGTAGCCTACGGCATACCCATCATCGTAAAAAGTCTCTCCCCCGACGGGCGGATCAACTCTCCCGAATCGGGTAACGCCTGGTTTATCACCATGACCATCTATGCAGTTATGGGACTGGCTCTCCTGATTTTCTGCTTCACCCAGACCAAAGAACGGGTGGTAATGGATGAGAAGGATACCAAAGAAGTGAAGGTCTCCGACCTCTGGACCGAGTTCAGGCGTAACCGCCCGCTGCGGGTGCTGGCCTTCTTCTTCATCACCGCCTTTGCCATGGTATCCATCGGCAACTCTGCCGGCTCCTACTATATGATCTACAACGTCTACGCCCCCGACATGGTACCCTACTTTATGGCACTGGGCTCCATACCGGCATTTATCTTTATGCCATTGGTGCCTGCCATCAAAAGAGCCATCGGTAAGAAACAGATGTTTTATGTATTCCTCTCGATTGCCATCTTCGGCATGGGCCTGCTCTATGTCATCTCAGTCGTTCCCGCCCTGAAAACGCAGGTGTGGTTGGTGCTGGTGGCCCAGTTTATCAAATCGACCGGCGTGATCGTCGCCACCGGTTATATGTGGGCACTGGTACCGGAGGTAATCTCCTACGGGGAACATAAGACCGGACGCCGTATATCGGGCATCGTGAATGCGCTTACCGGCATCTTCTTCAAGGCAGGCATGGCACTTGGCGGGGTGGTACCCGGCTTTGTGCTGGCTTTTGTAGGATTCGACGAGAAGAACGCGGTGTCACAGACACCTTTCGTGGAACAGGGTATCCTCTGGTTAGTATCGGTGATCCCCGCCCTGCTACTACTCCTCGCCATGTTTATCATCTCGAAATATGAACTCGAGGATGATGTGATCGATCAGATCAATCTGGAAATTGAAACAAGAGATGAAAAATAAATAAAAAACTGACATATGAAATTAACAACGACGTGGCTTGCCACAATCGCCGGGGCACTTCTGCTGAGCTGCAGCACACCCCAAAACGAAGAAGCACCTTCACTGAAGAAGGCTTATCAGGATAAGTTCCTGATAGGCACCGCGCTCAATGCCGGACACAATTATGGCACCGACACGCTCGGCATCGCCGTCATCCGGGAACATTTCAACGCCATTGTGGCGGAAAACTGCATGAAAAGCATGCATATCCAACCCACAGAAGGGGTTTTCTTCTTCGACGAAGCAGATCATTTTGTACAGTTCGGGGAAGAGAACAACATGTATATCACCGGCCACACACTGGTCTGGCACTCACAGGCACCCGACTGGTTCTTCATCAACGAAAAGGGGGAGGATGTGTCACGCGAGGTGGTGATTGAACGGATAAAAAACCACATTTACACGCTGGTAGGTCGTTACAAGGGACGTGTAAAAGGATGGGACGTGGTGAACGAGGCGATTCTCGACGATGGCAGCTGGCGCAACACCAAGTTCAAAGAGATTGTCGGGGACGACTACATCAAGCTGGCCTTTCAGTTTGCCCATGAGGCCGATCCCGAAGCGGAACTTTATTATAACGATTATGCCATGGCGCAGGAAGGCAAGCGCAACAGCGTGGTGGAGTTGGTGAAACAGCTGCAGGCCGAAGGCATCCGGATAGATGGCATCGGCATGCAGGGACATATGGGAATGGACTATCCTGACATCAACGAGTTTGAGAAGAGTATCGATGCATTCGCTGCACTGGGTGTGAAGGTGATGATCACCGAGATGGACATCACGCTACTCCCCTTCCCCGCGGGAGAGACGGCCGAAGTGTCGCTTACAGCCGAATATCAGGAAAAGATGAACCCCTATGCAGCCGGACTGCCTGCAGAGGTGGAAGCAGCTTTCAACAAACGGTACAGCGACTTTTTCGCTCTGTTTTTGAAGCATAGCGACAAAATTAGCAGGGTGACCTTGTGGGGCGTGACCGACAACGACACATGGCGAAACGACTGGCCCGTACCGGGAAGGACCGATTATCCGCTGCTCTTCGGGCGTGACTATCAACCAAAACCGGTGGTACAGCAATTGATTGATCTGACAAAAGAATAAAACCATTTATAAATAGCATAACGATGAAAGAACCGAGATACCTCGTACCCGGTGATTACATGGCCGATCCGTCGGTACATGTTTTTAACGGACGACTATACATCTACCCTTCGCACGACTGGGAGAGCGGCATACCGGAGAATGACAACGGTGACCACTTTAACATGAAAGATTACCATGTCTTCTCACTGGATGATGTGGAGCAGGGAGAGGTGACCGACCACGGCGTGGTGCTCTGCACCGAAGATATCCCCTGGGCCGGACGACAGCTGTGGGACTGCGATGTGGCTTACCGAAACGGAAAATATTATATGTATTTCCCACTAAAGGATCAGAACGACATCTTTCGCATCGGCGTAGCCATCAGCGACAAGCCGGAAGGGCCCTTCATTCCACGGGAGAATCCCATGAAAGGAAGCTATAGCATGGATCCGGCGCTGTGGCATGACCAGAATGGAGCACATTACATGTACTTTGGCGGTCTCTGGGGCGGTCAGCTGCAGCGCTACCGCAACAACAAAGCACTCGAATGCGCCCTGTTGCCCGAAGGTGATGAGCCGGCTCTATGTCCCAAGGTGGTGCGACTGCGTGAAGACATGCTGGAGTTTGCCGAAGAACCGCGCGACCTGGTGATCCTCGACGAAAATGGTAAACCGCTGACTGCCGGCGACACCCAACGCCGATTCTTCGAGGCATCCTGGATGCATTATTACAACGGAAAATACTACTACTCCTACTCCACCGGCGATACCCACCTGCTCTGTTATGCTACCGGCGACAATCCTTACGGCCCTTTTACCTACCAGGGAGTGATCCTCACACCGGTGGTGGGATGGACATCGCACCACTCCATCGTGGAGTTCAAGGGGAAATGGTACTTGTTTCACCACGATTGTGTTCCCTCCGGTGGTCAAACCTGGCTCAGAAGCCTGAAGGTGGTGGAGCTGACATACAACGCCGACGGAACCATACAAACAATCGAAGGAACAGCCGAAAAATGATGCGGACCCTTTTTTCCATATTTTTCTGTATGGCATCTTTAGGTCTACCGAAGGCTGAGGACGGCAGCCGGCTGTGGCTCCGTTTTCAGCAGCAGGAGGTAGCGGCCCTCACCGGTTTCACAACTGTAAGCGGCGACAAGGAATCATTTGCCCTACAGCAGTTTCAGGAGGCGTGGAGCGCAATGGCAGGCAGCGCCCTGCCCGAAACAAACCGGCTGACGGATCATACCCTGCTGATCGGCACCCCGAAGAACCGGGAGATCAGAAAAATAATAAAAGCCAAAGAACTACAGGAGCTGGGGGCGGAGGGATATATCATCCGCACGGTGATGCAAGGCAAAAACAGGATCACAATGGTAGCCTCTGCTGGTGAGGGGGGGCTGCTCTACGGTGTTTACCACCTGCTGCGGTTGATACAGACAGGCAGTGACCTGTCGACACTCCACATCAGCGAGCAACCAAGTTACGACATCCGCATTCTGAATCACTGGGACAACCTCAATGGGACGGTGGAACGCGGCTACGCGGGCCGTTCCATCTGGCAGTGGGATCAGCTGCCTGAAAAGATCTCTCCACGATACAGTGAGTATGCCCGTGCCAACGCCTCCATCGGCATCAATGCCACGGTGCTCAACAATGTGAATGCTTCCCCCGACATCCTGACAGCCGACTATCTGAAAAAAGTAAAGAGGATTGCCGATATCCTGCGACCCTACCACATCAGGGTCTACCTGTCGGTGAACTTCTCCTCCCCCAAAATATTGGGAGGTCTGAGCGACTCGGATCCGCTGAACCCTCATGTACAGCACTGGTGGCAGGAAAAGACGAAGGAGATCTATCAGCTGATCCCCGATTTTGGCGGATTCCTGGTGAAGGCCAACTCCGAAGGACAACCCGGCCCGCAGGATTACGGACGTACGCATGCCGAAGGAGCCAACATGCTGGCCGATGCGCTGAGACCGCATGGCGGTATTGTCATGTGGCGTGCCTTTGTCTACAATCCCACACCCGAAGATCGGGCAAAACAGGCTTATCTGGAGTTTAAACCGCTGGATGGATCATTTCGTAATAACGTGATCATCCAGGTCAAGAACGGGCCGGTGGACTTTCAGCCGCGGGAGCCTTTCAGTCCCCTGTTTGGATCCATGCAACAAACAGCACTCATGCCAGAGCTGCAGATCACCCAGGAGTACCTCGGTTTTTCCAATCACCTGGTGTTTCTGGCCCCGCAATGGAAGGAGTTTCTGGAGAGCGACACCCATTGTAAGGGACCCCAAACCACCGTGGCCGGCACTACTGACGGATCAGTCTATCCGCACCGTCTCAGTGCCATCGCCGGCGTGGCCAATATCGGACAGGATGTCAACTGGTGCGGACACCATTTTGCACAGGCCAACTGGTACGCCTTCGGCCGCCTAGCATGGAACCACACCCTCACGGCTGAAGAGATTGCCGCAGAGTGGATCGGAATGACCTTTACCGGTGAACCGGCATTTTCAGAGCCGGTGAAAGAGATGATGCTCCGCTCTTGGGAAACGACAGTCGATTACATGATGCCGCTCGGATTGCATCACATCTTCGCATGGGATCATCACTACGGCCCGGAGCCCTGGTGTGACATACCGGGTGCGCGGGCCGACTGGCTGCCCCCCTACTACCACAACGCAAGTCCTGAAGGGATTGGCTTTGACCGGACTACGACCGGCAGCGATGCCGTTTCACAATATTGCTCCCCGTTGCGCGAACAGTTCAATGATGTGAAGAGTTGTCCTGAGGAGCTGCTGCTCTGGTTTCACCACGTTCCCTGGGATTATCCGATGCAAAACGGACGCACCTTGTGGGATGAACTCTGCTACCGCTACGACGGTGGTGTGCAACAGGTACGGGAATTTCAGAAAATATGGGACCGGATGGAGCCTTTTGTCGACAACGACCGGTTTCGCCACGTACAGTCGCGCCTCAAAATACAGTCGCGTGATGCCGTCTGGTGGAAAGATGCCTGTCTGCTCTATTTTCAGACCTTCTCCGGAAGGCCCATTCCTTACGACATTGAGCGGCCGGTGCATGAACTGGAAGAGCTGAAACAGATAAAACTGGATCTCAAACACCATAATTGATGTGATGATGTGATGATGTGATGATGTGATAATGTGATAATGTGATGATGTGATGATGTGATGATGTGCAAATTACTTGCATACCGCTGAAATTGATAAATTTAGATAACTGAAGCTGGATCCTGACAGCTGATTCCTGATCGCTGAAAGCTGAACGCTAAACAAAAATTAAAATGATTAAAACCTGGAGATGGTTTGGAAAAAAAGATAGCATCACGCTCGATATGCTTCGTCAGATTGGCGTGGAGGGGATCGTTACTGCCTTGTACGATATTCATCCCGGTGAGGTGTGGAGTATGGAAGATATTGATGAACTGAAACAAACCATCGAAGCAGCAGGTCTTGTCTGGTCGGTGGCAGAGAGTCTGCCGGTAGCCGAAGAGATTAAATATGCTGCTCACGCACGCGACCGGTTGATCGAGAACTACAAAGCGAGTCTGGTCAGCCTGGGCAAAGCCGGTGTGAAGACGATATGTTACAACTTCATGCCCGCCATCGACTGGGTACGTACCGACCTGAACCACGAACTGCCCGATGGCACCACCACCATCTATTTCGACAAGATCCGTTTTGCCTGTTTCGACTGTAAAATTCTGAACAGAGCCGGTGCGGAGAAGGATTACACCGAAGAAGAGATCGAGAAGATGAATCAGCTGTACAATAAGATGACCACAGCGGATAAGGAAACCCTGATCGACACGATCATCGTTAAAACGCAGGGCTTTATCCACCGGGGCATCCCGGGAGGGAACAGCGATCCGGTAGCAGAATTCAAGAAACAGCTGCAGAAGTACGCGGGCACAAACAAGGAGATGCTTCGGGAGAACCTGCGATATTTCCTGCGGCAGGTGGTGCCCGTGGCCGAAGAACATGACATGACGTTGTGCATCCACCCCGACGATCCGCCTTTTCCGGTGTTTGGCCTACCCCGCATTGTCACCAATGAGGAGGATATTGACTGGATACTCCGCTCTGTCTCCTCCTACAGCAACGGTCTCGCACTCTGTGCCGGCTCACT
This sequence comes from Bacteroidetes bacterium GWC2_46_850, assembly GCA_001768325.1. GTDB lineage: Bacteria > Bacteroidota > Bacteroidia > Bacteroidales > Dysgonomonadaceae > Proteiniphilum. The sequence goes on along the minus strand of MENQ01000030.1, from coordinate 18,795 downwards.
GAGTGCCGGTGCCCACAATGATGTACCTGCCCTGGCCGGTAAATTTGCAGACCGGGTAGGTTTTGCCCATCTCAGGAGCACCCGACTGCTCCCCGGGGGCGACTTTATGGAAGCATCGCACCTGGAGGGTAACGGCAGGCTGATAGAGGTGATCCGCATCCTGGAGCGGGAACGGCCGGAGATACCCATGCGGGTGGATCACGGCAGGCTGATGCTGGGTGACGGGGAAAAGAACTACAACCCGGGCTACTCCTTCTTGGGGAGAATGTTTGCCCTGGCACAGGTAGAAGGGATGATGGCTGTCGCAAGAAAAGAAATTGAAGAAAATAAAAAAGAGATAAAAGAAATATAATGGGAAATTTGTTTGATATCAGGGGGCGGGTGATCGTCATTACCGGCGGCACCGGCATTCTGGGAAGTGTAATTGCCTCCTACCTGGCCAATGAACGTGCCAGCGTGGTGATCCTGGGCCGGCGTGAGGATGCCGGCAATAGTCTGGTTAGGGAAATTGAAAAAAATGGCGGTGAAGCGCTCTTTCTCCAGACCGATGTGGTAAACGAGCCGCTGTTGATACAAAACAGGGAGACGATCCTTGCACGTTACGGGCGAATAGACGCTTTGCTGAACGCTGCCGGCGGTAACATGTCCGGCGCCAACATCCCGCCGGAGAATACCTTTTTTGATCTGGATATGGATCAGTTCGACGAGGTGGTACGCCTCAACCTCACCGGCAGCGTGCTGCCTTCACAGGTCTTTCTTAAGCCGATGGTGGAACAGCAGAAAGGAAATATCATCAACTTCTCCTCCATGGCAGCCTTTCGTCCCATGACCCGCGTGGTGGGCTACGCCGCGGCCAAGGCAGGGATCACCAACTTCACCCAGTTTCTGGCCAATGAGGTAGCCACGAAATTTGGGGAGGGCATCCGGGTGAATGCCATCGCACCCGGTTTTTTCCTGACTGAACAGAACAGAGATTTGCTGACCAAGCCCGATGGTAGTTACACCCAACGCGGAGAAGATGTGATCCGGCAAACACCCTTCAAACGGATGGGTCAGCCGGAAGAGCTCTGCGGCACCATACACTACCTGTTGAGCGATGCCTCCTCCTTTGTGACCGGAACAACCATCACCGTGGATGGGGGGTTCAACGCCTTTGCGATGTAGGGATGGAAAGATACAAGATAAAGGAAAGAAAATGACAAAACAAGAAGAAGATACGTAAACAGCATACAAACAACTAATTAACACAAAAGAAGAATGTACCTATTGGGATATGACATCGGAAGTTCATCGGTAAAGGCTGCGCTGGTGGATGTCGAAACAGGAAAGATTGTGGCATCGGATTTTTTTCCAAAAACAGAGATGCCCATGCAGGCGAAGCAAGCCGGTTGGGCCGAACAGGACCCGGAGATGTGGTGGAACAACCTGAAGCTGGCCAATGCCTCGGTATTGTCCCAGTCGAAAGTGGATCCCCGGGATATCAAAGCCATTGGTATCTCCTGGCAGATGCACGGGCTGGTGATGATAGACAAAGAGCGGAACCTGCTGCGCCCCTCCATAATCTGGTGCGACAGCAGGGCGGTACCCTATGGAGAGAAGGCTTTTAAGGCAATCGGCGAAGAGAAGGTACTGTCCCATCTGCTCAACTCACCCGGTAACTTTACAGCCTCCAAGCTAGCCTGGGTGAAAGAAAATGAGCCGGAGCTCTATGAACGGATCTACAAGATCATGCTTCCCGGCGACTACATCGCCATGAAGCTGACCGATGAGATCGGCATTACCGTGGAGGGCTTGTCGGAAGGGATCTTCTGGGACTTTAAGGAGAACCGCATTGCGCAGGACGTTCTCAATTATTTTGGCTTTGATCGGGAGATGCTTCCTCCGTTGACACCCGTCTTCGGAATACAGGGGAAGGTCACTGCCGCCACAGCCCGGGAGCTGGGGTTACACGCAGGCACACCGGTTAGCTACCGCGCAGGCGACCAGCCCAACAATGCCGTCTCGCTCAACGTATTCAATCCCGGTGAGATTGCTTCCACCGCCGGCACATCGGGCGTGGTGTACGGGGTACTCGATGAGGTGAAACATGATCCGCTCTCACGGGTGAACATCTTTGCCCACGTGAATCACCAACCAGCGGAGACTCGTCTGGGCGTACTCCTCTGCATCAACGGCACCGGTATTCTCAACTCCTGGATCAAAAAAAACATGGTACCCGCTCATCTCGATTACAACGGCATGAACGAGTTGGCTTCCCAATCGCCCATCGGGGCCAGGGGTATCTCGGTGATTCCCTTCGGCAATGGTGCTGAAAGGGTGCTGGAGAACAGGGACAGTGGCAGCTCCTTCCACGGTATCAATTTCAATATCCATTCACTCGCCGATATCCTCCGGGCTGCCCAGGAGGGGATCGTCTTCTCTTTCCAGTATGGCATTGAAATCATGAAGGAGCTGGGCATGGACATCCGGGTAATCAAAGCCGGTAACGCAAATATGTTTCTCAGTCCGATCTTTCGGGAGACACTGGCCTCGGTAAGCGGCGCGGTCATAGAACTCTATGACACCGACGGGGCGGCCGGTGCTGCCAAAGCGGCAGGAATGGGTGCGGGCATATACAAATCGAATAAGGAAGCCTTCTCCTCTTTGAAGAAAATTGCGACCGTGGAACCCGATACAAAACTGTACGACCGCTATCAGAAGGCTTACACTCAGTGGAAAAAATATCTATAATACATAACATATATTATTTATTATCATTACTAATTTATTAAAAAAATGGGAACAGAAAACAATGTAAAAGAATTCTTCCCCGGCATCGGGAAGATCAGATTTGAAGGAAAAGAGAGCCGCAACCCATTGGCTTTTCGTTATTATGATGCCGAGAAGGCGGTCTACGGCCGCAAGATGAAGGACTGGTTCAAATTCTCCATGGCCTACTGGCACACCCTCTGTGCCGAGTCGAGCGATCCCTTTGGCGAGGAGACCAAGGACTTCGCATGGAACAACGGCAACGATGCCATTGAAAGGGCCAAGAAGAAACTCGACGCCGGCTTTGAGTTTATGCAGAAGATCGGCATCGAATACTACTGCTTTCACGATGTGGACCTGGTAGATGCCGGCAACTCGCTGGAGGAATATGAAGCCAACCTGAAGGCCATCGTGGCCTATGCCAAGGAAAAAATGGCCGAGACGGGAATCAAGCTGCTCTGGGGTACGGCCAACGTATTCAGCAACAAGCGATACATGAACGGCGCTGCCACCAATCCCAACTTCGACAGTGTGGCCTTTGCCGCCACGCAGATCAAGAATGCGCTGGATGCCACCATCGAGCTGGGTGGCGAGAACTATGTCTTCTGGGGCGGGCGCGAAGGGTATATGACCCTGCTCAACACCGACATGAAGCGGGAGAAGGAGCACCTGGCCATCATGCTGGGCAAGGCGCGCGATTACGCCCGTGCAAAGGGATTCAAGGGTACCTTCTTCATCGAACCCAAGCCGATGGAACCCACCAAGCACCAGTACGATGCGGATGCGGAGACGGTGATCGGCTTCCTGCGCGCACATGGGCTCGACAAGGATTTCAAACTGAATGTGGAGGTGAACCATGCCACGCTGGCGGGTCATACCTTTGAGCACGACCTGCAGTGTGCCGCGGACGCCGGCATGCTGGGCTCCATCGATGCCAACCGGGGCGACTATCAGAACGGGTGGGATACCGACCAGTTTCCCATCGACGTGTATGAACTCACCCAGGCCATGCTGGTCATTCTGCAGGGGGGCGGCCTGCAGGGGGGTGGCACCAACTTCGATGCCAAGACCCGTCGCAACTCCACCGACCTGGAGGATATCTTCATTGCCCACATCGCCGGTATGGATGCCTTTGCCCGTGCGCTGGAGGCTGCGGCAGCCATCCTCGAGGAATCACCCTACCTCTCAATGCGGAAAGAGCGCTACGCCTCTTTCGACGAAGGCAAGGGCAAGGCCTTTGCGGAAGGCAAACTCTCGCTCGAGGACCTGCGCGAATATGCACTGGCACTGGGCAAGGAACCCGCCCAGATCAGCGGCAAGCAGGAGCTCCTTGAGGCCCTCGTGAATATGTATATTTAAGCCGGTCTATCCGGATAGACAGAGAAAAGGCTGTCACACCTTTGAACCAACCCCCAAAAGTTAGACAAAATACTTTTGGGGGTTATTTTTATATCAAAACATTACACCACACCCTGGGCCATCATGGCGTCGGCCACTTTCATGAATCCGGCAATATTGGCTCCTTTCACGTAGTTGATGTATTTTCCGTTCCGACCGTGTGCCACACACTGCTCGTGGATGTCGCTCATAATTTGGTGGAGCCAGCGATCCACCTCCTCGTTGCTCCAGGAGATATGCATGGCATTCTGCGTCATCTCTAGTCCTGAGCAAGCCACACCGCCCGCATTGACAGCTTTACCCGGCGCGAAGAGCATCTCATTTTCAATGAAAAAATCCACAGCCTCTGCAGTACAACCCATATTGGAGACCTCGGCTACAAGCGTCACACCGCTTTCTTTCAGCTGCCGGGCATCCTCAAGGGTCAGTTCATTCTGGATGGCACAAGGTAATGCAATATCCACCTTGCACTCCCATGGTTTTCTGCCTGGATAAAAGCGTGCTTTCGGAAACTCGTCTGCATAAGGAGCCACCACATCGTTGCCCGAGTTGCGAAGTTCCAGCATAAAGTCTATCTTTTCGGGCGTATTTACGCCATCTTCATCATATATATATCCGTCGGGGCCGGAAATTGCGACTACCTTGGCACCCAGTTCCGTGGCTTTTTTCACTGCACCCCAGGCGACATTCCCAAAACCGGAGACAGCTATGGTTTTTCCTTGCAGTTCAATCTGATGTGCCTGGCACATCTTCTGGACAAAATAGAGTGCTCCGAAACCTGTCGCCTCCGGGCGCAGGCGGGAACCACCAAACGACATTCCCTTTCCGGTGAATGTACCGGTATGTTCACGGGCCAGTTTCTTGTACATGCCAAACATGTAACCCACTTCACGGCCTCCCACACCAATATCACCCGCAGGGACGTCGGTATCGGGACCTATGTTGCGCCATAGTTCCATCACAAAAGCCTGGCAAAAGCGCATAATCTCCGCTTGTGAGCGTCCACGTGTGGAGAAGTCGGATCCTCCCTTTCCACCGCCCATCGGGAGCGTGGTGAGCGCATTCTTAAAAGTCTGCTCGAAGCCTAAAAACTTCAGGGTAGAGAGTGTGACAGAAGAGTGGAAACGAATACCGCCTTTGTATGGGCCTATGGCCCCGTTAAACTGCACCCGGTAACCGATGTTGACCTGCACCCTGCCATTGTCGTCTACCCATGGGACACGAAATGTAAATATACGGTCCGGTTCCACGATCCGTTCAATGATGCCTGCTTTTTCAAACTCGGGATGCTGGTTGTAGACTTCTTCAATGGAAACCAGTACTTCTCTCACAGCCTGGAGGTATTCCGATTCGCCCGGATGTTTTGCCTCAAGCTGTGTCATAATGTCATTCACTTTCATATAAAAAAGGTTATTTATGGTTTTAATCTGACAAAGTTATAGAATATTTTAGAATAATGACAGACTTCTTCTTTATTTCGATAAAAAATTAAAAGGAGGTTTCCTTTTTCACAGTTAAAAAGCTATTTTTGTACTTTTGATAAACAAACTGCATGGCTAAGAATAAACTGTCCAAATTTGCCGAAATGGAAACCTACGACAATGTGTTTCAATATGCTTTCGACACATTGAAACAGGACGGTTTCCCGTTAAAGGGAAAATGGAATACCTATTTTCATAACGATCACCCCATTGTGCTGGAGCTGGGTTGCGGCAAAGGGGAGTATACGGTGGGAATGGCACGCAAATATCCTGAAAAGAACTTTATCGGGATCGATATCAAGGGCGCCCGCATGTGGAAAGGAGCCACACAGGCTTTGCAAGAGAAGCTGGATAATGCCGCCTTCATCCGCACGAACATCGACTTTATCCGTTACTTCTTTGCCGATAACGAGGTTTCAGAAATATGGATCACTTTCCCCGACCCGCAGATGAAGAAAGTAAACAAGCGGCTCACAGGTACCTATTTCATGAAAAAATACAGTGAAATCATCCACGATGATGGTATCATTCACCTGAAGACAGACAGCAATTTTCTATACACTTATACCAGGGCGATGATCGCAGAGAATAAACTCGATGTTATTTTCGAGACAGACGACCTCTACCACTCCGGCCTGCAGGATGATATACTGGAAATTCGGACATTCTATGAACAACAATGGCTGGAACGAGGTTTATCTATCAAGTTTATTAAATTCACCTGCTCCGGTGAGCGGCAGTGGATTGAACCCGACATTGAGATAGAAAAGGACGACTACCGCAGTTTCGGCCGCAATGCGAGAATTTAAATGATGTGATGATATGATGATGTAATTATGTGACGATTATGAATAGAAATGAGATAGTGGAAGTTAGTTTTGATTTCGCTCTACAAATTATTTCATTTTGCGAAAAATTAGAGGAAAGCAAAAAATTCATTATTGCAAACCAACTATTAAAATCCGGCACATCTATCGGAGCCAATATTCGCGAAGCACAAAATGCAGAGAGCATCACAGATTTCTTACATAAAATGAAAATCGCGGCAAAGGAGGCAGAGGAAACGGAATACTGGCTTTTATTATGCGAAAAATCCGAAAATTATCCTTCTACAGGCGAACTATTAATAAAAATAATCAGTATTAAAAAAATACTGGCAACGATTATTTCTTCAACAAAGAAAAAAATCTGCAAATCTCTAAATCAGTAAATCAAAAAATCATTATATGGCAATATATCCCCAGTTAATTATCGATGCACTGAAAAATGTGCGCTACCCGGGAACGGGACAGGATATCGTGTCTGCCGGCATGGTGGCCGACGATATCCGCATTGATGGCATGAAGGTGAGCTTCTCGCTCGTCACCGAGAAGACAAACGATCCCTTTATCAAATCTGTCGTGAAGATGGCCGAGCAGGCCATTCTCACCTACGCCGATGCGCATATCGACATCAAAGGCAACATCTCGGTGAAGTCGAAGCAGGCGCCCCGTCCCGCCCTGTCCCAACTGCTTCCGGGAGTCAGCAACATCATTGCCGTCGCTTCCGGCAAGGGAGGCGTGGGCAAAAGCACCGTCTGCACCAACCTCGCCGTCGCCCTGGCGCAGAAAGGATACAGGGTGGGACTCCTCGATGCCGATATTTTCGGTCCCTCCGTACCCAAGATGTTCGGCGTGGAAGAGGAGGGCCCTGTAATGGAACATGTGGATGGACGCGACATGATGATGCCCATTGAAAACCATGGTGTAAAAATGCTCTCCATCGGCTTCTTCGTCAACAAGTCCGATGCCGTCGTCTGGCGCGGTGCCATGGCAAGCAATGCCCTGAAGCAGCTTATCGGCGATGCCCATTGGGGTGAGCTCGACTATTTCCTGATCGACTTCCCGCCAGGCACGAGCGATATCCATCTTACGCTTGTACAGACCCTGCCCATCACGGGTGCCGTGATTGTGAGTACCCCCCAGGAGGTGGCATTGGCCGATGCACGCAAGGGTATCAGCATGTTCACCGGCGACAAGGTAAATGTACCCATTCTGGGACTGGTGGAAAATATGGCATGGTTTACCCCTGCAGAGTTGCCGGAAAACAGGTATTACATTTTCGGAAAGGATGGATGCAAGAAGCTGGCTGAAGAACAGGGATATGCTCTGCTCGGGCAGATACCCATCGTGCAGAGCATCCGTGAAGGAGGCGACGATGGCCGGCCTGTAGCACTGAACGCCGACAGCATAACCGGCATGGCATTCGCCGCATTGGCAGACAATCTGGTGGAAGCGGTGGACAAACGCAACCGGGAACTTCCTGGAACAAAAATAGTGGAAGTGCAAACACATTGACTGATTAACTGATTAGTAGATTACAGATTAGTAGATTATGGGTAACACATTGGCACATTGGTACATCTGCACATCAACAAATCATCACATCATCAAATCATCACATCATCACATCATCACATCAACAAATCATCACATCATCAAATCATCACATCATCAAATCAACAAATCATCACATCAACAAATCATCACATCATCAAATCATCACATCATCAAATCAACAAATCATCACATCAATTTATGACCCATCCCCTGCATCAGTTTCAATTCTGCCCAAAGTGTGGCTCTTCACAGTTCGAGGAAAACAATGAAAAATCGAAGAAGTGCGCCGCCTGCGGTTTTGTATACTACTTCAATTCCTCCGCCGCCGTGGTGGCTGTGATTGAAAATGCAGAAGGTGAGATTCTGGTCGCCCGCAGGGCCAAGGAACCGGCAAAGGGCACCCTCGACCTTCCCGGTGGCTTCATCGACATGCATGAGACTGCAGAAGAGGCCGTCAGTAGGGAAGTCGGGGAAGAAACGACCCTTCGTGTTACTTCATCCGAATATCTTTTCTCCATTCCGAATATTTACGTATATTCGGGCTTTGAAGTGCATACCGTGGATCTGTTTTTCCGGTGCTTGGTCGGTGATTTTCACGGTTTACATCCACACGACGATGTATCGGAACTGCAGTTCATTGCTCCGCACGAACTCTCTCCGGCAGATTTCGGACTTACATCGATCAGGCAGGGAGTAAAAAAATTACTCCTGGAATATAAACATACAAAAAAGCCACACAAAAATTAAATCACAGAGGAATCATAAAAATCCAGAATATGAAGAAAATCATCTTATTGCTTATCCTTGCCCTTATCACCCAGATTTCACCAGCCCAGAAGACCAGTTACTATTCCGGGCATGAAAACCTGTATAATCTTGGCAAAGAGATGTTTCTCGAAGGAAACTACACTGGTGCACAGGATCTTCTGACAGAATTTATGCACGTGAGTTCCGATGCGACACTGAAAGAAGAAGCCGCTTACATGATGGCTGTATCATCTTTCCGTCGTGGGCACGAAAAGAGCGGTGAGGAACTGAAAGATTTCCTTGCAGCACATCCCCAAACGATGCATCGCAATGAAATAAGCTTCCTTGTGGGCTCGTTTCATTTCGACCGAAAAGAATGGGAATCCGCAAGGATGTGGTTCAACCAGTCCGATCTGGATTACCTCACCCTTTCAGAACAGGAAGATTACAGCTTTCGCAAAGGTTATACCGAACTGCAACTCGGCAACAAAGAGGAAGCAGCCCGCTACTTCGGACTGCTTTCTCAAAATAGCAGTAAATACAGGGATGCAGGTGATTTCTATCTGGGTTACATCGATTATTCAAATAAAAACTACCAGGCGGCTCTGCAACGGTTCCAGCGTCTGAAAGATCACCCCGAATATCAGGAGGAGGTGGCCTTTTATACGGCGCAGGCAGCCTTTTTTGATGGGAAACCGGATGAAGCGATCCGCCTCTCAAGTACTTTTCTGACACGCTTCCCGCAAAGCAATCACCTCACAGAAATGAACAGGGTACTCGGAAACAGCCACTATCGTCTGGGACAACCTTCACGGGCAATTCCATACTACGAGTACTATCTTGCGCACGCGGAGAGACCGTTGCGTGGCGATGCCTATTTTCTGGGATTATCTTATTTCGAGACAGGCAAATTCAACGAAGCGGCAGCCATGTTTCAGCAGGCGGTGGGAGAAGCGGATGCACTTACCCAGAATGCACAACTGCAACTGGGGCAGACCTACCTGAAGCTCAATCAGAAGCAGCAGGCTCAGATGGCTTTCGAAGCGGCTACCAGACACAACTTCGATCCGCAGGTCCGGGAGACAGCCATGTTCAATTACGCGTTACTGGCACATCAGACCAACTTCTCGGTATTCAGCGAATCGATTACCCTGTTCGAAAATTTCCTCCGGGAATATCCCAATTCTACCTATACCAATCAGGTTAACGACATCCTCGCGGAGACGTTTCTCACGACCAAAGATTATCAGGCAGCTCTGAAGGCCATTGAACGGATCAACAATCCCGGCCGGCGCATCCTGGAAGCCAAACAGATGGTTTTCTTTCAATTGGGAGCCCAGGAATTCATCAACGGAAACATGAACGAAGCGGTACAATATTTTAACAACAGCATCGGCATGGGAAACTATGATGCCAAGGCACGCAACAGCGCATACTACTGGCGTGGAGAATCATGGTACAGGATGGGAAATTACATCAATGCCGCAAACGACTTTCGTCAGTTTACGCAAAATGCCGCTCCGGCCGATGAAAATTATGCCGCCGGATGGTACAACCTCGGATACGCACTCTTTAAACAACAACAGTACGGACAGGCCGTGACTGCCTTTGAGCGTTACCTTTCAGCAGAAACAAACCGTAAAAAAAACGAATATGCCGACGCACTGAATCGTGTGGGCGACAGCTATTATTTTAACCGCAGTTTCAGTGAAGCAGAACGATACTATTCGCAGGCTGCCGACGTGAATCCGGGTGCTGCCGACTACGCCGCCTACCAGCGCGCTTTCGTGATGGGGCTGCAGCGCAACTATCAGGGTAAAATTGGTGCGCTCGACAACCTGATGCGACAATATCCCAATTCACAGTATTTCGACGACGCACTCTACGAAAAAAGCAGAGCCCTCACCATGCTAAACCGCGAAAATGAAGCCATTACCGTATTACAACGGCTTGTGAACGAATTCCCGGGAAGTGCGCTCGCTTCCCAGGGCGGCGTGCAGCTGGGCCAGTTGTATTACAATACAGGTAATTATCCACAGAGTATCGCTGCCTATAAAAATGTAATCTCCCGCTTCCCCGGATCGGATGATGCACGCAACGCGCTTGCTTCCATGGAGACTGTTTACCGTGACATGAATGATGTACAGGGCTATGTGAATTATGCCAACTCGCTTCCCGGTGGCATGCGCATCACGGTGTCACGCCAGGACTCACTCACCTACCTGGCTGCCGAAAGCGTCTATATGCGAGGGAACCGCACCGACGCTGCCTCGTCGATGAACCGTTATCTGCAGTCTTATCCAAACGGAGCCTACAGCAGCGACGCCCATTATTATCTGGGGCTGATTGCTGAGGAGAAAAAAGATGAGCAGCAGGCATTGTCTCACTTCCGGAAGGTGATTGAAGCAAGCAATGCGAAGTTTCTCGACTATGCACTTCTCTATGCAGCGCGGGTAGAGTTTAAAAACGACAACTACAGGCAGGCACTGGCCGACTATTCACGACTGGCCTCCTCAGCCAGAAACACGGCCAACAAACAGACGGGACAGCTGGGCGTGGTGCGCACGCAAACTGCTTTGGGAGGTAATCACGAAGCAGCAAGAGCAGCCACGGAATTACTGGCCGGCAACAACCTGTCGCCCGAAACAGTCACCGAAGCCAGGTACCTGCGCGGCAAGGCTTACCTGCAGGTAAACGAGAACGACAATGCCCTGGCCGATTTCCAGTTCCTGGCCAACGATACCCGCAGCATCTACGGTGCGGAATCACAATTTATCCTGGCGGATACCTATTACCGATGGAAATCGTATGATCGGGCCGAGGCACAGGTGAAAGAGTTTATGCAAAAGGGAACACCCCACCAGTACTGGATGGCCCGTGCACTCATCGTGCTGTCGGACACTTATCTGGCAAAAGGCGACGAGTTTCAGGCCCGTCAATACCTGGAAAGTCTGAAAAACAATTATAAAGGCGGCGAGGCCGACATTCAGCAAATGATCAACGAACGTCTCCGCTAAAAATAACGTGAAACGAATAACGTACGCAGCACAAATAACGCGAACGCAGTGAGCAACTAACGGCGAAGCCGAATAACGCGAAGCAAATTAAGTGAACAAAATAGTGAATATAAACTGTATGAAGAAGATATATATTGTAATGGCAGCCATGGCACTTTCTGCCGGTTTATTTGCCCAGACGCAGGACTCATTGTTGCGCAGACAGCTGGAGCTGGAACGTGATTTCAATCCCACGCTGCTCGATGCCGACAAGATCAACTCACTCCCTGCACTGCGGGAGCCGGTAGTACAAAAGGCCAACACCAACTATTCCACCTGGGCGGGACGAATAACCCCGCCACTGGAGATCGCTTTGCCCCGCCCCGCCGGCATCATGACGGATATTCCGTTCAACCTGAAAAAAGGGTATCTCTCTTTTCATGCCGGCAATTATGCCAATATCGACGGCGCCTTCGGATATCGTCTGGTAGATCAGCCGAAACATAACCTGGCATTTACCTTCCTGCACAACTCCACCAACGGAGATATAAACTACGTACAAGAGAATTCGGACCCTGCGGTGAACACAGCATACTTCATGGATAACCTGGGCAAGCTGGCTTACAAACATGATGCCGACGCCATGCTGCTCAACATGTATCTCTCATACCTGAACTCAGGCTTCAATTATTACGGGAACAGTTTTGAACATGAACGCTATTTTGACAACGAAAAACAACGTCTGGGCGTGTTCAGTGTGCACCTGGGACTGACCTCGAAAGAGTCGGACAGATTGAACTACAGGGGATCGCTCGATTTCCGCAATTTCGCCACCAAATTCGGCTACGATCTCAATGGTGACCCCATCAAAGGCAACCAGTTGAACCTGACAGCAGGATTCGACAAGCCCTTCAGGAATATCAATACCAAGGTAGGAGTAGACGGAAGCCTGTTCACCACTGGGTATAGCAACAATTATGATAACTATTTCCTGATCAATGCCGCCCCTTACATTCTCTTCGGAGGATTGAACCGAAGTGCCCGACTGGGTGTGGATGTGCTCTTTCAGGATGCCGATAAAATAAGAGTCCGCGTGGTGCCAAATGTGAAACTGCATCTGGGTCTGACTGAAAAGACATCGCTTTACGCCAACATCCATGGTGGATTCCAACACAACACCTTCCTGGATATGATGAACGAATCGCGATACTTCCTGCATGATGCTTCTGTAAAACCGGCATTCTCCATCGTGGACATCGATGGCGGCGTAAAAATAGGCGAAGCCAACGGGCTCCGCATTGACCTGTTTGGCGGTTTCCGGAAAACAGACGATGCACATTTCCTTATTCGCCACGGTGAAGAAATGACCGGTGGAAATGGGCTGGGAGAATTCAGGGAAGTTTTGTCCCCGGTTTACGGCGACCTGACCCATTCACACATCGGCGGATTGATCCAGTCGAACGTCTGGTCTCCGCTGGATCTGTCACTCCGACTGAAAAAGAATTTCTATGATGTCACCAACATGACCATCGACGGTGTGGATGTTTCAAATCCCAAAGCCTATAACCAACCAGGATTTGAAGTCGATATGCGTGCTTCCCTCGATATCATACAAGGTCTGAAGTTTACCCTCAATTATTACTTTGCCGGAGAGCGGTGGAGTAACTATCAGGGCATTGAACGCGAAATGGATGCGATCAACGATCTAAACCTGGGCGGTGTCTATGAAATAAGTGATGCTTTCTCGCTGAGTTTGCGAGTCAACAACCTGCTTTCACAAAAATATGATATCTGGTACGGACATCCGGCACAGGGCCTGAACGTTTCGGGTGGTTTTTCGTTTAAGTTTTAAAAAGCGCTGTGCACGATTTTTATAAAACTGAGAAGGAAACTATTTTTAATACTTCTTCCTTCTTGTTTCCAATGGTTTTGTGTAATTTTGCGACTGACTTTTAAAAAGTTCAAGCAGCACAACAGCGATTTTAATTCACATATGGGCAAGAAAAAAAAGACGCTCCGCAAGGAATCAGCAAAAAGCAACACGGGTAAGTATGACATTGTTAAAGCCATGTGGGGTATCTTCGGACTCATCGTGGCCGGCACACTGTTTTTTTTCATACTCGTATCTGTCGGAGCGCTCGGATACCTGCCCGATATCAACGAGCTGGAAAACCCGATCGACAAATATGCCTCTCAGGTGATCTCTTCCGATAACGACCTGCTCTTTACCTATTCTGAAAGCGACGACAACCGCATCATGATCGATTACTCCGAGCTGTCGCCTCATCTCATCAATGCCCTTATTTCCACAGAGGACATCCGGTATTATACCCATTCGGGCATCGACATCATCGGGCTGGGCAGGGCTATATTTAAGACAATCATTCTCAGCCAGTCGGAAAGTGGTGGTGGCAGTACCATCACCCAGCAGCTGGCCAAACTGCTCTATTCCCCCCGCGCAAACAACAAGATCCAACGTCTTTTTCAAAAGCCGGTGGAATGGGTGATTGCTGCAAAGCTGGAGCGATACTATACAAAAGATGAGATTGTTAATCTCTATCTGAATAAATATGATTTCAACTACAATGCCGTAGGAATTGAATCGGCGGCACGCACCTATTTCAACAAACGGCCACATGAACTGAAAGCGGAAGAAGCAGCCACGTTGATCGGCATGTTGAAAAATTCATCCCTGTATAATCCTGTCCGCCGTGCCGACCTGACCCGTGACCGGCGAAACGTGGTACTATCCCAAATGCAGAAGGCAGATTATCTCACCAGGCAGGAAGCCGATTCATTGAAGCAACTACCCCTGGGAATTGATTTCAACCGCTCCAACCATGTGGATATTGCAGCACCCTATTACCGGCAGCACCTGGCAAAGATGATGATGGCCGACAAGCCTAACCGGAAGAATTATGCTTCCTGGCAACGGCAACAGTTCACGGAAGATTCTCTCGCCTGGGTGGAGAATCCGTTGTACGGCTGGTGCAAAAAGAACAAGAAAGCAGATGGTTCCAATTACGACATCTATACCGACGGGCTCAAGATCTATTCCACCATCAACAAGCGGATGCAGCGTCATGCAGAAGCAGCCGTAAGAGAACATCTGGGGGGTTACCTCCAGGACCAGTTCTTTCGGGAGAAAGCCGGGAAGAAGTATGCACCCTACTCCAGCGAGGTGAGTGACCAGGTGGAGAACCTGATGACGGTTGCCATGAAGCAGACCGACCGGTATCGGATACTAAAAAAAGCCGGTTTCAGTGAAGCCGACATCCTCAAGAACTTCAAGGAAAAACCGGTAGAGATGAAAGTCTTTTCCTGGCATCAACGGGAAGTGGATACGTTGATGACACCTTGGGATTCCATTCGCTACCACAAGAACTTTCTCCGCGCCGGCTTTATGGCCATGGATCCGTTGACAGGTCACGTGAAAGCCTACGTGGGCGGTCCCGACTTCAAGTATTTCAAGTACGACATGGTGTCCACCGGAAAAAGACAGATCGGATCAACCATCAAGCCCTACCTCTACACGCTGGCCATGGAAGAGGGGATGAGTCCCTGCGATGGCATGATACACGGACCTGTGACCCTGATCACGGAAACCGGTGAGGAATGGACTCCCCGCAACTCACGTGGAGCAAACGGTGAGTTTGTCTCCATCAAATGGGGTTTGCAAAACTCTGACAACTGGGTGACTGCCTACCTGATGAAACAGTTCTCCCCTTACGCCTTTGCACGCATGTTGCAGTCGTTTGGATTGAAGACACCTGCCGACCCGGTTGTATCGCTGGCTTTGGGACCTAACGACGCATCGGTATATGAGATGGTGGGTGCCTACTCCTCCTTCATCAACCGTGGTATCCGTGTGGAACCCATGTTCGTGACCCGCATTGAGGACTCTTATGGCAACGAGGTAGCCACCTTTGTGCCGGAAATGAAAGAGATATTCAGCGAAACCACCTCCTATAAGATGCTCGATATGCTGAAAGCTGTCGTTGATGGCGGGACAGGAGGCCGTCTGCGTAGAATTTATAACCTGAAGGGACAGATGGGTGCAAAAACAGGTACGACAAACAACAATTCCGACGGATGGTTTATGTCATTCACTCCCAGCCTGGTGGCAGGCTGCTGGGTGGGTGGTGAGGAACCTTCCATCCATTTCGACAGGATGGCATACGGACAGGGCGCCAGCATGGCACTCCCCATTCAGGGCATCTTCTACCAGAAGGTATATGCAGATTCCGAATTAAATTATACCGACGACGGGGTATTTGAAATACCCGCCGGCTTTGATCCCTGCCACGACATGCAACGCTACTCTCCCGATTTCTATCGCAGCAACGATCCGGTGGTGAACAGTGAAGGAATAGACGATATATTCAACTGATACTGCGGATTCACTTCTTTCTCTGATCGAAGAAGCGTTTTTTCTGCAACTCTGTCACCCGTTGAGCGGCTGCTCGATAGTATAGCTCACTGGAGGTGAGTTTTTCCAATTCGCTTTGGGCAACCGGTTCTCCATCCACATTAAATTCGGCGGGGGCTGTTTTTAGAAAACGCTCGTAATAAGACAATGCGCCTTCCGTATCCTCCATTTCGTCATACACAGAGGCAATGTTGTAGAGGATGGAATAAGTCTGTGGTCGTCGTTTAAAAGCCGATTGATAATACCCGATTGCTTTTGAAAGCAGTTTCGAACGCTGATGGGCAACGGCAAGTGAAACCTCATAATCAAAAAGCATCTCCTGTATTTTTCCAATCTTGTCGACTCCCTCGTCGAGTACCGCTATCCCCTTTTTGCGGTCGAATGTTCTGGAGAGAGATGTTCCGTAGTAATAAAGAAGATTGACGTCGGGTTCGGGTGTTGCCTTTCTGTAGGCGATATCCAACCACTTTGTGGCATCAAAATAGAGCTTCGATGCATAATAACTCATTCCCAGAAAATAGGTCGTGGTATAGCTGGAGTCTCTCAATTCCACATTTCGCTGCAAGCGTTCGATTGCTTTCCGGTAATTCCCGGATGAATAGAGTGCCATCCCGTTCAGTTGTCCGATGGATTTGTGGTCGGAATTTATTCCTGAAAGATACTGGTCGGTGAGTGTGACAACGGTGTCATACAACTGCATGGAATAGTAAAAATCGCACAGGTTCCGCAGTGCCAGATGGTCGGCAGGATCCTTTTCAAAGGCTTTCATATAATAGACCAGTCCCACACCGTCATTCAGGTTAATGTGGGCATCTCCGGCCATGCGCAACAGCATGGGAATGGAATCCTGTTTAAACACCTCTTCCGAAGCCCGGATGGTCCCCTGCCAGTCCTCTGCACGGTAGTAAGCCACAGCCAATCTGGTCTGCAGAAAAAGATTATCGGGGGAAAGCGTATTCATTTTTTGCCAATATGCAAGAGAGAGATCAGGATTTCCACTCTGGTAGGCACATTCAGCCCCAGCCATCAGGATGTTCCTGTTTTCAGGATAACAGACCGAAAGTGAATCGTAGATCTGTAACGCCGGATTGTAGTCGTTGACTTGCTGATAGCAATCTGCCATCAGCAGCAGGTTATCAATGCTCTGCGGAAACACTTCAAGTAGTCTGATCGCTTCCCGGTAACGATAATTTTCAATCAGTTCAGTTACCTGATTGGTCTGCGCATAGCCGCACATGATAGGAGATGCAAGGAGAGTAAAGATGAATGACCTGATTTTCATTGAACCATCTATTTTGCCCTGTTATTTTCCCCATTCGATTTCTTCGCACCATAACCATATCCCACCACAACGACTGCATTCTCGGGAACCGGTCCTGAATACGATTTCGAAGTTTCGTCTCCCTGTATTTTAAAAATAACGGGTAAGCTTGTCACCATTTCTCCACCCGATGGTTTAAGGGTTGATAAAGCAACCGACTCCGTTTTGTACCCGATAAATGAGATGGCCAGTGAAGCTTCGCCCGCCGGCACCTTCAGTTGAAAACCGCCTTTGGTATCGGTGATGGTGCCGTTATTGGTTCCTTTTATTATGACGGAAGCACCTTGTAATGGCCGAGAATGGGAATCAGTCACCCTGCCCGATACCAGAACAAATCCATCCTTTTCCCATTGCGGCATTTCCTTGATTATCCGCAACACTTCGTTGTTCAAGGTAGACATACCCTCAGCACCGTCAGCTACTTCTGCTCCGGTTATGGTTCCAGCTCCATTTACCCGGAAGAAAGCATTCACAAGTCCTTGCAGCCCATCCTCCTGTGCTACTACCGGATATTTGATCTTCTCTGAAATAAACCGCATCATTTCCTTTTGACCACCCGGGAAGACGAAATGTGGTTGCACTTGTGCTTCCACCGACATGGCTTCACTGATCTGTTTGGGCTCATCGATCAGGATCTTTGGTTCTTTTTTAACAAGGCTAAAAACCACCGGCAGCGTAAACCGTACATTTACATCTTTTCCACGTTGAGTTCCCGGCTCCCAGGCAGGCATCAATTTCAGCACGCGAACAGCCTCGGCATCGATCAGCGGATCCACGCCGCGAACAACCTGCACGTCACTCACGTTACCATCTTTCATGACCACGAAGTTACAGATTACACGTCCCTGTATTCCTTTCTCCATTGCCTCTCTCGGATATCGGATACTGTCCGCCAGAAATTGCATCATGGCTTCTTGTCCACCGGGAAATTCCGGCATTTTTTCTACCACCACAAAGATATCCTCCCCCGCTTCCTCCTTCTTTACGGGTGGGGGATCCTGCGAAAAAAACCCTTCATCCGATCCGATTGCCGGCGTCGCAACTGCCTCATCGGAAATAGGTTCCTGCTGTGACGCATAGAGACTGTTGGCTGTCACCAACAGAAAGATAAGCGGCAGCATCATCAGGTATTTCGCCAACTTCAGTGTAGAAGATCTGGTTTTATTCATCATCATAATTCTCTGTTTTAATTGTGATATGTTACATATCATCACTTCGTTGACAGTTCTAAGTTTCTTAGACGTATCATCACCTCGTTTACAAACCCTATAGGGTTTGGGCCTTCTAAGGAAGGTCA
>MENQ01000029.1 GCA_001768325.1 Bacteroidetes bacterium GWC2_46_850 | reverse complement strand
GTAAAATATAAAATGTTATAGTACAGAGATATAGATAATAATGCATTTCCCTTCTATTTCTTTGTCAATGGTTTGAGGGAAGTGCGAAACATGAGTAATATAGATGAAGTTTGCACTATTCGGGAGTATGTTTCCCGACAGAACAGCCAAAGCGGAAGAACAGATAGTCGGGGTATGTGATGCCATCCGGCGACAGGGAGGTGAGTTGTACCTGCCCGAAAATTTTTTCCTTACCCTCCCCGGATACATTCAGCAGCGGGTGGGTCCACTTTGTGAACTGGCAGAGACCCTGCCGCAGGTAGACATGGTGGTGAGCGTGGGCGGCGATGGTACCTTCCTGCGGACAGCAACCACCGTGGGCGATTCCGGCATACCCATACTGGGTATCAACACGGGAAGACTCGGTTTTCTTGCCGCCATCAATTACGCCGATGTGGAGGAAACACTGCAGGAGGTGATGAACAACGCCTACAATGTGCAGGAGCGCACGCTGTTGAAGATGACCACCGATGAGACGTTCCCGCCGGACTATTTTAATGCGCATGCACTGAATGAAGTGGCCCTGTTAAAGCAGGATACCGCCTCCATGCTTTCCATACATGCTTATATCAACAACGATTATCTCACTTCCTATCAAGCCGACGGCCTGGTGATCTCCACCCCTACCGGATCTACTGCCTACTCGCTGAGTATTGGCGGCTCCATTCTGTCACCCACCACACCCAGCATCATCCTTTCGGCCATTGCGCCACACAACCTGACTTCACGCTCGCTGGTGGTGGACGACAGCAGCATCATCTCACTGAAGATTGAGAGCCGCAGCCACATGTTCCTTGTGTCGGTCGACGGGCAGTCGCGTGTGCTGGACGAAACAGTCAGCATCCAGGTGAGAAAGGCAGATTATACCCTGCGGGTGGTCAAGAGACTGGGGCACACATTCTACGAGACGCTCCGTGATAAGCTGATGTGGGGGGCCGATGTCCGGAAGCAATCCCTATAAAAATAAAGGGGGAAATGTCCCAACTTGTTGAGTCATTTCCCCAAATTAAATTCTATGATAGAGCAGGTTTTTATTCCTCTATCTCTTCCTCCTCCTCCTCTGTCTCCGAAAGATAGACTTCAGCCGGTTTCTCTTCCTGATAAGGGAGGTATTTATCGAGTGCAATAATCATCAGGTAGAAGAGTGCCATGAAAATAAAAATCCCGACTATCCCGATTCCTGCAATAAGCAATGCTGTTTGTACTGTTGGTGTCATATCATTTGTTTATGCAAGTAAGGGAACCAGTGTCAAAATAATACCTCCAGCCACAACCGATCCTATCTGACCGCCCACATTGGCACTGATAGCCGGCATAAGCAGGTAGTTATAAGGATCCTCTTTTTGTCCCATCTGATGAATCACACGGGCCGACATGGGGAAGGCCGAGATGCCGCAGGCACCCACCATCGGGTTAATTTTATTGCCTTCTTTCCGGAACAGGTTCAGGAACTTGGCAAAGATCACGCCGCCAAAGGTATCAAAAACAAACGCAAACAAGCCCAGTGCAATGATGATGAGCGTATCCACACGGATGAAACGCTCGGCCGTCATCGTGCTGGCAATGGTGATGCCCAGCAGAATGGTCACCAGGCTTGAGAGCTCATTCTGTGCCGCAAGGGAAAGCTTGTTCAGCACACCGCACTCGCGGATCAGGTTGCCAAACATCAGAAAACCGATCAACGCAAGGGACGAAGGAGCAATAATGCCCGCCGCAATGGTAATCACGATGGGAAATGCAATCAGTGCTTTTTTGGAGATCTTCTTGTTGTTGTTGCCGGTCATTCGTATTAACCGCTCTTTCCGGGATGTCAACAACCGGATCACCGGAGGCTGAATAATGGGCACAAGCGCCATGTATGAATAGGCCGCCACCGAAATGGGCCCCAGCAGGTTGGGAGCGAATCGGGATGCCACCACGATGGAGGTGGGGCCGTCTGCAGCACCAATGATGCCGATGGAAGCGGCTTCCCTGATGTCATATCCCAGCAGGGCTGCCAGCATCATGGTGAGGAAGATGCCAAGCTGCGCTGCAGCACCAAACAGCAGCAAGGAAGGGTTGCGAAACAGGGGTGTAAAATCGATCATGGCACCGATAGCGATGAAGATGAGCAACGGAAAGATCTCCGTGGCAATACCGGCGTTGAAGAAGATGTTCAATACTCCTTCCACCGCTTCGCCCGTAGCCGGATCTATCTGCGTGAGTGCAGAAGAGAGCGGTATATTTACCAGGATGGCACCAAAACCCATCGGCAGCAGCAACGTCGGTTCGTAATTTTTGGCAATGGCCAGATAAATAAGAATCAATCCGACGCCGATCATCACCAGATGCTGCCAGGTCATACCGGCAATGGCAGGCATCAATTGTTCTACACCCATATTCACTGTTTTTTAACCTATTCCGGAATTAATACAAGAATCCAAGCAAAATACCGGCAGCAACAGCTGAACCGATCACACCTGCCACATTGGGCCCCATGGCATGCATCAGCAGGTAGTTTGTCGGATCATATTCCAGCCCGATGGTCTGTGATATGCGCGCAGCATCGGGTACAGCAGAAACACCCGAGTTCCCGATTAGCGGGTTGATTCTCTTCTCTTTTGGCAATAAAAGATTGAAAGCCTTCACGAAGAGGATACCCGCACATGTGGCAATTACAAAAGAGAGGGCGCCGATTGCGAATACTTTGATCGATTCCATCCGAAGAAAGGTCGTGGCTTGCGTGGAAGCACCCACGGTGAATCCTAACAGGATGGTGATGGTGTCGATCAGCGGCCCGCGTGCTGTCTCAGCCAGACGGCGTGTAACACCCGACTCTTTCAGTAGGTTACCGAAAAAAAGCATTCCTAATAGCGGAAGCCCCGAAGGTACCAGGAAGGCAGTCAGTAACAGTCCCATAATGGGAAACAAAACCTTTTCGGTTTGTGATACCACACGGGGTGTCTTCATCTTGATCAAACGCTCTTTTTTCGTGGTCAGCAGCCGCATGAACGGAGGTTGTATAACCGGCACCAGCGCCATATATGAGTATGCCGAGATGGCAACGGCCCCCAGCAAGTGAGGGGCTAGTTTCGATGTGGTGAAGATGGCCGTCGGACCGTCGGCACCACCAATGATGCCGATTGCTCCCGCCTCATTGGGAGCAAAACCCATTTGGAGAGCAATGATATAGGCTCCAAATATGCCAAATTGTGCAGCTGCGCCGACCAGGATTAACTTTGGGTTGGCTATCAATGCCGAGAAATCTGTCATTGCGCCAATACCCAGAAAAATCAAGGGTGGGTACCACCCTTTTACCACACCCTGATAAAGAATATTCAGCACCGATCCCTCCTCATAGATTCCCACCTGCAGGTTGGCGGCCTCATTGAACGGAATATTTCCGACGAGTATACCGAACCCGATCGGGATCAAAAGCAGCGGTTCATATTCCTTGGTGATGGCCAGGTAAATAAAGACCAATCCGAACAGGATCATGATAAAATGTCCTGCTTCGGCGTTGGCAAACCCTGTATAATCCCAGAA
Organism: Bacteroidetes bacterium GWC2_46_850; assembly: GCA_001768325.1. Classification (GTDB taxonomy): domain Bacteria; phylum Bacteroidota; class Bacteroidia; order Bacteroidales; family Dysgonomonadaceae; genus Proteiniphilum. The sequence goes on along the minus strand of MENQ01000029.1, from coordinate 34,050 downwards.
GGTCTGTAGATTATCTGATAATGATAGTAATGCATTCATATGATCTCCGGGATTTTATTCAATTACTACAAGATTGGCTCCCTCAAGCACCGAGTCCCCTTTCTGCACCAAAATTTCCGTAATCTTGCCATTTCCGTTCGACAGAATGTTATTCTCCATCTTCATGGCTTCCAAAATCATCAGTGTTTGTCCTTTCTTCACCGTGTCACCCACTTTGCAGCGAATGTCAAGAATGATGCCGGGCAGGGGTGATTGAATGGTGTTTTTGCCTGCAGGAGCCGATGGTCTGGTTACAAGCGGCGTGGTTGTTGATTGGGGCACGGGAGATGGTGCTGAGGTACTGGGACGTTTCACGCCCGAGAGCGCTTTTTTGGTTTTTTGTGCCATTTCCACGGTGAAGGGTGTGCCGTTCACTTCCAGTTCAACTGTTTCTGTGTCGGATTTGGTTACCACTACCCTGTAGGGTGTACCGTTGATTTTATAATTAAACTCTTTCATACAATTTATTTTTATTATCCGGACTCATCCCACAAGTTTTTTGTACAATACGGGCGGAACGGAAATGTGTCTTTGTTCTTGGTTCTTTGTCTCTGATTTTATTTTGGTAATTTCCTGAGTGTTTGCAGCTTGGAACTCCAGGGCGAATAACTTCTCTTCACCTGGTTGATGGTGAGGATGGTCGATTCAATATCATGCTGATCTTCTCTCAATTCGTTGATCGCGGCGGAAATAGCTGCCAGAACTTCTCCCGAGAGATGAGACTGGCTACGGGCAGCAGAGAGTGTACCGCTTTGGGCCACCTTCTTCTGCGACATGTTTTTGGCCAGGTTACCCGATAATTTGAAGAAAAGATACAAAGCAATCAATGCGATAAATACTACCAGCATGGAGGTGATGGTGAGCATTCCTCCAAAAGTATCGGTTTCCTGCAGACTAACCACTTTTGGATTTTCTTCCAGAATGGCATTGTTGCTGCTGGGTGTTACCCTCTTCAGATGAGTGGAAAGGCTTTTGCCTTCCTTGTCATATTTAATGCCGTCATTCGGATATCCGTAAGTCTGATCCGTCAGCATGCCGGCGGGGATTACAATCTCATCGAGCAGGGTTTTTCCATCGTTTTCATACAATGCGATATAATTATCCTGGGTTGGGTCAAGTTTGAAATTAACATGAAACGTACCATTGAACGGTTCGTTATCTGCCCAGAACAGCACATGCTGATGAGGTGGTATACGCGTGAGGACATCACCCCGGGGAATCGGATATTTCTTTGGATTGTTGCGGTCGTTGGTAAGGTACCTTCCTCCCAGATCCTTGGTCGCTGCCGTATTGTTATAAATTTCAATCCATCCGTTCCGTTGCCCGAAGTCATCAACGTAATTGGTTTCATTCACCACCATCACTTCGTTGATCACCCAGGCGGGATTCTTCTTTTCGGAGGAACATCCCGAAAGCAGAACCGCAAGGAAAAGGAAGGATATATATGTTATTTGTTTCATACACATCATCAATTAAAGTGGTAAGTTGTCATGCTTTTTGGGCGGGTTCTGCAATTTCTTGGTCTGCAGTTGCTGCAAAGCACGGATCACGCGGAAACGGGTGTTGCGTGGCTCAATCACATCGTCGATATAACCATATCTGGCTGCCACATAGGGATTGGTAAACAAGTCGTTGTATTCCTTTTTCTTTTCAGACAATACTTCAGTCAATTTTTCCGGATCCTTTTCTGCCGCAATCTCCTTGCTGTAGAGTACTTCCACCGCACCGTCGGCGCCCATCACCGCAATCTCGGCTGTGGGCCAGGCATAGTTGATGTCGCCGCGAAGCTGCTTGCAGCTCATCACGATATGAGCTCCTCCGTAAGACTTGCGCAGGGTAACGGTTACTTTGGGCACGGTGGCTTCACCGTATGCATAAAGAAGCTTGGCGCCGTGGGTAATTACCCCGCCATATTCCTGTCCTGTGCCGGGAAGGAAGCCGGGAACGTCTACCAAGGTGACAAGGGGTATGTTGAAAGCATCGCAGAAACGCACAAAGCGGGCTGCCTTGCGGGAAGCACTGATGTCGAGAACGCCCGCAAGAAACTTGGGCTGATTTGCGACAACACCCACCGACATGCCGTTGAAACGGGCAAAGCCCACGATGATGTTCTTTGCGTAATCGGCATGCACCTCCAGAAATTCACCCTTGTCGATGATGGCGCCAATTACTTCATACATGTCGTAGGGTTTGGTGGGACTGTCGGGAATGATGTCATTCAAACCATCCTCCAACCTGTAAATGGGGTCATCATTGGGCTGCAGTGGTGCTTCCTCCATGTTGTTCTGGGGAATATAACTGAGTAACTTTTGGATCAGCTTCATGCCATCCTCCTCGGTCTGTACCTGAAACTGCGATACACCCGATTTGGCTGCGTGTATCGACGCACCGCCCAGTTGCTCCTGGGTTACATCTTCTCCGGTCACTGTCTTAACCACTTTGGGGCCGGTAAGGAACATGTAGGAAGTGCCCTGGGTCATGATGATGAAGTCGGTGAGGGCCGGAGAATAGACCGCACCTCCCGCGCAGGGGCCAAAGATGCCGGATATCTGCGGAATCACACCCGATGCCAGGATGTTGCGTTGAAAAATCTCAGCATACCCGCCCAGTGCGTTGATGCCTTCCTGAATACGTGCACCGCCCGAGTCGTTGATGCCAATCAGCGGGGCACCCATCTTCATGGCCTGATCCATCACCTTGCATATTTTCTGTGCATGCATTTCAGAAAGAGAACCGCCGGAGACTGTGAAATCCTGTGCAAAAACATAAATCAGTCGCCCGTCGATAGTTCCAAAGCCGGTGACAACCCCGTCGCCAAGGAATTTTGTTTTTTCCATGCCGAAGTTGTGGGATCTGTGTTCCACGAACATGTCAAATTCTTCGAAACTGCCTTCATCCAGGAGCATGGCAATACGCTCACGGGCTGTGTATTTTCCTTTCAGGTGTTGCGATTCAATTCTTTTTTCGCCACCGCCTAACCGAGCTTTCTCACGGAGTTCAATAAGCTCTTTTACTTTCTCAAGTTGATTGCTCATATAAAATGTGTTTATTAATATTTTTTTAGGATTTATTCGGGATGTTCACATAATTCGGTCAGTACGCTTCCCGTAGATTTGGGATGGAGAAAAGCGATCCGCAGCCCTTCGGCACCGCCACGTGCCTCCTGGTCGATCAGGCGTACACCCTTTTCTTCGACTTCCTTTAATGCTTCGTTCACATTTTTTGTAGCATAGGCAATGTGATGCACCCCTTCGCCCCTTTTCTCAATGAATTTGGCAATGGTACTTTCCTCACTGGTAGGCTCAAGAAGTTCTATCTTGGTCGGCCCGACCATGAAAAAAGCCGTTTTCACCTTCTGGTCTTCCACGGTTTCAATGTTATAGCATGTAAGGCCAAGAATCCCTTCGTAATAGGGCAGATGTTCTTCAATACTTTTTACAGCAATGCCAATGTGCTCGATGTGTGTTATTTCCATATAAATAGTCCGTTTAGTTTGTTTGTGTTACAAAAGTACCGTTTTCCCCTTAATAAAGAGCAGAAAACAAAATAATTCTTTTTGTTTCCTGCTCCCGGTAGAATTTATCTCATATCGAAGAAATGCGCAATACTTCCAGTAGTTCTTCGCTGATTTCCCGATCTTTACGGATGGCCCTCTTGAAAGGAACATAATCGATTTCGTTTTCATGAATGCCAATCATCACGTTGCGCTGATTTTCCAACAGGGCCTGTATGGCAGCAATGCCCATACGGCTTGCCAGAATGCGATCCTGTGCCGAGGGTGAACCGCCACGCTGAAGATGGCCCAGGATGGAAACCCGCACATCATATTGCGGATATTCCGTCTTCACCCGTTCGGCCAGCTTGATGGCTCCCCCGGTCACCTCACTCTCGGTGACCAGCACCATGCTACTGTTTTTCGACTTGCGGAAACCCTGTTCAATGAGTTCTCCCAACTGGTCCTTCTCAATGCTGATCTCGGGAATGATGGCTGCCTCCGCACCCGATGCAATGGCACTGTTCAGTGCCAGGAACCCGCAGTTGCGTCCCATCACCTCTACAAAAAACAAACGTTCGTGTGAAGTAGCCGTATCGCGTATTTTATCCATCGATTGCATGATGGTGTTCAACGCCGTATCATATCCAATGGTGGTGTCGGTACCGTTCAGGTCGTTGTCGATGGTGCCGGGAAGGCCTACTATGGGGATATTGTACTCGTTGGCAAAAATGCTGGCACCTGTGAGAGAACCATCACCCCCGATTACAACCAATGCATCAATGCCATGTTTCTGCATGTTCTCGAAGGCAATCCTGCGTCCTTCCACGGTCATGAACTCATGCGAACGGGCAGTCTTCAGGATGGTTCCACCCTGTTGGATGATGTTGCTGACGCTATTTGTCTTGAATTCTACTATTTCGTCCGATATGAGGCCTTTATAACCTCTGTAGATGCCGTACACACGCATGCCGTTAGAGATGCCCGCACGCGTCACTGCGCGGATAGCGGCATTCATGCCCGGCGCATCACCCCCTGAAGTGAGGACACCTACGCTTTGAATGTTTGAGTCCATAATTGTGTTGTTTGTCTTTGAGACTTTGTGGTTTATATACCCTTTTCCTGAAAAAACAATAAGATGCAAAGATATGTTTTTTTAACGATGGCACAAAAAAAAAGCTGCTAAAAAGCAGCTTTTTCCAACCTCATTTGCGGTTGCAATTTTTCGATCCGCTCGGCCACAGCTTCCATTTGCCACTTGGGGGTGGAGGTAGCACCGCAAATACCAATGCTGATCTCTTCCTTAATCAGCTCCGGGTCAAGTTCCTCCGGGGTGTGGATCAGATAGGAATTGGGATTCTTCTTCTTACACTCTGCAAACAATACTTTGCCGTTGGAACTCTTTTCGCCGGCAATAAAGATGATCAGGTCGTGACTGGCGGCAAACTCCTGTATGTTGGGCACACGGTTTGATACCTGCCGGCAGATGGTGTCGTAAAATTCGAATTTCGCACCTTCCTGCATGCGTGAACTGATTAGTTCTCCAATCTCGTGGAAGCCGTCCAGCGGCTTGGTCGTTTGTGAAAAAAGACTGATGTCTCGTGAGAAGTCGAGCTTGTTTATTTCCTCTTTGCTCTCGATGATGATGGCCGATTCATCGGTCTGGCCGAGAAGGCCATTCACTTCTGCATGCCCCCTTTTCCCGAAAATAACGATCTGAGAATCATCGTGCGCACGAAATGCATACTTCTTGTTGATTCTCTTCTGCAGTCCCAACACCACGGGGCAGGAAGCATCAATGATCTCAATGTTGTTCTGTTTGGCTATCTCGTAGGTGCTGGGTGGTTCACCGTGTGCACGCAACAACACGCGTACATTCTTCAGTTCCCGGAACTGCTCGTGGTTGATCGTGATCAGTCCCATCTTTGCGAGTCGTTCTACTTCTATGTTGTTGTGTACAATGTCGCCCAAACAATAAAGTGTGCCTCCCTTTTTCAGCTCCTCCTCCGCCTTGGAGATCGCCTTGGCGACACCAAAGCAGCATCCCGACAGCCTGTCTATCTCAATTTTACTCATTTTGTGCTGTGATTTTGTGAAACATATGCAATGCCCATTGCAGCTGTTCTTCAATCCCGATGTGGGTGTTGTCCAGTTCAAAGGCATCGTTTGCTTTGCGTAACGGACTCTCGGTGCGTGTCGTATCACGCAGGTCACGTTCCTTTACATTGGCCAGTACGGCTTCATATTCCGCCTGCTCCCCTTTGGCGACCATCTCCTCGAAGCGTCGTCTGGCGCGTATCTCAGGGGAAGTGGTCAGAAAAAGCTTCATCTCGGCATCGGGGAAGACCACCGTGCCGATATCACGCCCATCCATGACCACACCTTTATTTTTTCCCATCTCCTGTTGCTGGCGTACCATCTCCCTGCGCACGAAGGAGAGTGTGCTCACCCGGCTTGCACCGTTGGCCACCTGCAGAGAACGGATCTCCCTTTCCACGTTCTCACCGTTCAGAAAGGTTTCCTGTATACCCTGTGCATTGGGATTGAATGTGATGTGGATATCACCGATATGCCGGCGCAGCGCATCCTCATCGATTTCCTTTTCTGTAAGCCACCCTTTTCTGAGGGCGTAAAGCGCCACAGCGCGATACATGGCGCCGCTGTCAATATAGATATATCCCAGTTGTTTTGCCAGTCCCCTGGCTATTGTGCTCTTGCCGCAAGACGAGTAACCGTCAATGGCAATGATAATCCTTTTACTTTGCATATTTTATCCCGTCAAAGAGAATAACAAAACACAAAGATAGATTGTTTATCGGAATAATCTATTTCACATTTCTTCTTTAATGCGATAAGATGGCATATACTCCTTGTCTGTTCAGGCTTCCAGAAAGTTGGGATACATGTAGTCGGTTGCCGGAACAAACGTCTCCTTGATGCACTGTGGCGAAACCCAGCGCATCAGATTAAAGAGGGAGCCTGCCTTGTCGTTGGTACCCGATCCACGTCCCCCGCCAAAGGGTTGCTGGTCCACCACGGCGCCGGTGGGCTTGTCGTTGATATAAAAGTTTCCCGCAGTATGCATCAGCCGGGTGGTCATCTTTTCAATGTTGGCCCTGCTGGCCGAGAAGATGGCGCCTGTGAGTGCATAATCGGTGGTGCTGTCCAGGATATCCATGGTCTCATCCTCCTTGCCGGCAGGATAGACATAGATCGTGATGATGGGACCGAAAAGCTCTTCCCGCATGGTGACATAATCGGGTCTCTTTGCCAGAATCACCGTCGGCTGAATGAAATAACCGGTCGACTTGTCGTAGCTGCCTCCACAGACGATCTCCGCATCGGGCGATGCCTTGGCGTCATCGATCACCCGCGCCAGCTTGTCGAACGATTCCTCATCGATTACGGCATTCACAAAGTTGCTGAAATCCTCCACCACGCCGGTTTTGATCTTAGAAAGGTCATCATCCACCATTTTCCTGACTGCTTCCCATATGTTCTCCGGAATGTAGGCACGGGATGCGGCGGAGCACTTCTGTCCCTGATATTCGAAAGCGCCACGCGTGATGGCCGTCGCCACCTGTTTCGGGTCGGCCGTGGCATCGGCAAAGATATAATCCTTGCCGCCGGTCTCGCCCACAATGCGCGGATAGGATTTGTACTTCGATATGTTTTTGGCAATGGTGCCCCACATGCCGTTGAATACCGCCGTGGAACCGGTGAAGTGTAGTCCGGCAAAGTCACGGTGGTTAAAAACCACCTCGGCGGCTTCTCTTCCGCCTACATAGACCAGGTTGATCACTCCGTCTGGCAATCCTGCTTCCTGCAGTATCTTCATGATGAGATGGCCGGAATAGACTGCCGTTTTGGAGGGCTTCCACACCACCGTGTTGCCCATGAGCGCCGGTGCTGCACCCAGGTTGCCCGCGATGGAGGTGAAGTTGAAGGGGGTGAGTGCAAAGATAAATCCCTCGAGCGGACGCCAGACCATCCTGTTCCATACGCCCTGCGCGGAGTTGGGCTGCATGGCATAGATCGCGGCCATGTTCTTCACATTGTAGCGGTAGAAATCCACCAACTCACAAACGGCATCGATCTCCGACTGGTATGCATTTTTCGATTGTCCGATCATGGTCACGGCATTGAACTCGCTCCGGTAAGGGCCTGCAATCAGCTCGGCCGCCTTCAGGAATATGGCTGCCCTGCTTTCCCATTGCATGGCCTCCCAGGCCGGTTTGGCTTTGAGGGCCGCCTCAATGGCCATCTGTACATGGGACTGATCTCCCTGGTGATAATGTCCCAGCAGGTGACGGTGGTCGTGGGGGGGACGTATTTCCATGAGGTTACCGGTACGTACTTCCTTGCCGTCAATCACCATCGGCAGGTCGAGACCACCTTTGTTGAGTTCAGCAAGTTTGTGTTTCAGTGCTTCCCTTTCAGTTGAGCCGGGAGCGTAACTCCTGACAGGTTCATTCTTTACGGGTGGCAATTGGTAGATTCCTTTTGGCATAATCTGGTTTTTTTCTGTGGTTCTGTTGAATGGGGCAAATATATCAAAAAAAACCGATTCGGGGATTCTTTCACCTGTTTTTTCAGTAAGGCAGAAATAGGGAATCCAATTTTTTTTTACTTTTGCAGTAAATCTTTGAACTTTTACATTGAACATACATGCTACCTGAAAAAAACCACTTCCTCAACTTCGAGAACACCGAGGTTGCCTTTCGCGAACAATCGAATGCCGGCCTCAGGCAGGCTTATCAGCTTTTCAAACTCATGAACAACAAAATGCTGGTACGCACTGGCAAGCAGCTTGTCAACTTTGCCATGGCCATCCGTTTCCCGGTGAAGAATATTTTGCGGAAAACCATCTACCGCCATTTTGTGGGTGGCATGTCCATTGAAGATTGCAGCAGGACCATTGCCCGGCTTGCAAAGCGAAATGTATTCTCGATACTCGATTATGCACAGGAGGGGGAGGAGACGGAGGCAGCTTTCGATGCCACCTGCGGTGAGATCATCCGCACCATTGAGTTTGCACAGCATAACCCGGCCGTGCCTTTCAGTGTTTTCAAGATCACCGGCGTAGCCCGTTTCGACCTGTTGGCGAAGGTGAGCAGCGGGAGTACGCTGACCGATGCGGAAGCAGCCGAGTACCGGCAGGTAGAGCAACGGGTCGATGCAATCTTCCGGCGTGGTTACGAACTGGATGTCCCGGTGATGATCGATGCCGAGGAGACCTGGATCCAGCCCGTACTGGACGAGATGGTCATGCGACTGATGGCGCAGTATAACGGGAAGAAAGCCATTGTGCAAAATACCTATCAGATGTACCGGCACGACAGCATTGAGCGGATCAGGCAGCATCACCGGATGGCGCTGGAGGGCGGTTTTCGTTTCGGGTTAAAGATTGTGCGGGGTGCCTACATGGAGAAGGAACGTGCCCGGGCGCTGGAAAAAGGATATCCTTCACCCATACAGCCCGATAAAGAGGCGACCGACCGTGATTTTGACAACATCATCCGCTATTTTATGGATCATCTGGAGAGCATCGATTTTATGGTGGCCACGCACAACGAGGCAAGCAGCCGTTTGCTGGCTTCCCTGATCGATGCACACGGTGTGCCGCGAAACCATCCGGGAATCTATTTCTCCCAACTCTATGGCATGAGCGACCACATCACGTACAATCTGGCCGAACAAGGCTATAACGTGGCGAAGTATGTTCCTTACGGAGAGGTGAAAACCATGATGCCTTATCTATTCCGCCGTGCCGAGGAGAACTCCTCGGTGAAGGGACAAAGCAGCCGTGAACTGAAAATGATCAGCACGGAAATGAAACGAAGAAGATCTGTTTGATTAGCAGATTAGTTGATTAGCAGATTAGCAGATTAGTAGATTAGCAAATCATCAAATCATCACATCAACACATCAACACATCAACACATCAACACATCAACAAATCATCACATCATCGAATCATCACATCATCACATCATTTTACTTCCCACACGTTGGAGGAACTGAGGAGAAACTCGGTGAATGATTTTTTCGGCGATTTCTGTTGTACCTCTTTAATCTGTTGCTGGTAATCTCCGTCGTAGGATGGCGCATCCACATTGCGTATCACACCCAGTGCCACGGGGAGACCGTCGCCGGTGTCCATCAGGGCAAGCTTCAACTGCAAGGTGCTGTCTTTGGCAGCGGCATCGTGCACCAGGACGTCATCGAGCGTATAGCCCTCTTCCCCGATGGTGACCGCCTTCAGGTTCCAGCCATCCAGCACGAGACCCTTCTCGCTGTCCTTGCCGAAAATCATCTTTTCGCCATGCTTCAGGACAACCGTATTGTCGGCCTTCCAGGTGCGGTCGCTGATTTTGTTGTGGATGCCGTCGTTGAAGATCACACAGTTCTGCAGCACCTCAATCACTGCGGTACCTTTGTGGCGTGCGGCCTCCACCATCACGTCCACCTGGTTCTTCATGTCCACGTCGATGGCACGGGCAAAGAAAGTTCCTCTGGCTCCAAAGGTGAGTTCTGCCGGGCGGAACGGATCTTCCACCGTGCCGTAGGGCGACGACTTGGAGACAAATCCACGGGCCGAGGTGGGTGAGTACTGTCCTTTGGTAAGGCCGTAAATCTTGTTGTTGAAAAGGATGACGTTGATATCTACGTTGCGACGCACAGCATGAATAAAATGGTTGCCGCCGATGGCCAGTGAGTCACCGTCGCCGGTGGCCACCCACACGCTCAGGTCGGGGTTGGCCACTTTCACGCCGGTGGCAATGGCTGCCGCGCGGCCGTGAATGCTGTGAAAGCCGTAGGTATTCATGTAGTAGGGCAGTCGCGATGAACAGCCGATACCGGAGATCACCGCTGTCTGGTGCGGCTCGAGGTTCAGCTCTGCCATTGCCTTGTGCAGGCAGGTGAGGATGGCATAGTCGCCACAGCCGGGGCACCAGCGTACCGCGTTTTCACTCTTGTAATCCTTGGGTAGATATTTTTGATATTTTATTTCTGTTGCTTCCATGCTTATTTGGCCTCCATCATTTTCGTAAATTCTTCAACCAGCTCGCTCACCTTGAAAGGTTGTCCTTCCACCCTGTTAAAACGGCGGATGTTACCCAGATCCTCGAACCTCCCGGTCAGGTAGGCCGCAAACTGGCCATCGTTTTGTTCTGCCACGATCACCCGCTTGTATTTCTTCAACAGGTCGTGCGTGTTCTTTGGCAGGGGAGAGATATGCCTGAAATGGGCAAATGCCACCTTCCTGCCGGTAGTCTGTATGCGGAGCATTGCCTCGAGGAGGTGTCCGTAGGTGCCTCCCCATCCCACAATCAGCGTGTCGGCGTCCTTGTCGCCCACCACCTTTTGTTCGGGAATGAAATCGGCAATCTTTTCAATTTTCTTCCGGCGGGTATCCACCATGTACTGGTGATTCTCGGGGTTGGAGGAGATGACGCCGGTAAGTTTATCTTTTTCCAGTCCGCCAATGCGATGCATGAACCCGGGTGTTCCCGGCACACCCCAGTATCTGACCAGGCTTTCTTCATCCCGCACGTAGGGTCGCCATCCTTCCGGATCGCCCTTGTAATATTTCTCCACATAGGGAGGCTTTATTTCGGGATAATCTTTCATGTCGGGGATACGCCAGGCCGAAGAGCCGTTGGCAATATAACCGTCGGTAAGCAGAACCACCGGCGTCATGTGTTCCAGTGCAATCTTCGATGCTTCAAAGGCGCTCTCGAAACAGTCGGTGGGCGATGCTGCCGCCATTACCACCAGCGGACTTTCGCCGTTGCGCCCATAGAGCGCCTGGTTCAGGTCGGTCTGCTCACTTTTTGTCGGCATCCCCGTGGAGGGCCCGCTGCGCTGCACGTCGATCACCACCAGGGGTAGCTCGGTCATCACGGCCAGTCCCAGCGCTTCGGTCTTGAGCGCGAGGCCCGGGCCCGAGGTGGAGGTGGCGGCGAGGCAGCCTGCGAAGCTGGCGCCAATGGAGGAGGTGATTCCGGCAATTTCATCTTCCATCTGCAGGGCCTTCACACCAAAATCTTTTCTTTTGGATAGCTCCTGCAGGATATCGGTGGCCGGTGTAATGGGGTAGGAACCGAGGAACAGCTGCAGACCTGCTTTTTCGGCTGCGGCTATCAATCCGTACGCCGTGGCCGTATTTCCGTTCACGTCGGTGTAAAAACCTTTGCTGCCTTCAATCGGCTCAATGCGATAGGTGGAGGCGGTAAGGTGTATGTTGTTGCCATAGTTGTAACCGTCGGACATGGCCTTGATGTTGGCCTGCACCAGCAACGGCTTTTTGGCGAACTTCTGTTGCAGCAGCATGTCGGCTATCTCCAGGGGCCGGTTGAAGAGCCAGCAGACAATACCCAGTGCGAACATGTTCTTGCAACGGAGCATGTCTTTGTTCTCCAGACCCGAGCCTTCGAGTGAGGCTTTGGTGAGGGAGGTGATGGACACGCCCACAGGCTGCACATGTTCCAGCTTGAGTTCTGCAAAGGGATCCTGGGTTGCATACAATGCCTTGTCCAGATCTTTCTTTTGAAATGAATCGGTGTCGTAGAGCACAATGGATTCTCTCTTCAGGAACTGTGCATTCATCTTCAGTGCCGCCGGGTTCATCGCCACAAGTACGTCTGTTTTATCGCCTGAGTTGTACACGTCTTTGGCTCCGATGCGTACCTGGAAACCCGAAACACCGTGTAGTGAGCCTTGTGGCGCACGTATCTCGGCCGGGAAATCGGGAAACGTGGCAATCTCGTTTCCGAAGATAGCCGATAAGGTGGAGAAGAGTGTTCCGGACAACTGCATTCCGTCCCCTGAGTCTCCCGAGAAACGAATGGTTACTTGTTGGATGTCGGTGATAACCGAATTGGTGGGCATAGTTGTAGTCTGTTATTTCGAATGAAGATACAAAGTAATAAAAGAGTCGCCAGAAAAGCAAATATTTTCCCCGGGAAAAGCAGCTTCATCTTTTGTGCTTTCCCTTATGATTCACTTCTTTTTATCCGGAGTTTCCTTAGAGAAAAAGCTTGCCGAACCGCTTGTCGTCGATCAGGGTGGTGTAGAGTTCCGCTGCCCTCTTGTAACTCTGTGCATGGACGGCGGCGCCGCTGCTGATGCGCTTCACCCCCATCAGTTTAAGTTTTGAAAAAGAGGGCGTGTCGGGGCGCAGAAAGACATTCAGCGGAAGCGATGTACTTTGAATGACCTGTTTTAATTCTTTGTCGTCCGACAGCAAGGGCACGAATATGCCGTCGGCACCTGCTTTTTCAAATTCGCCGATCCGTTTTATTGTTTCCTCCAGCTGTTTGGGATGTTTGGTCACGTAGGTGTCGATGCGCACATTCAGGAAAAGGTCCGATTTTTGATCACCCAGGAAGGTGCGTATGGCACCCACCACCTTGGCGAATTTTCCCACTTCCTGCAGCACCCGTTTTCCACTTTTCATCACCGAATCTTCGATGTTGATGCCGGCAGCTCCCATGTTGATGAGCTGCTCAACATGGGCATTCACCTTTTCGATATTCCGGCTGTAGCCCCCGTCAATATCTACCGAAACGGGAATGGAAACCGATTTGATCACCCTGTTCACGACGAACAGCAGCTCCTCGAAATCCATATCTTCCCCATCGCGGTAGCCGAGGTTCTCGGCGATGGCATGACCCGAGATACCCACCGCCTTAAAGCCGGCCTTTTCCGCAAGTTGTGCGCTTTTGGCGTCCCACACGTTGCCGAGGATGAACGGTTCATCTCCGGCATGAAGTTTCCTGAATTCACTGGTTTTTGACATACGATCTATCTGTTTAATGAAGGTTGATTGTATCGTGTTAACGTTCACAAGATTGTTTGGTTCAGCCCTGCCTGGCGGGCGGAACAGATTATATCCTTTTAATACGGGCCCCCAGGGCGTTCAGCCGCGTATCGATGGACTGATATCCGCGGTCTATCTGATCAATGTTGTGGATGGTGCTTGTTCCCTCGGCACTCATGGCGGCGATCAGCATCGATATTCCCGCACGGATATCGGGCGAGGTCATCGTCATGCCCCGCAGGTGAAACCGGTTGTCCAGACCGATCACCACGGCACGATGCGGGTCGCATAGAATGATCTGGGCTCCCATGTCAATCAGTTTGTCCACAAAGAAGAGGCGGCTCTCGAACATCTTCTGATGAATGAGTACACTGCCTTTGGCTTTCGTGGCCACCACCAGCATCACACTCAACAGGTCGGGCGTGAGTCCCGGCCACGGCGCATCGGCAATGGTGAGGATGGAGCCGTCGATAAACGATTCAATGGTGTAACCCTCGTGTCGGGGTATGTGAAGGTCGTCGCCCTGCTGTTCCACGGTGATACCCAGCCTGCGGAAGCTCTCGGGGATGATGCCCAGGTGGGCAACGGAGGTCTCCTTGATGGTGATCTCCGAGGCAGTCATGGCCGCCATGCCGATGAAGCTGCCTATCTCAATCATGTCGGGGAGTAGGCGGTGGGTGCAACCCGACAGTCTGGTGACTCCCCGAATGAGCAGTTTGTTGGATCCGATGCCTTCAATTTGTGCACCCATGCGCACCAGCATCCGGCTAAGTTGTTCCACGTAGGGCTCACAGGCCGCATTGTAGATGACGGTCTCTCCCTCCGCCAGCACGGCTGACATCAGCAGGTTGGCCGTACCCGTCACCGATGCCTCGTCGAGCAGGATATAAGTCCCTTTCAGTTGTTTGGCCGAGAGGGTAAAGAGGTTTCGCTGTTCGTGGTAGATCATCTGGGCGCCCAGCTTCATGATGCCGTTGAAGTGGGTATCGAGCCGCCGGCGGCCAATCTTGTCGCCTCCCGGTTTGGGCACGACGGCCTCACCGAAACGTGCCAGGAGCGGCCCGATCAGCATGATGGAGCCCCGCAATGCCGCGCTCTTCCGCATAAAATCATCCGATTGCGTATAAGACAGATCAATCTCCTCTGCTTTGAAAGAATACCGTTTTTCATCCAGTTTCTTTACCGTGATCCCCATATCTCCGATGAGGGCGATCAGGTTGTTCACGTCGAGAATGTCGGGGACATTGTCGATGATTACCTCTTCCTGCGTGAGCAACGTGGCGCAGATCACCTGCAGCGCTTCGTTCTTTGCTCCCTGTGGGGTGATGTTTCCCTGAAGGCTGTGTCCGCCTTCGATGATAAATGATGACATAGTTTTCAGCTTAAAATATCCACACTTCCGGCTCGAGCAGGATGCCGAATTGTTTTTTTACTTCCTGTTGAATATCCTCCATGAAAGCGGCGATCTCCTGTCCGTTTTCAGTCCCGTAATTGACGATGATCAGCGCATGGCGCTCGTAGGTTCCCACCATGCCCTTTCGTTTCCCCTTGTACCCGGCCTTTTCGATCAGGAACGCAGCCGATGTCTTAAAGCCATCGTCTCCCACATTGTAGACCGGCGCATCCGGCAATATCTTCTGCAACGCATCCTTTTCATCCGTTGTCAGCATGGGGTTTTTGAAGAAGCTGCCCGCATTGGGAAGGAGGTTGAAGTCGGGTAGCTTGCGGGTGCGTATGCGGATAATGGCATCGCGTACCTGGGTGATCGTGGGAGCAACAACGCCTTCCAGCTCCCGACTCAGGTCGACATATTTTTCCTTGTAGACAAATGTCTTGCCAAGCCGAAATACCACCGACGTGATCACATAGCGGCCGGTGCGCTTGAAGATGCTGTCGCGATATCCGAAGTCACACTCAGCACTGGTAAATTCACGGAGTTCACCTGAGTATATATCTACCGCTTTTACCAGGATAATTGTATCTTTCACCTCCGTTCCATAGGCGCCGATATTCTGTATGGGGCTAGCTCCCACGGAGCTGGGTATCAGTGAAAGGTTTTCCAGTCCCGCATAACCGTGGGAAACGCAGAACCCCACAAAATGATCCCACTCTTCGCCGGCTCCCGCTTCGATGTCTACATATTCTTCGTTTTCGGTTATCGTTGTAATGCCCCGCATCCCGGGCTTGATGATCACGCCATCGAAATCGCGTGTGAAGAACAGGTTGAATCCCGCTCCCAGCACAAGCTTCTGTTCATTGGAAAAAGTTCTGATTGCTTCTGAAAGCTCCCCTGCCGTTTGCGGTTCGCAGAATATCCGGGCCGTCGCCCTGGTGCGGAAAGAGTTATATGGTTGCAGTTGTACGTTATATCTGATGGTCATTGCGGAAAAGAGAAATAGTCTGATATGAGTTACAAATATACGCAAAAATTTTCAAGCATTATCTATCCTGGCACGCTGTTGGTTTTTTGTGTCAGGTCATCAGATATCGGTAAGGTTGACAGATTAGGAGGGTTAATATCCCTTGTAAATAAGAAATACTGTCGGTTTTTTATGCATATCCGGCAGTTTGCCCTTCCACGCCTTCACACTTCGTGTGACGATGTATTCATCGTCACACGAAATGTTCATGGCAATGCAAAGGCGTGTTTGCGGTTTGCACTGCAGCAGGATCTCCTCGGCCAGTTTTTGATTCCTGTAGGGAGTCTCTATAAAAAGCTGGGTCTGGTCTTCATTGTAAGCCCGTGCTTCCAGTTGTTTCAACCTTTTGGCCCGTTCGTTTGCCTCAATGGGGAGATAACCCTGAAAGGCGAAGCTCTGTCCGTTGAATCCAGAGGCCATGACCGCCATCAGGATGGAGGAGGGGCCTACCAGCGGCATCACCCTGTAGCCTTCCCGTTGTGCAATGGCCACCACGTCGGCACCCGGGTCGGCCACGGCGGGACAACCTGCCTCCGAGATGATGCCCATGCTTTCTCCCGTTTTCATCGGGATGAGGTAGCTTGCAATCTCCTTTGTATCGGTGTGCTGATTCAACTCGTAAAAGGTGATCGCATCAATCTCAATCTCCGGATTGCATTTCTTCAGAAAACGACGTGCCGACCGCACGTTCTCCACGATGAAATACTTCAGCGCGGAGATAACCGTCGTGTTGAACGCGGGAAGAACCCTTCCAACAGGCGTGTCACCCAATGTAACGGGAATCAGATAGAGTACCGGATCGTTCATTTCCCGCTTGTGGTGGCAATCACTCCCCTGAAATAACCGATCGACTCGGCAATACCCTGCAGGGGATCTTTCATGTTGCGTTCGTGCTCGAGGCTGCACATGCCGGTATAACCCACTTCACGGAGCATCTTTACGAAAGCCGGGAAATCGATGATGCCGCGGCCTATCTCCACGGAATAACCTGCTTTGGATGCACCGGTCACATCTTTGATGTGAATGTCGAATACACGGCTGTGGTATTTCTTCAGATCCTCCACAGGATCCTTGCCGTTGCGGGTGTCATGACCCACATCGAGGCACATGCCGATACGCGAATCCAGGTCTTTCACATGGTTCCACACATCGTCGGCGTCGGGATAGAGTGCGATGTCGGGACCGTGCAGGTGGATGGCATAATGCATGTCATACTCCTTCACCTTCTTGTCCACATACGGTAGCAATTCATAGTTGGGTACTCCCACAACCAGTTTCACGCCCACTCTTTTGGCGTATGCAAAGGCATCGTCAATCTCTTTCTCTGAACGCATATAGATGGGACCCACGGCATAACCGGTCACTCCTTTCGAAGCAAGCTTGGCGTGAAAGTCGGCAATCTCTTTTTCGCTGCTGTTGAGCGGAAGATGAAAATCCTTGATGCAAAGATTCTTCACATCGCACTTTTGCATCATCTCCAGCGTCTGATCCAGATCGAAGTGTCTGAATGAGTAGCCGGCCATGCCTACGTTGAATTTTTCTGCCGTTTCCGGCGCGGGTTGCGGATCGGGCCTTTCCTGCGACCAGAGGGAGAGGGAAACCAGGAGTCCCGTAATGAGGAGTAATTTCTTCATGATTTGAAATATTTTTTGTAAGTGTGTTCGAGCACAAAGGTAGTTATTTTTTTGAAATGCATAATCCTTTTAACTTTGTAATCTAAAAGTTGTCATCTAAAAGTTGAGAAATGAATTTGCCTGCCGATTTTATTTGTTCTGTTCGTGCACAGCTCGGGGAAGAGACTGAACCGTTTCTCGCGGCACTGGCGCAGGATGCTCCGGTGAGCATCCGGCTGAATCCGTTTAAAAGACAACGCAGTCCCCTCACCTTTCTTCACCCCGCGGAACGTGTGCCCTGGTCCGAGCAGGGATATTATCTCGAAGAACGGCCTTCCTTCACCTTCGACCCGCTGTTTCATGCAGGCTATTATTATGTGCAGGAGGCTTCCTCCATGTTCATTGAACATGTGGTAAGAAAACTGGTCTCCACACCGGTCACCTGCCTCGATCTCTGTGCTGCCCCCGGCGGGAAGTCGGTTGGCCTTCTCTCTGCACTGCCGGCGGGGAGTCTGCTCGTGAGCAACGAAGTTGTCCGCCAGCGGGCGAATGTACTGTCTGAGACGCTGATCAAGTTCGGCCATCCCAACACGGTGGTAACCCAGAACAGTGCGAAGGATTTTGCCGCTTTTCCCGGTTTGTTCGATCTGATCCTGGTGGATGCTCCCTGTTCGGGCGAAGGCATGTTCCGCAAAGATGAGGTGGCCGTGCAGGAATGGTCGCCGCAGAACGTGAAGATGTGTGCTGCCCGTCAAAAGGATATTCTGGGCGACGTGTGGCCGGCACTCAGGCCGGGTGGCCTGCTGGTCTACAGCACCTGCACCTACAACGGCGAAGAGAATGAAGAAAATGCCCGCTGGACGGCAAGCCAGTTGGGTGCCCTCTTCACCAGGGTGGCGGTCGATGCCGATTGGAACATCACGCCTTCCCGGGACGGAGAGGCTGGCGGTTATCATTTTTATCCGCACAAGGTGAAAGGGGAAGGACTCTTTGTCACTGTTCTGCAGAAACCCGAAGCGGAGCAGTCCGAAGCCTACTTTCATCCTAAAAAAAACCGGAAACAACCTGCAGTCTTCATCAAGAATCCGGCTGACTATGCGGCGTTGATCACAAACCCCGAATCGTTTTATCTGATGGAATCGGGTGATCACATCATGGCGCTGCCAAAAGTGCATGCCGAAACCATCGTTGCATTGATGCATCACCTGAAATGTCTGTCCGCAGGCATAGACTTGGGAGAAAAGAAAGGAAAAGACTTCATCCCCGCCCATGCGCTGGCCATGAGCATCAACCTGAACAGGGAAGCTTTCCGGAGCTATGAAGTGACCTATGAGCAGGCCATCGCCTACCTGCGAAAGGAGGCCATCACCCTTGCCGGCGTACCCCGGGGAATGGTGCTGCTTACCTGGCAAAAAGAACCCCTCGGCTTTGTAAAGAATATCGGTAACAGGGCAAACAATCTCTACCCGAACGAATGGCGTATCCGCAGCGGATATCTGCCCGATAAAAAGCCGGAGATACTGGCTCCCGGACAACCGGTTCACCCCACCGAATGATTCACTTTTTAAATCCTTGTCCCATGTCTACCGGCTCAACCCGACAAATCCTCACCTACCTGTTCGTGATCCTATCGATCACCGCGGCCCTCATATCGCTGGTGCTGTCCAACAAGCTGGCGAAGGAGCTGTCGGAAGAAGAACAGCGCCGACTGGAGATCTGGGCGCTGGCAACCGAAAACGTGGCGATGAAGGGAGAACGCGCAGATCTGGATCTGACACTGAAAATCCTGCAAAGCAACAGTACCATCCCCGTCATCCTGTACGACGAAAACAGCGGTGAAGTTCAGTCGCACAACATTGCGTTGCCGCGGGAGAACGTGCGGGACTTCCTGATGGGCAGGATGGCAGCCTTTGGCGCCAGGCATCAGCCCATCCGGCTGGAAGAGCTGAATCAGTCGTTGTACTTCGACGACTCCTCCCGGTTAAAACAGTTGCGGACATACCCCTACGTGCAACTTTTCATGATTGCGTTGTTCATGACCCTGGCATTGTTCGCACTGAACCGATCGCAGCGGGCAGAACAAAACAAGCTGTGGGTGGGCTTCTCGAAGGAGACTGCCCATCAGCTGGGGACTCCCATCTCTTCGCTCACGGCATGGGTAGAATACCTGAAGCTGAAGGAGGTGGACCCGCAGTTGCTGACAGAAATAGAGAAAGATACCTTCCGGTTGCAGATGATCGCGGAGCGGTTCTCGAAGATCGGCTCCTCACCCGATATGCAGCTTGCCGATTTGCGCGAGGTGATCAACCGTACGCTGACCTACCTGGAGAAACGGCTGTCGACAAAGGTCTCCTTCTCCCTGCAGCTGCCCGATCACCCGGTGGTTGTTTCGCTGAGTAAGCCACTCATGGGCTGGGTGATCGAAAACCTCGCCAAAAATGCCGTGGATGCCATGAATGGCGAAGGGGTGGTGACCGTTTCCCTGGTGGAGAAGGGCCGACAGGTTCTGCTGGATGTGTCCGACACCGGAAAAGGAATTCCCAGGTCGAAATTCAAAAGGGCCTTTTATCCCGGTTATACCACCAAAGAGCGGGGGTGGGGACTGGGTCTGTCGCTGGTGAAGCGCATCGTGGAAGTCAATCACGGGTGGAAGATAAGCGTACTGACATCGGAACCGGGAAAAGGCACTACCTTCAGGATTGTATTGAAAATCTGAAGCAGAAGAGCGCAAAATCATCCTAAATGAATGAAAATTCGAAAAATATGGGGTGATTAATTTGGGAAAATCTATTTCAATTGCTATATTTGCGTGATTTTTTGTTTTCAAACGAGTTAAATCAGGAAGTGTTCTATCGTTGAAAAATAGAGAGGCCCGTTTCATATGTCCGACGATAATAATAAGCTGCTGGTCGATCTGGAGGTTCGTATCAAACAGGTCATGTTTTTATGCGATTCGTTGAAAGATGAAAATGATCGCTTAAAAGCGGAGGTACGGACACGGCAAAAGCAACTGGATGAAACGGTGAAGGATTTGCAGCAATTGAAAACAAGATACGATGGTTTAAAAACCGCCAGAACCATTACTGCGGCCTCGGTCGACGTGGATACGGCGAAGCTCAAACTGTCAAAACTGGTGCGGGAAGTGGATAAATGCATAAATTTATTAAAATGAGTTTTAAAAAATTTATGGGATGGGAGACGAAAAATTTTTATTAACATTAGAGGTTGCCGGCAGAAAGTATCCTTTGAAGATCAAAAAGTCAGAAGAACAAGCCTTTCGCGACGCCGTCAAAAAGATAAATACGAAAATAAACCAATACCGTGTTGCTTACGGGGGCGATAACTCCCAGCTGACAACGCAGGATTTTGTGGCAATGACCGCCATACAGGCATTGGCTGAGAATTTTTCTCTCGGTGATAAAAATAATACAAAACCCTTTGAAGATAAGATTGGTTCGCTGATCGTCGAACTGGATCACTATCTCAAAAAATAATCTGTTCGATTCAAAAAAGAAGAGAACCGGTTGACGCACCTTTCGGCACATAATGATTATGTGGCTGACTGTGTGCGATTTTTTTTAACAGGCTATAAGCAAACAAATAAACCCTCCCGCCGGGAAACAAGTATTTACGGCTGGAGCATATAAATCAATTTTAAATTAAAGAATATGGACATAGTAATAGGAATTATCGGTTTGGCGATCGGGGCAATTGTGGCCTGGTACCTCACCGGTAAGGCTGCTAACTCCCGCGCGCAGAGCATCCTGAGCGATGCCGAGAAGGATGCGGCGGTGATCAAGAAGAAGATGTTGCTGGAGGCGAAGGAAGAAACGCTTTCCATGCAGAACGAAGCAGAGAAGCAGGCCAACTCCCGGTTATCGAAAATTCAAATGACCGAGAACAGGCTCAAGCAGCGGGAGATGACGCTGAATCAAAAGCAGGAAGAACTGAACAAGAAGACACTTGATATCGACGAGGCACGGGTGACGCTGGCCTCCCAGCAGGAATTTATGGATAAGAAGGCTGCCGAGATGGAACGCCTGCACAGGCAGTCGGTGGAAAAGCTGGAAACCATTTCGGGTCTCTCTGCCCAGGAAGCAAAGGAACGCCTGGTGGAGTCGCTCAGGGATGAAGCCAAGACCGATGCCCAGTCGTACGTGAACGACATCATGGAGGAGGCCAAGATGACGGCCAACAAGGAAGCCAAGAAGATTGTGATCCAGTCCATCCAGCGTGTGGCTACGGAGACCTCTATCGAGAATGCCATCACGGTATTTCACATCGATTCCGATGAGGTAAAGGGAAGGATCATTGGCCGTGAAGGACGCAACATCCGTGCACTGGAAGCCGCTACGGGCGTAGAGATTGTGGTCGACGACACACCCGAAGCCATCGTGCTGTCGGGCTTCGATCCTGTCCGCCGTGAGATTGCCCGCCTTTCGTTGCACCAGCTGGTGGCCGACGGACGCATCCACCCCGCCCGCATCGAGGAGGTGGTGTCGAAGGTGAAGAAGCAGATCGAGGAGGAGATCATCGAGACCGGCAAACGCACCGTGATCGACCTCGGTATTCATGGCCTGCATCCCGAACTGATCAGGATGGTGGGCAAGATGAAATACCGTTCATCGTATGGACAGAACCTGCTGCAGCACTCCCGTGAAGTGGCCAACCTCTGTTCCATCATGGCCTCTGAGCTGGGACTGAATCCCAAAAAGGCAAAACGTGCCGGCCTGCTGCACGACATCGGCAAGGTGCCCGACGATGAGCCCGAACTGCCGCATGCCGTACTGGGTATGAAGCTGGCAGAGAAATACAAGGAGAAACCCGATATCTGCAACGCCATTGGTGCACACCACGACGAGGTGGAGATGACCACCCTGCTGGCGCCCATCGTACAGGTGTGTGATGCCATCTCCGGCGCACGTCCCGGCGCACGGCGCGAGATTGTGGAAGCCTACATCAAGCGGTTGAACGATCTGGAAAGCCTGGCGCTCTCTTACCCGGGTGTGGTGAAGACCTACGCCATCCAGGCAGGGCGTGAGCTGCGCGTGATTGTGGGAGCCGACAAGATCGATGATCAGGATACGGAAAGACTCTCCGACGAAATCGCACGCAAGATACAGACCGAGATGACCTATCCCGGTCAGGTGAAAATTACCGTCATCCGCGAAACACGTGCCGTAAGTTACGCCAAGTGATGGATATGAAAGATCCACAATAAAAAAAGGAGCCGCAGTGCTCCTTTTTTTATTGTGTTTTTTTTATTGTGGATTATGTTTGTCGTTTATTTCTTTACCTTTTCAACCAGCCGCTTCTCGTTGCTCCCGATCACCGTCTTCAGCTCCATCTGAAGACGTTTGATCTCCTTCTCCTGGTTGTGGATGGTGGTCAGCAACGCATTCAACTCTTCGTTGTCCACCGTCTCGGGATATTGCGCCTCCACCCGGGCAATGAAATCACTCAACACGTTCATGTAGTTGTTGAATGCATCGTAGGGCGACATGTAGGGGCTGAAATGGCTCTGTCCGCCGCCAAAATGCTTGGTCGACATGTAGTAGAAGTGATCGCTCGTCTGCAGGTAAAGCCAGTCGTGTTTCAGTCGCCTGTCCGTACAGAGCCTCACCCGTTCACCCATCTCGTAGAGTGCTTTCAGTGCGCTTTGCTGCAGTTTGTTTCCCAGCCATGCACTCACGTCCCGTTCTTCATCGGACCAGGATATGCTGTTGGGCACGTTGATGGCGCCAATGGGTTCGTGGTTATCCAGTACTTCGCCGGGCGTACTGAAGCCGATCTCATGTTCAGAGGCAAAGCGCGGCAGCGCCTTGATAAACTCGAAGATGCCGGTATGGGAAGGCTGGATGTTGCCCAGCGTCTCGTAGTTCATAAAGAGATTGAAAACCTCCTCCTCGGGCGGCGTGGCTGCAATCCAGGAGATAAATTTCTCCGCCGTGAGGGGATACTCGTTCCAGCTGTAGTTTGAAAAACGATAGGTGATGTCGTCGCTGAAACGGCTATTTTTGAGCAACAGCTTCAGCTTGGGCTGTGAGGCAGCCTGGTACACGTAGTTGGGGCTCTTCCATCCCAGCACGTGCTTCGCCCCCTCGGTGATCATCCTGGTGTATCCCATATCATACACCATCTCGGCAATGTCGTCGTTGTAGATCAGCTCGGTGTTGCGCATCACGGTCGGTTTCTGTCCGAAGAGCGCCTCAATCCGCTCGGCATGGTGCCTTACCTGGTTGCGGAACTCCTCCGGATCGAAGAGCGCCGACAGTGAATGGGCGTACGTCTCGGCCAGAAACTCCACGTGGCCGGTCTTGCTCAGCTCACGAAAACCATCGATCACCTCAGGCGCGTAAATCTCCAGCTGTTCCAGTGCCACACCCGATATGGAGAAAGCCACTTTGAATTTTCCCTGATACTGATTCACCAGATCGAGCAGCATCCGGTTGGCGGGCATAAACGACCGTGCAGCGATCTGTTGCAGGATATCTTCGTTTGCGTAGTCATCGAAGTAATAATGGTCCCTGCCGATGTTGAAGAAACGGTATCTTTTTAACCGGAATGGCTGGTGAATCTGGAAATAAAAGCAAATTGTCTTCATCTCGTTATCTTGTTTTGTTATTTTTTATTCCTCTGTCTTGTCTCTTGCATCTATTTTCTTCCCACGAGGTTGTCGTAGATCCTGCGGACCTTCAGCCCGGCATCTTCCCACTTGATGTTGTCCACCTCGATCTTACCTTCCAGTTTGAGGTGCTCGGCCATGGCGGGGTAGGTGCAGATGGAATAGATGGCGTCGGCCATTGCATCCACATCCCAGTAATCGGTTTTGATCACGTTCTCCAGTATCTCGGAGCAGCCCGACTGGTAAGAAATGATGCTCGGCACGTTGCATTGCATTGCCTCGAGGGGTGAGATGCCGAAAGGCTCCGACACGGAAGGCATCACATACACGTCGCTCGATTTGAGCATCTCATACACCTGCTTGCCACGCAGGAAGCCGGTGAAGTGAAACTTGTGGGCGATACCCCGCTCGGCCACCAGGCGGATCATCTGATCCATCATGTCGCCGCTGCCCGCCATCACAAAGCGGATGTGGTCCGTCTTGCGGATGACCTGCGTGGCTGCATCCACAAAAAACTCGGGCCCCTTCTGCATGGTGATTCTTCCCAGAAAGGTGACCACCTTCTCCTGTACGCCCGACAGTCTTTCAATGGCTTCGATCTCGGGGTTGAGCGGATCCACGGCATTGTGCACCGTCGTCACCTTCCAGTAGGGCTGGTGGTAGTTTTCAATCACGGTGCGGCGGGTGAGGTCGCTCACGCAGATGATGTGGTCGCAGTTGTCCATGCCGTCCTTTTCAATGTTGTAGACGATGGGGTTTGGCTTGCCCCTGCTGCGGTCGAACTCGGTAGCATGCACATGAATCACCATCGGCTTGCCCGACACGCTCTTCGCGTGCAGCCCGGCAGGGTAGGTGAGCCAGTCGTGAGCATGTATTACATCGAACTCGTAGGTGCGTGCAATCACGCCGGCCACAATGGAGTAGTTGTTTGTCTCCTCCAGGATGTTGCTGGGGTAGCGTCCTGAGAACTCGATGCAGCCCAGGTCGTTCGTGTGCATATAGCTGAAATCGGCATAAATGTTGTCCCGCCGCCAGTAATACTCGCGGGGGTCCATGAACTTCTCCAGTCTCGCGCGGGCCATCTCCCAGGGGATGTCGCGCCATACGATGGGCGTTGTGTTGGCGCCGACAATCCTGGCGAAGCTCTGATCCTCGTCACCCCACGGCTTGGGGATCACGAAGATCGTCTCCATGTCAGGTTGCTGCGCCATCCCTCTGGTCAATCCATAGCTTGCCGTTCCGAGTCCTCCGAGGATATGTGGCGGGAATTCCCAGCCAAACATTAATGCCTTCATCTGTTCAATATTTGATAATTACCGATGCCTTTCGTGTATTTTTTTACCTGACTTTCTCTCTCTCGTTATGCATAGGAGCTGATGATCCGATGTGCCCTGAGAAGCTCTCCCACACTCATGGCAAACGAATAGCCGCCATGGGCGATAAAGGGCGGACTGGGGTCGTAGAATTCCGATATGGAGCCGATGCAGTCGTTCTGCATCTCACCCTCCATCTCACCCATGATCCGGTCGGCCAGCGACAGCCCGCTCATATGGAATACATTCAGATACGCTTCAATATAGGGGCCCAGCAGCCAGGGAAAGGCCATCCCGTTGAAATAAGCCAGTTGCTTTTCACCTTCGTTGCCTGTATAATGTGGGTGAAACTGATCGCTCTTGGGTGTGAGTGAACGGATGCCGCAGGCGGTGAGCAGCTCCTTGGTCACAAAGTCGATCACCGATTTCTTTTGTCCCCTCTCCAGCGGGGAGTAGGGCAGTGAGACTGCGAAGATCATGTTGGGTCTCACGTTCAGGTCTTTGTGATAGTCGTCCACGTAGTCGTACAGGTAACCCGCGCTGTTCAGGAATACCTCAGTGAACGAGTTGCCTGCCAGCCGCGCCCTGCCTTCCAGTGCTTCGGCCTCGGCCATGGCACCCGTCTCGCGTGCTATCTCCTCCGCGAACTTCAGCGCATTGTACCAGAGTGCGTTGAACTCCACCAGGAAGCCCGAGCGGGGAATTACGGGTCGTCCGTCCTGCATGGCGTTCATCCAGCTCACAGCCACCTCGCGTCCGTAGGTGGAGAGCAGGCCCTCCTCCTGCCGGTAGGCCAGATTGGGATGCCTGCCCTCGAGGAGGTAATCGATGATCTCAAACAGGAAGGCGCTATATTTTACGATGAAGGACTCCTTGTATTCACGCCAGTATTGTTGCAACGCCCAGGTCACCCACAGCAGCACGTCGGGGTCTTCAATCTCCTTGAGAAAGCTCTTCGACGGCTTGTCGGCCATGAAGTTCCGCAGATGGGGGATGGCGGTGTCCATGGTCTTCACAAAGTCGGGTGCCTTATCCACGGCGAGGGTGCATCCCGGGAGTGCGATAAACTGGTCGCGCGCCCTCACCTTGAACCAGGGATATCCGGCCAGCAGATACTGATCCTCCTTGCCGGGCATGTATTTAAACTGGTGACTCGAATTCTTCAGGCAGTTGTAAAAGTTGGAACGGGGCGTGCGGCTGTAGATCTCCAGGTCGAACTCCTTCGCCAGGTTGGCCGTATCCACCATGATATCGCCCGCGGAGAAGATGATCTCCTCGCCCTTCTCGATGGACATCTCGAACGTGCCCGGCACATAGAGATCCTCCTGGAAGGTGTCGCCGCTCTGCAGATCCTGCAGGTACTCAATGCCCCGGTACCAGTCGGGGTGATACATGAACTCCGGTGTTTTGTTGAACTGCATGAAGAGCTCCGGATAGCCGAAGTACATGCAGGTGCTTATTCCGTTCTCCACCACCCGATAGGAGCGGTCCACCTGATCGTTCTCGTGGGTGAGCTGCGATATCTTCCTGAAAGCCAGAAAAGGCTTGAACCGGATGGTTGTCGGCGAGTGGGCATCGAGCAGGGTATAGCGTATCATCAACCGGTTCTCTTTCGAGGAGAACATGATCTCCTTCGACAGGATCACGCCCCCGATGCGGTAAATGGTCTTGGGCACGCTGTCGCAGTTGAACTCCCGGATATACTTGTGTCCCTTGGGGCTGTAGTTGTCTCCGGCATAGCGGTGTATCCCCAGGTTGAACTCAGCGCCGTGCTGAACGACCGTTTCATCGAAGGAAGAGAGGATGAGGTGGTTTTCATCATCCATATAGGGTACGGGCATCACCAGCAGTCCCTGGTACTTGGTTGTGTTGCAGCCTGAAATAGAGGTATTTTGATAAGCTCCCCGTCTGTTGGTCCTGAGAACGTTCCGATAGAGGGAATACTCCAGGTTAATCATCAGCTCTTTATCGAATTTCAGATAACTCATCGTTACATAATGTTTAGGGTAAGGTGAATGGTTGTGCAATTCCTGCGAAAGGTAATAAAATCGTCGTGATTTGACAAGCAAAATTGAGGAATAAATTCAATAATCGTATATTTGTCCCGGAATGAGTTTATACATTCCTTGCAGAATATGACTGAAAAAGAGATGCCCCCGTTTACCTTCGAGAAAAAAAGGATGTGGCTTGCACTGATACCCTCGCTGGTTTTTGTGTCCCTTGTCTGGCTGGTTTTCCTTGCCGATCAGGCCGGTCTGCTGGGTGACCAGTTCTCACAGTGGGGCATCCGACCGGGCGAACTGCGCGGCCTGAAGGGGATCATCCTCTCCCCCTTCCTGCATGCATCATTTACCCATCTGTTATCGAATACGCTGCCGCTGCTTATCCTCATCTGGTTTCTGTTCTATTTCTACAGCAAGATAGCTTCCATGGTGCTCCTGCTCCTCTGGATCGTGAGCGGCATCAACACATGGCTCATTGCCCGGGGAGCTATTCATGTGGGCGCCAGCGGACTGATCTTCAGCATCCTCTTTTTTCTTTTCTTCAGCGGCGTTTTCCGCGGTTACATCCCCCTGATAGCCGTCTCCCTGATCGTGGCTTTCATTTACGGGAGCACCGTGTGGAGCATCTTCCCCGTCACCGAGCTGGTTGATCCGGCCATCTCCTGGGAAGGACACCTCGCGGGGGCAATTGCCGGGCTCTTCATGGCGATCCTTTTCCGCAAAGAGGGACCGCAGAAACCACCTGTCGTCTGGGAGGAAGAAGAGGAGGAAGAGGAAGAGGATGATGTGCTGATGTGAAACTGATGCGAAGGTGGGTCGATGCAAACACCATTCCACTACCAAACCTGACAGCTGATTCCTGACAGCTGATTCCTGACAGCTGATTCCTGAAAGCTGACAGCTGACTCCTGATTTCCGAATCTTTTTTCTCACTTTTTCTCTTAAAATATTTTGTAACAACATTTTTATGTTTATCTTTGTCGCGCAAAAGTATTTTTTAGCGGGCCGTTATTTAGTCACTTCACACATGTCAAGTTATTGCCTAACTCCTCTTATCGAAGAACTTCTGCAGAATTTTTTTATTTTTTTATTTTAATTATTTTACATGAACATTTTTGTAGCTGGCTTAAGTTATCAGATTACTGATGCCGATTTAAAAGAACTGTTTGAGGAGTATGGTGAAGTATCCTCAGCAAAAATTATTACCGACCGTGAAAGCCGCCGCTCAAAAGGGTACGGCTTTGTAGAGATGTCCAACGATGAAGAAGGACAACGTGCCATTGAAGAACTCAACGATGCAGAATACGACGGACGTACACTCTCCGTTTCTGTAGCTCGTCCTCGCGTTGAAGGCGAACGTGCACCACGCAGCAACAACCGTGGTGGTGGAGGTTACGGAAATCGTGACAGGAACAGGTATTAATCTGTACAGATTAGAAAAAATTAAAACTGCATCCCTCGCGATGCAGTTTTTTTTTGGCCCCACTTTTCGGGTCACCCTTTTATTGCTACCTTTGCATCCACAACATCAAATGGATTTATGCCTGTTATACTCTCCATAGAAACAGCGACCCCCGTCTGCTCCTGCGCCCTGTCGCGCGACGGTGAACTGCTGGCCACCCGGGAAGATTTTCTCGGACAGTCGCACGCCTCCCTGCTGGGGCGCTTTGTGCATGAGATCATGACCATCGCCCGGGAGCAGCACCTCACGCCCGACGCCATCGCCGTGAGCAGTGGCCCCGGCTCCTACACGGGATTGCGTATTGGCGTTTCTGAAGCCAAAGGTCTCAGCTACGGACTCGGTGTCCCGCTCATTGCGCTGCCCACGTCGCGCGTCATGGCCTCCATGATGCAGGAGAAGGCAGACGATGATCTCCTGCTTTGTCCCATGATAGACGCCCGGCGCATGGAGGTGTACGCCACCTTCTACAACCATTCGCTTCAGGTGATTCGGGAAACGGCCGCCGACATCGTGGAGGAAGGAAGTTATGCCAATATCCTCTCGGCGAACAGGGTACTCTTCTTTGGGAATGGCGCCGAGAAATGCAAGATACACCTTACCCATCCCCACGCACTGTTTGCCGACGGGGTACATCCGCTCGCTTCGGGCATGGTCTCTCTTGCCGAACAGGCTTATGCCGCCGGCGACTTTGTCGATACCGCCTACTTTGAACCTTTTTATCTGAAAGAATTTGTGGCTACACAGCCCAAAAATAAAATCATTAACATCTAAGTGCTGAAGCCCTCTTACAACGGATCACATTGCAGGGAGGGGTTTCAGGGGTAAACCCCTCCTTCTCAGGGAGCAAGCCGGTGCTTGCTCCAGCCCTCTTCCGTTTTGTAATAAACCACACGGTCGTGCAGCCGGTCGGGTCTTCCCTGCCAGAACTCCATCACGGTGGGCCTGATCAGGAAGCCTCCCCAGTGCGAGGGCCTCTCCACCTTCTTGCCCGCGAACCGCTGCGCCATCTCCCACTGCAAATGTTCAATCTCGGCGCGATCCTTCACGATCTTGCTCTGGGGCGATGTCCATGCACCAATCTTTGCATTCTCGGGACGCTCATTGAAGTAAGCATCCGACGCTTCAGCCGGCAACTTCTCGGCACGGCCTTCCACCCGCACCTGTCGGGCCATATCGTGCCAGTCGAACACCACCGCGGCAAAGGGGTTGGTAAACAGTTCCATCCCCTTGCGACTCAGATAATTGGTAAAGAAGACAAAGCCGTCAGCCGTCACCTCCTTCAGCAACACCACCCGCGCCGAAGGCTTCCCTTCGGGCGATGCCGTGGCCACGGTCATGGCATTGGGCTCCTTCATTCCGAAGGCAATCGCATCATACATCCACTCGGTAAAGGTCTCCAGCGGATCTGCCGCCATCAGCCTCTCATCCAGTGTGCCGGCCTCATATTCCTGCCGCATCCTGCTCAGTTCATCCATAATCTCTTCTTTTTGGGTTCCGGCCCAGCAAGTAATTTTGCGTTTGCTTCGTTTCGGGTGCCGGACCCGTGTTTCTGAACTTATAACGGACAAGGCAGCCTTTCTTCCGACAAAAGACTGTTAATAATGCAAAAATGTATGTCTTATACAAGGGGCCGGACCTTTTGCAAATATTACAAAAATATGTAATAGTGTGTATAAAGTATGTCATAGTGTACGTAAAATATGTAATAATAGCAATTGGAATTACCAAAATTAACTATCTTCGCATATTCAATTCTTCCCCTCCGGGAGGGCGACGAACGGATCAGTCCCTACAACATGATTAAAGCAGAAAATATTACAAAGAGCTTCGGCTCACTTCAGGTACTCAAGGGCATCGACCTGGAAGTGAGGAAGGGAGAGATCGTCTCCATCGTTGGGCCCAGCGGCGCAGGCAAGACAACACTGCTCCTGATTATGGGTACGCTGGAAAAAGCCGATGGCGGCAGGATCACCATCGACGGGCAGGAGCTGAACCGGCTGAGCGAGAAGAAGCTGAGCGACTTCCGGAATAAGAACATCGGTTTCGTTTTTCAGTTTCACCAGCTGCTACCCGAATTTACCGCACTCGAGAACGTGATGATCCCCGCACTCATCGGCGACGTGAAGCATGCCCGTGCCGAAGCGAAAGCCCGGGAACTGCTGCAGATGATGGGCCTCAGTGATCGCGCCACACACAAGCCCAACGAGCTGTCGGGTGGCGAGAAGCAACGCGTGGCCGTAGCACGGGCGCTCATCAACGACCCCAGCGTGGTCTTTGCCGATGAGCCATCGGGCAGCCTCGACACGAACAACAAGGAGGAACTGCACAGGCTCTTCTTCGAACTGCGCGACAAGCTGAACCAGACTTTCGTGATCGTCACACACGATGAGCACCTGGCGTCGCTCACCGACAGAACGATTCATATGAAAGACGGGAGGGTTGAGGAATAGGAGTCAGGATTCAGAATTCAGGATTCAGGAGTCAGCTATCAGCTTTTGGTCGTGGGATGTTGGAAAGGGCACCTGTCCGGTGAAGGTTTCGTAAAAAGAGAAGTGAGCGAAGCGACTTCTTCTCTTTTAGAAACCGAGACGACGACAGGTCAAAGAATAAGTGCAGACAAGAAGAACGCCGGGAAACCCCGGCACATTAGTAAATTAGCAGATTAGCAAATCATCACATCAACAAATCATTTTCAATGTATTTCAAAATAATTTTTATGGCAATCGCAATTATTGGCGGCATGCTATCCTGCAATGAGTCAGGGCAGCGGGCTGAACGTGCGAAGAAAGGCAAAGAAACGAATGAAGTCATCGGCAAGGCAACACCCGACATCAGTGGCGGCATCATGACACCCGAGGTGCTCCACAGCTTCGGCAGGGTGGGGAGCGCCACACTCTCGCCCGACGGGAGCCGGCTCATCTATCCGGTCACCTACGTGAGCATCCCGCAGAATAAAACCAACGCGGATCTGTTTATCATGAACATTGACGGCTCCGAAAAGAAACAACTCACCATCACCAACACGCAGGAGAGCAACCCGCAGTGGATCGATGGCGGCAAGAAGATCGCCTTCCTGAGCAACGAAACCGGCAGCTCCCAGATATGGAGCATCAACCCCGATGGGGGCGGCATGACGCAGATCTCCCATCTGAAGGAAGATATTGAAGGATTCGCCTTCTCGCCCGACGGCAAAAAGGTGCTCTTTATCAAGCAGGTGAAGACCACCAAGACGGCTGCCGACCGCTATGCCGATCTGCCTGAGGCATCGGGCCGAATCGTCGACGACCTGATGTACAAGCACTGGGACCACTGGGTGGAAAGCGTGCCCCATCCCTTCGTGGCAGACGTGGACGGCAACAAGCTCAGCCACATCAAGGACCTGCTCGAGGGTGAACCCTACGAGGCGCCCATGGCTCCCTTCGGCGGCATGGAACAACTGGCCTGGAGCCCCAACAGCAAGACCATCGCCTACACATCCCGTAAAAAGAAGGGCCTCGCCTACAGCATCTCCACCAACTCCGACATCTACCTCTATGACATTGCCGGCGGCAACACCCGCAACATCACCGAAGGGATGATGGGATACGATACCAACCCGCAGTTCTCGCCCGACGGCACGAAGATAGCCTGGCAGAGCATGGAACGAGACGGATATGAGTCGGACAAGAACCGCCTCTTCGTCCTGGACCTCACCACAGGCACGAAGACCTACGTCACGGAAAACTTCGATTACAACACCGACGCCTTCAGCTGGGACAACGACAACAACACGCTCTATCTGGTGATGCCCGTGCAGGGTACCACGCAGCTCTACAAGGCCGAGCTCGCCACGCGGCAGATTACGCCCATCACGAAAGGGTATCACGACTACACCTCGGTGGCGGTGGCCAATGGCAAGCTGATCGCCGGACGCCAGTCCCTCTCGCAGCCCACCGAGATCTACGCGGTGGATAGGGTCACGGGTGAAGCTGCCAACCTTTCGCAGGAAAACAGCGAACTGCTGGCAGGGCTGACCATGGGCATGGTGGAAGAACGATGGATCGAAACCACCGACGGCAAGCAGATGCTCACCTGGGTGGTTTATCCGCCCGACTTCGATTCCACAAAGACTTATCCCGCGCTGCTTTATTGTCAGGGTGGCCCGCAGAGCATGGTTAGCCAGTTCTGGTCCTACCGCTGGAACCTGCAGATGATGGCCGCCAACGGCTATATCGTCGTCGCCCCCAACCGGCGCGGCCTTCCCGGATTCGGTCAGGAGTGGCTGGAGCAGATTAGCGGCGACTATGGCGGACAGAACATGAAAGATTATCTCACCGCCATCGATGCACTTGCAAAGGAACCCTATGTTGATGCAGACCGCCTCGGATGCACTGGCGCCAGTTATGGCGGATTCTCTGTCTACTGGCTTGCGGGCAACCACGACGGCCGCTTCAAGGCCTTCCTGTCGCACGCCGGCATCTTCAACCTCGAAACACAGTACCTCGAGACCGAGGAGATGTGGTTTGCCAACTGGGATATGGGCGGCCCCTACTGGGACAAGTCCAACGCCACCGCACAGCGCACCTTTGAGAACTCGCCCCATCGTTTTGTCGAAAAATGGGACACCCCCATCATGATCACCCACGGTGAGCTCGACTACCGCATCCTGGCGTCGCAGGGAATGATGGCATTCAACGCCGCCCAGCTTCGCGGCATCCCGTCTCGCATGCTCATCTTCCCCAATGAGAACCACTGGATATCCAAACCACAGAACGGTATCCTGTTTCAGCGTGAGTTCTTCCGCTGGTTCGACCAGTGGTTGAAGTAAAATATTTTCTCAAAAATGATTCCAAATGTTTTGCAATTTGGAAAATATGCTTACCTTTGCACTCGCTATCGGAAGTTATACATGCGGGAGTAGCGACTCCCGGTAAAAAAGAAGGTAGCAACGACCAAAAAACGGTGTGGTAGTTCAGTTGGTTAGAATACCTGCCTGTCACGCAGGGGGTCGCGGGTTCGAGTCCCGTCCATACCGCAAACGGTGCTGATAATAAGCATATTACAGAATTTACCTACAAAATTACCTACATTTATAAAGATTTACTCTTTAAAAGTGTAGGTTTTTTTATGTGCATACTCTTATATCATACCCGCATAACAACACAAAAAACCACCTCAATGTATATATTAATTAAGAAGTACCCCACATTTCAATCGAAAAGTATACCACTTACAAACTTGAACGGAACAACTTCGTTCATAACGAATGATAAGTAT
>MENQ01000028.1 GCA_001768325.1 Bacteroidetes bacterium GWC2_46_850 | reverse complement strand
GATGCCGACTTCCAGATGCCGCTGACGGTTTGCCGTCCGAACACATCGTAGAAGAAGAAGCTCCATTCGCCTTTTGCCCGCCGGTTCCCGTCCTGTGAGAAAACGGGCCGGTCGGCCCTGTCGTAACGCATCTCGATGGGATCATTGCCCGGAAGCTTTTTTAAGATGCAACGGCTTTGTCCATCATATTTATAGATATAGGCATAATCCTTCAATGTCTGATTTTCATCTGTCCATGTGGATACCGTGTTAAGCGCATCGGCTGCCGCCGGAGGCAACACATAGCGCAGGTTGCCGAAATCGTCGTACACGGAATAGGTATCGTTCATGGCGCTGCCGTTCATCACCCGCTCCAGAACCACCTGCCCCAGCTTGTCGGCGAAGGTGTAGGAGATATGCCCGTCTTCATCCGTAGTTTTGGTCACGAACAACTCACCCGGGCCACACAAACCTTTATTCTGCAGGGATGTGCCGGATGCAATTGCATACAGGATGCAGGAAAGTTCACCGGTGGAACTATTTGTATAGCGGCTTGTCGAAATCCGTTTCTGCGCGGTATGCCATGCCGCTCCCGGCCCGTACTCGTCCGTGATCCTGTTCAGGGGTGAAGGTTCATACACAGCCTTATCATAGGCATAGGCATCGCCGTAAAAGCTATTGGATGCCGTTTTCACCGTGGAATGGGTAACAAATTCTCCCGTGGCGGTAGTTACCGGGACTGGAATGTAGGAGTTGGAGGGCCTTCCTGCTTCATCGTACTCCTGCAGGGTGACGATATCTTTCTGTCCCGGTGATGATTTGTGTAAGACCGTTTGTACAGGTCGTCCCAAGCCGTCGGAATAATCTGTCCTGTCTGAAGAAGCGATTCCCGTATTGTCGAGCATGGTTTTTGTATGGATGTAATTTTCACCCAGAGGGGACAACACGGGTGCTGCGGGCGCAGTCACCGATATGGCCAATTGGTTTGATTGGGCAGCTTGTATGCCGCTGAATACCGAACGCCGGAACAAGGTGGGTTTCGTTAAGGCATAACAGGAATACTCGAAATTATTTGCACCCGATATGTTATTCCAGCTTACCCCGTTATCGGTAGATTGCTGCCATTGATACGTATAGGTACCTGTTCCGCCGGTGGGGTAGACGGCGTTTGTAAAAATACCGGGAGATTTTCCGTATTCGACGCTTGTGACGGTGCCGGCTATCTGCCCGGCAGCAAGCGGAGCCTGACTGACACTTATAACCAGGTGGTTGCTGTAGTCGGTCTGTATCCCGCTCGTCACGATGCGCCGGAATATGGTCGTGACGTTTAAAACATGACATTCGTAAAAATCGGACCCGGCATTCAGGATATTGGTCCATTGATAACCTCCGTCGGTTGATAATTGCCACTGGAAGGAATAATAACCATCTCCGCCTGAAGGGCTTTCCGCATTGAAGATTGTTCCGGGAGAAGTGCCTGCAATGATGCTTGTTAAATTGCATGCTATCTGTCCGGGTATCAGGGGAGGAGGAAGCATGCCAAAATAAACATACACGGCGCCAAGTAATTCATAGCTGTTGGCATCTTGTAACATGATCTCCGCGCCATTGATGTAATCGGCCAACTCAACCATGGTTATGTGCCCGGGAATGGAGATGTATAAAGTATTTCCGATAATCGTTGCGTCTAAAACGGGAGGCGACACGATATAGATGGGGCAGTTATAGTCCAGTTGCAGGTCAACAGTCTTCGTTTCAGAAAATGAAGTGAAAGTGACATTATCCGGGAAAACACTCAAAGTGCACTGGCCATGCAAATTTCCAGGTTGTACAAGCCATGCAATGGCAAAGGCAATTATTTTGATAAAATGTATGATTTTGCTCATGATTCCTTGTTTAGTGCTTGTGATGGTAATAATATTGATTTATGACATCATTGCCGGCATCTTTGACAAATTGAAGACGTCCGAACGGATCATAGATGAAATTGCTTGTAATTCCGTCCGGACTGGTTGACGAAGTGATGCCTACCGAAGGCTTGTAGGTATACGTGATTATATGAGCATTTGGCAGATATGTCCTGATAGCCTCAACTTTGGACATGTCCGGAACAGTGGATGATGAAAGGGTCTCCGCGTCTACTCCTAATGTTTGCTTTACCTGATCATAGGTCGCATTTTCAATTTGGGCAATCATGTATCGGTTCCTGTATCCCCAGAGATAAGATGTATGCAATCCATCCTTTGATATGATTTCGGTTGGATTTCCTTTGAATGAGTAACTTGATATTTCGTATTCCGGATTGTATTTGTTGGATGATCCGGAAATTTCCAATCGGTAGCTTTTCTGAGGTAAAATATACGATATTCCTCCAATGGCATATTCATTGTAGTCGACCTTCCTGCCTGATACGGCCATCCCGTTGCTGAGGCCTTCATAACTGTCGGCTACACAAACGGAGTCTTTCAGGATGGGGGAGATCATGTTTCTTTCAACCAGTTTCTGTATTGTCACGGGAGTCGTGTATCCTGTTTTGATTTCCGGATACTCCCATATCCTTTTTAAATATTTGTTGTTGCTGTTTTTTGTTATTTGTGAGGTGATCTGGTCCCTGCTGTTGTAACCGTAGCTTTCCCGCACAAGGATAGAGTCACCTGGAGCATGATACTGTATTTCAGTTTTATAATCCAGTCTGGAGGTTCCAAAATAGGAAGATCCGGTAGAAAAGAGATCAACGGTGTAGGTATAGATATTGGGAATATACGGATCGGGATAGAGATTCAAAAAATGCCAATCATTGAAAGGTTTCAGGCTGGACAGCCAACTATTATTCTGTTTTCTCACCATTATGAAATCCTGGCCGTTGAATTTATAATCACGCCGCTCCGAAATTTTATCGTATAAAAACTGTTTTGATTCATTCACCAGGACATTCCCCAAATAGTGCATTTCCTCAAAGAATATCTGATCGTGGAAAACATTGAACATATCATAACCCGAGTCAAGGATGTTGTACTTGTAGACTGTTTTTCCATTGGGGTAAGAGTTCGAATATTCATCCACGATCCCGTCATAGACTGTGACATTCGAGTATAATACCGGGGGGCGTCCATTCAATAATTTCCTGAAATTTCCGGCATTGAAATCCGCCCTCCAGACATATCCCGTCTGATGCATCGGGTAGGATGCAACCACGCATGGGTTAACCAGCAGGCTGTTTCTTTCCTTGTCTCTTCCAATTATTAGATTTTGAAAAGGGAAAGCCAGTTGATAAGTCGTGAAATTCATGAAAGTGAAAATGTTGGGGTCAACGGTTGCCTCTCCGAGTCCGGTATGCATGTTGGGGTAGTTCTCCGCGTTGTAATTATCGCCACCTCCCTGGGCATAAGCTTCGGCGTATGTGAGCCCGTACCTGAAGGTTTTCACATCTGCCAGTGCTCCGTCTTCCCTGAAACTTGAAATCTTTTCTATCCGGAATCCTCCGGCTATTGCAGGAATCCTATCAACCGGATTCAAGATATAATCACCGTTTCCATCAGTGGATGTCAGGAATTCGTGATTGTCGAATTCAAATTCGGTATAACCTCCGTAGGGATAAATTATTTTCGTTAAAATGCCATGCCCCACAGTGGAACCCGGCGTCCTGTTGAATCCATTGTATTTTGTCAATTTTATTTTAGCCAGCGGACATTGGTCGCCAGGCAATCTGGTTGCCTCGGAGATACCCATGACATCATATGAATTTGCGTGTGAATCAATCCAGCTGCTGTATAGATTGAAATTGCCCACTCCGTCGGAGTATCTGTCGTTATTCAGGTAGCCCCAATAATCGGTGCCGCTAAACGTGTTTGCTATTGACGTATATTGCAAGGTATGGATCAATGGCGTATCGTTGGGTTCAGAGCCTTTTACTTGTAATGATCCCAGGAGAGCTACCGGCACTGTTCCGCCGGAGCTGGTCACATTTTGGGTATATATAAAGAGATCAATGTTTTTGATCAGGGATGAATCAATTACCTGAATATTGCTTATATAGTTTTTTGCTGAAGGGGAAGTCTCATTTGCATAATTAAAATTTATTGTGGTTCCATTATACGTTACAGATGTTAAAAGTTTCATCCGGTAGGAGAGAAAGGGAGTAAAAACCGGAGAGGGAGCGATATAATCACTTGAGTCTGGAAAATAAGAATCCCACAAGTGGATATTATTTTCGACATTTCCATACTTATTATCAATTAGTTTATTGTAATAAAACAAGATCGGTTCGTTTGAAAAGGGCAGGTCTATCCTTGATAACGTCCAGGAGACAAAGTTATTATAGTATAACTCGGCTGGTCCATATATATCACCTTCACTGAATGTATATTTGACGCCATTTTCATCGGTGATAACGAAAGAGGATATATTAGTGGGAGTGTAATTGCACGACATTTTGACCGACCTTCCATTTGACGTGGTAAATTTTAAACTCCCATTTATGTTGTCTATGATGAAGTCAAAAGAGGAGCCGTCGGGTAAAATCGCATTAAAAAGATCATGGGCATAATTGAATTCCTTAAAACAATCACCGCAATCCTTATAATAGCCGGTAGGCTCTTCCACTATAAAATTCTTTTCTTCGTCGGCACAATGTTCTATTGACCTGGAAATACAGCTGTTAATGCTAAGGTTCCACCCGTGATCGACCACATCGTAATTGTACCCTTGTTTTAAAGGTTGCGGATAGTATTTCAGCTCGAGGGGAAGGGAATATCCATGATGGTTAATCTCAAATAAGGGAATGGAAATGTCGGGTACCCCTGTAGAATAATTAATTGAAAAGGTCCCATAGCGTTTGAAGGTTTCTGCCTGGGGTGAAGTGGGAAGGGAAGGAACAAGAGATGGGATTTCCTGTGTCATCAAAAAGGAGATGTTGGCCATGAACATCATTGTAAATACTATTTTTCTCATGATGATTGG
Source organism: Bacteroidetes bacterium GWC2_46_850 (assembly GCA_001768325.1). Lineage (GTDB taxonomy): Bacteria > Bacteroidota > Bacteroidia > Bacteroidales > Dysgonomonadaceae > Proteiniphilum. The sequence continues at coordinate 33,730 of MENQ01000028.1, read as the reverse complement.
TATCTGTTGTGATTTAATTTCATGCAATTATAGATATTATTTGGACATTATCAAAATTAATCACCATGAATGTTGTGAATTTCAATTGCATATATTTTTATAACCACCCGATTGGCAAGATTATTGAAAAACAGCATCTCATTGCGGTGTATGAGACCAAAAAAAAATCGCGCACAAAACAGGAAAATTTTCAGATTGAAGAATTGCCCGCGCAATACATTGTATTTCTAATCAAAGTTTTTAACTTTGTACGACAATTCTTCTTTCAAACAAAATAAAACAGTCAAAAGCGATTCGCTCGTTCCTGAATGATCACCTGATTTCGTGGCAGGGTACGTAAGTTGCTGATAACTTAATGGGAAATGATATGGCAGTGTCTTCACCTATGAAATCATTGGCAAAAGAGACCTTCTTTTATGGCGTGGGGAGCGTTTTGCCCAAACTGCTCAGCTGGCTGCTCTCCCTTTATTGGGCTTTTGCCCTACCAAAGATCTCCGATATTGGTGTGCTCACCAACTTCTATGCCTGGGTGGCACTCCTGCAGGTGATCCTGACCTATGGCATGGAAACCGGTTTCTTCCGGTATGCCAACAAGGAGAAAGATCCTGTCCGGGTTTTTTCAACTACCTTCCTCAGTATCGCCACAACAACCACGCTGTTCTTTATGCTGGCACTCCTGTTCCTGAAGCCGCTGGCATTTGCGCTGGGCGGCACGGCAATGAAGCCGCATTACCTGTTGCTGCTGGTGATCATCCTCTGCGTGGATGTACTGGGTGCCATTCCGTTTGCCAACCTGCGGTTCAAAAAAAGGCCGGTACGTTTTGCCCTGATCAAGATGCTCAACGTGGGTCTGACCATTCTGCTCAACCTCTTCTTCTTTCTGGCTTGCCCCCTGTTACAGTCAATGTTTCCTGATGCCTTCGCCTGGTTCGATCTGAACAAGGGTGTGGATTATATCCTGATATCCAACCTCGCGGCTTCGGTGATCCAGCTTCTGATGGTATCGCCCGAATTGCGTGTCCGGTTCACTTTTGACAGGGTGCTGCTGCGCAATATGCTGAGATATTCATTTCCCATCTTGATATTGGGTGTTGCCGGCATCCTGAACCAGACGGTGGACAAGATCATCTTCCCCTGGCTTTACCCCGACAAGGCCAACGCCTATACCGAGCTGGGCATTTACGGTCAGAACTTCAAGATTGCCATCATCATGGTGATGTTTACCCAGGCCTTCCGGTATGCCTTTGAACCGTTCATTTTCGCTCGTGGCAAGGGGGCGGCAGACGACCGGCAGTCGTTCAGCAACGCCACCCGCTATTTCATTGTCTTTGGATTGCTTATCTTTCTGGTGACCACCGGTTATATCGATATCATCAAGTATATGATTCCCGCATCCTATCACGCGGGACTGAAGGTGGTGCCCATCGTGCTGCTGGGGGAACTTTTCTTTGGGGTGTACTTCAACCTGTCGCTCTGGTATAAGCTGACCGACCAGACCCGCTGGGGAGCCTATATGTCGCTTACCGGCTTTGCCATTACCATCCTTATCAACGTGCTGTTTATTCCCCATTATGGTTATATGGCCTGTGCGTGGGCGTCGTTCATCGCAAACCTGGTCATGATGGTGATCTCCTACTTTCTGGGACAAAAAAATTATCCCATCCCCTACAATCTGGGATCGGCAGGATCTTTCTTCCTGCTATCCATGATCCTCTTTGTAGGGATTGCAATCACCTATCTGAATGTGAGCGATTTGTGGCTCAGATTGGGAATAAATACGGCTTTGATTCTGATTTATCTTTCGATGGTTATTAAAAAGGAGTTACCTTTGCGGCACTGGCCGCTGATCGGGAAATATTTCAAATAATATAAAATTGTGCCAATTGCCGACTGCTAATAACTAATTTATTAAAAAAGCTATATGAGAAAACTGTTTTTGTCACTCGCCATCTTGTGCGCAGTGAGCGCAGCAAATGCCGATGAGGGCATGTGGCTGCTCAAGGAACTGAACAGGGAGAATGAGGCCCGCATGCAGGAGCTGGGGTTTACTTTTCCCGTCAATCGTCTGTATGATGAACAAAAATCGTCACTCAAAGATGCGGTGGTTATCTTTGGAGGCGGATGCACCGGCGTGGCGGTATCGCAACGGGGATTGATTTTTACCAATCACCACTGTGGTTACGGTGCCATTCAGAAGCTAAGTGCCGTGGAACATGACTACCTGAAAGATGGTTTTGCTGCCAAAAACAATGCCGATGAACTCCATGCTGATGGACTGACTGTTTCCTTTCTGCGGTCGATGGTGGATGTAACCGATCAGATTGTTCCCAAAGTACCCCTGGTACTGAGTGAGATACAGCGTGAGCTTGCCATCGATTCTCTTTCCAGCGAACTGATAAAAGCATATGAGAACGATCCGTTTACCGCTGCCCGGGTTGTGCCTTACTACGCGCGCAACAAATATTACGTGGTGCTTTACGATCTCTTTCGCGACGTGCGACTGGTGGTGGCACCCCCTTCCTCGGTGGGCAAGTTTGGCGGCGATACCGACAACTGGATGTGGCCACGCCATACGGGTGACTTTTCGGTCTTCCGGGTTTATGCCGACAAGGGTAACAAACCGGCAAATTACAGCCAAAGCAACAAGCCCTACAAACCCAAATATGTGGTTCCCGTGTCACTGGCCGGCGTGGAGGATGGAGATTACACCATGACGGTGGGCTACCCCGGCAGCACACAACGCTACATGTCGTCGTGGGGTATCCGCCAGCAGATGGAGTCGGAAAACAAACCCCGCATCGAAGTGCGCGGTGCAAAACAGGGAATCTGGTGGGATGCCATGACCGGCAACGACACCATCCGCATCAAGTATGCCAGCAAGCATGCCGGGAGCTCCAACTACTGGAAAAACGCGATGGGCATGAATGAGGCACTGAACAATCTGGGCGTGTTGCACGAAAAGGAGCAACTGGAAGAGCGACTTGACAACTGGATACAGAACAACCCTGCACACAAGGTCAAATACGACAGTACCCTGGTCTCGCTTCAAAATGCCTATACCGGTTCCGATGAGCTGGCACGTTACACCACCTACTTTCTGGAAACGTTCAACAACGGCATCGAGTTGATACGCTTTGCCAATACCATCCTTCGTTTCGATACGGAAGGGACTGAAGAAGACAAACAGGCATTCATCAATGAACGACTTATTGAATCTTATAAGAACTATGAACCCGCGCTCGACAAGCAGGTACTGCCGGTATTGATGAAGCTCTACGCAGAGCGTGTGCCGCAAAAATATCATCCCGATATCTACCAGAAGATCGACAGTGTGTTTGGTGGGGATTATGAAGCATATGCCGACTGGCTCTTCGCCAACTCTCAGTTCACTTCACTGGAGAAGTTGATGGGACTATTGAGAACTGCAGATACGCAGATTCTTACAAAAGACCCGGCTATGGAACTGGCGTTATCGACAACCGACATGGGCTATGAACTCTCGGAGCAGATGATGCCCTTCTACGAAAAGATATTGAAAGGAGAGCGGGAGCTGATGGCTGCCCTGATGGAAATGGAGCCGGATAAAACTTTTTATCCCGATGCCAACTTCACACAACGCATGAGCTACGGTACGGTGCAGGGCTATGCACCCCGCGATGCGGTCTGGTACAACTATTACAGCACTTCAAAAGGCATCCTTGAAAAACAGGTGCCGGGGGATCCCGAGTTCAACGTGCAGGAGCCGATACTGAATGCCATACGCGGTGGTAATTTCGGGCCTTATGCCGATAAAGAGGGGGTGATGCGTGTAAACTTCCTGTCGAACAACGATATTACCGGTGGCAACTCGGGAAGCCCGGTGATGAACGGAAAGGCTGAGCTGGTGGGACTGGCTTTCGATGGCAACTGGGAGTCGCTGAGTGGTGACATCCTCTTTGAAAACGATATGCAACGCATGATCAGTGTGGACATACGATATGTGCTGTACATGATTGACAAGATAATGGGTGCTCCCCACATCGTAAAGGAACTGAAGCTGACCGGCAAATAGCAGCCGATACGCTACAACATAAAAAAGCCCCTCCTTGGCAATCTGCCGGTGAGGGGCTAGCTTTTTTAACGCGGGGCAATCAGAAACCTAGCTTCTTCCTATCGAATTCTTCATACCGGGGAGGTGACGGAACATAATCGTCGTCGTCCCACAGGTTGCTGGTAATCATCAGATCGGCACTGTACCGGTTGCAGGCAATGGGCACATTGTGCACACGACACTGACGAAGCAACATCATGATGTCGGCCTCATGCGGCTGGGCGTTGAGGTCGTCTATCAGAAATACGGCCAGATCAATCTCCTTGCGGACCACCATGGCCGCAATCTCGGCATCACCACCCATGGGGCCTGAGTTCATGATGGTAAATGCGGGATTCACCCCTTCATTATTCAGGGCATCACGCACCAGGCTGCCGGTTGTTCCGGTACAGACCAGGTGATGCTCCGACAGGAAATCGGAGTTAAAAATAACCCATTCTACCATGTCTGCTTTTCGGTGGTCATGTGCCACCAGCGCTATTGTTAATTTTCGTCTCATATTCCCAGTTCTTCGCGAATCGCATTAATTTTCATGTTCGCCTCATTTTCAGCCTGCGGCAGATCTTCATGAGACCTTGCTACTCCCCGCACTTCGATGTAGAACTTAATCTTGGGTTCTGTTCCGGAAGGGCGAATAGATAATTTGGTGCCCTCCTCGGTAAAATACTGGATGACATTCGACGTGGTAGGCATTTCAAGCGCAATTTGCTCGTTCCGGACATAATCTGTTGCTTCCAGCTTGGCAAAATCCTTGATCAACGTAACGGGTGAACCACCGATTGACCGCATGGGGTTGGCACGGAAATTTCTCATCATTGCCTCAATCTCATCTGCTCCTTCTTTTCCTTTGCGTACCAGGGAGATACCCACCTCCTTTGAATATCCGTATTCAAGATAGATCTCTTCGAGGAGCTGATACATGGTTTTCCCATTGTCCTTGGCCCACGCGGCGATCTCCGCGAATAAAGTACAGGCTGACACCGAATCCTTATCCCGCACAAAATCACCTGCCAGGAAACCATAACTCTCTTCACCGCCGCCGATATATTTCTTTACTCCTTCATTTTTGCGGATGATTTCGGCGATCCATTTAAAACCGGTATAGCAGTCGAACAGCTCAATCCCTTTCTTTTTGGCAATATCCTTCACCAGTTCGGTCGTGACAATGGTTTTTACCACATACTCCTTGCCCGTGAGTAGACCGAGCTCTTCCCGCCTGTTCATCAGATAGTAGAGATAAATCAGCATGGTCTGGTTGCCGTTGACCAGCATAAAATTCCCATCCTTGTCGCGAATGGCTGTGCCAATGCGGTCACCGTCGGGGTCGGTTGCCATGACCAATGCTGCATCCGTCTCCATGGCTTTTTTTATGGCCAGATCAAGTGCTGCCGGCTCTTCGGGATTGGGAGACACCACTGTGGGGAAGTCGCCACTGATCACATCCTGTTCCGGAACATGAATGATTCTGGTGAAACCGATTGCTTTCAAAGCATCGGGGACAAGGGTGATACCTGTGCCATGAATCGGTGTGTAGACCATTTTAATATCGTGCTGGCGTTCGATGGCTTCGGGTGAGAGCACCAACTTGCGGACTTCGTTGATGAATGCCTTATCCATGTCTTTGCCAATGATTTCAATCAGCTTGTTGTTACCCTTGAAACGAATGTCATCGACCGAAGAAATGCGGTTTACTTCTGCAATGATATTCTTGTCGTGCGGGCCCAGCACCTGTGCGCCATCGTTCCAGTAGGCCTTGTAACCGTTGTATTCCTTCGGATTGTGCGAGGCGGTGATCATGATGCCGCTCTGGCAACCCAGCTTTCTGATGGCATAGGATATCTCGGGCGTGGGTCGCAGATCTTCATAGAGGTAGACCTTGATGCCGTTGGCACTGAAGATGTCGGCCGATATCTCCGCGAACTTACGGCTGTTGTTGCGACAGTCGTGCCCGATCACTACCTTTATCTCATTCAAATCTGCAAATTCCTTCAACAGATAATTGGAGAGTCCCTGCGTGGCCGATCCTACCGTGTAAATATTCATTCGATTGCTACCGGCACCCATGATACCCCGCAAACCACCGGTACCAAATTCCAGGTCTTTGTAAAATGCATCGACAAGCATTGATTTATCTTCACTGTCGAGCATCTGCTGCACTTCTTCCTTGGTGGCAGCATCATAGTCTCCTTTAATCCAGGACTGTGCTTTTTCTGTCACAAATGCCAGTAATGTTTCTTCTTCCATAATCAGTATTCTGTTTTTATGTCTGTTATTCTATTGTTTGAACTTTGTATTTATCTCCTGTTTGTTCAACAATTTTTTTGTAATATTCGTTGGAATATCCGGGTCGGGAAGGGAATTCCGGCAATCCGTGCGGATTCCGTTTAAACTTGCCGTTTTCTTCTTTCTTAATCACCCCGTCCACATATTTTACCAACAGGTACTCACCCAGCTTACGCCATTCTTCCATGCCATCTTTCACCAGCTGGTTGGTATATTGGGTAAGGTAATGTACTGCTTCGGGCCTGGATTTCGTGTACAGCGCCATCGCCTTCTTCTCCACTTCCGGCTGGGCAGTTTTAAACCCTTCTTCGAGGGTCAACTGCACCTTTTTCATGTCTTCACTCATATCGTTGTATCGGGTATAAACCATGTTGGAAACCCAGTTGTGGATCCAGAAGGCTGAGGTTCTGGAATAGGTTAACAGGTCGCCATTGCCCTCTGCCATCTCATGAGGCACCTCGGTATGTCCGCAGTAGAAGGGATAATAAACTGTTTGTGCGGCATCGTCGATGCCAAACCAAAGGATGCCGCCAATCTCATGGGGAAGCCATTGGCGCATTTGTGCCACAAAGGAGAAGCCGGTCTGCTGCGTGGCGGTTGGCCGTTCGTTGCAATATTCCACTGAATCTACTTCAAAGGTGAGGGGCGACCAGCGATAGGGGGAGTTGAAAGGACCTGCACCCACGTCGAAGCGCCAGTCGAGTTCCGTAGCTTCATAATGATCGCGCATCTGCTGTTGGATATCGTGCACGCTCAGTTTCCGATCCGGTTTGATATACAGGGGCATGGGGTCGGTCGTTTTTCCCTGTGCGTACGTCACATAACGGGCCATATCCTTGTTTACTTTGTTGAAGAACGACCATACGCGGGCTTCGCAGAAGCGCAATGCTCCAAAATCCAGCGGTGCGTAAGCTTTGGCAAAGCTAAAGCCGACATCGTTGCCTGTGTAATAACCCTTTTCACGAGCGAAGGAGATCACATCGGGCGCATAGCGGCAATTGTCGGGATCATCCAGCGGAAACTGCTGTATGCGGGCCTGGTTGGCATGCGCCGAAACACAATCATCGGGAATGCGCACGGCAACCCACACGGCGCCCTTGTTTCCGACACCCTTGCCGATCATTTCCATTACCCACACTTCATTGGGGTCGGCAATAGAGAACGATTCACCGGAACTGTAATAGCCATGGTCCCGCACGAGTCCGGTCATGATGGTAATGGCCTCACGGGCGTTTCGGGCCCGTTGCAGCGTGATGTAAATGAGGCTTCCATAGTCCATGATGCCAGTAGAGTCGGTCAGCTCTTCACGACCGCCAAAGGTAGTTTCCCCGATGGCAAGCTGATGTTCATTCATGTTACCTACCACATTGTAGGTTTGAAGTGCCTGCGGAATCTCGCCGAGGTATTTTCCTGTGTCCCACTCGTAGACCCCGAGCTTTTCGCCGGGACGATATTGTTTTGCCGGCCAGTGATACAATTCTCCATATAACCCATATGAATCGGCCGCGTATGAAATGATTGTGGATCCGTCGGCTGATGCTTTTTTTCCGACCAGCAGGTTTGTACACGGAAAGGTTAAAGAGATGGAAAACATACCCAAAAGGGCGGACAGGATAATTTTCTTCATAATGGATGTCGTACAACTATTTATTTTCTTAACTACAGCGTAAAGATACTTTATTTTGTTTAATCTGCGCAAAGAGTGGAATGGATAATTTGTCGTGAAAATTTAAATAAGTAGTAGAAGTGAAAAAAAAAGGTTATTTTTGTAACATAAAATCCATCTATAGCGAATAGAGGTTAAGCATGAGAGAAAAAATAAAGACATTCACATCCAAAAGAATTTTCGGACTCACCGCCACGCAGATCATCGTTCTTCTCGTGTTGGTGGTGATGTTGTTTTTCTTTAGTGACAGCAGTGTGACAAAGAGAATTCGCTATGAAAACCGGATCAGGAGCCTTGAATCGCAAATTGAGTTTTACCGGAATCAGACCGACATAGATAAGGATAAATTAAACGAACTGCAATCAAATAAGGATGATCTTGAGAAGTTTGCCCGTGAGAATTATCTCATGAAAAAGGAAAACGAAGATATTTTTATTGTCGATTGAGTAACAAATGATTATGAGTAATACCAAGGATATATTACTACGCATTTCCGCCATCTGTATCTTGTTGTCGGCGATGGCTTTCCTGTTTTTACCGGAGGTGGCCCCCTGGATCATGGCCCCGGCTGTGATACTTTTTACGGTAATGACTGTTACCAGTCCCTATCCCGGGAAAAGCATCCGGGGAAAGAGATTGTTCAACATACAACTCTTCGCCTGTGTGTTAATGATTGTGGCTACATACCTCATGTTCAGGCAAAGACCTGAATGGGTGCTGACCATGATCTCCGGTGCCGTCTTTCTTTTATATGCCGCCATCGTACTACCAAAGGAACTGGAAAAGGAAAAGAACAAAAACAAATATTGATCTATATGCCTCATTGGGCATATGTTTATGACTGGAAATGAATAAAAATGTACTTATTGTTGATGACAATTTAACCGTTTGTCTGATGTTAAAGTCGTGGCTGGTAAAAAGGGGCTATCTGGTGGAAACGGCTCCGGGTGCCAGCGAAGCAAAGCAAATGGTGAAAGAGCAACCTTTCGATCTCATCCTGACTGATATCAGGATGCCCGATACCGATGGGTTAACATTTTTATCCTGGGTGAGAAAATATGATTCGGATATCATTGTCATCATGATTACCGGCTATGCCGATGTGGAGTCGGCAGTCTTATCCATGAAAGCTGGAGCGGCTGACTATATTCCCAAACCCATTGAACCAGAGCATTTATTTAAGAAAATCGATGAAGCATTTCAAATACAGGAATACAAAAACAAAAACAATCGTTCCTCAAATGACTTTATTCTGCCTCCGGGTAAGGACTATCAGCTGCTGATAAGACAACTCGACCAGCTTGCCGAACAAAATGAACACCGCCTGCTGATTGGTGACAGGGGTACCGGAAAGGTTTCTGCCGTGAAGTATGTCTATGAAAAAGGGATTCTTCCTTCCCGGCCACTGATCCAGCTTGATCCTGATCAACTTGGTGGTAATAAAAGCAGTAATGCACTGTATGATAATCAGGAGGAGAATAGATCAGCCTTGATGGAGAAATTCTTTGCTGCCCGTGGCGGTCTACTGTACATTCGAAAGGTAGATCAACTGGATATCAATCTGCAGAATGAATTATTGAATATTCTCACGAAGCAGGCACGGGATGAACACTATACGCAGGTAATCATGAGTACGGAGAAAAGCAGGTCGGAATTAGAGAGATCACTCATACCCAAACTTTTTCGCCTGCTTGACGAGAAAAGTATAACCTTGCCCACCCTGAAAGGAAAAAAACAGGCCATTGATTCATTTGTGTCTCACTTTCTCCATTTTGCCAATCAAACACTTGACAAACAGATACAAACCATAGATCAAGCCATTTATAAGCAGATGTATGATTATGCCTGGCCCGGAAATATCCAGGAACTTAAAAATTGTGTCATTCAGGCAGCATTGCTTACTGAAGGAAAACATATGCCGGCAGACATAGCGCCCAGGTTGTTCGGCAAGATTGCCATAAGACAAGGCAGTAGCGCTACCATATCCACCCCGATGCTCAATCTCAGAAAGGAAAATTACGAAAAGGAGAAAATAATGGAGGCACTGAGACTTGCCAAGGGAAATAAGACCATGGCAGCTTCGATATTAAACATAGACAGAAAGACGTTGTACAATAAAATTAAATTATACAACGTGACAACTTAAAATTTTATTACCATCATATGCGAAAAGGAGGATCTTCAAAAATAAAGTTCACTGTGATCGCAGGATACTTATTGGTCGTGGTCGTCATGGCACTGGGACTTTATGGCATTTACCGAAACCTGGTGGTCTTTTCCAACCAAAGAATCAGAAACGAAGACATGACAGAGTTGCTGATTGTGGGAAATACGCTTTCAAAACTGTACGAAATAGAAAGCGATCAAAATTTGTTCACAGCTGAAAATGCCAGGCAATATTTTCTCAAATATGATTCCGTTACTCCGGAAATAAATCGCAATCTGAACCGGTTGAAACTCTCCTCACTCGATGCCCTCCGTGCTGCAAAACTCGACACGATAGAACTCCTGATCAAAGATAAAAAAGTAAATCTACAGGCTGTAGCCGCATTACTTGATTCATTAAACAATGCGCCCGAGATTATTTCGCGTACCGATCGTAGTTATGTACCGCGGGCTTTGAACCAGGAGGTTTCCAATTTTCTGGAAAAAAATAACCTGCGCACCCCCCGTCGGAGTCAATCCGACACAACTGTCGTGGCAGGAGAACGCAAGGGTTTCCTCGATCGGGTGCGCAATGTGTTTGTTGCTTCTCCCGATTCCACGGTCGTGATCAGTAATAAATCGGTGGTGAATGAACATGAATTCAAGGTTATTGTAGATACCCTGATCAACAAAATACGCTATTCTGAAAAATTGGATCTGGCGCGCCAAAGGGAACTTCAAGTTATTTTTGCACAAAGGCTGGATAGCATGAATGCCACCAACAGGATGCTGACCGTTCGCATCGATGACCTTTTAAAAAGCATCGAACAGGCAGAGATGAGAAAGTCTCTACAGCTGATCATAGACAAGGAAAAAGCTCTTTCCGATTCGCAGCGTACCATGTTTGTTGTCTCCTGTCTGGCCGTACTCATAGCCCTTATTTTCGGCATTCTCTTTTTGGTTGATATCAACAGGAGTCAACGTTACCGCAGGCAACTGGAAAGTTCCCATAAACGTATTTCTCAACTTCTTGCTTCGAGGGAGAAATTGATGCTTACCATCTCGCACGACATCAAAGCTCCCATGAGCTCCATCCTGGGCTATATCGAACTGATGGAGGGAGATGTTCAGAACCCCGAAAATGAAAGTAGACTCCGGAATATGAAACATTCCGGAAGACATGTCCAGCAGCTTGTATCCATGCTGCTTGATCATCATCGGCTTGTGGCGGGAACATGGCAACTGGCAGAGTCCACCGTTCATTTGCATGCCCTGACGGAGGATACGGCTGACAGTTTCAGGCCGCTGGCAAAACAAAAAGGATTAAATTATAAGGTGGATAATAAAATTCCCCGTGGACAAATCTGCTTGGGTGATCCCTATGTGATGAGACAAATCATGGGTAATTTAATTTCTAATGCCGTTAAATATACCCTTGCCGGAGAAGTTCTCATCGTTGCAAGGGTAAAAAGAGAAGACGATGCCGACCGCTTCTGGTTTTCGGTTTCCGATACCGGAGAGGGAATAGATCCGGCCGACCAGCAGTACATATTTCAGGAATTCAGCCGATTAAATAACACAGGTATTGAATTGGAAAATGTGGAAGGTAGCGGCCTGGGATTAGCCATTACAAAAGGCTTCATCGATGCATTACATGGTAGCATATCGCTCATTTCGGAAATAGGAAAGGGATCGGAATTCATTGTAGAGTTACCCTTAAAACCGGCAGAGAATGAAGAAGATGAAATGACCGGGTTGCAGTTCAATCTGGAAGGTGTTTCCGTATTGGTTGTAGATGACGATCCGATTCAATTGACCATGATGGCCGAAATGTTGCAGAAGGAAGGGATGTATTGTGTCATTGAAGCCAACCCCCGCAAGGTGATACCCCAAATGAACGAAAATCTGTTCGATGTTATCTTTATGGATATCCGCATGCCCCACATAGATGGTATTTCACTCGTTGAGAAAGTGCGTGAAAACAGAAATGGCAAAGAAGTGCCTGTCATCGCTCTTTCAGCCGGGCCGGAAATGTCTGTCGCTGAATTGCAGGCTGCCGGTTTCACCGATTATCTCTCCAAACCCTTTGATGCCATTCACCTGTATGGCATCATTGATCAATATGTAAAGAACCGGAAACCGGTAGCGAGCTATTATACCCGCCCGGTTGAACACGGTATCAAAGGTGCGGAGGCACTGATCGATTTTGTGCGGGATGACAAGCATGCATCCAGCGTCATATTGCAGTCGTTCATCAGCGAGACAAGGATTAACACGGAAAAACTGCAAAAATCATTGGCTGGAAAAGATAATGAGACGACCCGTGAGATCGTGCACAAGTTTTTACCTCTTTTTCAGATGATGGGCAACGAGGAGCTGGTTAATCTCCTGCTTCTACTGAATGAAGATCATCAATGGTCGGACGAGAAAGAAACAGCCTTACTCAATAAGTTACATGCGAGTGTGGAGGAGGCCGAAGCATTTCTAACAGAAACAGAAGAAAATGGCAAGCCAATTGATAACCGATAAATACAAACGGTACCTGCTTCTGGAAAAAGGGTTATCGCCTAACACCATGGAAGCCTATTGGTTCGACTTGCAGAAGCTTCTTCACTTCTGCGAAGAACATAAACTCAGCATCCTCACCCTTAAACTGGAACATCTGGAAGAATTTCTGGCATCGTTGTACGATCAGGCTCTTGCACCCCGTTCTACTGCCAGAATAATCTCCGGCATGAGATCCTTCTTTCGTTTCCTGCTGTTAGAACAGTATCGCGACGACGACCCAACCGAACTGCTGGAGACACTCAAGATCGGATTAAAACTTCCTGTCGTTTTGTCGGTGGAGGAGGTGGATGCGATACTTGCTGCCATCGATCTTTCTACCGATGAGGGAACACGCAATGCTGCCATCATTGAAACGCTTTACAGCTGCGGTTTGCGTATCTCTGAGCTCATCGGCCTGCGTTTCTACGATCTTTTTTTGGAGGAAGGTTTCATCCGCGTAGAAGGAAAAGGCAGTAAACAACGTCTGGTACCCATATCGAACGTCGCCATCCAAAAAATCAAAAACTGGTTGACTTGTCGCAATCAGATCCCCATCAGAAAAGGGAATGAAGATATTGTTTTTGTCAGCGGCAGGGGAAAAGCCATTTCGCGGGTTACCGTTTTTCATTATGTCAGACAATATGCCGATGCTGCCGGGATACAAAAAAATATCAGTCCGCATGTTTTCCGTCATTCATTTGCAACACACTTGCTGGAGAGAGGAGCGAATATCCGGGTGATTCAGGAAATGCTGGGTCACGAGAAAATAACAACCACTGAAATTTATACGCATCTCGACCGCAGCTTTCTGCGTCAGGAGATCATTGAACATCATCCGAGGAACAGGAGAAAATGAAAATCTCCCTGCTTCGACCTTAGAGATAAAATTATCCCGAAAACCAACGGCGCTCCAAGATAAATTCCTATATTTGCTAATTGAAATAAAAATAAAAAAATCGTATGAAATTTGTAGTATCAAGCGCCACGCTGTTGAATCACTTGCAGGCTATCAGCCGGGTGATCAATTCCAAAAACACATTGCCCATTCTGGATTGCTTCCTGCTGAATCTGAAAAATAATACGCTTTCACTCACTGCAGCCGACAGCGAAACAAGGTTGGAGACACTGGTAGAGGTAAGCAATACAGAGGGTGAAGGGAGCCTGGCCATCAATGCCAAAAATCTACTCGATCCATTGCGTGAACTACCCGATCAGCCGCTTACGTTCGATATCAACGATGAAACACTGGAGGTCTTCATTTACTACCATAACGGAAAGTATAATTTCGTGGGACTAAAGGGAGATGAGTATCCCGAGCCGAAAGTATTGAAAGAGTCGGCATTGAAATTGACGATGGACGCCGAAACACTTTTCTCGGGTATCAACAGAACGGTGTTTGCAACCGCAGACGATGAACTGCGCCCTGTGATGAACGGTATTTATTTCGATATTTCAGCCGACGACCTTACCTTTGTCGCTTCCGATGGCCACAAGCTGGTGCGTGTAACTACTACCGAAGCCAAGGGTGAGGGCCGCTCTTCGTTTATTCTGCCCAAGAAGCCGGCAAACCTGTTAAAATCGCTCCTCCCAAAAGAAACCGGTGCAGTGGAAATCACCTTCGACGAGAATAATGCTTATATAGCCATGTCTTCCTACAAGATGGTGTGCCGCTTTGTGGAAGGACGTTATCCAAATTATAATTCGGTGATTCCGCAAAACAACCCGAATACGCTCACACTCGACCGACTGGCGCTGCTCAACGCGCTCAAGCGTGTGGCCGTTTTCTCCAATCCAGCCAGCAGCCTTGTGAAGCTGCAACTATCGGAAGACAAAATAGTGGTCTCGGCCCAGGACATCGATTTCCTGACTGCCGCCGAGGAGATGATTCCCTGCCACTATGAGGGCAACGTGATGAACATCGGTTTTAAAGCTGCCTTCCTCATCGACATCCTCAACAACATTCCTTCTTCCGACGTGCGGGTAGAACTGTCCGATCCCTCGAGGGCAGGACTCATTCTGCCGGTAGAAAAAGAAGAAAATGAAGAGATGCTGACGCTGCTTATGCCGATGATGTTGAATGACTAACCCAAGCCGACATGCAGTTAAATCTCAAAAACCCGGTGGTCTTTTTTGATCTGGAGACAACCGGGATCAACATCACCCATGATCGCATTGTGGAGATATCATTCGTGAAGGTACATCCAGGCGGCAAAGAAGAAATCAAGTCGCGTCGCATCAATCCTGAAATGCCCATACCGCCACAGGCAACAGCGATTCACGGCATCACGGACGACGACGTGAAAGATTGTCCCACCTTCAGGCAGGTGGCCCGTTCACTCGCCGATCAGCTGGAGGGGTGCGACCTGGCAGGCTTCAATTCAAGCCGGTTCGACGTGCCCATGTTGGCGGAGGAGTTTCTGCGCGCCGGTGTGGATTTCGACATGAGCAAACGCAAGTTTGTGGATGTGCAGATTATCTTTCACCGGAAGGAACAACGTACGCTGGAAGCAGCCTACACCTTCTACTGTAATAAACAACTGGAAAATGCCCATTCCGCAGAAGCCGACGCCATCGCCACCTACGAAGTGCTAAAATCGCAACTCGACCGCTACCCCGATCTGGCAAACGACATTGAGTCACTCTCGAAGGAATACTCGAGCTTTAACAACAACGTTGACTTTGCGGGCAGGATCATCCTCAATGAGGAAGGAGTGGAGGTTTTCAACTTTGGTAAACACAAGGGTAAACCGGTGTTGCAGGTACTCAAAAATGAACCCGGTTATTACGGATGGATGATGGATGGCGACTTCCCGCTGAATACAAAGCAGGCGCTTACCAAAATAAGATTGAAGGAGTTAAACGGATAATCCCAGACACATGCCCCGTTTCTTTGCGACGCTAGCATATAATGGCCGTAATTATGTGGGTTGGCAAATTCAGCCAAATGGCTTAAGTGTGCAGCAGGTGGTGCAGGATGCTTTGTCGGTGATCCTTCGAGAAGGTGTGGTCATCACCGGAGCGGGCAGAACCGATGCGGGAGTGCATGCCCGCGGGATGGTCGCCCATTTTGATTGGGAGGGAGATGCTTTTTCGTCTGTCGACCTGGTGCATAAACTCAATAATTTTCTTCCGAAAGAGATCTCCGTTTCCGGTATACAACCTGTGATATCCGATGCACATGCCCGTTTCAGCGCCCTCTCACGCACATACAGTTATCACATTACCACCCAAAAAGATCCTTTCCTGTATGGGTTGACCTGTCGCCTACACTTTGAACCCGACTTGCAGCTGATGAATGCGTTGTGTGATGTGTTGAAGGAATATCGTGATTTTACCAGCTTCAGCAAACTGCATACTGACGTGAAAACCAACCTTTGCCGGATTGAGTCGGCAAGATGGGAGCAAAAGGGAGATCATATGTATACGTTTACCATTACTGCCGACCGTTTTTTGCGGAATATGGTGCGCGCCATTGTCGGTACATTGCTTGAAGCGGGCAGGGGAAGACTTGATGAACGTGGCCTTCGGCGTATTATTGAGGCTAAAAACCGCAGCGTTGCGGGTGACTCAGCACCGGGACATGCCCTCTTTTTGGAGAAGGTGGCATATCCCGATGATATCTGGTTGTGAACAATTAATCGTTCATCGAGATCAGAAACTCTTCGTTGCTCGATGTGCGTCTCAAACGATTTAACAGAAATTCCATCGCTTCCACCGAATTCATGTCGGAGAGGAAGTTGCGCAGTACCCACATGCGGTTGAGCGTCTCTTCCGAGAGCAGCAGATCGTCGCGACGTGTGCTGGAAGCAATGATGTCCACCGAGGGGAAGATACGTTTGTTGGAGAGTCTGCGGTCCAGCTGCAGCTCCATGTTACCCGTACCCTTGAACTCTTCGAAAATCACATCATCCATTTTTGATCCTGTGTCGGTGAGTGCCGTGGCAATGATCGTCAGTGATCCGCCATGTTCAATGTTGCGGGCAGCGCCAAAGAAGCGTTTGGGCTTGTGCAACGCATTGGCGTCCACCCCTCCCGAAAGTACCTTTCCAGATGCCGGCTGCACGGTGTTGTAAGCGCGCGCCAGACGGGTTATCGAATCCAGTAGGATCACCACATCGTGTCCGCACTCTACCAGTCTACGAGCCTTATTCAGTACAATCTCTGCAATCTTCACATGCCGGTCGGCAGGCTCATCGAACGTGGAGGCGATCACTTCGGCGTTCACGCTCCGTTCCATGTCGGTCACCTCTTCGGGACGTTCATCGATGAGCAGAATGATCATGTATACTTCCGGATGATTGTCGGCGATCGCATTAGCAATGTCCTTGAGCAACATGGTCTTGCCGGTCTTTGGTTGTGCCACGATCAGGCCACGCTGTCCCTTCCCGATGGGGGAGAACATGTCTACCACGCGGCAGGAGAGATTGTCGTTGTGTCCTTTTGTGAGATTGAATTTCTCATTTGGAAACAGCGGTTTTAGGTGGTCGAAAGGTACCCGGTCACGCACATCGTCCGGCTTACGGCCGTTTATCATGTCGACCTTTACCAACGGGAAAAATTTCTCCCCTTCCTTGGGCGGACGAATGGGACCCTCCACCACATCGCCGGTTTTCAGTCCGAAGAGACGGATCTGCGACTGGGATACGTAGATGTCGTCAGGCGATGACATGTAGTTGTAGTCAGATGAACGCAGAAATCCATATCCGTCGGGCATGATCTCCAGTACACCCGAGGCTGTTAATATGCCATCGAAATCGTACGTTGAATCTTTTTCTTTTGACTCTTTTTGCAACTGGGGTTGATTCTGACTGAGTCCTGGAGTCTGATGCACCGCCTTACTCTGTTGTGGTTGTGGCTGCTGTTTGGGCTGGAGTGGGGAGGGGGCCAGCAGATCCATCAGTGAAACCTTACTGCCGGCGGGGGGTGTCTCCTTGCCTGGAGTAGTCGCCACATCTCCGGTGGGGTCTTCAGCCACTACAGGGGGGAGCGTCACAGGAGCAGGCGTACTCTTTTTCTCTTCGTTTTTGTGCTTCGACGAACGGAATACCAGCTGGATGGGTTTCGATGGCGTCTTGGGTTCATTCTGGGGTGCCTCGGCTTTTTCAGTCACTACCTTCTTGTCGGCTATCGCTTCCTTTTGGGTCGTTTCTTCGGGAGACTCTTTTGTCACCTCATGCTTTGTTATTGCTTCAGGTTTTACAGGAGCGGGCGTGGCAATCACCACTTCCTCTTTTTTTACCAGCTTGGGCTTTTCGGTAGGAATAACCGGTTGGGCTTGCTTGATGGGATTGTTTGGTTCTTTTTTCGCCGGTTCGTTATCTTTATCTTTGATTTCCTCTTTCTTGCCGGCAGGTTTGTTTTTCTGATTCTTCGGTTTTTCGATTCGGTTTCTGGTGCTGTAGTTCTGTTTAGCTCCCAAGTCGGCAGTTATTTTTTTTGTTTCGACAATTGCCTGCTCATCCAATATTTTGTAGATGAGTTCTTCTTTCTTATACGCGTCCGGACGTCTTATGCCCATTTCTTTGGCCAGGACCCGTAATTCTGTTGTAAGCTTTTCATTAAGCTCGATAATGTTATAAGCCATGTAGATCTATTGAAATTCGTTATGAATATTAAAAATATGTTGTTGTTGAATCATGACCGTCCGGGGTGATGGTTGCATAACCATACTTTTCAGCAAAAGAAGCCGGATATCGGAGATAATTGATATGAAATGAATTTGTAAATGATTAACAGTAATATGAGTAAAATACTGTTGAAGATTCGGAGACAAAGGTACTGTTTTTTTTGAATAACAGGAATAACTTCCCCGTTTTTTTTAGGGTGATCCCCAATAAACGATCAAAAATCATCCATAATCAATCTATTCGATGTATTGACCCTTCTCTCCAATTCGTTTTTGTATAGCAGAGACCTTCTTCTGTCGAGTGAGTTGGATGGTGTGGACTGATAAAAAAGATCGAATGAAGTCTTTGCCCATTCCAGTGCCTGTGTCATGTTGTCGAGCATCTCCCAGGCGAGCGCAATATTGTTCGCTGCCTTTGCCTTCTCGGTTTTATTTGATCGGGATTGATAGAAAGATTCCCATTTTTCAATCGCTCTGTCCCATTCTGCTCCTTTGGCAAAAGTTTCTCCTTCACGCATCAATGTATGGGGCAGCGTATAATACCATCTATCCTGCATTTCCCAATGTGGCGCAAAGACCTGGGTCATCTTTTCGGCAGCCCTCACTGCCAGTAACTTCATTGCCTCCTCGCGCGTGGGGAGCATGATGTCATCATATACCGGTATGTTTCGTATATTCATCCCTTCCCAGCGGATGCTGTCGGTATATTGTACTGCCGGAATCTTTCCTTCACTGGTGGGCATATAAACCCTCAGGATGGAATGAATTTTCCCGGTCAATTCACTGTATGTATATCCCTGCTGCCGGAACATATCCTTCTTCTCCGTCTGGAGAATCAGCTTGTCGAGCGAGATGACTGCATCGGCTCCGGTTGTGGTTCGGATAAGGTTCATCTGCTCGGGAGTGACTGGTTGCTCCTGGAAAAAATCTGCGTCGCTTCTCAGAGGTTCCGGATAAAAGATCACATTTTGAAAATAATCCTCTTCATTCAAGAATTGTGTCAGCGCCTCGGTGTAATAAACGGCAATGCTGTCGGAGGAAGCTTTGGACCTCTCAGTGTCGGAACGTCCGATCAGTTGTGTTTCATGTCCAATGTCATTGGGCTGCTGCACCACATTATTTACAACGGCTAGCGAAAGAACGTGTGAAGGCAATGCAACCTGTGCCGGCTCACGGGTTTCCACTGTCAGATATTTGATGCCTGCACAACTACCCAGGAAAAGGACTGCTGCCATCACGATCAGATAAGGAATTATTTTTTTCATCTGGGAATATTTCAATTTATACCTGCAAAGATATCATATTTGCGGAACTTTATTCACTTCACAGGACGAATGATTTTATGTGCATCATAGAACCTGCGAGAAGTATCCTTTTTAATTAACATATTAGGCCGCCCAAAAGTTTGCATTCCATTTTTTAATTTCTTTAGAAAGTTCATTTCCTCAGGTACGACTTGGTAAAAAATGTGTATATTTGTGGGCTCAATAAGAAACACTTTTTTCATGATCATGCGATAGGTTCGTATGCGTATGGGTCATTGTAAAAGTGCATGAAAAAATACCCGAAAAGAAACAAACAAAACGAATAACAATGGCTTTTAACATTATTGTGTTGGCTAAGCAAGTTCCCGATACACGCAACGTTGGGAAGGATGCGATGAAAGCCGACGGAACCGTGAACAGGGCGGCACTGCCCGCTATCTTTAACCCCGAAGACCTGAATGCGATGGAACAGGCACTGGACATCAAGGAACGCTTCCCCGGTTCCCGGATTACCGTGTTAACCATGGGCCCCGGAAGGGCTGCCGACATTTTGCGGGAAGGATTATTCCGTGGAACGGATGATGGCGTGTTGTTGACCGACAGAGCTTTTGCCGGTGCCGACACCCTGGCTACATCGTATGCGCTGTCTATGGCAGTACGGAAAATAGGAGCGTATGACCTCATTGTCGCCGGGCGACAGGCTATTGATGGCGATACAGCGCAGGTGGGTCCCCAGGTGGCCGAGAAGCTTGGTATCCCGCAAATTACCTATGCAGAGAATGTAGAAGAGATAAACAAGGAGAAAATCAGGGTCAAACGCCGTCTCGATAACGGGGTGGAAGTCGTGGAGTGCCCGTTACCCGCACTGATTACCGTGAATGGATCTGCCCGTAGCTGCCGGCCGCGGAATGCGAAGTTGCTGCAAAGGTATAAACATGCCAAGACCGTGACTGAACGGCAAGTTCAAAATCTCGACTACATCGATATTTACAGCATCCATCCCTATCTGAACCTTACCGAATGGAGTGTGGCTGATGTGGAAGCCGATCCGGTACAATGCGGTCTCTCCGGTTCTCCTACCAAAGTAAAAAAGATTGAGAATGTGGTCTTTCAGGCAAAAGAAAGCAAGCGTCTGACCGACAATGATGCAGATATTGATGAACTGATGAGAGAACTGATAGAAAATCACACGATTGGATAACACGAGGAATCAAACAATATGAACAATTTATTTGTATATCTTGAAATTGAAGAGGGCACGGTAGCCGAGGTAAGCCTGGAACTACTCACCAAGGGACGCTCACTGGCCAACCAGCTTAGTTGCAAAATGGAAGCCATTGCTGCCGGTGCAAACCTCGACGGAATAGCCCAACAGGTTTTTCCTTACGGTGTGGATGTGTTGCACATCTTCCATGACGAACGTTTGTCGCCCTATATGACCTTGCCCCACACCTCCATCCTGGTGGAGCTGTTTAAAAAAGAACAACCGCAGATCTGCCTGATGGGTGCTACCATCATTGGCCGTGACCTGGGCCCCCGGGTTTCTTCGGCACTGGGCAGCGGACTTACAGCCGACTGTACTTCGCTGGAGATTGGAGACCACGAGGAAAAGAAAGCGGGCAAGATCTATAAAGATCTGCTCTACCAGATACGTCCTGCATTTGGTGGTAACATTGTGGCCTGGATCATCAATCCCGACCACCGTCCTCAGATGGCCACCGTGCGCGAGGGAGTGATGAAAAAAGAGATTCTCGACCCATACTACCAGGGTGAAACAGTGGAACACACAGTGAGTGAATATGTGAAGGAGGAAGATTTCGTCATCTCCATCATTGATCGCCATATTGAAAAATCGAAGGTAAATATCAAGAACTCACCCATCATCGTATCAGGAGGGTATGGAGTTGGTTCGAAGGAAAATTTCCAGCTTCTCTATCAGCTTGCCGATGTACTCGGCGCTGAGGTTGGCGCTTCTCGTGCGGCGGTGGATGCAGGTTTTACCGAGCATGAACGTCAGGTGGGACAAACAGGTGTTACTGTTCGCCCCAAGGTATACATCGCCTGTGGCATATCGGGCCAGATACAACATATTGCCGGCATGCAGGACAGCTCCATCATCATCTCCATCAATAACGATCCGGGTGCACCCATCAACACCATTGCCGATTATGTGATTATCGGTGAGGTGGAAAAGGTGATTCCCAAGATGATTAAATATTACAGGAAAAACACGAAGTAATTGATTCAATGATTACTGATTAGCAGATTTTCAGATTCAAATGCAATCGGTATCATTTATAACAAAGAAATAAATTTATGGCAAACTTTTATACCGATACACCCCAGTTCAGACATTACCTTCAGCATCCGCTAATGAAACGAATTGTGGAATTAAAAGAACGGAATTACGCCGATAGAGAGACTTACGACTATGCACCCATCGACTTTGAAGACGCAATGGACAGTTACGACAGGGTACTGGAAGTGGTGGGTGAGATCTGTGGCGACATCATCGACCCCAATGCCGAGGAGGTGGATCACAACGGTCCTACCGTGGCCGATGGCCGGGTAACCTATGCGCCAAACACACAAGAAAATCTCGATGTGCTCAACAGGGCGGAACTAATGGGAATGCGATTCTCCCGCAAGTATGGGGGGCTCAACTTCCCGATGGTTCCCTACATGATCAGTGCCGATATAGTGAGCCGTGCTGATGCCAGCTTTCAGAATATCTGGATGCTGCAGGACTGCGGTGAAACCATCTACGAGTTTGGCGACGAAACACAAAGAAACAACTACATACCCAGGGTGGTAAAGGGAGAGACCATGTCGATGGACCTCACTGAACCCGATGCCGGATCAGATCTTCAGGCAGTGATGCTGAAAGCTACTTATAATGAGCAGGAAAATCAGTGGTACCTGAACGGCGTGAAACGGTTTATCACCAATGGTGATGCCGAAATCCATCTTGTGCTGGCTCGCTCGGAAGAGGGAACCAAGGATGCCCGCGGACTCTCCATGTTTGTCTATGACAAACGCAGTGGTGGCGTAAATGTCCGTCGCATTGAAAACAAGATGGGCATCAAGGGAGCGCCTACCTGCGAACTGGTTTTCAAGAATGCCAAAGCAGAGTTGGTGGGCAGTCGCCGGATGGGACTGATCAAATATGTGATGTCATTGATGAATGGCGCCCGCCTGGGTATCATGGCCCAATCGGTAGGTATCTCCGAAGCGGCTACCCGCGAGGCCTACAACTATGCTGTTGAACGTCGTCAGTTTGGCAAGGCCATCATTGCCTTTCCTGCGGTGTATGAGATGCTGGCCAACATGCGTGCAAAGACCGATGCTTCGCGCAGCGTGCTGTATGAAACATGTCGTTTTGTGGATATGTACAAGACGCTGGAAGATGTTGGCCGGGAAAGAAAACTGACCCCCGAGGAGAAGGATGAAATGAAGTATTATTCCCGTCTGGCCGATGCTTTCACGCCGCTGGGCAAAGGGATGAGCAGCGAATATGCCAACCAGAATGCCTACGATGCAATCCAGATACATGGAGGCTCTGGCTACATGAAGGATTACAAGTGCGAACGCCTTTACCGGGATGCCCGCATCACCAACATTTATGAAGGTACCACACAACTGCAGGTGGTGGCTGCCATCCGCCACGTGACCACAGGTACCTATCTGCAACGAATCGGAGAATATGCTGCCATGCCGCTTACACCCGAACTGGAGCCGCTGAAGAACGTATTGGTAAAGATGACGGAGATGTATGAAAAACTGGTGGATGTTGTCACAGCACCCAAGGATGAAGAATATCTCGATTTTCATGCCCGCAGGCTGGTGGAGAGCGCCGGACACATCATTGCCGGTTATCTGCTGCTACACGATGCCAACAAGAATCAGGAACTATTCCGTCGTAGCGCTGAAGTGTATGTTCACTATGGCCGGAATGAAGTAGTGAAAAACTACAATTTCGTCACCCAGTCGCGGATTGATGACCTGGCTTATTACAAGCCCGATCTGACGGAGCAATAAATAAATATCGTTTTTACATGGAAAAGGGACTGTTGCTGGTCCCTTTTTTATTTTGATGACAGATAACGTTAATCTTTTATCGTACACAGGATCACCGTAAAAGAATAATGCAGTTTATTTTCGTGGTCTGAAGAGTAATTCCAGTTTGGGTTGGGGGCGCATTTTTCCCGAAAACATGTCGCGCATCCAGATCACCCCTGCTTCAACTCCTGTGGTGGAGTTGAACCAATGTTCCACGGAGCCTCCATAGTAGGGGGTATGCATCATTGGCAGCATCGGCCGTTGCGGTTGGTTGTTGCTTTGTCTTACGGGCATTCCTCCGTAGGCATTCAGGTACCAGTCGTCGTCCAGGCGGTAACGACCGTGCAGATCGACCAGCAGTGCCGACTGGTTGAGTCCGAAATTATTTTGTCCGGTCTGCAGGTAACGAAGTCCCCCATCGATTGTCATGTTGGGGTGTAGCATGTAGGAAGCAACTATCCCGGCATTCCAGATGGGGAGGGTGCCAAAGTTGGAGTTATACCCGCCGGTGATGCCTATATTGAATGCGGGAGAGATAAAATAGTTTGCACCTGCATTCAGAATATAATAGTTGCCTTTTCCAAGCCAGGGTGTTTCCACCAGACCCAGCGTGGCGGAGGAATGCAGCAGCAGGTTGGATGCAGGCATGGTGGCCGCGACGGCGGTGCGGCTTTTGGAATTGATGAAATCAGATGTCACACCGCTCCATTGAATGGGCGGCAGGGAAGAATCCTGCGTCCTGTAGGGCATGATCATTGTAAAGCGGTTGTGGGGTGTAAATTGTGGCTGCATATCCATAACCGGGTTCAGGCGGGGTAGTTTCAGAATAACGCTTCCCGACTTCATCGAATCTGCATCCAAGGGGAGCGCTTCAGTAGGAGTTATCTTTTTCAGGTTGTCTTGTTTCACGGGTATATCCTGTGCGAAGCCTTCTGAAAGGAGAAAGGTCAGGAGCAGCAATAGGTAAAACCGTTTCATACGCTTTTAAATAGAAGATTATACGCATTCGTACAAAGGTAGTAAACTTCCTGGAAAAATAACCGTTCTCTTTTGGCGGTTTCTTTTTTTTTGTTTTTCTTTGTTACCGATAAATAACAAACGCTAAATAAATTGCCTATAAGTCCTCTTTACTCCACTTAATTAACATAATAATTGAAGAAGTAAAGCAATGGATACTTTCTCTGCGATGACCGATGAAGAATTGGTCATGTTGTATGCGTATGGCAATAACAATGCGTTCAATGTTCTCCTCGACCGGCATAAACAGCCTCTCTACACCTATATTTTCTATACGGTACGTCACAACGGCCTTGCAGAAGATATTTTTCAGGATACCTTCATCAAGGCCATCACCACCATTAAACAGGGCAGATATACTGAAACCGGTAAATTCAAGGCGTGGCTCATGCGCATTGCGCACAACCTCATGATCGACTATTTCAGACAGAAAAAAAACGAAAACACTGTTTCCAACGACGATTACGAGCCGGATCTATGGAACAATTCATCCTTGTGCGAAGATACCATCGAGGTTGAAATGGTGCGCAGTCAGGTACTAAGCGATGTCAAAAAGCTTGTCGGTTTTCTTCCCGATACGCAGCGGGAGGTGTTGGAGATGCGTTATTATAAGGATCTAAGTTTTAAGGAAATAGCAGATCAGACGGGCGTCAGTATCAATACGGCTCTGGGACGAATGCGATATGCGGTCATCAACATGCGCAAGATGGCCCAGGATCACAAGATGGTGCTCACCGTGGATTAGGAAATAGATTAGGAAATAGATTAGGAAATACCCCATACAAAAAAAGCCCCGGATTATCGGGGCTTCTTGTTAGGGTAGGAGTTCAAATCGTTTTGCACGGACGGTGCAGATGTTTCTTAGCGTGCATTGCCATGTACCGATATTTCAAATCCATAGAACTAAAGACAAACGTTTTAGGTTCATTTTAATTGTTCTACAGGGCAGATACTTCAGAATGCGGATACTTCAAAAGATGTCTGAAACAGTGTTTGAAGCTGTTAAAGCAATCCTGAGAAGTCTCAATATCATTCGGCTCGATAACATTCAATCGTTTGATATTCATTTTTCCGAACTGTGAAGCAGAATCATTCACACGTACAATTTCTTTGCTTTACAAATTACAGGCAAGCCTGAAGTTGTATCACCTAAAAAAGTAAGTGTCGCAGTATTCAACCATTATGAAACTGGTTATTGCTTTGCAAGCTGTTGCATCAACTTGCTGCAGAAGAGAGATACCCGTGAAGGTTCACCTCCCGACAGAGCCGGTGACAAGAGCTTTTGCTAAAATAACGTGGTGCAACAGAAATTCATTCAGTTTTTCTCAAAATGCCGTAAGACTTTTCCTCAAAATGCCGTAAGACTTTCGTCGTGAATGCCGTGAGGCTTTCGTCGTGAATGTCTTGAAGCTTTCATCGTGAATGTCGCGGGGCTTTCGTCGTAAAAACATTGGAATGACAAACTGAGTTTGTGCATCTCGCGAATGAAATTCTTCCGGTCGTATGCAAAATGTCAAAGAACTCCTATATCTTGTTTGCGCACTGCACAGGGATATGCTCGTTTATGTCGTTTGCAAATATAACGTCAGGGAATGAAAAAATACAAATATTTTGGGTTAAAAATATGAACAACTTCTTAACAAGTTCTTAACAAGATATCAATATTTGAAGTAATGATCACTCTGTTAGTATCTTATGATCGTCACGGTAGGAGGATTATGAATGAGCCGATGTTATTTGCAATCCCACAATTGAAAAAATAAGTGCACTCAGAAAAAATAACCTCCAAAAAGTCACCGGCTCCTTGAAAACCAGTATGCCCAGTATCACCGTACCCACAGCACCAATACCTGCCCAAACGGCATAAGCAGTCCCTGTTGGGATGGGGTGGGCACCTCCCATCGATTTAAACAACAGGTACATACTCAGGCTAACCGATATAAAAAAGGCGATCAACCACAGCCACATCTCCCTGCCCGATGTCTGCTGCATTTTACCCAGGCTCATCGCAAAAAGTGCTTCAAACAGGCCTCCTACAATCAAAAAGATCCAGTTAATACTTATCATATTTGTTCCAGTTTTATTTATTCCTCCCAGCTGCGGTGGATGATACTTCCCTTTTCTTCCTGGTTTTCAACACGGAGGTGGACCTCTATCTCCTGTTGCATCTCCTCCACATGGGAAATTACTCCCACAATGCGGTTCTCCTTGCGAAGAGATTTCAATGTGTCAAATACAATGTTGAGCGATGCAGCATCAAGTGAACCGAAACCTTCATCGAGAAAGAAGAAGTTCTGATTCGACCGGGTAATTTTTTGGATATTATCGGCGAGTGCGAGTGCCAGTGAGAGGGAAGCCTGGAAGGTCTGTCCGCCGGATAGGGTTTTCACGCTCCGCACCTTGCCGCCATTCATAAAGTCACGCACTTGAAAGTTGTTGTCGGCGGTAATCTCCAGGCTTAACTTTTGCCGGGTAAGCTGAAAAAACCGGTCGTTGGCCGCATTACACAGATTCTGCAGGTAGATGGAAGAAATATAATCCACAAAACCGCTTGCCTTAAAGAGCGACTTCAATGTCCGTATATTTTCTGCCCGCAACTCCAGTTGCTGGAGTGTTTTCAGGAGCGCTGATCGACTCTCCATATCTTTCTGCAGTTTCTCAAGCTGCTCGGCTGTTTTTCCCTGCTCCTGAATCTTTCGGGTGGTCAGCTCTCTGAGCGAGGTGATCTCACCGTGCAGTGTCTGATGCGCTTCTCCATCATACACCCTGTTATCTGCTTCCACACGAAGTTGTTGAAGGGTGGAGTTGCAATGCAGCTGCTGCTCCTTAAAGCGGGCAACTCGTTGCTTTTCCGCTTCGGCATCGATGGGGGTGGAAAGTGCATCCTTTACTTCTTCCATAGACCGGAAGGAGGATTTTTCCAATTGCGCGTTCAAAGCTTTCGTAATTTTATCGATGATCGCCAGCTCCTGTTCCAGCTCCTTCCGGTTGGAGTTCATCGTGCCCATCAGTGTATCTTTCAGCCTTTTCCGTTCCAAAAGCAGGTCGCTTTTTTCGGTATATGTTTTTTCCAGCTGTATATACTCATTCAAGAGTTTGTTTTTCTCCTCTTCAATAAACAGAGACGTTGTTGCACGATACTGTTCCGGTTCAATCCACCGGAGTTGCTGTGCGATTGTTTTCAGTTCAGTCTGATGCACGGTGAGCGAAGTCCTGATCTTTTCCAGTTCTTCCCGAAAACGTTCTCGGTTTCGCTCCAGCTTTTCCAGTTCCCCGACGGCTTTCTGCTGTGCGGAATCCTTCTTTTTCAATTCATCCTGGGTCTGTTTCGCCTTGATAAAAGCCTCGTCCACTTTTTTTTCATCGTGATAGGCTTCCCATTTAAACTGCAGAAGGTGACTGGCGATGTATGCTTGCTGTGCCTCTTTTTTTACCAGCAGTTCCTCTCTGTTGCACCGGAGCTGCATCTGCCTGTTTTCCAGGAGGACCAACTCATTGTTCAATGCAGCAGTCTGTTCGAGCTGAAGCTCAAATGATCTTTTTTGTGCAGCCAGCAAACGCAACGTGTCATGATACGCATCACTTTTAAGCAAATCGGGATGATGCAATGAACCGCAAACGGGACATGGTTTACCCTCTTCCAGCGATTCGGCATAGGCTTTTAACTGTTCCTTTACACGCTGCTGGCTCTCCTTCTCAGCCAGCAGCGTTTGTTTTTCTTTTATATTGCGAGTCATACTCTTCAGATGTAGGCTGCATTCCGCAAAACCGGCATCCTTGGGAAACCCTTCAAACAATGGATCGGTGAGTAATCTGGTTTTTACTTCCAAAATCTCTTCTTCCTGCCGATGAGATTTATGAAGTTCATTTTCAATATCCTGTAGTTGATTATCTAGATGATGTCTGGTCGTGTACCATGATTTGATGGATGATAGAACCGACAGATCCGGTAATGCATTTCGCGCTGCTTTAAGCTCTCCTTCAAGTGTTTCTTTTTGAACTTTCAGGCTTTTTATCTCATTCAGGGTGTTGTCCAAGGTCCTTGTCCCATTACTCAGGCGCGTCCTTTCAGCTTCAACAACATCTTCCAGTGTTTTTATCTGTAACAGGCTGACCAGCTCTTCGGCTTTCCTCTTTCGTTCTTCCCGCTTTTCATACGCCGGTTTGATGGCGGCAATCTGCTTTTCGAGGTTTTCTATTTCCTCCTTCTCTTTACCTAGCTTTTCGCTGTCGATGAGAATCTGTGCTTCCCTATGTTCCTTTTTCTGTTTATTTTCCTGCAGCGATTCCAGCAAATGTTTAAACAGAATCACACCCTGCTCATACCGGTCGATTTTTTTTTCAAGCGATTGAAAGAGAGGTTCC
This sequence comes from Bacteroidetes bacterium GWC2_46_850, assembly GCA_001768325.1. Taxonomy (GTDB): domain Bacteria; phylum Bacteroidota; class Bacteroidia; order Bacteroidales; family Dysgonomonadaceae; genus Proteiniphilum. The sequence continues at coordinate 4,667 of MENQ01000028.1, read as the reverse complement.
TGCTCTTGGAGTTTTTTCTGCTCTTGTTCTGTTTCGGTGATCTTTCGGGTTAACTCCTGTAATATTCGGAGTTTTTCCTCGGCCCGTTGATTGTCGGCCAGTTTCAGTTGCAGCTCTCCGATCTCTTTCTCGAGCAACGCTAACAGCTCCCGGTATCTCTGTTCCTGTTCGGGATCAGGAGTTCCCAGTTGCTGCAGTTGGCCTTCCATAAGCTGCTTCTTTGCGTTGTTCTTTGTTTCCAGGGAAACAACCTTATGATAAAACTCGAACTTCCCGAGGTTGAAAAGTTCCTTCATCATCTGTGTACGGTCTTTGTTGCCCAGCTGCAGGAACTCCTGAAACTGTCCCTGCGGGATGATGATGGTGCGTTTAAAGTTGTCGTAACTCAGTCCGATGACCTCCTCGAGCTGACCCATTTCAATGGGAATCCATTCATTACCGGTCTGCTGATAGGCAGAACGTTCCAGTGTCTTTACCTCGTCGAAGCGTTTGCTGTTGCGCTTCCCTCTCACCATGGCCCGGTAAGCCGTCTGGTCTTTACCGGTTTCAAACTTGAAATCGATCAGCAACTCGTCCGATTTCAGGTTCATCATATTGTAATAACGGTTGTCGCCCGATAAATTAAGCCGGTCGGTACGGCCGTAAATCGCGAAGGTGATGGCTTCAAGCACGGACGACTTACCGCTGCCGACAGGCCCGAAGATGCCGAACAACCCGGCAGCGGTCAGCCTGGTGAAATCAATGGTCTGTCGCACCTGATAGGAATAGAGTCCCTGTATGGTCAGTTGTATGGGTATCATGCTTCATCCTCCTCAGCCAGCATCTCGTTGAACAGTTGCATGATCTCTTCGTTGGGTGACTGCCCCTTTTGGTAGGTGAAATAATCACGGAAGAGCGCTTCCATATTCTGACTCAGGTCGATGCGGGAAGGAGGGCACCCTGTCAGTTCATCCCTGTTGGTCACCTCCGGGATCAGTGATACGATTCCCTCGTGTGCTGCATTCAGCCGGCGTCGATCCATAGCTGTCAGAAAGGTATCGGTGACCAGTGTGAGCTCCACCAGTGCGGTTTGGTTTTCGGCGAGCCATTCCAGGGCATCTTCCATTCCGTCTGCCTTTTTGTGCAGGAGTCGTTTGCCACAGGTGAGCGGAATTTCCCGCACGTTGGCTGCACCACCTGGTACAACCTCCACCAGCAAAAGGTATTTTTGTTGATTGGCCTCGGCAAAGCTATAGGATAGGGGGCTGCCGCTATAATAAGCGGGGGCGGGTGATGAGTCTACCCGGTGCATCCGGTGCAGGTGGCCCAGCGCCGTGTATTGAATCTGGGAAGGAATATTTTCGGTATAAATAGCCTGCGCACCTCCCACATGCAGGATCGGTTTCTCTTCTTCGGGCTCCTCGGGTAACGGATCGCCTTTTCTGACCATAAAGAGGTGAGACAGGAGGATGTTAACGCCCCGGTTGTCGCAATACCGGTCGGCCAGACTTTGCCATTTTCTGCCCAGCAGACCGCGCAGCTCCTCCTCGCTGTTTTCTTCTCCCAGAAATGTCTTCAACCTGTATTCATTGGCGTAGGGGGTGAGCAGGATGCGCAACGGGGTGTCGCTGTCAGGTAGAGCGACTTCAAGAAAGCCTTCATCGGTTTTCAGTACTTGCAGGCCTGAGTCGATCCGGAAAGGGGATACCATGCTGTGGGGATATCCGGCAAAGATGATCCCGCACTCGCGGGCAAGCGGATCGGGTGCTTCAATGCGATCTGGCGAGTCGTGGTTCCCGGCGATGGCAATTACCGGTCTGCGTCCATTTGCCGTAAGTCTTTTCAGGGTTTTGTACAACAGATCCACCGCCTCAGTGGGAGGATTAAACGTGTCGAACAGGTCTCCCGCAACGATTACGGCATCCGCCTGTTCGCGTTCGGCTATCTCGCAGATCTCCTGCATCACTGCCTCCTGTTCCTCCAGGCGGGAGAAATCTTCCAGTCGTTTGCCGAGATGCCAGTCGGATGTATGAAGGATTTTCATCATTCAGAAACTTTCGGGCAAATATACTCATTTACCCCGAAAAAGCGGTAAAAGATTATTCGAACTGAATGGATTTGGCCGGCCTGATTTTGGCCACAAGATAGGAAGGGCCAATCATCATCAGCAGGGAGACAATCAGTGTACCCACGTTTAAGAGGATGATGTAGAGCGGGTTTATATCCACCGGTACGGCAGAGAGATAGTAGGTGGAGGGATCGAGTTTGAGTAACTGCCATCGATCCTGAATAAAACAAAATAACAGTGCAATCAGGTTACCCCACAACATGCCCTGTCCGATCAGGAAGGCCGATAGATAAAGAAAAACCCTGCGGATGCTGAAGTCTCTGGCCCCCATTGACTTGAGGATGCCGATCATGTTGGTACGCTCCAGTATGATGATCAACAGTCCGGAGATCATCGTAAACCCCGACACCACCAACATGAGGATGACAATTACCCAGACGTTCATGTCGAGCAGGTCGAGCCAGTTAAAGATCATGGGATTTATATCCTTGATGGAACGGGTGTAAAAAGCATTTCCGAGACGATCTTTGTGATCAGCCATTGCGAAGAAAATCTCCTGTGCTGTCGCATCCAGCTTGTCATAGTCCTTTACGAGCAATTCAATGCCGCTTGCCATGTCGTCGTCCCAATCGTTGAGACGGGCTAGTACCTCTTTTTCGGTGATGATATAGAGCTTGTCATAATCCTCAAAATTGGTCTCATAGATGCCTGTAATGCGGAAACGTCGTGCGCGCACCGGCTCCTGTACGAAGTAGCAGGTAAAGTTGTCTCCCGTTTTCAGTAGCAGCTTGTCGGCGATCACCCTTGAGATGATGGCCCGGTTGCCTGAGGTGGTGTCGCCCGATTCAATCACACTCCCCTCCAGCAGGTTTTTGCGGAAAAACTGCCAGTCGTATCCTTCCGATACCCCTTTGAGTACCACCCCCATAAAATCATCATCCGTCTTGATGATGCCCGGCTTGGTGATAAACTCCTGGACATGACTGATGGCCGGGTTGGCGTTTAATTGCGCCAACAGCGTGTCGGAGATAGCAATGGGTGTATGTTCGTAGGATGCGTTGCTTTCGAAGGCGGAAACCTGAATATGAGAACCAAAGCCGATTACCTTGGCACGGACTTCTTTCTTGAATCCCACGATGATGCAGACTGCCACAATCATGACAGCCAGCCCCAGCGCTATGCCGGCAATGGCAATCCGGATGGCGGGCGATGAGACCCGTTTGTCGTTCTTCTTATCTCCCCTGTAGATTCGTTTCGCTATAAACAGTTCTGCATTCATGCATGTTATCTTCTGCCCGGATAAGCCTCCAGCGCTTTCTCGAGCACTGTGAGTGCCTTACCCAGTTCTTCCCGGTTTAGTACATAGGCAATCCGCACTTCATTTATTCCCAGTCCGGGAGTAACATAAAAGCCGGTTGCCGGAGCCATGAAGATGGTCTGCCCCTCATACCGGAAATCGGAAAGGCACCAGGCACAAAAGAGATCGGCATCGTCGATGGGAAGCCGCGCCAGTGTATAAAAGGCCCCCTGTGGCATGGGTGAGTAAACCCCCGGGATCCTGTTGAGCCGGTCGATCAGGAAATCACGGCGTCCCTTGTACTCATCGAAGTTGTGTTGCATGTAACTGCCGTTCACCTCCAGCGATGCGTTGGCAGCGATCTGACCAATGAGCGGCGGGCTTAAACGTGCCTGGCAGAACTTCATCACCGTGTCGTGTACTTTGCGGTTCCTGGTAATCAGTGCGCCGATGCGGATGCCGCATTCGCTGTATCGTTTCGATACGGAATCGATCAGTACCACATTCTCTTCCACGCCCTCCAGGTGGCAGGCCGAGACATAAGGCGTATCGTTGTATATAAATTCGCGGTACACCTCATCGGAAAAAAGGTAGAGGTTGTACTGTTTCACCAGTTTCCTGATTTGCTCCATCTCATGAGGCGTGTAAACATATCCCGTGGGATTATTGGGATTACAGATCAGGATACCTTTGGTGCGTTCATTGATCAGTTTCTCAAACTCATCCATTGGGGGAAGGGCAAAACCCGACTCCATGGTCGAGGGAATGGTGCGGATGACCGCCCCTGCGGAGATGGCGAAGGCCATGTAGTTGGCATAGGCAGGTTCGGGAACAATAATCTCATCACCGGGATTCAGGCATGCCATGAATGCATACAGTACCGCCTCCGACCCGCCGGCAGTCACGATAATCTGTTCTGGCGTGAGATCGATATCATACTTTTTGTAGTATGCAGTCAGGTTCTCCCTGTAAAACCGATACCCGTCGCTAGGGCTGTATTCCAGTGTGGTGCGGTCAATGGCCCGAATCGCATCGAGTGCTGTTACCGGCGAGGGAAGATCGGGTTGGCCGATATTCAGGTGATATACTTTTACCCCCTCGGCCTTGGCAGCATCGGAGAGTGGAGCTAATTTGCGTATGGGTGATGCGGGCATCTGTACTCCCCGCAACGAAATATCCGGCATAATGACTATAATGAATGATTTGTTTACTACTATTAACCTTGAGTCCACTCCGAAAAGTCGGCAGGACATTTAGTTGATTATTAATTTGTTTTTATCCCGTTTATCATAAAGGGTGTTTTTCACCCGAAATGTTCTTTGA
>MENQ01000027.1 GCA_001768325.1 Bacteroidetes bacterium GWC2_46_850 | reverse complement strand
TTGATGTAATATTCTTTCTCTTTTCCATAGCAGTTGTAAAAATAACTTTTATTTTTTACTGCTCGGTTTATTTGAGGGCTAATATAACCGAGATTTACACCCATATGACCGATATGACCAACATTTTTGTTTTTCCTCAAAATGTCACGGTCTTGTCAGCCCAGACCACCAGATTGACACAGTCTATCATGGTTGAAATGGGACAAGCATCGGTTCCATCAAGTTGTCTCGATTTTAAACAGGTGCCACAGGCGAGAATCTCTCCGCCTGCACTTATAAATGCTTTTAATTGTTCATCCACATTGTATTTCTCGTGGGTCAACCCTTCACACTCAACGGCTTCTCCCATAAGAAAAACCTTCACTTCATGTCCCTGTTTTTTGGCTGTCACTGCAAATCGAAAAGCATTCCATGCCTTTTCAAATTCTTTTGTCTCCAGGATAATTCCGATTTTCATAATATTATCTGTTTTAAATTTTTGTAACGATCAGTCTGTCCGGCATCCCGCTGTCACGTACTTTCATATCTCTGTTTATGGGGTTAGGAGCAACAATGATTTTCTTGTATGGGATCCTTAACTGTCTGAAATGAATCGAGAAACGAAGTTAATCAAAAAAATCATATCTGCCGGAATCGACAAAAAAAATGTAAAATCCGGCGAACTCGGTCGGCCGACAGAAGAGAAATCAGATCTTATATTGACCTTATAATCTGATCTTGCTCCAATCTAAACTTGGGCGTATGGGTAGGCTGGTTTTTATCCTCCTCATCACGATAACCTATTGCAACAGCAAACAGTGTCTTATAATTATCATTCTCCAATACCTGATCATACGCTTCTGCCTGAATACCCTCCATGGGAGTAGAATCTAACCCCAAGCTCGCAGTGGCACTCAGGAAGAATCCCAATGAGAGATAAACCTGAGAGGTTAACCATGTCATCACCTGCTCGACGCCTCTGGGCTTTAACACGCGATTATAATAGGCTCTGGTCCCCTCTGGCAGTAAGGTAAGCTTATTATTTTCAAAAGCTTCCACATCCTTAATTACGCTGAATACCACAACGTGGCTTGCATCCAATACCTTATGCTTGTTGTTGTAAGAAAACTCCGCCAACTCGCTTTTGACCTTCTCATCGGAAACAAAAGTGAACTTCCATGGTTGGCTGTTGATAGAGGAAGGACTCAACCTGATAATCTCTTTCAGCTTCTCTATTGTCTCATCGTCAATCTTTTTACCCGGATCATATTTTTTTGTGGCGTATCTGCTTTGTGCAATATTTAAAAAATTCATATTCTTTCTGTTTATATAATTTGGAGTAAGATAGATTGAGCAAATAGTGTGCCAGGAAAATTGTGTGGGTAGTAAATTGATTGTCTGCATCGGTCGTTGTTAACAGGTGGCATGTCATAATTCTTAATCGTTTGGTTACAAAAATAATTGTACCTTGCAGTCTCATTATCTTTTTAATTTTTGCTTATGCACCAGACCCTACCTAAACGCCAAGAAGATATCGGACTCTCGCCGCATGAACTGAAATTTCGGGGGCGGCATCGTTCCCCGGAGGTGCGAATGACTGTTTTTGATATCGGAACAGAAGATGTGACTGAAACAATCATTCATTCGGTAGAAGAACTTCAGTCGTATGAAGACAAGCTCTTATGGCTGAATATAGACGGTCTTCACAATGAGACACTGATGAGAGAACTGGCAGATCGCCTGCATATTCCGGCAGAGATTCTCTCGGATGTGATGGAGCCGGGTACGCGCCCACAGACGGAAGAATTTGACGACGGGCTCTTCTTGTCCATCAAAATGATGCAGTTCGACGAAACGTTGAATCAGGTGTCCATCAATAATCTGAGTATCGTGGTGATGAGCAATATGTTGATCACCTTTCAGGAAGAGCACAGCAGCCTGTTTAATCCCGTAAAAGAGCGACTTAAAAAACATAACAGGAGATTCAGGTCTCTGGGAGCCGATTATCTTGCCTTTGCCCTGCTTGATGTTGTGATTGACAATTACATCTTTATTCTGGGTGTTCTTGGCGAAAAAATTGAGGCACTGGAGAACAAGATGGTGCTCAACCCCGACAGGGGAATACTAAAAATAATTAACTTATTCAAACGCGAACTGAGCGATCTGGGGCGTTACATAAAACCTGCCAGGGAGATGATTACGAGCCTCGTGAAGAACGACGGCGACTTTATTACGCGGAAAAATTATAAATATTTTAAAGAGTTGCAGGATAACATAAGCCAGGCAGTGGAACTATTGGATTATTATCGTGAGATACTGTACGATGAATTGAATATTTATCACTCTTCCATGAGTACCAGGCTGAACGACATCATGGCACTTCTGACGGTCTTTTCGGTGATATTCATTCCGCTCACCTTTATCGTGGGCGTGTATGGAATGAATTTCAAAAACATGCCGGAACTGCAACTGCCGCACGGCTATTTCATTGTCTGGGTCGTGATGCTGCTTATTGCAGCCGGCATGCTCTGGTATTTTAAAAGAAAAAAATGGTTCTGATATACAAACAGAAAGGGCTTAAAATACAGCTGTCGTTGAGACTGCAGTTTTAAGCCCTTACGAATTTCTTTCCGACAGGAGAATATTTACATTTTTCCGCCGCCGCGCACACTGAGGTGATCAATGATGGGACTGATGTTGAAGTAAACCCGTTCTACGCCGAAACGGTTCTCGCCCAGCGACAGATAATTAACCTTATTTCCTTTCAAAATTTTGTCTTCTCCTCCGAAGTTGTACCCCAGGAAAGGCAGAATGTCATATTCATGAGCCACTTTGATGACATAAAAAGGTGTCTTCTCCGACATGCCGTCGCCGGTGCCGATAATGGCATCCTGCACGATACGCCGCTTGAGAGCTACCTTCTTGTATTCTTCCGTATTATTCTCCTGCGCATATACCAATAGTTTTGCATTCAGCGCACGCAGGTTGAACGGATCTTCCAGCAGTAGAGCATCAGCATATTGCACGATATTTTTGTAGTCTTCCTGAACGAAAGATTGTTTTGACAAGATTGCCGCCAGCTTGCTGTTGAATTCGGAAGTGTCGGTTGGAACATATCCCGGCTGGTATATGTACCCAAAATAAAGGTGCCTTCCCTCCTCAGGGGTCATCTGGGTTCCGTCCTGATATTTTTTTATCAGGTTCGGATAGTAATAGGAGGAAACTGATTCTTTGGTGTTCCTTTCGATCTGTGCAAAATCGGGCGCTTTGAATATATCCTGCGCGTTTGTCTGAAGAATGATGCTTGTGCTAAAAGCGAGTATAAACAATATTTTCTGCATAGCGTTTGTTTTAATTGTTAGATTTTGTATTCTGCTACGGTGCGTATTGTTTAAACACCTGTAAACCGGTTATTGTTTCCCGGAAACCGTTACACCCTTGTCTATCTTAGATATCAACCCCTGCAGCACACTACCCGGACCCAGCTCCACAAATTCAACGGCACCATCGGCAATCATCTGTTGTACCGATTGCGTCCATTTCACGGGGGAGGTAAGCTGCACGATGAGATTCTTCCTGATGACTGTAGGATCGGTTTCTCCCACGGTGGAGACATTCTGATAGACGGGACAAACCGGCACCGAGAGGGGTGTTGCTTCGATTGCTTCCATCAGTTCCAGCCTGGCCGGCTCCATCAGCGGTGAGTGAAAAGCGCCACCCACCTTCAGCGGCAGCGCTCTTTTGGCACCTGCTTCCTTCATCAGCTCACATGCTTTTTCTATTCCGCTGTTCGATCCGGAGATCACAATCTGCCCAGGACAGTTGTAGTTGGCGGGAACCACCACATCATCCACCAGAGCACAAATCTCTTCCACCTTCTCGTCGGGTAGTCCCAGGATAGCAGCCATGGTGGAAGGATTGGCTTCACAGGCTTTTTGCATGGCCAACGCACGGGCATAGACCAGCTTTAATCCGTTCTCAAACGACAAAGCACCGGCAGCTACCAGGGCAGAGAATTCACCCAGCGAATGTCCGGCCGTCATGTCGGGCTGAAACTCTTCACCCAGGCTCTTTGCCAGAATCACCGAGTGGAGGAAGATGGCCGGTTGCGTCACCTTTGTTTGTCGTAAGTCTTCGTCCGTACCGGCAAACATCAGATCCGTGATCCGGAAGCCCAATATCTCGTTCGCCTTCTCGAAAAGCTCCTTCGCCAAAGGCAGTGTGTCATATAACTCTTTTCCCATGCCCACAAACTGGGCTCCCTGACCGGGGAATACATACGCTCGTTTCATATCAATGTTCTGTTTTTGTTCTAAATATTTTTATAATACAATTTACTCCTGGACCGCAGTCACTGACAACCACCCATTATTTTGGCTGATCGCTAACCCCTGATCCCTATTTACTTTTCTCCCGTATCTCTACCCGGCGGATCTTTCCGCTGATGGTTTTCGGCAATTCATGCACAAATTCAATTACACGCGGGTATTTATAGGGAGCCGTCACATTTTTCACATGCTCCTGAATCTCTGCGATCAGCTCATCACCTGCGCGTGTTTTATATTCTTCGGCCAGCACGATGGTGGCTTTGATCACCTGCCCGCGTATTTCGTCGGGCACACCCGTGATGGCACACTCTACCACGGCGGGATGCGTCATCACGGCGCTCTCCACCTCGAAAGGGCCGATGCGGTAGCCGGAGCTTTTGATCACATCATCGGTGCGGCCCACGAACCAGTAGTAACCATCTTCGTCACGCCACGCCATGTCGCCCGTGTGGTACACATGGTCGGCATAAACCTGCCTGGTCAGTTCCTGATCGCGGTAATATCCCATGAACAGCGACAGGGGCCTGTTCTCATCGGTGTAGAAGACAATCTCGCCCTGTTCTCCATCTTCTGCAGAGCGGCCGTCCCAGGTGAGCAGATCCATCTTGTAGAGCGGGTTGGGCATCCCCATGGAGCCCGGCTTCGGCTCAATCCAGGGGAAGGTGATGATGGTGGGTGCCGTCTCTGTCTGGCCAAAAGCTTCCATCATCTTGATACCTGTCTTTTCATAAAATGATTCAAATACCGATGGATTCAGCGCTTCTCCGGCCGTAGTACAGTATTCCAGCGACGAGAGATCATACTTGTTCAGATCTTCGCGGATGAGAAAGCGGAAGATGGTAGGAGGCGCACAGAAGGAGGTTACCTTGTAGGTCGATATCATACGCAACATGTCGTCGGGAACAAAGCGTCCTTCAAAGTCATACACAAATACGCAGGCTCCCACGATCCACTGTCCGTAAAGCTTGCCCCATACTGCCTTGGCCCACCCTGTGTCGGCCACGGTGAGGTGAACGCTGTTTTCGTGCAGGTTGTGCCAGTATTTGGCGGTGGTGATATGTCCCAGCGGATAAGTGAAATCATGGATCACCATCTTGGGCTGTCCCGTGGTGCCGGAAGTAAAATAAAGGATCATGATGTCCTCATTGGAATTGACTTTTTCCGGCTTTACAAAGGGTGCAGCATCTTTCACTCCCTGGTGAAAACCGGTCCATCCTTCCGGAATGTTTTCGCCGACAAGAACACGGTGCTTCACCGTGGACGATTGACCCATGGCAAGATCCACATGGGTGATCAGGTTATCGTCGGCCGCAGCCACAATAACCTTGACGTCTGCCGCGTTATTGCGGTAGATGATATCTTTGTCGGTCAGCAGGTGCGTCGCGGGAATTGCCACGGCACCGATCTTGTGCAATGCGAGGATGGTCTGCCAGAACTCGATGCTTCGCTTGAGGATGAGCATGACCATATCTCCTTTTCCAATGCCCAGTGACTGAAAGAAGGAAGCGGTCTTATCGGACAGGGTCTTTAGTTCCCCGAAGGTAAGATTGTGGTGAGCTCCCTTGTCGTCCGTCCAGCAGAGTGCCCGTTTTTGCGGATCTGTCGCTGCCCAGGCATCCACCACATCGTAGGCAAAATTGAAGTTTTCGGGTACCAGGATCTCGTAATTTTCAATAAAATCCTGATGCGAACTGAATGCAGTTTTCTTTACAAATCTTTCTAACATGATAACCTGATGATTGAGGGATTGCGTGTGTTAGGGGTATAAAACTACGGTAAGAAACTTTACCTGCTTGTTGTTGAGCGCTTTCATGCCGTGCGGAAGGGAGGAGTCGAAATAAATGCTGTCTCCCTCATTGAGGATCAGATCTTTTTCATTTATTTTCAACATCATGCTTCCTTCCAGAATCATGTTGAACTCCTGACCCGCGTGAATATTCTGGTAGAAATCATCTTCCATGGGCTTTGGTTCTACCGTTACCACGAAAACCTCAGCTACATTGTTGGTGAAGCCCGAGGTGAGCGACTGGTACTTGTAGGCCGATACTCTTTCCACGCTAACCCCTTTATCTTTGCGGGTGATAAAGTAAGCATTCATTTTGGGTTCGGTACCAAACATCAGGGTGGCCAGATCCACGTTGAACTCCCGTTCAATTCGCTGTAAGAACGAAACAGAGATGTCCTTTTCGCCCGTCTCATATTGCAGATAGACTGCTTCATCCACCTCCAGCCTGTGGGCCATCTCTGCGGGTGAGAAATCGATCGCATCACGTAAACCCCTGATGCGTTCGCCTATTTGTTTTAAATCTGTTCTCATTGTGGTACGTATTGATTAATTTTCACGAGGTATATACCCTGTCTTATACAAAGCTACAAAGATACTTATTTTTTGTTTAAATAAACAGAAACAAACTGACTGCCATCACAGCCATTCCGGCGACCAGACCGATGATGGAAAGATGGTGTTTGCCATATTTCTCGGCGCTGGGAAGCAACTCGTCCAGCGAGATAAAAATCATAATTCCGGATACGGCCGACAGGATCAACCCATCCAGCGCCGGATTCCAGAACGGTAGCAGGAACAAAAAGGCAATCAGCGCGCCCACCGGCTCGGCAAGTCCCGACGCAAAGGAAAGCCAGAATGCCTTCTTTTTGCTTCCCGTGGAATGATAGATGGGAACGGCAACCGCAATGCCTTCGGGGATATTGTGTATGGCGATGGCAGCCGTGATGGGGATGGCTACTTCCATTGAACTCAGGGCCGACATGAAGGTGGCGATTCCTTCGGGAAAGTTGTGAATGGCGATGGTCACCGCCGTGATGATGCCGGTCTGTTTCAGCCGGTAGTTCGATTTCATCTCTTCCACTCCGTGCATCTCGTGCGGGTTTCTTGATTCGGGAATCAGAAAGTCGATTAGCGCGATCAGCGCGATGCCGCCGAATAATCCGAGGATCATGTAAAGCATTCCAGCTTTTTCACCGTATATGCCCGACAGCGATGCCAGTGACTTTGGTAGCATCTCCATGAAAGAGACATAGATCATCACCCCGGCAGAAAGACCCAGGGCAAGGCTCAGAAAGTTGGTGTTCGTGCGTTTGGCCACGAAAGCGATCAGGCTACCGATGCCGGTGGACAGACCGGCGAACAGCGTGAGCAGAAAAGCGATGAGGATGGTTTGGTTGTCCATTAGCGTCCGTGAATGATGTGGTCCATGATTTCCTGATGGATGGCTCCGTTGGAAGCGACCATCTCTTTCCCGAAAATGTAATTGTCGCCACCGGTGAAGTCGCTGCATTTACCCCCCGCGCACTGCAGAATGAATGCTCCTGCAGCTACATCCCACGGCGATAGTCCCGAGTGGAAGTAGGTATCGCTGATGCCGGCCGCCACATAGCAAATCTCCAGTGCCGCTGACCCTTTGATGCGGAAGCTGCATTTCCGGAATTGCCTCATTGCGTGTTGCAGGATCAGTTCTCCTTTTTCATCAAGGCTGTAGGGAATGCCGAATCCTATGTAGCCGTTTTCCAGCGTGGCCTGCTTGCTCACCTGCAGGGGGAGGTCGTTCAGGAAAGCTTTTCCCTTTTCGGTGGCATAAAATATCTGGTCGGCCACAGGGTCAAATACCACGCCCAGGATCACCTTACCGTTGTGCATCAATGCAATGCTCACAGAAAAAGGGGTGTCGCCGTGCACGTAGTTGGTGGTGCCGTCCAGCGGATCGATGATCCAGGTGAAGGCACGCTGCTCAAAAGCTACTGTATCCTCCTCGGTGAGAAATCCGGCTTCGGGGAACAGCTCCTGCAGCGCCGCTACCAGCATCTGCTCGGCTTCCTTGTCGATGTAGGTGACATAATTGCGTGCGCCTTTCAGTTCGATATCGTTTCGCCCGAGCAGAGCCTGCTCATTTTTTAAATAGGCACCCGTCGTTCGGGCGATTTGCTTTACCTCACTGCACAGTTTTTCCAGATCCATAGTCGTTTTTTTTCTCAATTATATTTTGTCCGGTTCTATTTCTCCGGATACATTGAATCCCACCAACGGGCGTCATTCTTCAGCCATTTGGCGAACCATGCGTAGATGGCATTGTTCCAGGCGATACGCTTGTCATAATCATAAATGGCATGATTCTCTCCCTCCACCTGGATAAACTCCACCGGTTTGTTCAGCAGCTTCAGCGCAGTGTACATCTGGATGCTCTCACCGATGGGAACATTGGTGTCGGCCGTACCGTGCAGCAACAGCAGGGGAGTTTTAATCTTGTCGGCATGAAAGAGAGGACTTTGTTTTACGTATAGTTCCGGGTTGTTCCAGGGATAGCTGCCCGCGCTGGCACCGGCGCTGTAGGAATAACCCCAGTAACCTTCACCCCAGTAGCTGGTGATGTTGCTGATGCCGGCATGCGACACCGAGGCAGCAAACAGGTCGGTCTGGGTGATGAGGTACTGTGTCATGAATCCTCCATAAGAGGCGCCGATATTGCCTATTTTTGTACCATCCACGAATGGATGTGCGGTTACGAATGCGTTCACACCTTCAATGATCTCATCGGCAGTCTGCTCGCCCCAGGCGTTCACATGCCGTGCCGAGAACTCCTGACCGTAACCGGTTGTACCACTCGGCTGCAGGGTATATACCACGTAGTCCTGGGCCGCATATACGTGCAGTGGATAGGTACTTTCAAAAGTGCGGGCGGTGGGGCTGGTACCACCATAATAATAGACGATAAGCGGGTATTTTTTCTTTGGATTGAAGTATGGCGGCAGATAATAACGTCCTTCAATGACATCGCCAAAGGAACTGGTGAACTGCCACTCTTTCACCTCACCAAGGGTGAGTCCGTTCAGTTGTTCTGCATAAGGGTCGGAAATGAGAATCGACTCCATTGTTTTCAGATTCAGCAGATAGCTTCTGTTCGAGTTAGAGGCACTGACACCGGTATAAGTTGCCCATAGGGCATTTTCGGCAATGTTGAACGAGCGGATTACCTCCTCCCTAAGGGGCAGTTTCTCAAACTTTTTTGTGCGGGGATGATAGCGATACATGTTGGCACGGTCACCCTCCTCCACACGGTAGTAGATGGTGTTGTCGAGCCGGTTCCACTCCTGTGCGTTGATGCTGGGGTCGAAAAATCGGGTGAGTGGCTCCACCTTTTTTGTTTCAATATCCATCAGGAACGATTGGGTGTCATAACTGTTGGCTATTTGTCCTGTATTGATATTCAGACCAATGCCGTTGAACGCTTCGGGCGCGCCGTGAATAAGCAGCTTCTTCCCATCGGGGGAAAATTGGGCCGAATAGGTGTAGGTTTGCTCTTTCCACAGGGTGTCCATCGCCATCGTCATCAGGTTAAGCCTGTAGAGTGAGCTTTTGTTAAAAGGCCGTTCAGTCAGATCTTCTTCGGAAGTTGAAAAAAGAAGGTATTGCATATCATCGGTCACATCGTTGAGCGAGGCGGTATGCCTTCCGAAGGTGAGCTGCTGGGTAAGTCCGCTGTCGAAGAAATAACGATATAGGAAGTAGCGCTCGCGGTATTGTGACTGTCTGTCGTCGATGCCGATCAACCGCTTCAGGCCTCCCGGATTGCTGATGGAGAGTGTCTCCTTTGCAGAGAAGAAAAGCGATTTCTCGTCGGGTGCAATGTGAAAATTCTCTTTCGGAAGACCTCGAGCAATGATTTTACTTTCCGTGGTCAACGGATCGAGCGTCACCACCGATCGTCCTTCCTCACTGTCGGTCACAAAATAGAGCAGTTCCTGTTTAGGCATCCAGTTTAACTGTGATCGTCCGGCCGGCTCAGAAAGAATGGTACGTTTCTGTTTCACATCGTATACTTCGGTGTAGTTGCGGTTTTCTCCTCCGGGAAGGGTCTCGCGAAGCGACAGTAACACAAACCGGCCACCGGGAGAGATCACGGCGTTGTTGACCCGTTTACCCTCCAGGATGTCTTTGATCACTGTCCGGCGTTGGGGGATATTATCAAATGTATAGACCAGCAGGGAGTCGGGCTCGTCGGGCTTCAGGGCAACCTTTACCGCGGGTTCTGTCTTGTTTTCTGCATCGGTGAGTACCTTGATCACAACCCGTACGTTGTTGGTGAAGCCGTTCAGGTTGGTATCTACCTGACCGGACTGGTGCAGGCTGTCATTGACTTGGTTCTTGGTGGCCCGCTTCACGCCATCGATCCACAACTCAAGCGGGTTGGGCGATGTTACGGTGAGCTTTCCCTTGCCGTAACGGTCGCCTGCGACATAGAACGACAGCAACTGGAACGCTTTGCCAGTTGCCGGTTTCTTCAGGAAGAAGAACCCTGCCGTATCGGGTGTTACCTCCTTTGTGAACCGTTCCTGAGCGGGGAAGGAGATGGGGGAAGAGAGTAGCATCTCATCGGAGTAGGCGATATTGTTCAGGTTCGTGCTGTCGAGCAGGATTGGCTTTTGAACAGGAACGGGTCCGAAGAGACCGATCCTCTGCGGAGAGACCGGCTCACCGGCCTGCAGGCTGAGTACTCCCAGGAGTCCCGCAAGAAGATACCCTACGTGTTGTTTTCTTATTTTCATTTTATATAACTTGATCGTGTAACGTTTTTTCATCTGCCATCTGTTTATTTGGCGCTGCCTGTCCAGACAAAATGCCGGTTGAAAAGGCTTTGCCAGGGGGGCTCCTGCTTAAAAATGCCGAAAACCGCTGATCCTGAGCCGCTCATTGCCGCATAAACAGCACCCAGATCATATAGCTGCTGTTTGATGGCATAAATTTCGGGATATTTTTTGAAAACAGGAATTTCAAAATCATTTTTCATCCAATCCTTCCATTCCGAAATGGGTTTTTTTATGATTTCTCTTAACGATATTGCAGGCTGCAGGGGCGTTATCATCGCATAGGCTTCCTTTGTGGAAACCGCGATGTCGGGTTTTACCAGCAACAGGAAGTAGCTGTCCAGGCTAAGAGACACTGGCTCCAGCATATCGCCGATGCCGGTGGCAAAGGAAGCTGTGTTGCGGATAAAAAAGGGACAGTCGGCACCCAGCTGTGCTGCCAGGCGCAGCAGATGGTCGTGGGAGTATCCCAATGCAAAGGTATCGTTCAATAGCCGCAGCGTGAAAGCCGCATCCGACGAACCTCCTCCCAATCCGGCGCCGGTAGGGATCTTTTTAAGCAGATGTACATCGACGGGCGGAATCTCTCTCTCAGCCGAAATCAGCTTGAGGGCCTTCATCACCAGGTTTTCTGCCGGATCTCCCTCAATGGGGATGCCTGTCTGAAAAAATCGATGTTCCCCCGACAGAGGTCCAGGAATGATTTCCAGCGCATCCCGCATGCCAATGGGGTAGAAAATGGTCTCCAGGTTATGATATCCGTCCGACCGGCGTGAAACGATGTGTAGTCCTAAATTTATCTTCGCATTGGGAAAACAAATCATCTGTTGCGTATCTTTTTTGCAAATATAAAGAAAATAATATTACAACTCAAATGCTGCCCTGACACCCAGTTGCTTAAATTGATCCTTGTGAAAGGCGCAAAAGAATCCGGCATTGAAAAAACGGTTGCCAATACCGTAGCCAAGCTCCGTGTAGGAAATGATCTGTGGGGTATACAGCTGGCTGAGATAGATGCGTTCCTTGTCGGCGAAGTTCGATACAAAATCAATGTTTTTCAAAATCAGAAAGGGGGTTTCAAACATGATGTGCCCCTGGATGTAGGAGTCGGAGGCATTGTACAGATCCCGACTCAACAGGTTGAAATTTCCCCCGAGGCCGTCGTTCCAGTTATCCAGAAAATTGTTTTTGGAAAAATAGACGAAGTCGGCAAAATATTCAGTCTTCTGGTTGATGAATCTGCCGGTGCCCACATGGTACTGAAGGGAATGACGCAGCCCGAAAGGGATATGCTGGCTGATGTCGAATTCAATCCGGTTAAACTGTGTGGTGCTTCCCAGAATATCGAGGAAACTGCGTGAAAGTTCCAGCTTGAAAGTGGGAAAATCGGAACGTTCATAGATCTTCTGTCGCCCCTCATAACGGTAATATTGCCTCGGAGTCCAGCTGATACGCACGAAAGGAGCGAACGACCTTTTTATGCCGAACAGGTCGGAGATGGGCTCGCTGCCGTCGGAGAGCGACCGAAACTTGAGCGTGTTATCCTTGCTTTTCCTGATGTGATAGTCTATTCCGGTCTGTAACAGCAGGCCATTCAGCGCTTCAAACGTATTATATAGCTTGAAATAATAGTCCTTGTAATAATTTAACGAGATGTCTTCGAAGGTGAGACCCCTGTTTTTGAGGCTGTCCTGAATCTGGTCGACAAACAGGGAGCTGTAGGTGGGATTACCGATCCCCACGGAAAAAGTAGCACTTCCCAGGTGGTAGGGGTCGTAGTTCCAGGTGGTTGTGAGGTCGGTGAAAAATTCTTTCCGGCGAAACAGATATCCGGCGAAGGCATTGATACCCACCGTGCGATTGTGCTTTAAGTCGATGTTGCACGACAGCTTCTGGCGGTAACTTATCCCATCACGTGAGCTGTATCCCAGCATGAACGGGTTCAGCAGCCCGGAATAGCCGATGCGTGAAGAGCGGTACTTGTAGCTGGAGTTCATCACCATTCGCTGCGCCATCTGCTGGGCTCGTTGCACTCCCGACAGGGTGTCGTTGGCGGTGCGGTATGCCTTTTCTTTTTGTTCGGCCATGTGCCGGTTTATTACCTCTCTCTCTCTTGCCTGCAGCGGAATGGGCCTCATCTCCTCCCAAAAGAGCGAGTCGCTACGCACCGGTACCGAATCGAGTCGTACTTTGTAGATGTCGCTGATGTTGAGGGAGCGGGGCACCTCTTTGATCTGGCGCAGCTGGATGTCGCTGTATTTGATGTTGGCCAGATGTCTTTCTGCCAGCACGTTGCCCAGATAAGAAACGGTCTGGTATATGGTGAAATGTACCGGCAGGTAGTTGGTAATCCACTCATCACCCATGGTCATCTCAAAAGAGAAGTCTGAAAAGATATCCAGTCCCTCGCCCCGAAAAAAAATGATCCGCCAGGTGCCATGCTCTACAATAAATGAACCTTTTAGCAGTTTTGTGTTTTCATATATCGGTTTGTACTGGATATTGTAGTAAGTCTTGCTGTTTTCGGTGAAAGTCTGATAGAGCGAGTAACGGTAATATTTCGCCGTACTGAAGCGCACCGGCATGAAAAAGCTCTCGTCGTTGGTGGTTTCACCGTATATGTTGATGTTGAGCAACTCAAAGGGTATCATCTCAATATCTTTTCTTGCGGTGAGCGTCCCCGAGACATAGCGAATGTCATGCACATAGCTGTGGGGATAATCGTAATGGAGATCGCCGATGGTTTCTATCAAAGCCTCGTTGTTCTTGGGATCATGCAATGCAAAACGCGGAATGAGGTGGGTATATTTGTAGAGGAAATTTTTTTTGACCGTTTCCATATAGGTACGCGTGTATACCTCGGCCGTGAAATGTTCTACCAGGTCGTTGTATTTTTCAGCAGCATTCATTGCCCGGTACAGGATCGTGTCCACAGGCCCTGACTGACTGAACACGAAGTTGTTGGAAGTGGCAATAAAAAGAAAGAAAATATGTAAGATGACTCCTTTTTTCATTCCGATTTGCAAACTTACATTTTTTTTAAACGCAACCGAATATTTTTTATGATTACTTTTTTGTTACTCATCGAAAAATAATATATATATTTGTGTTTTAGAACATAGTTCTATAGCACTTATGCCAGGAAAGAAGAAAGATTTGATTGATTTGTCCTCTACTTTACCCGATATTTGGAGGATGTTGACGGATGGCGAGCGTGATCAATTACGTGGTAATGCGCGTGTTATTCATTTTAAAAAAAATGAACTGATCTATCTTGAGGATGAGACGCCACGCGATCTGATGTGCCTTTTTAATGGGAAGGTGAAAATTTTTAAAAGCGGAGTGGGGGGAAGAAGTCAAATCATCCGCATCATCCGCCCTGTGCAGTATTTCGGGTACAGGGCCTATTTTGCACGAGAGCCTTATGTAACAGCCGCATCGGCTTTTGAGTCCTGCACCGTTTGCATGATTCCCATGGAGCTGATTGAGCAGTTCCTGCGTAACAACGGCGATCTGGCTTTGTTTTTCATTCAGATGCTGTCGGTAGACTTGGGTATTGCCGATCAACGGGTTGTCAATCTTACCCAAAAACATGTGCGCGGCCGGCTGGCCGAATCTTTGATCTTCCTCAAAGAGAGTTACGGACTGGAAGAGGATGGGGCAACCATCAACATTTATCTGGCGCGCGAAGATCTGGCAAACCTGTCGAACATGACAACCTCCAATGCCATCCGCACCCTCTCTAACTTCGTGAATGAGCGCGTCATTACCATCGACGGAAGAAAAATAAAGATCATCGACGAGGATCGGTTACGCAAAATCAGCCGCATCGGATAGTCGGTTTTTATCTAAAATTGTGATTTTATTTTTTCATTTTCAGAAACTCCTCTATACCTTTGCCCCTACTATTGATACGCCGAGAATGATTCGAAAAATAGCCCGCAACATACTTACTTCTTATTACAAGCCGGTAGAGAAATTTGTGAAAGATCCGTTGGGAACACAACAACAAACCCTCAATTACCTGCTTGAACACGGACAAAAAACGCAGTACGGGTTTCAAAACCATTTCACAGAAATCAACAATGATGACGACTTTCGCCGGCAGGTACCCGTGATTGCGTACGAAGATTTACGTCCCTGGTTGGAAAAGATCATTGTAGAGAAGCAGACTGATGTGCTCTGGGATACACCCGTGAGGTGGTTTGCCATGTCCTCGGGTACAACGGAAGACAAAAGCAAATATATCCCTGTCACCAGGGAGTCGCTCTTCAATGGTAACTATCGGGCCGGCTATCAAATGCTGGGCATGTATGCGGTACATCATCCCGACAGCGCTTTCATTTTGGGCAAAACGCTTGTTTTGGGAGGAAGCCAACAGACAAACCAGATTGGCAACGGCATTTACACAGGTGATATATCGGCCATATTGATGAAGAACCTCCCGGCACCGGCCAGACGAAGAAGAACACCCGAAAGCATTGCCCTGATCCCCGATTGGGAAGAGAAATTGCAAAAATTGACCGACTATGCCATCGGAAATGATATTCGCGCCATGGTGGGCGTGCCCTCCTGGATGCTGATATTACTAAAAAAGATTGTGGAGGAAACCGGAAGGGCGATACCCGACATATGGCCCCAACTGGAAGTATTCTTTCACGGAGGGGTAGGTTTTCTTCCGTTTCAGGAGCAGTTTGAAAAAATAATTCCTACCCCGAGAATGCGTTACTGGGAGACCTATAACGCCTCGGAAGGTTTCTTCGGCGTACAGTTTGCACCGGAATCAAAAGATCTGCTCCTGCTGCTCGATAACGAAGTATACTATGAATTTATCCCGGCCGGTGAATGGGACAAGGCCCAGCCTGAGACTGTTCCCCTTGGTGGCGTGGAAGCCGGTAAGCAATACGCTGTGGTGATCAGTACGAGTGGCGGGTTGTGGCGATACAAAATTGGGGATACCATTGAATTCACCAGCACCCATCCGTACCTCTTTAAGCTGACCGGACGTACCCGACAGTTTATCAATGCCTTTGGAGAGGAACTGATCGTGGACAACGCCGACAGGGCCATCAACGAAGCTTGCCGCAGCACCCATGCGAAAATCACGGAATATACCGTGGCACCGGTTTACTTTGGCGATAACAACAATGGTGCCCATGAGTGGTTCATCGAATTCGAGACGCCCCCGTCGAACATGAACCTGTTTGCGGAGCTGCTGGACGAAAGTCTCAAAAAGCTGAACTCCGACTACGAAGCAAAACGATCTTATAACCTCTCTCTGGAAATGCCCAGGATACGAACAATGGAAAAGGGAACGTTTTACGAATGGATGAAGCAGAGAGAAAAAACAGGAGGGCAAAATAAGGTGCCCAAGCTGTCTAACGACAGGAGATATGTGGACAGTATTTTACAATATATTGATTCAAAATCCTAAAATAGAATAAAAAGGGTGATCTCTGATCAGAAAATGAGAAAGATTCAGTAAATTTGCACCCTTAAACCGGCTTGTAACGAGATGAAAATAAAAACTATCTGTTTTTTGCTCCTTGCTGTGTTGCTGGTTTCCTGCAACGAGTACAACAAAATATTGAAAAGTACCGACAGGGACCTGAAGTACACCTACGCAAAAAAGTATTTTGAAGAAGGAAAATACAATCGGTCTATTACGCTTCTCGAGGAACTGGTGACCTTCATGAAGGGAACGGCTCAGGCTGAGGAGTCTTTGTATTTACTGGCGCAGAGCCACTACAATTCAAAAGATTATTACTCTGCCACGGAAGTATTCACCACCTATTACAACACATATCCCAAGGGTGAGTATGCCGAATCGGCCTTGTTTTACTCCGCTTATGGTATGTATCTCGATTCACCCGAGGCCCGGCTGGATCAAACCAAGACTTATCGTGCCATTGCCGAGTTTCAAAAATATATCGAACGTTACCCGCAAACCGAAAGGGGAGAGCAGGCCAAGAACTACCTGTTTGAATTGCAGGAGAAGCTGGCCCACAAAGAACTTCTTGCAGCTCAACTCTATCTGGATCTGGGTAACTATATGGGAAATAATTATGAATCGGCCGTGATTACGGCAAGGGAGGCAATCAAAAGCTATCCCTATTCCCGATATCTGGAAGATTATCAGATCACCATCCTCAGAGCACGACATGAGTACGCTCAACGAAGCACGCTGCTCACACAGCCGGAACGTTACCGCATGGTGGTAGACGAATACTTCAATTACACCAACACTTTTCCGGAAGGAAAGTACAAGAACGAAGCCGAGAAGTATTATAAAGAGGCACAGGAAAAAATAGAGGTGCTGCCCACAACCTGAATAACAAACAAATAATTGATATAGTACACAAACAAATGGATTATAGAAAAATTGCCGCCAACTCCAACACGGAAACACAGGATGTCATGAGACTGTCAGAGCCCGTGGGAAATGTATACGAGATGGTACGGATTATCAGCAAGCGAGCCAACCAACTCTCAGTGGAAATGAAGCAAGACCTCGACACCAAGCTGCAGGAATTTGCATCCTATAGCGACAATCTTGAAGAGGTATTTGAAAACCACGAACAGATTGAGATATCCCGTTTCTACGAGAAGCTTCCAAAACCATCACTGCTTGCCATTGAGGAATGGAAGGAGCAGGAGATTTATTATCGAAATCCGTTGAAGGAAAAAGAACTGTTTTAAGGTTATGCTGCAACGGATACAGACACTTTTTCTGCTGCTGGCAGCCGCAGCCATGCTCGTTGCATCGGTCACACCGCTGGCATTTTTCATGTACAATGGAGATAAAGTGGTTTTTGAAGCGATTGGCATCTATCTAAATGAAGTTCTCAACGACTCTACCTGGGGGCTGTTCACACTGGGGATGGTGAGTTCGGTTCTGTCTCTGATTACGGTTTTTCTCTATAAACAAAGAATACTGCAGATCAGACTGTCGGTCTTCAATGCCATGCTGATGATCGGTTTCTACCTTTATTTCGGCTTCATCCTTTACAACCTGTTCCCGGTGGAAAATCTGGTATTCCAGAAGGTGGGCGTGGGTCTCATCATGCCCGTCATTGCAATCATATTGACCATTCTGGCTATCCGGAAAATAGGTGCAGATGAGGCGCTGATCAGATCACTGAACCGGTTGCGGAAGTAATAAAACGAATACAAAAGAGCGGTGTTTCTTTTCCGGAAACACCGCTCTTTTATGTGTGCTGAACAGTATATGAATAGTCAGAAAGACGCGATCAGAAAGACCACTCTTTCGATGTCTTTGCCTTTTCTGTTTCGGCAGGAACAGTTGTTTTTGTTTGAATCGGCGCGGATGTTTGATTCTGCACGCCGGCCCCTTTGTAATACTGCATCACATTGGGCATGATCTTTTCTATAGAGGCAATACGCTTGCTATCTGTAGGGTGGGTACTGAGAAATTCGGGTACCTGAGCACCGCCACCGCTCTCAGCCATCCTCGTCCAGAAGGGTACTGCTACACGCGGGTCATATCCAGCCATCGCCATCACGATTAACCCGATCTCATCTGCCTCGTACTCCTGCTTACGCGCATAGGGCATCATCACGCCATATTGGGCACCAAGACCAAAAACGGTCTGTCCCAGCTGCTGCGCAACCTGAGAATTACCCAGTAACCCTCCGGCAATAGCTCCGCCATATTGCAATGCTATCTGTTGGCTCAGCCTTTCACTGGAATGCTGGGCAATCACATGGGCAATCTCATGACCTATCACCACAGCCAGGGCCTCTTCCGTCTGGGTAACCGGAAGCAAACCGGAATAAATAACTACCTTCCCCCCCGGCATGGCGAAAGCATTTACGCTGTTTTCCTTCACCAGGCTGAACTCCCATGCGAAGTTCTCCAGTTCCGATGCATAGCCGTTGTTGGTATAAAAACTTTCCACCGCACCGGCAATACGGCTGCCTACACGGCTGACCATCTGGGCGTTGGATGTGCCTTTTTCCAGCGGGGCAGTACGCATGAAATCCTGATACTGCTGCAAGCTCAAAGCAATAACTTCCTGGTTCGATACCAGCTGCAATTGTCTTCTTCCCGTAAACGGAACGTTCCCGCAAGATGTCAGTATGAATGCCGTTAATAGCAGCATCAACTGAATTTTAGATGTTTGGACTAATTTTTCTCTCTTCATAGACTTTTTATTGATGATCCATATTTGGGTTATCTCAGAGTTATATCCCGCTCTTTTCTTTCTATTAAACAGTTTTCTGTAAAAGTAGTTTATTTTTTGCAGATCTTTTCTCATTTTTACCAGTCTCTTTCCCCACCCGGATAAATTAGTGGATTTCTTCCACAGATGGTCTGTTTGTCGTTCAGACGGGTGACCCGGGAAAAATCTTTTTGATTTAACCCTCAAATTTCCTATCTTTGGACGATTTTAATAGAACAAAAACATCCCATAGCAAGAATTGTACGACTTCGGTTTTGAAAGCCGCCGGCGTGGCGTTTGCATAGTAACTCAGGTATGTCTGCAGATCAAATTAATAAAGACGAAATAAGCGAAAAAAATGGACCCGGGGAAGAGGAGGAAACCGACTTATCGTACAAGTCGGGAACCAATCCAAAAATACCCGTTAAATTGGGTGACGACAGCACACTCAATCTCTCCAAAATGTATCAGAGCTGGTTTTTGGACTATGCTTCCTATGTGATACTGGAACGTGCCGTGCCGCATATCTCCGACGGACTGAAGCCGGTGCAGCGACGAATCCTGCACTCGATGAAGCGGATGGACGACGGTCGTTACAACAAGGTCGCCAACATCATCGGAAATACAATGCAGTACCATCCGCATGGCGACGCTTCCATTGGCGATGCACTGGTACAGCTCGGACAAAAAGATCTGCTGATCGATACGCAGGGTAACTGGGGAAATATCCTTACCGGCGACGGTGCTGCCGCACCCCGTTATATCGAAGCCCGGCTGACAAAATTTGCCCTCGAGGTGTTGTTTAATCCCAAAACAACTGAATGGAAAGCTTCCTATGATGGCAGAAACAAGGAACCGGTGACCCTGCCTGCCAAGTTTCCGCTGCTGTTGGCACAGGGAGCGGAAGGTATCGCTGTGGGCCTCTCCTCCAAAATTCTACCCCATAACTTCAACGAGTTGTGCGATGCCGCCATCGCCTACCTCGAAGGTAAACAGTTCAGGCTTTATCCCGACTTTCAAACGGGCGGTTATATCGATGTCGAGAAGTATAACGACGGAGAACGCGGCGGTTCGGTGAAAGTGCGTTCCACCATCACGAAGCTTGACAATAAAACCCTTGTCATCAAAGATATTCCTTTTGGACGGACGACTGCCAGCGTGGTAGATTCTATCCTGAAGGCAAATGAAAAGGGAAAAATAAAAATCAAGAAAGTAGACGATATCACCGCACAGAACGTGGAGATTCAGGTACAGCTTGCACCGGGTGTGTCATCCGACAAGACCATCGATGCCCTCTATGCCTTTACCGACTGTGAAATCAGCATCTCTCCCAACTGTTGCGTCATCGACGACAACAAACCACATTTCCTGACCGTGAGCGATGTGATGCGGGTCTCGGTCGACACCACGAAGGAGAGCCTGCGCCTCGAACTGGAAATTGAGCGAACCGAGAAACAGGAGGCACTCCTGTTTGCATCACTTGAAAAAATCTTCATTGAAGAACGAATATACAAGGATAAAGAGTTTGAAAACGCAGGCAACATGGACATTGCCCTGACTCACATCGATAAACGGCTGACACCCTTTAAGGCGGGTTTCATCCGGGAGATCACACGTGACGACCTGGTCAGGCTGATGGAAATCAAGATGGCCCGCATTCTCAAATTTAACTCCGACAAGGCCAATGAGCTCATCGCAAGGCTGCTGGAGGAGATTGATGAGATTACCCACCATCTCAATACCCTGGTGGATTATACCATATCCTGGTATCTTATGCTGAAAGACCGTTACGGAAAGAATTATCCACGGAAAACGGAAATACGCAGTTTTGAGAATATTGAGGCGGTAAAGGTGGCAGAAGCCAACGAAAAACTCTACGTGAACCGGGAGGAAGGATTCATTGGTACCGGCATGAAGAAAGATGAGTTTGTGTGCAACTGCTCCGACATTGACGATGCCATCGTATTCTTTAAAGATGGTAAATATAAAGTGGTAAAGGTCAGTGAAAAAATGTTCGTTGGTAAAGGAATACTTTATGCAAGTGTATTCAAGAAGAACGACAAGCGTACTATCTATAACGTGGTCTATCGCGACGGCAAGACGGGAGCGCACTACATCAAACGCTTTCCGGTGACCGGGGTCACCCGCGACAAGGAGTATGACCTGACAAAAGGAAAGCCGGGATCGCGTATTGCATATTTTAGTGCCAATCCGAATGGCGAAGCGGAGACCATCAAAGTGATTTTGAAGCCCAAACCGCGTCTGCGCATACTACAGTTTGAAAAAGATTTCAGCGAAATAGACATCAAGGGACGCGGTGCGATGGGGAACATTCTCACCAAGGCCGATGTGCATCGCATCCAGTTGAAACACAAGGGACTCTCCACCCTGGGCGGTCGCAAGGTGTGGTTCGATCCCGATGTGCTCCGCCTCAACTATGAGGGGGGAGGGAAGTACCTGGGTGAGTTTCAGGGTGATGATATGATTCTGGTTACTACCCGTGGTGGTGATTACCGCGTTTGTAATTTCGATCTGACCAACCATTTTCCTGCCGACATTCACCAGATAGAAAAGTTTGAAGAAAGCAAAATATGGTCTGCGGCATTGTTTGATGCCGATCAGGGATTTGCCTACCTGAAGCGATTCACCCTGGAAGCATCGGAGAAACCGTTGAATTTTCTGGGGGACAATCCCGATTCCCGTTTATTCTTGCTTACCGACGTGGTTTATCCGCGCATAAAGGTTATCTTTGGCGGAAATGATGATTTCCGCGAACCGCTGGAGATTGAAGTGGATGAATTTATCGGTGTGAAGGGTTACAAAGCAAAAGGCAAACGGATATCGAACTTCGAGGTAAAAACGGTGGAGGAGCTTGAGCCCCTCAGATTCCCGGAACCTGAACCGGAGCAGCAGGAAACAATGAAAGTGGAGATAGATGAGGAAAATGGAGAAAACTCCATCTCCGATGCTGATTTACGGGATGAAATCACGGGCCAGATGAAATTATTCGATTAACAGACAGTACAATCGCATGAAACAAGCAACAACATCGATACTTATCTGGATCAGTTTTTTCTGCGGTTTGTTTTCACAGGATCGTTCCCTGTCGGGACCGGTGAACACGGTGAATCATTCCACCCTGTTTGGCATTGGAAAATCTTATTTGTCAGATAGTTATCTGTCGCCGCTTACATACAGTGGCATCAGCATGACGCTAATGCACGACCGACTGAAACGAACCCCCCATTTTATGGGTAAGCTGTTGTTGCAGCAGCAATTTCAGATACAGGTAGGCATCACTGAAAATCCCACTGCTTCAGCGTCGGAATATTATGGTGACATCAGCTACTACCTAACCGGCTTGTATCCCTTATTGCAGACACCGCGTTTTAAACTGCTGGGTGGTGGTGGATGGGATGCCTCCCTGGGTGGTATCTACAATGTGCGGAACTCCAACAATCCCGGGTCACTGAAAATATCCACCAACCTCAACCTCTCGGCAATGGCACTGTATAGCTTTCCCTGGGCAACGTTTCGCTGGCAACTCTCCACCCCGTTTGTTGGTATGTTTTTCTCGCCTGAATACGGGCATTCCTACTATGAAATATTTACATTGGGAAACAACAAGGGAACGGTTCACCTGGGTTCTTTCCATAACCAGCTCGCCTTGCGCAACTATTTCACGGTAGATGTGCCCCTGCGGAAGATTACATTCCGGGCGGGTTATCTGGGAGATTATTACCGGACAGATGTAAATGATCTCACCACGAAAATAGTGATCCATCAGTTTATGCTGGGACTGGCGTTTGAGTCGCTTAATTTCGGAGGCAGGAATGCCGGCGGCAGCGATTGGCTCCGTAGCAGTTATTATTGAATTTTTTCTGATCATATGAAGTATAATTTCGACGAAATAATTGATCGATCCCTTACGGGCAGTGTAAAACAAGATAAACTGAAAACACTGTACGGCGATGCGGATCTGATCCCACTATGGGTGGCCGACACCGATTTCAAGTCTGCCCCAGCCATCATAGAAGCATTACAAAAAAGAGTGGAGCATGGTATTTTCGGATACACGATTCCACCTGAAAACTATCTCAGTTCCATTGTCAGATGGCTCAAAAAGCGTCACGGATGGGAGGTGCTGAAGGAACAGATCAACTTTGTCCCGGGTGTGGTAAAGGGAATTGCCTTTGCTGTGGATGTCTTTACTGAAACAGGGGATAACATCATCATCCAACCACCGGTATATCACCCGTTTCGTCTGGTACCCACTGCCTTAAATCGGAATGTGATCAACAACCCCCTGATCCTGGAGAACGGACAGTACCGGATGGATTTCGACGGACTTCGCGATATCCTCTCCCAACAGACATGCAAGATATTCATCTTATGTAACCCCCACAACCCGGGAGGAAGGGTATGGAGCGGGGCTGAGCTGCGTGAACTGGCAGAAATCTGTTACGATCACGGAGTGATGGTTCTCTCGGATGAAATTCACGCCGATATGGCGTTACCGGGTTTCAGCCATATTCCCTTTGCCTCCGTATCGGCAAAGGCCGAAGAAATAAGCCTGACCCTGATGGCACCCAGCAAGTCATTCAACGTAGCCGGCATCGTCAGTTCGTTTTCAGTCATACCCAACAAAAAGATCAGGGAGCAATACCTGGCTTATCTGGAGCCACGCGAACTTTCTCAGGGAACCATCTTTGCCTATACTGCCACGACTGCCGCCTATGAAGAAGGAGAAGAGTGGCTCGATCAGATGAATGAATACGTGCAGGGCAATGTGGATTTTGTAGATAATTATCTGAAGGAGCATATCCCGCAGATAAAAGCCATCCTGCCGGAAGCTTCCTTTCTGGTGTGGCTCGATTGTCGTGCATTAAACCTTTCCCAGCCCGAGCTGGTAAGCCTGTTTGTGAAGAAGGCACACCTGGCGCTGAACGACGGCGCGATATTTGGACAGGGTGGTGAAGGTTTTATGCGGCTCAACGTGGGAACAGCGCGGTCGGTGCTGGAGAAAGCTCTTAAAAATCTAAAAATAGCGGTCGACGGATAAACATCGTTCCATGAATATTGTTTCAAAGAGATGGATCAATCACAGATATACACAGATATAAATATAATAAACACAATGAAGATAACAGACAACAAATATGTCACACTGACCTACGACTTAAATGTGGGCGAAGGCGAAGAACGTGAATTGATGGAGCAGGCTACTGCCGAAAATCCAATGGCATTCATTTATGGTACCAACTCCATGCTGGAAGCGTTTGAAAAACAGATCGATGGCCTTGCGGCAGGCGATTCATTTTCTTTTCATCTGACGCCGGAAGAGGCTTATGGAGATTATGACGAAAGCAAGATCATTGAACTTCCGAAAAATATTTTTGAAATCGACGGCAAGATAGACGAGGAGATGCTCTTCGAAGGAAACACGTTGCCGATGATGGACTCGTCGGGAAATCGCCTGATGGGCTCTGTGGTTTCTATTGGTGAAGAGCAGGTAACCATGGACTTTAACCATCCGCTGGCCGGTGAGATCATGCATTTTGCGGGAAAGGTAATGGAGGTGCGTGAGGCTACGGCCGAAGAGATCGCCACACTGTTCAGTGGTGGCGGCTGCGGTTGCGGCTCGGGCGGTTGTGGTTCCTGTGGTGAAGGCAACGAAAGTGAAGATGCCTGTGGCTGCGGCTCTGCCGGCGGAGGCTGTGGATCGGGTTGTAACTGTTAATTGGAAAAATGAACACATTTGGTACGATATACAGGCTCACCTCTTTCGGTGAGTCGCACGGCGCAGCGGTGGGGGGCGTGATCGACGGGTGCCCGCCGGGTCTGGAGATTGATATGGATTTCATTCAGGCCGAACTGGACAGACGGCGCCCGGGACAGTCGCGCATCACCACGCCCAGGAAAGAATCGGATAAGGTAGAGTTGCTCTCGGGAATATTCGAGGGTAAGACAACCGGAGCCCCCATTGGATTTATCGTGCGAAATGAAAACCAGCAATCGTCAGACTACGACAACCTCAAAGAGGTATTTCGTCCGTCTCATGCCGACTTTACCTATCAACAGAAATATGGTCTACGTGACCACCGCGGTGGTGGTCGTTCCTCTGCCCGGGAGACCATTGCGCGCATTGTGGCCGGTGCGGTGGCCAAGTTGTGGCTCCGTCAGTACCAGATTGACATTACAGCTTATACTTCACAGGTGGGAGAGATTGCGCTGGAAACCGATTACAGGAAATACGACCTCTCTCGCACCGAAGAAAACATGGTACGCTGTCCCGATCCCGAGGTGGCGGAAAAGATGATCAAGCTCATCAATGAGGTGCGCTACCAGGGAGATACCATCGGCGGCATCATCACCTGTGTCATACAAGGGACACCCGTGGGCCTCGGAGAGCCTGTCTTTGGAAAGTTACATGCCACCCTGGGTGCGGCCATGTTGGGCATCAATGCGGTCAAAGGTTTCGAGTATGGCATGGGATTCAATGTCACCGGGCGCGGTTCCGAAGTGAACGATTCGTTTTATGATGACCAGGGCAGGATTAGCACCCGCACGAACAACTCCGGGGGTATTCAGGCAGGTATCTCCAACGGGCAGGATATCTATTTCCGGGTAGCTTTTAAGCCGGTATCCACCATCCTCACTGAACAACAGTCGGTGGATATCCACGGAAAGGATACCACCCTCAAGGCCCGCGGGAGACACGATCCCTGCGTTTTGCCCCGGGCGGTACCCATCGTGGAAGCAATGGCTGCCATGACCATCATGGATTACTCTCTGCTGGCAAGAACAAAACAGGCGTAGTGGCGATAGAAAATAAACCTTTTCTCTTTTATCGCATCAAAGGATAAAAGCAAAAGATTAATTTAACTAAAAGGCAGAATTATGAAAAAGGTAATCGCTACAATTTCACTGACATTGCTTTCTGTTGTGATGTTTGCACAAACGGACTACCTGCAGTTTTCCCGGGATATCAGAAGTTACTCCGATCGCTATACCGACGATCAGGTGATCGGGTTGTATCAAAATCATTATGATGTACCACGCAATACCTTGGTTCAGCTCTTTAGCGAGTTCGACTATAACTGGGGGAATGTAGTCCTGGGACTGGAAATAAGTAACTTCCTCGGTGTGCCGGTGGGCGAACTGCTCGGTGTCTATCGTGATTATCCCCAGGGCAACGGATGGGGAGTCATTGCCAAACGTTATGGTATCAAGCCCGGATCGGCTGAGTTTCATCGGATGAAAGCGATGATGAGCAACAAAAATCGGTACTGGAGAGATATTTATGATGACTACGGACGCTACCACAACCCGGTTATTGCTCGTCGTAACCGTGTTCAGATGAACGATCGGTTGTTATTCCTCGAACCCTACTCCGACAAAGAAATGAAAAAAATTAACAAAGAGATTGAAAAAAGGGATAAGGAAATAGCCAAAAGAGAGCAGAAGATGATGAAAAAATGGGAGAAGGATAACAAAAAAATTTACAAGCAAAACGAGAAGATACGCAAAGAACAAGATAAAAGAGCAAAAAAAATGAGCAAGAGGTAATTGCTTTTATTTGAACAATGAAGTTAATCTCCTTTATGATATGCATGTTTTTGGCTGCCGGCGGGATGTCTGCGCAGCCGAAAGCGCAGTTTACCCCCGAAGATCTGCAGATTTTTCATCAATATCTCTCCTACATAAAGCCTTTTAAAAATCTCTCCAAAACAGAGGTGCTGGAGAAGACGGCTACCTTCTTTCTTGGGAAGCCGTATGTGGCCCAGACACTCGAAACCGTTGAGGAGGAAACACTCGTGGTGAACCTGCGTGTGTTCGATTGCACCACGTTCGTTGAAACGGTGATCGCACTATCCCGTACTGCATCGTCGGCAATTCCTGCATTTAATACCTATCTGAACGAATTGCAACATATCCGATACCGCAACGGCGAAATCAACGGATATGCTTCGCGCGTTCACTATACTTCCGATTGGGTGTATGAAAATGAACGAAACGGAAAATTGAAAAACATATCGGTCGCCCTGGGCGGAAGAATGGAAGAGAAAGCCATCGGTTTTATGTCTGCTCACAGGGAGTCGTATAGGCAGTTGAAGGACGATGATGCCACACTGCAGGCGATTGTCGTGAGGGAGAAGGAGATCAACGGCAGAGGTGGTTTTGCCTTTCTTCCCAAAGCAAATATAGCCATCACCGCACCCCTGATTCCGCACATGGCGATGATTGGCTTTACCACCGACATCCGCGGTTTGGATGTATCACATACAGGTTTTGCTTTTCGTGAAGGGGACAGGCTGACTTTCATTCATGCTTCCAGTGCCCGGAAAAAGGTGGTGATCGACGAAAAGAGACTCAGCGACTATTGTCTGGGACAGAGATCCTGCACCGGAATTCTGGTATCGCAGATCATGTGATCCTTCGTGATTTCTTACTCGAACAAATCTTTGTTTTCACCGGTCTTTTTTCCCTTTTTGGGATTCCTCAGAAACCAGATGTCTGCCTTTTTAAAAACAGTGTTGACGAAAATGATCAATACTGTGGCAGCAGCCAATTCCCAGTAAAATCCAAATGCGGCCAGGCAGCCCAATGCCGCGCTGCTCCAGATGGTAGCAGCTGTGGTCAGTCCCTGCACATTGGCACCCCTGTGCAAGATTACACCGGCACCCAGAAAGCCGATACCCGTCACAATCTGTCCCACAACCCGCGTGGGGTCGCCCGACCCGCCATCGTCTACTACCCTGAGGGAGATAAGTGTAAATATGCAGGCACTCACAGCCACCAGGGTGTGAGTACGCAGGCCAGCGCTTTTGTTGTTTGATTCTCTTTCCAATCCCAGTGCACCACCCGCGGCGGTAGCAGCCAGGATACGTATGATAAAATCCATCAGTCCCATGATCGTGATTTATAATTCCTGTTGAAGGATGCTTTCCATATCCTCAACAAACTTATCCATTTTTTGTTTGTCTTCTTCACCCATCGGCTGTTTATCTGCTTCCCATGATGGAACAAGACTGAAGTGAACCTTCCCGTTATTCATCCTTTTTTGTACCCACACCAATAAGTAGTCGCATTTTTCGATGACGACCGGCGACACGGCGTCTTTTTTGCTGATCACAATCTCCGCCAGCATGCCGCCTCCGGTGTGTAATCGCTGTTGATTTGAAATGAAGTTTCCCAGGGAATAATAGACAACACGTTGAATTTCATCTTCTTTCTTCTCCGTCACAATGGGTTGTACTACATGCGGGTGGTGCCCGATGATGATGCGAATGCCGTGGCTCAGTAAAAGATCGGCCAGTTCCTGCTGCTCAAATGAAGGAGTGGTCCGATATTCCTCTCCCCAGTGCATCTGGGCAACAATGATGTCGGGCTTGTATAGTTGTGTGTGACGGATATCCTGTATGATGAGATTGGTATCGGTCACATTCACCTTGTTTGGCTCCTTCACAGGCAACCCGTTGGTATCGTAGGTGTAGTTCAAAAAAGCAATGCGAATTCCATTTTTGATGACCATGAGCGGGTAGTATAAAGAGCGTGCCGCTTCCGTCCGGAAGGTGCCGGTGTGTTTGATACCCATTGAGTCGAGTTGGTCGATGGTTCGTTCCAGCCCTTTCCGGCCCCGGTCGAGCGCATGATTATTGGCCTGAAAGAAAATATCGAACCCTGCATCTCTCAGGCTGAAAGCAAATGCATCGGGGGAGCTGAAAAGTGGGTAACCGGTATATGGAACCGCACCCAGTGTAGTTTCAAAGTTTAAGCCTGCAATATCGGCGGCCGAAATGCGTTCTTTCACCAAATAAAAGCAGGAGTCGTATGCAAAGCTCCCATCTTCATTTCTTGCACCCTGCACCTGCGGCAGATGCTGCATTGCATCACCGGCAAAGAGCAGGGTCACACGGCTCTCCTGTGGTGTTATCCCCAGACAGAGACTAAAGAAAAGTAATATTGTTGTTGCTCGTTTCATGCTCAAACCTCAAATCCCGGAGCACAATACTGTTGTTCTTATACTCTAAACTTCGGCTTTGAGACTCACCCCCCCTGAAGAATTAACCCATGTTTGATTTATGAGTACTGATCCTTCATTTTCTCCTGAATCTCTTTTGCAGGAGGGATGGTTGCCGTTTTAGGCCGGATAAGTGAATGATAGGAATCGGGATTGTGAAGCATCTCCAAGGCTTTATCGAACACCTTATCGTCGGAGAGCTGGTGAATGAGTACTCCTTTTTTGTAATAATGACGCTGTACGATTTCCGACTCGATCATCTTCCTGATCTGCTCGCCGAATAATTCCAGGTCGCGATCAAGATCGGGCTGTAGCTTTGCTTCCAGTGCTTTATATTCTGCCGAGGCCACATCCATGTATCCTTCAAACTGCATCATGCTTCTGAGTTGCTCCAGCGAACGTTCGCTCAGCTGATCATATTTGAAATCTTTCTTCTTCACAAATTCCCGGAATTTAGCATAGTCGGTATCGGTCAGGCGAAATATCTCAGGTGATGCAATTTCCGGGTTTTCCTGCATCCAGCCGGTCACAAAATCAAAGATGATGTTGTCGGCCATCAGGTAATATACAATGGTACCACTGACCTCCTGCGGAACGGTGATATCGGGTGTGATACCGCCGCCATCGCGTACTTCCCTTCCGTTTCTGGTTCTGAAGACACTGGTGAGCGAGTCGGGCACACGGGCCACGCTGCCATCGGGATTGCGGTGTGAATAATCGAGCGCCTGTATACACCGTCCGCTGGGAATGTAATATTTGGAAGTAGTAATTTTGATGTTCCCGCCATAAGGAAGATCGCGGGGTGTCTGTACCAGTCCTTTACCGAAAGAACGATTGCCCACGATCACCGCACGATCCAGATCCTGCAGGCTGCCTGCCACAATCTCCGAAGCGGAAGCTGAACCGGTATCGATCAGTACCACGATGGGAATGATTTCATCGAGGGGCTGGTTTTGCGTGTGGTAGGAGCGGTCCCATTGTTTTACTTTTCCCCGGGTGAAAACGATCTCCTCACCTTTGGGTACAAACAGATTGACGACATCCACCGCTTCATCGAGAATGCCACCACCGTTACCCCGCAGGTCCATGATCAGTGAAGTGGCTCCCTGTTGTTTGAGTTTGATGACGGTTTCTTTCACCCGCTCGGCACTGTTGGCCGTGAAGCTACCATAGTGAAAGTATCCGGTTTCCTTGTTCACCATTCCGGCGTAGGTGATCGGATCCATCTCTATCTTTTCACGCTCAATGGAGAGTGTTCGTTGTTTTTTTTCACCCGGTCGTTGTATGGCCAGCTTAAGCAGGGTGCCCGGCGTACCTTTCAGCTTGTCGCTGACCTGCTTCACGTTGGCCTGGCGCATATCTTCACCATCGATCTCCAGAATGATGTCGCCTGCTTTTAACCCTGCCTTATCGGCCGGTAAACCTTCGTAAGGTTCGTTGATGATCACCTGTCCATTATTGTGGGAAATGATGGCGCCGATACCGGCATACTCACCCGTGGTGAGAAACTGCAGATCGCCCATATTCTCTTCCGCATAATATTCGGTGTAGGGGTCGAGCCGGGTAAGCATGTTGTTGATGGTACCCTGTACCAGGTTGTTTACCTCTATGCTGTCAACGTAAAACAAATCCAGTTCCCTGAGGACGGAATTGAAAATGTCGATATTTTTATTGATGTCGTAATAACGTTGGTTCCTTTCCTCCGCAGGGGGTTGTGCCACAGCCTGCATCACTGCAATCGCTGAAAGTATAAAAAAAATACTTTTTCTCATAATTTGTTCCCGAATTCCTCTATGTTGTCATTATGAAGCAGCTGACGCAGCTTCCATATCATTTTCAGGCAAAGGAACAAATTTTTTACGAAACTGTACTGTTCTTTTAGTTATATGTTTATAAATCCCTGCTATCTTTGCGATCGTTTACTGTTTAATTGTCCACGAATGAAATTACTACTTCGATATACGTTCCTACCGTTGCTCACCGGGTTTATTATCTTTATTGCCACATGTCTTGTCTCACCATCACAAGTACCCGATATGCCCGGGAATATTCCATGGGATAAGCTGGTACACTTCGGCATGTTCTTCTTCCTTTCGGCTGTTTCAATGATAGACTATTACCGGATGCATGGCGGAAATCCACACACCTTGCGGTGGATATGCTGGGGTTTTCTGGTCCCTGTCCTCTATGGCGGAGTCATCGAATTGTTGCAGAAGTACTTCTTCGCTTTGCGCAGCGCCGAGTGGGGCGACTGGATTGCCGATATCCTCGGCTCACTGACAGCTACCGTCCTGATAATTATTTTCTTCAGGAAACGAAGATCTTACGGAAAAAATATATCTTTGTAAGGAGGTTACTAATAAAAAACTAAAAATCCTGAAGCGATGAAATACGAAGATTTAAAGATTCTCGATGAATTACGGGAAAAAGGGAGTATTTCCGAAGAGGAATACCTGCGTGAAAAAGCGAAGATACTGAACGAGGAGGGCAGTACATATGGCCGCTCTTCGGGGAGACCCCTGTTCGGAATGACCGAAAACAGCTACCTGATGCTGATGCATCTTAGTCAGTTTGCCGGTATCATCATCCCGCTGGCAGGCTTCTTTGTGCCCATACTCATGTGGATTACCAACAAGGAGACCAATGCGAACGTAGATATGCATGGCAAGAATATTCTCAATTTCATGATCAGCTTTACCATCTATGCCGCCGTATTCACCATCACGGTGATTGGAATACCCCTGGCAATTGTGGTCGGTATTCTCTTTGTTGTCCTGGTCATCCTGGCTTCCGTAAAAGCAAATAACGGTGAGTACTGGAAATATCCGTTTACGATTCAATTCATAAAATAATGGTGCAGGAACAATTGATAAATTATTCAAACGTACAGTTAAACCGCGAAGAGAACATTATCCTGCGCAATGTAAACCTGACGGTTAGCCGGGGCGATTTCCTCTATATCATCGGCAAAGTGGGATCGGGAAAGAGTACCCTGATGAAGAGCATGTATGCAGAGCTGCCCATCGCTGAGGGCAGCGCACGCGTGTTCGACTATGAGCTTGGCTCCATCAAACGCAAGCTGGTGCCGTACTTGCGCCGTAAGATAGGAATTGTATTTCAGGATTTTCAGCTACTGATAGACAGGAGCGTGGAAAAGAACCTGGAATTTGTGCTCCGGGCTACTGGCTGGAAAAACAAGCGGGAGATAAAAGATCGTATCAACGAAGTGCTTGTGCAGGTGGGGATGCAGCACAAGACATATAAAATGCCGCACGAGTTGTCGGGTGGTGAACAACAGCGTGTGGTTATTGCCCGTGCTCTACTAAATTCACCGGCCCTGTTACTGGCTGATGAGCCGACAGGAAATCTTGATCCCGAGACCGGTAGTCAGATTGTTTCCTTGTTGCAGGAGATTGCCGAGAAAGGTACGGCCGTAATCATGTCTACGCACAACTATACGATTGTTCAAGCTTTTCCCGGAAAAATCATGCGTTGTGAAAATATGGGCCTCGAAGTCATGTAAACCGGACGCCGGATATGGAGTAATGCATACGACGAAAACTGCTTTCCGATTTCTGTTTTTTGATTCTTCTTTGTACCTTTGCGCCTTTGAAAAAATTATTTCGATAACACTTCACGATCGTGGCTGATACAAAGTACATTTTTGTTACAGGCGGTGTTGTTTCTTCTTTAGGCAAAGGAATCATCGCTTCATCCCTAGGTAAGTTGCTCCAGGCAAGAGGGTATAAGGTAACCATCCAAAAGTTCGATCCCTATATCAATGTGGATCCCGGGACCCTCAATCCTTACGAGCATGGGGAGTGCTACGTGACTGTAGACGGTCATGAAGCAGATCTCGATCTGGGACATTACGAGCGTTTTTTGAACATCCAGACCACCAAAGACAACAACATCACTACCGGTCGCATCTATCAGAACGTGATTCAGAAGGAGCGGCGCGGAGATTTCCTGGGGAAAACCGTTCAGGTGATACCGCATATCACCGACGAGATCAAACGAAATGTGAAATCTCTTGGTGTAAAGAATAAATTCGATTTTGTGATTACCGAAATAGGCGGAACAGTCGGGGATATTGAATCTACGCCTTTCCTGGAAGCTGTTCGTCAGCTGCGCTGGGAATTGGGAAAAAACTGTTTTTGCCTGCATCTTACGTATGTTCCCTATATCGCTGCCGCAGGTGAAGTGAAGACTAAACCGACACAACATTCCGTGAAGGAATTGCAATCGCTCGGTATTCAGCCCGATATGCTGGTTTTGCGGACCGATCGGAAGCTCAATAAGGATATTTTGGACAAAGTTGCCCTTTTTTGCAATGTGGAACAGGGAGCCGTGATGCAATCCATCGATGTTTCAACAATCTACGAGGTACCCGTGATGATGCAGAAGCAGGGTATGGATGAGATCGTGCTCCGCAAGATGAACATACCCACAGGCGGCGTAGCCGATCTGGATAAGTGGAATGCTTTTCTTCAGAAACGCAAGGATGCGAAGAAAGAAGTACGCATCAAACTTGTCGGAAAGTATGCGGAACTGCCCGATGCCTATAAATCGATCAACGAGTCGCTCTCACAGGCAGCCATATATAACGACCGCAAATTGGTGCTGGATGTTTGTCACTCCGAGAAGATTACCGAAGAGAATGTAGCCGGGATACTGGGAGATGCCGATGGCATTGTGGTGGCACCCGGATTTGGACAACGGGGCATAGAAGGAAAGTTTATCTCACTGAAATATGCACGGGAGAATGATCTTCCCACCTTTGGCATTTGTCTCGGGATGCAATGTATGGTCATTGAATATGCCCGCTCGGTGATGGGATTCAAAGAGGCAAATTCCACCGAAATGGATCCCAAAGCAGCAGAGAATGTCATCGATCTGATGGAAGCGCAAAAGCATATCACCAATATGGGAGCTACGATGCGTCTCGGGGGGTATGATTGTACACTGAAGAAAGGTACGCTTGCATACGCAGCATACGGGAAATCAAAGATTCAGGAACGTCATCGCCATCGTTACGAGTTGAATAATAAATACAAAGAGATGTTCGAAGCTGCCGGCATGAAATGTACCGGTATCAATCCCGAATCTGACCTGGTGGAAGTGGTTGAGGTGCCTGCTCTACGCTGGTACCTGGGTACGCAGTTTCATCCTGAATACAATAGCACCGTTATCTCGCCCAATCCGCTCTTTATGAGTTTTATGGCGGCTGCTGCTCATACCCGTGAAGAGAAAAGAAGATAAATTAAATGCATTAACTACGGCAGCAATGGCCGCAACAAATAAAAAATGGATAAAAATACAATCATTGGATTGCTTCTGATCACTGCGATTATCATTGGTTTTACCCTGTATAACCGGCCCAACAGCGAACAGATAGAAGCAGAACAACGACGGCTTGATTCAATAGCACAGGTGGATACTACCCCTGTACCCGCTGATCTGCCCCCCACCACGAGTCCCGATAGCAGCAGTGAAGCTGTGTTAAAACAGGGAAGTAACCTGACCGACTTCTTCAGCGCAGGACAGCCTCTGCAGGCGGGCGTTTCCGATAGCCTGGCGTTGGTTGCCGATTCATTGCAAACAGCAACATCTGTAGCAGAAGAAACGGTGGTGTTGGAGAATGAGAAAATACAGCTGGTGTTAAGCACACTGGGCGGAAGTATCAAGTCTGTTCGGTTGAAAGAGCATCTCCGTTACACGGGTGACAGTCTCTATCTTTTTGAGAATGACGATGAAAGTCGCTTTAATCTGGATCTGTTTAACCGGAATAGTGTCCGATTATCTACTGAGCAGGAGCGATTTACACCCATTCGCAGTGCCGATGGGAAGTCGGTTGTTATGCGACTGCAAAGTTCTCCGGAGCAGTACATTGATTTTGTCTATACGCTGCCTGCCGATGAGTATATGATGGACTTCGACGTACGTGTTGTTGGAATGAGAAACGGCCTCCATCCGGAAAGCCTGACCAATCTCAGAATGAAGTGGGAACAAAAAGTGCGTCAACAGGAAAAGGGTCGTCAGTTTGAGGAACGTTTTTCCCGGATACATTATAAATATGACAGGCAGGATGTCGAGAAAATGAGTGAATCGAGAAACGACCGGAAAGAATTTTCCGAGCCGATGAAATGGTTCGCATTCAAAGATCAATACTTCACCTCCGTTGTTGTAGGTGAAAAACCATTCAGCAACACGATTCTTACCTCGGAGGTATTGAAAGAGGGAAATTATACAAAGAGTTATAAAGCCGAAGTGTGGGTACCCGGTGAGATGAGTGCCGACAGCGACCTGATTTCCGCCGGATTTAAATATTATTTCGGCCCTGTTCACTACAACACGCTCAAAGCATACGACAAGGATGTGAGTAACGGTGCCAGACTTGAACTTCAGGAAATTGTCTATCTGGGATACCGCTGGCTGAGTTGGGTAAATAAATGGTTGGTAATCCCGGTATTTAATTTTTTCCTCTCCCTTGGATGGGGTATGGGCCTTATTATACTCATTCTCACTTTGATGGTGAAACTGATCATCTCTCCGCTGACCTATAAATCATTCATCTCATCGGCTAAGATGCGAGTTCTACGCCCGCAGATACAGGAGATTGAAAAGAAATATCCCGGTAAGGAACAAGATGTGATGATGAAGCGTCAGCAGGCTACCATGGAACTTTATAACAAGGTGGGTGTGAGTCCCATGAGCGGCTGTCTGCCTATGCTCATTCAAATGCCGGTGCTGCTGGCTCTCTTCTTCTTTTTTCCGTCAGCCATCGAGTTGCGTCAGCAGGGATTTCTTTGGGCGGATGACCTTTCCACGTATGATTCACTCATCTCCTGGAGTGGAAATATACCGATTATTACCCGTTTTCTGGGTAATCACATTAGCATTTTCTGTTTATTGATGACGGTTGTCAACGTGATTTATACAAAGTACAACATGACTTCGATGGACACAGGACAACAGACCCTGCCCGGCATGAAACACATGCCTATCTTCATGTCGGTGTTCATGTTCTTCTTCCTGAATAATTATCCCGCCGGACTGAACTATTATTACTTCCTTTCCACCTTGTTTACCATTGCGCATACTTTTCTGATGAAACAGTTTATCAACGAAGACAAGATCCTGGCGCAGCTGGAAGAAAATAAGAAAAAGCCGAAAAAGAAGTCGGGTTTTATGGCTCGTCTGGCAGAAGCCCAGAAAATGCAGGAGAAACAGGCCCGCGAACAGGCAAAAGCAAACGCAAAGCGCAACTACCGCGGGTGATAAATGAATTGGAATATTGAGGCCAGCAGCCCGATGTAGAGAAAAGCCCCATGCGAGGAGAAAAGAGTTGAAAAAGAAAAAGGTGAACTTATTTTTTCGATATTTGTTTTAAGAAAGATAGTAGATTTCTTTATTGGTTAATTAAATTGTTATGAGCGAAGAAAATAAAGTGCTAGAGTACGACGAGGATGATTCTTTGAAATTTATTCAGGATCATCTGCCGGATGATATGCAGGGTGAGTTTTCCGACGATGAAATCAATTACATTGTGGATCTGATCTATGAGTTCTATGAAGAAAAAGGCTTTCTGGATGAAAATGATGACACGGAGATTGAAATTGATGAAGATGAACTACTGGATTTTGTCTATAAGAATGCCCGTAAAGATGCGACCAAAAATGTCATCAGGAATTTTAGCGACGAACAAATTGAGGCCATCGTAGCCGGTGAACTGGCCTATTGCGATACACTCAATCTGTTCGATTAAAAAATGAATAACTTATCAAAATATTTATTCTAAAAATAGATAACTATGAGACAATTTTCAAAATTACTTGCCATCGGGTTATTAGGTGGGTCTTTGATTCTTTCAGGCTGTGGAGCCAGTAGAACTGTGAAGGGCGGCGGTATAGGCGCCGGTGCCGGAGCAGCAGTAGGTGCCGGAGTAGGTGCCATCGCAGGCGGCGGCAAAGGTGCAGCCATTGGCGCGGGTATCGGTGCCATATTGGGCGGTACGGCAGGTGCCATCATTGGAAACAAAATGGACAAACAGGCTGCTGAACTGGAACAGATTGAGGGTGCACAGGTGGAAAAAGTGAACGAGGGCCAGGCCATCAAAGTTACCTTTGAGTCGGGTATTTTGTTTGCAACCAATTCAAGCACACTGAATACAGCTTCCCGCATATCACTCGATAAGTTTGCTACATCTTTGTTGAACAACCCCGATACCGATGTAAGTATTTACGGACATACCGACAGTACGGGTAGTGACGCCATCAACAACCCATTGTCGCAACGACGTGCCGAATCGGTTTACAACTATCTCTTGTCGAAGGGTGTATCCGGAAATCGTATGGCTTCTGACGGCTTTGGTTCTACACAGCCTGTAGCTGACAACAGCACTGCTGCCGGTAGAGCAGAAAACCGTCGCGTTGAGGTATACATTGTGCCCAATGCCAAGATGATTCAGGACGCCAAGGAACAGGCTCAATAAAGAAGAACTTTTATTTTATAATTAAAATCGCGTTGCGTTGAGCGACGCGATTTTTTTAAATATCCAAGGGAGATGGCCGAAGATTTATATATCCCCAAAGAAGCTTCCAAAAGAGAAAAATATGAGTTGCTGCTTCCACAGCTGAAAGCATTAACGGAAGATGAACCCGATCTCTTTGCCAACATGGCCAATATTTCAGCGGCTTTGAAAGAAGCCTTCGATTTTTTTTGGGTCGGGTTTTACCGGGTTGTCGATGACCAGCTGGTGCTGGGCCCTTTTCAGGGGCCGATAGCCTGTACACGCATCGCATATGGCAAAGGTGTTTGTGGCACCTCCTGGAAAGAAAAAAAGAGCCTTCTCGTGCCGGATGTGGATCAGTTTCCGGGACACATTGCCTGCAGTTCACTGTCTAAATCCGAAATCGTGGTACCCCTGCTGCAGGATGGGGTAGTGAAGGCGGTTCTGGATGTGGATAGCGATGCTTTGAATCGTTTCGATGAAACCGACATCCATTTTCTGGAAAAGATTATCGCACTGCTCAATTTTTAGTTTATTTTTTTTGAATTTTAGAAAACAAAGTGCTATCTTTGTAGCCGCAAATCCGGGTTTATTACGGAAGTAGCGCTCTTTTTTTCTGCGGAAGTAGCTCAGTTGATAGAGCACGACCTTGCCCCAAAAAGGAAATGAAAACGACCTTGGCAAGGTAACGGGTGAAAATAAACTGTAGTACGAAACAGGTAAATTATTGCGGAAGTAGCTCAGTTGGTAGAGCACGACCTTGCCAAGGTCGGGGTCGCGGGTTCGAGTCCCGTCTTCCGCTCCAGGTCTGTAAAAACGTTCTTTTGCTTCGCGCAGAGGGACGTTTTATCGTTTCAGGCTGTTTTATTTTTCTTTGGGATATATTACCATGAAAACCCATCTCCCGGCACAGTGAAACCGATATTTTTGTGTTATATTTGCATGCAAAAGTTTAGAACGAATATAATTAATGAACAAAATAGTTCTTTTGCTCATCCTTTTGTTGTGTTTTTCTGCGGAGACTTTTC
Organism: Bacteroidetes bacterium GWC2_46_850; assembly: GCA_001768325.1. Lineage (GTDB taxonomy): Bacteria > Bacteroidota > Bacteroidia > Bacteroidales > Dysgonomonadaceae > Proteiniphilum. Next base: position 87,987 of record MENQ01000027.1, on the reverse strand, counting down.
CATCCGCACTGCCGGCAACAGAAGTGAGGGCTGTCTGGCTGACTACAAACTATGGCCTGGACTGGCCACATAACAGAACCAGTCAGAATGAACAGAAAAGAGAATTGATCTCCATTCTGGATAATCTGAAGAAGAATAATTTTAACACGGTAATGTTCCAGGTGAGGGCACGGGGTGAGGTTTTTTATAATTCCCGGATAGAACCCATGTCATCCATGGTCGTGATGGGTGGAGGCGTTTCAAAATTCGATCCATTGGCATTTGTTATTGAGGAATGCCACAAGCGGGGGTTGGAATGTCATGCCTGGATCGTCACCTATCCGTTGGGCGGTGACAAGCATGTAAAAAGTCTGGGTGCCTCATCGGTCACCAGAAAAAATCCTTCCATCACCAAAAAGTTTAAAGGAGAATGGTTCCTTGATCCCGGTAATCCAAGAACGGATGATTATCTGCTGTCCATCGTGGAGGAGATTGTTGCCAATTACGATGTGGACGGTGTCCATTTCGATTATATCCGTTATCCGGATAACAGGGGACAGTTTCCCGACGACGGGATGTACCGGCTTCATGGAAAAGGGAAAACACGTGCCGACTGGAGAAGAGACAACATCACCCGTTTTGTGAAAAGAGCGTATGACAGGGTGAAACAGCAAAAACCTTGGGTACAGGTAAGTAGCTCCCCCTTGGGTAGATATCGTGCATTGGGAAATTCAGGGCATGGCTGGACCGCTTTCGAGACGGTGTATCAGGATGCCGGTAAATGGATGAAAACAGGAATACACGACGCTGTTTACCCAATGATGTATTACAAGGATCAGCTCTTCTATCCTTATGTGGATGATTGGTTAATTCACGGGAACGGGCGGATTGTGGTTCCGGGACTGGGTGCTTATCAGATGATTGAATTGGGCTGGTCACGTCAGGATATCGTCAATCAGCTAGATTATACACGCCGGAAAAATACAGCCGGTCAGGCCTTTTTCAGGGCCGAAAATGTGCTGTCTGATACCAAGGGCATCCTTCATGCGCTGGAAACATATTACCAGCATCCGGCAAAACTTCCGAAGATGACCTGGTTGTCTGATTCCGTGCCGGACAAACCGAACGACCTCAGGGCGCAAAAACTGCCTGATGGTCTGTTTCAGCTTAGCTGGGAAGAGAAAAAAAACGATGACAGGGTGACGTATAACATATACAGAAGTACAACCGAAGAATTTGCTACCAACAAAGCGGAGAATATTCTGGCAGTCGGTGTGCGTGGACCCCGGCTAGAACTTATTATTCCTGACGACGACAAAGCTTTTTACTACTATATCACTGTCTCCGATTCTTATCATAATGAGAGTGAAGTAAGTACGCCGGCTTTTTTTTATCACTCTGAAACTATCAAGTAATATGGTGCATACCAGTTAGTTATATTAGTTGCATATCAGCTGAAAAAACAGGTCGGATCGTTAGGTTTAATCAATAAATTGGAATAATTTTGTAACAATGGACGGGAGTCAGAAATTAAAAAAACAGGTGCGGGATGAGTTTATGGCATATCTTACGCTGCACAAACATCGGAAAACACCCGAACGTTTTGCGATACTGGATCACATCTATACCACAAAGGGACATTTCGACATGGATACACTCTATAAGTCGATGATCGATGTGAACTTCCGGGTGAGCAGGGCTACCCTCTACAATACCATAGAATTGCTGCTTGATTGTGGTCTGGTGGTGAAACATCAGTTTGGTGGCAACGTCTCGAAATATGAGAGAGCTTATGGAAATGAAAACCATGATCATTTGATCTGTACCACGTGTGGGCAAGTGTGGGAGACCAAAAACAGCGATTTGCTCACACAGGCTCAATTGAAAAAAATTAAAAAATTTACGGTAAATTACTACAGCATGTATATCTATGGTACCTGCAGTAAATGCAGTCATGCCAAAAAGATGGAATTAAGAAGACTTGCTCGTAACAACAGCGAAAAAACCGATAACAAACAGGTGAAATATGAAAGTTGATGTAATCTTAGGCCTCCAGTGGGGCGACGAAGGAAAAGGAAAAGTGGTGGATGTGCTCACGCCCAATTATGAAATCGTAGCACGCTTTCAGGGTGGACCCAATGCCGGGCACACCCTGGAGTTTGAAGGCGAAAAATATATCCTGAAATCGATACCGTCCGGAATATTTCAGGAAGGAAAAATCAACATCATCGGTAACGGCGTGGTGATTGATCCCGCTTTATTCAAGCAGGAAGTGGAAGCACTGGAAGCCACAGGTCACATTCTTACCGACAGGCTCTATATATCTAAAAAGGCCCACCTCATTCTGCCTACGCACCGTTTATTGGATGCTGCCTCGGAGAAGGCAATGGGCGATGCGAAGATCGGCACTACCGGAAGAGGAATTGGACCGGCTTACACCGATAAGGTGAGCCGTCACGGACTCAGGGTGGGAGATCTGTTTCACAATTTTGAGGAAAAATACCGGAACGCTGTTGCACGCCACAAGGAAAAACTGAGTCCCTCTGATTGGGAGGGGGTACTGCCCGAGTTAGAGAAACAGTGGTTCGCGGGAATAGAGAAGATGAAAACCTTCCAGATCATCGAGAGCGAGCATTTTATCAATAAGCATCTTGCCGCTGGTGGAAAGGTACTGGCAGAAGGGGCACAGGGATCGATGCTCGACATCGACTTCGGATCCTATCCTTTTGTCACCTCCTCCAACACCATTTGTGCCGGCTCCTGTACAGGACTGGGTATCGCACCGAAGACAATCGGAGAGGTGTACGGCATCTTCAAGGCTTATTGCACCCGCGTAGGGAGCGGTCCCTTTCCTACCGAACTGTTCGATAACGACGGACAGCAGCTGCGCGATCAGGGAAAGGAATATGGTTCAGTCACAGGCAGACCGCGCCGTTGCGGCTGGATCGACCTGGTGGCACTGCGCTATACCATCATGTTAAACGGCGTGACCAAGCTGGTGATGATGAAGAGCGACGTGCTGGATAATTTCGACAGCATCAAGGCTTGTGTGGCTTATAACATCAACGGAGAAACAACCGAAGACCTGCCTTTCGATATCTCGGAAGGAATTGATCCGGAGTATATAGAGTTACCTGGCTGGAAGACCGACATGACAACCATGCAGTCGGAGGACGAATTCCCGGAAGAGTTCAACAATTACCTCACCTTTCTCGAGGAGGAACTGGGTGTACCCATCGCCATTGTTTCTCTTGGTCCGGACAGGGCACAGACAATTATCCGTTAAAACGGAGGTGACATTGATCCACACCGCACAAAGTGTCTGTATTGAATACTTTGTGCGGTGTTGTTTTTCTCATATGTGAATGATGCTTAAAACCCAAATCTTGAAAAAAATCGATGAATCGTCTGTTTTTGTAGACATACTTGTAAAATCAGATGGTCAAGCTCTCTTTTTTCTCTTTTAAATTTCCTTTTGAAGAGTATAAAATATTGTAAATCAATGAATTTAAAATATCTTTTTTCGAAATTTCATCTTAAATTTGTCTTTGAAATTTTATACAACGCGTAAAAATGGAAAAAAAAGAATCAGGAAAGGGTCTCTATTACATCATGCGGGTGCTCCATAGGGATGTTGGTTTTTTAACCCTTGGGTTGACGTTGGTGTATGTACTGAGTGGGGTATTGCTCATTTACCGGAACACCGATTTTTTAAAAAAGGAACAAACCTCGGCGTTTCATTTGAAACAAAACTTACCGGAAGAGGATCTGGCAAAGCAGTTGGCCGTAAGAAATCTTCGGGTAGAAAAAAAGGAAGGTGATGTGATTTATTTTAAAGAAGGATGCTACAATGTCACGACAGGAGAGGCAAAAATTAGCCGAAAAGATTATCCGCCGTTAATCAAAAAGTTTGTCAACCTGCATAAAGTAACCGGAGACAATCGTTTATCATTGTTTAATACCATCTACGGAACCTTACTTCTGTTTCTCGCCGTGTCTTCCCTTTTTATGTTTAAATTGGGTACAGGAAAGAGCAAACGGGGACTTGCATTGACTGGTTTGGGAATTATGCTTACAATCCTCTTTTTGTTTTTGATTTAAATGGTGAGAAAAGGTTGCATTGTGTAACCTCTGTAACAACGAGTTATTCATTGGTATGATTTTTGCGCATTCACGTGTTGGAAGACATTCACTTTTATGAGAAAGTGAACTTTTGAAACAGCGAATATGTTAAACAGATATACAACAAAAATTTATGGCATTCATTTGGATTATATTTATCGGGATCGCCCTGGCCGGATGGGCTGTGCAGGCGAGACTCCAGAACAGGTTTAAGAATTATTCAAAAATACCCCTGCGTAACGGAATGACCGGCAGGGATGTAGCGGAAAAGATGTTGCACGATAACGGGATTTATGACGTGCAGGTGATCTCGGTCGGAGGCCGGCTTACCGATCACTATAACCCGCTCAACAAGACCATCAACCTGAGTGAACCGGTGTATGGAAGTTACAGTGTGGCTGCCGCTGCCGTCGCCGCCCACGAGACAGGTCATGCGTTGCAGCACGCAAAAGGGTATGCACCGCTAAAAATGCGGTCGGCCCTGGTTCCCGTCATTTCATCCACTTCAAAATGGGTGATGTGGGTGTTGCTCCTGGGAATCATCATGATCGAAACCTTCCCGATGCTGATTTGGTTTGGAATTACCATATTTGCGCTGTCTACACTCTTCAGTTTCATTACACTTCCGGTGGAGAAAAACGCAACCAACAGGGCACTCCGATGGCTGAGCAGCGCCGGGATTACCGACGTGAGCAACCACAGCCAGGCAGAAGATGCACTCCGCTGGGCAGGGTATACTTATGTGGTTGCAGCGCTTAGCTCACTCGCTACGCTTCTCTATTACATCATGATTGCCACAAGCGGCAGCAGACGATGAACAAAAAGAGAACATCGGTTGTTTATGATAGATATAATCGATGAAAGGAACTTTGTTATGAAAACTATTTATCATGCAGCGGATAGCCGCGGGCATGCCGATCATGGCTGGCTGAAAAGCAATCATACATTCAGTTTTGCCAATTATCACAACGGGTCCCGGATGAACTTCGGGGTGTTGCGCGTGATCAACGACGATTACGTGGAAGGTGGCGAAGGATTTGGTACACACCCGCACAATGACATGGAGATCATTTCCATACCACTGGAGGGAGATCTGGAACATCGCGACAGCATGGGGAACGGAGGAATCATCCGCAAGGGAGACATCCAGGTGATGTCAGCCGGTACGGGCGTGAAACACAGTGAGTTCAACGCGAATGCCGACCGGCCTGTAAAATTCTTGCAGATCTGGGTCTTTCCCCGGGAAAAGGGCTTAGAGCCCCGCTATGGACAGATGCATATTGCTGATTATGCCACACCCGATGCGTTTCAGCAAATCGTGTCGCCCCACAAAGAAGATGCAGGCATGTGGGTAAACCAGGACAGCTGGTTTCACCTGGCTGATTTTGGAGCAGGTGTTGGTAAGACCTACGAGCTGAAAAAGCAGGGTAACGGAGTCTATCTTTTTGTAATCAGCGGACAAGCAAAAGTGGGCGATCAGATTCTTCATGCACGCGATGGGTATGGTATCTGGGATACCGACAGTTTTACCCTCGAAGCCATAGAGAAATCTGAGATCCTGCTGATGGAGGTACCCATGGAATTGGCATAGGGATCTGTAACTCCTTTTTTTTACGAAAGACGGCAACAATCGCCGTCTTTATTTGTTTAGCCATAAATCAATTGTGTGAAAATGAAGACGATCTTAGTAACCGGAGGCTCGGGGATGATTGGGCGAAGGCTCTCGGAAATACTCAGGGAGAAAGGATACCATGTGATTTGGTTGAGCCGGGAACGACATGTGAATGGCGGAATTCCCCGTTATCGGTGGAATTATCTGAAAAATGAAATCGACAGGGAAGCACTGGAGCAGGCCGATGTCATCATTCATCTGGCAGGATCTAACCTGGGTGATGAAACATGGACCCGGCGAAAAAAACAGAAAATTGTAGAGAGTCGTGTGCAGACAAGCAAACTCTTACTGGAAACGATAAAATCGATGCCCAAAAAGCCCGAAGCTTTTATCTCGGCCTCGGCAGTGGGATATTACGGAATGCACACCAGCGACAAGATTTACACCGAGGAGGATCAACCTGCGAAAAATGATTTCCTGAGTCGGACCTGCAAGAAGTGGGAAGCTGCGGCATCTGGCTTTCAGGAAGAGCTGGGTCTGCGTACTGTGGTATTGCGAACCGCGTTTGTTATATCCGATAAGAGCGAAGGTTTTAAAAAGATGATGCTGCCTACCCGCTTTGGCTTGGGAGCACCCCTGGGCAGCGGCAGACAATATATGCCCTGGATACAGCTGGATGATCTTTGCATGATTTACCTGAAAGCGGTGGAAGAGGAGGGGATGCAAGGAGTCTTTAATGCCGTCTCTCCGGAATCGATCACAAATGCCGTCTTTATGAAAACAGGAGCAAAAGAGATGAAACGTCCTTGCTTCATTCCAAAAATACCTGCTTTCATGTTGCGTCTTTTTATGGGTGAGGCGGCCGGCATGGTACTGGAGGGGAGTCGTGTCTCACCGCAAAAAATCATCGATAGAGGTTATCAGTTTTTATACCCAACGGCGGTGGAAGCCATTCGTCGTTCACTCTGAAAATGGCATGATCGCAAAACAATAACATCAAGGGAGCCTTATGATAGAAAAACTAAAGATACTTCAGCATGTATATGCTCACCCGTTGTTGACAGAAGACGATCTGCTTATAATCAGTTCACTACACAAAAAAATGGCATACAAAAAAGGGGATTTTTACCTGAAAAAGGGAGAGAAACCCGGTAGTTATCTGATATTGCAAAGTGGACTGATGCGCTCTTTTGTGGTTGATTACGAGGGCAATGAGATCACCACGCACTTCTTTACAGAACGGGAGGTGGTTATCGAAGTTTTGTCGTTGTTTAAGCGTAATCATTCCCAAGAATCGATTCAGGCACTGACCAATTGCATCTGTTGGGAAATAGATTTTGAAGCATTTGAGGAATTGTTTCACACCATTCCCGGACTGAGCGAGTGGGGGCGTGCCTGGTTTTCGGAAGAGCTTTCACAATTTAAACAACGCTCAGTGGAAATGATCACCCAAAGAGCAGCAGAGCGCTATATGAAGCTTATCAGGGAAAAACCGCAGGTGATCCGCCAGGCACCCCTGAAACAGATTGCTACCTACCTGGGTATCACCGACACATCATTGAGCCGGATACGAAAAGAACTCTCGAAAGGGAGTTTTCTCGCAACAAGATGATTTTCTTTTGATAAGGGCAGTTTGGCTCTTTTTTATGATTTAATCTGTTTTCTTGCCATAGGATAAGTGTTTTTAACCCCATCCGCTCTATATTTGCAATGTAGATTCATTCTAAATAAATATCATTATGGACAAATTGATATACCCATGTATCTGGTGCAACAACAATGCAGGCGAAATGGCCGGATACTATGCATCTGTTTTTCCTGAGACCGAAATAGTGGATCAAAATCAATGGGTGCATGTATTGAAAATGCACGGACAACGTATCATGCTGTTGAACGGCGGTGATATGTTCCGGACAAACCCCTCTTTTTCACTGATGTATCTTACGACCCGCGAAAAAGAAGTGGAAACGATTTATACAAAGCTGGTAGAAGGAGGCAGGGAACTGATGCCGCTCGACTCTTATCCTTTCAGCAGCAAATATGCCTGGATAGAAGATCGTTTTGGTGTATCGTGGCAACTTTATACCGGCGGGGAGAAAGATATTATTCAGCAGGTTGTTCCTACGCTCATGTTCGTGGGTGAGCAGAATGGAAAAGCGGAGCAGGCGATCGATTTTTATACATCGGTTTTTCCGGGATCCGAAAAAAGAGGTGTTCTCAGGTATACCGGCAACGAAGGTGAGACGGCTGGACATGTGCAACATGCAGAATTTAAAATAAACGACTATCTATTGATGATCATGGACAGCTCTTATCCGCATGCATTTGGCTTTACCGAAGGGATGTCGCTTGTTGTGGAGTGCCACACGCAACAGGAAGTAGACCATTACTGGGAGAAGCTCACCGCCGACGGCGGTGTGGAGAGCATGTGCGGCTGGCTGCGGGATAAGTATGGTGTAAGCTGGCAGATTACACCCATTGTAATGAAAGATCTTTTGCAAAAATCACCCCGGGTGATGGAGGTGATGATGACCATGCATAAGCTGGATATCCTAAAGCTACAGGAAGCGGCTGAATGATCGGAAGGAAGTGAAATTATTAACAGGGGAGTACCCAAAAATCATGTTGCTTTTATATTCTTTACAATTTCTTAATCAGTTACAAATTGTTCTTAATCAGTTACAAATTATGGCAAAATTAAATCCTTACCTCAATTTTGATGGTACATGCGAAGAAGCATTCAATTTTTACAAGTCGGTTTTCGGTGGTGAGTTTTCCTATTTTTCCAAAATGGGAGAGATAAACATGGAGGGGATGCCAATTCCCGACGAGGATCGCAATCTGGTGATGCATGTGAGTCTGCCAATAGGAGATGATATCCTGATGGGATCAGACGTGTCGAGTCATGTGAAGTCGCACTTCAAGTCAGGGAATAACAACTACATCAGTCTGATGCCTGACAGCCGCGAAGAGGCCGACCGGCTTTTCAATGAACTCTCTGCAGGTGGTGAAGTGGAGATGCCGATGGAAGAGATGTTCTGGGGCGACTATTTCGGAAGCTTCAGGGACCGCTTTGGCATCTGGTGGATGATTAATTTCCCCTTAAGGCAATCCTGACTCCGCCAATGGTGGGCAGCATCCATATAACAGCCCGGTAATTGAAGTTTTTCACCTTCAGTTACCGGGCTGTGTTTTTTTAAAAAATCAGGCCTGTGGATTGAAGAAGGGATATTCTTTCACGGCAAGGAATTCATGCGCAAGCAATTTTTTTTCTTTTGTCGTAAGGGGTTTGTTGACAATCTCTTCAATGTGATCCACGCAGAAGGCAAAGTTGCGGAAATCACCCGGAGGAACAATCACATCTGCGCCTGTTCTGAAGGTATATTTCAATGCGGCAATGCCCATGGCAGGATTACTCACGTCAATGGGTTTTACCCACGACTTGGGATAACTTTTCCGTTCTTCTTCATTCAGCCATTTGCGATGTACCAACCCTTTTAAGGCAATCACGCCCATCCCTCTTTGTCTGGCATCTTTGGCAACGCCCGAGCCCCATTGAGCCAGCATATCCATCTGCCAGTTTATCGGGAACATGACCGTGTCGAAGTCGTACATCGACATGGCGCGCAATGCCTGTATCTGCGAGTGAGCGGAAAATCCCACCTTGCGGATGCGACCGCGGCTTTTTTCCTTTTCAATCATTTCCATCACACCACCGGCAGCAAATGCTTTGTCCACATCTTCAGCCGTAGTGAGGCTGTGCAACTGGTAAAGATCGAAGTAATCGGTGTGCAACAGCCGCAGAGATTCTTCAAACTCCTTCTCTGCTCCTTCCCTGGAACGTTGTGTGGTTTTACAGGCCAGATAATTTTCTTTTCGAAAAGGTTTCAGTGAAATACCAAGCTTCTCCTGCGCATCACCATACGAAGGAGCTACATCAAAATAATTGATTCCCCTGTCCAGTGCCCAGGCAACATAATTGTCTGAGGCTGCCTGTCCGTCTCTGCTTGAAACAATGCCGCCGTAGACCACCGGAAAAACCTCGAATCCGGTTTTTCCCAACTTCCGTTTGATGCCTTTGTTCACGGATATGTTTTGCACCTCCGCTGTATCGGCAAAGGCGGTGGATACTTTTCCTGTTGCACCGATGGCCACAGCACCGGCGACGCTTCGTCTAATAAATTCGCGTTTATCCATGATGGTTTTTTATTATTTTTTCGCTATCCGATATAGCCGTCCTTCGTCGGTCACTGCATAGAGTGCTCCATCCTTTCCATCGGCCACATCACGGATGCGTTGTCCTTCTTCTTCCAAAAGGCGTTCCTCACCCACTATCTTGCCTTCTTTGAAGACCAGTCGCGCAATATGCCGGCTACTCAGGCCTCCGACGAAAAGGTTATTTTCCCATTCGGGGATCACATTGCCACTGTAGAAGGCCATGCCGCTGGGCGATTGAACTGGGTCCCAGTAGTAAACCGGTTGTTCCATTCCTTCTTTTTGGGTGATGCCATCACCAATGGTGTTGCCATTATACTCAATGCCATAGGTGATGGTGGGCCAGCCATAGTTTTTGCCAGGCTGAATGAGGTTGATCTCATCCCCACCGCGCGGACCCATCTCGCTGAGCCACAGTTCGCCTGTGATGGGATGGATGTCAAGCCCCTGCGGATTGCGATGGCCGTAGCTGTAAATTTCGGGCAGTGCATCGGCGGTGTTGATAAACGGGTTACCTGCCACCGGATTACCTTCGGTTGTAATATAGACCACTTTGCCATGGGCTGTGTTTAGCTTCTGGGCGTTGGGACGGGTGGCCAGGTCAGACCGTTCACCGGTAGAGACAAAGATGTTGCCCTTTTTATCAAACACAATGCGACTGCCAAAATGCATGCTGTTGTCGTAATAGGGAATAGCACGGTAGATGGTCTGAAAGTTCTCTATGCTTGTTTCATTGTCAGACAACCTTCCCTTGCCCACCGCGGTGAGTGAACCCTGTGGCGTGCGTTCGGCGAAGGTGAAATAGAACATCCGGCTGGAGGCAAAATCGGGTGCCGGCGCTACGTCCATTAATCCGCCCTGTCGTCTGTCGTCCACTTCGGGAAAGCCGGTGATCTTTTCACTCACTATGCCATCGGTTGTGGCAATTCGCAAGGTGCCCCCCTTTTCGGTGATCACCAGTCGCCCGTCGGGGAGGGCAGTGACAGCCCACGGGCTGGAGAGTCCGCTCGCGATGATGGTTGCCGCATAGGGGGTGGTGGTCCGTACCCCGGCAATGCGTGTTTGCCCCTTGAAGGCTGGGGTATAATTTGTATTGGGTTGCTGTGTCTCCACCGGTGACAGGAGTTCGGCAGGAGGTTGTTGGGCATTCTCCTTCCGCTCATCACAGGAGGCAGACAGAAAAGAGAATGCAAGAATAAGGATTGCTGTAATTTGTAAATGGTTCATAGAACTTTTATTTAGTAAACTTGAAATCAATCTTATTTACAACAACCTGTTAGATACAATTGTTTTACTTCAAAAATCTTTTTCAATCCATTGAGAGCGATTTGGAGGGGTAGGGGCAGTAACTTGCCTGGGTGGATTTTTTTGAAGCTCCTCCAGTAACACCTCAACTGCTTTTACGAGAGTGGGATCGTTGCCCCTGGCCAGTTCCTCGGGACGATCCACTACTTCGATATCGGGATTGACACCGATCCCTTCAATGATCCATTGTCCATCTTCATCATAGATGCCAAAACGGGGCACGGAGATATAACCGCCATCCACCAGACGGGCGTTGCCGGAAATACCCACCAGGCCGCCCCAGGTACGGGTACCAATCAGTTTTCCTTCACCTGTTTTGCGGAAAAAGTAGGGAAAGGCATCACCTCCGGACGAGGAATAACCGTTGATCAGCATGGCTTTGGGTCCATCGTGCGCAATGCCCGGCGACTTCATTGGTTGTGGCAGGCCGTTGCGGTACCAGTAGACCAGCGTACGCCGGTTGAGCAGGTCGATCATCCTGTCGGGGATAAAGCCGCCGCCATTATAACGGTCGTCGATGATCAGCGCCTCCTTGTCGTTATAGGCCAGCATCCCTTTAAAGAGTTCACGATTCCCCTCGATGGCGGTGTTGGGTACGTGGATATATCCGACCCGGCCACCTGAGAGCCGTTCTGTCATCTCACGGCGACTTCGTACCCAGTCGAGATACCTGAGTTCCGTCTCACTGCTGACGGTCTTTACCATATAATTTTTTGCACCGGTTGTGGTGGGTGTACCGTTGACTGTTACTTCCACATGGCGATCCCCGAGATTCTCCAGCAACTCATAGGGATTTTGTGCGGTGGTGAGCTCCTGTCCGTTGATACGCAGGAGATAGTCTCCCTCTTTTACATCAATTCCGCTTTCGGTAAGCGGCGAGCGACGGCTTTCATTCCAGTTCTCGCCGGCATAGATCTTCCTGATGCGGTAACGTTTTGTTGTTAGGTCGGCTTCCAGCTCCGCGCCCAGCAGTCCCCCCTCAATTCTCTCCACCCGGTTGATATCTCCCCAGTCCACATACGCATGGCCGGTATTGGTTTCGCTGACTACCTCATTGAGGATGTAGTCGAGATCGAAACGGCTTGGCACATAGGGCAGTAACTCCCCGTAATTCTTTTGTATTCCGGGCCAGTCCACACCGTGCATATTGTTCACATAGAAGTAGTCGCGGAAAATACGGAAAGCGTCGGCATAGATTTGATTCCACTCTGCGCGGGGGTCGATCTTCATTATCAAATTTTTCAGGTCGATCTTGTTGTTTCCGGCTTTTTGTCCGGGTTCTGTTTTTGCCACGGCATATTCCTTTCCAGTACGGTAGATAAAAGATTTGCCGTTGGCAGACAAGACCCCGGAGCCGGCACCATCGAGAATTTCTTCGGTCTTCTCCTCTTTGAGGTTGTAACGCATGATCTTATTGTCGGCTGAGTAGAGCAACCCTTCTTCCGTGACGCCCATGATGCGGTAGTTGCCTGCAGGCATGGGCAGCACTTCAATGCGGTTACCGATGTTGCCGAAGTCGATCGTCACCTTCACCTCGCCGGGCAGGGTTGAATCCTTCTCGTCAACCTCTTTTTCTTTGTTCTTGTTCTTCTTATCGGCCTTATCCACTTCTTTATTTTTTTCACCACCTGCGGGTTCTGCATCGTCCTTATAGGGTGCAAGCGTGCTGCCGTCGTTCCGTAACGGAACGGCATAGATGCGTGTGGCGTTGTTGTAGAGATAATCGAACTCAAAACTACTGAAGGCGAGGTTGAAGTCGCGGTTGGAAAGGAAGAACAAAAATTTGCCATCGCGGCTGAATACCGGGTTGCCGTCGGAGAAGGTGGCATCAGTGACCTGCTGCTTTTTGCCGGTCGACAGCTGGTAGAGCCAGAGTGCCGACTGGTAATTGGGCGATGGTTTACTATAAGCTACCCAGTCGCCGTCGGGAGAGAAGGCATAGTCCCTGATCTCTTCCCCTGAAGCCTCATCGATGGTTATCTGTCTGCCTGTGGCAGCATCTACCAGCCTCAGTTTCATGGTGCGGTCGCTATATACCAGGTATGTGCTGCGGGGCGACCACTCGGGGTCATACTTCCAGGCTGCAGAGCCACTGGTAACCTGTCGCGGTTGAGCACCCTCCTTGTTTTCGAGGAGGTAAAGTTCATACTCGCCGGTGGCATCGGAGTAGTAAGCAATCTGTGTGCCATCGGGGGACCAGATGGGCGAGAGTTCCCGTACCCCTTGTGTGTTGGTGAGGTTTTTTATCTCCCCTTTTTCGGTGGGAACAGAGAAAATATCACCCCTGGCTTCAAAGAGTGCTCTTTTTCCGGTGGGAGAGAGGCTGTAGCTACCGATAAATTCGGTAACATTTTTGAAGTGGGATTGTAAATTGGGGTTGTCGTAATGAATAGAAACCGTGATCTTTGCCGATTTACCGGTCGAGAGTTCCAGCAGGTAGAGGTAGCCGCCATTTTCGTATACCAGTCTGCCCTTATCGCCGGAGGGCCACATCACATCGAAATCGGTGTGATGGGTGATCTGCTCGTTTTCGCCGGTGATGGTGTCATAGCGCCAGATGTTGAGGCGTGCATCACGGTCGGAAGCGTAGAAGATATGGTCTCCCAGCCACACCGGCCACTGGTCCGATCCGGCCCATTGGGTAATTTGCTGGGCGCTGTTGTTTTGCAGATTGTAGCTCCATAATTCGGTTGCACGTCCCCCCTTGTATCTTTTCCAGGTGCGAAACTCGCGGTCTATGGGTGTGAAGCAGAGTTGTGAGCCGTCGGGGGAGTAGGTGGCAAAACCGCCGTTCACGATGGGCAGCGGTTCTTCGAGCCCTCCTGCTAATCCAATAGTGAAGTAGCGGCCATTGCGTTCTCCAAACTCGGTGCGGTTGGCCCGAAAGAGGATGCGCCGACTGTCGGGTGTCCAGTCGAGCACCACATGGTCGAACCCGCCCCGGGGTGGCATTTCACCCACTGAGTTGTAGAAAGTGAGCTGTCGTGCCGTGCCACCCTGGGATGGCATCACCCATATCTGCCGGTTTCCGGAATACTCTGCCGAGAAGGCGATCCACCTTCCGTCGGGTGAGATCTTGGGAAACAGTTCGATGCCCGGGTGAGAGGTGAGCCGCTGGGCGTTGCCACCGCCGGCATCTACCGTCCAGATGTCACCGGCATAGACAAATGTGACGAGGTTGCCGTTGATGTCGGGATAACGCAGCATGCGGGCGTCATCCAGTGCCGAAGCCTGCATAACAAGGAGGCTTGCCAGGATCAGTGTGGTTATTTTTTGCATTATATGGGTTTTAAAAACCAAATTTACAAAATCTTTCCATCCCGCCATGGGACTGCGTCAGAATTTTCAAATATGCCCGGAGGAGAGCAAGCAGCTTTCCAAAATCTCCCTTGCCACGTCACCGGTCACATTGTGGTTTTCACCGAAGGCAACACCCCGCTCGTTGAACCGGCTGGCAATGGTTTCAATGGTTTCTTCCCCGATGCCTTCCTCCGACAGACGGGTGGTCAGACCGAGCGACCGATAGAATGATTCAGTCATCTCGATGGCTTTGTCTGCCCGCTCTTCATCGGAACCAGCCGTGATGCCGAAAATGCGTTCACCATACTGCAGCAGTTTGGCTTTCTTTTGATCTTTCAATACACGCAACAGGCCGGGCATGACAATGGCCAGCGAATGTCCGTGTGTCGTGCCGTGGAGGGCTGTCAGCTCATGTCCGATCTGGTGCGTGGTCCAGTCCTGGGTGATGCCCATGCGGATGAAATCGTTCAGCGCCAGTGTGGCAGCCAACATATAGTCGGCCATCAGGTCATAATCCAGCGGGTTGTCTTTTATCTTTGGCGCAATCTCTGTGATCGATAACATTACTCCCTCTGCCCAACGGTCCATGATGCGCGACTGTCCCGGTGTCGTCATATACTGTTCCAGCACATGGGTGTATGCATCGGCTAGGCCACAGGCAATCTGGTGCTCCGAAAGGGAGTAGGTTACCTGTGGATCGAGGATGGAGAAACGGGGATAATCGCCGCCAAATCCATATTTCTCTTTCGTCTCTTCCCTGGTGATTACGGCGGCGCCATTCATCTCCGAGCCGGTGGCCGGCACCGTCATCACCGATGCAAAGGGAATCTGGTCTCCCGCAACACCCTTTAACACAATATCCCACGCATCTTCATCGGCAGCAATGCCTGCCGCAATAAGCTTGGTGCCGTCGAGCACCGAGCCGCCACCCACTGCCAGCAGGTAGTTAATCTGATTTTCTTTACCCAACTGAATGGCTCTGCGCAACGTCTCCACGCGCGGGTTGGGCTCAATGCCCCAGAATTCAATGTAACGACGCCCGCCGAGTGCTGCTTTTACCTGGTCGTATACCCCGTTGCGGGTGACACTGCCCCCTCCTAAGGTGACCATCAGGTTCACATTATCGGGTAGCAGTTCCGGCAGTCTTGCTATCTCTCCTTTCCCGAATACAAGCTTGGTCGGGTTCTGAAAAATGAAATTCTTCATGTTCGGTTCTTTTATTTATTTGTTTTATGTTGTGTTATTAATTTGCCAGGGAAGGTTTTCCCATCTTTATCAAACGTTTTTAGGGGTTGGGTTGTTCAGTTAAAAAAGATGAAATGAAAATTTGTAAGGCGATGCAGTAAAATTATAAAAATATTGTACCTTTAGCAACTATTTATGTGTTTACAAATATCAAACCATTAAAATGTAAATTTATGGGAATCACACTACTTATCCTGATTGCGCTGATCGTGCTGGTGCTTCTTTATGGTGTTTCTATATATAACAGGCTGGTGCGGTTGCGTACCCTGGTGGAGGAGGCCTGGAGCGGCATCAATGTGCAGCTGAAAAAAAGACACGACCTCATCCCCAATCTGGTGGAGACGGTAAAGGGTTATGCCACACATGAGCGCGAGACATTCGACAGCGTCACAAAAGCACGGGCCAGCGCCATGCAGGCTACCGACGTGAAGTCGCAGGAAGCAGCCGAGAACAACCTCAACAATGCACTGATCAGGCTGCTCGCCGTGGCGGAGCAGTATCCCGAGCTGAAAGCCAACCAGAACTTCCTGCAGCTACAGGATCAGCTGAGCGTGATTGAGTCCGACATTGAAAAATCGCGTAGATACTATAATGGGGCAGTGCGTGAAAAGAATATCGTGGTCGATACCTTCCCGAGCAACATCGTTGCCAACATGTTTCAGTTCACCAAATCTCTCTTCTTTGAGCTCGAGAATGAAGCCGAAAAAGAGGTGCCCCGGGTAACATTCTGATGCGCCCCGTTACTATTCTTCTGCTTTTGATCTTCTCTGTGCTGTCGCTTACGGCGCAGGAGGAGAGGATGATTTCGTTTCATGCCGACGTCAGTCTGGATACGACGGGCATCACAACCGTGCGTGAACAGATCCGCATCTACGCAGCCGGAGAGATCTACAAGCGGGGAATCACCCGTGCGTTGCCGCTTAGCCGCCGCGATCGGGATGACAACCGCATAAAAATATCCTATCATGTGCAGGAGGTACTCCTGGAGGGACATCCGGTAAACTTTTTCACCGAGAAGGAAAACGACAACCTGGTCATCTATGTGGGGGAAAAGGAGAAGTTTCTGGACCCCGGTTATTATACCTACGATCTGCTGTACAAGACAGAAGGACAGGTGGGATTCTTTGAAGATTACGATGAGTTGAGCTGGAATGTGAACGGCGTATCCGACAAAACCATCGATTCGGTCAGCGCAGTCGTCCGGTTGCCGGCTGGAGCAGACATACTCAGTCATCGTTGCTATACCGGAGCTTACGGATCTACCGAAAGCAACTGTCTCTCTGAAAGCAGAGAAGACGGGTCGCTCTTCACGGGTGCCGCTCAGTTGCCGCCCGGTGAGATGCTGACTCTCTCGGTTGGTTTCACCAAAGGTGTGGTCACACAACCTGCTGCTCCCCAACCGCGCAAACTGACCTGGTTTCACCGCAACGGGCTGGCTCTCATCAGTATCCTGTGGATGGGGCTGTTGCTGTTTTATTTTGTTTTTACCTGGCGCAAGTATGGTGTTGACCCACCCAAGCCGGTGGTTATTCCCCAGTTCTCTCCTCCCGACGGACTATCGCCGGCTGCCGTGGGAATGCTTCACAAAGGCCATTTTCTCGATGACCTTATCACTGCCTCCATCGTAAACCTGTCGGTCAAAGGATATATCCGCATTGAAGAGGTGATGGAGAAGACGGGACTGTTTGGCATGCGCCGCGACAGGCGCTACGCCCTTATCAAACTGCAGGAGGGTGACAGCACACTTCCGCCGGAAGAGTCCATTGTGATGAGCAGCCTCTTTACCGGCAGCGACAGGATCACGCTCGACGGCAAGTATGATGCTTCGATTGCCGATATGATGAGCGACTACCGCAAGAGCATGAACCGTCAATTCAGGTCGGTACTGAGCGAGGGACAGAACCTGAAGTTTCATTTACTCCCCTGGTTGATGATGATACTCTATATTTTCATTCTGATCTGGTTTGTGAAAGAGGATCTGTTTCGGTTTCAACCAAACAAAACGGCCCTCTATGTGACCCTCCCCCTGCTGATTGTCAGCTATCTGGTTTATGGCTGGTTGATTGTGCGGCCCGGGGAACGCAAGCTTCATTACCGTTCTTCCATAGAGGGATTGAAGATGTACATTGATGTGGCAGAGGAGAAGAGGTTACAGTTTTTCAATCCTCCGACAGTAACACCCGCACTGTTTGAACAACTCCTTCCTTATGCCATCGCACTTGATATGGAGAAAGTGTGGGGTGAGAAGTTCGAGAAAGATTTTCTCTCCTCAACACTACAGCCCGAGCCATATCAACCGGTGTGGTATACCGGATCCTATATGAGAGCCGCCATGCTTGCCCATGTGCTCAACAGCACCCTATCCAATACGGTAAGCCATGCTGCCACACCGCCACAGCAAACCTCGTCGGGTGGCGGCAATTGGAGCAGCGGCTCTTTCGGTGGCGGCTTCTCCGGCATGGGTGGTGGTGGCGGAAGCGTGGGAGGGTGGTGAACATCCTTCTACTTTATTTGTTCATCCATTAAAAACAGTGATGAACGAAACGATGGATCCCACGCGACTCTATGCACTGAACGAATTCAATTATCCGAAGTTTCGTTCCCAGATTTTTTATCTCTATCTTCATGCCTTCACCACCGGTGAACAGGCGCAGTATATCGATCCGCAACAAGCAGAAAGTAGACTCAATGAGCTGGTGCAAAGAGGCATGGGGGTCATGGCTTTTACAGGCGACCGACTTGTCGGTGTGGTGCTTGGACTGCCGCTGCGGTACGACGGGGATTTCCCTGCCCTTGAGATGCCCAATCTACCGATTGATACCACCCTCTACATTGCCGAGCTGATGGTGCATGCCGACCTGCGTGGCCGGGGCGTTGGTACGGCACTGATCGGCGAACTGCTTTCCCGGGCAGCAGAGACCCATACCGATGCAGTGATCCGCGTGTGGGAAGAGAATAAACCCGCCCTGTTGCTCTACAATAAACTGGGCTTTCACCCTGTGGCGACCATCACGCAAACAAAGAAACATGTCTCCGGTGAATCATTTGAGATGAAGAAGATCTATTTGCACAAACATCTGTCTATTTCCCCTCCGGTCTAAATGGGATGTGGCCCCGTGGTTTTCACTATTCAACTATCAACTTAATTTATTATGTTTAACATGAACGATTTAATTGCTAAAACAATCGATTTGCACTCGGGAAAACCCGAACAAAAAAAGCAGGAAATACGGAACTATTTCCTGAAAACCTGGGTCATAGATGAGTTGCTATACACTCAGCTGAAATCGGATGAGGTCTTTTACCACCGGGGCGATCCGTTACGCCACATCATCCTCTTTTATCTGGGTCATACCGCCGTTTTTTTTATTAACAAGCTTTACCTGGCCCGGATTATTGACAGGCGGATTAATCCTAAGTTCGAGTCCACCTTTGCCATTGGCGTGGATGAGATGAGCTGGGATGATCTGGATAACAATCATTACGACTGGCCACCGGTGTCGGAGGTGCGTGCCTATCGCGATGAAGCAAAGAAAATCATCCTGCAGGTGATAGACAATACACCGCCTGAATTACCCATCGGGTGGGACAGTCCTTTCTGGATGATCATGATGGGGATCGAGCATGAACGGATCCATCTTGAGACCTCGTCGGTACTGATCCGACAGCTACCACTTGAATTGTTGAGGCCGGGCCTGTTTGGCAAACGTTGCCCTGATATGGGTAGTGCACCGGAGAACACCCTGATTCCGGTCGAGGGTGCCACCATCAGGCTGGGCAAACCTTCCGATCATCCACTATATGGCTGGGACAACGAATATGGCAGTTATGAGGAGGAGGTATCCGGCTTTGTGGCAGCAAAATATCTCACTTCCAACGGTGAATATCTGGCATTCGTGGAGGACAGGGGTTATCAGTCGCAGCAATACTGGACGGAAGAAGGATGGAACTGGCGAAACTTTAAGCAGGCAGTCATGCCTCTCTTCTGGCGGAAAGACGAGAAAGGATATCGCCTGCGATTGGTGGCCGAAGAGATAGAGATGCCCTGGAACTGGCCGGTGGAGGTAAACTACCTGGAGGCAAAGGCGTTCTGTAACTGGAAGAGTGCCAAAACAGGAAAGACTTACCGGCTGCCCACCGAGGCAGAATGGTACCGGCTGCACCAGAAGGCAGCGCTGAGCGATGTGACCGACTGGGAACAGGCCCCGGGAAACATCAACCTGGAATATTTTACGTCGCCCTGTCCGGTAGACCGGTTCGCACAGGGACCTTTCTTCGACGTGGTGGGTAACGTGTGGCAGTGGACCGAGACGCCCATCACAGGATACCCTGGCTTCAGGGTACACCCGATGTACGACGATTTTTCGACTCCCACTTTTGACGGGAAGCACAATCTGATTAAAGGCGGCTCCTGGATATCGACCGGAAACGAGGCCACCATTCACTCACGCTATGCGTTTCGCAGACACTTTTACCAGCATGCCGGATTTCGCTATATCCAGTCCGATGCACCATTGAAGATTCAGCATGCCGACTACGAAACGGATGAAGAGGTGACACGCTCCTGCGAAGAACACTGGGGAGATGCATTCACGAAGGAACGCACCCTTCCCCTGCAACTGGCTGATATCATTCACAACCTGTTGCGGGGTAAGAGCGACAAACGAATACTGGATCTGAATGCCGACACGGGGCGACTGGCTTTCGAGCTGTCCCGCACATTCACGGATGTGACTGCACTCGACTTCACAGCGCGCATGATACGGATACCTATTCAACTGCAGGAACAGGGATACATGCGTTACACCATGAAAGATGAGGGTGAGTTGGTATTTTATCGTGATGTGGTGCTTGATGATTTCGGTCTTACAGATGCAAAAAAAAGGATATCGTTCATGCAGGCCGATGCTATGAACCTGAAACCCAACTATGCTGGATACGACCTGATTGTGGTGCCCGCGTTGCTGGAAGAACTGAGTGACCCCGGACTGTTTCTCTCGCAGATACATACGCGGCTGAACGACGGTGGTTTGTTATTGCTGGCGTCCGACTATGACTGGAATCCTATCAAAACGAAACGCGATAAGTGGCCGGGCGGCTTCAAACAGGATGGTGAGCCTGTCACCTCACTCGAAGGAATCACTAAAATACTGGAGATTCACTTTAGCCTGCAGGCAGATCCGCTGGAAATAAAACGACTTCAGAAAAAGTCTTCCCGACACACCGCGCAGCAGATGCTGCAGGTGACCATCTGGAAGAAAAGATAATTATTCGTTGAACCAGCGGGTAAGGGCGCTGAATACATTTTCATTTTCCTTCCTTTTTCGTTCCACCAAATCGGAGAGGGAAGGAGCCAGCACATTCAGCCCTTTGTGAATCATGCGTACGGTGATCTCGGTGTCTGTTTTCACCGGGTCGCCATCGATGTGCATCACCCCGGGACGGGCACGTTTAATGTGGAGGTTGCGGGTGAGCAGGGAGATCATCTTGCTGTTTTTATCGATGTTCTTCGTAAAGAGCTGGATTGTGGTCTGTGGTATCTCCAACGCATTCAGGGGTTTCAGGATGGAGACATTCATCTTGCCGTCGTCCATGCTTGCTCCGGGTGCGATAAATGCATCATTCCCATATTGCGACGCATTGGCACAGGTAAGAATAAAGGCCTTCTCCCTGATAATTCCTTCGTCGGAGGTGATCTCATACTCCTCTGCCCGGAAGTCGACCACGCTCTCCAATACATTGCGTACATAACCCAGGGGGCCTCTTTTTTTATCCTCAGCAAACCGATCGCTCACAAAGGCGTCGAAGCCGAAGCCGCAGGTACAGAAAAAAATATGATCATTGGCAATCCCATAATCAATGGTACGCGTATTTCCGCGGAGGATGATGCCGAGCGCTTTTTCTGCATCCATCGGGATGCCGAGATCACGAGCAAGCCCGTTGCCTGAGCCGAGTGGTAAAATGCCAAGCGTGGTGCTGGTGTTGACCAGGGCTCTGGCCACCTCGTTCACGGTGCCATCACCGCCCGCAGCAATCACGTAGCGGTATTTCCTTTTGGCCGCCTTGCGGGCAATTTCAGTGGCATGTTCGGGGTAACCGGTGACACGGATCATCAGATCCACCTTCTTCTGATCGAAGGCTGCCGCTACGTCTTCGGGAATGTTTTTCTTTGATTCCGTACCGGAAACAGGATTGATAATAAGGCACACTTTTTCTTTTGCCATGTCACTGATAATATGGATATCTGTTTATCTTGATAAACAACCGGAACCTCATTTTGTTTTAACCCTTTTTATTTGCCCTTTTGACCGTTGTTAATTACTTTTGCAGTGAAAGTTAAAAAATAAACCGGATGATTCACGCCACACCGGTTAATAATTATCCCAATCTCAATATATGCAGTCGGCATTCATCCTGATTATCATTGCAGTTTACTTCGCTGCCTTGATGCTTATTTCTTACCTCACCAGCCGGAAAGGATCGGGCAACGATGCTTTCTTCCGTGCCAACAAATCCTCCAAATGGTACGTGGTGGCAGTGGCCATGATCGGGACCTCCATCTCGGGGGTGACCTTTGTTTCGGTACCGGGCATGGTGAGAAACCTCGACATGACTTACATGCAGATGGTGTTTGGCTTTTTCTTCGGATATCTGGTCATTGCCTACGTGCTGCTGCCGCTCTACTACCGATTGAATCTGACCACCATATATGGTTATCTCGATCAGCGGTACGGCTCGAAATCCTACAAGACAGGAGCCTGGTTTTTCCTGCTCTCCAAAATTGTGGGCGCGGCTGCGAGACTTTACTTGGTTGCCTTTATCCTGCAAACGCTGGTGTTTGATGCCTGGGGTATACCCTTTGTGGTGACCGTGATCGGGATCATCCTGATTATCTGGTTATACAGTTACAAGAGCGGCATCAAGACGATCATCTGGACCGACTGGCTGCAAACCATTTTTTTCATTGCGGCACTCATCCTCATCGTGTGGCAGTTGGCCCAGCGACTCAATCTCGATTTCGGAGGTGTGGTGAAGGCCATCGGCGAGAGTCCCCACTCCCGAATCTTCGTGTTTGACGACTGGGCATCGACGCAAAACTTTTTTAAACAGTTCTTCAGCGGTATGTTTATCACGATCGTGATGACCGGCCTGGATCAGGATCAGATGCAGAAAAACCTCACCATACGCACCCTGAAAGATGCACAAAAGAACGTGGTATCCTACGGGTTTGCCTTTGCACCCATCAACTTTCTTTTTCTTTGTCTGGGTGTATTGCTGCTGATCTTCGCAGAGCAAAACGCGATTACACAGCCAGTGATATCCGATAACATCCTTCCGATGATTGCCAGTGAACATCTGGGACCGCTGGTACTGGGTATTTTTGTGGTGGGCATCGTGGCTGCTGCTTTCTCGAGTGCCGACTCGGCACTGACGGCGCTCACCACCTCCTTTTGCGTGGATATTCTGCACATGAAGGCTGTCACACAAACAAAAGAAGAGGAGCGGAAAGACATTCGTACACGCCGCATTGTCCATGTAGCCATCAGTGCCGTCTTTGTGCTGATCATCCTGCTCATTGAAGCAATCGGGTCCGACAGCATCATCAACGCCATCTACAAGCTGGCTTCCTATACTTACGGGCCATTGTTGGGACTTTATTTTTTTGGACTCTATACCAAAGTGAAACCGACGGACAAATATGTGCCATGGGTGGCTATTGCCGCACCTGTATTGTGTTTTGTGACGGAGGTGAGCATGAAGCAGTGGTTCGGATATCAGGTAGGATATGAGTTGCTGCTCCTGAACGGATTAATTACAGGACTTGGCCTTTGGGCTATTCGGCTGCGCCGTTAACAACCAAACATATGATTATTAAGTCTGCAGAATTCATCATCAGCAATACCGATTTCCTCAAATGTCCGCAGGACGGGAAGCCGGAATATGCCTTTATCGGTCGCTCCAATGTGGGTAAATCGTCGCTCATTAACATGTTAACCAATAGGAAAGGCCTGGCCATGACTTCTTCAACACCCGGGAAGACGCTGCTGATCAATCATTTTCTGATCAACAACGAGTGGTATCTGGTCGACTTGCCCGGATATGGATATGCACGGCGGGGAAAAGAGGGGAGAGAGAAGCTTCGCACCCTAATTGAAGATTACATCCTGGGTCGGGAGGCGATGACCAACCTGTTTGTGTTGGTCGATTCACGCCACGAGCCGCAACAGATAGACCTGGAGTTTATGGAATGGCTGGGTGAGAGCGGGGTGCCCTTTGGCATTGTCTTCACCAAAGCCGATAAGCTTGGTTCCGGACGCCTGCAAATGAATATCAATGTTTATAAGGATAAACTGATAGAGACTTGGGAAGAACTGCCTCCCATCTTTGTAACCTCTTCGGAGAAGGGGGCGGGCAGAGAAGAACTGCTTGACTACATAGAAAAAATAAATAAAATTTTGTAGGGAATTGTCTGTTTGCTTGCTGATAGATTAACCCGATCTGCCAAAAGATCCCCCGATGATATCGAGCAACTCATTGGTGATGGATTCCTGCCGTAGTTTATTGTATTCCAGCTTAAGATCCTCAATCAGGTTGTCGGCATTGTCGGTGGCAATCTGCATGGCTCTCATGCGTGCGGCATGTTCCGACGTGACCGAGTCGACGTGAATCGTATAAAGTTTTAGTCTGAGCACTTTCGGTATTAACCGGTTCAGGATAGACTCGCTGTCGGGCTCAATGATATACTCGTCTGTGGTGATGTTTCCTTTTTTACTTTTCAGGTTTACCGGAAGGTATGGCTCATGCACTACAACCTGAGTTCCCTTACTTTGGAAATGGTGGTAAATCAGTTCTACCCGGTCAACGGTTTTGTCGAGGAACATATTCGTCAGTTCATCAGCTATGGGCCGGGTATTTTTGTAGGCCGGCTTCTCGCTGAACTCGGTGAAGTTGCCTTGCGGTCTCAGCCCCAGGTCTTTTGTGGCCTTTGCTACTTTCTCACCGATGGGGTAGATGCGTACATTTTCATCTCCCAGGTGGCGATATGACGCAACAACAGCTTGCAACTTATCGGTGATATCGTCGTTGAACCTGCCGGCCAGACTCGAATTAGATGAAAAAACTACGATGGCCACATGTTCTATGGGTCTTTGACGAACAAAGGGTGATACAAACTCTTCCTGCTGGTTCAATAAAAGCTGTAACAGGTGGTACAACTCTTGTTCATAAGGGTAGAGATCCTTGATGATCTGCTGGGCCTTCTGCAGTTTGGCTGAGGATACCATCATCATGGCCGATGTAATCTTTTGAGTGGATCGCACCGACTGAAGTCTGCCCTTTATCTCTTTTAGTTCAGCCATTTGTTTCTTCTTTCAATGTTCTCACCGTGTCTGCCGCCACTGTTTCGATGATCGTGGCGATCTCCTCATTTATTTCACCCCGCTGTAGCTGGTCCAGCACATCGCTGCGGTGGCTGATATCCAGAATGGAGAGAAATTCCTTCTCAAATGCGGGAACTTTCTCCAGGGGCACATCCCTGAGCAGTCCATGCGTACCGCAGTAGAGGATGGCAATCTGATGTTCTATGCGCATGGGGCTATGTACCGGCTGTACGAGTAGTTCTTCATTTTTACGTCCCTTATCAATGGCCATGGCTGTAACCGGATCCATGTCACCACCAAATTTGGCAAATGCAGCAAGCTCCTGATATTGTGCCTGATCAATCTTTAAGGTACCTGCCACTTTCTTCATTGCTTTTACCTGTGCGTTTCCGCCGACTCGGGAAACGGAAATACCCACATTGATGGCTGGACGGATGCCCTTATTATAAAGATCGGTTTCCAAAAATATCTGACCATCGGTGATGGATATCACATTGGTGGGGATGTAAGCCGATACATCGCCTGCCTGTGTTTCAATGATGGGAAGGGCAGTAAGTGAACCTCCTCCCTTTACTCTGTCCTTCAGTGTCCCGGGAAGATCATTCATGTTGATGGCCACCTCCTCCTGTGAGATGATGCTGGCAGCCCTCTCCAGCAGTCTGGAATGCAGATAGAAGATGTCACCGGGATATGCTTCACGACCGGAGGGTCGTCTCAGAATGAGCGAGACCTCACGGTAGGCCACGGCCTGCTTGGAGAGGTCATCATACACCACGAGTGCATGTCGGCCCGTGTCGCGGAAATATTCGCCTGCGGCAGCACCGGCAAAGGGAGCGATGTAGCGCATGGCTGCCGAATCGGAGCCGCTGGCTGCGATAACCGTCGTGTAGGCCATTGCTCCGTTTTCTGTGAGTGTCTTAACCAGGGATGCTACGGATGATCCCTTTTGTCCGATAGAGACGTAGATGCAATAGACGGGTTTTCCCTTTTCAAAATTCTCCCGCTGGCTGAGAATGGTGTCAATGGCGATGCTGGTCTTGCCTGTCTGCCGGTCACCAATAATCAGTTCCCGCTGGCCCCGGCCGATGGGTATCATGGCATCCACAGCCTTTAATCCTGTCTGCAAGGGCGTATTCACCGGCTGACGGAAGATGACGCCGGGTGCTTTCCGTTCCAGGGGCATCTCCACCAGTTCTCCTGTAAGCGGACCCTTGCCATCGATGGGTTCACCAATGGGGGAGATCACACGGCCCAGCATGCCTTCACCCACAAACAGGGAGGCAACACGTCCTGTTCTTTTTACCGGGAAGCCCTCCTTTATGCTGCTCGAGCTACCCAGCAGAATGGCACCCACGTTATCTTGTTCCAGGTTCATCACAATGGCCTGCAGACCATTGTCGAATTCCAGCAGCTCATTCGATTCGGCGTTCTGCAGCCCGAAGATGCGTACTACGCCATCGCTTACGCTGATCACAACGCCGGTCTCATCGAATTTTACGTGGGTATCCATTCCCTCCAGCTGCATGCGCAACACTTCGGAGACTTCGCTTACCCTGATTGAATTATCTGCCATCTTATCTTGTTATTTCCCTATTATTCTTGTAAACTTTTGAATCTGCTTCTGATCCGGGTGAGTTCACCCTGAACACTTGCGTCCCACCGGTAATCACCCAGATTCAGTACAAACCCTCCGATGATATCGGCATCGACGACCGACTCAATTTCCAGCTCAGAGCCGGTTATCTTCTGAATTCGTGCAATGAGCTGTCGCTCCTTTGTCTCGTCGATTGAGAAGGCGGTGATCAGCTTCCCGTACTGAATATTAAACTTTTCCCGGTAGAGCTCAACAAATCGCAGGGCAATGTACTGAAGGAGTGTCTCTCGCTCGTTCTTCAGGATGAGATCGATCATCTTACTGAGCGAGGATGGAACGGTGCCACCGCAGGCAGTGACAATGATCTCCTTCTTATCGCGGACGGTGAGCCCTGGATTGGCAATTGAACTACGCAGTTTGGGAAAGGCAGGAAACATCTCCGACAGCAACTTCATACTCGTGTATACCTCCTTCTCCTCTCCGGATGAAATGGCATAACCGAGCAGTGAGCCTGCATATCTCGTGGAAATAAGTCCTGTGTTCATGCCGTTCAGGATTTAGAAATTTCAATTTCGTCGAGCAGACGGTCTATCATACCCATCTGATCTTCGTTTGTGACTAGTTTTTCACGCAGTATCCGTTCAGCCAGGTCTACCGATAGGCGGGACACCTCATTGCGTATCGACCGGATGGCCTCTTCCTTCTCTGCATGTATCTGATCGCGTGCGGCGACAATAATCTTTTCTGCTTCCAGACGAGCTTCCTCCCTGGCTTGTTCTATCAGGATATCGTTTTTCCGGGTGGTCTCCTTCAGGATCATTGCCTGTTCTTTGCGTGTATTTGCCAGCAGAGCCTCACCCGTTTCTTTTACCCGGGCCAGTTCTTCCTGCGCTTTTCGTGCCGACCGGAGCGACTCTTCAATGTAGTCGTGTCTTGTATCCACCATTTTCAGGATGATTGGAAAACCGTATTTGGCCAGTACAAACAGTACAATACCAAAAGAGAGCATCATCCAGAAAAGAAGGCCGGGTTCGGGTGACAGTAACGACATACGATAAAAAGATTAGAGAATAAAACCACAGACTACCACGGCAAACAATGCTACCCCTTCAATGAGGGCTGCCGATATGATCATATTCATACGGATATCGGGAGCCGATTCAGGCTGGCGGGCAATCCCATCCATGGCGGAACCGCCGATCTTGCCAATGCCGTAGCCTGCACCAATGGCAGCCAGACCAATACCCAGCGCTGCACCCATTGTTCCTAATCCGGCTGCACTTGCTGCCTGCAATAATACTGTAAGTAATGTCATGATGTTGTCTTTTAGTTGTTGATTATTTTTATAATTTATCTTTCATGAAAGTGGTTTTTGTTTCCTGCGCTGCCGGCTTACTGCCATGTGATGTTATCCTTGCCTGTCCGATGAAGACGGCCGAGAGTAATGTAAACACATAGGCCTGAATATAGGCGATGAGCAGTTCCACAAAATCGATAAACACGGTGAAGATCACCGAGATTACCGTCATGGAGGCGTTGATGGTACTTCCCAGGCTCACGGTGATAAAGATGAGTATGGTGAGTCCCAGTACGATGGAATGACCTGCCATGATGTTGGCAAAGAGACGGACCATGAGGGCAAAGGGTTTTGTCAGTGTGCCCACGATCTCTATCAGAGGCATCAGCGGAACTGGTACTTTTAGCCAGGTGGGCACATCGGGCCATAAGATATCCCTGTAATATGCCTTGCTACCGCTCAGATTCACCACAAGGAAGGTGGCGACGGCCAGTACCATCGTCACCGCGATGTTTCCGGTCACGTTGGCGCCTCCCGGGAATAACGGAATCAGTCCCAGCAGGTTATTGGTGAAAATGAAAAAGAAAACTGTCAGCAGAAAGGGTGCATATCGTTTGTAATCGTCTCCCACGGAAGGTTTTATTACTTCGTCGTGTATCGACATAATAAACATCTCCATGATTCCGGTAAAACCTTTTTTCGATTCCAGCGGGTTTCGCTTTAGCGACCGTGCCACACCCATGATGATGAGAATAAGCAGCAGCGAGGCAAAAAGCAGCGAGGCGGCATTTTTTGTGAGCGAGAGATCCAGCGGCCTTGTTTCATTGCCGGATGCTTCAGTCTCCACTATTTTCCCTTTGTATTTTCCTTTGGTGGCGATATGGAATCCTTCGTATGGATCCTCTCCCGGATGAAAACGGGAGGAGAGGTAGAAATGCCACCCCGAAGTCTTGCTGTGGAGGATGACGGGAAGAGGCACCGTGATGTCTTGCTTTCCAAAGCCCACAATATGCCATTCATAGGAATCAGCCAGGTGCTCCAGAATAAAATCTTTCACGTTCAACTCTTCTCCCGGCGATGCACTGCTGTTATCTGCAGACAACGGAGGAGCCAAAAGTAAAAGTATAATAGCGGCCAGGAGGCCCTGAATATGCCAGGTTTTTCTCATCAGTCTATACGCTCCCGGGGTGGTTTTTTCTGATCTCCCTTATATTTAATATACATCTCCATTCTCAGGTAAATATAGGTTTCCCAGATGAGGTTGATGACGTAAAAAATGACAAAGATGATGGCAAAATTCCGTATATGGGCTTTGTCCATAATCCAGTATATGAACAGGATCACTGCCGAAACAAAAATCTTGATCATGCGCATGAGCATGTAGGTGTTCACGATCTTCTCAGGCTGGTTGGGAGAGTTATGACTGAACACATAGATGAAGACAAGTCCGAGCAGGTAAAAGAAGATGGGGATCAGGGGATAGCTCTTCAACTGTATCTCCGGAAAAAACCATTTGAGTATGAACCCCATGCCAAATCCTGTCACGAGCAGCATGCCCGTGTGAAAGATTAGAAAAAATCTGGTCATTTTCGTCATGTCTTCTGCTTATTTTATTGCCACCTCTCTCCGGTTTCACATATTCCTTATTTTGTCGATGAGAACCGTCACATTGTTGTGATTCACCTCCACAAAGCCATCCGTTATTTCCATCTCACTTTCCTTCCCACCGACTGAAAATGCAAGCATCCCTTTTTTGAGTGAGGAGATGAGGGGAGCATGATTGTTCAGTATCTGAAACGATCCCGTCTCGCCCGGAAGGGTGACTGAATCCACTTCTCCACTGAAGAATGTCTGTTCCGGTGTGACGATTTCAAGTATCATTTCGCACTTTCGGTTTGTTTTAACAGATTATCGCCCTTTTCAATGGCCTGTTGTATGGTGCCTACATTCATAAATGCCGCTTCAGGATAACGATCAAGTTCCCCATCAAGAATTTTTTGAAACCCATCGATAGTATCTTCAATGGAAACCATGACGCCAGGCTGACCGGTGTATTGCGCTGCCATGAAGAACGGCTGGGACAGGAAACGCTGTACCTTGCGTGCACGGTTTACCGTAAGCCGGTCTTCATCGGAAAGCTCCTCCATGCCGAGGATGGAAATGATATCCTGCAGCTCTTTGTAGCGCTGTAGTATTTGCTTCACACGCATGGCGGTATTGTAATGGGCCTCCCCAACGATATGTGGTTCCAGAATACGGGAGGAGGACTCCAGAGGATCTACCGCCGGGTAGATTCCCAGTGAAGCAATCTTACGGCTGAGTACCGTGGAGGCGTCGAGGTAGCTGAACGTTGTTGCCGGTGCCGGGTCGGTAAGGTCATCGGCAGGCACGTAAACTGCTTGTACCGACGTGATGGAACCATATTTTGTGGAGGCAATCCTCTCTTGCAGGGTTCCCATCTCCGAAGCCAGTGTGGGTTGGTAGCCCACGGCTGAGGGCATGCGACCGAGCAGGGCCGATACTTCAGATCCCGCCTGCACAAAACGGAAGATATTGTCTATAAAGAACAGGATGTCGCTTCCGGCTCCTCCTTCATCGCGAAAAGATTCGGCTACCGCCAGCCCGGTAAGGGCTACCGACGCACGGGCTCCGGGCGGCTCGTTCATCTGTCCGAAGACCAGTGTTGCCTGTGATTT
This sequence comes from Bacteroidetes bacterium GWC2_46_850, assembly GCA_001768325.1. Taxonomy (GTDB): domain Bacteria; phylum Bacteroidota; class Bacteroidia; order Bacteroidales; family Dysgonomonadaceae; genus Proteiniphilum. The sequence continues at coordinate 57,242 of MENQ01000027.1, read as the reverse complement.
TTTAATCTCTTCATAGTCCACGTTACTCAGATCCCACAGGCCAGCGTCCATATTTTTTTTGAAATTCTCTCCATACCTGATGACTCCTGAATCGATCATCTCCCGGAGCAGATCGTTTCCTTCGCGGGTACGTTCACCCACACCGGCGAAGATGGAATATCCATTGTGACCCTTGGCAACATTGTTGATCAGCTCCATGATGATGACTGTCTTTCCTACGCCGGCACCGCCGAAGAGTCCGATCTTTCCTCCCTTCAGATATGGCTGAAGCAGGTCAATCACCTTGATGCCGGTGAAAAGGATTTCTTCGGACGTGATGAGGTCTTCAAACCGGGGTGCCTTCCGGTGGATTGGATACTGTTGATCGCGGCTGAGCTTCGAAAGTCCATCGATGGGGCGACCTACCACATTGAGCAACCTGCCCTTTATCTGTTCACCCACGGGCACACTGATGGGGCGACCCAGCGCTTTCACGGAGAGGCCACGACTTAGTCCGTCGGTGCTCTCCATGGCAACGGTACGTACGATATTTTCCCCAATGTGTTGCTGTACTTCGAGGAAAACCTCCTGTCCGTCATACCGTTTTACATAGAGTGCGTCGTGAATGGCAGGTAATTTTATCTCCTGTGGATCGGAAAACTCAAAATGAACGTCCACCACGGGCCCAATGATTTGGGATATACGTCCCTTCAGTTCAGACATAAAATAAGTTTTTGATTGGCCGGTCGTTGGGGCTGGCCTTATGGGCAAAGATACAAAAAAAGAAATCCTAAACTGAGATTTAATATAAATTAGCAGGATTAGAAGGAAAGAGCCACAAGCGAGACTTGAACTCGCGACCCACGCGTTACGAATGCGTTACTCTACCAACTGAGCTATTGTGGCATGTGTGTATGCGGATGCAAAAGTAGTAAATATTTGGCACAACAAAAAAGAAAACGGGCAGCAATTCTGCTACCCGTTTTTCACAATGCGTATCATTTATTTTTTAGTGTCAGTCAACTTTTTGTTTTGCTGGTTGCTCATCATCTTGTATGCCACCGGTGCTGCCACGAACAAACTGGTAATGGTACCTACAACCACCCCGATGAGCATGGCGAAGACGAAACTTCGCACGGCATCACCTCCCAGGAAGAGGATGCATATGATTACGAGGATGGTACTCAATCCGGTGTTGATGGTACGTGCAAGCGTAGCGTTCATTGAGTCGTTAAACAATGCCAGCAGACCACGTTTGGGATAGAGTTGTGTATATTCGCGCACACGGTCAAACACCACCACCTTGTCGTTGATGGAGTACCCCACAATGGTAAGGATGGCCGCCACAAAAGTCTGGTCAATCTCCATGGAGAAGGGCATCACCTTCCAGAGTAGTGAATAAAGGCCGATCACGGCAAATGTGTCTACCGCCAGTGCAGCCACTGTTCCCATAGAGAAGGCAAAGTTGTTGAAGCGGAAGAGAATGTAAAGACCCATACAGATCAGTGCAATCGTCAATGCGAAGAAGGCATTCCGGATCATATCTTCGGCGATGCTAGGCCCGACTTTCTGGGAGCTTTGTATATGATCGTCGATGGTTTGTCCCGGCGAAATATAATCTGCCAGTCCCTGTCCCAGGAGGTCACGCAGTTCCTGTTCCACATTTTCACCTTCCGTATCAATCATATAGTTGGTTGAGATGCGCACCTGGTTACTCGAACCGATGGTGATAACACGTACCGACTCGCCAAAGATGGGCGCCAGCGCATTTTGCACTTCTCCGGTTTTAACCGGTTGGTCGAAACGGACAATATAGTTGCGTCCACCGGTGAAGTCGATACCCACATTCATCTTCAGGGTAAAAAGCGAGATCACGCTAATCACCACAAAGAGGGCAATGGCCAGCAATATCTTCTTGCTATTGTGTATAAAGTTGTAACTGTATTCTTTGAATATAGCTTTAGAGAAACCGGTGTTGAATGTAAGTTGTTGCCATTTTCCTTTTGCAAAACGATTTTCATATACCAGTCTTGTCAGGAATACGGCCGTGAGGAAAGATGCGGCGATACCGATGATCAGGGTGATGGCAAATCCTCTGATGGCACCTGCCCCGAAGATGGCCAGGATGATACCGGTGATAATCGTCGTTAAGTTGGAGTCGAAGATGGCCGAGAAGGCATTCTTATATCCATCCTCGAGTGCTCTGCGCAGTGTCTTTCCTGCCGCAAGTTCTTCCTTGATACGTTCATTGATTAGTACGTTCGCATCCACTGCCATGGCAAGCGAGAGAATCATACCCGCAATGCCGGGAAGGGTGAGCACCGCCTGGAAGGCTGCAAGAGCACCCAGGGTGAAGAAGAAGTTCAAAAGGAGGGCGCCATTGATGACCATGCCCGGGGTAAATCCATATAGCATGCAGGTGAAGATGAACAGCACCGCAAGGGCTATAATGAAGGAGATGAATCCGTCCTGAATGGCTTCCTGTCCCAATGAGGGACCTACCACATCTTCCTGTACAATGCGCACGCCGGCCTGCATTTTACCCGACTTGAGTACGTTTTCCAAGTCCTGCGCCTCCTGCGGAGTGAAGTTGCCGGTGATGGAGGAGCGACCGCCATCAATGCGTCCATTCACGGTTGGTGCGGAATAGACATAGTTGTCGAGCACGATGGCAATTGATTTGCCGATCTCAGCGCCGGTGATGGTCGCCCAGCGGCTGGCGCCGGCTGAGTTCATTGCCATGGTTACTTCCCAGGCAGAACCCTGCTGACCCTGGTCGGCACGTGCGTTGGTCACTACATCACCACCCAGTGCAGGACCGCGTTTGCTGCCGTCGCCCTTGAGTGCAAACAGCTGGAAGTAGGTCTCCCGCTGGTCGATGGGCTTGAATCCCCATTTAAACCTGACATCTGCGGGGAAAACATCTTTGTAGCGTTCAAGCAGGAAGTTCACCGCAGCCGTATCAAGCTTGGATACGCTTCCCACGATGGGCCCTGAGGCTCCACTCATGGCAAAATAAGGTTCGTTAAAATATTCCACGAAACTTTTTGTGATCACCAGCTCCTGTTCTTCCTCCGGCAGCAAGGTTGCTTCCAGGTCGGCCGATGCCGGTAACACCGTTGCCAGGGAGTCCTGAAGCGGTGTTTCGGTCATGGCGCTATCGACAACTGCATCGGCAGTGGCAGTTCTTTTCGCCATGGCGTATTCACCTGATCTGGAATTCATTTCGTTAAAGTAGACACCCAGCTCACTTAGGTTGTAGGTTTTCCAGAACTCCAGATTGGCACTTCCCTGCAACAGGTTTCGCACACGTTCCGGCTCGGTAATACCGGGGAGTTCCACCAGAATCCGTTCGGCACGGTCCAGTCGTTGAATATTGGGGGCAACAACACCAAAACGGTCGATACGGGTAGCAAGCACGTTGAATGAATTGTCGGCTACACTCTTCAGTTCGTTACGTAATACCGAAATTACTTCGCTGTTTGATGCAGTGGGATTAACTCTGTCTCCTATCGTGATGCTATATATGTTTGCCAGCTTACCGTCGGGACTTATCCTTTCGTAATTTTGCTGGAACAGGGAGATGAAGTCAGACGAGCTTCCCCTGCGGTTCTGTACGATGGTCTCCTTGAGCGCCTGATTAAACAGGGGATCGTCGGTATTTGCCAATGAAGCAAGTACCTGTGATGCGTCTATTTCGAGGACGACGTTCATACCGCCTTTCAGGTCAAGCCCCAGGCCAATCTCTTTTTCACGAATTTGTTTCAGTGTATAGTTCAGATACACTTTCTCCGTAGATAACGAATCAAAATAATGATTCTTCAGGGCTAAGTTTCCATTGGCGTATTGATCCGCTTTCTTGTTATACTGTCTTCCAACCACGGTGAAAGATAAGTAAAACAGACAGATAGCCGTAAGGATAATACTGAAAACTTGAATAAATCCTTTGTTTTGCATTTCAATATTACTTTTGTTTACAATTTACTATTTCTCAGGTTACTAATTAATTTGATTGCATAAAATTTAAGGCGCATGACATGCCCCCTGGTTTTGAGCGTGCAAATATACGTTTTTTTTATCTTTTTAAGAACAATATTGCCGGATTATTTTCTGCAAAACAATCCGGCAATAAGGATAAGTTTATTTTATTCAATGAAGCCCCTGTTCTTCAGCAGATATACCGGGTTGGGTTCTGCACCCCTGAACTTCTTGTAAAGTGTCATCGGATCGTCGGTGTTTCCTTTCGACAGCACATTGTCGCGGAAGAGTCTGGCGGTTTCCTTGTCGAAGATCCCCTTTTCTGCAAATGCCTGGAAGGCATCGGCATCCAGCACTTCGGCCCAGAGGTAAGCATAATAGCCGGCTGAATATCCGCCGCTGAAGATATGTGAGAAGTAGGTACTGCGGTAGCGGGGAATGATTTCATCGATCAGGCCTATCTTAGCCATCGACTGCTTCTCAAATTCGCGCACGTCAATCACTTTCTTTTCCCGCTGCGTATGATAGTCCATGTCGAGCAGGGCGGCTGCCACAAACTCGGTGGTGGTAAAGCCCATGTTGAATTTCGATGCGGCGTCTATTTTCGCAATCAGTTCGTCAGGAATCACTTCTCCCGTCTGGTAATGAGTAGCGTAGAGTTTCAGCACTTCCGGATGGAAGGCCCAATGCTCCATGATCTGGGAAGGAAGCTCCACAAAATCACGTGAGACGCTGGTACCCGAAAGGCCGGCGTAGTTCACGTTGGAGAGCATGCCGTGCAGTGCGTGTCCGAACTCATGGAAGAGTGTTTCCACCTCGTCGAGGGTCAGCAGTGAGGGCGTTGTCTCAGTGGGGCGTGTGAAGTTACCCACGTTATAAATCAGGGGACGGATATTTTTGCCGTCGAGTACCTGTTGTCCGCGGAAGCTGCTCATCCAGGCACCTGCATTTTTGCCCGACCGTGGGAAATAGTCGGTATAGAAAACTGAAACATGGGAGCCGTCGGCATCTGTCACCTCGTATACTTCCACTTCGGGGTTGTACACGGCAATGTTGTCGAGTTTTTTGAAGTTCAGTCCATACAATTTATTGGCGACGGTGAAGACCCCTTCACGCACGTTCTCCATCTTGAAGTAGGGTTTTAGCTCTTCTTCGTTGAGGGCATACTTTTGCTGACGCAGCTTTTCGGTATAATACCACCAGTCCCATGAAGCCAGTTTGAAGTTTCCTCCCTCGGCATCGATGAGTGCCTGCAAAGCTGCAGCCTCTTTTTTGGACTGTGCCAGGGCATAATCCCATACTTCGTTTAACAGTTTGTATACATTTGCCGGTGTTTTGGCCATATTCTCCGCGAGGATAAAATCGGCATGGGTCTCGTAGCCCAGCATCTGTGCCTTTTCTATGCGCAGGTTGACAATGTCGTTGATATTTTGTTTGTTATCACTCTCATTGTCGTTATCACCCCGCATGTACATGGCTTTGTAGAGCTTTTCACGCAGTTCACGCTTGTCGGCGTACTGCAGGAAGGGGAGCCAGCTTGGTTTTTGCAAACCAAAAACCCATTTGCCCTCTTCACCGGCAGCCTTGGCAGCATCGGCCGCAGCAGCCACAACACCTTCGGGTAATCCGGCAAGATCTGCTTTGTTGTCGATCACCAGTTTGTATCCGTTTGTCTCTTTCAGCAGATTGTTCCCAAACTTGAGGGTAAGTGCCGACATCTCTTTGTTGATTTCCCGGAGCCTCGTTTTTTCTGCTTCACCCAGCATGATACCCGAGCGGACAAAATTCTTGTAGTAATCATCCAGCAGGCGGTACTGTTCGGTTGTCAGGTTCAACCCGGTGGTGTCGTCGTGTACCGTCTTGATGCGGTTAAACAGTGTCTCGTTGAGGTTGATGTTGTCGTTGTGTTCCGAGAGGAGCGGAGAAAGCTCCTCGGCCAGTGCCTGAATGGAATCGTTTGTCTCCGAACTTTTCAGTCCGTAGAATACGCGGGATACACGTGAGAGCAACCTGCCGCTGTTGTCGAGGGCAACGATCGTGTTTTCGAAGGTGGGTGCCTCCGTTTGAGCGGTAATAGCCTCAATCTCGGCGGCCTGCTCCTTCATGCCCGCCAGAAAGGCCGGCTTGAAGTCGGCAAACTCAATCCGGTCGAACGGCGGTGTGCCGTATGGGGTGTCGAACTCAGTAAAAAAGATTGACCCTTTTTCGCCGGACGTCGTGCCGGTCTTTGATGAATTGTTGCATGCCAGTAAAGCCATAAATGCAAATGTAATAAATAAGACTCTCTTCATGAGTGTAATAATTTGATGACGAATATCAGTTGTTCAATAATTTCTGTCAACGTGTTGGATGGTGCAAAGTTAATCATTTTTCTCAAAAACCGTAGGCTGCCCTGCGCATTTCGCCGGCAGACGCAAAGGGGTGGGGTGGGTGAAGATATCGTTTCAGAAACTGATAAACCGTGAAGCGGATATCGGTCGCCTCCTTTGTATCAATACGGTCAAAGCCATGTCCTCCCGAAGCATCCTGAAACACCTTGTATTCGAAATCTTTCTCCAGCTTTTTCAGTCTGTCGATCATCAGCTGTACCTCTTCCACATACACATCGTTGTCGTTGGTGTTGGTGTGAATCAGCAGCGGCTTGTTGAGGTTCTCAGCATAGTGTGTGGGTGATCGGCGGGCATATTCTTCCCGATTCTCTTCAATTGATTCTCCCACATGATAAGGTACCGTAAAATAGTCGCTGTAGCTTTTTTCGTGTGACGCAAGCCGGTTATCCAGGTCGCTCACCGGCACCCCGGCAAATGCACATTGGTATTTATCGCCGTGCTGCAGTATCTGCATCAGTGCGATCATGCCGCCATGGCTCCATCCAATGACTCCAACGCGTTCCGGATCTACCATGCTGTAGTTTTCAAGCATGTAGTCGCGGCTGGTCAGTACATCGTCGTTTTCACGTCCCCCGTAATCGATATTTTCGTATGTGGCTTTTCCATAGCCGGTGCTGCCCCGGTATTCGGCCGAGACAACGATATATCCCTGTGCAATGAGTTCACGTACGATGTGATAATAATAGGTGGAGAAGTTGGCATGGATACCACTGTGAGGGAGCACGATCAGGGGGTATTTTTTCTTTGGATTGATGCTTTTTGGGACAAAGACATAGGTGTAAAACTGTAATTTGTTGGTTGCGAATCGGTCATCAGGATCTTTTGGTTTCCAGCGCGGCGTGCTTGTCAATCGCACCTTGTCGAAAAGGGCTACATCGCCCAGTCGCTCAAACCAGAGCAGGTCGTCGATCTGCTTTTCGAGGATGTCGAACCGGTGTTCATAATCGGCCACCGTCTTGTTGAGATCCTCCACCTTTTTCAGTAATGCAGAATCGGGAGGTGCCTCTTCGGCCAGTGGAGCTGATATCTTTTTCGTGCTATCCGCCTGCTGGCGCTGCTCCGCATTTTGTATATTTGCTTCAAAAGTGGTAATCCCGGCGAATGTAGGAATCCATAACAAGGATACCACCAAGCTGATAAATGGTTTGCGTTTCATAAAAATCTGAATTTTATAGCCCAAAGTTAATGATAATTTTTTCAAGTTTTCACTATGGTTGCCTGTACGAAAGATGACGTGGTAAAAACGCATAAAAAATATTTAACGAAAGAAGATAGTTTATTTAACGAAAATCTTTAGTTTTGAAACGAAAAGTTTTAGTTATATTTGTGGCGTGATTGCAATTCATCTTGAAACGCAATGATATTTATAATTCGGACTGCTGAATAAAACAATTTTAAAACAAATAAAATGCATATTATAAAAGAGTTGACATTTAAAGAAGAGGAGGTGATGAACCTGTTCTGGGAGGAAGGAGCTTTGTTTGTGAAACAGCTGGTGGAGAGATACCCTGATCCCAAGCCGCATTTCAATACCCTCTCAACGTATGTGCGATCTCTGGAAGAGAAGGGTTATTTGTCGCACGAGGTATTGGGTACTACTTACCGGTATTATCCGGTTATTACGGAAGACCAATACCGGAACGGCAATCTGAAGAATGTGGTGAAGAAGTATTTTGATAATTCTTACCTGCATGTGGTTTCTTCCTTGATAAAAGAGGAGGATATCACCGTGGAAGAGATCCGGAAGTTGTTGGAAGAGGTGGAAAAAACGAACAACAAAAAATAATCATTATGGAACCTTTTCTTTATTACCTGTTGCGTGCATCGGTATTGACAGTTCTGTTCTACGGCTTATACCGGTTTTTCTTTGTTCATTACACCTTTCATGCGATCAATCGTTTCTCGTTGCTCTTGATGACGTTGATGATATCTGTGCTGCCTCTCTTTCGTTACAATCTTCTTCCCCTGCAGGTGTCTAATGCGGAAAACAGCATCTCTCCCTTGAACTACGCCGTCCTTTCCGATATGTCATGGGTCGGCGATCAGTCAACTTTTGAATTGCCATGGGTAGAGATCCTGTTTCTATTGTTCGTAACTGGATTTCTTTTTACGGTAGTACGCTACATGATTGGTTTGGGTCAGATTGTTGCCATCATCCGCAGATCGGAAAAACAAACGCTGGCGGATCACACTATATTGTGTGTCACCGATAAGCCAGTCTCTCCCTTCAGTTGGATGCGCTACGTGGTGATTACGCGTGCAGATTTGCCGGACAGCCACGAAGCAATCATTCGGCACGAAAAAGCGCACATACAATTGCATCATTCGTTCGACATGATCCTATTCGATTTTTTTACTGCTGTTTTCTGGTTCAACCCTCTCTCATGGCTATTGCGAGGGGAGATGCAGTCGCTCCATGAATATCAGGCCGACAAACAGGTCCTTAGTCAGGGAGTCGATACCAAACAATATCAATTATTATTAATCCGCAAAAGCGCGGGCGAATTTAAATTTGGCCTGGCAAATAATTTCCGTCAGCGCGATCTGCACAAAAGAATCAAAATGATGAAGAAAAGCAAAACACACAGACAAATGAGATGGATTTACACGTTGGTGCTTCCTGGGCTATTCCTGGGCATGACCGTACTTTCTGTACCTACACTCAATGCAACAGTGGTGGAAGATTCGAAAGATGTCACTTTGCCGGTCGATTCGGGAAAGGTACAGCTTCAGATAGTGGGTGCATCCTTGAAAGATAATCCGTTGGTGATTGTGGATGGGCAGAAAGTAACGACAGAAGCATACAACGAATTAAAACCCGATGAGATTGAATCTATTTCAGTATTAAAAGATGAATATGCCACAGAAGTGTATGGGGAAGAGGGTCATGATGGGGTGGTTGTCATCAAGACAAAAAAGAACGGTGTAGCCGGGGAGGTACCTGAGATAATATTAACGGATACTGCAAGCGGAGGTGCGAAAGTCTTGATCGATGCGATAAATGAAAGATCATCTCTGAGGATGCGTCACTCAAGCGGAAATCAACCCTACTCAAGCGAAAATCAACCCTTAATTATTGTAGATGAAAAGAAAATGACAAAGGATTTTCAAATAAGTACCATCGATCCCCAAGAAATTGAATCCATTTCTGTATTGAAAGGCAAAAGTGGAGTAGATCTATATGGTGAAGAAGGGAAAGAAGGTGTCATCATCATTACAAAAAAGAAATAGAGAGAATCTATAATGTCAGTAACTATAATTGGGCCGAAGTGGTGTAGGCGTCGTGATAAAAGATCAGTGTGCGCTTATCCGCTTTGGCCTTGTCCATAAACCGTTTTTTTTCCTCCATGGCCACCGCCACGCTGTTGTCGTACGCCGAGAGCCAGCTGAGTGCCAAGTTCAGCGAGGTGGGTACCACATCGCCCGGAAAGGCATAATTCCCCGCTTCGGTTTCGAACAGTACCACGATCTGGCCGGGTGTGTGGCCATCATACAGCTCAAGTCGCACCTGATCATTGAGTTGCATATCTTCCATCACAAACTGCAACTGTCCTGCATCATAGATCGGTTCAATATTCTCGGGATAGAATGATCCCTGCTCAAAGAGTGACGGGTTGCGATAATTCTGCCACTGCTTCAGGCTCAGATGATAGGTAGCATTAGGATATGCAGGGATTGCCTTTTGGGCATCGTTGAGAACGGTACTGCCCCCGCAATGGTCGAAATGGAGATGGGTGAGAATCACATCGGTCACCTCTTCCGGTTCATAACCAATCTTCCGAATCTCATCGCGGATGTCCTTCTGGTCGAAAGGCTGGAAGAATTTCAACTTCGATGCATGCTTGTCTCCCAGTCCATTGTCGACCAGTATCCGGCGGTCGCCACTCACAATAAAAAGGCAGCGGAGCGACATTACACACATATTTTTTTCGTCCACCTTATACTTTGCCGACCAGTATTTTTTTGGTACCGGACCGAACATCACACCACCATCACCCAGGAAAGAGCCCGACTCAATGATGTGAAATGAGGTGTCGTTTTGTTGAAACTTGCGCATAAAGTTGTATTTTTGTGGCAAATTTAGTGAAAAGTTTCGGGTGAACGATCATCCCGAACCGCCGACACCCTTATGAACACCCCAAAAAAACGAGACAACATTGCCGAATACCTGCTCTATATGTGGCAGACAGAGGACCTCTTGCGTGCCTGTGAACTGGATATAGATAAGGTACAGCAATCCATCATCAATTCTGCTTATCAGACAACAGAAGAACGTGATGCGGCACGAGACTGGTATGAGGGTCTTATCATGATGATGAAGTCCGAAGGTCTCCGGAATGAAGGACACCTGCAGATCAACAGGAACGTCATCATTGAGTTGACCGATCTACATTTGCAGCTGCTGAAAGATCCCAGGGAATCGGAATATATTGCCCTCTACTACAATACGCTGCCTCATATTGTGGCACTGCGGGCAAGAGGAGCCGACAAACAGGTGCCGGAACTGGAAACCTGTTTTACGGCACTTTATGGTTATATGCTCCTGAAGATCCGGCAACGGGAGATATCTACCGAAACACAGGCCGCCGTCGCACAGATCACCGCACTGCTGAGGCTGCTCTCGCTAAAATATAAAACAATAGACGAAGAGAATCCGGAAATATAATCAATTAACAACAAAACGCTGAAAGCTCACTTGCAAACTGCATCATGTTCAAAGTTTGCTCCGAAAGAGCTGATAGCTGAAACCTGATCGCTGACGCCTAATAATTATGCCCATATTCACAGGATTAAGCAAGTCCCTGGGAGGAACCGAAAAGGAGACACCCAAACAGCAGTATTTTTACGGACTGGTACAAAAGAATGTGCTGGTTACCGGTGCCAACGGGCAGCTGGGTAGTGAGATCAAAGCGATGACTGCCCGCATGAACCTGCCCTTCCGTTTCATTTTTACAGATGCCGACTCAGTGGATATCACCGATATCCGTCAGATTGATGCTTTCGTGGCCGCCCATGGGATACAATATCTGATCAACTGTGCGGCCTATACGGCAGTGGACAAGGCGGAAACGGACAGCGAGAAAGCCGCCGCCATTAATGCTACTGCAGTGGCGAACATCGCACAGGTAGCTGTGAAGTATGGCGTGAAAGTGATTCATATCTCCACCGACTTTGTATTCGATGGCGCTTCGGCCGTTCCTTATAAGGAGACGACGGCTGCTCATCCGTTGTCGGTTTATGGTAAAACAAAACTGGCGGGCGAGGAAGCCTTGCAGGCTGCGGGAGGCGACTGGATTATCCTGCGCACTTCCTGGTTGTATTCAGAATATGGCACAAACTTTGTGAAGACCATGATCCGGCTGATGCAGGAAAGGGAACAGCTGACCATCGTGGCCGATCAACGGGGTACACCTACTTATGCGGCCGATCTGGCAGAGATGGTGATTCATATTCTGCAGTTCGCCGAAGAGCAGGAATGGAAGACGGGCATCTATCACTTTTCAAACAAAGGAGAAACCACCTGGTTCGGGTTTGCCGAGAAGATTAAAAAACTTGCCGGCATCACCACCTGTGAACTCATTTCCATCTCCTCGGATGAATATCCCTCCGCTGCCCGCCGGCCGGCCTACAGCGTGATGAACTTGTCCAAAGCCACGTCTTCCTTTCACGTGGAGATACCTGCCTGGGAGGAAGCCCTGGCGCGTTGCATCAACAAAATTCTTACAAACTAAGCTGAAAACTGACTGCTGATCGCTTTAAAAAATAAACCGCTGTCACCAACAAGCTTTCTCTGAAAGAGCTGAAAGCTGACCGCTGATAGCTGATAGCTAACTAAATAATGACGATTAAAGAAGAGATACAACGGCGGCGAACCTTTGCCGTCATCAGCCACCCCGACGCGGGTAAAACCACACTGACAGAGAAATTGCTGCTCTTTGGCGGCGCCATTCACGTGGCGGGAGCCGTCAAGTCGAACAAAATAAAGAAAACAGCTACCTCCGACTGGATGGAGATAGAGAAGCAACGTGGTATTTCCGTCGCCACCTCGGTGATGGGCTTCGAATACAGCGATCACAAAATCAACATCCTCGATACCCCCGGTCACCAGGATTTTGCTGAAGACACGTTCCGCACGCTCACAGCCGTGGATAGTGTGATTGTGGTGGTAGACGTTGCCAAAGGGGTGGAGACCCAGACGCGCAAATTGATGGAAGTCTGCCGCATGCGGAACACGCCGGTCATGATCTTCGTGAATAAGATGGACCGCGAGGGAAAGGATCCTTTTGATATCCTCGATGAGTTGGAAGAAGAACTGCAGATTGCGGTACGCCCGCTGAGCTGGCCCATCGACATGGGAGATCGGTTTCGTGGCGTCTACAACCTGTATCAGGAGAGTCTCGACCTCTATCAGCCCGGCAAGCAGGTGATCACGAAATCGGTGCATCTCGATTTGGAGTCGCACGATCTGGAAAAGCATATCGGAGACAAGTTGTCAAAAAAACTGCGCGACGACGTGGAGCTGATCACCGAAGTTTATCCGGCCTTTCAGCAGGAAGCTTACCTTGCCGGAGAACTGGCGCCGGTCTTCTTTGGATCGGCACTGAATAACTTCGGCGTGAAGGAACTGCTCGACTGCTTTGTGGAGATCGCCCCCTCGCCCCGACAGGTGCAGGCCGAGGAAAGGATTGTGAATCCTTATGAGGAGGCTTTCAGCGGCTTCGTATTCAAGATCCATGCAAATATGGATCCCAACCACCGCTCCTGCATTGCATTCGTGAAAGTGTGTTCAGGTAAGTTTGAACGCAATGTGAACTACAAGCATGTGCGATTCAACCGGATGATGAAATTTTCTTCGCCCACCGCCTTCATGGCACAGAAGAAGGAGATCATGGATGAGGCTTATGCGGGCGATATCGTGGGGTTGCCCGACAATGGCAACTTCAAGATCGGTGACACCCTCACCTCGGGGGAGCAGCTTCACTTCAAAGGGCTGCCCAGCTTCTCTCCGGAAATGTTTAAATACATTGAGAATGCTGATCCCATGAAGTCGAAACAACTCCAGAAGGGCGTAGAACAGTTGATGGACGAAGGTGTAGCACAGCTATTTGTGAATCAGTTTAACGGGAGAAGAATCATCGGTACGGTAGGGCAGCTTCAGTTTGAGGTGATTCAGTATCGCCTGTTGCATGAATATGGTGCACAGTGCCGCTGGGAACCGATCAACCTCCATAAGGCATGCTGGATTGAGAGCGATGATGCGGCACAGCTGGCCGACTTTAAAAAGCGCAAGTTCCAGTATATGGCCCACGACAAGGAGGGCAGAGATGTCTTTCTGGCTGAATCAAACTATATTCTGATGATGGCGCAACAGGATTTCAAAAATATCCGCTTTCATTTCAACTCCGAGTTCTGATTCCCGGCAAGGTGGACGGTCATCTGCGGGAATGGGATATTCAGGCCGTGTACAATCAACGCCTCGTATGCCTGTTCATTCAGGTCGTAGGTTACCGGCCAGAAATCAGCGGCGAGTGTCCATACCCTCAGTACAAAGTCGATGGAACTATCGTTCATCTTCACCATCCGTGAAAAGGGGGCGGGATCATTCAACACCTGGGGATGCTTCTCCGCAATATCGAGCAACAGCCGTTTCACCAGCTCCACGTTCGATCCATAATCCACGTTTACGATCAGATCCACGCGACGTGTTGCCTGGGTGCTGTAATTGACGATGTTGCCTGTGGAGAGGGGCCCATTTGGAATATTTACCGTCTTGTTGTCGAAGGTGGTGAGGGTTGTGTAGAGAATACCCACCGACTGCACCGTGCCGGCCACACTCTGTGCCTCGATATAATCACCTCCCTTAAAAGGTTTGTTAAATAATAACATTACACCGCCAGCAAAGTTGGCCAGATTGTCCTTCACGGCTAGTCCCACAGCCAGTCCCACCGAGCCGATCAGCGCGACAATGGAAATTGTTTTTATCCCTACAATGTTGACGATCAGAATGATAAGTGCGGAAAAAAGGGTGATGTTCACAATATTCATGAGGAAGCTGCGCAATGCACTGTCTTCAATTCGTTTGTCGAACACCTTACCGAATAATCCGGCAATCCGTTTAATAATCCATCTTCCCACATAAAAGATAATCAGGGCGATCAGCAGCTTCCCGAGGAAGTCGATGCTGCCGGTGACAAACTGATCGAGCAACTCATCAAAACGGCCTGCTTTGATTAATTCTGCAGTTGAACTTTTTTGTGTATCTGCCGGAAGGCGGCTTATCAGGGAGTCAGCCAATGAGCCGGAAATGGTGAATGACATATTGTTTTTTGTTTTTTGAACTGAAGCGGCAAAGATAAATATTTTTGATTAAATTTGTTGTTTATATCTGCATATCGAAGTTTTGTATGAAACTATTTTTGCGATTTTTTTTTCTGATATCCCTGTTTCCGGCTTCGCTGCTGCAGGGTCAAAGCTACGAGAATCTGGTGGAGCAATCGGCTGCATTTATCGAAAAAAGCCGGTTAGATAGTGCTGCTGTATCGTTGCAAAAAGCGATGTCGCTGGAACCCGCAAACACAAATAACCCGGTGTTGTTGTTGAATCTGGGTATTTTACAGCGCCAGCTGGGGTTACTCGACGATGCATACATTTCTTTCACTGCTTCCCTGGCCAACAACCCCATGCCTGAACTGATACTTCACAACAGAGCCTCTCTGCTGTGTGACTTGCAGCGGTTCGATGAGGCCATGGAAGACTATGATGCCCTCATCCGTCGTTATCCGGATGATGTGGAAGCTTATTACCGACGTGGTCTGCTCTACCTCGAGCAACACAACAGAACAAAGGCTGAAGATGATTTTAAAATATCAGAAAAGATCGATCCCGACAATCTCTATACGCAGTTAAGCAAAGCGCTGATATATAAGTTGGACGATAACTGGGGAGCTGCCGAGAAAATTTATACTTCCCTCATACAGTCTGAACCACAACCCGTTGATCCCAGTTTTTTCATGAACCGTGCTGAATGTTATGTGAACACCGATCAGATATTCAGGGCCTCGGCCGACTTGCGCGTAATAGAAAATACACAGAAAAATAATCCCTATTTCTATTTCCTGCGTGGACGAATACGGTTTGAACAATTTGACAAGGTGGCGGCGAGGGCCGATTTTAAAAAAGCCGGAGAATTGGGGTATGAGACAACGCTTGTGGATGAATGGCTGAAAAAAACTGAAAAATAAGCACTTTCACAATCTAATAAAAATAACAATGAAAAGAAAATTGGTTTATTTTGGTACACTGATGCTGTTGGTCGCACTTTCCGCTCATACACAGGCACAGGAAGCGAACAAATTAACAAAAAAAGAAAAAAAAGAGGGATGGGTACTCTTGTTCAACGGCAAAGATTTCTCCGGATGGAGACAATATAACGGAACAGAAATGCCAAAAAACTGGCAAATAGAAGAAGGAGCCATGAAGGTGGTGCCTGCAGATCCGTCTAAACTCGGAAGTGGTGGCAACGGTGATGTTATCTTTGCAGGCAAAACGTTTGCCGACTTTGAACTGTCGATGGACTGGAAGGCTGGTGATCAGGCTAACTCGGGTATTTTCTACTATGTGCGTGAAGTGCCCGGAAAACCAATTTATTATGCTGCCCCCGAGATACAGGTACTCGACAATGAACGTGCCAGCGACAATAAAATTGACAGCCATAAGGCCGGATCGCTCTATGATATGATTGCTGCCGATCCAGCCACCGTGCATCCGGCCGGACAATGGAACAACATCGTGATAAGGGTGAAAGATGGAAAAGTAACACATGTTCAGAACGGGAAGAAAGTGGTAGAGTACACACTCTGGACCAAAGAATGGGACAATCTGGTGCAGCAAAGTAAGTTTAAAAGTTTCCCCGGCTTTACTGAAGGAATCGCACACGACGGATACATTGGCTTACAGGATCATGGCTATACCGTGTGGTTCCGGAACGTGAAGATCAGGGAATTGTAAAATATGACGCATGAAGCGGACGCTGCTTTCGACCAACAAGGGTGAAGATAAATCTTTAATCATATGAAGTGGATCAATAGAAATGACAGTGAGGCTAATTTCGAGGACCGGCGGGGTAGGGGAAGAGGTCGAAAGAACGCCGCTGTGGGCGGAGCGGGAGCTATTATAATTGTTATCATTGCGCTGCTACTGGGACAAAATCCTTTTCAGGCTGTGGACATGGTGAACAGCGTGGTGCCGGGTCAATCGGCGGAAGTGACCGACCCCTCCCGGGCCAACGAAAATGAGGAGCTGAAGGTGTTCACTCTGGGCGTTTTCAATAGTGCCAACGACGTGTGGAGTGAAATTTTCAGGACGCAGCTGCAGCAGAGCTATGTGAAACCTACGCTGGTGACCTTTACCGATGAAACGGTGTCGGAGTGTGGGGGGGCCACTGCCGCTGTCGGCCCGTTTTATTGTCCAGCCGACCAAAAGATGTATATCGACCTGAACTTTTTCCACCAGTTGAAGTCGGAGTTCGGCGCCAAGGGTGATCTGGCCATGGCCTATGTAACAGCCCACGAGGTGGGGCATCATGTGCAGAAACTGTTGGGAATCATCGATCAGGTGAATCAGTATCGGGGACGCATCAGTGAAACCGAACAGAACAAATTGAATGTAAAGCTTGAGCTGCAGGCCGATTTCCTGGCAGGCGTGTGGGTCCATCATGCCCAGAAGATGAACATGATCCTGCTGGAGCCCGGTGACCTGGAGTCGGCCATCAGTGCTACGACCGCCGTGGGCGACGATACCATTCAGAAGCGGTCGATGGGCTATAGTGTACCCGATTCATTTACACATGGTACTGCCGCCCAGCGCACTTACTGGTTCCGAAAAGGAATGCAGACGGGTGACATCGGCCAGGGCGATACTTTCAATGACCCGGGCTTAAATTAACAAACAGGGGCTGTCTCGTGAGAAAGACAGCCCCTGTTTGTCTGGTCAAAATAGCAGCACCTTGTTACTGTCTTTCTGCTTCGATGGTATAGGTGAAACTGTCCGCGCGATAATAGCCGATGTTGTACTCTATCGGCTGATTGTCGATATCATAGACGTACCTTTTTCTGATCAGTATTGGTTCTGTTGATTTTATATCGAGTTTTTCACCAATAAAATCTCCCGCTAACCGGGCAGAAATCTCCTCTTTGCTCGTCTTTACAATGATATGATACTCATTTTCTAACATTTCATATAAGGGTTGAATAAAGTTTTCTTCTCCTGTGAGTGGCAGATTCGGATTAAAATATGAAATAAAATAAACAAAGGGATATTCCTTCTTTCCCCGTACCCTTTCCAATACGAGAGATCTTGCTTCTGACCCGGATGGAATTTCAAAAAAATCACTGATTTCGCCTGTTGGTTGCTTCAGGCTGAGGTGTAATTCAAAGTTCCTTATCTCAATACCCAGCGTTTTCATTTCTTGTGAAAAACTCATCCAGTTTTTTACCCCTCCCCTGATACCTTTCTTAACTACCTTGGTTCCTACGCCCTTTTTTCGCTGTAACAGGCCTTCGAACACCAATTTATTGATGGCCTGTCTGAGAGTATTTCGTGAAATTCCCAATTGTTCAGACAAAGTCACTTCGTTGGGGAGCAGTTTGCCATTCTTGTACTCCTCCGATTCGATCAGTTTTCTTAAAATATTCTCAGCCTGTACGTGGAGAGGGCTGCGACTGCTGTGATCTATCTGCATGATTGATAATATATTGTTGTCAAAATTAGACTTATAAAATAAATATCAAAATAAATATAAAAAAAGAGTCAAAATAATTTGGAGTTATTTTACATTATATATACATTTGCACAATCTTATGTATGTTCATACAAACTATACAAGATGAATTTTCTTAATTCTGTTTGATAACTGTTTCCTTGTTGCTGTAATGTTTTGATAAACAAATGGAAGATTGGTAATTGCTGCTTTTCTATCTTATACTTTTTATTTATTTATGTCTATACATTATTGATTATTATTTTCAGATCAAAAATAGAAAAAATTATTCACATTCAAAAAAGAAAAAAGCCTATGGAGTATTACAAGTAACAATTTTTTTATCTCAATGCAAATCTATCTAAACTTAAAGTTAAATTTTAAACCATTTAATATGAAAATTTGGACTAATTTAATAAATCTATTTTGTTTTATACTTACCATGTTTCTTCTATCGGTTCCCGGTGTTTACGCACAAGAAGCACTGTCTACCATTTCAGGAACAATAAAGGATAATACCGGAAGTCCGGTTATTGGAGCCACGATCATTGATGTAAAAACACAAAAAGGAACGATATCTGACATTGACGGACTTTTTGAACTAACAGTAACTTCACCCTCAACCTTAAAGATCACTTATGTGGGATATCGGGAACAAGAAATTCAGGTTAGGGGTGACAAAAGAAATTACGAGATTGTATTACAAGAGGACAATA
Source organism: Bacteroidetes bacterium GWC2_46_850 (assembly GCA_001768325.1). Lineage (GTDB taxonomy): Bacteria > Bacteroidota > Bacteroidia > Bacteroidales > Dysgonomonadaceae > Proteiniphilum. The sequence goes on along the minus strand of MENQ01000027.1, from coordinate 38,421 downwards.
CCCTCATTGACGAAGTGGTTGTCGTTGGGTATGGTGTTCAAAAGAAAATTAACCTGACAGGTGCCATCTCTTCTGTAAAAAACGACGAGATCATCACCACCAAGAATGAGAACCTGCAAAATATGCTTACCGGTAAAATTGCCGGTCTGCGGGTATTGCAGAACTCGAGTGAGCCGGGACGTTTTAATACAACCATGGATATTCGTGGGTTTGGCGCACCGCTCGTGGTAATCGACGGTGTTCCCAGAAACAACATGGCTCGTCTTGATCCGGAAGATATTGAGAGTATTTCCGTTATCAAAGATGCCACAGGGGCCGTATATGGATCCCGTGCGGCAAACGGTGTGATCATAATCACCACGAAGAAAGGATCAAAAACAGGTCAACCCAGTATCAACTATACCGGCAATATCACCTGGCAGAGGCCGTCAAATTATCCTGATCTGGTGGGTGCAGCAGACTGGATGACCCTCTACAACGAGACACAGAAGCACAATGTGGACAACAGCAGCATCGTACCCAGGTATACTGCAGAAGAGATAGAATCGTATCGCAACGGAACCAATGTCTCTACCAATTGGAAGGAGAAGGTGATGCGATCAAGTGCTCCGGCCACGCAGCACACCTTAAGCGCTTCCGGCGGAAATGAAACGGTAACTTATTTTGCCAGCATCGGATATCAGGATCAGGGCAGTTTTTTAAAGACAGACGCTATCAATTACGAGAAATACACACTCCGTAGCAATATCTCTGCAAAAGTAGCTGATCATATGCAGTTTGATGTCAACTTGTCGGGTTTGCTGGACGAACGTCAGTCTTCTCCCTACGGATCAAATGATATTGTCAGGGCCATGTGGTTGCATCATCCAATGGATCAGGTTTACTATGATCAGGAAGCACAACAATACGGAATGATGGACTGGAATGTGATCCTCAATCCTGTCGCCATGATGGACAAAGATCTTGTTGGTGAAAACAGCTATAAGAGTAAATGGTTTCAGTCGAATATCAGCCTTACGTATGAGGTACCCTTTGTGAAAGGTCTTTCACTAAAAACCATGTATAGTTACGATTATACCTTGAATGATGACAAAGAGTATTCGAAGAGCTTCTCCCTGTATCTGCCTACCGGAGGAGAATATAAGGCAAATACGCAGACTAGTGGAAACAGTAAGATCTCCCGTTTCTTTTACGGCAAAAGCGCCAATCTGTGGCAGGCTCAGATCGCCTACAACCGGCAGTTTGGGGATCATTCGGTATCGGTCATGAATTTGTTGGAGAATTCCCATTATGTAGGAGACAATTTCAATGGTTCACGTTATCTGGTACTTCCGTTACCGCAGATATTTGCCGGTATCACGGAGAATCAAGAGATCAGGCAGAGTACCTCCAGCGGAGCACTCTATGATTATGCCAATGCCGCTTCGGTGGGTCGACTATCTTATGACTATAAAAGCAGATACATGGCAGAATTCGCCTATCGTTATGAAGGTTCTTCTAAATTTCCCGCGAACAGCAGGTGGGGTTTATTCCCTTCTGTCTCGGGAGGATGGCGGGTATCGGATGAAAATTTCTGGAAAAGTTCGCCGCTCAATTTCATCGATAACCTGAAACTACGCGCTTCTTATGGTATTACGGGTGATGACAGCGCGCTCTCTTATCAGTTTGTGAGTGGTTACCAGTATCCCTCATCGGGTAACCGCACCGGCTTACCTGCGGGATACATCTTCGGAGATTCCTTTATATCTTCTTCCAGCAATACCGGAATTGCCAATACGGCCATTACCTGGTACAAATCAAAAACATTCAATATCGGTGTCGATGCAATTGCCTGGGAAGGTCTCCTGGGAATCACTGCCGAGTATTTTAAAAGAGACCGCACGGGGTTGCTGACAACGCGCCTGGGTAGTCTGCCCGGTATTGTGGGTGCCAACCTGCCTCAGGAAAATCTCAACAGCGACCAGAACAAAGGTTTTGAGATTGAACTGAGTCATTTAAACCATATCAGAGACTTCAGATATCAGATAAAGGGAAATATTTCCTATACAAGAACCAGGACGAGATATTATGAGATGGCTGAGTTGGGTAATTCATACCTGAACTGGCGTAACGGTGTCAACGAGCGGTATAACAATATCTGGTGGGGCTATGCCGGAAACGGTCGCATAGAGAACTGGGATGAGATTTATCATAATCCTGTCTTTGTTGGACGTGGTACCATTCTCGGTGACTATGAATACAAGGATTGGAATGGTGATGGCTGGATCAGTGATCTTGATGTACATCCCCTGGCTACCAACGGCCAAGTCCCGCTGTTCAATTATGGATTTACCCTGAATGCTCAATGGAAGGGATTGGATCTGACCATGCTTTGGCAGGGAGCCGGTAAGAAGTATGTTATTCCCAGAGAATTCCTGTATCAGCCGTTGTGGTCCAATACAAATGCAATCAGTGATTTCTTGGATCGATGGCGTCCGGCCGATCCCGCCAACGATCCTTACGATCCGGCCACTGAATGGATTGCAGGTCACCATGGTTATACCGGCACCTTACCGAATGTATCTTCCGATTTCAACATCCAAAATGCAGCCTACCTTCGGCTCAAGACCGTTGAATTGGGCTATTCATTACCGGAAAATCTGTTGAAAAAGATCGATCTGAAAGATATCAGAATATTCGTAAGTGCTTATAACTTGCTCACATTTACCAGGCTAAGATATATGGATCCGGAATTCTATACCAACAATACGAGTTCCTCCGGTTTAACAAACCTTGGATACAATTATCCCATCAATAAAACTTTCTCCATGGGTATAAACGTGAAATTTTAAACTGACCAATTATGAAATTAAAAACAATCATATCAACCCTTGTCATAAGTGCTTTTGTCTCAGCATGCACGAATCTGGATATTCCACCCATTAACTTGTTGGGTGAGAAAGATATATATGGAAGCAGCGAAGGTGTGATGAGTAATATGGCGCGCATCTATAGCCGTCTTCCCATAGAAGACTTTAAATATCACTATCCCACGGGGTTTAATTACAGCGGTACCCAGTACAAACAGATGGCTTGTCTTACCGGTGAGGCCGTGGGCAGGGATACCCAGGCAGCCGACAACGAGGGGTTTTCTTATTGGGATGAAGGGTATGCACAAATCAGAGACATCAACATGCTCCTCGAAAAGGTCCCGCTCTATGCATCAGCCATGTCGGAGTCGAGTGTGAAAATGTATCTGGGTGAAGCCCGCTTTGCACGTGCCTATACTTATTTTGCACTGGTAAAACGCTACGGAGGTGTTCCTCTTGTAGAGACCACCATCGATTATCCGGCTTCTGTAGATATGGAAGGAACTCATCTGTTCCGGGCTTCGGAAGAGGCAATCTGGGATTTCATCTCCTCCGATCTCGATTATGCAATTGAAAATCTTCCCGAAAATTCGCCCGCCAAGGGTCGTGTGAACAAATTTGTGGCGGCAGCTTTCAAGTCGCGTGCCATGTTGTATGCGGGAAGTATTGCCAAGTATAATACAGTCAGTGAAGTGCAGGATCAAAACGGTACCTCGGTTCGCCTCTGCGGTGTGCCTGCAAATCGGGCCAAAGATTTTTTTAAAGAAGCATATGATGCAGCAACGCTGGTTGTAGACGCAAAGAAATATTCTCTCTACAAAGGGCTTTGGAAGGCGAATGATCCGGTGGCCCAATATAATAATTTCAAGAATATGTTTCTGAGTGAGACCCCAGAAAATATTTTCGTGAAGTATTATGATATGATCAATAGCACCCATGATTTCGATCAATCGGTACAACCCAATCAGACGAAATCGGGAGGAAATGATTCGGAAATTAATCCCACAATGGATTTTATTGAAATGTTCGACGGCATTGCTAAAAATGAGAACGGACAGTTTAAAAATATTGACGCAAACAAATATCTGCTTTTTAATTCTCCATTGAGTGCCTTTGCCAATGCAGAACCTCGTCTTCGTGCCACTGTTATATTACCAATGGACAGTTACAGAGGACAAACCATAGAAATCCGTCGTGGTATCTGGACCGGCGATGCAAGCAACGGCATTGCTCCGCTGGCAAATGAAGGTGATGTAGGAAACTGTAACCAATTGACGGATCCTAATCTGAAGTTGGCATCCAGCCTGGGTTCTAATCCCGTTATTGCACTCAATCCGGGTGACCCCAATGGAAGCACAATGCGGGCTGCCGGCATCAACGGGCCGGTATCGAACTGGGATTTCGGTAATGTGGGCGGCATCTATTTGCGCAAATATCTGAGAGAGAGCGGCGCCACAAACGGGTTTAATTCCACGCAAAGCTGGATAGAATTACGTTATGCCGAGGTGCTGCTAAATCAGGCCGAGGCTGCATATGAACTCTTCCAGGCTGGTGATACCGGAGCCAATTACCGTGGAGTAGCCTATGCGAACATCAACAGTATCCGGGAACGTGCCGGCGCTACTTTACTCTCCTCGGAAACTGCCTTGAATAACCTTGAAGTTATTCGCACGGAACGTCGCAAGGAGCTGGCATTTGAAAATAAGACCTACTGGGATCTCAAACGCTGGAGGGTTCTTCACGAAGAACAAAATAACAGACGTTTTCGTGTACTGAATTCATTCTATGCAACCGACGCCCAGAAATACTTTCTGTCGGTGAAATTTCAGGAACCTCGCGGTGGTTATCAGTATATATTTACATATGATACCAGATATTATTACCAGCCTATTCCTTCATCGGAGATTAATAAAAATCCGAATTGCAAACAAAATCCGGGCTTTTGATCAAATACAAAATAAATGAATATGAGACGAATTAAATATGTAACTTTATTTGTTGTGTTGCTAGCATCTGTTTTTTCCTGTGATGATGACAATTATGATTTTCCTGCCGAAACATTCAAAGGAACCATTATTGATGCTGCTACGAAAGAACCTTTTCAAACTGCCATCGGCAATACCGGTGTGCGTTTCAAGATGATGGAGTATAGTTGGAGCGACAATCCTACTCCCTATTATATGTATTGCATGATGGACGGGACATTCAATAATACAAAAATCTTCAAGGGCCGTTACGGTGTGAAGCCCGAAGGCGCGTTTGTTCCGTTGGAAGAAGAAATCTTTGAGATTGAGGGTAGCGTGGAGAAACAATATCAGGTTGAACCCTTCCTTCGTGTGGAATGGGTGGGTGACCCTGTATTGAATGCCAATGGTACGGCTTCGGTTCAGGTTAAAATCACCAGAGGTACTGCCGATCCGGCCTACCAACAGGCATTGATCGAGGCCTGGTTGTTTGTAAGTGAAACACAGTATGTAGGTGATTTCAGCTACAGTACCAATTACTCAACCAAGCTTACCGGTGCCAACCTACCTACACTTGGTCAGACCTCCACAATCACCACCGGATGGCCCGGAGGCATTGGAACTGGTTCTCAAAGAGCATTTCCTGATTATGCAAGAAAGTATTTCCTTCGGGTAGGTGCCAGAATTAACAAACAGGTAAACAGTACCAATGTATATAATTATACAACAATTAAAGAGATTACAACAAAATAGTGCTGTTTGAATGATCCCCGAAGGAGCCGGTTTTAACGCTCCTTCGAGGATGATAAACCGTGTTCATTATATAACCAAATTAGAAATTGAAATGAGAAAATCAAATTACGACAAGTTTCCATCTACAAAAATATCAGGATATATCGTTAGCGGATGGCAAACAATTATCAGGGAGCTTCAAAGAACAAACAATGCAAATAAAACAATTGCGGTAGATTTGTATGTGGGTGTTCATGAAGAAGAAATCATATCTGCCTTTTCCCACATTACCTCATCCTATATCATTCAAACCCGTGATTTAATGAAACCGGAAGAAGAAATAACGTCCATGACGAGCCGGTTTATCACAGAAGATACCCTATTTGGCTATATAACCAACCTGCAGTTAGCAGATTATTTTGATCCGACAAAGCTTGCCGATGCGCGCCTAAAACTGAAGGAATCTCCCCATGCCATTGTCATTGGAACAGGAGCCGCATTTGTGGTTCAGGATGATGCCCTGGTTGTCTATGTTGATATGGCGCGCTGGGAAATTCAGCAACGTTTCCGCCGGCACGAAATTAAAGCGTTGGGCATCGATAACAGAGAAGAAGCTGTATCTTTGCAATATAAGAGGGGATATTTTAATGATTGGAGAATCTGTGACCGTTATAAGGACAAGTTATTTCATCGCATCCAATATTGGATTGATACCCACAGTCAGAACAATCCAAAAATGATTGATAACGCGACCTTTCTGAAGGGAATGGAGACAACAATTCAATCGCCATTCCGTGTTGTTCCCTTTTTCGATCCGGCACCCTGGGGTGGGCAATGGATGAAAGACGTGTGCGACCTCGATCAGGAAAATGAAAATTATGGATGGTGTTTCGATTGTGTCCCCGAGGAAAATAGCCTTCTTTTCAATGTGGACGGCACATTATTTGAAATTCCCTCTACGGATGTTGTCTTGTTAAAAAGCCGGGAACTATTGGGTGAGCCGGTAGAATCGCGTTTCGGGAAGGATTTCCCTATTCGTTTCGATCTACTCGATACCATGGGAGGCGGTAATTTGAGTTTGCAGGTACATCCCACCACCCAATTTATCAGAGATCATTTTGGCATGACCTACACGCAAGATGAGAGTTACTACTTGATTGATGCCAAAGAGGAGGCCCATGTATACCTAGGCCTTAAAACAGATGTAAACCGGCATGAAATGATCGAAGAACTGAGGGAGGCCCAGACAGGCGCGATCACCTTTGATGCGGATAAATATACCAACAAGATCCCGGCAAAGAAACATGATCACTATCTGATTCCCGGTGGTACTGTCCATTGTTCGGGTGCCGACTCACTTGTACTTGAAATAAGTTCTACTCCCAACTTATTTACATTTAAATTGTGGGATTGGGATCGCCTGGGACTGGATGGCAAACCGCGCCCAATCAACATTGAAAGAGGCAAAGAGGTGATCGACTGGAACAGGGATACAGCTTATACAGAGAAAAACCTGCGAAATCAATTCAGTGTGGTCGATACCGGCACAGGATGGAAGGAAGAACGAACCGGTCTGCATCCCAATGAATTCATTGAAACCCGTCGCCATGTTTTCTCGACCCCTGTGAACCACCACACAAATGAGAGTGTGAATGTGCTGAATCTTGTTGAAGGTGAGGAAATTATTGTGGAGAGTCCAACTGGTGCCTTTTCCCCGTTTGTCGTACATTATGCCGAAACATTCATTATCCCGGCTCAAATCGGAGAATATACCATCAAACCTTACGGGTTATCAGAAGGAAAAGAGTGTATTACAATAAAAGCCTATGTACGCTTCAGAGCTTAATGCAAAAAAATCCTATATAGTACGGTAAAAAAACTATGTATAAAAGTGACAAAAGAGTTGTTTTAACCCTGGATGCCGGAGGAACAAATTTTGTATTCTCTGCCATGCAGGGATTTCGGGAAATTGTACAACCCATTGCCCGGCAGGCAATCATTGCCGATCTGGACTTGTGTCTCAATTCAATTGTGGATGGATTTCAGGCCGTCAGGGATCAGCTGGAGACAAAGCCGGTGGCCATCAGCTTTGCTTTTCCCGGTCCTGCCGATTATGAAAACGGCGTGATCGGTGATCTGCCCAACCTGCCAGCTTTCAGGGGTGGGGTAGCGTTGGCTGCATTTTTAGAGGAGAAGTTCCGTATCCCTGTCTACATCAATAACGATGGCAATCTTTTCGCTTATGGTGAAGCCCTGGGCGGTGTGTTGCCCGACATAAACAGAGAACTATCAGCAGCAAACAATCCCAAAAGATATAAAAATCTTTTGGGTATTACGCTGGGTACCGGATTTGGTGCCGGCGTGGTGATCAATCACAGCCTCTTAACCGGAGATAACGGATGTGGCGGCGATGTATGGATCATGCGGAACAAAAAGTATCCGGAAATGATTGCTGAAGAGAGCGTGAGCATCAGGGCCATAAAACGGGTATACGAAGAATTGGGCGGTGATGTGGATGCTTCTCTAACCCCGCGTGATATCTTTGACATTGCCCAAGGTACAAGACGCGGACAGAGAGAAGCTGCCGTCCGCAGTTTTGAAGAACTGGGAGAAATGGCTGCCGATGCAATCATGCATGCTTTGCATATTGTGGATGGAATGGTCGTGATTGGCGGTGGCCTGGCGGGAGCTTCAAAATACATCCTACCGGCCATGATGAGATCCATGCAGAAAACGATCCATACGTTTGCGGGAGCAGAATTCCCGGCCTTGCAGATGAAAGTATACAACCTGCTGGAAAGAGACGACCACGAAGCATTTCTTCAAAACAGTTGCCGAATGATTTCCGTTCCCGGCAGCTCCAGAAAGATCAACTACGACAGTCAAAAGAAAATTGGTCTCACCGTGTCTACCCTGGGTACCAGCAAGGCTGTCTACTATGGCGCCTATGCGTATGCCTTGTATCGTCTCGACAAGCAGGAAGGCAAAGGTCCCACCATATAATCCACATCAACCACCATCGTATCAAAAAACAAGAATCATATGAATCTCCATAAAATCATTATTTTAATCTGTTATGTCTACTTTACCCAAAGTCTGGCCTTCTCTTCCGACAAACTAATTTGGGAAATCGGGAAAGAGGATAATTCAGCAGCTGAATTTGCACTGGCACCGGCTGGTTATAAGCAATTCCTTGAAAAAGATTTTGGTTACGAAGATCGTTATTTTCTGATCGGACATTCCGACGAAAAGCACGATTTTCCCTATGTGCTTCCCGGTCCCGATGATACCTGGGGAGGAACCTGGGGAACATCGGGTTGGAGGACACATGACATCAATATCTTGTTTAACCTGGCACATATTCCTGCAAAAGGAGAGTGGAAGCTGGTGGTCGATCTGGTCGATCTGAATTCCAGCCGCGCTGTGATAAAAATGAACATCAACGGTGCTGAAAAGAAATTCGAACGCAAGGGACAGTCGGCTGAGGTATTGAACGGTGTGACTGCAAACGCAAAAGAACAGATACTAGAATTCACGGTCTCTTCTGATCAAATGAAAAAGGGCGGTAACACGATTACGTTGTCAGTGCTTGAAGGAGGATGGGTGGTCTTTGATCAAATCTATCTGAAGGGACCGGGAGATACCCAATCGGGTGTAAACAATGAACAGCTGTTTATACGGAATGTCTCACCTGCCCCCTACGAACTTGAAATCTCAGACAAGATGGTGCAGCCACTACTGGTAGATGTGGAGCATATAAGCGGTAATCCCACACTCTCGGTGATCCTCGATGGGAACTCACTGTTTGAGACAATGCTCGATACGGCAAGATATCTGTTTGAGGTACCCATGCCTGCGGTGGCCAAAACAAGGAAAAGTAAATACCAGATTCTTGTCAACAACGAGGTTGTCGAGCAGGGAACAGTAATACGTTCCCGCCAGCGGCTACAGACTCTGGCAGATTATGTAGATACCAAAATGGGAACGGCTCACTCCCGTTGGATGATAGCTCCCGGTCCCTGGATGCCGTTTAGCATGGTGAAATTAAGCCCCGACAACCAAAATATGGGATGGCAGGCAGGCTATCAGCCCACTTTCGAAACATTGGGATGTTTCAGCCATATCCACGAATGGACCATGGCGGGATTGGGGGTGATGCCCACAAATGGGAAATTATTTACGAAGGTTGGAGATCAGTTTAAGCCGGATGAAGGATATCGTTCCCGCATCGACAAAACAACGGAGGAAGCGCCGCTGGGATATTACAAGGTCTTTTTGACGGACACAAAGATCTGGGCGGAATTAACAGCAACCGAAAGGGCAAGTTTTCAGAGATATACTTTCCCGGACGACAAGGATGGGCGCGTGATGATCGACATGCATGTGCAGGCCGAGTATGATTATAACCTCTTGGAGGTCTATATTAAAAAAGTGAGCGACACCCGCATCGAAGGATACAGCCACCAGATTTCACCCCGCCCCACCGTATGGAGCAATGATGCCGATCAGGAGTATGTGGTGAATTTTGTAATTGAGTTTGATGCCCCCATTAAAAACGTAGGCGGATGGCTGAATGATGAGGTGACCGGAGGAACGCTTGTGGAAGGGAAGAACCTGAAGGATGCCGGATTATATGTGGAGTTTGACACAAAAAAATATCCTGTGGTTCAAACACGCACCGGGATCTCGTTGGTGAGCATTGCCAATGCCGGTGAAAACTTACGCACGGAAATATCCGAACCATTCGGCTGGAATTTTGAAGCGGTTGTACAGAATCAGAAAACAGTATGGAATGATATGCTCAACCGGCTTGTCATTACCTCCAACAACAAAATGGAGAAGGTGCGTTTTTATACCAATCTCTACCGTGCATTTTGTCGGAATACATGGAGCGACGTAAATGGCGAATGGATGTCGGCCGACAAAAAGGTGCAAAAGTTTACAAATCCCCATCATGTAGCCCTGGGCTGTGATGCATTTTGGAATACTTTCTGGAACCTGAATCAACTGTGGAACCTGATTTCTCCCGAGTGGTCCTCGCGATGGGTAAACTCACAGTTGGCCCTGTATGATAGCAATGGCTGGCTGGCTAAAGGCCCTGCCGGAATGAAGTATATTCCTGTCATGGTTGCGGAGCATGAGATACCGCTCATTGTATCTACTTACCAGATGGGTATTCGTGACTATGACATTGAAAAAGCTTTCGAGGCTGTAAAGAAGATGCAAACTACCCCGGCTACACACGTGGCAGGAGGATTTGCGGGCAACCGGGATTTGGTTCCCTATATGAAATATGGGTATGTCCCCCAGGAAAAGGGACGTTTTTCCAATACCCTTGAATATGCGTATGACGACTGGACGGTAGCCCAGTTTGCCAAAGCGCTCGGAAAATATGCCGACTATGGCGTGTTAGCTGACCGTGGCACGTGGTGGAGGAATGCAATCAATCCGGAAAACGGGTATGCTCACCTGCGCGACACATTGGGTAATTTTACTACCGGTTTCGATCCGTTCCAGTCGGGACGTAACCATCATTATGTAGAAGGAAATGCATGGCAGCTCACCTACTTTGTACCCCAGGATGTGCCTGGCCTGATAGATCTTGTCGGTAAAAAAAGATTCACCGATCGGCTAGAGTGGGGATTCCAGGTCAGTGAACCCTGGCGCTACAATGCGCCCAACGACCAGTATTGGGATTATCCCGTTGTACAGGGCAACCAGCAGTCGATGCATTTTGCATTCTTGTTTAACTGGGCCGGTAAACCGTGGCTCACCCAAAAGTGGATCCGCTCCATCATCGACAAATACTACGGATTTGGTGTCGCCAATGCTTATCTGGGCGATGAAGATCAGGGACAGATGAGTGCCTGGTTCGTAATGGCAGCATTGGGTCTGTTTCAAACCGATGGAGGATGTAGTGTAGATCCTGTCTACGAGATTGGTAGCCCGCTATATGAAAAGATAGAGATTAATCTGGGCGGAGCTTATCATCGCGGAGAGCAGTTTGTGATTCGTGCTGAGCATGCCTCCAGAGACAATAAATATGTACAACGTGCCATCCTCAATGGTGTAGAACTTCACGACTTCTCTTTTCCATCCTCCGAATTGTTGCAGGGAGGAGAATTGGTGCTCGAGATGGGGAAAAGACCCAATATGAAGTGGGGCGTGAAAAGCAGCAATCCGCGATGAGAATCTTCATGAAAATTACACCTTTCCTCTGGACTCTGACTTATCTTCTCACCTTTGCCTTTCATGCAACGGGGCAGGATAAAATTCCGCTGTATGTGTCTGTGGATGCAACTGCCATACAAGTAGAGGCAAGCAGTGAGTATGCTGAATTTAAAGCGGAGGAAACGATTAATGGAAGCGGATTCAATAACAGACGTCATCAGTCCCATCCACTTGGTCGTACCATGTGGATCTCACAACCGTCGGAGACGGTAACAAAAGCTTCAGCACAGACAAAAAGAGGTGTTGCATGGCTGAAATATACTTTCAGCAGCATCCAAAAGATCGATTATATTGAAATATGGAATCACAATCAAAATGACCATACAAACAGAGGCCTGCAAAAGGTGTACCTGCAATATTCAGCCGACGGAAAGAGCTGGAAGACACTGATGAATGAGGACAAAGATTATTTTATCATCTCAGAATCGGCCGGACGCAAAGAGGAGCCCCCCGGTTTTCAGCTAAAACTGCCGGGTGTAGAGGCTAAATATTTCGTGATTACCGCCGATGCTGTGAAAGGAAATTATTACCGTGACGAAAGCGGAAAAGCATCGGAAGAAGCCATTGAACGAAAACAAAACATCCACTACTACGGATTAAGCGAGGTGCGTTTTTACCGGTTGGAGACCCATCTTCTTGCGAAGCTCCCCGAAATAAACGATTTTGTATTCAAACCTTCGCAGGCTTACCGAAGATCGGATAAGGGACCAAAAAGGGAGTACCGGATCGAATTTACCCGGCCTCTGTATGCGGGCGGAAAAATCAGGCTCACCTACAACGGACACACCCTTGAAGAAGAGATCCCTCCTTCACTGAGTGGTGTAACCGATCATACTTCCACCTTTCCGGCCGGTTTGATGGAAAGCGATCAACTCTTTTCCCTGGAGCTTATCTCTCCCCAGGGCGGCATAAAGAAGAACCTGACCATTCCTGCGGCACGAAAATGGACGGTTTACTTCTTGCCGCACTCACATCTCGATATTGGATATACACATGATCACAAAGAGGTATTGAACCTGCAATGGCGCAATCTGGAAAGAGCCGTTGCGCTTGCTGAAGCAACCCGCAATTATCCGGCAGGGTCTCAGTTTCGCTGGAACTGCGAGGCGATGTGGCCAGTTGCCGAATATATGAAGAGATTTGGGAACACCCCCAAGGGACAAAAATTTATATCAGCCATCAAAAGAGGGGAGATTGGTGTTGACGCAGCATTGGGAAGCATCCTCACCGGTTTGAGCAAACAGGAAGAAATGATGCATATTTTTGATGATGCACATCAGCTGTCAAAAGAACATGGAATTGAGATCAAATCGGCAATGATGTCCGATATTGCCGGCCTGTCCTGGGGCATGGTCACTTCTTTTGCCCAAAATGGAATTAAGTATGTATCCATGGCGCCGAATTACGTGCCTTTCTATCCTCCGGTAGGTGGCAGCAGGGTAGGGAACGTACACCGCGAGTGGGGTGATTTTCCGTTTTATTGGGAATCGGGCTCGGGAAACGAGAAGATTCTCTTCTGGTCGGCTGGCAAGGGATACTCATTTTTCCACAGCTGGCTTGCCGACAAGCTTTCCTCCTCGGGCAAAGAACCTGTGTGGCAGTATCTGGGAGAATTGGAGGAAAAGGGATATCCGTATGATATTACCAGCTTCCGATACACCATCTATGGAGATAACGGACCACCCGATGAAGATATGTCTGAAATTATCCGTTCGTGGAATGAAACATATGCATACCCCCGGTTTGTGATCGGTACCACCCAATCGTTATTTTCCACATTCGAAGAAATATACGGTGCGTGGCTTCCCACGCTCAAGGGAGATATGACTCCCTTTTGGGAAGATGGCGCCGCATCAACAGCGAAAGAGTTGGCGATGAACCGACGTAGTTCCGACAGGTTGAACCAATCGGAAATTCTATGGTCGTTAATCGATCCGGATCATTATCCGCATGCTCAGTTTTACGAAGGATGGAGAAATGCGGTGTTGTTTTCAGAACACACATGGGGTGCTGCGGGTAGCGGTCCTCAACCGGAGTCGGAATTCACAAAACTCCTATGGGCACAAAAAAGATCATTTGCCCAGCAGGCCGACTCCATATCCCGGGAGCTTCAGTTGGCTGCCCTGAACGGGATGAATGGCAAGGGCTTTGCTGCCAATTGCGTGCACGTATTTAATACCCAGTTATGGGAACGTACCGAAGTAGCTCAGTTTGAATCGACCGATGATCTGTCGACAAAAGTATTGATCGATGAATCGGGTAAAATCAGTTATTTACAGAAATCAGAGAAAGACGCATGGTGCTTCGTTGCTTACAATGTGCCTCCCCTGGGTTCAAAAGTATACAGGATTGATGAAAGGAAAGAGGAGCCGCTCCTGCAACCGATGTGGGAATACAGAAATGATACGTTGTATGGTGATTTCTTTTCCATCGCAATCGACAAGACAAGTGGCGCCATCTCACATCTGGGTGTCAACGGTGAAGATTGGGAGTACGTTGGAGGAGACGGTCTGAATGAATATATCTATTCAGGCAGAAACGGGAGCAATGTAGAGCGTGTTGATACGGTACACCACATCTCGTTGATTCATCAGGGTCCGGTATATGCTACGTTACGGATTATTTCCGATGCTCCGGGGAGCCACTCACTGACCCGCGACATAACGGTGTATCGTGACGTGAAGCGGATAGACTTGCTCAATGTCATCGATAAAAAGAATGTGTATGACTATGAGAACGTCCGTTTTAAATTCCATTTTAACATCGAAAACCCCCAGTTAAAATTAGATATCCCCTTTGAAGAGGTTACACCGGAAAGAGACCAACTGGCAGGCAGCAACAAAAATTTTTATACTGTCAACAATGGCGTAGCAGTGGAGGGAATGAAACATGGCCTGTTTCTGACAACCTTGGATACGCCTGTGATTGAAACAGGAGAAATGACCGGTGAACAATGGCTCAGTGATACAAAAGAGTTTCTGGCCTGGAGCAATAGTGCAGAACAATCGCCTGTCCTTTATTCCTGGGTAATGAATAACTCCTGGCGTACAAACTATAAAGCTTCGCAAAGCGGCGAGTGCAGCCTGCGTTATTCCATCATTCCCTTCCATCCGGACAGAGGAGATTTTCGCAGAAGGGGCATGGAGATATCACAACCCCTGGTGGCTACCGTCTCCTCTCAATCACAGCCGGTTGAGAGTCTCTTCTCACTCTCCGGGAAACATGAGATTGCGCTGTCTACCATCCGGCCCGGCACAGACGGACACAGTCTGCTGGTGAGGCTGGTGAATACTTCCCGACAAACAGCCCATACCCGCTTTTTATGGTATGGCAGGCCACCTGTGAATCTATTTGAATGTGATAACAGAGAGGTACCCAAAAAAAAGATTTCCGGGGAATCGTTGTGGATGAAACCTTTTGAAGTGATTACATTGAAACTGGAATTCAACAATCCCATACACACACACGAAAAATAAAATAACCAAATGCAAACGAAATTACTTATATTTATAGTCGGATTGTTCCTTGCGGTCTCTTATGTCCTGGCAGGGGACAGGGAGTCGTTCATCGATTATGTTGATCCAAACATCGGCACGGCCCACTCCCGTTGGTTTTTTTATACCCCTGCCGCACTCCCTTTTGGCATGGCCAAGCTGGCTCCCTCTACAGATGCACATCTGGGCAACCCGGGCGGATGGCAGGCTGTGGGGTATGATTTCAGGCACACCTCCATTGAAGGATTTGCCAACTTTCACGAATTTCAAATCGGAGGTGTTGTCATGGCTCCTACTGTCGGACCGCTACAAACCATCCCGGGTAAGCTGGATAATCCCGAAGGTGGATATCGTTCCCGCTTCGACAAAAAAGATGAGCATGCCACAGCGGGTTATTATTCGGTCTTCTTAAAAGACTACGGCGTGAAGGCTGAGCTGACAGCCACAAAGCGGGTGGGATTTCACCGCTACGTTTATCCGGCATCCGACCAGTCGAATCTGATTTTTGATATCGGAAATAAACAGGGAGAGAGCGGCGAGGTAAAAGATGCCTGTGTTCATTACACCCCCGAGGGGAGAGTGGAGGGATATGTGATTACATCTCCCGTGTATGTGAATATTTACCAGAAAGGCGCTGACATCCGCATGTATTTTTCTGCCGTACTGAATAAAAAACCGGCAGAGGTGGGTACATTCATCCATGATGATATTCACCCGGGCGCCCACAGTGTACAAGGAAAGGGTGCAGGTCTTTATATGACCTTCACGACCGAAGAGGGTGAGGCAATCGAAATTAAAGTCGGACTTTCCTATACTTCTGTCGCCAATGCCCGCCTGAACTTGGAAACGGAAGCCAAATCGATGCGTTTTGCAGAAGCAAAAAACAGAGCTACTGATACATGGGACGGGTATTTAAGCCGGATCGCCATAGAAGGGGGCAGGGAGCAGGACAAAGTTAAGTTCTACACGGGACTGTTTCACGCCCTGCTGGGAAGAGGACTTGCCAGTGATGTAAACGGCTGTTATCCCCGCAACGACGGTTCTGTGGGACAAATTGCACGCGATGAGAAAGGAAAACCAATTCATAACCACTACAACACCGATGCCATCTGGGGCGGATTCTGGAACCTGACGCAACTTTGGGCACTGGTCTATCCGGAATATTACTCCGATTGGATCAAGAGCCAGCTGCTGGTCTATCAGGATGCCGGATGGCTGGGGGACGGGATTGCCTGTAGCAAGTATGTATCGGGAGTAGGTACCAACTTTACCGCACTTGCCATTGCAGCGGCATACAACTGCGGCATCCGTGATTTTGATGTGGATCTTGCCTACGAGGCTGCCTTGAAAAACGAAACGGAATGGAGAAACCGCCTTGAAGGGGCAGGCAAGATGGATGTCCGACAATTTGTGGAACGTGGTTATTCACCTTATGAAGAGCGCCTCAGCATGAAAACAACGGATGAAGGCTCCGGATTTGGTGCTTCGCATACCATGGAATACAGCTTCAGCAGTTTTGCCGTGTCTCAGTTTGCCAGTCATCTGGGCAAGAAGGAAGATTATCAGTTGTTGCAACGGCTGGGTGGAAACTGGAAGAATCTATTTGACAAAGAATCTGCTTGCATCAGACCCAAAAACTCAGCTGGCCAGTTTATTGGTGACTTTGATGCCTTACAACCCTGGCGGGGATTTCAGGAAGGTAACGCCGTGCAGTATACTTTTTATGTACCACACCATATCGATGAACTGGTGGAATTGCTGGGTGTAGACAAATTCAACAACCGGCTCGACAGCATATTCCTGATGTCACGGAGAAATATCTTTGGCGGAGGCAAGGAAGTGGACGCTTTTTCTGGTTTAACATCAGTGTATAATCATGGTAATCAGCCCAATCTCCATATATCATGGCTTTTTAATTTTTCGGGTAAGCCCTATCTCTCCCAGAAATGGGTGCAGGCCATCTTGCATGAGTTTTACGGAGTGGAAGGTATTCATGGCTACGGATATGGTCAGGACGAAGATCAGGGACAGCTGGGAGCATGGTATGTTATGTCTTCGCTGGGTCTGTTCGATGTGAAGGGATTGACTGAGATCGATCCCCATTTCCAGATTGGTTCACCCTTATTTGACCGGGTAATCATTCAGTTGAACAGGGACTACTATCCGGGTAAAAAGTTCGTAATCGAGACAAGGAAAAAAAAAGATGATGATTTCTATATCCAGTCGGTTTCCTGGAACAATAAAAAACAGCACTCCATCATGATTCCTTTCCACAGCGTGGTCAACGGTGGAAAATTAAAACTGGAGCTTTCCGGTCAACCCAATCTGCAAATAAAAAATTGAAAATGAGTATAAAACAAACATCCACCAAATGGAACCTCTCCGTTCCTCTTTTTGCATTGTCGGCCCTGTCTGTTCAAGGCCGGCTGGCAGCCGCAGAACCACCCAATATCGTGTGTATCTTTGTGGATGATCACGCTTTCCAGGCAATCAGCGCATATGATCATCCGATCTCGAAATTGGCGCCCACACCCAATATCGACCGCCTGGCAAAACGGGGGATGGTTTTCAGGGAATCTTTTGTGGAAAATTCCATTTCCTCGCCCAGCAGGGCCACACTTCTCACTGGGTTATACAGTCACCAGCACGGTCAGACCCGGTTGGGATGTTGTCTGGATGATCAGAAAACGTGGTTCCCGGAACTTCTGCAGCATAACGGATACACTACATCTGTTTTCGGGAAATGGCATCTGAATGCCGAACCGAAGGGATTCGATTATTATGATATTCTCTTTGATCAGGGAGAATATTACAATCCCAAATTCCGGCGTCCCGATACACAGGGGAAATATCTCCCAGAGGAGGGTTATGTAACCACATTGATTACCGATCATGCCCTTGCATGGCTGGATCAGGTGACTGATGAGCGGGAACCCTTTTTTATGCTGCTCAATCACAAGGCTCCTCATCGCAACTGGATGCCCGATCTGGCTAATTTGGATCTGTTTAACGACATCGATTTTCCGGAACCGGCTACATTGTTCGATGATTATGCCACACGGGGCACTCAGATGCAGACGCAGGAGCTGACCATCGCCAGGCATCTGGGCTATGCTTTTGATTTCAAGGTAGAAGAGCTGGCGGGGGAACCTACGTTGCCCTATATTCAGGAGAGCTGGCCAGGCGCCATCGGACAATTAAACAAGCAACAAAGAGCAATCTGGGATGAGGCTTACAAAAAACAGAATGCACAGTTTCTCAAGAATCGACCTGTTGGGAGAGACCTGGTGAAGTGGAAATACCAACGTTATATAAAAGATTACTGCAGAACAATCCGAAGCGTGGATGAACAGGTAGGACGTCTGTTGGATTATCTGGAAAAGAAAGGGATCCTCGACAACACATTCATTGTTTATACGTCCGATCAGGGTTTTTTACTGGGAGAACATGGTCTGTATGACAAAAGGTTTATGTATGAAGCATCATTTCGTACTCCCCTGATCATTTCTTATCCACCCTGGGTCAAAGAAAATTCCACCTGCGATAAACTGGTGCAAAACATTGATCTGGCACCTACATTCCTGGATGTCGCCCAAGTGGATATTCCGGGAGAATATGTCGGCATGTCGCTTGTGCCGCTTCTCAAACATGAAAGAAAACATCCCTGGCGGAAAGAGCTCTATTATCATTTTTATGATTATCCGGCTGTGGGAAATGTGCGGAAGCATGATGGTATCCGTACCGATCGGTATAAGTTAATTCATTGGTATGGTGAAGGCTATGGAGGCGATCCGGCAATCGACTTATGGGAAATGTATGATCTGAAAAACGACCCGGAGGAGATCCACAATATTTACGACAACAACCATTTTAAAAAGCAGCGAAAAGCACTGCATCACCGTCTGACAAAGCTGCGTAAAGATATCAACATTTCGGAATAATGAAGGATCTCACCCATTGATATGCTTTGATGGTGCTGAATCAAAAAAATGAGGGAATTTATATACTAAAGAATGACATGAAACAAAAGAGACTTATTTTCAGTCTGCTTCCCATCCTTTCCGGCTTTTTTGTGATGGGTTTTGTGGACATTGTCGGAATAACATCCGATTACGTACAAAGAACATTTAACTGGTCACACACCGTTACCGGTTTTGTCCCTTTCATGGTATTTATCTGGTTTCTTTTCCTGGGTATTCCGGTCGGAAATCAAATGAATAAATGGGGACGTAAAAAAACCGTCGTAATCAGTATGGTGATAACCATCGTTGGGATGATGCTGCCGCTGGTGGTCTATAACAGCGTGACGAGCTTTCTGGCTTTCGCCTTTCTGGGAATTGGAAACGCCATTCTACAGGTCTCATTGAACCCGTTGCTGAATAACGTGCTGACCAATAAAAAATGGCTGACAAGCAGCCTCACGGCAGGGCAGGTCATCAAGGCGCTCTCTTCGTTGATCGGGCCGGAGATTGTCTTGCTGGCTGTGGCTCGCTTTGGAGATGACCAATGGTATTACTGTTTTCCCATTCTGGGAGCGATAACCTTGTTATCGGCGTTGTGGCTTATAGCGACTCCCATCCCCAAGGAAGATATGCAAATAACAAAAAAAGCAATATCCTATAGGGATACCTTCTTTTTGCTGAAGGATAAAAATATCCTTTTGCTGTTTCTGGGTATATTCTTTATTGTGGGCGTGGATGTAGGTACAAACTTCATCAGTTCAAAAGTGATGGTTTTCAGATACGGCTGGAGCCTGGATCAGGCAAAATTTGCTCCTCAGATCTATTTCCTCAGTCGCACGATCGGCGCATTTCTGGGTGCTTTTTTGTTGTCGCGGATGGATGAAATTAAATATTTTAAATTCAACATGATGGCCTGTGTGGTTGCCTTGCTGGTGTTTGCATTCTTGCCGGGAGAAAACCTCAGCATGATCGCTGTCGGCGCCATTGGCTTCTTTGCTTCTTCCATATTCCCCATTATTTATTCGCTTGCACTACAAGTCAACCCCCGGAAATCGAATGAAATATCGGGCCTGATGATCACTGCTGTGGCAGGTGGTGGCATCGTCACCCCCCTGATGGGGATGGCTACTTCTTCCATTGGTGTGCTCGGAGGTATTCTTGTAGTGCTTCTTTGTGTGCTGTACCTGGTTTTTTGTGCATTTTCCGTGAGAAAACCCGCATATGCTTAATCCAGTCTGACCTCGTCGACAAAGATAAAGGCACGATTTCCTTTCCCTGCATGCCATTCCGGCATCAGGGAGGGTTTTACGGTCACCCTGAAGTAACGTGCCTCAATCGGCTCAAAGGTGAGTTTGTGGGTGGATATCTCGGCCCAGTGATCCTTGTGATCATCGGTCACTGTCTGATCGATGATCGGCGTGAAGGTCTTGTTGTCGGCCGACGATTCAATGATGATCTGCGAAGCATCAAAGATCCAGTCGCCCGTCACCACCGCATTGCGTATTTCTGCGCGGCTTATTTCTGTGGGCTGCAGCAGATCGATCACTGCCACGAGGTCATTGGCCTGAAAGCCTATCCAACGGCCCGTTTTATAATTGGTGTCGGTTCCGTTGAGGCCGTCCACCAACAGGGGGGCGCCGCCATAGGCGTAGTTTGCTGCCGGTGTGGTGAGTAGCTCGGTAGGCATGAAGGTTGATTTGCTGATCTCGATCTTCTCGCTGAAGACCTTGCTCTTCTTTCCGTCGCGAATGGCCACAGCCTTTAACTCACTGTTATCTTTTACCGAAAGCTTGTTTTCGTAGCGCAACGATGATTCGTCCGGCTCGCTGCCATCGAGTGTATAGTATACCGGCGCATCGTCGATGGTGGTGAAGGTCACATCCAGTGCGTTGCTGTCGAAATTGACTTTCAGCTCCGCCTTCACGTCGAACACATGGGTAGCATAGTTGTAGCTTAGCTTGTCGTAGAGTGCCAGCAGCTGTGGCAATCGCTTCAGGAACGATTCATAATTTTTCTTCTCCGGCTGCATCCACTGTACTTCGCTCATGGCTGCCAGTCTCGGCAGAAGCATATATTCCACATGTTCCGGTTCTTTGATATACTCTGTCCAGAGGTTGGCTTGTGGCCCCAGAATGTGGGTCCGCTGCTCCGCTGTAAGCACCTCCGGTACCGGCTCAAAGCTGTAGACCTGTTCCAGGGGAACAAATCCACCAATTGCCAACGGCTCATCGGCGGTATGCTGTGTCTGATAATAGTCGAAGTAGCTGTAGTTGGTGGGCGTCATGATTACGTCGTGGCCCAACTGTGCAGCCTGTATGCCGCCGCCCATGCCGCGCCACGACATTACCGTGGCGTTGGGTGCCAGCTCACCTTCCAGAATCTCATCCCACCCAATGATGCTGCGGCCATGGTCGTTCAGGAACTTTTCCATGCGGGCGGTCACATAACTTTGCAGATAATGCTCTGCGGTATGTCCGTCTCGGTCTTTCAGTCCCTGTTCCTTGATGCGGGCCTGACAATCGGGACATTCCTCCCAGCGTGTCTTGGGTGCTTCGTCTCCACCAATGTGGATGTATTTTGAAGGAAATATCTCCATCACCTCGGTCAGCACTGCCTCTAGGAAGGTAAAGGTCTCCTCCTTGCCTGGGCAGAGCACATCGTCGAACACCCCCCATTCACGGGATACCTCGTAGGGGCCACCGGTACAACCCAACTCAGGATAAGCCGTCAGCGCCGCCAGCATATGACCGGGCAGGTCCACTTCGGGGATGATGGTGATGTAGCGCTCTTCGGCATATTGAACCACCTCTTTCAATTCTTCTTTCGTGTAGAAGCCGCCATGCGGGATGTCGTCATACTCACCCGTGTTGCGGCCGATCACCGTTCCCTTGCGCGTCGACCCCAATTCGGTGAGTTTGGGGTAGGAGTCCGATTCGATGCGCCATCCCTGGTCGTCGGTCAGGTGCCAGTGAAAGCGATTGATCTGGTGCAGTGCCAGCAGGTCGATGTACTTCTTCACAAATTCCACCGGCTGAAAATGGCGTGCCACATCCAGCATCGATCCACGGTAACCGAAACGGGGTGCATCATCGACGGTAGCAGGAGAGAAGGATACCTGCGCGTAGTTTCCCACGGGCACTGATTTGCGCAGCATCTGCATACCATAGAAAACACCTGCTTCGGAGGCTCCCTCAATGCGAATCTCCCTCTCGTTGATGTTGGTTCGGTATGCTTCCGGATTATCGTTTTGAAGCCCGGTTGTCAGGATAATGGCATTCTGTTCCGGCGCCGTAGTGGTCACGGTAGGTTTTATTCCTGCCGACAGTTCCAGGTAATCTGCCAGGAATTCAGCATTGCGCTGCATCTTTTCGTTTCCTTCCGGAAAAACAATTTGCGTTGATCCCGAGAGTACGAAGGCTGTTCCTTCCGCAGTCTCAATCTGGTGGGGCAGGGGAACCACATGGTAGTTTGCTTCGACTGTTCCGCTACCACCCGTACCACAGGAAGCAAATGAGACAGCCAGTGCTGCCGTAAGTTGCAGGGTGTTGATTATCTTCATGTTTGTTGTATCTTTATGAATGATTTATTTAGATTCATC
Source organism: Bacteroidetes bacterium GWC2_46_850 (assembly GCA_001768325.1). Lineage (GTDB taxonomy): Bacteria > Bacteroidota > Bacteroidia > Bacteroidales > Dysgonomonadaceae > Proteiniphilum. The sequence goes on along the minus strand of MENQ01000027.1, from coordinate 15,591 downwards.
TTTCCAGGCAGTCAGTGTCTCCGCCACTTTGTCGGCACGGGTCACCTGTTGGGTATATTCGTCGATGACGATCAAATTGCCTCCCATCTTCAGGTTGGGGTTGCGATAGACCATACCACTCTCCTCCGATACCCTTGCGGAGAGATGGAACTCGCTGGCTCCGGTCTCTTTTGCCAGCTTCGCAATGTTGTTTGCATTCACCCCGCTGCCCGGCATAATGATGATGCGGTCTCCCGCTTTTTGTACCAGTTCTTTCAACAAGGGAATACCTTGTTCTGCTCTGGGTTGCTGTCCCGAGGTAAGCAGCCTGTCGCATCCCAGCTCAATGATCCGCTCCAGGCTTTCAAACGGGTCGTGGCACATGTCGAAAGCCCGGTGGAAGGTCACGCTCATTCCTGCTGCGGCATCCACCAGTTCGCGGTTGCGCGCCATATCCACTTCCCCTTCAGAGGTAAGGCATCCGATCACCACGCCGTCGGCTCCCAGCCTAAGTGCAATTTCAATATCCTTCAACATGATCCTGTGCTCCAGGGGAGAGTAGAGAAAGTCGCCTCCCCGCGGGCGGATGATCACGTGCAGTTTTATCTGCAACAGCTCGCGTGCCAGGGCAATGTCGCCATATGATGGGGTGGTACCTCCCTCGGGGATGGCGGCACAGAGTTCCACGCGCCATGCGCCTCCTTTTTCTGCCTCAATGCAGCTGGTCACCGAGTTAGCACATATTTCCAATTTGTAGTTTTTTGTCATACAGGGTTCTTTTTGAAGGGTCATCCGGTGTATGTCCTTGTCAGTCAGTAATTGATTTTTTCCCGATCGGTTGTACAAAAGTAATCATTTGAAAGAACAAAAGAAATCTTTTATATGATTCGAATCATTGTAATCAAGGTTTAGTGATTCCAGACCACCATCAGCTGGAGGCCCTTACCTGTGAAGCGGGAGAAGCTACCCTGTCCCGGTATCTGATATGTCTCCGGGTTCCAGAATCCCATCAGGTAGAAGCTGATGCGGTTGAACTGTTTCTGCCAGTTGATGAAGGAGTAGAGTTGCTGGTTCTTCCAGTCATAAAAAAGCATGGTTGTCACGTCATCGATGAGGGTAAACGGATAGCTAAGCGAAAGGCCTGAGAAGTTCAGTGTTTCTTCGTAGGAGAACACTTTGCTGCCCATTCCGTAGAGCAGGTGTTCCGCTGTCACGCCCAGCCCGTTTCCCAGATCGAATGTATAGTCGCTACCTAGGGTAATCATCTGTTGGTTGGTCGTTCCCCCTATATCCTTGTCGTAATGTGTCAGAGAAGCCTCTAACCAAAGGCCGACCGTCACATCTGCACGTACATCGAACCCGATCCGTTGTTCGTTTGCCTGTTGATTCGGAGGATTTATCCGGACGATATCTGCCCGGCGGAAGTGGTAGCTGAGGGCCGCCTCGCCCGTGGGAATCGGTAGCTGTACCCGTCCCCCCGCTTCGGGAGAGAGGTTGCCGCCGGTGCCGTACAGTTCCCATCCTTTTGAATCCTTATTCCCTGCCAGCACCCATAGCCAGATGTTGCTGTTGTTTAGCAGGTAACGTCGGTAAAGCCCGCCCCAGACGCCACTGGTCATCTGTAGCGGGTCGCGCGGGTCCATCTTGTCGAACCACATCAGCGGCCGGAACAGCAGTGCCGATCCAAAGTTGATCTTCTGCAGACCCAGTCGTACTTCGCTCCCCTGGGTGGCGTATCTTGCCCAGAGACGGTAGGGATTTATGTTCCCGGAGGCTGTGACGGTGGGTACAGAGGTAACTCCCAGTTCGCCGAAGAGGCTGGCTGAACCCTCGAAGTCGATCAGCCGATCTTTGCTGAGGGTATAGGTATAGTTGACTTGTGGAATATAGCGACTGCCAAGCCAGCCTTTCGTTTCAATATCCGACGTGATACTTCCCCAGCCGGAAAGCTGGCCACTGAAGCGAAAATCGTGCCGTGAGGGTATCGAGTCGACTGTCTGGGCCTTTGTGGCATTCATGGCCAGCATACCAAACAGCAAAAGTGCGAAGCCTATTTTCATTTTGATTGTCATCGTTCGTCAGAGATACCATATAGGAAAAACTTGATTACCTCTGAGGTCAGTTCTGTGAGGTTGTCGTATAGAGCAATCACCTTCTCGTCCATCACCACCTGAAACATCCCGTTCAGCAGCGCCATCAGTAGCTCCAGCTTCAGATCATGGCGCATCCAGCCTTTCTGCTGTGCCAGCGTGAACATCGCGACCGATTCGCTGATGCTGCGTTTGTAGAGATTTCCTGCATAGTCCCTGACTTCCGGATCATCGCTGCGAAACAACTCGAGGATAAATTCCGAGGAGGGGTCACGCGTTCCCTCCATCTTCATTTCCACAAAGCGATGCATCTTCTCAGCAAAAGAGGCATCGGAACGCATCACATCCCAGTACTTTTTAAGCCAGAATTCTGTAATGCCGTCCATGATTGTTTTTGCGAGCGTCAGCTTATTGGGAAAATACTTGTAGAAAGTCATCTTGCTGACTCCTGCACCGGTGCATATTTCGGTCACCGTCACTTTTTTCAGGCCGTAACGAAAGAAAAGCTGTCGACCCGCTTCAATGATCTCCTCCCGTGTTGTATTCTTTGCCATATTTTATTTTCTGAGGCTTGCTTTACTAAAGACATTTGCCGGAATGGATTGATTGAAAGAGATGGTGTTGATGATCCATTCGGTACCCTTGCCCTCCTTCAATACATCTTTGTAGGTCATATGCATGGGAAACCAGCGTCCTTCCACCTGTTTCACGTCTCCAGCGGTGATTTGCTTGAGCATTTGGCCACTTTTGGCGTATAATTCTGCGCGTAGCGGAATGAGGCGTTCGCTATCCACCCACATCTTCTGGGAAGGGTAGGCCGCATCATCCACTTTGGCAGTCAGTGACAGCAGGTGACAGGTGCGCCCGTCAACCTGTTCGCTGCCGGTCACCCGCGCATCGTAGATATCCTCATAACGCCGGTCGTCCATCATGTCCTCATAGGAAAGGTCGGATCCCATCACCGACTGGCGCAACATGTGCCCTGAGATCATGATGGTACGGTCGGTAGCGGGAGAATAAACCCACATTTCCTTCTCCAGCTTCAGCATCTTGGTACCCCGTTCCCGTGCGGGAGAGAGGTACTCGGTGAATGCCTTGCCGGTACCCATCGTATGGCTTTTGGAGGTGATGGTGCGGTCGTTCCGCTTCCCATGCACGATCATGGTCGATTCTATGATGCGGCTGTCGGCCGACATATTCCGGTCGATCTTTCTCAGTATCTGATTCCCGTCCTGTGCGGTCAGAGGAAGTAAGAGTCCTCCCAGCACAAGTCCCATGATACTTATTGTAATTTTCTTTTTCATCATTTTAAGCTTTCAGTTATCAGTTGTCAGTTGTCATATTTACGATGCTTTCCTTAATCCAGTTCCTTGAATAACAGGGCCGTATTGCGTTTGTAAATTGTTCGTCCCGCCAGTGCCGTCCCCACCAGCATGGAGAGGATACCCGGTATGGCACCGATGTAATACATGCGCGGTGTGATGCGTGCGTGAATCACCGGATCGATCATCATGGCGATGTTCTTCATCACGGTGCTGTAATCCAGTCCGTGTCGGGAGAGAAGCAGACATATCAGCAGCCCCAGGGTTGTGCCCACAGCAGAACCGATGATGCCGATCACCAGCGACTCGGTCAGCAGGGAACGGTAAAGCTGCCTTTTCACCTCGCCCATGGCCAGCCGTACACCAAACTCGTTGTATCTGCGTATGCCCCCCAGCACACCCGCATTCCAGAGGACGATGGACAGGGCGACCATCAGCAGCAGGAGCATGAAGAATGACATCGAATCAGTATATCCGAGTGTTTGTCTCATCATGTCCTGATCCATCAGTTGCGTCATCACGGGAGCATATGCGTCCGGATTGTCTGCCTGCTGATTGTTGAAGGAGGTCTTGATTGATTCTGCCTGCTCATTGTGGTACTTATCCCCGGGCAAAAAGCCGAATATCTCACCGGCAGCATCCTCCATGTCGAGCAACAGCCGTGCATCGGCGATATCGAGGATTATTCCGCCACGGTCGAGCATGCTGTTTCCGAAACGGACGATACCTGCTACGTGATAATTTGCGAACGACATGGCGCCATTCATGGTGGAGCCGAAGAAGGTAACCCGGTCACCCGGTTTCACGCCGAAGCTCTCGGCGAAGTCGATGCTTACCAGTATCTCGCCTGGCTGTGTGATGATGTGTCCGGCCGTGATTGCCTTCTCCAGGCCAAGCCGTGCCGGCTCCTGGCTACCCTTTGAGAGCAGGTCCACCGCTTGTCCCGTGACCGGGCCCTGCGCTTTTGTCTCCCCGTGCTCATCGGGGATATCCAGCAATCCGCCGAAAAATATGCGCGGTGTCCAGTCCACCGCCGGGTAATCGCGGTGAAGTTGTTCCATCACCTCACCTGAACCAAGCAGTGCCAGGTCGTTCGGCTTTTGCGCTTCATCCGCTGCATAAGCGCGTGTCATCACTTTCAGGTGTCCCGTCTGGAAGTTGGCTGTCATCCGCACCATGTTGTCCATCATGCCACCCATCAGTCCGTCGAGGAACACCACCACCATCACGCCGATGGTGACTACAGCCACCGGCAACAGGCTACGCTTGCGATCCCGTATAATTCCCTTGCAAATAAAGCTGAACATTTCCGATCCTAATTAATTGATTTTACCTTTTAATGCCAGTACCATGTTTTGTTGTGCTATCTTCCTTGCGGGGAGGTAGCTGACCAGCGCAGAGAAGAATATCACTACCAGGAGGGTGGTTGCCACTGTAGTCAGTTTATACACCGGGTACATTGCATCGCCTACGGCCATGCCAATATCGCCATACGCTTCGGGCATGGGCAGTCCGGTCTTTGTGAACCAATAGAGCAGGGGAGCGCCCCATATCGCCCCGAAGAAGGCAGCAAAGAGGCTGTAGGTGGTTCCCTCGATCGTGAAAAGGGTGGTCACTCCACGCGGTGTCATCCCCAGCGCCACATAGGTACCTATCTCCTTCTGCCGGCGGAATATTGAAAGTGTCTGTGTATCGTACACCGCCAGCAGCGCGAGTGTCAGGAGGATGGTGAAGATGATCACCGATTCCGCCCGGGACGACTGTTCCAATATCCGGTTATCCGTCTGCAGGAAGTCATTGTCTTTGAAGTGCCATCCGCCCGTATCGGCACTTACCGGCGATTCACGCTGCATCACAATATAGGTGGCTTCACCCTGCATGTCGGTCATGGCATACAGATCATCCAGCGCGATCCACATCTGGCCGGCATCGGCACTGCCGACAGTAGTTTCAAATATTGCGGCGACCTGTACTTCACGGGCATCAAAGACCCCGTTTCTATCGCGCCAGCGAAGCATGACCCTATCGCCCTTCTTCAGGTTTGTTGTGGCCGCCATTCGTTTGCCAATGACCACCGGTGTCTCTCCCCCTGCGGAGTGCAACGACAGGGAAGGGATTTTCAGTATCTGCTGTTCCGGATCGATTCCCTTCAGTTGGATGTTCAGCATCCGTCCCTGCGGGTATACCGATGCCTGGATGACCAGGACGGGAGTTGCCATACCTGCCTGAAGCGCATTGTCAATCTGTATCGGTATTTTTCCGTGGGCGTCAGGAAGGGTGAAAATGTCGTACTTGTCGTAATTCGGGTGCCAGAGCTGCGACCAGCCTGCATCCCAGTCAATGGTGTCACGGCGTGACTCTGCTATCCAGCCGTCCAGCATTCCGTTGTAGGCGGTCATGATGACCAGTACGAAAGAGAGTACGGCGATGTTGAGCCGAGTGGCACGTCCGGCGCCGATAATATTTTTGAAAGCGGTCCTGATGATGAGCATGACTTCAGCTGTTTGTATCTTTTTCTATCTTTCCATCCCGCAGGGAGATGATCCGCTGCAGATACTGCATCACCTTCTCGTCGTGTGTGGCAAAAAGGAAGGTCGTTTTCAGTTCTGCATTCAACTGTTGCATGGTCTGCAGGATATGGTGGGAGTTCTCGGCATCGAGGTTGGCAGATGGCTCATCGGCCAGTACGATTGCCGGCCGTTTCACCATGGCGCGGGCAATGGCCACGCGCTGGCTCTCGCCACCCGACAGCTGGGAAGGTCGCGAATCTTTCTTTTCAGTCAGCCCCACCCAATCGAGTGCCTCCATCACCGCCCGGTGACGTTCCTCCCTGTTTTTCTTCTGCAGCAGCAGCGTGAACTCCACGTTCTCATACACTGTGTAAACCGGCAGCAGGTTATAGCTCTGGAAGATAAACCCGATATGACGGTTCCGCAGGAATGCCGACTGTTTTGCAGTGAGGGCCGATACCTCCTTGCCGAGCACTGTGGCACTGCCCGAGGTAGGGGTGTCGAGTAAGCCGATGATGTTCAGCAGTGTCGTTTTTCCCGAGCCGCTGGGGCCCACCAATCCCGCAAACTCACCCTCCCTAAAGGTGAGATCGATTTTTGCCAGCGCCCTGAAAAAACCTTCTCCCACGGGATAGTCCTTTGTCAGCCCCTCAATCCTGATGATATTTTCCGATTTCATCCCTATTTTTGTTTACATTTTATGCAAATGTATACTGTTTTGGTAATTTGTGGATGGATTAGTAAATTAAAAAGCGTTAATTATTTATATTTGTAGCCGATATCAGCCGAAATAAAAAAGATTGCATGCCAAACCAAACAGGATATATGTGTGTTATAAATCAACTGTTTGTGGATACGAGCTATTTTACGTATCCGGCATGTTGAGGGTGATATCCATATGAAAACAGAGACAATCAAAATAATCCCGATTCTCGATCAAATCACATTGGGCCAGCGTGATGACGGGTTTTATACGCTATGCTGGATTCAAAACGAAGTACGGTATATCGAAATAAACAACACGAGATATGATCGGGTCGCGAACGCGGTTTTCTTTCTCACGCCGGATGTGAGGTGGAACATCCATAAAAATGAAACCGACATCTCATCGGGTTACCTTATCTATCTTCCTAAAAACATACTAAGTCATCCCTCATTCCGGAATTTCTACATCGCCCGGATATCGCTGTTCAAGTCCGCCGAAGCCATTCTGAAAATAAATCTGGCTCCCGGCATAGAAAAAAGGGTCCAGTCCATCATCGAGATGCTCGACGAGTTGGTGAGTACCAATCTAAGGCACAAAGAAGAAGCGATCCTTTCACTTTTGAATACGTTCTTTGTCTACTGTGATGGAGATTGTAATATTAAATCGGTCATTTCCGATGACAATGCGAAGGGTGCCCTGGTGTATAAATTCAAGAAAAACATCGATCTCCAGTTTTCCCGGTTTCATGATGTGCGCAACTATGCAAGGCAGCTTCATTTCAGAAAAGTACCTGAATGAATGCGTGAAGGAAATATTGGGCCGGAATGCCAAAAGCCTTATTGACGAACAGTTGATCATGCGTGCCCGGCACGAATTGAAATTTACCGATAAATCGATAAAGGAAGTAGGCTTTGAACTGGGGTTCAATACCCCTGACTATTTCACTTATTTCGTCAAGAAGCATACCGGCCTGTCACCCTCCCAGCTAAGAAAGGACTGACGGGACGAAAAATGAAGTATTTGCCGTGATTTTCACAACAATGGGATCATAAGCTGTATTTATATTTGTCGGAACATTTAAAATCACAGCATGATGAATAGAAAGAAATTTATCCAGACGACGGGTTGGGGACTTGGCGTGGCATTGATGCCAGCCATAGCCGGCGGAAAACGGCCAGTAGAAAAATCAATTTCTACCGAGGATCTAACTCCTAAAATTATCAGTGACACCAAAGGACGCATTTTTAATGTACTCGGCGATGTGCAGACCCACAAGCTCGTCGGGAGTGAAACAGGCAATCAGCTGGTTGAGTGGGTTTCCGATGTGGAGCCCGGCGTGGGCATACCTCCTCATGTTCACACTCGCGAAGATGAAGTTTTCAGGGTCATCAAGGGTCAGGTTGAAATAATGGTCAATGGCGAAAAAACAGTTCTGCATGCCGGGGATATTGCTTTTGCCCCCAAAAATGTAGTGCACGCATGGACGGTTGTTGGCACCGAAAAAGCAAAAATGATTGCCAGTGCCTTTCCGGCCGGAATTGAACCGATGTTTGGCGAACTGGCAGCCTTGCCTTCGGGACCACCCGACTTTGCAGCGGTAGCCCGTATTTGTAAGAAATACGGAATTACATTCGTCTAATTTGCGCCACTCTTTCGTTTTAGCAGTTTGCGGTAAACCAGGCGGAGAATCACCACGATAAAAATGATGAGTAGTGCAGCCACCAGGATGGGGGCCACGAGTGAAAGAAGGGAGAACCCTGTGGCCGCCACTCCTTCGCCGGTGGAGACAATGGGGTTGCCGGTACCGGCCGTAAATTTTGTGGAGAGGAGCCGTGTGATGGCGCTCCCACTTTGTATGGTAGCCGCTGCACCACCACCAATCACAAATCCCAGTACCCACTTCATCCATTCATTGTCGGCGGGGAAAACGGAAGTCATCAGCAACGTCCCGGCACCCACAGCAAGCGGGGTGGCGATGCTGTCGACGAGGTTGTCGACAAAGGGGATGTAATAAGCCAGCACCTCCACCACTGCCGCCACGCCAAAGCAGATGAGGGCAGGCAGCGATCCCATCCATACAAAGCTTTCCCCCAGTGGCAGCATCCCAAAATGGGAAGCCAGTCCCGCCACCAGCAAGGGGATAAACACCCTGAACCCGGTGCTGGCACTCAGCCCGATACCGAGTGCAATGGCGCTGATGGTCTCCATATTTATTTCCATAGAGGTATTTCAATTAGCTTAAGAAATACAATTTTGTCTGACCTCATTCAGCAGACGGGGCACTTTTTGATAGGGATCTCCCGCGCCCAGTGTTTCAATGGGCAGGTACCCCCTGTAGCCGGCTTTTTTGATGAGGCTGAATAATTTCTCGAGATCGACCGGCGTTTCCTTTCCGTCAATCCATACATTCTCCTTGATCTGCCAGGTGACTGCTTTTGAAATGTTTTTCTCAATTTCTGCATAGGGATCACCCTGCCGGTAGCTGCCAATGTCGAGATTCAGCCCCAGCCAGTCGGAATCGACCATGTCGAAGATGCGATCCACATCGGCTGCAGTTTTGATAAAATCGTTGTGGTTCTGGATGGCGATGATCACACCAAATTCCTTTCCGTAATCACAGCAGGTGCGGATATCTTCCGCCATCCACCTGAATACCTGATCGCGCGTAAATCCCTCATGAGGGTTCGTTCCCCCGAAGACACGCAGGTTGGGTGCTCCCATCTTTGCCGCAACCTCAATCCATTGTTTGACCAGTTCGATATCAGCTTTGCGAGCAGCTGGATCGGGATTGGCAAAGTCATTACGCACACCGGTGCCGCTGATATCGAGCCCCAGCAGGAATGCTTCCCGCTTGAACTCGTTAATAAATCCTGTGGAAGGCGGCGTAGGATAACCCGGAAAATAATACCCCGTAGGATCAATGGCATCGAAGTTCTGTGCTGCACAAAACCGGAGCATATCAAAAAGATCGACTTTCCCGTCCCGGAGCAGCTGATTGAATGAATACAGATTCAGGCTCAGTTTGAATTTATGCGATAAGTCGTCACCTCTTTTCGCACTACCGGATAGTGAAAAAGCGGAGAGCGCGGGTATTGCCGGAATCACGGCCATCGTCTTCAGAAAATCGCGGCGGTTTTGGTTTGTTTTCATCGTGTCTTGAATTTAAATGCTGTGGGTATCAAAAGTACGTCCATGCAAATATAGACTATTTTTTCAGAACTCCTACACAGGAAAAAATAAGCGGCTGCTTTTTTGTTATTTCTGCGAAATAGTTGTATTCTTGTAGTCGCTGTCACACTGGGATCAAAGATCTTTACCCTTTGGCATGCAACATAATAAACAAAGAAAAAATAATCTAAAATCGAACACAATGCGGCATACATCAGTTTTGCTTATCCTTTTCTTCCTGCTTCTGCACTGTAGCAGTACGCCTATTGTTGCACCGGAAAAGTCTGACGATTCCAAAGAGACGGGAAAAACCGGAAAATGGGCAACTGCCCAGGAGATAAATGGCCGCCTGGGAAGAGGTATCAACATCGGTAATACTTTCGAGGCGTTACAATCATGGCAATCTTCCTTTGTGACGGATGATCTGAAACGCATTGCCGACCTGGGCTTCACGCACGTGCGCATCCCCATTCGCTGGGAGCGTGACGATCGCAGTATGGCCTCATCGCCCTACACCATCTATCCCGACTTTCTGACAAAGATTAAGTCGGTGGTCGATGAAGCACTGAAGCAGAAGCTCCACATCATCATCAATATGCATCACCACGATGCGCTTTATGCCAATCCGGTCGCAGGCAAAGACCGTTTTCTTTCGCAATGGGAGCAGATTGCAGATTACTTTAAAGCGTATCCCGACAGCCTGCTGTTTGAGATCCTCAACGAGCCGCACGATCAGCTCACGTCCACTTTGTGGAACAGTTATGCGAAGGAAGCCCTGCAGCGCATCAGGGTGACTAATCCCAAGCGGTGTGTTTTGCTCGGTACAGCCGAGTGGGGCGGGGTAGGCGGACTGCGATCGCTGGAGATACCCGACGATCCGCAACTCATACTGACCCTCCATTACTACAACCCGTTTCACTTCACGCACCAGGGTGCCAGCTGGTCGGAAGGCTCGGAGGCATGGCTTGGCACGACGTGGCAGGATACCGATTTCGAACGTCAGGCGGTGGCAGATGATTTCAAGGCTGCAGTCAGTCTTGCCAATGAGAAAAACATTCCGGTGCACGTGGGTGAGTTTGGAGCCTACTCGCGTGCCGACATCGATTCACGGGTGAAGTGGACCCGCTTCCTGGCCCGCTGGTTTGAACAACATCAGTTTAGCTGGGCCTACTGGGAATGGAACTCGGGCTTCGGCATTTACGATCCCCGGACCGGTCAGTACCAACAGCGGTTGGTGGATGCACTTATCAAGGATCCGATGCCATAACAAAAAAACAGACAATGATGGAAGATTCATTCAAACGACCCGCATTTACGCCCGAAAATATCACTGTCTTGGCGGCAGATGAGATTTTTGTGTTTGGCAGCAACCTGGGCGGAAACCACGGTGGTGGTGCTGCCTTGGTAGCATGGAAAAAGTTTGGCGCCATCTACGGCCAGGGCGTCGGTCTGCAGGGGCAGAGCTACGGCATTCCCACCATGCATGGAGGTGTGGAGGCCATTGCACCCTATGTAGATGAATTTATTGAATTTGCCGAAGCTCATCCCGAGTACTTCTTCTATGTAACCCGTGTTGGATGCGGCATTGCCGGATTCACCGACCGGGAGATTGCCCCTCTTTTTTAAAAAGCATTGCATCTCAAGAACGTCTGTCTTCCCGAAACGTTTTCCAATATCCTATCATATTTGTGAAAAACATATATAAAATTATAATGAGAAATTATTACTTTATTACTCCGTGCATTGTGTTTTTTTTGTTTGTTACTCAATTCAATTACAGTCAAGAAGACATAAGTAAAGAGGCTCCGATAGACAGATTTGCTTTGGTAAACAGGCATAATGTTGTTTTAAATGAAATTGATCCGCTTGCTCCGTTATCAGTCGGGAATGGTGATTTTGCCTATACTGCGGATGTTACTGGCATGCAGACTTTGGAGGAACACTATCTTAAGAACGGTATTCCGTTGGAAACCCGTACTAGCTGGGCTTGGCACTCCTTTCCCAACAAGAAACATTTACGTTTGAAAGACGCTGAAAAAACCATAGATTTTCATGAGCGTGAAATTGCTTATGCAAGTGATGAGAACAGTCCTGCAGGACAATATTTTCGTAAAAATCCACACCCTGTTCCCATGGGAAAGATAGGTTTGGTTAATGATAAAAATCAGTCACCTGGCATATCCGATATTGTAAATATAGATCAAACACTCAACCTGTGGAATGGTCTGATAACAAGTAAATATGAAATAGATGATGAAAAGGTAATTGTTGAAACAGTAAGCCATCCGGAGTTAAATTTGGTTGCCTTTAAAATAAAGTCAAGCCTGTTGAAATCAGGTAAGTTAAAACCATCTTTTCGTTTTCCCTATTCTTATGATCTGTTTACAAAAAATAAACCACCTTTTGATTGGAGTAAAGAAAATCAGCACAAAACAAAAGTGATTAAACAGGAACCGAACTGTGTTATTTTAAAAAGAGTTATCGATAAAAGTCAGTATTTTGTCAGTGTCAGTTGGAAAGGAACGGGACAATGGGTAAAGAACGGCAGTCACGAATTCACCCTTAACTGTGCCGGATCTGACAGCATCATGCTTGTATGTGAATTCACGCCTATCATAAAAAAACAAATTATCTCTTCTTTTGATGATACCAGGCTAGCTAGTGCACTTTCATGGAAAAATTATTGGACAAGTGGAGGAGCAGTAGATTTGAGTGAGACGACTGATCCTCGTGCTCCGGAGTTAGAGAGACGCATTGTGCTTTCTCAATATCTGATGAAGGTCAATTATGCAGGTTCATTTCCTCCTCAGGAATCCGGATTGGCACATATTAGCTGGTATGGAAAACATAATACGGAAGTTTATTGGATACATGCGGCCCAATTCTATCAATGGAATCATACTGAGTTGCTTGAAAAAGGGTTGCAATGGTATAGGAATATATTGCCGTTGGCAAAGGTCGACGCAAAAAATAAGGGGTTTAAAGGTGCCCGTTGGCCTAAAATGGCCGGAATAGATGGACGAGACAGCCCCGGGTCGATTAATCCTTTCATCATCTGGAACCAACCCAATCCGATCATTTTATCTGAATTGGTTTATCGTGCACACCCGAATACAGAAACACTGAACAAATACAAGGAAATTGTTTTTGAATCGGCTGATTTTTTAGCTTCTTTTGCTTATTTTGATAACAATACGAAACGATATATCCTTGGACCGCCAATAAAGAGTGTCAATGAAAGTTTCAAAGAAAACACGACAAAAAATCCAAGTTTTGAATTAGCTCAATGGTACTACGGATTAAACATAGCGCAGGAGTGGAGAGAACGGTTGAATATGAAACGTAATCCATTGTGGGACGATATAATGAATAAATTAACTCCTTTATCTATGGTGGATGGAAAGTATTTAGAAATTGAATCCGATCCGGATATGTATTCCCGGCAAGGCAATTTTTCTTCCATGATGTTATTGGCATTCGGATTACTCCCAAAGACCCAGATGATAAATGAACAGATTATGAAAAATACCTTTCAGGCCATTGTAGCGCGAAACGGTATTTCAAGCTTTGTGAGTTGGAGCTTGGGTAAAGGGGCAATGACGGCTGCTCGGTTGGGAGATCAGAAAACAGCCATGGATATTGTCTGTAATGATGCACCCAATGCAAGGTTCAATAAAAGCGGGTACGTCCCACGTCCCAAAGAAGGAATTAATAATCCAGCCTATTTGCCTGTCAACAGCTCTTTCCTGGCAGCCATTGGACTAATGGCCGGTGGATGGGATAATTCTCCGGAAATTAACGCTCCAGGTTTTCCTCAGGATGGAACATGGAATGTTAAAGTAGAGAATATTCAAAAACTACCATGAGTACATGCTGACTGACGTCGTTTAGCAACAAAAATACGTTGTGCGTTGTTTATAGTGGAAACAGCTTAAAAATCACGAAAATGAAAGGATTCATCATCACATTTCTGCTTATGGGTATTTTCCAAACTATACAGTCACAATCACTGAAAACGGTTTCATATCATGATGGGACCCAGAAATTAAATGGACTGGTCACCTCCAACGCCGGCAAGCAGTTGCCGGGCGTGCTTATTCTTCCTGCCTGGAAGGGTGCGGACAATGAAGCGCGTGCTGCTGCGTTGAACCTCGAAAAAGAGGGATATGTTGCCTTTATCGCCGATATTTATGGTGTAGGAAACACACCTGCGAATAATGAAGCGGCTGCGAAACTTTCCAGCACATACAAGAATGATTACCAGGCTTACCAACGCAGAATCTCACTGGCTTTGGAGCAGCTGGAAGCACAAGGCGCGAGGGCAGATAAAATTGCTGTGATCGGATACTGTTTTGGCGGTACGGGGGCACTCGAAGCGGCGAGGGCGGGATTTAACCTGCAGGGAGTGGTTTCCATTCACGGCGGATTGAGTAAAGATGCAAACCGGCCCAATAAGCCCATTCATGCGAAGGTGCTGGTGGAGCATCCGGCAGAGGACAAGAGTGTTTCCCGGGAGGATCTCGACAATCTGGTAACAGAGTTGAATGAAGGCACCGCCGATTGGCAAATCATTACCTATGCTCACACCGGCCATACGTTCACAAATCCTGAGTCGCCCGAATACAACGAAGTGATGGCAAAGAGAGCATGGAGCCACACATTGTTGTTTCTGGAAGAGGTATTGAAATAATTCACTTATTTTCATAATAATTTGAATTACCTGGCTCATATATATTTTTCGGATCGCTGTCGTCAGGTTGCCGTGGGCAACTTCATCGGAGATTTTGTCAAAGGCCGGGGATATAAGGCGTATCCTTCGGGCATCAGAAAAGGAATCCTTTTGCACAGACAAATCGATCATTTTACCGACAACCACCCGGTATTTAAGGAGACTGTGGAGCTACTCCGGCCATCTTTTGGTCGCTATTCAGGAATCATGGCCGACATGTATTATGATTATCTGCTCGCCTCCGATTTTGAACGGTACAGCAATGGACGGAGCCTCAATCAATTCGCCCGAAATTTCTACCTGTCTGTTTTACTTTACTACTGGTGGTTGCCCGAAAGGGTCAAGGGGTTTATTTTCCATTTTATCGGAACCAACCGTCTCCAGAAATATGAGACTTTTGCCGGGCTGCAGCAGTCGCTCGAGATCATGTCTGTCCACAAGAGTGCGGCCATCAATCCCATCCTCGGCATCGAGTTCCTTGCAGCCAACGAACCACAACTAAGAAACCATTTCGATCAATTCATGACGGAGGCGCTGCAAAAGTTTCCCCACTCCTAATAGAGAATAAAGTTTGCAGATTTATTTTTCAATCGTAAATTTGCAAAGAAATGGTTGAACGACATAGGAACAAACCATTTTGATTCATTTGTAAAAATTCGGGAAACACAATCCTATTTCATGGAATCATTTATCGCCATAGATTTCGAGACAGCCAACCAGCATCGATCCAGTATTTGCAGTGTCGGAGTTGTGAGGGTTGAGGACGGAACAATAAGAGATCGTTTTTATAGCCTTATAAAACCTAATCCGAATTTCTATTGTCATTGGGCAACGGAAATCCATGGTATTAACTACTACGATACGATTGACGCACGGCCATTTCCCGAAGTTTGGAAGAATATAGAAGAAAAATTTTCCGGTTTACCATTTGTTGCCCACAACAGCTCTTTCGACGAGGGCTGTTTGAAAGCTGTATATGAATTATATAACTGATGTTTCGCAGTTAAAAATGAAGTTGATAATCAGAGGATAAGAGAAAAAAAAGCAGCATATTTTAGCTAATATATCATTGAAAATGATTATCTTA
>MENQ01000026.1 GCA_001768325.1 Bacteroidetes bacterium GWC2_46_850 | reverse complement strand
TTTGTTATTTGTTTGATTATCAGCTATAAATATACAAATAATCTCCCTATATCACAACTTTTTTTATGATTTTCTTATCCCGAACTCACGTTAATAGAAAAAAGAGAGCAATTTGTGCAGATGGTCTCCCCTCAGAATGTGCTTCGACGCGGATATACGCTCACCCTGAAGGATGGAAGAATCGTTACCTCCATGCAGGATCTGGGAGTGGATGATACCATTGAAACCCGTTTCAGAGATGGCATCTCTGTTTCCCGGATTACCGGGTTACACATGTCAGATAATTCACAGGAGGAAAAGTAATCCTGATTTTAGTTTATCATATGAAATGAATGAAAGATGGAGAAATTAACCTATAACTCGGCGAAAAAAGAACTGGAAACCATTGTGTCGGCTATTGAGTCTGGCGAAATGGATGTGGACCTACTGACCGACAAGGTCAAAAGAGCTTCACAATTGATCACTTTTTGTAAAGAGAAGTTGACTAAGACCGAGAAAGAACTTCAGAAAATACTTGACGACATCGTATGAGTGCCAGTCGAAAAAAGAGCACGATCATTGTCGCGGGCGGCAAGGGGCTGCGTGCCGGAGGTGATCTGCCTAAACAGTTTCAGCCGATAGGAGGTATACCGATGCTGATGCGTACCATACAGGCATTTCATCGTTACAATTCACAAATGAAAATCGTGGTGGTGCTGCCGGATGAATTTCAACTGCTCTGGGAAGAGCTGTGCAGGCTTCATGATTTCATTGTGCCTCATAAGATTGTCAATGGGGGAGAAACCCGATTTCACTCCGTAAAAAATGGTTTGGTGGAGATCGATGATGAGGAGATTGTGGGAGTGCATGATGCAGCCCGCCCTTTTGTCGGTACCGATTTGATTGCTCGATGTTTTGAAGCTGCAGAGCTGCATGATTGCGGTGTAATCCCTGTGGTGGAAGAAGCCAACAGTGTGCGCCTGCTTACAGAGAACGGCAGCCGGATACTCGATCGACAATTGTTGCGTGTGATTCAGACTCCGCAGGTATTTCCGGCAGTGCGATTAAAGCGTGCTTATGAAACAGTTTTCGATCCGGCGTTTACCGACGATGCCTCCGTGGCTGAAAAGAGCGGAGTGGACATTTTTTTGATCAAAGGGGAAGAGAGCAACTTTAAAATTACAACCCCCTTCGATCTGATCCTGGCCGAGACCGTGTGGCAGAATAATATCAAAACGACAGAATGATTATGGTTTCGGGTATAAATCTAACCCGAAAACCAATTATTGCCAAAATAATTGTTCCAAATTGTCATGATATGGTAGATTTTTATTACTTTTGTAACCATTATAAAGAGAAAGTTCCATGGAGAAAATTGACAAACTGGACAGACAGATTCTGGAGATTATTTCACAAAATGCCCGTATCCCTTTCCGGGATGTAGCCGAACAGTGTGGGGTTTCACGTGCCGCCATTCATCAGCGTGTGCAGCGAATGATCGAAAACGACGTGATCACAGGCTCCGGGTATCATGTAAACCCCAAGGTGCTTGGTTATGCATCCAGTGCTTACATCGGTGTAAAACTGGAGAAAGGCTCCATGTACAAAAATGTAATTCCCGAATTCGATAAAATCCCCGAAGTTACGGAGTGTCATTTTACCACCGGTCCCTATACGTTGTTGATCAAGCTCTTTGCACGCGACAACGAACATCTGATGGACCTGCTAAATAACCGTATCCAGGAGATACCGGGGGTGGTCGCTACAGAGACCATGATCTCATTGAGTCAGAGCGTGAAGCGGGAAATACCCATTGTGAGGGATGGTGCTGATAAATAAAAAAAAGGCTGGGTCTCCAGCCTTTTTTTGTCGGGATGAGGTGACTCGAACACCCGACCTCCACGTCCCGAACGTGGCGCGCTAGCCAACTGTGCTACATCCCGATTAATTTGTGGCTGCAAAGATAAATAATTTTTTTCTATTAACCGAATAGCCTTATTTTTCTTTTTCGTTGACATCCACTTTTCCCACTATGATTTCCAGCCTACGACCTTTTTAGAGAGAGGATTTGATTTTATCAAATCGGGCTGTAAAGAAGCGTAATTGTTTAGGCTCATACACAAACTGCAGCCCCGGGATACGCTCCCTATGTTCATACAACCTGATCACGGCATCGGCCACCACATCCATGTGACGATATGTATACACCCGACGGGGGATGGTCAGCCGCACCGTCTCCAGTTTCGGGTGATTGTTTTCGCCTGTCTCTTTATCACGTCCAGCCGAAATGATTCCCCGTTCCATGCTACGGACTCCCGACTCCACATAAAGACTCGCAGCGAGGCTTTGTGCCGGGAATTCATCCTGGATAAGGTGAGGACAAAACCTGCGTGCGTCAATGAATACGGCATGTCCTCCCACCGGTTCCACGATAGGAATACCTGCAACCATCAACTGATCGCCCAGATAACGAACCTGCTTCACACGATGCTCGATATATTCAAATTGCATCGATTCTCCCAGCCCGACTGCCATTGCCTCCATATCCCTTCCAGCCATGCCGCCGTATGAGGGCATGCCTTCATACACAACGACCAGCTCCTTTGCCTTCTCAAAAAGCGTATCATCGTTCATGCAGAGAAACCCACCGATGTTGACAATGCAATCCTTCTTACCACTCATGGTGCAGCCATCGGCATAGCTGAACATCTCAAGAACAATCTCCTGGATGGTTTTATCAGCATAACCCTCTTCCTGTTCCTTGATGAAATAGGCATTCTCAACACAGCGTGTGGCATCATAAAATACTTTTATTCCATTTTTTCTGGTAATCTCCCTCACTGCACGCATATTTTTCATCGATACAGGCTGTCCCCCTGCCAGATTCACGGTAACAGCAAGGCAAACGTAGGCAATATTTTCCGCACCCTTTTCATCAATTACCTGCTGCAGTTTCTTCAGATCGATATCTCCCTTAAACGGAATGTTGAGCGTGGCATTGTGTGCTTCGTCGCGGATGATGTCCACGAAAGTCCCCCCATTGCGCTCCTGATGATACCGGGTAGTGGTGAAATACATGTTTCCCGGTACAAACTGGCCCGGCCTGATGGCGATCTGCGAAAGAATGTTTTCTGCGCCCCGTCCCTGATGTGTGGGTACAATGTGTTTAAAACCGAAATGCTTATTGACTGCTTCTTCGAGATGTTTAAAGTTTGTGCTCCCGGCATACGCTTCATCCCCCAGCATCATGGCTGCCCACTGTTTGTCGCTCATCGCATTGGTGCCACTGTCGGTGAGCAAGTCAATATATACATCTTCTGAGTTGATAAGGAACGTGTTGTATCCGGCTTCTTTGATGACTCTCTCACGCTCTTCACGAGATATCATTTTAACGGTTTCAACCGACTTGATCCGGAAAGGTTCGGCAGGGTATTCCTTTAAGTTCATATACTGGGTTTTTAGTATTGGATTATACCTCAAAAATATACCAAAAAGACGAAAAATACAATAAATTTAACGGTTATTTCTTTTTGATTCTGACAAATTGAATAAGTTTGCTTCCTATATGACAAAATAAGCTGTTTCTAAGAAAAATAAACCGGTGAAAGGATACGTTTAACCGAAAAATATTTACTTTTGCATAAGTTTTTGCGGCAATAGCTCAGTCGGTAGAGCATTAGCTTCCCAAGCTGAGGGTCGCGAGTTCGAGTCTCGTTTGCCGCTCCCTTCAAATCAGGCACTTATCGGTTTATTCCGGTAGGTGCCTTTTTTAATGTGCAAACTTAAGACTTTATGTCAAAATGATGCCCTTAAATTGTCGTAATCTGCAATAAATTTTGTTCTTTTGTAAGGGAAAAGTTTCAAAATAACAGATAAGATGATCCGTGATTTACATGAACTGATTGAGCGAGCCAGGAACAGACAGCGGTATACCGTGGCGGTTGCTGCCGCTGAGGACCGGCATGTACTGGAGGCACTACAGCTGGCTACCCGACAGGGAATTGTGCATCCTCTGCTGATTGGCAAGAGGTCTGAAATTGAGGAAATAGCACAGACCATCGGTTTTAGTCTGGCAGGGATCGGCATTGTGGATCACGATGGCGATGCGGCATCCTCCGCTCGGATTGCTGTATCCAAGATAAGGACAGGGGAGGCCGATATTCTGATGAAAGGCCGTGTGGCAACGGGTGATCTGCTGAAAGCGGTACTCGACAGGGAGGAAGGGCTGCGCACAGCGCAATTGTTAAGTCACGTGGCATTCTTTCAATCACCCTACTACCACAAAATATTCTGTGTAACCGATGTGGCGATGAACATTGCACCAAATCTGGAGGAGAAGGTACAGATCATCCAAAATGCAGTCAGTGCCTGTCACTCTTTGGGTATAGAAAACCCCAAAGTAGCTGTGGCTGCTTCGGTGGAGAAGGTGAACCTGAAAATGGAGGCTACATTACACGCCGCTCAATTGAAACAAATGAACCTGGAAGGAATGATAGAAGGATGTATCGTAGACGGCCCTTTCGCGATAGATATAGCAGTGAATGCAGTAGCAGCAAGGAACAAAGGTATCGTGAGTGAAGTGGCCGGCGACTGTGACATCATCCTGGCACCCGATATCGAAGCAGGAAACATGTTCTACAAAGCACTCAACTTTCTGGGAGGTGCAACAGCAGCCGCTGTGGTGATGGGTGCCGCAGTGCCCGTCGTACTTACCTCGCGTTCGGACGATGAACGGAGTAAGCTTTCCTCCATCGCGCTGGCAGCCTGCCTTAGATAAAGTAATATCGGCTGTACTTCCGGAAACAATAACTCCAGCAGAGATTACCACGGATTGAGCATCAACATGTATCTAAAATAAGTATAATATATGGGAACAAATACACGCATTCTGGTCATTAATCCCGGCTCCACGTCGACGAAGATCGCCATCTACCAGCAGGAGAAAGTGATCTTTCTGAAAACCATCAAGCATGCACCCGAACTGTTGCGAAAATTCGAGAAGATCACCGATCAGTATGAATACCGGAAGAACATCATCTATGAGGAGCTGAAAAGTGCCGACGTCCCTGTGGAAACCATCGATGCGGTGATCGGTCGTGGCGGACTGGTAAAGCCGATCGCATCGGGTGTTTATCGGGTGAATGAAACAATGCGGAAAGATCTTCTGGAATGCAAACGGGGTGAGCATGCCAGCAATCTGGGAGCACTGATCGCACACGACATTGCAAAGATGTTACCCTCGGCCGACGCTTTTATTGCCGACCCGGTGGTGGTGGATGAATTGCAGCCGCTGGCAAGATATTCCGGTCATCCGCTCTTTGAGAGAAGGTCCATCTTTCATGCCTTGAATCAAAAGGCAATTGCTCGCTCACACGCCAAGTCGATCATGAAAAAATATGAGGATCTCAATCTTATTGTGGTGCATCTGGGCGGTGGCATCACCGTGGGCGCCCATCAAAAAGGAAAGGTGGTTGATGTGAATCAGGGATTGGATGGCGACGGTCCCTTTTCTCCCGAGCGTTCCGGGTCACTGCCTGTGGGACAACTGCTGAAAGTCGCCTTCAGTGGCCTTTACAGCTACGAAAAGATGGCAGAGATGATTATCGGCAAAGGGGGTATGATGGCTTACCTGGGAACCAATGATGCTTACGTGGCGGAGCGGGAAGCGAAGGATGGCGATGAGAAATACCTGCGGGTGATGGAGGCGATGGCTTATCAGGTGGCAAAGGAGATCGGCGCGATGGCTACCGTGCTAAAAGGTGTGGTTGACGGCATCCTGATCACCGGAGGCATAGCCAACAGCAAGTGGTTCTGCAACATGATCATTGAAAGAGTATATCGCATTGCGCCGGTATACGTGTATCCCGGGCAGGACGAAATGGGTGCTCTGGCCGAGAATGCACTCCTCGCCCTCAATGGTGAAATTGAGATCAAAGAATACAAATAGATGCTTCTATTCAATCCCTGGCACGATCTTGCCCTGGCAAACTTCGCTCCCAACTACACCCCGCCTGCTTCAGCCATGAAAATGGCGGAGGATCTGGCTTTGTTGCCTGTATGGTATGGAGATGGTGACGCAGTGATTGCGGAGGGGGAAGTGAACCGATCGTTTTTGGATTCCGTAAAAAGCCTGCTTCCCATCACAGCTGAAATGATTCCCTCTCAGGAGATTGCCTTGCGCCAGGGTGAACAGATTACTCCCTGGGGTTGGAACCCGATGTTGAGAAAGAAGATGATGTCATTGGGTGCCGGTGAGCATCAGATTCCTCTAATGGAGGAGCTTGGGCTACTGAAGGAGTATGCCAATCGTAAAAATGCGGTCCGATTGTTGCAGGAGCTGAAGGAAGAAGAAAAGAATTTTTGCGGGGAATCGCACTATTTTATCCGGCTTGATGAACTTCTTGAATTTTTGCAATCTACGCCGGGTGATAAAGTGTTGAAGATGCCCGTTTCCGGGAGTGGCAAAGGGTTGGTATGGATATTAGGCGGGATTACCGACAAGCAAACAGATTGGTGCCGCAGAGTAATTCATGAACAGGGAGGGGTGGTCGCAGAGCCTGTGTTACGCAAAGTGAAGGATTTTGCCATGGAGTTTTATCTGCAGAAGGGAAAGGTGCAATTTGCCGGTTACTCCCTGTTTCGTTCTGCTGCTTCGGGTGCTTATGCCGGGAATGAACTGCTCTCAGATCGGAAGATAGTGGAAAGGCTGGCGGCATATTGTCCGACAGGCTTGCTGGATGGATTACGTGAGTCACTTATACAAAAGCTTGCCCTCTATTTCACTTTATATACCGGTTACGCCGGTGTGGACATGATGGTATGTGAAACGGATGGGGGATACAGGATTCAGCCTTGTGTGGAGATCAACATGCGGATGAATATGGGGATGGTGGCACGCATCTTCCATGACAGGTACATGAAACCCGGTGCGGAGGGTAAATTCGTGGTGGATTATTTTAAAAAACCGGGAAGTGCAAAACTTTTTCATGGGAAGATGCAACGGGAGTTGCCGTTTGAAGTAGCAGATGGAAAAATAATTTCCGGCTACCAGCCGCTTACTCCCGTTACATCGGATACCCGTTACATGGCTTATGTCCAAATCTGCTGATCCGGAGAAATTATGCCATTCACCTCACTGGAGGTCTCTTACTTTTGTCCCGAGAGTTTTTCAACCAACTCGGTAGTCGCTGTCTCTGAATAGATGCCATAGGCATTCACCAACAATCCTTTCATATTGTTTTGCGACGAGGAAATGGCATAAAGGATGCTTTCGTTGTCGAGGTCCGACATCTCCTGAAATCGATGAATCTCGTCGATCTGAAACTCATCCGGACGAAGCCGGATCATATTTTCAGCACATACGATGCAATCGCTCTCTATATTGAAGTTGGTGGTATAACCCCTTTTAGCCAGATCGTTGATCGCTTCAAACAATGTTGTATAGGTTTTCATGCTTCCTTTTTTTAATTGTACCCTTACAACTATTAAACAGCCGGTAACCTGTCTGGTTCATTTATTTTGTCATCTCTTCGGCGAAATACTTATAGAAGAGCGGAATAGTCCGGATGCCATTGAAGAACTGCTCCAGCGGGAAATTTTCATTCGGTGAGTGAATGGCATCCGATCCCAACCCGAAGCCCATCAACACCGACTTGGTGCCCAGTACCTCCTCGAAGGTAGCGATAATGGGAATGCTGCCACCAGACCTTACAGGTACGGGCTCCTTGCCATATATCTCTTTGTAGGCTTTTTCTGCTGCTTTGTAGGCCGGAAGATCGATGGGGCAGACATAAGAGGGACCACCATGGAGGTACTCCACATTCACTTTCACCGATTTGGGGGCAATCGATTCAAAATAATCGACAAAGATCTTCTCAATCTTTTTGTGATCCTGGTTGGGAACAAGTCGGGTGCTGATCTTTGCATAGGCCTTCGATGGCAGTACCGTTTTGGCACCCTCACCGGTATAACCACCCCAGATACCGCATACGTCGAAGGTGGGTCTGATACCCGTACGTTCATTGGTGGTGTAGCCTTTCTCCCCGGAGACCTCCTCGATGTTCAGTGATTTCTTGTATGCTTCCAGAGAGAAAGGTGCTCTGGCCATCAACGCCCGCTCCTTATCGGAGACCTCCACCACATCGTCGTAGAAGCCGGGAATCAGGATCTTTCCGTCCTCGCCCATCGTCTGCGCGATCATCTTCGACAGTACGTTGATGGGATTGGCCACTGCGCCGCCAAACAGGCCGGAATGCAGGTCGACGTCCGGTCCTGTTACCTCTACCTGCCAGTAGGCCAGGCCCCGCAGTCCGGTGGTAATGGAAGGAACATCGGGTGCGATCATCGAGGTGTCGGACACCAGAATAATATCAGCCTGAAGCATCTCTTTGTGCTTTGCACAGAACTCCGGCAGGCTGGGGGAGCCTACCTCCTCTTCGCCTTCAATCAGAAATTTCACGTTGCATTTTAGTTTCCCCGACTGCACCAGGTACTCAAATGCTTTTGCATGCATGAACGATTGTCCTTTGTCGTCATCCGCGCCGCGGGCCCAGATCTTCCCGTCTTTCACCACCGGCTCGAAGGGGTCTGTGTTCCAAAGATCAAGCGGATCTACCGGCATCACATCCATATGGGCGTATACCATGACGGTGGGTGCTTTGGAATTGATGATCTTTTCGCCATAGGTAACCGGATTCCCGGCTGTTTCCATTACCTCTGCCTTGTCGGCGCCGGCGGCCAGTAAAATCTCTTTCCACTTCTCTGCGGCACGGTACATATCGGGCTTGTGTGCCGGGAGTGATGAGATGGATGGGATGCGGATGAGTTCGAAAAGTTCCTCCAGAAAACGTTTCTCGTGGGTTTTTACATAATTGTTGATTTCGTTCATGTCGATATTCTTATGATTTACAAATTAGCGTCTTCGACAAACTTACAAAAAAAATAGCGAAAAATTGGGCTCAGGGATCTCAATCTACTCCTTTTACATTCATGGCAAGGGTGTAGACCGATGTGCGTGCAGTGATGAACAGCGTCTTCTTCTCTTTACCCCCAAAACAGATGTTCGACGGGCTCTCGGGCACCTCAATTTCATGAATTAATTCACCTTGGGGAGAGTAGACCCATACTTTACCCATTGTCAGGTAAACATTTCCCCGCTCATCAATCGTCATGCCGTCCGATCCTTTCGGGGCGAAAAAGGCTTTGTTCGTGAGGATTCCATCGGCCTCGATATCATATTTCCATATTTTGCCGTCATTGATATCTGCTACGTACAATGTTCTTCCATTGGGCGTACCTACCAGCCCGTTGGGTTGCACGTAATCATCGATAACGCGGGTTATTTTCTTTTCAGGAGAAAGGTAGTACACTCCGCGGGTATCCTGCGACTCGGTGTGTCCCTCCTGCCAGTAGTTTCTGTGATAATAGGGATCGGTAAAATAGATGCCTCCGTCGGGAGCAATCCATAGATCATTTGGACCGTTCAGGTGGGTGCCTTTATATTTCTCAAATAGGATATGCATTTTTTTATCCTCGTCAAAGTGTACAATCCTGTTGTTTAGGTCGGCGCACGCAATAAGCTGATCATTGTGATCAAAATACATTCCATTGGATCTGCCGGTTCCTTCCAGCCAGAGAGAGATGCCCTCCTTTTCATCCCACCGGTAAATGCGGTCGTTGGGCTGGTCGGTAAAATAAACTATTCCCTCTGAATTTACGGCCGGTCCTTCGGTGAAGGAATAACCGGAACCCACTTTCTCTATCTTTGCATTTTCTGCAACAATATCACGCTGTTCGTCCATGTTATTTCTTGTTTCTCTGTTGTTTTCAATTTGCTTCTCCGAGCTTTTTCTCTCAGTGCCTGTCGTTTTTCCGGAGAGAATGAGGAAGGTAAAAAGTGCAGATATTAAAATAAGTTGCTTCATCGTGATATTTTTTGAATTAAATTCGTGGTCTTTGAGAACCCTGCCGGTATGAACGTACTACCGAAGTAATGTAACGTATCCGATGCCCAAAATGTTTGCCATTCAGGATGATGCATTTTTAATAAAAAACTGCTAAATTTGTCCGGCAGTCCGGTTGCCTGTAAAACGTGATTAATTGCAATTTTAATAATCAGTCACATGAAGAGATATCTTTTTTTTGCCGTTACCCTGGTGATGACCCTGCTGACGGCATGTGTAAACCAACAAGAGCGAAAAGACAGTATGCAAACAGCAACGTTCATTCCCAACAGTCGAGTAAATGAAGTGATCGCACAATTGAAGGATTCACTGGGCGAGGATCACACCTTCCGCATTGAACGCGGTGTAAAGCAGGTGACTGCCCTCTGGCAGGAGCAGGATGGCACAGCCGATGTTTTTGCTCAGTTCTGCGCCACCTCTTTCGTAGCCGACGAAGCAGGACTTGCATCGCTCTTTGCTACCCTGGAACGCAATTTTGAAGTGATCGGCGGCTATTATCACAAGATGGATGTGGAGCTGAAAGCGCCGTTGCAACTTGTGGGACCCGATATCACGCCGGTGGATATGCAGTTTGGTAGTTACAATGCCTCTGCCCACCTCACCGACGACTTGTATAACAACAAGATCGCTTTTCTCACGGCGCTCAACTTCCCCTTCTACTCACTCGAGGAGAAGACCCAGTTGGGTGAGCAGTGGAGCCGTGAGGAGTGGGCCTATGCCCGCATGGGTGATCGTTTTATCTCTCGTGTGCCGGCAGCGATCCAGCAGGATATCTCGCGCACGGTGACCGAAGCCGATGCCTATATCTCCGATTACAATATCTTCATGGGCAAACTGCGCAACGAACAGGGGGAACAGCTGTTTCCCGATGACATGAAACTGATCTCCCACTGGGGCCTGCGTGATGAACTGAAGTCGAATTACGCTACCGGCGAAAAAGGACTTGAGAAGCAGCGAATGATTTATAAGGTGATGCAACGCATCGTAGATCAGTCCCTCCCTCTCCAGGTGATCAACAGCGACAGCCATACCTGGAATCCGGGAACCAATGAGCTGACGGAAAATGGCAAAACAATCGCCGCTACTCCCGAAGATACCCGTCGTTACGAGGTGTTTCTGAAGAATTTTCAGGCGATGCGCATGCTCGATGCATACTCTCCCCATTATCCCACCCAGCTTGCTCGCGCTTTTGATGGCACCATGGAGGTGCCGCAGAAGGATGTGGAGGAACTTTTCAAAGGGTTGCTCTCCTCACCGCAGGTGAAGGAGGTGGCCACCTTTATCTCTTCACGGCTGGGTCGTGAACTGGAGCCTTTCGATATCTGGTACAACGGTTTTCGTGCCGGAGGAGGAATACCCGAAGAGGAGCTGACTGCCATCACCTCCAAGAAATATCCTGATGCGCAGGCCGTGGAGCGAGATCTCCCCAATATCCTGGTGAAGCTTGGATGGAATCCGGAGAAGGCAAAAGAGATCACCGCATTGATCACCGTCGACAACTCCCGTGGTGCCGGCCATGCCTGGGGTGCAGAGATGCGCAACGATGTGGCCCGACTTCGCACCCGCATAGGTGCAGGAGGCATGGATTACAAAGGTTACAACATTGCCGTGCATGAGTTTGGACACAACGTGGAACAGACCATCACCATGAACGACGTCGATTATTATATGCTGAACGGTGTACCCAATACCGCTTTCACCGAAGCTGTGGCGTTCCTCTTCCAGAAACGGGATATGGAACTGCTGGGATTGAAGAACCCCAATCCCGAAGATGCATATTACCTGGCACTGGACAACTTTTGGTCGAGTTACGAGATCATGGGTGTCTCCCTTGTCGACATTCAGGTGTGGGAGTGGCTCTATGCCCATCCCGATGCCACACCGGCTCAGCTGAAGGAGGCGGTGATCCGTATTGCGAAAGAGGTCTGGAACAGCTACTACGCCGATGTGCTAGGGGGCAAGGATGAGATGCTGCTGGGCATCTACTCGCATATGATCGATTATCCGCTCTATCTGCCCAACTACCCGATGGGTCACCTGATTGCCTTCCAGATTGAACAGCAGGTGAGGGGAAAGAATATGGCGATGGAGATCGACCGGATGTTCACACAAGGGCGTATCATTCCTCAGCTCTGGATGAAAAACGGGGTGGGATCACCCATCTCCATTGATCCGTTGCTGAACGCTACCAGGGAGGCATTGCATGCGTTAGCCAAATAACGGATTTTTGCATATTCTTTTCCAAAGTCGGGAGAAATATTGTAAATTTGCAAGCTGATCAGGAAAGATGCCGGAGTGGTCGATCGGGGCGGTCTCGAAAACCGTTGTACTCTTACGGGTACCAAGGGTTCGAATCCCTTTCTTTCCGCAAAACAGCGAAAATTAGTAACAAAATGCTGATTTTCGCTGTTTTTATTTTTAGTACCTGCCGTAAATCAATTAATTACATTTGTCCTTTATGTGTTCGATAAAAATTTTCCACGACTTATCTTCGTGTTTATTTGACGATTCTATTTAATTAGACGCCAATGATAATATGCATATAATCAGTATTTTGTTGGCTGATGTATATTTCTCTTTAGGGTTTTTATTTTGGTGTGTATAAGTGTTTAACATTTATAATGAGAGAGTTTCGAACTCATATAACTTGTTGAGAAGAAATCGGTTTATTTATTCATTTCAATAAAATAGTTTATATTTGCGAAAGGATACATTTTTCGTATCCTTTCGCAAATGAATATATAATGAAAAAGTCAGAGCAAATATCTTATAATTATCTGAGAAGGTATATAGATAGTATACGTTCTGTCGGACGATATTCTTTTACACTTGAAGAACTGCAAAACGAGTTCAATATATCTTATGGTGCTTTAAAGCAAAATCTGTATAGACTCAAATCCAAAAACGAAATAGCACAGGTACGTCAAGGATTTTATGTGACAATTCCCCCCGAATATTCCAAGCAAGGAATGTTGCCGCCTTATCTGTTTATCGACGATCTAATGAAGTCGCTGAACAAGCCCTATTATGTAGCATTATTGTCTGCGGCAGCTTTGCATGGTGCAGCGCATCAGCAACCCATGGAGTTTTTTGTGATAGTGCGAACCCCTGCGCCGCGAAGCATTAATAATAAAAAGTTGAAAATTTCATTTTTCTCAAAAAATAATTGGGAACAGGACGATATTGTACAAAAGGCAACCGATGCAGGGTATATCAATATTTCCTCACCCGAATTGACCGCACTTGATCTATTGAACTATCCCCAAAAAATTGGACTGAATCGGGCAACTACCGTATTACAGGAATTAGCGCCGATTATGAAAATATCAGCACTCGTAAAAACAGCATTGCGATATCAAAGTACACCAGTCATTCAGCGATTAGGATACATCTTGGATAAAATACTAGGTGAAGAAAAATTGGCTGAGAGTTTACAAAAAGCACTAAATAGGAGAAGTAGTATCCCTGTTTTGCTATCTACTCAAAATGAGAACAAAGGTGTAACAGACGAAACATGGAAAGTAATTAAAAATGTGGAAATAGAGAGTGATTTATGATACCACTACGATATATTACAGAATGGAAAACGCAAGCTCCTTGGCCTACCGATGCACAAGTTGAACAAGATTTAATAATTGCGAGGGCATTAGTTGAGATATTTTCCGACAATTTTCTGAAGAATGCATTGGCTTTTCGTGGTGGGACAGCCTTGCATAAATTGTATTTACAACCGCAGGCTCGCTATTCCGAAGACATTGATTTGGTACAAATCAATTCAGAACCTATTAATCCGATATTGAAACAAATTCGTGAACGGCTTGCTTTCCTAGGAACGAAACGAACGGTAAAACAGCATATTCATAACAATACTATTATTTACCGTTTTGACACAAGTACACAGCCGATAATTAATATGCGGTTGAAGATAGAGATCAACACACGCGAACATTTCAATGTGTTGGAACTAAGAAAAATCCCATACAGAATAGAAAATGGTTGGTTTACCGGCGAGTGTATTATAACAAGTTATGAAATAGAAGAAATGCTTGGGACTAAGCTCCGTGCTTTATACCAACGTCGCAAAGGTCGTGACCTTTTCGATCTGTATTGGGCGTTGAAAAACCAACAAATAGATGCTGAAAAACTTATCCGTTGCTATAAAACCTATATGCAGTTTTCAGTTGACAAACCACCTACACAAAAACAATTCCGCACTAATATAGAAGAAAAAAATGACCGACCGAGAGTTTTTAGAAGATATTCATATCATCCTCAAGCCAGGGACTGAATATAACAATGATAAAGCTTGGGAGGCAGTTAGGAAAGAAATAATTGAAAAGATTTAGAAAGTATGGACAAGAAAGAACGAATAATATCCTATGCTCCGGAATCGAATGCAGGAGACGATTTTCATGTTCTTTGGTCTATTTTATTTGCTTGCAAATTCTGTTGTACTAATACTAGAAGAGATCAATAGCTTTAACAGTTAACTGATGAGTCGAAAACGACTGGGTTTTCGCTTATGAGGTCTTCGAAGAGGGTATTATCATTTGGAACATGTCTCATACTGCATTGTTATCAGAGTAATATCCCTTATCTTTCATTTCTCACTTCTGCAACGCTCGAAGAATATTGGCTCTCTTCTTATGCCTTTTTCGTATCGGACCCGCCCCATAACCGGATGGAACTACCATCTTTCCAGCGGTGGAGATTAAATAAACCTAAATCTACTAAAAGAGTCCGATTATTCTCTAATAGAGGTTAAGTTTTTAAATTAATTATTATCTTTGTAAAGATTTTGATAACGTGATTCTACGCAGGAGCGGGTTTCGAGGTGACCTGACTATCCCTGTTCTTTATATATATTCTTAAAACATACTGAATTAACATACTTGGTTTGGATCTGATCCCTTTAAAGGGGGTTTAATAAATATTCTTAATCAGATAAATTACATCAATTTTAATCTGAATAATAATGAATCGCACAATCAAAATTGCGGTTTTAATAGAAAGCGATTTTTACGAAAATGAGATTTTCTATTATAAGTACCGCTTTGCAGAAGAAAATTTTGACCTGCATTTTCTAAGCCGGCTCTGGGGACAAGAGAGGCTCACCTTCTACGGACACGAATATAAAGTGCCCATGGCGTGTAACGAAAGCTTCGAGGAGATGAGCGAGGAGGAGCTCTCGAGCTATGATGCTGTCATCATTCCCTCCGGCATGGTTGCCGACAGGTTGCGTTATACCGAAGATATTCACAAACTACCCCCTGCCGTCGAATTTATCAAACGTGCCTTTGCTAAAAAGGAAATCATCAAAGGAATCATCTGTCATGGTTTGTGGTTGGTGGCTCCAGCCACCGAGCTCATCAAAGGAAGGAGGCTGGTCTGTCATAACAATTTGCTGGGCGATGCAAAGGCCTACGGGGCTGTCTATGTGGATGAAAACGTGGTAGTCGACGAAGATCTGATTACTGCCCGTGCTGGCGATTACGCTCACCTGTTTGCGAAGGCAATCATTGAGAAGATTAAACTGAAATAATTGAGTAACCATGATAAATTTCAAACAAACAGGCTGCCTGCTTTGTCTTTCTCTTCTTTTATCTCTCAGCTGCACCCACACACAAAAAACTGAGGGAGCAGCGCTTTTTGAAGTACCGGAAATGATAGATATTCCTGCCGGCACATTTACCATGGGACAGATACTGGGCGACTTCAGGCTCGGTTTTCCACTGCATACCGTCATCATTCCGAATGGTTTTAAATTAGGGACTTATGAAGTAAGCAACGCGCAATTTTGCCAGATGTTAAACTATGCATTGCTCCAGGGCGAACTGAGCGGCGACTACAAACAGAACATCTCGGTGAAAAACAGGTACGGTGATTCGCAAGTGCTGCTGAATCTGGAGGCCAACTACAAAGGGAACCGAAATCCCATCCGATTTGAAAAATCCCGCTTCACGGTGTCTGATGAAGAAGCAAACCTGCCGGTTGTGTATGTAACCTGGTATGGTGCTGCTTTCTACTGCAACATGCTTAGCCGCAGTGAAGGACTAGAAGAAACGTACGATCTGAACAGCTGGAACAGCAATTATGGCAAAGGATACCGTCTCCCAACCGAGGCTGAGTGGGAGTATGCTGCCCGATATCCGGACGGACGGACTTTCCCCTGGGGTGACGATTTTGAAAATTTGGACCGGTGTGCAAATTTTGGATTAAACCGGGAAAGGCTTACCGATGTTGCCGACTTTGAAGAAGGAAAAAGCTCCTTGGGGCTTTACAACCTGATTGGCAATGCCGAAGAGTGGGTCAACGATTTTTATGCAACCTACCCCACCGATACCCTTACCAGCCCCGCTGGCCCTCAGGAAGGTGTCTATAAACAAAAAAGAGGTGGTAGCTGGTACAGGCACGACAACAATATGCCATTCAGCGCTTACCGATACAATACCAATTACCAGTATACCTGTT
The DNA here is from genome assembly GCA_001768325.1 of Bacteroidetes bacterium GWC2_46_850. Taxonomy (GTDB): domain Bacteria; phylum Bacteroidota; class Bacteroidia; order Bacteroidales; family Dysgonomonadaceae; genus Proteiniphilum. The sequence goes on along the minus strand of MENQ01000026.1, from coordinate 26,999 downwards.
ATTTCGATATTGGCTTTCGCATTTGCCTGAATATGTGACCGCACGTGAATCAGAAAATAAGATAATTAACAAACAAATAAATCTATGGAACCATTTCGTTACGCGAAGGATGCAGAAAAGAAAGAACTGTTTAAAGGCGTGCTGGGCCAGTATCTGGGAAGCGGTCAGAATATGAATGTGATGCACTGGAATTTTGCAGACAATGTAACATTGCCTGAGCACCACCACGAATCGGAACAATTCGGTTATGTGATAAAAGGTGCATTCAAAGCGACCATCGCCGGTGTGACCCGATTGCTCGAAGCGGGCGACTACTATTTTATCCCACCCAATGCGCCTCACTCATTTACTTCGGTAGGCGACACCGAAGCCATTGATGTCTTTAGTCCCGTGAAAACCATTTGATCTTTTTGCTAAATCACTTTAAAATTCAATATGATGAAGAAAAATGTATTGGTATTGGCCAGCAATTATGCTTTCTGGGCCGAAGAGCTTCAGGCCCCGTGGGATGCACTCAAAAAAGCAGGACACAATGTAACGCTTGCTACCTATTTAGGAAAGAAACCCCTGCCCATTGCGATGAGCATGGATCCTGACTTCGTGGACGGATATCAGAACATCAAGGTAAATACCCCCGAGACGGTAGCCCGTACACTGGAACTGTTGAGTAACGGCGAGCTGGATAATCCGAAGAAAATAAGCGAAGTAAACATGGCAGATTACGATGCGCTGGTAATGACCGGCGGACCGGGTACCCCACTTGATATTTGCAATAATCCGGCTGTACACCGCATGATTCTGCATTGCGTAAAGAACAACAAAATGGTCGGTGCCATCTGTTATTCGGTAGGTGCACTTGCCTTCACCCGTGATCCTGAAAATAATTACAGGAGCGTTATCTACGGAAAGAAAGTTACTGCACATCCGCGGAAATGGGATTTTGTCGATTTTGATTTAACCTACGACCTGCTGGGTGCTACGCCCGACAACAAGGGAACCGATCTGATGACACCTGGCTTCCTTATTCCATTGCAGGATATAGTAGAGGATGCAGTCGGTCCGAATGGGAAGGTGCTTGCCGACGATATGGCTACACCCGAAAATCCCTGTGTAGCAGTGGACTGGCCCTTTGTGACCGGACTCTCTGTGGAATCGTCAGCAGAATATGGAAGACAACTGGTGAAAGCACTCGAAAAAAACTAAAATAGTTCATAATGAATGTTGGAGATCTTATTGTAGATTATCTCGAGACAATTGGTGTGGATACAGTATTTGGAGGATCCGGCCAGTCAGACTCTGCCTTTTTGTTTGCGCTGAGCAGAACAGAAAAAATTAAAACCGTCATCCCGCGTCATGAACAGGCCGCCTCGTTCATGGCATGCGGTTATGCCATGTATTCCGATAAACTGGGGGTATGCTTTTGTACGGCCGGCCCGGGAGCTGTGAATCTGCTTTCGGGAATGGCGGTTGCCTATTCCGATTCACTCCCGCTGCTTTCCCTGCCTGCATATACTCCCCGTGCAATGCGCGGTAAAGGAGACCTGGGCGATACTTCGGGGCTAAACCGAACACCCGACGGGCAGGCAATCTTTTCGGCACTCACAAAAAAATCATTTATCCTGGAGGATCCCTCCAAGGCCTGTGATATACTCGAGGAGGCGATAAACCTTGCTTTTGAAGGCCGCCCCGGTCCGGTGAATGTCCATATCGATTATAGTATTTACGAAGAGGAGGTGCCCAATTACCGGCCACTCAGTTTTCATGTAAAACCGGTATTGGGCGCACAGGAAGATCTGGACAAGGCCGCTGCTGCGCTGACAAACGCCATAAATAGCGGGAAAAAGGTAATGGCCCTTGTCGGTTATGGCACCATCAGAAGCCATGCGGAGGGTGATCTGCTGCAGATGCTGGAAGCGTTTCGCATACCTTTCTGTACCACCATGGATGCCAAGGGATCCCTACCTGAAACGCATCCGCTCTGTCTGGGTACTTTTGGCACGTCGGGCGATCCCGGTGTCAAAAAGTATTTTAAAGAGTCCAATCTGGTCCTTGCGATCGGAAACTCTTTCGCCAAGTGGAATACATGGCGCTTTAAAGATGTGCTGTTTGAAAACAAGGAGCTTATTCACATCAACATCGATTCCAATGAAATTGACAAGGTGTATAAAGCCGACTATCCTGTAGTATCGGACGCGAAACCGGCAATTGCTGCCCTGCATGCGAAAATGACCGCTATGGGAGCAGGAAAGCTGCATTCTGTAATGGGCACAGATCAGTTTCGGAATGTGAAGCTGGTGCAGTCCAGTGACAAAATTCACCCGGCTATGCTGGTACGCGAGATATCGCGGTTGTCACCAGAGAAGAGCATCATCCTTGGTGATGCCGGCGGACATATGCTCTGGTTGCATGCTTATCTCACTCTCGACAAGGGCAGGAATTACCAGAACCCGGGTAGCTTCGGGCCGATGGCTGCCAATGTGAATGCTTCCATAGGGGTAAAGTATGCCAATCCCGACAGGCCGGTGATTGTGGCCTGCGGTGATGGAGACTACCAGATGGCTGGATTGGAGCTGATGACCGCCGTGCAGGAGAATGTGCCGGTGATCTGGATTATCTTCAATAATTCGGAATTCAACATCATCAAATACTTTCAACTGAGATCGAAAAATAAAGAGGTGTTTAACCACTTCTTAAATCCCGATTACGTGAAATATGCGGAAGCTTGCGGAGCACAAGGGTTCAGGGTCACAGAGATCGATCAGTTTGAAGCTGCTTTTACAACCGCCCTGAGCCTGGGAAAACCGGCACTGATCGATGTCATTGTCGATCCGGAAATTTATCCACCTTTTGCCGCTTTCGATGAATAAAAAATAATAAACGGTGAACAATGAACAACGCAAATCTTGCATTTTGGGTGAATCAAATTACAGGAACCCTCACTTTCATGATCGGTGTGGTTGCCTGTTATTTTGGTGCCCTGCAGCAGATGCCATGGCTTGGAATGGCTGTGGTGCTGCTGATTATACTGATAGACCTGCTTCAGGATAAGAAACTCATCACGAAGAAAATAAAACTGGTAGTTCTTGTTACGCTTGCTGCTGCCGTAATGGAGACCTTGCTGATTGTCGCCTCGGTATATTCCGTGAATCCCTCTTCGCGGCTGCTCGATCTTCAGTTTCTCCTGCCAATCTGGATACTGGCCCTCTGGGTCAATTTCAGTGTCAGGATCATCTCCTACCTCGTCTTTACACGAGGAAAGCATTTCGTCAACGCTCTGCTGGGAATCGTCTTTGCGGTATTGATATTCAGATCGGCAGAACGCTTCGGACTTGTGGAACTCACACATGGAGTTTATAGTCTGGTTATCATTGCAGCAGCCTGGGGCGTTTTTGTACCCTTCATTTATATGTATGCGAACAGATTATTCCCGGACACAAGAAAAAAATAGCAATTCTATATGGATATCAACTTTACCTTTTCCGACACAATCGCTGGTTACGTGACAGACTTCAATCTGAACGAACGCACCTTTTCTCTGAAAACTTCAGATAACCGCATTTTCAAAGCATATATCTCGGATAATTGCTATGCGCGGTATGCACGCAACCTGAATGAGGCATACAAGGATGCCACGGCCGATATGCTGAACCTACTGGCTCTGCCACGGCAGATGGTCTTTGCATACGGCACATTTTATCCCCGGGAGAATAGCAGCCAGCCCTTTTTTCAGGTACAATGGATTGTCTTTCCGGGAAAGGGTCCCGGTAAATACCGGCATGAGGAACCCGACTGGTGGATCAACCAGATTGATTCCATCGCATCCAGCTACATGAAATGGCAGTTCGATTTTCCTGATAAACCCATCGATTATGAAAACTATCGTACCATGTTGCACCTGGGGGGATCAAAAAAAGGGGATTATCTGCAGGAAACAGATACTATTTCGCGGTTAATCTACGGATTTGCATCGGCCTATCTCCTCACTGGTAAAGATGAATACCTCGAGGCTGCCGAGAAAGGGAGTGATTACCTGCGCGATCACATGCGTTTTTATGATGCCGATGAAGATATCGTTTATTGGTATCACGGAATCAAGGTGGAAGGGGAAAAAGAGACCAAGCTACTGACTTCGGAGTTTGGCGATGATTACGACTCCATTCCCATGTATGAGCAGATCTATGCCCTGGCGGGACCCACGCAGACCATGCGGATCACGGGTGATCCCAAAATCAAATGGGACATCGACAAAACACTGGATCTGTTCGAGCGCTTTTTCAAAGACGAGGAAAATATGGGTTACTTCTCCCACATCGATCCCATTATGTTGGATCCGAGAACGGAGAGCCTTGCTCACAACTGTGCCCGCAAGAACTGGAACTCGGTGGGAGATCATGCTCCTGCTTACCTGATTAACCTCTATCTGGCCACCGGCGAAGATAAATATGCCGACTTCCTCGAATATACCTTTGACACCATCACCCGTTTCTTTCCAGATTATGAAAACAGCCCTTTCGTGCAGGAGAAATTTCACGAGGACTGGAGCCTGGATCAGACATGGGGCTGGCAACAAAACAGGGCCGTGGTGGGACACAACCTGAAGATCGCCTGGAACCTCATGCGGATGCAATCCCTGAAACCCAAAAAGGAGTACCTCGATTTTGCCAGAAAGATTGCGGAGCTGATGCCCGAAGTTGGCTGCGACAGACAAAGAGGTGGCTGGTATGATGTGGTGGAGCGAGTAACCAAACCCAACGGAGCACATCATGAGTTTGTCTGGCACGACCGGAAAGCATGGTGGCAGCAGGAACAGGCTATCCTGGCATACCTCATCATGTTTGGAATATTGAAAGACGATGAGTACAACAAAAACGGACGGGAAGCAGCTGCATTTTACAATGCTTTTTTCCTCGACAGTGATGATGGCGGTGTCTATTTTAACACGCTGGCCAACGGTTTGCCTTACCTGCTTGGCAATGAACGGTTCAAAGGGAGCCATTCCATGAGCGGCTATCACAGCATGGAGCTCTGTTTCCTGTCGGCAACCTACATCAACCTGCTCATCACCAAACAGCCCCTGATACTGCATTTCAAGCCGCTACCGAACAGTTTCAAAGACAATATTCTCCGTGTTTCCCCCGACATCCTGCCGGCAAACAGCGTCTTTATAGAGAGCTGCAGCATCGACGGAGAACCTTACCACAACTTTAATGCAGATGAGCTCACGGTGATATTGCCACAAACCGATAAACAGTTGAGAGTGAAAGTGAAAATAGCGCCAAAGAGCTGGCTCGATTAGTCAAAATAGAATAAATGAAAGTAACAATTCAAACAAAAAACAACATTGTCTATATCACAATTCAGGGAAGTATAGATAGCAACACAGCCGGGGAATTGCAGTCGCACATCCTTGAAAAACTGGGATCTTTTAACCGGGTAATTATGGATCTAACCGCCGTCGATTTCCTTTCCAGTGCCGGGTTGCGGGTCTTGCTGATGCTTTACAGACAACTCAGTACCAATGGTGGCAAAGTGTTGCTGGTAAACGTCTCAGACGAGATTTGCGACATCATGTCGATGACCGGATTCATTAATTTCTTCGAACTTTATGGCAGCATTGATGAAGCAGAAAAACAATTCATATAAACATGACTACACTCGATAACAGGATCGATTTCTACCCCACAAACGAATACCAGGGTATCAAATACAGGAGGGGGCGTGTGCTCCCTTTCGGAGCGACCCTGGTGCCCAACGGCGTGAACTTTTCCGTTTTCTCGAGTGCGGCCACCTCCTGTACCTTGGTCCTGTTCAATAAAAACGAGGAGGATCCCTATGCCGAGATACCGCTTCCCGATGAATTCAGGGTGGGAAATGTATATGCCATCATTGTCTTTGGCCTCGATTATGAGAATATAGAATATGGTTACAGGATGGAAGGTCCCCACGATCCGCAAAACGGGCATCGGTTCAACAGAGATATTGTTTTATCGGATCCCTATGCCAAGGCAATAGGAGGCAGGGATACCTGGCGTGATATCTCGGGCTTGAACAGGAATTATCCGTTCCGGTCGCGGCTGGTGTTTGATGATTTCGACTGGGAGGAGGACAACCCGCTGGAAACACCCATGGAGGATCTGATTATTTACGAGATCCATGTGAGAGGCTTTACGTCCCACCCCTCATCGGGCGTCAGACACCGGGGTACCTTTGCGGCCATCAGGGAGAAGATACCTTATCTGCTTGAGTTGGGTATCAACTGCGTGGAGCTGATGCCGATTTATGAGTTTGATGAATTCGAACACAGCCATGAAAATCCAGATACAGGTGATTTGCTGGTGAACTATTGGGGATACAGCACACTCAATTTCTTTGCTCCCAAGGCAGGCTACGCCGCAACAGGCAAGTACGGGATGGCAGTGGATGAGCTGAAGACTCTGATTAAAGAGTTGCACAGGAACGGCATTGAAGTTATTTTGGATGTGGTGTTTAACCATACGGCAGAGGGTGATCACCGCGGGCCGACCATCTCCTTCAGGGGTATCGACAACAAAACATACTACATGCTCACCCCCGATGGCTATTATTTTAATTTCTCCGGTACGGGTAATACCCTCAACTGCAACCACCCCGTGGTTCGCAATATGGTACTCGACTGCCTCCGTTACTGGACATCAGAATATCATATAGACGGATTCCGTTTTGATCTGGCTTCCATACTCGGACGTGCGCAGGATGGCAGTCCCCTGAACAATCCCCCGTTGCTGGAATCACTGGCTCACGATCCCATCCTGGCCAAATGCAAACTGATTGCCGAGGCGTGGGATGCCGGCGGACTCTACCAGGTAGGAGTCTTTCCTGCCTATGGTCGCTGGGCGGAATGGAATGGGAAATACAGGGATACTGTCAGGAAATTCCTTAAGGGCGAACACAATACGGTGGGTCAGCTGTCGCAGTGCATGCAGGGATCGCCCGAGATGTACCTGCACCGGGGTACTACGGCCGGGATTAACTTCATCACCTGCCACGACGGCTTCACGCTGTATGACCTGTTTGCCTACAACGAGAAACACAACGAAGCAAACGGTGAAAATAACCAGGATGGATGCAATGACAACTTCAGCTGGAATTGCGGGTGGGAGGGTGAGACGGACGACCTCGCCGTAAACCTTCTGAGGCATCGTCAGATTAAAAATGCACTGACCATCCTGATGCTCAGCCAGGGGGTGCCGATGATCCTGATGGGTGATGAGATGGGCAGGACGCAATATGGGAATAACAACACCTATTGCCACGACAGTTCGTTAAACTGGCTGGACTGGAGTCTTGTACAGAAGAATTTCGATCTGTTGTCTTTTGCCCGGCACATCATTAACTTTCGGAGACAGCATCCGATATTAAGGAATAAAGAGCATTACAGCAACAGAGATTATAAGGAGAGCGGTTATGCCGATATCACATTTCATGGCACCAAAGCATGGCATGCCGACTGGTCTGAATCAACTACAGTCTTCGCTTTCATGCTCGACGGGCATCATGCCAAAAACGGCTTCGTAAAGGATGATACCATCTATGTGGCGGCCAATATGCACTGGGATGCACTCGATTTTGAACTGCCCCAGTTATCGGAAAACAGGAAATGGCATCTTTCCGTCAACACATCCATGATGCCCCCCGAGACATTCTATCCGCTGAATAGCGAACCAGCACTGGAAAATCAGTCAGGTTTTATTGTGGGTGGACGTTCGGTGATTGTTTTAATAGGGAAATAAATTATTTAATTTGGAGGAACAGATATGGGTTTTTCAGTAAAAAAAGAGATTTTTGAAAAGTATACAGCATTAACGATTGGCGGATCTTTGGATTCATCTACCGCGCCACAATTTGGCGAAGAGGTGAAACAGGTAGTTACGCAAAACCCGCAGGCACTGGTACTCTATGTGGAGGAACTCAGTTTTATGTCATCCGCTGGATTAAGGATGCTTATTTTTGCAAAACAAAAATTGGGTACAACCGCCTCTCTGATCCTGGTCAGGCCCCAAGAACAATTGCTCGAGACGCTGAGGATGACAGGGTTGATATTCAGTGTAAATATTGTGGACCAATATCCGGAATAGCATGAAGGCAGAATCCAAATTTCAGATTTTTGATGCTGTGCCCGATTCACTTGAGCCGATACGCGATTTTATTGCAGCCTTTGCCACAGCCAACAACATCGAGAGAAAGAAGATATTCAAGCTCTCCCTGGCGGTAGACGAAATTGCGACCAACATCATGAATTACGGTTATCCGCTGGCCGGTATAGATGATGGTACCATTCAAGTCTCCATCGGATATCAGGACAAGCAATTGAAGGTAGTTCTCGAAGACCATGCCATGCCTTTTAACCCGATAGAGAAGGGTATGCCTACACCGGAAGATCTGATGAAACCGGTAGAGGACAGACCCATTGGGGGGCTCGGTATTTTCCTGGCCCGGCAAAGTGTGGATCTCTTTGACTATGAATACAGGGAAGGGAAAAACCGCAATATATTTGTGGTTGCCATCGATTAGTATCGACACTTTACATTGAACCATGTTTAGAAATCTGCCTTTCAGGAAAAAAATACTGCTGTTGCTCTTTTCATCAATAGCCGGTTGTGTCATCTTCACCACAGCGGTGACTGTTTTTTTTACCGAAAAATCTACCCAAGGTGTAATCGACGACATGTTGTTTTCTGTGGCTTATGGAGCGCATAACCTGGTGGGAGATGCATATCACGACCGGATAGAAAATGAGTTCTCCATCACCCCTGAAGAATTTGAACTCAAAAGAAGCGCCCTGCATGAATTTGCCAATAAGGTGGATGTAAAGGAGGTCTACTCCTACATTATTTACAACAACGAGTTGCGCTGGACTTCGGGGAGCCTGAGTACCGATACATTCTTCACTGACTACATCGGCGATAAGGAAACCATGAGAAAGGTTTATTTTGCGCCTTTGGCCGAGAATCGGGTCATTTACAGCAGTTACAAAGATGCCTACGGTTCCGTAAGATCGGTTTTCGTGCCTTTCACCACCGACAACGGAACACGTTACGTGGTGGGGGCCGACTATGATTATGAGGTGGTGGAGAGTGAGCTTGCCGGTATTGCCATCGGATTTATTCTGTTTGGTTTATTCATCCTGATCGTATCGTTTATCATCGCCTTTATTCTGACCAACAAGATGTCGGCGCCCATCAGGAAGCTCGTGAAATTTTCAAAAGAGATGGTCGATAACGACTACAAGTTAAACGAATATGATCAAAATTATCTGAAGGACTTCTCCCTAAAATACAAAGATGAAATCGGCATTCTATCCGGTTCGTTTCTCTACCTGCAAAACTCAATCAAACACTATGTGAACGACCTGAAGAAGACCACGGCTGCCAAGGAGAGCCTGGAAAGCCAGCTTCGCATCGCAAATGCCATACAGATGGGAATGCTCCCTAAGGAGGTTGACGGGTTCTGCGATCACGATGAGTTTGCTATCTGTGGCTTTATGAAGCCGGCAAGGGAGGTGGGTGGCGACCTCTATAATTATTTTATGATCGATGACGAGCATCTGGGCTTTACCATCGGTGATGTCTCCGACAAAGGGATACCGGCCGCCCTCTTCATGTCGATGACCAATACCCTCATTAAATCGATCGCCCTCACCGGAATCACTCCTGCCGATGTACTCTACAGGGTGAACAACGAGCTTTGCAAAGGGAACGAACAGAGCATGTTCGTCACTCTCTTCTTCGCGAAACTGAATGTCAATACCGGACATGTGGAATTTGCCAATGCCGGACACAATCCATTTATCTTTCTTGGTAAAAATATACGGGAATACCAGAAGCTGCATCCCGGTATTGTGTTGGCAGCCTTTGAGGATATCCAATTCAAAAACGAAGAGATCACCCTGTCGCCAGGAGATACCCTACTGATGTATACCGACGGGGTAACCGAAGCAATGAACAGTAGGCAACAGCTGTTCGGTGAGGAGCGGTTGCTGCAGATTTTTAACCAGGACACACATGCTTCGGTCTCTACGATGATTCAATCGGTGATTGAGGGCCTGGATACTTATGTAGAGAGTTTTGAGCAATCGGACGACATCACGGTCCTGGCGCTACGTTATCATTGATATTGTCCTCATTCGCAGTGGGCACGCTCGCAAAAAAAAATATTTTATCTCATTGTTTATTTAAATTTTACACCTACCTTTGTTAACGCAACCCGCATTGCAGTAACGGGTGTTGCGCTAAGTAATCGATAAATGAAGTTTTACGATAGGGAAACGGAATTGGAATTGTTGCGGAAGATTGAGTCTCTTTCGACGACGACGGCACAGATGACCACGGTCGTGGGGCGTCGACGTGTAGGAAAAACAACGCTTTTAAAAATTGCATTCAGTCAAACGCCAATGCTCTATTTTTTCGTCGCGCGAAAGAATGAGACTTTGTTGTGTACCGAATTTACCCGGGAGATTCAGGAAAAACTTGGTTTCTCATTGGGTAATTTTCAACAATTTGCCGACCTGTTCCAATCGATCATGCAATTATCAGAAAAAATCAACTTCACGCTCGTGATTGATGAGTTTCAAGAGTTTGACAACATCAATAAATCAGTTTTCAGCGATATGCAAAACAGTTGGGATTCACACAAGGAGAAGAGTAAGCTGAACTTGATTCTGTGCGGTTCCATCTACTCGTTGATGAAACGTATTTTTGAAAACTCAAAAGAACCGTTGTTCGGGAGAGCTACATCAAAAATCATGCTTAAGCCATTCATCCTGCCAACCATCAAGGAGATACTCGCCGACTATCATCCCGGGTACAGCAACGAGGATTTACTTACTTTTTATATGGTAACGGGAGGTGTAGCAAAGTATATTGAACTGCTTGTTGTCAACGAAGCATTCACGAGAAAAGCTATATTGGATACGCTTTTCAAGGAAAACTCTTTTTTCCTGAGCGAAGGACGTGATGTGTTAATCGAGGAGTTTGGGAAGGACTATGGCAACTATTTTTCAATTCTTTCCCTGATTGCTTCATCCAAAAACGATCGGAGCTCGATGGAAGGCATCTTAAATATTTCGGTCGGTGGATTCCTGGATAGACTGGAAAAGGATTTCAACCTCATTAAACGTATTCGACCCTTTATGGCAAAGGAAGGAAGTCGGAACAACCGATATAAAATCGAGGATAATTTTCTTAACTTTTGGTTTCGGTTTACTTATAAATACCGTAGCGCAATTGAAATTTCAAATTTTGATTATGTCAGAGATATTGTAGAGCGCGACTATGAGACGTATTCGGGAATGGTTTTGGAAAAATATTTTAGACAACAGTTGACAGAATCGAAACAATATTCCAATATCCAGGGATACTGGGATAGTAAAGGGGAGAATGAAATTGATATTATTGCTGTCAATGAACGGGATAAACGGTTGGAATTTTACGAAGTAAAAAGAAATCCGAATAGAATCAGCCTTGAGCGACTGAAACAGAAATCTTTAAAAATAACGGACAAGTTTCCTGGGTTCCAAATTGAATATAGGGGGTTATCGCTAAAAGATATGTAGATTTATTTGGCCTAATTTCCAGGACACTGATTATTGATGATGCAGCAGTGTATTTCTGGCTCTCTCTGTTGCTAAAGCTTTGTAGCTCTTAGTATTTCCCTTTTACCCGGTGGTCCCGGAAGACGCTCCACCATAAATCCTGCTGTCTGAAGCATCCGTCTCACAACCCCCTTCGCGCAGTATGTAGTCAGAGTAGCGCCTTGATTACATAAGCTGTAGAGATGATTAAAGATTTCCTGTGTCCACATTTTCGGCTGTTTCTCAGGTGCAAACGCATCGTAATAGATCAGGTCGAATTTTCTATCCGGAATAAAAGTGGCAGGATGGCTGAAATCGATCTGTTGCTTCAGCAGCGTGAAGCCGGGGGTTATGGCTACTGCTTCATTCCAGGGTGATGTGTGGAGCTGAAGGAATAGTTGCTCAAGGGTACTGTTTCTAAATTCAACCTCGACGTAGTTTTCTTTTTTGGATTGTTCAAATGCATTTAATTTTTCTTCTTCAGCCTTTTCAAACCGATTTAACATGGCCGGATAATTGAGTTTTTGTGCCGCTTCAACGGCGATGGGATAACGCTCGAGGCTCTGATATAACACATTTATTCCTTTTTTTTTCGCTTCCAGCAAGGTGAGTAAGGCATTGAGACCCGTGCCAAAACCAATTTCCAGCAGATTGATTTCATGGGTAGTCTGAAGGGACTCTTCCCGTGAGAGTTGCTGTTGTCCCTCCGTGCCGTGCTGTAATTCCTGTTGTAGCTGTTGATCGGAAGGCTGAAATAGAAGCTTTTGTAGTAGTCCCTCCCTGATAAAAATATGGGTAGACTCCTGCATGGCGCCGTGCGTGGAGTGATAGTGTTCATTCAACTCCGGCACATACAACGTATGCGATCCATCTTCTGTGATCTCGATGGTGGCTGGGAGGGAATGTCTGTCTGAAAGCATAAGGGCAGCATGTATGAAGTTTTGAGATAATGGGTTTACGACGAAATAAATTGGTTGTAATCTCCGGCAACAAAAATAGACAAACTTTGTTTATGATTTTCGGCAAAGAGCGAAATTCGCTACATTTGTCTATCAAAACTTATCGGATGAAACGAGCATAAACAGTTATACCCAAAAGCATCATTGTTGCGAGTTCACTAAAGTTAGTTATTTGCTCGCTATGGCAAAGCTCAAACAAGTTTGCCTTTGCTCATTTAGCTTAAAGCAAATATTCCATACACCATAATAAAAAAAATAAAATAATCGTATGAAAAAATATTTTCTGTATATATTATTTCCCACACTGTTCCTCGCGTGTCAAACAGGGAGCAAGAAAGGGGCCAGCGGACAAAAACCTGTGCTTACGGTCACCATTGAACCACAACGTTATTTCCTGGAACAGATTGTGGGTGATGCCTTCACAATTAATACGCTGGTACCTCCCGGTTCCAGTCCGGAGACCTATGAGCCGGCTCCATCGGTGATGGTGGAGATGAACAACAGCTTGATTTACTTTATGGTGGGCGACCTCGGCTTTGAGCGGGCCTGGAGCACGCGGCTGGTAACCAACAACCCGAACATTACGCTGGTGGACTGTTCTACAGGTATTGAGCGGGTTGAAGGGGGTGATCATGCAGGGCATGGCCACGAGCAAGGGCACGATGGCCATGGTGATAGCGATCCTCATTTTTGGGCGTCACCCCGTGCAGTAAAGATAATGGCCGCCAATATGCTGGAGGCCGTGGTAAAGGCGGATCCCACAAACGAAGAAACCTATCGGGCTAATTTCTCACGGTTCAACCGACAACTAGCCGAAACCGATAGCCTCATACAGGATAAACTGACTCACGCCACTTCCAGTGCCTTCATCATTTACCATCCGGCACTTGCCTACTTTGCGAAAGATTACAATCTGCGCCAGCACAGTGTGGAGTTTCAGGGTAAAACTCCCTCACCGGCACAAATGAAAATATTGGTCGATCTGTCCCGCCGCGAGCAGATACACACCCTGTTTATTCAAAAGGGATTCGATACAAAAAATATGGAGGTGATTGCCCGTGAGATCGGTGCGGAGGTGTTTGAGATAGATCCGTTAAATTATGAATGGGATAAGGAATTACTACGTATGGCCGATATATTAGCACGAGATGTAGATGAATAAACTGATTGAAATTCAAAACCTGACCGTCGGTTATGAAAACAAGCCGAATGTATTGAAAGAAGTGTCCCTGACCATCTACGACGATGATTTTCTCGGTATCATCGGGCCGAACGGGGGTGGGAAGACCACACTCCTGAAATCGATCCTGGGACTGTTAAAATCACAACCAGGCGCCATTTCCTTCTATGAGAAGGGTCAAAAGGTGTCGTCACTGAACATTGGTTACCTCCCCCAGATTAATCAGATCGATAAGAAATTTCCCATTTCCGTGTCGGATGTGATTCTGTCGGGAATCACGCCTCCCAGGCAGCGTCTTAGGAGGTATACCGCAAAAGACAAGCAGAAGGTGAAAGGTGTGGCCGAGCGCCTGGGCGTGGAGCATCTGTTGTCGCGCTCAATAGGCGAACTTTCAGGTGGTCAGCTCCAACGCGTGCTGCTGGGGAGAGCCATCATAGACAACCCGAAACTGATTATTCTGGATGAGCCGAGCACCTATGTTGATAAGCTTTTTGAAACCAATTTCTACAAACTGCTGGGTGACATCAACAAGGATATCGCCATCATGCTGGTATCGCACGATGTGGGAACCATCATCTCACTGGTGAAAAATATTGCCTGTGTGAACCAGGGGTTGCACTATCATTCGGGTTCCAATATATCGCAGGAGTGGCTGAACAACGCCTACGAATCGTGCCCCATCGAGATACTGGGCCATGGTGCACTTCCACACCGGGTGCTGCTGCAACACGATCATTCACATAAGGAACCTCATCAACACGATGAAGAGAAGTGAGCGGCGGATTATTGACTGATCAGATATTCGGCAATTTGCACGGCATTGAGTGCAGCACCTTTGCGGATCTGATCTGAAACGCTCCAGAAGGTCAGCCCATTCTCATTGGTCAGATCCTTACGGATGCGTCCCACATAGACAGGGTCCTTGCCAGTGAGATCCAACGGCATGGGATACTCTTTTTTGGCAGGGTTGTCGATCAACACCACCCCTTTGGCATTGCTGAAGGCTGTGCGGGCTTCTTCGAGCGACAGCGGACGCTCGGTCTCGATCCAGATGGCCTCGGAATGGGCTCGCATCACCGGAACCCGCACGCAGGTGGCACTCACCTCAATATTGGAATGCATGATCTTGCGTGTTTCATTGAACATTTTCATCTCCTCTTTCGTGTATCCATTGTCGGTGAAAACATCGACCTGTGGAATCAGGTTGTATGCCAATTGATAAGCAAACTTCGAAATAGTCGGTTGTTCGCCCTTTCCCAGTTGGGCGTACTGATTCTCCAGTTCCTGCATGGCAGCAGCGCCGGCACCCGAGGCAGCCTGGTAGGTAGCGACATGGACTTTTTTAATGTGGGTGATATCTTCAATTGCCTTCAGCGCCACCACCAGCTGTGCGGTGGTGCAGTTGGGGTTGGCGATGATGCCGCGCGGTGTATTGAGCGCATCTTCCGCGTTCACCTCAGGAACCACGAGCGGTACATCCTCCTCCATGCGAAAGGCACTGGAGTTGTCGATCATGATGGCGCCATGTTTGGTAATGGTTTCGGCATATTCCAGTGAGGTGCCTCCACCGGCAGATACGAACGCTATGTCGATATCCTTGAAGTCGTCATTGTGTTTCAACTCCTTTACGGTGAGTTTTTCCCCTTTAAAAATATAAGTGTTTCCGGCACTTCTTGAAGAGCCAAACAAATGCAATTCATCCAGGGGGAAGCTTCTCTCTTCCAGTACGCGGAGTAATTCCTGACCTACAGCTCCGCTGGTACCTACAATAGCGATGTTCATACGATTAATTTTTTATGTTGATAACCATTTATGACGAAATAAAGATCACAAAGATATAAAAAAGGGAATGGAAGTAGCAAAATGAAAATGTTAAACTTAACTGATGGCGATTTTTTTTGTGATCTTCCCGATTTTCAGGATGTAAAATCCCTTTGGAAGGGAGAGGGTATACTCGTTGGTGCCCGCCTTCACGCGACGGCTGAATACTTTCACACCCATGATGTTGTAAATTTCCAGTATGTCGTCTTTGGGCAGATTCTCAATGGTAAGCCGATTCTCCGACAGCTTTATTTTTATCTTCTCCGGTGCCTCCATCACACTCCTTTGGGGATTCACCTGCGAGATGAGCGGAAATCCCATTCCACCCAGCAGTAGGACTGTTAAAAGAATGGTATAGAAACGTTTCATAAAATTTGGATCACCTCACAAAGATACTATTTTTCCCTCAACCGCAAGTTCTGTATGGGGAAAAACGGCTAATGCCTCTTTCAGGAGTGTGCCTATCTCACTGTAGCGTGATGAATAATGGCCGATCATCAGCTTTTTTACTCCCGCTGCCGCGGCTATTTCGGCCGCCTGACGGGCGGTGGAGTGGAATGTCTCTTCTGCCCGCATCAGTTCGCTCTCAGCAAACGTGGCTTCGTGATAAAGCAGATCCACATCTTTTATGTAAGGAATTATTTCGGGTGCATAGGCTGTGTCGGAGCAGTAAGCATATCTGCGGGCAGGATTGCCGGGATAGGTGAGATGCTCATTGAGGATGAGGGCGCCGTCGGGAGTGAGGTAGTCGGCTCCGTTTTTAATCTCCTGTATCTGCTTCACGGGGATATGATAAAAGTCGATCATCTCGCGTATGATATGCCGCGATGACTCTTTCTGTTCAAATAGAAATCCGTTTGCGTCGATGCGGTGTTTCAGCGGGAAGGAAGTTACTTTCATCGTTCTGTTTTCAAAAAGCAGTTCCTCTGCGTTGGGATTCAGCGGGAAAAGATTTATCTTGAAGGATATATGGTTGCCCAGGTAGGACAGGAGCGGATTCAACAGGAAATCGATTTCCTTGTGGGCATAGATATTCAGGTCGGCGGTTCTTCCCAGCAGACTGAGTGTGGAGAGCAGGCCGGGCAAACCGAAGATGTGATCTCCGTGGAGGTGAGAGATGAAGAGGCTATGGAGCTTGCTCTTGCGGGCTTTATACTTCCGCATTTGCAGCTGGGTGCCTTCGCCGCAATCGATCATGAACAGCTTCTCATTCAGGTCGATCAGTTGCGAAGGGGGATGATGCAGGGTGGTAGGCATGGCCGATCCGCAACCCAGTACGGTTATCTCAAATTTTGTCATGTCAACGGATGCCGATCAGTTTATGGGTTTGAAGGCTCAATGCCCACACCGGATTATCTTTGATTAATGAGATGCAGTAATCCACATTTTCCGGAATGATGCGATCGTTGTCGAAGATGGGGCTAAGCAGGTAACGCTCCGTATCCGGAAGGATGGTGATATCGGGCAGGGAATCACCCTTTTGAATGGGAAACCGCAATTCATCTACCCGGGGAATCAACCCCTTTACTTTTTCAAAATCCTGTTTGGGACTACATGTGATGTAGTCGATACCGGAAGGAATTTTCCGCGTACCATTGGTCTCAATGGCCTGCAGATATCCTGCTTCCTTAAAAAAGGTCACGATGGCATCTGTTAACTGTAACGCCGGTTCACCCCCTGTCCAGATGATCCATTTGCAGCCATACTGTTTAATCTCTTCGAGCAGCTCATCGGTGGTCATCTTCACACCCCGCTCAAAGTCGGTATCACAGAAGCTGCAGGCCAGGTTACACTTAGCCAGCCTGATAAAGATGGATGCCTGGCCCGTGCGCCCTCCTTCACCCTGGAGTGAGTAAAATATCTCATTCACATTCAGGTTCATAGATCGCTGATGTTTTGGGCGTTTCACTTACTTCCATGGCATACAACTCTGGTAGCTGTGGCTTGAATCGGTCGTACAACATTTTGGCAATGTTTTCGGCCGACGAGTTAAGTGGTGCAAGGATGTCGTTCAGGTTCCGGTGATCGAGGGTGGATTCGATATAGGTCTTCACGATATGCAATTCGTTGTAATCGCGTACGAAACCCTGTTTATTTAGTTCTCCGGCCCGCAAGTGGACGGTGACCACGTAGTTGTGGCCATGTAATCGGCTGCAGGGATGGTCTGCGGGTAGGCCATCAAGAGAATGAGCTGCCGAAAATGAAAATTCTTTGCTTATTTTGTACATCGTTCTGATTAGTTGATTAGTTGATTTGCTGATAAGCAGATCGAAATTCATGCTTACATCAATAAGTCATACGGTTTATTGCAGTTTCAGAGATGTTCTCAGCGGATAATGGTCTGAAAATTTCACTTTATCGACCTTCGTTTTGAAGGCTTTGATGTTTTTGCTGTGCATGATGTAATCGATCCGAAACAGAAAAAGATCCTCGTGATAGGTGATGCCCGGGCCGAATGCTGTGGAGACATAGGCATCTTTCAGTCCCTTTTTCATCTGACCATAGGCGTAGGAAATGGGGGTATCGTTGAAATCGCCACAGATGACGGTCCCTTCTGTTTGCTGCTTGTCGATATATTGTTTTACTTTCTCTACCTGGCGTGCCCGCATGCGGTAGGCGCCTCCCAGCCTTGTTCGGATGTTGGTTGTTATTGCTTCCAGCCTCACCGAATCGGAGTTCTGAATAAAATCGCTATACATTTTTTTATCTTCCGCTTTGATGCTGTTTGACTCCAGATGTATGTTGGCCACCGTATACTTATCTCCATGTATGTTGATGGTATAAACTGCCGCTCCGTTGTAGGAGGACTCGAACACCACCTCGTGCGTCTTCTCGATTGGAAATTTTGAGAAGCAAGCAAGTCCGAAGATATGATATTTTCCCGAGGATTCCAAACCGGTGACTGAGCGGTAGGGATACTTGTTGAGAATCCGGTTCACATCGCGCTGTGAAAAGATAGATTGGCCGGTCTTGCTCACCAGGTATTCCTGCAGACAGACAATGTCGGCATCGGTGCGGACAATATAATCGAGAATGGGATGTTCTGCAGAATTCTTATTTCTTTCTTCCGGAAATCCCTGTACATTGTATGTCAGGATCTTTACGGTTTCTTCAGGAGCCTTGTCGGGAAAGAGATGCATCGGGAAAAAGGTGGTGACAGGCTTATGGCACAACAGGATGGCCGCCAGTGAGATCAACGCCAGCTTCCATTTTGAAATAAGTATCCAGAAAATCAGGTAAAATAGATTGAGCAGGAATATCAATCCAAAGCCCAGGCCTATGTATGAGAAGAGGTTGGTTTTCAGCGGAGAGATCTTCCAGGAGAGGAATGAGCAGAAAAGCAGGATAATGGCTGCCAGATTGGTAGCAAAGATTATCCATATGATGATGTCTCGGAATCTTATTTTTTTATTTTTTGCTCGCATCAAAAAGCTTCTTTTTTTCGTCTGCTGAGAGGCTGCTGTATCCCGATTGTTTCAGTTTGTCGAGAATCGCATCAATTTCTTCCTGTTCGTTGTGTCTGCGTTTATTATAATCCCAGTCGTTTTCACTACGTGCGTGTTCCACCTTCATTTTCGATTTTCTTTGACGCGGTTTGAACATCCCCACAAATCCATCGATCAGTTTACTCATCCAGTGGGTGATATCCCTGCCTTTTTTGTACTGCATGGCAAACATATATCCCAGCAGGGCACCTCCGATGTGTGCCACGTGTCCTCCCGGATTGGTGGCGTTGCCCAGGGAGAGGAAATCGAGCACAAAGGCAAAAATGGCAATGTAGACGATTTTTACCGGACCCAGGAGGAGAAGATGCAACTGGACATCGGGACGATAAAAGGCTGCTCCCATCACGATGGCCATCACCGATGCCGAGGCACCGATCATCCAGCCGCGTCCCATATCTATGTAATAGGGAATCGTATTGAAGGCGACTACATAAAGTAATGCTCCTGCCAATCCTCCCAACACGTAAAGACTTCCCAGCGAGCGGCCTGAGAAATATTGCAGGAAGATCTGCCCAAACCAGTAGAGCCAGAGCATGTTAAAAAGAAGATGCAGAAATCCCTCGTGTACAAACATATAGGTGATGAGCGTCCAGAGTCGGTCCAGCAACAGTGTCATTTGTGAGGGTACTCCCAAAAAGACAATCAGGTCGAGGCTATGAACATTGAACAGCGTGAATATCACTGCGACAACCTTCAACAGGATGAAAACAGCCACGTTGATGAAAATAAGCCTTGTCATCACACTGCCTGTCTTGTATTTAAGTTTGAGTGTATCAATAATGCCTGCCATGCCTTTTGTCCTTGTTTTTCCAATATAAAATCATGAATATGCCGAAAAGCATTCCACCCAGATGAGCGAAATGAGCTACATTATCCCCCGATCTGTTGGCAACGCCGAAAACCAGCTCCAACAGACCATATCCAATCACGAACCATTTGGCCTTGATTGGGAAAGGAAAGGGAATAATAAAGAGTTCTGCGTTGGGGAACAACATGCCAAATGCCAGTAATATGCCAAAGACGGCTCCCGAGGCACCTACCGTGACGCTGCTGATTAACGGAAACATCTCCTGCGGCATCACAGCCTGAGCGCGGATGAAAACCACGAGCAGCTGAATGAGTCCCGCGCCGATACCGGTGACCAGGTAATAAGAGAGAAAACGCTTGGGCCCCCAAACCTGTTCCAGCGTACGGCCGAACATGAAAACAGCGAACATGTTAAAGAAAACATGCGAGAAGGAGTAGGGGTCATGCAGGAACATATAGGTGACCAGTTGATAAATGCGAAAATCGTGAGACGCTGGAAAGTGAAGCCCGAAATATGTAGACAGATCAATACCTCCTCTGCTCAACAATACAAACTGGGCAAGCCAGATTATCCCGTTGATGATAATGATATTTTTGATGACCAGAGGCAATACACCGGCAAAACTGCTTCGATAATTGTTCATTGTTATAATCTGATGTTGAGGCGCAAAAATACGTATTATTTCGCAGCTGGTGAGGTTTTTTGACCCATAAAAAGGATTTTTTTTGGAAAATCAAATACTTTTTACCTTTTTTCTTGATTGTTTTCGATTTATCACTTATATTTGACGGCAAAACAGGGCTCAGCCTTGACTTAATGTATGTTTAATTTTTTTATTTACGTTTTCTTATGAATAAATCAGAACTAATTAGTGCTATTGCTGAACAATCAGGCCTTAGCAAAGTGGATGCCAAGAAAGCATTGGACGCTACACTTGAAACAATTTCCGCAGAAGTGAAAGCCGGTGGTAAAGTGGTGTTAGTTGGGTTTGGCACATTCTCTGTGTCTGAAAGAAGTGCAAGAAAAGGGATCAATCCCCGCACGAAAAAACCAATCAACATTCCTGCAAAGAAAACAGCTAAGTTCAAAGCTGGATCTGAACTGTCAAATCTCTAAGGACGTAGTCGTGGAATAAAAGAGGAACAAATTTTCAGGTTTGTTCCTTTTTTATTTACAAAATATACGTACCTTTGTGCCTCTAAAAAATGACTCCGTAGCTCAGCTGGTAGAGCAATTGACTCTTAATCAATGGGTCGAGAGTTCGAGCCTCTCCGGGGTCACTTCATAGTCAAGCACTTACCGCATCAATCGGTAGGTGCTTTTTCTTTTAGTCGAGCTATAGTCGAGCAAAACCCCAAAAATATATCAAAACAACCCGATACAAAACAAACATTAGGGGTTCTTTATTTTTAATCACGCTGCATGTATTTCGCTATAATCAGATTCCATTAATCCCCATTGGTAACATTTAGGAGTATAACTACCTGTACCAACAATGTTACCAATCCCTGCTAAAACTGCTTTCCTTCACAAAATCCACAAAACGAACAAAGAACCAATTACATAACAAGCTTCAGCGAACCATTCAACCCATTTAGATACCACCCGGCCATCCTCCCAACCCCCTGGAAACACCCAAAACGTGTTACCAATTCCCCCGGTACCGGTCACCCCTCCACTCCCTTATCCCTAACAAAATCAAACACATTTGCTGTTTATTGTTTTTTATGCTTATTTTTGTAGCGATGTCGGTCAAAACGTAAGATATATTTTTCGGTGGTGCACTATACCGAAATTGGGACATCGGCATTTGCCTTGTTATATTGGTGCCCTATCGTTCTCAAGTAGATCATTCGGCACAGTTTGTTAACTGGTAAGCGGTGTAATTGCTACAGCGTTTATCGGATGAGTGATATTTTTCAATAATCTGAAAAATTCCTTTTGAAGCATGAGGTCTTTGGATTAAGATCAATTGCTGTGCGTATTTAATTCTAACTGTCCTGCCATGAGAGCGAAAGAAAAGCTTGAGTTCAACAAACCTGAATTCGAATTCTACGAGCTTGTCAAAAAATCAATCTACGATCTTTATCCCCTGAGAACAAACAAACGAAAAACAGAAGAGTATTGCGACAATCATCTCTTTGCCGATGCCCGGTGTCGGGAGATTTTCAAGGTCAACAACTGCAACCATGAATCGGTCAATTTCCATGAAAACGATGATGAAATAGATCACCTGATCTCCTACAGGGTCCGGAAGGAGATTCAAAACGCCATCTGCGACGACAAGACATTTATCTATGCCTACAACATCATCGAACGGGACCATAATCCCTACGACTATCATTACAAGAGCAAGAGTCTCCAACTAAAACCCGAGTCTCTAACCTCCGCGAGAGAGATCGAGGAGGAGATCTCAAGCTACAAGGAGGACTATCCCAAGAACAATTTGAGCGACTACCTGATCGATGAGGCGAATTTTAAATTCTACAACGAACGCTTCTTGAATCTTAATTTTGATGATGAGGGGTGGCTATTTATCTTCAACAAGGCTTATGAGATTTTCGACCGCATTCGCACCTTTGCTGCAAATCCCTCACAAGCCCATTACCTGGCGAACAACATCTATTTTGGTGACAAGCTGATGGAGGATGCCATACTCGACTTTCTACTCCTTCTGATTGATAACTACTCCTACGATCTGACACCGGAGCAGGTGAAGAAGTTCAGATTGCTGGCATTCTTCATCCGCAAACATCGCGACCCGCAGACACTGAAAATTGAGAAGAAATATCTCGAGAGAATTCATTCCCTCAACCTGGCTAAGGTGGACTGGATGAAAGCTACACGCTATTTCAATGTTCACCTCATCACGCAATGGGTCACCTACTCCGGTCTCTCTTATGATGAGCAGCTGCAAATCCTAAACCTGATCAAAGAGAAATACCTCACCGAGAAACAGCGAAACCCCGATTTCTTCTGTTACGATTTAAGCGATTGCTTCTCTCAACTGCAGCAGCTCTTGACGTCAGATGAACCCCCACCGGGATGCAATGGTTCACCCGTTCCCTCCACAAACACAATAAATCCCAACCCACCACAAAAGCAACTTCCCATGGTACGCATGATTGAACACCTGAACACTTCCTTGGATGAACTGAAAGAACAAAATGACCGACTCACCCGGATCATCACACAACAAAATGAAGAATTGAGGGTGCTTCATGAGAAACATGATGAGGAGACCCGAAACATGATGACGGTTCTCAACGAACATGAAGAGACCTACAATTCAAAAGGCTTTACTCTTGCTCAAATGACTCTCGTCTTCTATTACCTTTTCAATGAACTGGGCATCACATTCGACAATACACCCAAAGTGAAATGGGCCCGTTTCATTCAGAAAGTCACCGATAAGCATATTCAAAATGTCAAAACAGAACTCGATATCGATTTCGATAGCTCAAAAACCAAAAAGAATCTCAAGATCATGGCCGACCTGTTCCGCGAACTGCTGCCACAAATCACAGGAATAATAGAAAACGATAGCAAATAACATTATTTAACGTGATGGTAGTGACTTTGTTACACTCCTTTTCCCACTAACTCCCTTATTTAGCTTTCTATATTTGCACCACTGTCTCACCGTTGAGGCAGTGGTGCTCTTTTCTATTGGCACGGAAGATTACCCAATTGCCATTTATTTACCATGGATGAAAAGACGATTACCTTCAATGACATCCCTGAGGCAATGAACTACCTCATCACAAAGATGAACGACCTGGAGGAGATGATCAGAACTTCTGCCTTCCAACAACCTGATCAGAATGACTGGTTCAACCTGGAGGAGCTTTGCGATTACCTCCCCGACCGGCCGGCAAAGCAGACGGTCTACAGCTGGGTCAACCAAAAGAAGATCCCCTACCACAAGAAGGGGAAGAAGCTCCAGTTCCTGAAATGTGAGATCGATGAGTGGCTGCATACTGATGAACTGCAGCAGGAAATTATCGCGAATCCCGTTTTACAAACCAACAAAAAAAGAAGAAGATCATGAAAAAAGAAAAACACTACGCCATTCTTTATGAGTGGGCCGACTGGGTCGATTCTCAGGATGTGATGCAGAAATTCCACATCTCTGTCCGTACGTTGCAGAGCTGGCGGACCAATAAGGTTTTGCCCTACTCTTGCATCCGCGGAAAGATCTACTATCGGAAGTCTGACATTCTTCTCATCCTCCAGAAAAATTACAATGGCACCAGGAAGTCATTGTTACCGGAGTTCAATGATTGCAATGTAGAATTTCGATGATTCAACATCTTTAGCATGAAAGCGAACGCTCTTTCTGCCGATGAAATGAAAAGTCAGTCGGTAGATATCCTGGATGTCGATATCGAACAATTCAGGATCAACAACTTTGTGAAGCTGTTGGGGGATGATCTGAACGACAACCTCCAACAGCTTAAAGCTTCGCAACCTGCCGATCTGCTCGAGGTGAAAACCGCAAACAAGTGGATCGAACAGGCTTCCCGGCGGCCTATTCCCCGAATGCTCTTCAGTGAGTTCTGGTTCGAACAGGAGCTCTGCATCCTCTTTGCCGACACCAACGTGGGGAAGACGATCCTGGCGGTACAAATCGCCGACAGCATATCCCGGGGACAATCCATTCCGGGATTTAAGCTGGAAACAAAAGCGCAGAAAGTGATTTATTGCGATTTTGAGCTCAACGACAAACAATTCCAGAGCCGATACTCTCGTAACTACGAATATCCTTATCAATTCAGCGATAACTTTCTCAGGGTGGAGATCAACCCGGATGCTGATTTTCCCGAGGATGCCTCTTTTGAGTTTGCCCTCAGCAACGCGATCGAGAGAGTGATTACTGATAACGGTGCCAAGATCGTGATCATCGACAACATCACCTACCTCCGCCACGAGAACGAGCGGGCAAAGGATGCGCTGCCGCTGATGAAGCACCTTAAACGTCTCAAAAGCAAGTACAACCTATCCCTGCTGGTCTTGGCGCACACACCCAAGCGTGATCTCACAAAGCCGCTCACGCGGAACGACCTTCAGGGGAGTAAGGTGCTGATGAACTTCTGCGACAGCAGCTTCGCGATAGGAGAGAGCTCTTCCGATAGTTCTTTCCGTTACATCAAGATGATCAAGGTCCGCTCAACCGAACACATTTACGACAGCTACAACATTATGGTCTGCCAAATTACAAAGCCGGACAATTTCCTTCACTTCAACTTCTTGCATCTCGACAGTGAGTATAAGCATCTCAAAATGGTGACGGAACGTGACAGGGAGATTCTGGAGGAGGAGGTTCGCGGATGCATTTTGGAAGAACCCTCTATCTCCGCTTACGCAATCGCCAAGCGTCTCTGCCCTGAGGAGAAAAAATTCAGCAGCTTCAAGATCAAAATCCTGCGCATCTATAAGAAGATCATCCAGGACGTCAATCTCTGCGATGAAGTAAATTCCAGTCAACAGGATCCTTTCAATCCCGAAGATTTTAACCGGTTAAATGGAGATGAAGAATTCCCTTCGTGTACCAATCCGTAATAAGTTTCCACTAGCATGACCCTGTCAATCCTAAACGCAAAATTCAGATTGGTAACATTGTTGGTAACACTGGTAACACTGGTAACATCGGTAACCCTCCTATATATATGTTTCTTTGTTACCAATCTATATAACTGTAAGAATATCAGAGTTTAGACTCTATTTTATTGGTAACACCCTGTTACCTTTCACTCTTGAAATCCTGTATGATGTACAAGCCCCCCTATCTCCAGAAGTATGCCGGCAAGTCTACCCGCTTCACCTGCCCGGGCTGCAAGACTCCCCACAGCTTCACCCGCTACCTCGATGGGGAGACCCACCTCCCCATCCACCCCACGGTTGGCCGATGCAACCGTGAGATCAAGTGTGGATATCATTACACCCCCCGCCAATATTTCGCGGACCTCAAACGCCTGGGTTACCATGCCCCAACCACAAATCATCTCAACCATTCATATCCGGATCTCAATTCTCCCATCTCTCCCCATTCTCCACATCCTTATCCCGATCTCCATTCACCTTTCTCTCCCCAATCTCCACCTCCATATTCCATTCTCCATTCACGCTACACTCCCCATCCACCACAAGCAACCGCAGAAACCATAAGAACAACCTCAAACTTACCTCAACATCAGAATCCTGTGGCCAAGGATTCCAATCACCTTACTTCACAATCAAAAATCCAACCACCCGTTCCCCATTCTCCCATCTCTCCCCAACCATCCGGTCCCCGTCGACTGCAAACTTATCCCGAACCCCGGGATCCATTTCCTCTACCTCAACCCAACCAATCTCAAAAACAACCCGACTATATACCCCACAAATACCTGAAACGCTCCCTCTCCCTCGACTCCAACTTTGTCCGGTTCCTCCGCAAACATTTTTCCGATTTGCAGATTGCCGAGGCTGCCAACAACTACCTGCTGGGTGCCACGATAAAGAAGGAAGTGATATTCTGGCAGGTCGATATCCATGGAAAAGTTAGGACCGGGAAGATCATGCAGTACAACCCGCAAACCGGCCGGCGCATCAAAACCGGATATGGTGGCATCAACTGGGTCCACCACAAGCTGAAGAAATCCAACCCCTCATTCTCCGACTTTAACCTCTCTCAGTGCTACTTTGGTGAGCACCTCCTCCGTCTCTACCCCGACAAGCCGGTAGCGATCGTTGAGGCAGAGAAAACCGCGGTGATCGCAAGCATGATCTACCACGATTATAACTGGCTTGCAGCCGGAAACCTCAACGGCCTCAACGTTGAAAAATCAAGAGTCCTCCGTGGCAAAACCATCATCCTCTATCCCGATGCCGGCTGTTACGACCGGTGGCTCCGGAAAGCAGAACAGATCAACCGCGAGCTCCCCCTCCACCTCACCGTCTCCGCCTTTCTGGAGCATTTCTCAACCCCCCAGCAATCCCACCTCGGCTACGACCTTGCCGATTACATAATTTAAAAATAACGGTCGGCGGTATGAAACGTTGGGGATTTCGGAGCTGCGAACCTATCAACCGATAAGAACCTTGCCAGCGAGCGATGCACTTGGCATACCACTTA
>MENQ01000025.1 GCA_001768325.1 Bacteroidetes bacterium GWC2_46_850 | reverse complement strand
AAGCCCAATGGCGCCGATGGTACTGCATCACGTGGGAGAGTAGGTAGCCGCCGTCCTTTACAAAGCCCTCAGGAGTAATTCTGGGGGCTTTTTCATGGAGTATATCCACGCCGATTTTTTCATCAGATAGGGTACAAAAAAAGTTGCCGGAGTTTTCCCGACAACTTTTTTCTTTTTATCACTTCCCGGCAGATAATCAGTTTACTTCAATAATTCCATCCAAAGAGTGATAGTTTTATTGATTGGCATGCCGGGTGCTACAATGGCCTATTTTACGGTCGTGCTGTCCACAATCTGGATCGGATTCAATGCATTCAGTTTTTCCAGTAAACCGGACTGTTCACTTTTTTTGATCTCTCCCTTCAGTTGAATTACCCCATCCTTTACGGTAGCGGTAACCTTATTATATTCCTTAAGCAGATCAGCAAGGGCTGCATTAATCGACTCATCGAGTGAAGTATAGTCGGGAGCAGCAGGAACAACCTCAATCTGATTGACAACAGATTTCACATTTTCCACTCCTGCCACGGTGCTCTCGGCATAACTCTTCGTTGCATCGTCTGCCACAGTTCCTGTCAGGGTAGCGACCTGGTTTTCTACTGTTACCAGGACGTTGTCCAATTCAGGGTTGGAAGCGAGAAGCTGCTGTGCATTGCTTTGTACTTCTGCATCACTCACGTTGTTACATGACGTTGCTCCGATACCCAGTGCGAGTACCAATAAAGCCATTGATAAAGAACGAAATAATTTCATAACTTTTTCTTTTTTAATTAAACATAAAATACTTTATCTCTAAACGACACTGATAAAACGTCTCATCTATTGAATTGTTTTCGGAATGAACTTTATTTTTAGAAATCAATTTTTATTTTAAAAAATTTTCGTGTATTTATGACAATAAGGCGTGGAGCCTTTGTGTTCGTAATACTGCTGATGATAATCTTCTGCTTTCCAGAAGGTAGTGGCAGGTTTAAGCATGGTAGCCACACGATATCCCTTTCCACGGAGTATGTCGAAATACTTTTCAGCAATTGCTTTTTGTGATTCATCGACATAGAAGATGCAGGAACGGTATTGTGGTCCGATATCAGGTCCCTGTCCGTCTGTTTGTGTGAAATCGTGTGTTTCGAAGAAGAGTTTTACCATCTCCTCGTAGCTGGTTTTCTCCGGATCAAAAATCACTTCAGTGGTCTCCAGATGTCCTGTATTTTTTTGACATACCTGTTCATAGGTGGGATTATTCACGTGGCCTCCCATGAAGCCCACATTGGTTTGTTTCACCCCTGAT
The DNA here is from genome assembly GCA_001768325.1 of Bacteroidetes bacterium GWC2_46_850. GTDB lineage: Bacteria > Bacteroidota > Bacteroidia > Bacteroidales > Dysgonomonadaceae > Proteiniphilum. The sequence continues at coordinate 142,230 of MENQ01000025.1, read as the reverse complement.
GCTTTCATAAAGAAATATTCAGTTCCCCAGAAGCAGCCCGATGCAAAGTAACCCGTTGCCTGACCATCCTGTTTTGCTGGCAGGAATTTCATGGAGATGGAATTCACACAATGCCGTGTCTGCTTTTCGGTAAATCCTTCACCCAAAAAGACATGTCCCAGGTGTGCCCCGCAGTTGTTGCAGATAATCTCGGTGCGTCGGCCGTCGGCATCGCGCACCCGTTTCACGGCGCCTTCAATCTCATCATCGAAGGAAGGCCATCCGCAGTCCGATTCAAATTTATCCACCGAGCGGTAGAGTGGGGCGTTACACCGCTTGCAGAGATAGGTGCCAGCCTCTCTGTTATTCAGGTATTCTCCGGTGAAGGGACGTTCTGTTCCCTTGTGCAGGATTACCCGCTCCTCGTCGGGAGTCAATGCATTGTATTCCATTATATTTGGTTTTATTTGGGTTGTATTATTTTGATTTCCCTGCGCACACATATTTAAAAACAAGGTGGCAAAAATAAGTAACAGATAAGTTCTTCTCATACAAGATATTTTTTAAAAGCATACCTTTTTCGTCGTTTCAGATACTGCAGATCTCCTTCGTTGTCGTAAGCTTCCTTCTCGAAACCTATGTGCCGATATGCCTTAAAGCAGTCCCGGTAACGAATCAGAAGGATACTCCATTCTATCAGATACCAGAGGTAAAAACCGATAACCAGCAGCTCCAGCATCTGACGATCCAGCATTCACTGAATATCTTTTTTGAACCTTTCATTAAACCAAAGGTAGAAACATTCTGTAAATTTTGTAACTTTACACACTTAAAAATCGATAAATCAAAAAGGAACCAATATGAACAATAATTTTCCCTCCGATCTTCCGTATAAGGTGGCTGACATCAGTCTGGCCAGTTTTGGAAGAAAAGAGATCGACATTGCCGAGCATGAGATGCCCGGATTGATGGCCATACGGAAAAAGTATGCCACGGAGAAACCGCTGAAAGGTGCCCGGGTGATGGGCTCACTCCACATGACCATTCAGACGGCTGTGCTGATAGAGACTCTGGTGGAGCTGGGTGCCGACGTGCGCTGGGCCAGCTGTAACATTTTCTCCACACAGGATCATGCTGCCGCCGCCATCGCTGCTGCCGGCGTACCTGTGTACGCCTGGAAGGGTGAGTCGCTGGAGGAGTATTGGTGGTGCACCGAGATGGCGCTCCGTTTTCCCGGCGGTAAGGGACCCAACCTCATTGTGGATGATGGAGGCGATGCCTCCCTGCTTGTGCATATGGGTTATATGGCCGAAAACGATGCTTCTACGATAGACAGGAAGGGATCGAACCACGAGGAACAGGTGATCCTTGATACACTGCATCGTATCCTGAAAGAGGACGGACAACGTTGGCACAGAACCATTGCTGAGATGAAGGGTATCTCTGAGGAGACTACCACAGGTGTTCACCGTCTCTACCAGATGATGGAGCGGGGTGAGTTGCTTGTACCGGCGATCAATGTAAACGACTCGGTCACCAAGTCGAAATTCGATAACCTCTACGGCTGCCGTGAATCACTCGCCGATGGCATCAAAAGGGCCACCGATGTGATGATTGCAGGCAAGGTGGTCGTGGTGCTTGGTTACGGCGACGTGGGCAAGGGTTGTGCCAAATCGATGCGCTCCTATGGCGCTCGGGTGATCGTGACGGAAATCGATCCCATTTGCGCCCTGCAGGCTGCGATGGAAGGATTTCAGGTGACCACCATGGAGGAAGCGGTGAAAGAGGGCAATATCTTTGTGACCACAACCGGAAACCGCGATGTGGTGACCATTGAACATTTGCAGCAGATGAAGGATCAGGCCATCGTCTGCAACATCGGTCATTTCGACAACGAGATACAGGTGGATAAACTGGTAAATTTCCCTGGAATCACTCATCTGAATATCAAACCACAGGTGGACAAGTATACTTTTCCTGCCGGCAATTCTCTATTCCTCCTCGCCGAAGGACGCCTGGTGAACCTTGGATGTGCCACGGGGCACCCCTCCTTTGTGATGAGCAACTCTTTCTCCAACCAGACACTGGCGCAAATCGACCTTTGGCAACATGATTATGAGGTTGGCGTGTATCGCCTGCCGAAGCAGCTGGATGAAGAAGTGGCCCGGTTGCATCTGGAACAGATAGGTGTGAAACTGACAACCCTTACACGGAATCAGGCCGATTATATCGGTGTACCGGTGGATGGGCCCTACAAGCCGGAGCATTACAGGTATTGAGAGGGATCAGGGAAAATTAGGTGTCAGCAGTCAGCACTCAGCGATCAGCTGTCAGGATTCAGGTTTCAGGTTTCAGGATTTAGATTTCAGCTTGGATAGTGGGATTGGTTTGAAGGACAGCGGTCTGGAATATTAGCGTTAAGCTTTTTTAGGTAAGAGATTGAGAAGGATAGCAGTAAGAAGTTGATTCCGAAATAATTATCTTTAAAGAGTAAAAAAAGTGGTTTTTTGTCGCATGATCAGTTGGAAAAATAAAATAAAGGTTTTATCTTTGCACTCGCTTTTGCAAGAAAGCATTTAGGCTGATTCGCTAGCTCAGCAGGTAGAGCACATCCCTTTTAAGGATGGGGTCCTGGGTTCGAGCCCCAGGCGGATCACAAAAAAAAACCGCAGGAATGCGGTTTTTTTATTGGGTTATTTCCGTTCTATCTCTCGCAGGTTTTCCATTTTCTTTCTGGCCAGGAAGCCGTAGATGTCTTCGAGGTGTTCGGTCACTTTCTGGTTACCGAATTCATACACTTTCTCTGTCAGGCCATTTAGAAAATCACGGTCGTGTGACACCACGATGAGTGTTCCGTCGAAATCGATCATTGCCTGTTTCAGGATATCCTTGGTTTTCAGATCGAGGTGGTTTGTCGGCTCATCCAGAATAAGCAGGTTTACCGGCTCGAGCAGCAGCTTGATCATGGCCAGCCGTGTGCGTTCACCTCCCGAAAGGACTTTCACCTTCTTGTCGATCTCTTCCCGGCCAAACATGAACGCACCCAGGATGTCACGGATCTTCGTGCGGATATCGCCCACGGCGATGTCGTCGATGGTTTGAAAAACGGTCAGCTCTTCATCGAGCAGCGATGCCTGGTTTTGTGCAAAATATCCGATCTGAACATTGTGACCCAGCTGCAGGGCACCGCCGAAGCCCGTTTCGCCCAGAATACATTTTACCAGCGTGGATTTCCCCTCGCCGTTGCGGCCGACAAAGGCCACCTTCTCACCCCGTTCGATGGTGAAACTTACATTATTGAAAACCAGTTTTTCTTCATACGATTTGCTTACATCTTCGGCTATTACGGGGTAGCTGCCCGAACGGGGGGCCGGTGGAAATCGGAGTTTCAATGCCGACCGGTCTACCTCATCTACCTCCACCAGTTCCAGTTTCTCCAGCATTTTTACCCGCGACTGCACCTGTAGCGTCTTCGAGTAGGTACCTTTAAACCGTTCGATAAACTCCCTGGTCTCGGTGATCATCTTCTGCTGGTCGTCGTACTGCTTTTGTTGTTGCTCGCGGCGCTCTTCACGCAACGTCAGATAGTGTGAGTAGGTGGCCTTGTAGTCATAAATGCGCCCCATGGTCACCTCAATGGTGCGGTTGGTGATGTTGTCCACAAAAGCCCGGTCGTGAGAAATAACGACGACTGCTTTGGCACTGTTGATGAGAAAATCTTCAAACCATTCCACCGAGTCGATATCGAGGTGATTGGTGGGCTCATCCAGCAAAATCAGATCGGGATCCTGCAGAAGGATTTTTGCCAGTTCGATGCGCATGCGCCAGCCGCCGCTAAATTCAGCGGTTGGCCGGTTGAAGTCGATCCGCTGAAAGCCTAACCCCAGCAGCGTCTTTTCTACCGCGGCATCGTAGTTGATCTCTTCAATACCGTAAAATTTTTCACTCAATGCAGCTACCTGTTCAATGAGTTGCATGTAGGCGTCCGACTCATAGTCGGTACGTAGCGTCAGTTCATTGTTGATACGTTCAATCTCCTCTTCCAGCTGGTGGATGTGTGAGAAAGCCTGAGTTGTTTCTTCGAAGACGGTTCGTTCATCTTCAGTCATCAGATGTTGCGGCAGGTATGCCACGGTGAAATCCCTGGGTTTGGAAACCCTTCCCCGTGTCGGTTCCCGTACTCCGGCCAGAATCTTTAACAAGGTAGATTTCCCGGCACCGTTCTTACCCATCAGGGCTATACGATCTTTGGGGTTTATGACAAAAGAAATATCCGAAAACAATGTGGTGCCACCGAACTCAACGGTTAATCCGTCAACCAATACCATATCTGTAATTTTATTTAAGGCTGCAAAGATACGTCTTGAAAGTGGGTTACGGAAATGTTTTTAACCGCTTCTGTCAATGATTTTTTTTCTAAGCTCATCGGGACGCTTTCCTGTTTTTTGCAAACAGAAATCAGACAGGTGTGAGAGATTGGAAAATCCCAGGTCTGCTGCTATTTGTTTTAACGGATAGTCGGTGTTTCTGAGATAATCCAGCAACGCTTCTTTTTTTATGGACAGCATCCATTGTTTGGGTGTTTCATTAAAATTCTTTTTAAAATGACGTGTAAATGTTTTTATTGAATTAAATCCGCATTTTTCTGAAAGATCGTCTAATCTATCCGTATAATCATAGTTATTTATGACTGACTCCACGAAATTATTCTCTTTTGCCAGATGGCATAGAATATTTACAGTCAGCGTTCCATTCTCGTTCTCATTCGAAATAACCTTTTGTGTACCATTTTTGAAGAGTAAAATACACTCCCTCACATTTCCGTAAATTCCCGATTCGCTTTGGATACCGGATCGGTAAGATATCCTGTGATTAAATTCTGATTTATACATACAAAATCCTTTATCTGTCGTTTAACCATAGTATGAAGCTGCTTCCTTCTGCATTGTCTGTTGCATTTCTTGTCCCGGAGGTTCCGGATGGTACAACGGGAATCCACTGTTCGAGTGCATGTACCGAAAATTTGTATTCGTGGTTCCGGTATACATTGTAATCTACGGGATTTGCGGGGGTATTGCGTAATGGAAGATAAAAATCCTTGATATCTGTGCTGTTTAAAATATTTAGAAATTGGGAGCCTGTGAGTGTGCCCTTTACATCGCCATAACGATAGCGAATACCTCCGCGCCAGTAATGACGCACAATGACTGTGGGTATGTTGTTGACCTGGATTGTATCCAGCTCATAATCCCAGATAGTTCGCATCATGATTTTAAAGGCATCCCCTACCAGGGAAAATTCAGTCCCTCCCGGCGTGAGGGCATAAACCCAATTACCCCAGGTGGCATTCTCCCAGGTAATGTGTGTGCTTTGCTCTTTGGAGATGGTGTCAGGAATGAATGCTTTGGCTGCTTTTACATGTAGCCTGGTAGCTTGAGCCGGATCTGTTTTATTTGTCAGTATGTGTTCCGGTATGTAATAGGAAATATTTTTTTCTTTGATCGACCAGTAGGCAGCTGTCATTTTTGGAACAATGGTATACGGTTCAATCAACTCATACCAGGTAGGCAGATAGTCATTTGGATCGGGATTGGTATACATTGACTGGACCATTGCGAGAAAATTTCCTGCATTCAGGTCAATGGGATAGGGATCGCCAATGCCATCGTTGTTTGTATCGGGATAAGAACTCAGAAAGCACCATTTGCTTACATTGTTGTAATTACTGGCTATATTGGCATCTAGATTGAATTTATCCAATGTATAGGAGCCTGCTCCACTACCAAGACCAGTATACCATATCCGCGAATTTTTCAATTCCTGTACTTCATACGCCTGCGCATCGATCTTCATTTGTATGCTGCCGTTCCAGTTCCGGTCGTAATAACCCAAGGTCGTATCTTCCAGCTCAAAATCGATATACTGATAACTACCCGTGTAAGGAGGCACCGGCACCGTGTATGGATTGGGAGTTGGAGGAGTTGTCTGTAAACGGTTGGGTGACCAGAGGTACTGCGTGGGTACATTGGCAAGTCCCACTTTCAGGATAAAAATGTAACTGGTGAGACTGTCATTTGTAAGCGGACCTCCTGAGATGGGAAAACTGGAAATTGAATCGATGGTTACCTTCGCCATGGTACGATCCAGTTCAAACCCTTTCTGTGACTCAGAGGGACCTCGCAAGTCGGCATGCCAGGGCGAATCGTACGTATATCCCGCCGGGATGTCAAACTCATCGAAGGTAGACATAATGAAAGGAGGTTCAACGGGTTTTCCATTGTTACCATACACTACTTTCAATGGCACGGTATAAGTAAGGGGGGTTTTTGCCAGCGTTTGCATTTCAGCCAGGTTATCAATCATGTTGAGGGCACCGTTCAGTGTCTGTCCGCTCACGCTCATGATGTTTTCATTTAACACGACATAGACAACACTTTCACCCGGTTTGGTTTCCACAACGATGCTGGAGAAGTCTATGCTCCACTCTTCTGTACTTGAATCATACGTAGCCTGAGAAAGATCTCCTACCGAAAATGACTGGTTGGTAACAATCAGTCCGGTTGTTTTTGAGAAGACCATGATGCGTATCGATTCTATGGTGATTGATTCTACTTCTGTTGAATTTGAGGGCAATGTGATTTGTGATGACCGGAAACTCATAAACGTGGCATTGGGGTCTGTTTCCTCACAATTCGTGGGAATGTCGTTGATACAACCCGTACATATCTGTATTAAAAAGATCAGCAATATTGCATAATGTTTCATACGATTATCCATTTTATGCCATGCAGGCAGGTTATTTAATAATCCGACTCGACACCCGTGTCATAGCTATGTATCAACCAGTCGTTCACCCACACTTCGGTGACCGCGTAGGTTTGTTCTTGCACCTTGAACCGGATTACAAAATCGTGATCACAATTCAGGTTCACATCAGGGACCTGCAGCAGCAGTGTTGCCAGCAATTCCTCGTCATATATAATCTTATTATCCTTTCCCATGAGAATTATCCGGTCATCATATCCGTTTTCCAGCTTGAGTGTGGTGAATTTGGCCGATAAAACACGATTGCCATAGGTGTATTCAGCTGGATACTGCAATAATTCTCCTGTAGACAGGATATTTCCTTTCATTGAATAATCGCCGTTACGCATGTTTATATTCACATGATAATTCTGAGGTATGGCAATTCCTTCCACAATCACCTCTATGCGGTTGGTATAGCGTGTCATTCCAAGGGGAATATGTGCATAGTAGGCACCCAGCACGCTTTCCGGATCAGGCAGTGAAACATCCACACTGTTGCCGACATAGAGCGTGGTACCATTCAGGTTGTCAGCGATGCCGTCAGTTTGTTTCAGACTGAGAAGCAGTTCCTCTTTTGTGGTTAATCCCTGTTTCAGGTTCTGCAGGCCATAATGTTCGTTAATGCCCGCCCAGGCCACAAAAGAGTAAGTCCCATGAGGATAGATGGGAATAAGGAACTCATAGTCCGACGAGAGAGTTACATTGGACGCTTTGTATTCCGCCACAAACTTATTTTCCGAATCAAATACATAGATATTTGCATCTTTGATATCGGCCGGATAGAGTGTGTCTACATCGCAAGGAGTTTTGGTATAAAATTTGAGATAAACCCCTTGCGGGCAATCCAGCATTTCATCATATATCATTGAGTCGCAACCTCCACCCAATAAGAATGCCCCGATGACGGATACAAGTGTGGCGACTATCCTGCTGTGCAGATTTCTCTTCATATTTGTCAATTTTATCAGTTTTTGTTCTTTGTGCGAAGAGGAAAACCAAATCTCCTCTCCGCTTTGTCCCTGCTGTCGGAGCGCCGAATCAAGGGAATTTACTCAGACAGCAGTCGGGTGTACGTGTGTCAGTGTAGTGCATTGTAAGCCACTGCTTTCCAATTATTCATCAATACATTGTACCCGGTTCGGTCAATGAATATCTGTAGCTGTGTATGGTCCAAGGCAATACCTTCACAGACACGGAAAGATAGGTGAAATCGGTTTTTAGCGGATCTTCCACGTTGATCGGATTGTCCGGATTGTCTACGTTGTCCGGATCAGCCGGATTCAGTGGGTTGTTGGGCAATCCCATACGCAGGAAGGCATCGATATGGGCATGATAGACCTGGTTGCGTACAGTGGGAGAGATTTTTGGATTAGGATCAGTTCCGGTAGAAGTCATGCTGTTTGGATTCAGCCAGAGCACATATTTCATTACTCCGTTGGTAAATTCAGTGGCTTTCTGTCCCTGAGCTACTGCCAGTGCACGGGTGCTGTAGAATTTCTTGTCGTTCTCACCCCAGAATACTGTGGTCGGTGTGGTAAATGTAGGAGTTGTTCCGTCTACCTGTAGCGGCATAAAGGTGGCACGTATCTCGAAATAGGTGGTATTGCCCTTTTTATAGAAATCTCTTGCTACATCGAGATCGGTTTCACCCACCACATGGTTTACCGGAAGGACAAACTTACTGGTTGTTTCGGCTGCGAGCTGGGTAGCCACATTGGCGATGTCGTAAGTCCAGGATGTTACAGGGGTAAATGAAGCAAGCCCTGTATAATCGAACATCGCATTGTAAGTAGTCCAGTAGGTATAACTCGTTGGCAGGAACATGTATACATTTCCCGGTACTTCATAATTGGTTTTCTTCATGATGTAGAACTCCTTGTTGCTTTGTCCCACGGCGTAGGTAATACCGGTAACCTTGGCAATCTGTGTTTCTGCACCGCCCACTATTGCATTCACCGGCCATCCAGCACCGCTGGCAGCTTCGGGGGTTACTGTCATAAAGGCACGTGATACCACCCGTTCCACTTGCACCTGTACATGATTTCCCGTTCCGGCCATCGCCTCCTCCTCGGTCACTCCTGAAGTTACATTGATCAGATAACTGTCGGCATCATTGGTCATCATGATGGTTTCCTTTCCGTTGGCGTTCAGCCATGCTACCTGTGAAGCAATCTTTTGTGCTACTGCGGCGAATGCTGCCTGAAAATTGGCTGCGGAGGTTGCCTTCAGGGTATTGAGAATGCCAGCTTCCCCGTTGATTACCACATAAGCCCTGACTGCTTCGCCCGCAGTTGCTTTCAGAGCCAGATTGGGATGGAGAATTCCGTTCACATCAATTTCCTGGAATGCACTTTTGGTGAATGAGTTGTAGTCGACAACTCCTTTTGAAGTATTCACCAAAAAAACAGATACTGTTTCCAACGTATCACGGCCGGTCCATACACCGTTTTGATTGTAGTCGCCGGGCAAGGCCCTGGTAGAAGCTTTTCCGGGGAACTTCACGGTGATACTGGCATAGGAGTCAGTCTCATGCAGGGGCACTGCTGGCTGATCGTCAGCATTACAAGCCATAAAGCCGAGGGCTATGGCTGCGAAAAAGAACAATTTGTAAATTTTCATAGGTCGATAAATTTAAAAAGGTGATTTGTTTTATGATTGCTATTGATTCGTTGTTGCTTTTTTCAGTTCATCTATGTTGGCTGCTGCCGTGAGATCGCCTTTATCTACTGCTTTTTTAAAAAATTCTGTTGCCTTCCTGAGATCGCCCTCCTTGGCATGGGCCACACCCATGTTGTTCCATGCCCTGGGATCCTCTTTCACCTTTTCCAGTTGTTTAAGCGCCTCTGAAAAATTTCCGGTTTCGAGCTTGGTCGCTGCACTGTTGATGATGGCAATAGGATCATCGGGATAGAGTCTTGCTGCAATATCGAATACCTCTTTGAACTCTTTGCTCTCTTTCGGGTAAGTTTCTGCCACCAGATACATCTCGTTAAGGCTCAACAGCCGGGGGTTGCTCTTCAATATCGCTTTGGCCTCTTCCACAGAGAAAGCCCTCACGCTGTAGGCGATGATGTAGTCGGTACGTCGCAGCGGAGGATAGAATCTGGTCAGCAGCTGCTGATAGGTCTCCCCGCCCGATAGTTTCATCAGTTCTGCATCGCGTGCGTCAGGAGGAAAGACGGAATCTATGATCTGTATAATCTTCTGTTTGTGTGTTATTTGAGAGTTCTCCACTGCCTTTCGTAAACCAATCCAGTCTTCGCCCACACCAGAAATATGTTTCATCTGCCTGCGATCGACCCGATGTTTTGCCGCCAGATAATCGGCAAAGGAATTGGCTCTTTTGTCCGATAGATTGTGGTTGTATTCAAAACCGCCTTCGGGAGATGCAAATCCCTCTATGATCAGCTCGGTGATGGTAAGGTCTTTGTTGCCCTGTACCTCGCTGACCACTCTTGCCACTTTGTCTAACTCTGCAGCATTATTTTTGTATTCACGCACCAGATTATACCGGTCGAACTGATAGTTGAAGGAGGCACTGTGCCTTTCACTTCTCGCTTTCACAGGTTCTGGCTCTGGCTCAATGTAAGTTAACTGAAATTGAGGTATTTTCTTTTCGTGAAAAACACGTGTGAAAAGTACCTTGCTTTCACTTCCCATATCACAATCGGCACACCCCCTTGTCTCATTGACCAGCACGAGTGAAGCATCCTGCATCCATTGTTTGAAAGGAAGCGTAGCATGATAACTGTATATTTGTGGTGTATAACGATCTTTTTTTATTGTTTCTAGGGGACCCAGATTGGTTGTATGGTTTTGTATGTTTAGGGCATTTTGCCGATTCATCACTTTGTCCCTGATGGATCCGTTTATAATTAAGGGAGGAAAACTGTCAATCACAGCGATTTCTGAGTTTGACTGTAGCAGTGGCGTGATAATCAGGGTCTCATTTTTACCTATTTCTATGAGGTGAAGATTTAAATCCATATCAAAAGAGACGAGATCACCTTTTTTGCTGATCTGTGACTGCTTCACGATGGACTCATCGGCAATCCGCGATTGAGCCACCAGTAGCGTGCAGTAGACCACACCCAGTAAGAAGGAAGTCACCATAATTTTAGGGTTTAATCTTTTTGTTGACATGGCTTTTTTTATTTTAATATGTAAATAATTGAAATAGCACCTTTTGTGGGACCAAAGTAATCTTTATCACCCTTTCCCTGTGAGCTGCCACATTTGGTACATGGGAACTTTTCATATTGGAAACGCACATAGCCGCCTCCCAATGTCAATTCGAGATTCCATCGGTTGTTCAGGAGCCACTGATGGCCGTAACTGATACCTCCCCCATAGGCATATCCCTGATAGCGATTCTCTTTCAGATTCTTTAAATGCCAGAAAGGAATATCCCATCCTCCTACATTATATTGTGCGGCCAGACCATGTAGTCCGAAAAAATGTCCGTTGAACTTTTCACACGTCCAGTATCGGTATTCGGTATGAATCAACCAATGTTTTAAATATTTGTTATCGGATAGGTTGAATGGATTAATTCCGCCGATAACCTCAAATGTTGTTTTTTTACCTAGCGCAACCTCTATTCCAATATTTGGGGTTAATGTACCCCAGTAAGGAATGTTTGTTTTTATTCCAAAAGTCTGTGAATTGGCGGTCATACATACCAGGAAAAAAAAATAGCCAAAAAACATCCACATTTGTTTCATAGTATATTTTTTTTGTTGTAAAATTAGGACGATGCAGCGCACATGGTTTGTTCTGAAAATGCGACTTTTTGCATTCAAACGGCTTTAACTAAGGTTAAATTATAATTTAATAAGCAAGGTGAAGGTCGTATTTATTGATTATGAACCTATTATTTAGTCAAATTATTTTATAAATAAATAACCTTTAATTTGATAAAAAGGACAATAATATTAAAAATAAATAACCTGGTAAGGACGTGAATTGTCGTTTTTCTAATAAAATGTGGTTTCACGAAAAGGGACTTCAATTAAATTTTTGAGATGTGTCTGTTAATTTGTTGCGAGTGGGAATACGTTGGAAAGTAGTGGGAGTCATTCCAAACTCTTTCTTGAATGAGCGTGAGAAATAGGCGAAGTCATTAAAGCCACTTTCCATTGCAATATCACCGATAGGCTTATGTGTATGGATAAGAAGTTTCTGCGCTTGATTCAGCCTTGTTTTTAAAATATAATTTGTCGTGGTCAGACCGGATATCGCTTTCATTTTTCGGTTTAATTGTGAAGAACTGAGACAAATCTCCGAGGATATCTTTTCAATGATGTTTTCTGTATTGGTTAGTTCTTTGTAGATAAGATTTGTAACACGTTGTAAGAATTCCATATTTGCACTGTTTCCATCGATGTCTTTTTCTTCGCGATGGGTACTCGTGCGTATAAATGGATTGTATTTCTCTCTTAGTTGTTTTCTTGTGGAGAGCAACTGATCCATCAAAGCCAATACCTCCTCTTCATACACTGGTTTTGATAGAAAGGCATCAGCTCCATTTTTAATTCCTTTGATCCGATCTTCTTTAGAATGCATCAATGTAAGCAGAATGATTGGTATGTGATTTGTTGCCAGTGAGCTTTTTAATTTCTCACAAAGTTGAAAACCATCCAGGAGGGGCAGTGTAACGTCAGAAATAATTACGTCAGGAATTTTTTCCTGGGCAGTTTTAATCGCATTTTCGCCGTTTATTTCCGTCAAAAGAGCATATTTGTCTTTCAGTATTGAGATGAGATAACAACACAAGTCTCTGTTTTTTTCGACAATCAGGACAACCGGTTTTTCACTGTTTTCAATTTGATAATTATTGGAGATAAGTGAATGGTTTCCGGTTATTTGTTTACTTATTGAAATGGGTTCCTGGCTTTCTGGATGGCTATCATGGCGTATTGGGAGGCTCACGGTAAAAACCGTATTGTTCATTCCATCACTGTTGACAACAATTGTTCCGTTCATTTTTTCTATTAGTTGTTTGGTGATGATGAGTCCCACCTCCGAGTCGTTTTCAATCGACTTTTTGTTTTTTATAAGAAAGTCGAAATCAAAAACATGTAGAAGACCTTCCTGATTGATGCTAGTTCCGTTGTATATAACTTCAATGGCGTAACGTTTTTTTTCCTGTCACAATGTATCGAGACTGTGATGTTGGTGTATTCCTTGCAATATGTGACGGCATGATTTAATAAGTTGTGCATAATCACGCGTATATATTCCGGTATGTAATCCAGATAGATTTCAGACACGTTACTACTGAAAATATAATCAATTTGTTTTGTTTCTACCATGGGAACAAAACATTCATATAGATTTCTGAGATAAGAAATAATATTGGCATTGATCACTTTCTTGTTCTGCTGTAAATTATTCAAGGTGGTCATTTCATTAATCAGTGAGAAGATAGTCTCTGACTGGCGGGATATCATCTCCATTTCAATCGCGTGATCCGCGTTGTTATCCTGCAGATTTTTTTTCAATCTTTCCGACAATCCGATAAGAATACTGACAGGAATAATGAATTCCTGAGAAATTTTTGTGTAAAATTCGAATTTCGTTTTCTCCAATTGTAAGTTTTTTTGGTTTTTTCCCTTTTTGAGTCCGAAGTACTGGATAAGGATATAAATAACTAAAATAAGAATAAGGATAAAAATGACCGTGATAGTAAGTGCTTTTCGTGTTTTTTCTTCTTTTATTTGATATTGTCTGGTCAGCATGTTCATTTCATCTACCTTCATTTCTTTTTCATAATTTAATCTGTGCATTGTGATTCTGCTCAAATTCATTTCGTTATTGAAAATCACTGCATATGCATCACCGAGCGACCTTTCTTTTAATGCCAATGCATGCTTCCCCTCCATCATGTGTAGGTCGGATAAATGGAAATAGATTTTTTCCGAATAATCGGACAAGGAAAAATCACTCGAAACCCGGAGGGCATTTTGTAAATAAACTTCAGCTTGAGCATAGTTCCCTTTTTTTATGTTTACCTCTCCCAGTGAGATTGTTACATTTAACCTATTCAGTCGATCTGAAGTATGCAAAAGAGAAACGTGAGCACTTTCAAGATATACCAAAGCATTCTCATAATCACCTTCAATCATATACAAATTGCCGATATGCCAAAAGCAATTGTTTAAGCCTGAAACTGAATTTGATTTAATATGATATTCCAAAGATTTCTGATATAAAGCATGTGCTGAGTCATACTGCTTATTCAATTCATAGACTGTTCCCATATTTTTCAGGGTTTGGGCCATATCTTCAGGATTACGAACGTCCACCGCCAGTTGTAATGCATCCTGGAAAAAAATATTAGCCTCATTGGGTTGGTTTATAGATAAATAAATCTCTCCAATTCCATTCAGTGTTTTAACTTTTTCTCTTTCTAACTCTATTTGTGTCTCGATTTCGCATTTATTTGTTCGTGCCAACGCCTTGAAAAAGTACTCGGCAGTGATGTCATATGCTCTGATTTGTGAGAAGTCATAAGCCAGACAATTCAATGCCCTGATTTGGTAAAGTATATTTCCTAATGATTCTGCCGTTTCCAAATAAGCTTTATGATACCCGATGGCTCTATGATATAAATAAGTACGTAAGAAATAACTGCCGAGTTTGTCATAAACGCACATTTCAGCATATTTATCACCCGTTGAAACCGACAGTGCCAGATAATTCGCGAGAGCAACCGTATCTGCTGAAATACTTTTTACGAGTGAGTCAATGGTAGCATAATAATTTTCCGGATGGAAGGGCGATTGCAATACTTTCTTCGGATGATGCGGGTGACACGCCATCATAATGAGACTTGCTGCAAAAAACAGATATTTCAAGTAGTCTATAAAATATATCCGCTTCTTTATTCGCATAAATTACTACATTTTGGTTTTGGTTACATATTCAGTAGTAAAGATTAACGAAAAAAAGACTTTGGCTTATTAAAAATGGACATTGGTGCCATTTCTGCTACATCTGATTAACAGCGGATTTTGGCAATTAATGTCAGATATTTTTAATAAATATATTTGTAAAAATAGTATAAAAATAAAATAGTGGGTAGTAAAATCAACAAATTCTTATGGTTGATTTTACCACAAAATAATAATTTAACTTATAATCATATACTCTTCCATTGCTTCACGGTCATTCCGGTATATCGTTGAAAACACTTGCTGAAATAACTTTTGTCAGCATAACCTATTTCTTCACAAATATCATCCAATGTTACATGTTTGTTGGCTGTGATGATATTTTTTGCTTCTTCAATGCGTAGTCTGTTTATCCATTCATTGAAAGTCATTTGTCGGTATGTATTCAGATAGCTGGAAAGATACGTCCTGTTTGTGGATATCTGCGATGCAACAATCGCAATGGTCAGGTCGGGGTTCAAATATAACTTCTTTTTTTCCCATTCTCCGATGGATTTTTCTATTTGTGAAAATGTTATTGATGAGGCTCTTATACTTTTATTTGTTGCTTCCGCGACGATGGGTTGTACGTATTTGAAAATGTTTGAATAATTTAAAAAAATGAATGGCATAAAACGTATAAAATGGAATGGCCAATGAAGGGAATATGACGTTTACTTCTTCAGAAAATATACAAAACAGAATCACAGCAATGCTTGCCATTAATATGCAAATATTGGCATGATAAACCCACCGTAAATGATCCCTATTATTTCCGGAAAAATAATTATTAAATTTCTTTTTGTAACTCCAATAATGCTTGAAAAAAATGATGACAGTAAATATAATAGAAATGGTATAAAATAATAATAAGCTATAATACAATATATTGGAGTAATTGCCCTTCCAATGTCCCCCGTAAGATCCCAGATTCAAAAGCGATAAAATTGCTACCGGTATTAAATGATAGAGTAACTTTTTGGTTGAAAGATACCGTAAGTCGATCAGTGAGGTGTTGACGTGCGCAAACAGATAAAGCTGGAAGGTTGCAAAAATAAGAATAGATGTTCTAAAGGTGGGCAAATTTATTCCTCTTAGTCTAATGATTATCTCATAGAGGCTAATGATACAAAACAGTAAATAGGCAAAAGCCATCATTCGTTTTGCTGATTTGTAGTTTTCCAGTTGTTGGATCTTGGAGACAGTAGTGAAAAGAAATAGTAAGGACAGTACAAATGATGACCAGAATGCTCCGATGGCAAAAAAAAGATACAATTGAATACTCATTGTATAATATTAGTTAAGAGATGGTTATGAAAATCCGTTTGCTACACACCCTGCTTGTCGGGAACAACTTCTGAAAATTTTACTAATATATGAAAAAATCCGCCATTGTTTGTGTTTTTATAATGAAAAATTTTATGTCGTTTAATTTGTGAGACAGGGAAAAAATGGTACCTTTGCATCCGCAAATACAAAATTACTCATTAAAAGAACTACTAAATGGCAACAAAATTACGTTTACAAAGAAGGGGACGCAAAAATTATCCTTTCTACCAGATCATTGTTGCAGATAGCAGAGCTCCACGAGATGGAAAGTATATTGAAAGGATTGGTTCATACAACCCGAACACGAATCCTGCTACGATCACTTTAGATTTCGACAGAGCTTTGTATTGGCTGCAAACGGGGGCGCAG
The DNA here is from genome assembly GCA_001768325.1 of Bacteroidetes bacterium GWC2_46_850. Taxonomy (GTDB): domain Bacteria; phylum Bacteroidota; class Bacteroidia; order Bacteroidales; family Dysgonomonadaceae; genus Proteiniphilum. The sequence goes on along the minus strand of MENQ01000025.1, from coordinate 125,812 downwards.
CCCTCAGACACCGTTCGCAATATTTTATCGGACGAAGGGGTCCTGATGAAGAAGCACCTGCTTGGCGGTGTCACAAAAGGCGCTTTCGACGAAGCGGAAGCTGAAAAAAGATTTGAAGCCTGGAAAAACAACAAACAACAGGCCACACAATCGCTCAAGAGCAAAGATGCTGAAAAGCAACGCGCTGAAGAGAAAGCAAGACTGGATGCTGAAAAGGAGGTAAACAAAACTCGTGCAGAGGCTTTGGCTAAGAAGAAGGCCGAAGAACAGGCTGCCAATGCTCCCGCTGCTGAAGTGGAAGAAGCTGTTGAGGCTCCTGTAGAAGAAGTAACTGTTGAAGAAGCACCTGTAGCGGCAGAAAAAGCCGAGGCTCCGGTTGAAGAAACACCCGCAGAAGAAGTAAAGGCTGAAACACCCGTTGAAGAAGCACCTGCTGAGGATGTAAAGAAGGAAGATGCTGAATAGAAAATGACAACATACTACTAAAAGAAAAGGCCATCTCATGTTGAGATGGCTTTTTCTTTGGTACTACCCGAGCAGCCAATTTGTACACATCAGATCTAATCTTTGATAATTGGTTTATACATGTCTGCTGCGGTGAGACCACAAAGCTCTTTCATTTTAATGCAGTATTCCAGCTTACCAAAATCTCCATCGGCATTGTTTGTGCCGAAAGTGAATTTTAATCCCGCATCTTTCGCTTTTTGAATAAAGGCCTGATTGGGGATCTTATACCTGTTGTTGATCTCCAGTACTTTTCCTGTCGATACCATGGCTGCAATCACCTTATCCATGCGTGCTTCCGTCCAGAATGAATCATAACGGTCACTCATCACCTCCGGCAGAAAGGTGGGGTTCACATACACATCCATTGGCTCCTGCATCACATCCACGATCTTTTGTACAATCAGATCCATGTAGGCCTGCTCGTCTTCTACAAACACTTCCTTGGGAATCCAGAGCCTTGTACGGCGTCCTTTGGTATCGGTAAATGTCATTGCATCGGTAAAAACATAATCGAACCGGTCACGTACCTCTTTTGAAAAAGTTGAGGGCCATTCCCTGCCTTCGCCCTGCATTGCCTGGATAAACGGCTGTCCCTTCATTGCGTCCAGGTATTCCAGCACTTCTGCATCATTGGTAATGGGGAAACCTATACCACAATTAGGAGCAAGTGCGTAGTTTATACCCAGTTGCCTCGAGCGGGTTGCTACCTGATCGGCTGTTATTCCTTTGAGGTGAACGTGGTAATCGAGTACCGGAAAATTTTCCTGATGCAGTCTGATGACCGGATCTGTTGTCTCGTCTATGGCTGCTTCCAACTGTTTTGTAATCTCATCGTTGTCGTTCAAGGGAGTCACAGAGATCGATTTTATTTCGATGGTGCCTTCGCTACTTCGTATCACAAAGGTGCCGGCAGAAAGCAACTGTGCTGCATTATGAGCCGTGCGGTAGGGTTGTGCGGGTTCCGTATACTCCACCACCGGAAATCCGTTCAGGAATACCGTGATTTTTTTTCCGTTAACACGGATTTGCAGGTCGAACCATTCATTGGTTTTTACAATAGATTTGGTAAGATTGCGGACTGCCAGCAGACTTCCGGTTTTTGTCCACCATACTGGACTTTCGTTGTCGTTATTGATTGATACCTGATAACCTTTCGCTCCTTCCTGATCGGTATGGAAGGCTATGGATCCTTTTCCCTTGTCGACAGTGCGGGCGGTGACATTGAGTTCAAAATTTTCAAAGTTTCCTTTTTTTAGGGTGATGGATGCTTCATCGTTCAGCACGAGAAGCTGATTATCGAGGGTTACATTGCCCCGGCTTGTCCATTGGTCACTGTCTTTTCCCTGAAAGAGAGAACGGGGCGATTGATTGTCCGAGCACGATTCCATTCCTGTCACGATCAACATGAGGAATAGCATGTGTAGCAGCATCTTTTTCATGATTTTCTCTATCGTTATTAAAATGTAAATAGTAGTTCTACGGTAAATTTATCAGCATCCATCTCCTCATTTGCTGAAAAAATCTGCATTTCATGATCTACAAAGTACCATTCATAATCGAACCGGAGGATGGAAGAAAATTGCTTTTGGTTGAACCCGAAACCAATTCCAGCTGTAAGACGGTTGACATCGAAACCAGCTTCATCCTTCCGTTCATCAATGGCGTCCCAGCGAACGGCGGGCCTGATAAATTCAAACATCCTGCTCTGAATGGGTACGTCAAGGGCATACTGCAAATACCAGGAGAGCATATCATTGTGATGAATTGTCTTGCTCTTTTTCTTCATAATTTCTGCCTCCACCCTCCAGTTTTCAGCCTTGTAACGCAGGTCTGCCCCATAAAGAACAAAGTGCGTCGTGTCGTTATTGGGGTAATCATATACTTTGGCCGTAAAGCGAAGACCTTTCATGCTTCCCAACTCCAGGCGACCACCGGAAGACAGACTATTCTTCCACACAGGATTATTGATGGTGTTGCCATTAAACAGTCCTGCCTCAATTGTAACAGGTATCATGCCGGCGTCGAATGCATATTTTCCATGTACACCCAGATCGCGTGTACTCAAAAAATATTTTCCGAGAAAGGCGCGATTGGCAAACATCATTTCAGAAGGGCTCACGATGTAGGAGTTGAACAGCGGGATGCTGGTTTGTCCCAATGTCAGGGAGAGTCCGTCCACGGGTTTCAAGGTACCACTCAGATCCAGGACACTGAATTTCCCTTCGTTGCTTAGTTCTACCTGTACCCGGTAAGAGGAATAGGTGTTGATATTACCCCGAACACCCACGCGCGAGTTGCGCACGGAGAAACGCGACATGCCGGTGTCGGTGGCGCGCTCAAACTTATTTTTCAAGGTGCCGTCGACCTTGAAATTCGGGTAGTTCACACTGTCGGTGTCCTGCGCGGATAATGAAAATGAGCAAACAGATAAAAGAGAAAGAAATGACCATAAATGTAACGTTCGCATAGTCTTGTAAAGTAAAAGTTGTATTAAATAAATCAATTCGGGTTGAGTGTGCAACGATCAATGGGTGAAAAACTGTTCAAAGTTGTCGGAATATTCAATGCCGAGGGTGCTGTCGGGTTTCTCATAGATAAAATAGTAGTATAAGCCGGGGAGCTCTTTTGAAACCTCTTTCGACCGTTGCATACCCATGGCCATGAATGCTGTCGCATAGGCATCGGCCGTCATGCAGTCATCGGCAATCACCGTTGCTCCCAGGATATCCTGCTGAGATGGGTAACCGGTGTGCGGATCGATGGTGTGGGCATACTTTTTACCATCTTTTACATAATAATTACGGTAGTTGCCAGAGGTTGCCATCGCCTTGTTACAGAGTGAAAGTATCACTTGCAGTTCATGTTGCATACCGAGGGGATCGTCAATGGGTTTATCCACACCGATGCGCCAGCACTCTCCTTTATCATTCACCCCGCTGGCAGTGATCTCACCGCCGATTTCCACCATGTAATTTTCTATGCCATGCCGCTCCAGCAGATCGGCAATCACATCACAGGCGTAGCCTTTGGCTATGGCTGATGTGTTCAGGGTCACCCGCGGATCGGTTTTGATGATCTCTCCATCCTCATTCATCGAAATTTTATCAAATCCTACAAACATCTTCAGGCTGTCGATAATTTCCGGGGTGATGCTGTCCATATTTTGAAATCCGAATCCCCAGGCGTTGATCAACGGGGAGGCGGTGATATCAAATTTGCCACCCGATCGACGGGATACCTCCATCGATTTCCGGAATACTTTGATAAACAACGAGTCCGGCTTGACCGGTTCATTGCGGTTGATCTTTGAGATGATGGAGTTGTCCATGAAGGGATTCAGTGACAGATTAAACCGGTCAAATTCGGCTACAATTTCCTCTTTCAGCGACCTGGAGAAGGCGTATTTGATGTGATACCCGGTGGTAAATATTTCTCCCTGGTCCTGATGGTAAGTATATTCTTTTTTGCTGGGGCCGCAGGATACAAGCAATGTAATCAAGAAGGTCAGAAACGATGCATGAACGTTGTTTGTTCTCATGTGAAAATACAATTTATTCTAAAATAAAGAGATGTCACCATTCTCTATATTGGATTGGTCAGATATCTTCTTCAATCCGGTAAAAGTTCCGTTCGGAAGAATTTCTGGAAATCAGTTCACCCAAAAAACCGGCAAGGAAAAGCAATGTACCCAGGATCATTGTGGTGAGTGCGATATAAAAATAAGGAGACTCCGTTACCAAACGGTATGGGTTGCCGTGATGCATATCGTACAGCTTCATCGCACCGACCACAATGATGGCAGCAAGACCACACAAGAACATCACGCTGCCCCAAAGTCCGAAGAAATGCATCGGCTTTTTTCCAAACCTGTTCAGAAACCAGAGTGTCATCAGATCGAGATAGCCGTTGATAAAACGGTTGGCACCAAACTTGCTCTTTCCATATTTCCTTGCCTGATGATGCACCACCTTCTCGCCGATTTTGGAGAATCCCGCATTCTTTGCCAACACGGGAATATACCGGTGCATATCATTATAGATTTCGATACTTTTAGCCAGCGATTTACTGTAAGCTTTCAGGCCACAGTTAAAGTCGTGTATCTTTATTCCTGAAACCTTGCGAGCAGTGGCGTTGAAGAGCTTTGAAGGAAGGTTCTTGGTCAGCCTGTCATCGTATCTTTTCTTTTTCCATCCCGATACAAGGTCATAACCCTCTTCCAAGATCATGCGGTAGAGTTCCGGAATTTCATCGGGACTGTCCTGCAGGTCGGCATCCATGGTGATGATCACATTCCCCTGGGTCTTTTGAAAGGCACAATGTAAGGCGGGCGACTTGCCGTAATTGCGGCGGAATTTAATGGCTTTCACCCTGTCAGATTCCACGCTGAGTTCTTTGATGATCTCCCAGGAGCGATCGCTGCTTCCATCATCCACGAAAATGATCTCGTAAGAGTAACCATTTTCCTGCATGACACGCTGAATCCAGTTGTATAATTCCTTCAGCGACTCTTCCTCATTGTACAACGGTATGACAACAGATATATCCATCAATCAATAATTATATGTTTTTTTGCTGTTTGTAGCGTATGGCCAGCGGAACGATAAACAACGAAAGAAATAACCCCAGAAAGACGTCAGCCATGATTACGTTGCTAAATACATAGTCGAATGGGGAGGGGAGAGGTTGTTCGTTCAGCTGGGCGACAAGTGAGTCACTGATGTCGATGGTTTCTGCCAGTTCGGTCATGCTTTCGAACAGATTGGCAATGAAGGTTGGATCAATCCATTGTACATGGATAAAAACGACCATCGATTCGAGGATGGAAGCAAAAAAGAAGAGTAGAATGGAAAATTGAACGCCATGCCAGTAACTCATCTTCCCGTCAGACAATCCCTTATTGTATCTTACCAGAAATACAAATAGCAGGATGGGTGTACCTACGCTAAGTAACGTCCCCAAAAAATTCACTGCCGGATATTTTACTCCAATCACCACGAAAAGGTACTTAAATACCCAAAAAAGCCCGAGAAAAATGCCGGCATACATTGCATAATTCAACAGCTGACTCTTGTCTTCTTTCATCGATTTCACTTTATGATACAAAAGTAATCATAAATATGCAAAAATGAGAAAAAAGTATAGAGCGAAGAGGCTCAACGCTCTTTATCGATATCAGATCCGGGAGCTGCGGGAAGGTGGTAAGCACCCTCAATCAGGATCTCCCGATCGGGTACATCACTCAGTATCTCCACATAATTTTCCGACCGCATTCCAGTAATCACCACAAGAGGTTTGAAATAGTAGTCGTCACCCTCCCTCTTGGCCAGCAAATAAATTCGTTCCGTTTCACCGGAGGTCTCCAGTGCATGTTCCGGTATCCCTTTTCCGTTTTGTTCAGTCAGGATCACATCGGCTACGACGTACAGGTTGTGAATAAATGCTCCGTCATGCTGTTCAAAATTGGCAATGCAGGTGATGGTTTTCTTGTCAGGGTCGGTTGCCTTCCCTATCTGTGTAAGATGTGCACGGTATTTTTTTGTCGGATTGTCGGGATGATAAAATTCAACCGGCTGTCCCGTAGTCAATCTGGGTATATCCTTTTCATACAGATCAAGCTGCAGATGCAGACTGTTCTGATCAACCATCCTCATCAGGCTTTTATCGGGTGTGACATACTCTCCCGGCATACAATCTATCCGGGTGACGTGTCCACTGATTGGCGCAGTGATGTTCAGCAGTGGCTGAAGCTTCCCTTTTTCAACATTATCCGGGTTCACGCCCAAAAGGACCAGCCGTTGCTTCATTCCCTGATACCTGGCAGAAAGACCCTGATAAGCACTTTCGGCTGCTACCAGTTCCCTTTTGGATGTGATGGTGTCGGCGTAAAGAGTTTTCAGGCGTTCGTATGCCAATCTGGCTTCTCCGTGTCTGGCACTTATATCGATAAAGTCCTGTTGAAACTCCAAAAATTCGTTGCTCTCCACGGTACAGAGCAGACTGCCTGCAGTTGTAAAATCTCCCGGTTCGCGGGAAATATGGCGGATCGTTCCTGAAAGCCGACTGCCAATTTGCGCCTGTCCGTTTACCGAAGAGATGATTCGCCCGTTCACCCTCAATCTTCCCGAGAAAGAGAGATTCCGGAGGGTGCCCAGTTGCATACCCATTGCTTCAAACTGTACACCTGTGACATGAATCCATGCAGAATCGTTTTTTGTAGCCGGCTGTGTGCCGTCTCTCTGCGATGATCCGCCTCCGCAAGCGGTAAGCAGCATCACGATACACAGGGAGGGGATTACGTGCTCGTATTTTTTTCTCATCAGAACAGATATTTTTTATTGCGTTTATCGTCCATAAAGTAGCCATATAACAATGGCAACACAATCATTGTAAGGAAGGTAGATGTGATCAGGCCGCCAATTACGACTGTTGCCAAAGGACGTTGTACCTCGGCTCCGGCAGAGGTTGACACCGCCATGGGAAGAAATCCAAGCGCAGCTGCCGATGCGGTTAGTATAACGGGACGTAGCCGCCCCATGGAGCCCTGGATGATCAGGTCGTGCATCTTCATGTTGGGATGTGATTCGTGCAACTCCTTAAAATGTTCAATCAACACAATGCCATTGAGCACCGCCACGCCGAAGAGAGCGATAAACCCAACACCGGCAGAGATGCTAAACGGCATTCCCCGTATCCAGAGGGCGAGTACACCTCCCACGACGGAGAGCGGGATGGCTGAAAAAATGATCAGTGACTCTTTGATGGAGCTGAACGCAAAGTTCAGTAAGAGGAATATGAGTGCCAGCGCAATGGGGATCACGACGATAAGCCGTGACGCTGCGTTGGTCAGGTTTTGATACTGGCCCCCGTATTCCAGATAATATCCCGACTGAAGGCTTACTTTTTCTTCCACGGTCTGTTGAATATCTTTCACCACCGACTGCAGGTCTCTGTTACGCACGTTTACGCTTACCACTACGCGTCGGCGGGTATTGTCGCGTGATATCTTTGCCGGGCCGGTACTGTATGTAATATCGGCCAGTTCACTCAATCTGGTCTGGTTCCCGTCGGGCAGTTTTACAAACATCTGCCGGATGTTCTCGATATCCTGTCTGAAATCATCCCTGAAGCGCACAACAAGATCGAAGCGACGTTCCTGTTCAAAAATGGTTCCGGTTGCCTCACCGCCGAAGGCCATCCGCAAATATTGATTCAGTGTGGCGATGGAAACGCCATAGTAGGCCAGTTTATCCCGTTTGTAGGATACCCGCATCTGCGGAAGGCCTGCCGTTTTCTCCACGATCACATCGGCAGCCCCGGGAATAGTCTCAGCTAGACGACCTATCTCAACTGCTTTGTCGGCCAGATAATCGAGATCCTCGCCAAATACCTTGATGGCAATATCCGAACGAACGCCCGTAACCAGTTCATTAAAACGCATTTCAATGGGTTGGGTGAACTCATACTCAATGCCCGGAAAAACGGAAAGTGCCTCTTTGAATTGATCGGCCAGTTCTTCCTTATTTTTGGCATTGACCCATTTCTTTCTCGGATGCAAACGGATGATCATGTCTATTTCTTCCATCGACATGGGGTCTGTTGGTACCTCTGCAGCACCGATGCGGCTTACGATCTGGTTCACTTCCACAAAATTCTCTTTCAAAATGCGTTCCATCCGGGTCGTCATTTCGATGGTTTTCTCCAATGATGTACCCGTTTTCAATACGGGTTGTATTACAAAGTCACCTTCATCGAGTGTAGGAGTGAATTCGGCTCCCAGCCTGGGAAAGATGATCACTGCCGATGCAAGCAGGGTGACAGACAGGATCAGGATTGCTTTTTTATGTTGGCAGGCCCACTGAATAGATGGATGGTAGGTTTTGTAGGCAAGTTTCATCAACCTCGACTGATTGTTCCGGTTCTCCTCTTTCGGCTTCATGAAGAGCGCCGAAGCTACCGGAAGCCAGGTCATGCCAAAGATGGAAGCTCCTATCACAGCAAAACCGAATGTCAATGCCATGGGACGGAACATTTTTCCCTCCACGCCCGATAGCGTCAAAATAGGCAGGAAAACAATCAGGATGATCAGCTGTCCGAAGATGGCGGAGTTCATCATTTTGGATGTGGCATCCATCGTGATTTTGTTGATGAAGGGATATCTTTGCCCGGCCGGCAACTGTCTGAGCATGCCATAATTTCTGTTCAGCTGAAGTGCCACAAACTCGGCGACGATCACGCCGCCGTCGATGATAATGCCAAAGTCCAGGGCACCCAGGCTCATCAGGTTTGCATCAATCCTGAAGAGATACATCATGGAGAGTGTGAACAGCAGCGAAAGTGGTATGATTGAGGCGATGATCAGTGCCGTGCGCATATTCCCGAGAATAAGCACCACGATGAGGATGACGATCAGAATGCCGATCAGCAGGTTTTCGAGGATGGTAAATGTAGTCCGTCCGATCAGTTCGCTCCGGTCGACGATGGGATTAATGAAAACGCCTTCCGGCAGTGATTGCTGCACTGCTTCTACACGAGCTTTCACCGCTCTGATGACCGATTGTGAATCGGCATCTTTCAACATCATTACCTGTCCCATCACCTTCTCACCTTCGCCATTGGCGGTGATTGCTCCAAACCGGGTCGCATGTCCAAACTGCACGGTGGCAATGTCGCGGATGAGCACCGGTGAGCCGTTTCGTGTTTTTATGACTACATTGCGGATGTCGTCCAACGATTGGATGGATCCGTCCCCTCTGATAAAATAACTTTGGTTGTCCTTCTCAATATAGGATCCCCCGGATATGTCGTTGTTGTTCTTTAATGCTTCAAACACCTCGAGCAGGGTGATGTCAAGGCTGTGCAGTATTTCCGGATTGATGGCTACTTCATACTGCTTCAGATAGCCTCCCCAGGTGTTTACCTCCACCACGCCGGTAATGCCGGAGAGCTGCCGTTTAACGATCCAGTCCTGCATGGTACGGAGTTCCGCAATTGTGTAGCGATCTTTCTGCTCCGGTTTCACATCGAGAATATACTGATAAATTTCTCCCAAACCGGTAGTCACCGGTCCCATGAAAGGTTTGCCAAAACCTTCCGGAATATTTTCAGATGCCTCTGTAATTTTCTCGGCAATTAGTTGACGAGGCAGGTAGGTACCAAGTGATTCGTCGAAAACGATGGTCACCACGGAGAGTCCGAACTTTGAGACGGACCTGATCTCCTGTACACCAGGCAGATTGGCCATGACCAGCTCAACGGGCATGGTGATGTATTGTTCAACATCCTGTGTGGAGAGGTTGGTGGATGTGGTGATTACCTGCACCTGATTGTTGGTGATATCGGGAACGGCACCCACAGAGAGGCGGGATACAGAGAAAAGCCCGAAAATAATCACTGTAAGTACAAAAAGGATGATGACGAGCTTATGTGATACACTAAAATGGATGATTTTGTCTAACATTTTTCCGGTATATCAGATGCTTATTCCTTGTTCTGCTACAAATGTATGTTTTTTCGCTGAATAAAAAGGATTCATTTCTGCCAATTTTGGATCTGCAGGTTGCTTTTTCAGTCCGGTTGACGTATTTTTGTTTTATCTTTGTCGACAGATAGCCGAAAAAATATTTGAAACGCATTGCAAACATATCTGTTGTTGCTTTCGCGAGCATATTGATGCTGGCCCTCTCTGCCATTCCCCATCATCATCACAACGATGGGATGCCCTGCTTTCAGACCGATCAGGTAGAGCATGATTGTGGTCAACAACACGCAGATCATCATAATCCTGCACCGGATACCAGTACTGAAAATTCAAACTGCTTTGTGCATGCTAACTTCATTGCCCAACAAGCAGATTCCGGAAATCGTCTCAAATCATTCTCGCCTGCTCAAGCTGATGATCATCCATCTTATCCCGGCTTGTTTTTCTCTGTTTTGGCGGACTTCTGTATCTCACTTCCGGATGAAAAAACGGATTATGGTGAATTAATCTTCTTTGTTCCTGATACCGAAAGACCCAACCCGATCGGGTTGCGTGCTCCCCCTTTTTCCATTTCTTAGATTATTCCCCAATAATCACAAGGTGGATTGTCGGCTTTTGATAAATCGTATTCAAAAGCAGACAATCCGGTCATTCATTTTTCTTTCGTTTATCTTTTATTCAACCATTTATGAGAACAGTTCTAGTTTCTTTATTTGCCACTATGGCCTTATTATCAATGGGCTGTGGGAATAAAAATCATAAAAAAACAGCCACCCATGATGCACCCGAACACGTCGAAGGTGAGTTGGCTGATCATTCAACAGCAGCGGTGCATGCCGACGAAATACACTTTTCCAAAACCCAGGCCGAAGCTGTGGGGCTGAATTTGGAAACGGTTTCTGCCGGTATCTTCCGGCAGGTCATCAAAACAAGCGGACAAATTCTTTCTTCACAAGGTGACGAAACCACCATCGCCTCCACTGCCAACGGCGTGGTGTCGTTCGCAAATGGTTCCATTGCACCGGGCGCAATGGTTCGTGCAGGCGAAAAAATGATCACCGTCTCGGTACAAAAGCTTCCCGAAGGAGATCCTGTGGCAAAGGCAAAAATAGCATACGAAACGGCGCAGAAAGCATTTCAGCGTGCCCAGAATCTGGTGAAAGAGCAGATTATCTCAGAGAAAGATTTTGAAGAAGCCCGTTTACGTTATGAAATTGCCAAAACGACCTACGAATCGCAGGCTACAAGCTACAGCGCCGGCAGTGTGAGTGTGACCTCACCCATGGGTGGGTTTGTAAAAAATCTTTTCGTAAGCCAGGGCGATTATGTTTCGGTGGGACAACCCATTGCCACGGTATCCCAAAACAGGAGGCTGCAGCTTCGCGCCGAGGTACCCGAGACGCGTTACAAAACCATCCCGGCCATCCGGAGCGCCAATTTTAAAATGGCATATGACGATAGGCTGTACGAACTTTCCAGCCTGAACGGACGGTTACTTTCGTTCGGAAAAGCATTGGATGAGAACTCCTTCTTTATCCCTGTCACATTTGAATTTGATAACACGGACGGTATCATACCCGGCTCGTATATCGAGGTATTCTTACTTTCCTCTCTCCTGGAAAATGTTATTTCAGTGCCCCTGTCGGCAATTACCGAAGAGCAGGGACTTTATTATGTATATGTTCAGCTCGATGAAGAGGGGTACAAAAAACAGGAGATTACATTTGGAGAAAGTGACGGGGCTCGGGTGCAGGTGCTTACCGGTTTGAGACAGGGCGACAAAGTCGTTACCCACGGCGTGTACCAGGTGAAGCTGGCAGCAACCTCATCAGTCATTCCCGAAGGACATGTGCATTGATAAAAGATGAAGATAAAACCATGCTGAATAAAATCATTCAATTTTCTTTGCATAACCGGCTGCTTATTCTGGTGCTATCCCTGTTGTTGATGCTGGGAGGGATTTACACTGCCGCCAATATGGAAGTGGATGTCTTTCCCGATTTAAATGCGCCCACCGTGGTCGTGATGACCGAAGCACAGGGTATGGCACCCGAAGAAGTGGAGCGACTGGTCACCTTTCCTGTGGAAACCGCCCTGAATGGGGCGACGGATGTAAGACGTGTCCGTTCCTCGTCCACCACCGGTTTTTCGGTTGTCTGGGTCGAATTCGACTGGCGTACCGATATTTATCTGGCCAGGCAGATCGTATCGGAGAAACTATCAGTCGTGAAAGACGCTCTGCCATCCAATGTGGGAAATCCCACCCTGGGACCGCAATCCTCCATCATGGGCGAAGTGATGATTATCGGACTCACGGCTGATACGACATCGATGCGGGAGTTGAGAACGATCGCCGACTGGATAATCCGTCCCCGACTACTCTCCACTGGAGGTGTGGCACAGGTAACCGTGCTTGGAGGCGAGATAAAAGAATACCAGATTTTGCTTCATCCGGAAAAAATGAGACATTACGGTGTACAACTCGATGAAGTCCTCAGCACGGTGAGGGGAATGAATCAGAACGCGTCCGGTGGAGTCCTCAATGAATACGGGAACGAGTATATTATTCGCGGGATGCTCTCCACCAACAATCTGTCCGAATTAAAAAAGTCAGTCGTTAAAATCGTACGGGACAGCCCCGTGCTCCTCGAAAGTATTGCTGAGGTGACGGTAGGCGACAAAACACCCAAATTAGGGACAGCTTCAGAGCGGGGCAAACCGGCGGTACTTTTGACTGTGACCAAGCAGCCTGCAACCAGCACGATGGTGCTGACCGATAACCTGGACGAGTCTATTGCCGGACTTCAGGCGGGCATGCCGTCGGATGTGAAATTGTCGACCGACATTTTCCGCCAGTCCCGTTTCATTGAAAGTTCCATTCACAACATACAAGAATCGTTGTTGGAAGGTGCTGTTTTCGTGATCATCGTGCTTTTTGTCTTTCTGATGAATACACGAACAACCATTATATCCCTTGTCACGATTCCCATATCGCTCGTGGTGGCCATGCTCGTACTAAAACTGATGGGCTTGACGATCAACACGATGAGCCTGGGGGGTATGGCAATAGCTATCGGCTCGCTGGTAGACGACGCCATTGTGGATGTGGAAAATGTATTTAAGCGGTTGCGCGAGAACAGGCAGAAGCCCGAAGAGGAACGACAAACGGTGATAGAGGTGGTGTATCATGCCTCCAAAGAAGTACGGCTACCCATTCTCAATTCCACCTTGATTATCATCGTAAGTTTTGTTCCTCTTTTCTTTCTGACGGGGATGGAGGGCCGCATGCTGGCTCCCCTCGGAATTGCTTTTATCGTGGCACTGATTGCATCTACAATTGTAGCGCTGACGCTCACACCGGTGTTGAGTAGCTATCTTCTTGGTAAAGAAAAGGTCAAGAATGGCAAGAAAGAGCGCGAACCGGTTGTTGTCAGGTTTCTGAAGAAGCATTACGAAAAAGCACTGTCTGTGACGCTACAAAACAAAAGATGGGTACTGGGAGGTACCATGGTAATGCTGGTTGTGTCGCTTATCATGTTTTTTTCGCTTGGAAGAAGTTTTCTACCTCCTTTCAACGAGGGTTCTTTCACCATTAACGTCAGCACCCTGCCCGGAATTTCACTCGAAGAGTCCGACAAGACAGGACGCATGGCCGAAGAGATACTGCTCTCCATTCCCGAAGTGCAGACGGTGGGACGCAAAACGGGTCGTGCCGAACTGGACGAGCATGCGTTGGGTGTGAACGTGTCGGAAATTGAGGCACCCATCATCCTGGACAAACGATCAAAGGATGAGATACTTAAAGAGATCCGCGCAAAAATGAAGGTGATACCGGGTGTCAATATTGAAATAGGACAACCTATTTCACACCGGCTCGATGCCATCCTTTCGGGTACACGTTCCAATATTGCCATCAAACTATTCGGAACCGATCTGAACAGGATGTACGGATTGGGTAATCAGATTAAAGCTGCCATACATGATGTGGAAGGTGTGGTGGATTTGAACGTGGAGCAACAGGTGGAACGTCCGCAACTGAAGATAACACCCAAACGGGAACTGCTGGCAAGGTATGGTATTTCTTTACCCGAGTTCTCTGAGATGGTGGGTGTTCTGCTCGCAGGCGAGGTGGTCTCGCAGGTATATGAAGGAAACCGGTCGTACGACCTTACGCTGAAAGTAAATGGCGATAGCCGTGCTTCGGGCGAACGCATCAGAAACATGATTGTCGACGCCAACGGACAGAAAATTCCCCTTGGAAATATTGCTGATATCTCGTCAGTAACAGGACCCAATACCATCAATCGTGAAAATGTATCCCGGAAGATCGTCGTTTCGGCAAATGTCTCCGGAGGTGACCTGCGTGGGGTTGTAAATGAGATCCGGCATATTATTGACCGCGAAATTGAGCTGCCCGAAGGGTATCACATTGAGTATGGTGGTCAGTTTGAGAGTGAGCAAAGGGCTTCGCGCACGTTGTTTATCACCTCCATTTTCTCAATTCTGGTAATTTTTCTGTTATTGTTTAATCAGTTCCGAAAGGTCACACAGTCTGTGGTTATCCTGCTCAATCTGCCGTTGGCGCTCATCGGTGGCGTCTTTATCCTGTTTTTTACAAGTGGAAATATCAGTATTCCGGCCACCATCGGTTTTATTTCACTTTTTGGGATTGCCACAAGAAATGGCATGTTGCTGATATCGCGTTACAACGATTTGCAGGATGAAGGATTGTCGCCGTATGAAAGTGTGATGCACGGCTCTTTGGATCGTTTGAATCCAATTCTGATGACTGCGCTCACCACGGCGCTCGCGCTCATACCCCTGGCTGTGGGTGGTGGACTGCCCGGTAATGAAATTCAAAGTCCCATGGCAAAAGTCATCCTGGGTGGCTTGCTTACCTCCACGCTCCTCAATGGATTCATTATCCCGGTAATGTACCTGGTGACGAATAAAAAGACAGATGGTACATAATAATAGAAAACGGTTTCAGAATTTCACTGAAACCGTTTGTGACATTGAGTAGCGAGAGGGGGGCATGATCCCCCGACCTCATGATTATGAATCATGCGCTCTAACCAACTGAGCTATCTCGCCATTAAAATTATATGTTTTTATTGGAGGTTTATTTCCAAATTCGAGGGGCAAAAGTAGTATATCTTTTTGAATTCTGCAACTACAAAAAGCAAAAATGTGGCAAAAATCAGGAAAGATAATTCTGGTAATCGGAAAACCAAATTTATAGGGAGGAAATAAAAGTGAATCTGCACGGCTAACTAGCTTTAGTCGCCATAAAATTGTAATTTTGCAGTATAAACATACGTATACCGTAACTTACAAATAGAATAACGTGATCTATCCCGATAATTTTGAACAAAAAATAGAATTCAATAAAGTGCGGCAACTGATCTCCGACCGGTGTCTGAGTACTCTGGGACGGGAGAAGGTGGAGGAGATGCACTTTTCTGCTTCTTTTGATGAGATCCGTACGTTGCTGTTCCAGACCGAGGAGTTTGTCCGCATCAGGGAGGAAGAGGATGCTTTTCCGGCAGATCATTTCTACGATTTGCGGCCGGTGTTGCGGCGCGTGCGTGTGGCAGGTTCATGGATAGACCAGAGCGCACTATTCGAACTGCGACGTTCGCTGCAGACCATCAACGGCATTGTGTCGTTCCTGCGTCGCGACGAAGAGAAAACGCCCCGATATCCGCATTTGCTTGTGCTGGCGGGGCATGTGGTGACCTTCCCGGAGATCACCAAAAAGATAGACAGCCTGCTGGATGGATTCGGACAGATGAAGGACAACGCTTCCACCCGCCTGTCGGAGATACGGCGCGAACTGACTTCTACTGCCAATGGCATTTCCAGAAGCCTTAATGCGATCCTGCGCAAGGCACAGGCCGAAGGGTTTGTGGAAAAGGATGTGGCGCCAAGCATGCGCGACGGACGGCTGGTGATTCCAGTGAATCCTTCCTTCAAGCGAAAGATCAAAGGGATCGTGCACGACGAATCGGCATCGGGCAAGACAGTCTTTATTGAACCTTCCGAAGTGGTGGAGGCCAACAACCGCATCCGGGAACTGGAGAGCGACGAACGACGCGAAATCATCCGCATACTGGTCGACTTTACCGACTATCTGCGTCCCTTCCTGCCCGACTTGATGGAGTCGTATGAGTTTCTTGCAAAAATCGACTTCATTCAGGCCAAGGCTGCATTTGCCCAGCAAATAGGAGCCATCAGGCCTTCCCTTGAGGATGAAAGGCTGATCGACTGGGTGGAGGCGGTACACCCGCTGCTCTACTTGTCGTTGAAAAAGCAAAACCGAAAAATTGTCCCGCTCGACATCTCACTCGGGGGAACAAACCGGATCCTGGTCATCTCAGGACCCAACGCCGGTGGAAAGTCGGTCTGTCTGAAGACGGTCGGCCTCCTTCAGTACATGGTACAATGCGGATTGCTGATTCCATTGAGAGAAAATTCAAAGGTGGGCATCTTTGCAGATATCTTTATCGATATCGGTGATGAACAATCCATTGAAAACGACCTCTCTACCTACAGTTCCCATCTGATGAACATGAAGTTCTTCGAACGAAACTGTAATGCAAGATCGTTGCTGCTGATCGACGAGTTTGGGAGCGGTACCGAGCCGCAGATCGGCGCTGCCATTGCCGAGGCGCTCCTCGACCGGTTCAACAGGCAACAATCGTTTGGCGTGATTACCACCCATTACCAGAATCTGAAACATTTTGCCAATGAACACGAGGGGGTGGTGAATGGCGCCATGTTGTATGATCGCCATGAAATGCAGCCCCTCTTTCGCCTCGCCATCGGCAACCCGGGAAGCTCCTTCGCCGTAGAGATCGCCCGCAAGATCGGATTACCGGAAGAGGTGATCGCACACGCCTCAGAGATTGTGGGGAGTGATTACATCAACATGGACAAATACCTGCAGGATATAGCCCGCGACCGTCGCTACTGGGAACGAAAACGTGATGAGATAAGGCGTGAACGCAACCGGCTGGAGGAGAACGCCTCGAAATATGAGGCCAGCCTGGAGGAGATCAGCAAGCAAAAAAAGGAGATCCTCGGTCAGGCACGGCAGCAGGCTGAACAAATGCTGGCCGAGAGCAATGCACGCATTGAAAATACCATTCGGGAGATCAGAGAGGTTAAGGCCGACAAAGAGAAGACCAAACAGGTACGCGCGTCACTGAATCGGTTCAAAGAGCAGGTGACAGAAGCCAAAGCGGATGAGAAGGGACCCACGGTGCCAAAGAAACCTCTTGGGAAGACAAAAAATCTGACCTCTGCACCAAAGGAAATCCACGAAAAGCCGGCCGCAGGAGATGCTGTGCGGATTAAAGGGCAGACTTCGGTGGGTGAGGTGATGGATGTTTCCGGTAAAAAAGTAACCGTTGCCTTCGGGATGATCAAGACCACTGTCAACATCGAGAGTCTGGAACGGGTGAGCAACAACCAGCTTAAAAAGGAAAAGAAGGCCTCCAATACCCGCGACCTGCTACATGAACGAAAACTGAACTTCAGACAGGATATCGATGTGCGCGGTATGCGCGGTGATGAGGCGTTGCAGGCAGTCATGTACTTTATCGATGACGCATTGCAGCTGGGTGTTTCAAGGGTGCGTATCTTGCACGGAACGGGTACCGGTGCATTACGCCAGATCATCCGGGAGTATCTGGGTACCGTGGGAGGTGTTACTCATTTTCAGGATGAACATATACAGTTTGGTGGAACCGGAATTACGGTAATCGATCTGGTATAATATTCAATTTTTTTTTTATCTTTGCCCACAATATAAAAATTGCTTCAAAATTAACATAGGATTCCGTAGATGGTAAAATTTTCGAAACCCTTTTGGGTAGCCAACTTTGTTGAACTGCTTGAACGACTTGCATACTATGCAGTCTTTATAGTTATCACCCTTTATCTGTCGAATGTATGGGGCTTCTCCGATATTGAGGCGGGCGTGATTGCAGGACTCTTTTCGGCTTCCCTTTACCTGCTGCCGATGTTTGCAGGAGCCTATGCCGATAAAATAGGTTTCCGGTCGGCAATCATTCTTGCGTTTACGCTGCTTACGATTGGATATGCCGGACTGGGTATTCTGCCCACAATGCTTGCCAATGCAGGGCTGGTAGACTATGAGATGACAACAACCTACACAGGATTGAAAGAGAGTTATCTGAGATGGTCCATTGTTGCACCCCTTGTATTGGTCGTGATTGGTGGTGCCTTCATCAAATCGGTGATCTCCGGCACTGTCGCGCGTGAAACAACGCCTGAAAACAGGGCTAGGGGATATTCCATCTTTTACATGATGGTTAACATCGGTGCTTTTACCGGCAAAACGGTGGTCGACCCCCTTCGCCGGAGCATGGGAGACCAGGGTCTGGTTTACCTGAACTATTTTTCAGCTGCAATGACCCTTCTTGCCCTTATCGCTGTCTATTTCTTCTATAAATCAGTTAAAACGGAAGGCAAAGGGAAAAGTTTTGCCGAAATAGGACAATCGCTGGCTAAAGTGTTGCTCAACGGACGGTTGATGCTGCTGATTCTTATTGTCAGCGGTTTCTGGGTTATTCAGAGCCAGATGTATGCCACCATGCCCAAGTATGTAATCCGGCTGATCGGAGAAAGCGCCTCACCCGGATGGTACGCAAATGTGAACCCATTGATTGTGTTTGTAAGTGTTAACTTCGTCACCTCGTTGATGAAAAAACGGAGTGCCATCACCTCCATGATGGTGGGGATGTTCATTATTCCGCTCTCGGCGCTGGTCATGTCTTTGGGAACGCAAATTGGGGAAAGTTACATTCTGGGATTACATCCCGTGGCTTTCATGATGATTATCGGTATTGCTTTTCAAGCTATTGCAGAGTGTTTTATTTCGCCCCGTTACCTGGAATATTTTTCGTTGCAGGCTCCAAAAGGTGAGGAGGGTTTGTATTTGGGATTCAGCCATCTGCATTCCTTCTTTTCATTCCTGTTTGCTTTTGGACTGTCGGGATTTCTGCTGGATAAGTATTTACCCGACCCGCGGCTTTTCACCGATGATAACGGGGTGATTGACACTGTAGCGTATGCTGCAGCCACGCAAAATGCACACTATATCTGGTATGTTTTTGTGGCTATTGGTGCCATTTCTGCCGTTGCCCTGTTTATATACGGACGGATTACCCGTAAGATGGACAACAAGGCAGCTTAAAAAATGTAAAAAATTAAATAATCGTATAAATTATGAGATTAGATCTGAGTTCACACATAACACTTGAGAGGGTTCCCAGGAAGTACTATCGCCCGGAGAACGACTTTGAAGAGTACAATCTGGCACGCTTTGAGAAGCTGCCCGTAGCCATCTACGAGGAATCAAAAAAAGCAGCAAAGAAAGTGGCCGCCGATATCGTAGCAGAGATGCAGTTAAAGCAACAGAAAGGAGAGATTTTTGTGCTTGGCATCAGTGGAGGAGCCACTCCCATGCCTGTGTACGATGAACTGGTGAGACAGCACAAGGAAAAAAATGTAAGCTTTAAAAATCTGGTAATTTTTAATACGTACGAGTTCTATCCTGTGCTTGATTTCTCTTTTGGTAATCTGCAGATGCTGAAAGAAGTCTTTTTAAATCAAATCGACATAGATCCTGCCAACATCTTCTCTCCGGATGCAACCATTGAAAAAGATCTGATTGCAGAGAACTGTGAAGCTTTTGAACAGGATCTGAAAAAATTGGGCGGACTCGATTACCTGTTGCTGGGACTGGGTAGCAAAGGAAACGTGGGTTTCAACATGCCAGGTAGCGGCCTTCACTCACAAACAAGGCTTGTCATGCTCGATGGTGACTCGCGCAAAGATATTGCCCGAAACTTCGGATCACTCGACAAGGTACCTGTCAGTGCAATTACCATGGGTCTCTCGGATATGATGGATGCCAAAAAAATTGCGCTTGTCGCCTGGAGCGAACAAAAAGCCACTAGTGTACGCGATATTGTGGAAGGAACGGTGACCGATCTGATTCCCGGCTCCATCCTGCAGACACACCCCGAAACAAAAGTCTTTGTAGATTTGGCAGCCGCGTCGGAGCTTACGCGCATCAGTCGCCCCTGGCTTGTCACAAACTGTGAATGGACCAGCAAGCTCATCCGCCGGGCCATTGTCTGGCTCTGCGAGGTGGTGAACAAGCCCATCCTGAAGCTGACAAATAAAGATTACAACGACAATGGGTTGAGTGAGTTGATCACCCTCTACGGATCGGCCTATAATGTGAATATCAAGATATTCAACGATCTGCAGCACACCATTACCGGATGGCCGGGAGGAAAGCCTGATGCCGATGACACCTACCGTCCCGAGCGGGCAAAACCCTATCCCAAGCGGGTCATCATTTTCAGTCCACACCCCGACGATGATGTGATCTCTATGGGTGGTACGTTTCAGCGTCTTGTCAATCAAGGCCACGAGGTACATGTGGCATATCAGACATCCGGAAACATTGCAGTGGGAGACGAAGAGGTAATCCGTTACATCTCGGTACTGAACAGCATGCGCAAGAAATTCACTCCCGGAAATACCGATCTGTTGGAGAAATATGAAAATATACGTCACTATCTCCTGCATGAAAAAACGAAAGAAGATATTGATACGCCCGACATTCTTTTTATCAAGGGGAGAATACGTCGTGAGGAAGCCCGCTCGGCAGACAGATATGTGGGCCTCTCTGAGGAAAACGTACATTTTCTGGATCTCCCTTTCTATGAAACAGGAAAGGTGAAAAAGAACCCTATTTCGGAAAAGGACGTGACCATTGTCAAAGATTTCATTGAAACCATCAAACCCCATCAGATCTATGTGGCCGGAGACCTCGCAGATCCGCATGGCACCCACAAAGTCTGTCTCGACGCCATCCTGGGTGCGGTTGACATGCTCAAAGAGGATGAATGGTTCGACGATTGCCGCATCTGGATGTATCGCGGTGCATGGATGGAGTGGGAGATAGATCATATTGAAATGGCCGTGCCACTTTCTCCCGAAGAACTGCGTCAGAAAAGAAATGCCATCCTCAAGCATCAGTCCCAGATGGAGAGTGCTCCTTTCCTGGGCGATGATGAACGGCTATTCTGGCAACGATCGGAAGAGAGAAACCGTGCTACGGCCGACACCTACTGGAAGCTGGGACTAGCCTCGTACGAAGCCATAGAAGCCTTTGTGGAGTATATTCCTCAGCAGTAATCCGGTTCGTAATTATCTACGGGGAGCTGTCTTAGGACGGCTCCTTTAGTTTTTACATTCTTTTGGTAATAGAAACAAAAAAAAGTTGTATATTGTGAGCCAGTTTCAAAATATACATGCCGAAAGAAAAATTTCATATCGAGTTCCTGATGGGAAACGCGACCCCGAGTAGCTTATGGCGCATGGTCAGTCAGATTGACGGTCTCTCGGAATGGTTTGCTGATGAAGTGTCGATGGATGAGACCGAGACAATTTACACATTCTACTGGGGAAAAACAAGTAATCAGGCGATCATCGTCAATCAGAAACCACTGTCAGGCATCCGTTATCAATGGGTCGATGAGGAGGAAGAAACTTGTTATTTTGAGTTCCTGCTGCGCAAACTGGATTTATCCGGTGACATGACGCTGGAGATTACCGACTTCGCTGAATCCGGTGAAAAGGGAGATGCCATCGCCCTGTGGGAATCACAGGTAGATGAGATGAAAAGAAGACTGGGTATCTAAGCCCGTCACATCATCGTCATACCGCACCAATTAATCATCTTTACATTTTCGAAACCACGATTGTCCGTTTGATTTTACTATCTTTGCCGTCAATATAAACGGGTCTTCTTTTGTTCGGAATCAATGAGAAAATTTTTCCACATAAAGCGGTTATATGGTTATATGCTTACAACCTTTGTCCCGCTTTTTCTGATGACTTTTGCCATATGCCTGTTTCTGGTGTTGATGCAGTTTCTGTGGAAGTATGTGGAGGACATGGTGGGCAAAGGTCTTGGAGTTGATGTCATCGGGGAAATGTTTTTTTATGCAGCCCTCAACCTTATTCCCATGGCACTTCCGCTGGCCATCCTGCTTGCTTCGCTGATGGTATTCGGGAATATGGGTGAAAACCTGGAACTGTTGGCTATCAAGTCGGCGGGTATTCCCTTGCTCAAGATGATGAAACCACTCATCATTCTCATCCTTTTCATCAGTGTGGGTGCTTTCTTTTTTCAGAATAATGCCATCCCCAAAATACAAACAAAGTTTTATTCCCTGCTCATTTCCATCCGTCAGGCTTCTCCAGAACTGGATGTGCCGGAAACTGTTTTTTATAAGGAAATTGACGGTTATAACCTATATGTGGAAAGGAAAGATCAAAAGACCGGGATGTTATACGATGTACTGATCTACGATGTGGCGAGTGGTTTCAACAACATGGCGGTGATCATCTGTGATTCGGCCAAGATGAGCATGACAGAAGATAAGACGATGCTCATCTTCACCATGTACAGCGGACAGCAGTTTCAAAACTTCAAGCAGGGAGCAGAGTCCCGCAGTACGGCCGATTTTGTCCCTTACGCGAGGGAGAACTTCGATGTGAAGACCATGATGATTTCTTATGACGCCAACTTCAACCGCATGGGTGAAGAGATGATTGAAGGAAGCTCCACCAGCAATTACGTCTCCAAGAACTTGTCGCAATTAGGTGTTTCCATCGACTCCATGACCACAATCATGGACAGTGTAAACAGGCTGGACCGAAATATGATGAAGAATTATTCCTATCTCACCTTTCGCAACAGTTATCCTTCACACGAGAAAGATTCACTTATTGCGGCCGCGACCCATGCAGGCGTGGAAGTGCCCCGACCTGATACGCTGTTGCAGTCGAAAGAACTACAGGAACAGTCGGCCATCCTGCAAACCGCCTTTTCCAAAGCCGACAACAACAGCAACGAATTTCTTTTCAGGTCACTCAACAAAACAACAACCCAGAAGACCATCAACCGTCACTGGATAGAATGGCACCGGAAATTTACCATTCCTTTTACCTGCCTCATTTTCTTTTTCATTGGAGCTCCCCTGGGATCCATTGTCAGAAAGGGAGGTTTGGGCACTCCCATCGTCATATCGGTCATTCTCTTCATCATTTATTATATTGTGGAGAATGTGGGTTACAAGATGACGCGCGACGGGGTGTGGGAACATTGGTTCGGGATGTGGTTCAGTTCGCTCATCCTGCTGCCCATCGGCGTGTTTCTGACCTATAAGGCAATGAATGATTCGGTGATCATGAATGCCGACACCTATGTGCAATTCTTTAGAAGATTGTTTTTCATTCGGGAAAAAAGAAAATATCCGATAAAAAGTGTGATCATCGACAGTCCTGATTATGAGGAAATCGTCCGTTCACTGTCGGCTTTGTCGGATAAGATAGACTACTGGTTTTCGAAATACAGCCGAATAACGTACAAAGATTTTTGGACAGATGATGCCTACGAAAGAGAATTATTCACCATCAAAAGTTCCATGGAGATCATTCTCAGTCAATTATCCAACTCCAGAAATCTGGAGGAACTAGCAAAGGCTGAGTCATTTCCGGTGCTTATCACCCGGATCGGGCCATTCAAAGCCGGTTCAATTTGGGCCACGATCAGCATGTATCTCTTCCCTGTGGGAGTCGTGTTGCGAATCATGTCGGTTCCGTTTGAATTAAGGATAAAAAAAGATTTGAAAGATATACAGCGGCTGAGTGGAGAGATAACAGAAATCATCCGCAATGTTCATGCTGCTGGTAACAGGGTAATAGCATAAAACAAAATAGAGATATGCAAAAGCAAATAAAATTAGACACCATAGAGGAAGCCATTGAGGAGATACGCAAAGGCAACTTTATCATTGTGGTCGATGATGAGGACAGGGAGAACGAAGGAGACCTGATCATCGCGGCAGAGTGCATCACGCCCGAGAAGATTAACTTTCTGGAAACACATGCACGCGGCCTTATTTGTGCTCCCATCACCAAAGAACGTGCCGAAGAACTGGAATTGCCGATGATGGTCACCCACAACACCTCCATTCATGCCACACCCTTCACCGTATCCATCGATCTGCTTACGCATGGGTGTACAACCGGCATCTCGGCTTACGACAGGGCACAGACCATCCTGGCGCTTACCCGGGAGGAGACGGCGCCGGAGGACTTTGGACGTCCCGGACACATCTTTCCGCTCCGTGCACAGTCGAAGGGTGTACTTCGCAGGGCCGGACACACAGAGGCAACCATCGACTTTGCCAGACTCGCCGGGTTATATCCCGCGGGAGCGCTTGCAGAGATTAAAAATGAAGACGGCTCCATGTCGCGACTACCCGAGTTGATGGATATGGCCCGGAAATTCAATCTGAAGATAGTTTCTGTAGCCGATTTAATCAAATACAGGCTGCAGACCGAGTCGCTCATCGAACGGGGTGAGGCGGTACAGCTTCCAACCGAATATGGTGAGTTCAGGATGATTCCCTTCCTTCAGAAGGCTACCGGACAAGAACATGTCGCACTGATCAAAGGGGAGTGGCACGATGAGGAACCGCTTCTGGTGAGGGTGCACTCTTCCTGTGTGACCGGTGATATCTTCGGTTCCATGCGCTGTGAATGTGGGGAGCAGCTTCACAAGGCACTGCAACTGATTGAGCAGGAAGGGAAAGGGGTGCTGGTATATCTGAATCAGGAAGGACGCGGCATCGGGCTCATGGCCAAGGCAGCGGCCTACAAGCTGCAGGAACAGGGTCTCGATACCGTGGATGCCAACCTGCACCTCGGCTATCAGGCCGATGAAAGGGATTACGGCGTGGGAGCCCAGATACTACGCAGTCTGGAAGTAAAAAAAATGCGGTTGATGACCAACAATCCCAAAAAAAGAATCGGCCTGGAATCATATGGCCTGGAAGTGGTGGAAAATGTGCCGCTGGAGATCACCCCCAATACCTACAACCATTTTTACATGGAAACGAAAAAGAAGCGGATGGGTCATGTACTGAAAAATATTAAATAGTACAGGGTAAAGAACGCTTAAATACAGCAGTTTGTCGTGAAAGATTACGCGGAGATCCTTTATGTGCTGGCAGGATGTGGGGTGGGTGGCATTCTGGCATGGGTGATTGCTGCGTTATACTGGAAATCGAAAACAGTTTTGAAAAGAGACCATGAGACTGTTGTACAAGAGAATTATCGGCTTAATACCCAGGTTGCTGTATGGAAAGAGAAGACGACGGATGCTGAGCAGGATATTGCTCAATATAAGCTCGATCTGAAAGCCATAACCGATGAACTGAACGATACCCACAGGCTACTGGCTACATTTACCGCTGAGAATAAAGCACTGACCGAGAAGCTGGAACTACAGAAAAATGAAATGGATGCGATACACAAACAATTTAACCTGGAGTTTGAACGGATCGCATCCAGGATACTGGAAGAGAAAACCGAAAAGTTCACAAACCTGAACAGGAACAACCTGGATATGATCCTGAAGCCGTTGGGCGAGAATATTGATTTGTTCCGAAAAAAAGTGGAAGAGGTCTATATCACCGAAGCGAAAGAACGCTTTTCTCTGGGGCAGGAAGTGAAAAACCTGCGTGAGCTGAACGACCGTCTCAGCAGCGAAGCCAATAACCTGACCCAAGCTTTGCGGGGTAACTCCCGGATGCAGGGCGACTGGGGACAGATGATTCTGGAGAACATCCTGGAGCGTTCGGGACTAACAGAAGGAAGGGAATATTACGTGCAGGAATACCTGAAGGATCCCGATGGCAATTATTACACTGGTGAGCACGGTTCCCGGATGCAGCCGGATGTGATCATCGCCTATCCTGACAACAGGAAGGTAATCATCGATTCAAAGGTATCGCTCACGGCATATGCCAACTATACCGGTAGTGATGATCAGACAGAACAGAAAAAGTTTATCGGTGAACACCTGCGTTCAATACGGAAGCATATTGATGAGTTGAGTCGGAAAAACTATCAGGATTACGCCGACACGCTCGATTTCGTGATGATGTTTATTCCCAATGAACCGGCTTATATGCTGGCTTTGCGTCATGAAGAGAGTCTCTGGCAGTATGCCTATGACAAGAAAATTTTGTTGATCAGTCCCACGAACCTGATCGCTGCATTGAAATTAATTGTAGATTTGTGGAAGCGTGAGTACCAAAACCGCAATGCACAGGAGATTGCTGAACGGGGTGCCGCGCTTTACGACAAGTTTGTTAATTTTGTGGATTCGCTCACCGATATTGAAGTTCATCTCGATAGAGCAAAACGCAGTTATGACAATGCATACCGGCAGTTGAAATCGGGTAGGGGAAACCTCATTGGGCAAACGGAAAAACTGCGTGAGCTGGGATTGAAATCCAAGAAATCAATTCCCCAGTCATTGCTCAATGATTTGGAAGAAGAAAATGAACGCAGAGAGCCTGGCATTAACGCCAAAGAGTTGACTGTTGAAAGTTGATTGTTGAAAACTATAATGATATGTACGGAAAAATGCAACAACACCTGCAGGTTGAATTGAAGGCCATTGAGGATGCAGGCCTCTACAAAAATGAACGGATCATTGTTACGCCGCAGCGGGCAGAGATAAAGGTCCAATCGGGGCAGCAGGTACTCAATTTCTGTGCCAACAACTACTTGGGTCTATCAGACCATCAGCGCCTGATTGCTGCAGCAAAAAGGGCATTGGATGATCGTGGCTATGGTATGTCGTCGGTGCGGTTTATCTGCGGCACACAGGACTACCACAAGGAGCTGGAAAAAACCATCAGTAATTTTTTTAAAACAGACGATACCATCCTCTACGCTGCCTGCTTCGACGCGAACGGAGGTCTCTTTGAACCTCTTTTCACGGAAGAAGACGCCATCATTTCCGATGCATTGAATCATGCCTCCATCATTGACGGAGTTCGTTTGTGCAAGGCAAAACGCTATCGTTATGCCAATGCCGATATGGCTGATCTGGAGGAGAAGCTGAAGGAGGCACAGGCAGAACGGTTTCGCATCATTGTCACCGACGGTGTGTTTTCAATGGATGGCAACGTGGCACCACTCGATAAAATCATGCTGCTTGCTGCAAAATATGACGCACTGGTGATGGTCGATGAGAGTCACTCCGCCGGCGTGGTCGGGAAAACAGGGAAAGGTGTTACGGAGCAGTTTGGCGTCATGGGCGAGGTGGATATCATCACCGGCACGCTGGGCAAAGCTTTCGGCGGTGCCATCGGCGGTTTCACCACGGGACGCAGGGAAGTAATCGACATGCTGCGCCAGCGCTCTCGTCCCTATCTCTTCTCCAACTCCATCCCTCCCATGGTGGCAGCATCGGGCGTGGAAGCTTTTCACCTGCTGCAGGAGTCCAATCAACTGCAGGACAAACTGCATGAGAATGTGGATTATTTTGTGACCAGGATGTTAGAGGCCGGATTCGACATCAAGCCGACACAATCGGCCATTTGTGCCGTCATGCTCTATGATGCCAGGCTGTCGCAACAGTTTGCAGCAGAACTGCTGGAAGAGGGGATCTACGTAACCGGATTTTATTATCCCGTGGTTCCAAAAGACCAGGCACGCATTCGGGTGCAGCTCTCGGCGGGACATACACGTGATCATCTCGACAAGGCAATTGCTGCCTTTATTAAAGTAGGGAAGAAACAGGAAGTCATATAACAACGAACCCGTTGTCGGCAGAATCTTTCAGCACGGAAAGCTGATTACTGACCGCAGGTGACAGAAAACCAATTAAAATAAAACCGCCGTCTGCTACATCTTTCAGCACGCAAAGCTGATAGCTGATGGCTGACCGCTGAAAGCTTAAAATATGAAAGCATTGGTAAAACATCGGCCCGAGAAAGGCATCTGGATGGAAGAGGTTCCCATTCCTTCCATCGGCGTAAATGATGTACTGATTAAAATAAAAAAAACCGCTATCTGTGGAACTGATCTGCATATTTACAAATGGGACGACTGGTCGCAGAAGACCATCAGGACTCCCATGACCATCGGACACGAGTATGTGGGTGAGATTGTGGATATGGGCAGTGGTGTAGAGAACCTGAAGATAGGTGACAGGGTGACGGGTGAAGGCCATATTGCCTGCGGACACTGTCGCAACTGTCGCCGTGGCAAACTGCATGTATGTGAGAACACCATCGGTGTGGGAGTAAACCGCGACGGTGCTTTTGCCGAATATCTCTCCCTGCCGGCATCGAATGTGGTTAAACTCGATTCCCGCATACCCGATGAGATTGCTTCTATCATGGATCCCTTCGGCAATGCCACACATACAGCCCTGTCGTTCCCGCTGATTGCCGAAGATGTGCTGATCACCGGTGCCGGTCTGATTGGCAGTATGGCGACCGCTATCTGTCGTTTTGCAGGTGCCCGTTACATCGTGGTCAGTGATTTAAGTGAATACCGGCTGGATATTGCCAGGAAAATGGGTGCAACGCTCACCGTGAACCCCGCCAAAGGGGAGACCATTGCGCAGGCAGTGGAAAAACTGGGCATGCGCGGCTTTGATGTGGGACTCGAGATGTCCGGTTCACCGGCAGGCTTCCGGGAGATGCTCGACAACATGTACAATGGTTCCAAAATATCATTACTGGGCATTCTGCCCAACCATACGACAGTCGACTGGAACGAAATCATCTTCAAGGCACTCACTCTGAAAGGAATTTATGGGCGTGAGATGTGGGAAACCTGGTATCAGATGGAGCAGATGCTGATATCCGGTCTCGATCTGACGCCTGTCATCACACACAGGCTAGGGATTGATGATTTCCAACAGGGGTTCGATGTGATGGAGAGCGGTCAATGTGGTAAAGTAATTTTAAGCTGGGACATATGAAGCAATTGATAATACTCCGTCACGGTAAAGCTGAGCAGGACACGATGGCGAAAGACGATTATGATCGTGTGTTGACCGAACGTGGTCGAAAAAATGCCACAGCCATGGGAGGTTACATCCTGAAGAGAGCGGGTCTTCCCGACCTGATCCTTTCTTCATCTGCAAGAAGGGCCCACGAAACGGCCATTCTCGCTGCGCAGGAAATAGGTTATCCGGAGGATAAGATTCAAACAGATCAAAACCTTTATTTTGCTCCTTCCAGATGGATATTGAATGTCCTCTCCAAGTTACCCGACAAGGTGGAGAGCTGTCTCTATGTGGGACATAACCCGGGAATAACCGATCTGATCAATGACCTGGGAGTAAGGCTCGACAATCTACCCACTTCCTCCGCTGCCTGTTTTGAGTTTCATGTGGATGCGTGGGTCGATATTTCGATGGAGCGTGCCAACTTCAGATGGCTGAAACTGGCCAAAGAACTTTAAACATATTTTTTGGCGACATCGTGCCCTGGTATTTCGAGGATTATTCCTCTTTATCCATATTTCTCCTATACGATGCCGTCAGGATATGATAGGCTTTTGTGCGGAAGGCGAGGAGAGATAACAGCAGCATGAAGAGGCCCGCTATCACGAAGGTGAGTGCAATGCCGCGGGTATTGCCTTCACCCAGGAGCCATCCGAAAGTTTGTTTTCCCGCTTCGCTATCCATGTATGGAATGATCACAGATTGTGCCAGGGGACCGATAATGAAGATTGAAACAGGTGTGACGCCGGCCTCCACGGTCTGTGCAAATCCAAAGACGCGACCCTGTTTGGGTTTGGGTACCACAGTCTGGATGATGGTTTGCTCACCTGCCTCAATAATCGGCGCTATGAGCATATAGAGAAACATACCCCCCACAAACAGAACCGATCCTTCCCGCAGGGTGAAGACGATGCAGATGAGGTTAATAAAAACGTAACCCAGGAGTAAGGATCGAAGTGGCTTCTTTCCCAACCCCAGTTTACCGATAAGCAGTCCTCCCAAAATAAATCCCGTGCCCGTAAAGCCCAGGATGATACCCCACAGTTCTACCGAAAAAAGTGTCAGTCCGTACGGATCGAGCAATACTGCAAAAGCGCCTCCGATAAAGTTGTTGAATGTAGTGAAGAAAATAAGGGCCATCAGTCCCGGTACCATGTGTATCGCCCGGAAAGCTCCCTGGAAATCGATCTGACTGTTTTGCAGATGTGGGTCATGCAGGATATGCTCTTCTGGAATGGAGAGAAAAAAGAGGTGAATCAACGTGCCGGCAGACAGCAGCAACGTGATATAAATGGCCCAATCCATTCCCAGATAACCGATGATCAATCCGCTGAATACCGTGTTGGCAATCATCCCGAATCCCTGTATGGTTCCCACCAGTCCATTGGCACGACCATAGTCCTGTTTTGGTACAAGAATGCTCACCGTGGTAGAAAGTGCTATGCCCCGCAGGTTGCCTGTGAGTGCACTCAGCAATACAGGAAAGGAGAAAAGCCAAAAGGCTGGCGATGCCATATCGGCAAGATGAGCCGTATCAGATAAAAGAAAGACTGTGCTTGCCAGCAACAAGAGAATCATGGTCACCACGGAGGCACCAATCATCACCTTTTTCTTTTTGTGTTTGTCTACGATGGTACCGAAAAACATGCTGGAGAGTGTGACCAGCAGCATGTAAGTACCACTAAGTACCGAAAGGACCAGCACCGAATGGGTTTCGAGATAGATCCAGAACGAAAAGGCGCTCCAGAGTAGGTAGGTGCTTGTATTGGCAACTGCGATATTGGTGAGAACACGAATAAACTGTTTCATCGGGCAGTGTCTTGTTACTGCGACTTACAATGTCCTGAACAGCAACCAGGCAATAAGCAAAGTGAGCAGGATGTTGAAAGTCTGTGCGGTAAGGAACGACCAGATATATTTGGCATTCTCCTTTTTGAATATGTAACGAAAATCGGTTTCCAGTCCGATGCAAACGAATGCCAATGAAAACAGCAAACCACGTGCACCTTTGTTGGCTACACCGGACAGTGCTTTTCCTGTTTCAGCATCGAAGGCAAAACTGAAAACCAGCGAAGCAACCAGAAAGCCAATTACGAATTTCGGGAAGCGATCCCACAAAACACTCCCGGAGGGGCGGATATCGTTGTTGGTTCCCTTGTACGACCAGTAGATGGAAATCACGAAGGCAGCCACTCCCAGCAGTACATTCTGGGCGGATTTGATGATAACACTGTATTGTTCTGCCGTCTCACCGATGAACTTACCGGAAGCAACCACTGCGGCCGTGGTGTCAATGGTGCCTCCCAGCCATGCACCGGCCACTTCTTCACTCAGGCCCATCCATATTGCCAGATAAGGCAGCAGGTACATCATGGGGATGGCCACGATCAACACCAGGGAAATAACAAACGAAAGCTTTTTGGGATCCCCCTTGATGGCGCCACTGGTTGCAATCGCAGCAGAGACCCCACAAATAGAGACAGCACTGGAGAGCAGGATAGACATCTCCTTGTCTATTCCAAAGGCCCTGTTAGAGATCCAGAAACTGAAATACCATACCGATAAAACCACAATGACCGCCTGTACCATTCCCAGGGCACCTGCTCTCATGATCTCATTGAAGAGAATGGAACTTCCCAGGATCACCAGTCCTGCTTTGATGTAATATTCACTTTTCACGGCGGGAGCCAGCCATTTGGGTAATCCCACGGTATTGCGTATCAGTAATCCGATGATAACGGCGAAAAATACCGATTCCAATCCGATGGTTTTGACAGGTGCAAGACCGGCAATGTAGGTGGCCAGCCATGCCAAAAGATATACTGCTGCAAAGGAAAGCAGAAATCTTCCATTGTCTTTGTTTCCCATGAAGAGATAACCGAGGTAAGCCAGAACAGCTACTACTACAGACATATAAACATAGTCCTTCATGATTACCGGCATCAGAATCACCAGTAGAAGAATGACGGCGCCAATCAGTGTGGCTACCCAATCTTCACTTTTCAACGATTTTAACATAAGATAATGGATTTATTTTTCAGAATGAATGTCAGAACTCTTATTAGACAATTGAAATGCGTGCAAAATTAAATATAATTTGCCAACAAAAAAGCAAAATGCAACTTTTTATTCTCGTCTGTCCTCGGCTTGATTGTCCGAAAGCCTTCATTGGTCGATGAAATCCCGTAGTTTGTCTATTTATTTTGCCGAAGCTTGGCGATGGACTTATTTTTGTGGGATAATAACAGCATTATGAAAAAAATATATTCTTTGGTGGTAACGATCTTTGCGGCAACTTTCGCCATGCTGGCACAGGCTCAATCAGGCAGTTCCATATCGGGGAAGGTGATGGATAAAGATTCAGAGGAGCCGGTACCCTTGGCAAATATCAGGGTCTTACAACGTGCAGACAGTGCGTTCGTGACGGGCAAAGCTTCCAATGCCGAGGGTCTCTTTACAATTCCGGTAAGAAACGGATCTTATATCCTGCATATATCTTTTATTGGATACAACGATATTTACCGTGATGTGCAGGTCACCTCTTCCCGTCCGAATGTGCAGTTGGGTGACATCATACTGAGTAACGACAATATTTTACTGTCGGAGACCGTGGTCACAGCCAAGGCGCCGGAGATAGTTGTGAAAGGTGATACACTGGAGTACAATGCCGATTCCTACAAAGTGACAGAGAGTGCAGTGGTGGAAGATCTGTTGAAGAAAATGCCCGGCGTGGAAATAGACGGTGAAGGAAAGATTACGGTCAATGGGAAAGAAATCAAGAAGATATTGGTAGATGGGGAGGAGTTTTTTAGCAACGACCCGAAGGTGGCATCAAAAAACCTGCCGGCAAAGATGGTAGAAAAGCTGCAGGTACTCGAGAGAAGAACCGAGATGGCACAGATGACCGGGTTCGACGACGGAGAAGAAGAGAATGTGATCAACCTGATGGTACGTCCCGGCATGAAAGAGGGTCTTTTCGGCAATGCTTTTGCCGGATATGGCAGCCAGGAACGTTACGAGGGGAATGCCATGGTGAATTACATGAAAAATAAGGATCAGTATACATTCCTCGGAGGGATCAACAACACAAACAATGCCGGTTTTTCTGATCTTGCTTCCTCCATGTTCGGGAGCATGGGCGGTCGTGGTGGTCGTGGGCGTATGTTTGGAGGACGGGATGGAATTGCAACGTCGGCCAATGTTGGCGGTAATTTCAGTAAGCAGTTTTCACCTAAATTTAAAATTGGTGGAAATACCCGTTATGGGTTTACAGACAATCATATCTTGTCTGATGTTTTTACACAGAACCTGCTGAGTAAAGGCAATACGTTAGAAAAAGAGGACAATACGGTAAACAATAAAAGTCAGAATTTTAATCTGGATCTGCGGCTTGAGTGGGATCCGGATTCACTGACGAAGATCATATTCCGTCCGGAGATATCGTTTTACAACAACAATCGCAATGAGACGGGTAATTTTCTCACCATAAGCGAACAAACCGGCGATACGATCAATCATGGAGAATCGGATTACTTTTCAGAGGGTAACGGCAGAGATATTGAACTCAGTCTTGATGCCAGCCGCGAATTGGGTAAAAAAGGGCGTGTGCTGAGTGTTCAGCTGCGTGCAGAAAAAGGTGATTCCGAAAATAGCGGAACAAGTGAATCCGGCACTTTTTATAACGGAACACGGCCAAACGATATCATAGACCAGCGTTTTACAAATGCCAATAACAACCAGTCATGGCGGGGATATGTCTCTTACGTGGAGCCGATAGGAGAGAACAATTTTCTGCAACTGGCATACCAGTACAGGCAAAATCTCTCTGAGTCGGACAAGGACACCCGTTCTAAAGATGGGTCAGGAGATTATACGGTGCTTGATTCACTCTACAGCAAGCGTCTGGAAAATAATTTTGTGAATCAGGAATTGGAATTGAATTTCAGATCGGTACGGGAAAAATTTGACTATATGTTTGGTTTCTCCATGCAACCTTCGTCCTCGCACAGCAAAACATTTATCGGATCAGATATGATCTACGACGGGAAGCAGGATGTGATCAACTATGCTCCCATGGCGCAGCTCAATTATCGCTGGAGCCGCACGCACAACCTCAGGCTCAGGTATTACGGCAATACCGATCAGCCATCGGTGTCGCAACTTTCTCCGGTTGTGGACGTGTCGGACCCGTTAAACATCAGTTATGGTAATCCCGACCTGAAGCCTTCGTTTCAGCATCGTCTGGATATCCGCTATCAGAAATCCAATCCCGAAAAGGCAAGTTCCTTCAATGCATTTGCCAACGCCGGATATCTGACCAACGACATTGTTTCATCCACCTTTACCGACATCAACACAGGCCGTAAGGAAACTACCTTCCGTAATGTGGCCGGCAACTGGAATGCTAATGGACGCATGATGTTCAACGTGCCCTTAAAAAATATCAAGTTTTCAGTTTTCTCCATGTCATTTGCCAGCTACAATCACACAAACGGATTTTCGAATAACGAACAGAATGTCAACAAAAGAGCTACATTGGCTGAAGTGCTTGGTCTGAATTATCGTTCCGATCTGTTCGATTTCGGTATCAGGGGAAATGTAAACTTTAATAATGTGACCAACAGCCTTCAGGGACAGACCGATCAGCAATATTTCAATTACGGGGGAAATGCCACCACCTCGGTTTATCTGCCCTGGGATCTGACAGTGGAGAGCGATATCAATTACTCAACCAATTCAGGTTATGCCGACGGTTTTGAGCAGAATGA
The DNA here is from genome assembly GCA_001768325.1 of Bacteroidetes bacterium GWC2_46_850. GTDB lineage: Bacteria > Bacteroidota > Bacteroidia > Bacteroidales > Dysgonomonadaceae > Proteiniphilum. The sequence goes on along the minus strand of MENQ01000025.1, from coordinate 91,125 downwards.
ATGGTTGTGGAATGCATCGTTGCAAAAGACCTTGTTCAAGCAAAAAAACGGTACACTCCGTTTCAAAATATATGATATTCTGCAACAACGCAGCAACATCAACAGAAGCGTAACATCCAACTATATCCGTGATACGACTACCAACACGCTCACCAGCTACTTTATGGTACATTTTGTGTATCGGTTCAATATCTTCAAAGGAGGAGCCACCCAAAGTGATATGATGCAGGAACGACGCGGTTTCGGCGGACCACCTCATGGCGGAGGGCGCGGCAGAATGTAAAGTTTCTTTATTCATAAAAAATGTCTATTTTTACTGAATATTAAAAAATAACCGGATGGGTCAGTTAGTCACATTAAAGCTGAAAAGCAGGTGGAACAATGTATTTGTCCATATCCTGTTGTGGGGAGTGATTTTCATTCTCCCTTACTTTTTCATGGATTCTGAACGTGTGTTTACCTGGCGTCCCTTTTTGCGCTCCATTCCCGAGATGTTGGGTTTCATGCTGGTGTTTTACCTGAACTATTTCTTCCTGATTGATAAGTTCCTTTATCGGGGAAAAACAAAAAGTTTCATCATTTATAATGTGCTATTGATTCTTGGTGTAGCCTTTATGATGCATTACGGAAGGGAGTTGCTGGAACAGTTGATGCCCCACCTGAGACCGAGGTGGCGTGGGAAGCACAATCCTTTTTTCCCTTTACTTTTCATTGTGCGCAACTCCACATCACTCTTCCTGGTTATGGGGTTGAGTGTGGCCCTGAAGATGACGGTACGGTGGTTTGAGGTGGACAATGAACGCAAGGAGCTGGCAAAAGCCAAGTCGGAGGCAGAACTGCAGAATCTGAAGAACCAGATCAACCCCCATTTCCTGCTCAATACCCTCAACAATATTTATGCTCTGATTGAATTTAATCCGCCAAAGGCGCAACAGGCAGTCATGGACCTGAGCAAAATGTTGAGACACCTGTTGTATGACAACAATCAGACTTATGTTCCACTGCGCCAGGAAGCTGAGTTTATGCGGAACTACATCGAGCTGATGCGCATCCGTCTAGCTGATAATGTAAAGCTTACGACTCATTTTTCCTATTCCAAAACAGGAAATACATTGATATCACCGCTCATTTTTATATCTTTGATCGAAAATGCGTTTAAGCACGGTATAAGTGGTGATAAACCCTCTTTTATCGATATTTCACTGAAAGAACATCCCGAGGGGAAAATAGAATTTACATCGAACAACAGTTATTTTCCGAAAACGGAACAGGATAAAAGCGGTAGCGGAATAGGGCTGGATCTGGTGAGGCGAAGGCTTGAACTGCTTTATCCGGACAGTTACCTCTGGCATACAACAATAGAAGGTGATATCTATTCCACTGTGCTTGTAATAGACACCAAAAAACAACAGGATGATACTGAATTGCTGGATCGTAGACGATGAGCCGCTGGCTCTGTCACTCCTCGAATCGTATGTGCAAAAAACCTCTTTTCTCCGGCTCACAGGCAAATACAGCAATGCGTTGTCAGCCATGAAGCAGATAGCCGAAGAAAAGGTTGATCTGCTTTTTCTGGATATACAAATGCCCGAAATCAACGGAATGGAGTTTGCACGTACTATCAGTCACCGCACACGGGTTATCTTTACCACTGCCTTCAGTGAATATGCCCTGGAAGGGTATAAGGTAAGTGCACTCGATTATCTGCTGAAGCCTTTTTCGTTCGATGAGTTTCTTGCGGCTGCCCGGAAAGCTTTGGAGTGGTTTGAAATGACCGCATCGAGACCTGTTTCCGAGACAGTACATGAAAATATAGGTATTTTCGTGAAATCGGAATACCGGCTTCTGCATGTGCTTTATGAGGAGATCATCTATATTGAAGGCCTGAAAGATTATGTGAAGATCTATACCGAAAATGAGCCAAAGCCTATTTTGTCACTGATGAGCCTGAAACTTCTGGAAGAAGAGTTGCCAGCCGACCGCTTTATGCGTGTTCATCGTTCTTACATCATTCACCGCAACAAAATTACCAGCATAAACAAAAACAGGATTATCATTGGCAAAAAGCAGATTCCGATTGGCGAAACATATCGAAAACAATTCAGAGCGATCATCGAAGGGAAATAACCCCCCTCTTATTTGTTCCTAATTGGCATAAGATGTAATATATTTGTTAAATAAACCTAATTGAATTATTCGTATTTTTACGAATTGAAAGATTGTTCGTGTATTTGCGAACTATAATATACTGCATTCCTTCACCAAAAAAATATGATGTCAAAAAAAAAATTCACAGAAGAACAGATCAGGCTTTCACGTATTGCCAAAGCGTTGGGGCATCCGGTAAGGATAGCCATATTGCAGCTTTTAGCCAATCAAAGTTGTTGCTATCACGGTGATATGTCTGAAATTATTCCGGTGGCCAAAAGTACACTTTCACAACATTTGAACGAACTGAAAGAAGCTGGGCTGATACAGGGAGAGTTTACTCCCCCCATGGTTAAATACTGCATAAACAGAGAAAATTGGGAGAATACCAGAGATCTATTGGGTTCATTCATTGAAAATATTTCAGAGGTAAAGAACTATTGTTAACAACTTTCAATTATTTATCTTTATCCTGAAAAAAAGGGAGGACACAAAAAATCATTATACATACTAAATTTATAACACTTATGAAACAAGTCATTTTTATTTTATTGGTAGCAGTAGCTTTGACCGCATGCGGAAACGGAAACGGAAAAAAAACAGATGCAACAGAGGTTTCGCCTGAGACTTCTGGGACCACCACAGAGGCTGCCTCTGTTGCAAGCGCTGATCCATCTATGGTAACCCCGAGGGTGTGAGTGAGTTGCTGAAGAATGAAGTAGACCGGAGGCTTTTATAGAGTAGAAAATATTCCTGAATGATGATGAGTTTTTTGCAGAGTCTCACAGATGGCTCCAGCTGGCCTTTACTGACAGCATTCCTGCTTGGCCTGATGACTGCTATCAGCCCCTGTCCTTTGGCCACAAACATCACGGCTACCGCCTATCTGAGTAAAGATGTTGGTGTCAAAAAGCGGGTGTTGTTTAATGGCCTTTTTTATACACTGGGGAGGATGTTCACCTATACCGCACTTGGTATGCTCTTCTTTTTCGGTGCAAACCAGTTCAAGATTGCAGCTGCGCTACAAGGGATCGGAGGCATCTGGCTGGGAATAGCGTTGTTGGTAATTGGCATCTTTATGCTCGACATCATACAGTTGAACCTGCCCGGAGTGGGGACGCTGACGGAAAAATTCAGCAGAAAAAATGGTAAAAAAAGCTACTGGGATGCATTTCTGCTGGGATTGATGTTCGCACTCGCCTTTTGTCCCTACAGTGGGATGCTCTATTTCGGGGGATTGATCCCGTTGACGATTGCTTCTACGTCGGGATTACTCCTGCCACCGATATTCGCCATCGCGACCGGTCTTCCGGTGATTGTCATCAGTCTATAAAAAGTAATAACATTAACAGATAACAAATTATAAGAAATTAAATCATGGAAATTTTGGTATTGGGACCTGGTTGCAAAAAATGTGTGCTGACCTACAACGCCATTCAGAAAGTAGTGGCGGAAACTGGTGCTAACGTAACGATCCGCAAGGTGGAAGACATCATGGAAATCATGAAGTATAATGTGATGACGACGCCGGCAGTAGTGATCGATGGTGAAGTAAAAGTGAAAGGTCACATTCCGTCAGAAGCGCAAATAAAACAACTGTTAGGAGTTTAAGTGTAAGATAAAAAGATATCAAGTAAACCGTATCACTGATGCGGGAAGATATTGTATTGTTAAAAAAGTAGAAAATGGAAACAAAAAAAGAATTGAAATATCTGGGTTGGATGGTATTTGTCTTTGGGGCGATTTTCTTTTTGCCCATTGGTAGTGATCGATTTATAACCGCCATCTATGCCACTCTCGACCTTTCTAAGTGGTACGCCCAGGAACATGTAATTCTCTGCTTACTGCCTGCTTTCTTCATTGCCGGAGTGATTGCAGTCTTTATCAGCCAGGGTTCGGTGATTCGCTATTTTGGAGCGAATGCAAACAAATGGCTTTCCTATATTGTGGCATCTGTTTCTGGAGCCATCCTTGCGGTATGTTCTTGCACCATACTCCCGCTCTTCACCAGCATCTACAAGCGGGGTGCGGGACTGGGGCCGGCAGTTGCCTTCCTCTACTCGGGACCGGCCATCAGCATCCTCTCCATCATCCTCACCTGGAGCATTCTGGGCAGAGAGATGGGTATTGCCCGTATGATAGGAGCAATTCTTTTCTCGGTCGTGATCGGACTGGTGATGGCCTTTATTTACCGCAAGGAAGAGAAAGCAAAACAGGAGGAACAGATGAATTTTGAGGCACCACCCGCCAAACGGCCGATCTCGCAGACGATGTTCCATTTCTTCACACTTGTGCTGATTCTGGTGGCTGCCAACTGGGGTGCACCCGCTTCGGGCGATACTTCGAGTGTCTGGTTTCATCTCTATACCTACAAGTGGTATATCACGGGCTTCATGGGGTTGATGCTGGCTTGGTCAATGATCAAAATTCTTAAAATCAAATGGCAGTGGGTATTGATTGCGGTAGTCGCTACAGCGCTGTCGGCCGTGCTTGCCAGCAAATTCATATCCAATCCCAAAATGGTGCCCCTGGTACCCATGGTAGTGGGTATCGCTGCTCTTTCCATTGTGACTCTCTTCGATAAGAATGATGAGGAGAACAAGGAGTGGACACTCTCCGCCTGGGGCTTTGCCAAGCAGATCATGCCGCTGCTGGCTATCGGTGTTGTGACCGCCGGGTTCCTGCTGGGATCAACGCACGATAATGTAGCCATTCCAGGGGTTGTGCCCAACGAGTGGATAGAGTGGGCAGTAGGAGGAAACTCGCTATTCTCCAATTTCTTCGCCAGCTTCACCGGGGCTTTCATGTATTTTGCCACGCTCACCGAGGTGCCGATCATCCAGGGGCTGTTGTCCAGTGGAATGGGCAAAGGTCCTGCCCTGGCACTGCTGCTTGCCGGTCCTTCGCTCTCCCTACCCAATATGCTGGTGATCCGCGGGGTGATGGGGACAAAAAAGACAATTGTCTACGTTTTATTAGTGGTAATTATGGCTACCTTTACTGGGTTGGTCTATGGCTCATTCTTTTGAATAAACGCGCACAATAATTCAGAAAAATTAAACCCCAAAAGTAAGACCGATACTTTTGGGGTTAATAAAATTAATGCGGAGAGTAATTGTAGATTCCGAATATTTCTTTCTTACGAGAGAAAGGCAGTAAGCATCCAGACGTTTTTCTCCTGACCGGCAAGGAAGTCGCTTAACAATGATACGGTGACCTCATCGCTGCCCTCAGAAGCTGTTTCAAGTACCTCACGCTCCAGGCTGATCAGCACTTTCAACGAATCGAGTACATTCTTCACAATCTCTTTTGTATTGCTTACAACTGCTGTTTCCTTGATGGTTGCATTTTTAAGATATTCGCTGAAATTATGTTCAGGCACGCCTCCCAGCATGAGAATACGTTCGGCCACTTCATCCACTTTTTCTGCGGTGTCATCATAAAATTCTTCCAATTTAGCATGCAGACCAAAAAATTCCAGCCCCTTCACATTCCAGTGAAATCCGCGAAGGTTGGTATAATATAACTGCAGATTTGCCAGCAGTTCCTGCAAACCGTTAATTGTTTTTTCCGTACTCTTGGGGTCTAATTTTAAATAATCCAATGTTTTCATCTTTAATCTGTTTTAAAAGTTGTTTAAAGCAAATATACAAAATAAACAGGTGAATTCAAAGTTTTTCCGGACCAATCATAGATAGAGTTTATCTATCCTCATCACCTGGAGATCATTGTTTATTTTTCAATGACTTGATTCGTTCCTGCCATTGCTTACCCTCTTTCTCCAGATCATAACCCCTACCTGAAAGATAATTATTGATTTTTCCTTTGTAATCTCTGAAAACGGCCTGTTTGTCTTCAGAGGAACCCATGTTCATGGCTTTATCCCGGGCTTCAAGCAACTGGTCTCTGATATGCTCCTTTTCTTCGGGGGTGAGGGTAGGGATCATCTCGGTAAATCCCCTGTAGTTATGCGTCATTGCTCCGAGTGTCATCCCTTCTTTTATGCCGTCGATCTGCTGTTTATCAAGTAATCTGGAAAGGCTCCCGAGATATTTTTTCTGAAGTTTCAACAGTTTTTTATTTGCCTTCTTTTCAAGTTTGTTTCTCTTTCCTTTCAGTATGTCAGCCGTGACGCCGTTCTCTTTCAGTTCCTTTATTTTGTTGTCTCTGTCATCATGCACCTTATTGATATCCCAGTATTGCTTAACCATCAGGTCGATCACCTTCTCCCTGGTCTCACCTTCCGGAAGTTCGACATACTGATCCAGTATTTTTTCGGAGCGGTTTTTCAATACCTCCAGATACTGTTTTTCTTCAGCAGTCCCGGCTTTTTGTGCCATTAAGGAGAATACCCCGAGCGTCATGAAACAGATTATAATTACATTTCTTTTCATCCTATTATTATTTTATGTTTGATCATCCCGACGTGGCTATTGTTGGGGATGCAGATACTCCTTTTCACGCAGCGTATCAAAATTAAATTGCAGGTTACGCCAGTCGACTTTTGTTTCCGGATCTATGCCATTGATAAACTTCTCGATGTTGGTATAACCGTCTCCGTTGATGTCGCCATGGGTATCGGCGGGATCATTGGGATTTAAACCATGTTTCTCTTCCCACCAGTCGGGCATGCCATCACTGTCCGTATCATTGTAAGGTGTTCCTTTATATTCGGGATAACCACCCACCTGATTTACATTGGTAATGATTCCTTTTTTGTATGAATCGGCCGGTAACCTTCTTTTTACATATTTGGAGTCTTTTGTATCGAGACCTTCCTTGTATGCAATAATCCCAGTTCTCACCTGTTTCACGATGCGTTCGTCCACCGCATCTCTTTTGGGAATGGTAGCACCGGCATGATCCATTACCCATCCTAACGCTTCCTGTGCGGGCATGATTGTTACATCGGCCATCGGAAAGGGGCTTTTCATACGGACTTGGCCGAAATATTCCATTGCCTCCTCATGCGGCATACCCAGCTGGATACCCCCTGCCCAGTTATCGTCTGAAATCAGCTTGTTATCGTGAATTTTATTTCCATGTGCATATATCCGTGCAAAGATGGTTGCGTCGATGCTTCCTTTTTCAGATTTGGCAATACGGTAACGGACAGGATCGTTTTCCGGTGTAATGGGACCTGGTTTATAATAGTTGTTGATGATGTTCCACATCGACCGGTAATCGCCCCCATCCAGGGTTCTGTTCCACCAGTTGAAGAGAACATTGTTCACAAACGAGAAATCACCCCACATGCCTACCGATGGGTTTCGGGCAACGTTGTTGGCAAAAAGATTTCGTGCCATGGTGCTGTTCAACCCTCCGAAGGTACTTCCGAAAGCATGGTTGTATAAATCGAGCGTTTCTGCAATGATGCTGTTCTGAATGGTGATGTTGACTGTAGGCAGTTTCTCCGGACTCCTGTCGGGGTGACGATTGGGTTCCGGGCTCCACATGTTTCTGTATAGCGATAAAGACTCATCAAGTCCCCAGCTCGCAGAGGTATGGTCTATGATGATATTACCGATTGCATCGCCGCCGACAGCATCGTCGCGTCTGGCAACGTTCACTTCACCTCTCCTGAAACGCATGTGTCTGATGATTACATCATGTGTGTCTATGTCTACCGACTCGCCTGCAATGACCACACCATCACCGGGAGCTGTTTGTCCGGCTATCGTAATATATGGTGCACGAATTGAGACAGGAGTTTCCAGACGGATCATACCCGCCACGTTAAACACAACCATACGGGCTCCACCTGCTTCACAAGCCTCCCTGAAAGTACCCGGTCCACTGTCGGCCAGACTGGTTACCACATATACTTTTCCTCCTCTGCCGCCGAGTGTGAACATGCCACCTCCTTCGGCACCTGGAAATGCCGGGATCTCTGCCTGTGGCAACGCTTTGGGAATGCCGGCCCAGGGTATGTAGGGCCGCCCCTCACGGGCCTCTTTCTCCACAATAGGCAATGCTTTTGCCCAGGCCTCATCGGAATGGCGTTTTACTTCTTTCATGAAAGCTGCACCCTTCTCTTCCTCTTCAACAGGAATTAAGGGGTATTGCGCCAGTATGTATGCCGGCGCCAATATAAACAGAAGCAGGAACAGCTTCTTTGTATTAATTTTCATCATGCTTCGTGGTTTATTTACTGCTTATGAATATTTCCGTTGGCTTTTAGCGTATCGTAATTAAACATGGGATTGGTCCAGTCGATTTTAGTTTCGGGATTTATTCCGTTGATAAACTTTTCGATATTCATATATCCGTCGCCGTTGATATCTCCCTGGGCATCTGAAGGGTCATTTGGATTTAGCCCATATTTCTCTTCCCACCAGTCCGGCATGCCATCTTTGTCGGAATCTTTGTAAGGCGTCCCGTTGTACTCGGGGTAGCCGCCAACCTGACTGACATCTGTGATGATCCCCAGTTTGTAGGAATCGTCGGGCAGGCGACGGTGCTCGAATTTTGGAATACCATCGAGATTCACATTCTCAGCATACTCAATCACGCCCGTTTTCACCACTCTGGTAATTCTTTCATCCACCGGGTCACGTTTTGGCAGTGTAGCTCCTGCGTTTTCCAGTACAAAGTCGTATGCTTCGGTGGCATCCATGATGGTCATATCCGGCATTGCCAGAGGAGATTTCGATCTGATATCGTTTGTGTAATCCCCGGCATCGGGGAGATCCTCTATCTGTATGCCTCCGTTCCAGTTATCATTGGTTACGATCTCATTTCCTTCTACCACATTCCCATGGACGAAGGCCATGCCGTATACCTTCCGGGATAGTTGGCTACGTCCCGATTCAGGCTTCAGCAATCTATGGCTCACAGGCCCCTCGACCGGTGTCACAGGTCCCGGTTTATAATAGTTGTTGATAATGTTGTACTTTGCTGAATAATCACCACCATCCACCGAACGGTGCATCCAGTTAAAAATCACATTATTCACAAAGTTGAATACGCCATTCCATCCGATTGAAGGATTGCGTCCGGTATTGTTTGCCCAGAGGTTGCGCATAAAAGAGCAATTCTCACCTCCCAGGGTAGAACCAAATGAGTGGTTCCAGGTGTCGAGCGCTTCCGAGAAAATTGAATTCTGTATGGTGATGTTCACCGTTCCCAGTTTCAGATCGCTTTTACCGGTGCTGTCGTTCCACATATGCCGATAGATGGACATATTTTCATCCAGGCCCCAACTGGTGGACAAATGGTCCATCATGATATTTCCAACTGGATTTCCTCCCATCGAATCATCGCGACGGCCGACCCACGTTTCACCCCTGCGAAAACGCATATGCCGTATTACCACATCGTGGGTATTGATCCAGAACGATTCACCTGCTACGCAGATACCGTCACCGGGCGCCGTTTGTCCGGCTATGGTGATGTAGGGAGCTCTTACAATGAGTGGAGATTTCAATTTGATGATCCCGGATACATTGAATACAACAATACGGGCTCCTCCCTGCTCACAAGCTTCCCTCAATGAACCGGGACCGCTGTCGTTGAGATTGGTGACGGTAATCACTTTTCCGCCCCTTCCTCCAAAGCTGAAGGCTCCACCACCCTCGGCACCCGGAAATGCAGGTATGGTGGCCTGTGGCAAATCGGAGGGACGGGCAGCCCAGGGAATATAAGGTTTACCGGCTTTTGCTTCTGCTTCAATGATTGGAAGCGCTTTTTCCCAGGCCAGGTCGGAACGGCGTCGTGCCTCTTCCATTAACTTGTTTGATTCTTCCTGTACCTCTTTGGGTATGCGTGGGTATTGAGCTGCCAGGTATGCAGCCGGCAGTAAGACGAGGATTAAAGTCAATAAAAAGATTTTCTTATTCATCTGCGTATTCTGTTTTTATTTAAAAGTAGACATTTTTCACCGGATTATGTAATCATAATAAAGGTGAAAGTTCAAAAAGGGCCGTTACGAATCTCATAACAGCCCTCTCTGGAACTAATTCTTCACGAAGTTAAAAACGGTACTATTCAGGCTTGCAATAATAATATGTACCATCCTGCTCTTCAGGTCCCATTCCGGTGGGATTTGCATTGGCAATCATCCATCCGGCAGTTTGCTCAATCCAGTCATTCCCTTTACCAATAGTATACATATCATAATGGATCGGATAAACATAGTACCAACCGCGCCAAGCAAACAGGAAGTTTTGGTCGGTCACATTTGTTCCGCTGTCCATGGCATATTTATGCCCCATTCTGTTGTCTTTAATCGGATCTACAGTTTCTATGTTTACTCCATCATAGAGGGCATCTAATTTGTCAAAAGCGGCACTTCTTTGAGCCTCACTCATCTCTCTTTTGATAGCGGGGACAGCTAGTAAAAGTTCATTTGTTTTCAAGGGATGATCTATTACCGCATTTTCCGTGTCCCATTCATTGACCGGATATACATTATTGATATCATATGCCCAGAGTTTGCTGGAATGTTTCGTACCTGCAAACCGGGAAATACCGAGCTTGGTTAATACGTTGTCCTCTTTAGTATAATTGGGTCTACCATCTTTTCCGTCAAATATACGCCATCCTTTACCCCATGCAAGATCCGGAGTGTAGGCACGTGTTGCATCATTAAAATCGGCAAGTCTCGGATCAAAGCCGGCTCCTCCTTCATACAGCAACCATCTTCTCATATCCCATGACCGTTTTCCTTCGTAGGCTAATTCCACAGCCCTTTCATTCAGCACTGTCCGGATTGCAGAATATTTATCCGTCACATCATTCAGTCCGTAATTATTGGCTGCATCGATACCTACACGACTTCTTATTTTGCTCAGATAGTTCACAGCACTGCTCACTTCTCCTTTGGCTGCATAACTTTCGGCTATATTTAACAGGATCTCGGCATACCGGTATTCCAGAATATCGGTACCGCTGACAGATTCACTACCTACTGGTACATTGGGGTCTGACATTTTCCATACAATTGCCCTGCTTTTCTTCTGGGCACCTCCATCACCCCTGCTACCGTCTGTATACCGGAACATTTGACTTGCTGAAGTGCTGTATTTGTAGGTGTAGAGCCAGATTTGGGTGTTTGTTCCGGGCCATTCACAACCCGAAAAAGCAAAAGTACGGTAGAAACGTGGATCCCTGTTCTTATAGAATTTCTCGTCGTCGTATCCGTTTTCGGCTATCGGAGCCTTTCCGCTTTTCATGGGGAACTTAAACAAAATCTCATCGGGGGCAGGCATTCCGGCTCCTGTTCCCGAAATGACAGCACCTGGACGAATATATCCTTCCCATTTATTGAAAGCTCCATGAATCACGTTATCGCTTTTCGGAATTTTTATGATCGCTTCCGGGTTGTGCATGCCATTAAAGGCATAGAACGCTTTATCCCATGAATCTATATTACTCACGCTTGAACCATATCCTGCGGCATTGGCTGCAGCTTCTGCTGCAAGGCTGGCATCAAGTGCAGCCTGCCACCTTTCACTTGCCGGATTATCCCAGTTTGCATTAAAGACCGGACTGGCTGCATATACACGAGCCCTGCTTATCATGGCCAACGCAGCAACCGAAGTAAAACGTCCGTCGTTTTCAGCATCCCAAACCGCAGGTAGTAATTCAGCGGCTGTTTCGAAATCGATGCATATTTTATCGATACATTCCTGTATTGGCATACGTAATGAACGATCTCCCGGTTGAGCCTGATCTGTTTCAGTTGAATAATATGGGACACCTCCCCACAAACGGATCGCATCAAAATAGAGCCATGCACGGGCAAAGATAGCTTGTCCTTTCAGTTGATCCCAAAAAGTTTCATTCACGTAAAGATCACGCGACCGGTCTATCTCAATAATGTAACTATTGATAAGATAGATTGTGGGGAACAATGTATATCTATTGAAATTATTGTAATTACTTGAAGAACTTCTGGGATCATTCCAGTAGGGCGGATTACCAATATGGTTACCCGCTTTCGTGTTTTTACCATTCGAGCCGTTGTACCGTCCATCTCTAAATCCACCATCGGAAAGTTCTTCGGTATAAATATGTTGCTTTCCACCGGTATTTTGGTCCTGCCTCATGAGTGGATCGGAACCGGCGAAGGGAGAGTTGTACCGTTCTAATATCTGTTTATAGATCGTTGCAAATACCGCTTTTGCTTGTTCGGGATCGCTAAACACGTCTATTGTGGTGAGATTGTTGTAATCTCTTTTTTCTTCCAGAAATTGGTCGCTGCACGAAAGCAAATATGCCAGTGCAAAAGCTCCAATACATATTTTAAAAAATAATCGTTTCATTTCTTTTTATTTTGAATTGATTGTAATTGGATTTTATCAGAATGTCAGGTTTACACCCAATGTCCAGGTCCTTAATGTCGGATAATCGGTTCGTCCGCCATCATACATATTTCTGTATTTGTCGGGATACGGATTGTAAAAATCCCATAAGTTATTTCCGGTCAGATTAAATTGCAATCTTTCTACTTTAATCTTTTGCAATAACCCTTTTGGCAGATCATAGCCAAAAACCATGTTGCGAACATACATCCTGAAGGAGGAAACCATCCAAAAATCGGAACGTTCACCAAAAGCGCTTGCTACGGCCATGCTTGGGTATTTCCCATTGGGATTTTCTTCCTGGTCAAACATATCATTTACATATGAAAATTGGGACCAGATTAACGTGTTGTTATTGATAGCTTGTCTGACATCATTGTCTAATGCGTAATAACCACCCCATGCGGTAGAAACCATCGCAGACCAGCTAAAATTACCCCATTCGGCTCTTAATCTTGTGTTGATGCCGTGACGTCTGTTGCTTGCCAGTTTGGCGTAGTCCTCTCCATGATCCCGTGAAATCACCCCATTGGGTCCTGCAATTGTTCTGTTTTCCACATCAATATCTCCTGCGATGTCTTCATACGCAAGCATTCCCGGATACATTTTCTCTTTGGAGGTAACACCAAGATAACTGGGCGTTGTTCCTGCAGCTGTTGCCAAATCGGTAAGATATTGCCAATATTTGTCGATATCCGCCTGTGTACGTAGCATGCCATCGCCCTGACTTGTTTGTTTCCACGTTTTGAATCCCCATTGATAATCAGGTCCGCGATAACCTGTCCAACTACTTTTTTCGTTCACTTCAGCCGGATAATCAAAAGTGGCTTGTTGTCCAAGTACTGTCTTGTTCCAGTTAATGCTATAATCTACACCCACTGAATATTTGATTGATCCCCATGAAGGAAGAAGTGATTGTCGGATCTGATCGTTCCATCTCAGTGAGAACTCCCATCCCCATGCATCCTTTTCTCCATAGTTGATTGGAGGAAGTTTTGCTCCGATATAAATAGGCTCCTCATCGTCGGCTATAAACATAATCAGATCCTTTGTTTTATCGTAATAGTAATCCGTTGTAATGGCCAAACGGCTCGATAATACATTCAGATCCAATCCAATATTGTGCTTGATAGAGGTGTCCCATTTTATATCTCTATTTGCTGTACCACTGGTATTTGCGCCTAATGTTGGTTGTCCTCCAATCGTACCAAAACCAAGTCCTCCGGTAGGATTTATCTTATATAGCTGTAACCAGCTCCAGGCTGCTACATTGTCTTTCCCTGTTTTTCCCAGGCTATATCTAAATTTTAAGAAATCGAAAAAATCAGACATCTTGCTGTTTTTGAAAAAATTCTCTTCTGATACAACCCATCCTGCCGATGCGGTGGGAAAAGTTCCCCAATAGTTTTCAGGAGCAAATTTTGTGGAAGCATCGGCCCTGACGACAAACTGAAGCAGGTACCGGTTGTCATATTTATAATTTGCCCTTCCTACATACGACAATGAACCGCTTTCATAACGTCTGAAGTAAGTCTCTTCCGCATTTGTACTCAATGTTCCTGCTGTAGCACTTACACCATTGTATGATCTGCCCGGTCCACGGTATAGTTGTTGTTCATCATGACCCAGCGCCTCGCCGCGTTCAACAACACCAGTGGCAGAAACATCATGTTTACCAAAAGTACGATTATACATTAGCATGAAATTTATTTGTTCAGATTTAACTGTACTTTTGGCATAGGAGACTGTCGGTTTTTTACTAATATCAGATCCTTCGGGATCACCATAATTGATGAAATTCCATATTGTATGATCACCGATTAAATGCATTCCTTCTTTATCTGTATTGCCTGCTCTTGCAAGTTGATAGTAAGCACCTACATTATTGTTGAATGTGTTGGTATGACTTACTGCATAAGTTCCTCTCATCGACAAACCTTTGATAAAGGGCACTTCATAGGTAAGTGAGAAGTTTGCGTTGAACCCGTTTTGTTCATGGAAGCTCCTGGAGTTAGATGCTTCGTTGGCAAAAAAGTTCCAGACAGGAAATCCACTTCCAACATTGGCATCAGTGGATGTATTTACATAACGTGGTCCGACCCAGGGAGAGGTATAGTAATTTTTCATCTGGTTTGTTGTCGGATCCAGGAGTTCAACCTCTATCGGAATATAACCCGGCATATGGCGTAACATCGGATAATCCTGAGAAGGACTCTGACTACCCCAGGGACCTGCCGATATTTTTGCCTGTGGATTATTTCCTGTACGTTTAGTGTTAAATCCGGAAACAGAAGCAGACAACTTCAATCCTGCCATCACCTTCATATCTCCACCGGTGCGGAAGGTCCATTTGTCATAATCCTGAACACTTCCAAGGTTTGTTTCCTGATTCTGATAGTTCATACCCGCAAAATAGGTTACTTTATCGGTTCCCCCATCAACGGTTAATGAATGACGTTGAGACAAGGAGGAATTCCATGCCTCATCGAGCCAGTTATGATTCAGACTCTTCATGGCATTAAGTTCACTATCGGAATATAGAAAAGCTGCATTATTTGTATTTCCATTTATCATATCTGCCTGCCTGAACATTCTGTTTGTGAAAACACCTGTTTCGTAGGCATTCATTGTTTTGATATGACTTATTGCATCCGCAAAGTCAAGTTTTGCAGAGTAGGATATCTTTGGTGTTCCAACCGAACCTCTTTTTGTTGTAACAAGGATAACGCCGGCCGATGCCCTGGAACCATAAATGGCAGCCGAAGCATCTTTCAGAACCGTCATGCTCTCAATATCAGAATGATTCAACATGTTAAAAGCAGTCATACTCGGTTCTCCGTTTTCATCTACCTGCACCACATCATCAATCACAATCAGCGGTTGATTAAAAGAGGAACTTCCGTCGAAACTCATGGGTTGCCGTACCCTGAATGAACCTGTTGCGCCGGGCCGTCCGCTACTTTGCGTGACAGAGAGTCCGATTACTTGTCCTGCCAGTGCATCAATAATTGAGGTTCCGGGCAGTTCGGCAATTTCATTCAAATTTACGTTGGTGGCGGCACCGGTTAAATCCTTTACCCGCTGTGTACCGTATCCCACAACCACCACTTCATCGAGTGTCTCAGAGGATAATTGCAACTGTATTGTGATGTTGCTGGAGGTAACTCTCAGTTGTTGTGTTTCATAGCCAACATAGGACACCCTTAACTCATCGCCCGTTCTTGCAGATAATCTAAAATTACCATCGAGATCGGTTATTGTCCCGCCATTGGTTCTTACAACGAGTATTGAAGCCCCAATAATGGGCTCTTCATTCTCATCGATCACTTTACCCTGTACTGTAATGTCCTGTTCCACATTTTTCAAGGCTTCTGATTTTTCTGATGCATGCACCTGAAAGGTCAATGGCATGCAAAAGAAAATCAAACTAAATGCACACAAGGTTTTCAGTACATTTAATCTAAGATTTGTTTTCATTTCCTTTAGTTTGTAATTCATAGATAAAAATAATTAGTAATCATTTGATTCAGTTTGAAATATAGTCCTCAAGTATTTGATATTTGTACCAAAATTCTTTTTCACGTCGGTCGGTTCGTTTTTGTCCCGAGATCTCTCAACAATGAGCCAACCGCTCCATTCCATTTCATCCAGTACATTTTTTATTTTATGCATATCCAGTCTTTTATTGTAAGGCAAGGTAACCTCGTCGGTGTCGGTACAATGTATTTGACAAATTCTTTCCCTTCCCAGTAGTTTCAGTTCCGCATAAATGTCTCTGCCGGCTTCCAAAGGATTTTGAAAATTATAATAAATTCTGATGGCCGGTGAATTAATCTCGTTTAACAATTCAATTTCAGATGCAGCATCCAACGATGTTTCTATACCGATTATTACTCCTGCTTCCTCCGCCATATCACCTGCACTTTTCAATCTTCTGACCAGCTCAGGTCTTATCTCGGGTCTTTTATTTATGTCACCCTGCACACCCAGGGGCAGGAAAGCAGTTTTTACACCCATATTTTGCATCGTCACCATACAGTCACTGATGAGATCCAGATAGTTATCTCTCTCAGCAAAAGATTGTGCATAGAATGCCGACATCGCGATAGAGGGGATCTCCAGATTGTATTTTTCTGCTTCATCACTGAACATTTTTACAAAGTGGGGATCTTTGAGCTTATTGTCGAAAAGTTCTCTGCTTCCCAACCCACCTATATCCACTTCCACACCGTCAGCCTCCAGTTCACTTGTCAATTTGAATGAGCCTATTTTCTGACGCTTTAAGATCATCCAGTCACACACCCCAATTTTATACTGCTGTTCCTGTGGCGATTCCTTTGCGATACTTCTCTCTTGGCCGCTGACAGAATAAGGAATCCATAATATGACAAGAAGTATGATGATTTGAAAATACATTTCACCATACCCTGAAACCATTTTATGATTGCCTCTCATTTTTTTATTTATTAGAATTTTTTGCACTTTATATCATATGACGGTGAAGTACATTTTTTGTAATCATTTTGTAATTATTGCAGATCGAATTATCAAATAATATAGTTTTTATATCATTTAAGTGGGGTTTTCAAAGTGTCTTTTTTTTTACATTTGTTTAATTAATTAGTCAGAATCTTTTTTTGATTAATTGGGTTAACCATTATATTTCAATAGGATACTGCATTGATTAAATTGTTGAACGATTATTTTTTTAAATTAATTAAGCATGAAAAGTAAAATTTCGCATTGCATTTTTAAGTGTTGTCTTATGTTTGTGTTGTTATTGAACTCTTCGAGTTTGTTGGCTCAAAACGTAACAATACGTGGTACTGTAAGGGATGCTAACAATGAACCTGTTATAGGTGCAACCATCATCCTGAGTGGAAATGTCAGCAAGGGAACTGTGAGTGATTATGACGGAAATTTTATCCTAAGCGATATTCCATCAAATGGAACCTTACAGATCAGCTATGTTGGAATGGCAACGCAATCGGTACAAGTTAATAACAGAACAGTCATTGATATTGTATTGCAATCTGATACACAGTCGTTGGACGAGATTGTAGTCGTTGGATATGGAGTTGTTCGAAAATCTGATTTAACAGGTGCGGTTGGAAGTATCAGATCGGAAGATATTACGGCCAAAGGTTCTACCTCAGTCATGGAAGCCTTACAGGGCTCTATCCCCGGGGTAAATATTACGCAGTCTTCCAGCCGGGCAGGAGATGAAATGAATATTCAAATCAGAGGAAAAAGTTCATTGCAGGGTGGCTCTCCTCTTTATGTGATTGATGGAGTTGTTTTTGATAACATGGATTTCCTGAATCCGATGGATATAGAAAAAATCGATGTGCTCAAAGATGCATCTTCTACTGCAATTTATGGCTCCAGGGCTACCAATGGTGTTTTGATGATTACAACAAAGAAAGGGGAAAGTCAGGAGGGTAAAGCATCAGTAAGCTATGATGGTTACTATGGTTTTAAGAACATTGCAAACATGCCTGATTTTATGGATGGTGATCAGTTTATGAAATATCGTTTTTCCCGTTATCTCTCTTCTAAGATGAATCCTGATACCGGTGTTACAACGTGGAGTATGAGTGAGGCTAATCTGGCAAATGTTTGGGGTGCGAATAGTGCAGTCATAAAGAGGTTATATCTTGAGAAAGATTATACCGACTGGCCGGATCTTATTACCCGGGATGGACATCAGCAAAATCATTTTGTAAATGTTTCCGGAAATGCGAAAAATATTTCATATAGATTTGGTATAGGATATCAGGATGAAAAAGGAGTATTGTATGATCATTATGAGCGCTGGAATATAAAAGGTGCTGTTGAACATAAAATAAATGAGCGCATGATGGCTGGGTTTTCTACTAATCTGGCCACTTCGTTAAATAGCAATGGTTCAAGAAATTCTGTGAATAATGGATTTGCAATGACTCCCCTGATGAAGGCATTTTATTGGGAAGGAGAAAATATTGGGCAACCTATTTTGCAGCCTGGGAAGGATCCTGTTTTATATCCCAACGGTGGAGGACCCACTTCAACATTTAATCCAATTGTGGATAGACAAAATTCAAAAGATGATACAAGGAGTAATGATGTGACAGCCAATCTTTACTTCCAGTACAGTCCGATAAACGAGATTATTTTAAAAACCTCGTTTGCTCCGGCATATAAAAAGATGACCCAAGGTGTATTTTATGGTGCAGAGTCGGAAAGCCGGAGAAACCAGGCAACCAATTATGCAGAGAATATTCAGGACGACTTCTTTTCCTATACGTGGGATACGCAGGCTAATTATCTCAATAGCTGGGGCGATCACAGTATCAATCTGCTTGGATTGTTCAGTGTGTATGATATGAAAATGGAAGGAAGCAACATGATTGTAACGAATATGCCGTTCGATGTGGATTGGTATAATTTGAGCTCCGGTTCGGTACAATCCCAGGGAAGTTATTATACTCATTATTCGATGCTTTCCTATGTAACACGTCTGAATTATGATTATATGGGTAAATATCTGGCCACACTCTCAAGTCGTTGGGACGGCAGTTCCAAATTCCAAAAAGGTTCCAGATGGGGTATGTTTCCTTCCGCTGCTTTTGCATGGAGAGTTTCTGAGGAAGATTTCATGTCACATACATCCGGATGGTTAAGCAATTTAAAAATGAGATTAAGTTATGGCTTGACAGGCAATAATGCATCGGTTGGAGCTTATGAAACGCAAGCCATGGCGGGAATAAAATACAATTATAACTTCGGAAATAAACCGGTAATTGGATATGGATCTGCGCTGAGTAACGCTGATTTAACCTGGGAAAAAACCTATGAGTTTAATGTCGGAATTGATTATGGATTACTTGATAATCGTTTAAGCGGGAGTATCGACCTGTATAACAGGATATCCAAGGATCTTTTAATGGAGTTGGAAACTCCTCTGGAAGTGGGATCTTCTACCGGTTCCATTTGGGATAATGTAGGAAAGGTGAAAAATTCGGGAGTTGAATTGCAACTGAAGACTGTAAATGTGAATAACCGCGATTGGAATTGGACAACTTCCTTTACATTTGCATATAACCGGAATGAGATCCTGGAATTAAACGGAGGTAAAGAAGATTTGGTAGGGAACTGGTGGTTTATTGGCCAGCCGATTGACGTGGTATATGGCTATGAACTTGGAGGAATAACAACCAGGGAGGAGGCTGCAGCTTATGCGGCCGATTCTTCGAAAAAAACCAAGTTCTATGAGGGTGAAATGAAAATAATCGACAGAGATGGAAATGGTACAATTAATGCCGATGACAAGACGGTGATCGGTCACGATGCTCCTAACTGGACAGGCGCTATCTTTTCCAATCTTACCTACAAAGGCTGGGATCTGGGTGCATCCCTCTATGCAAGTCAGGGTAGCAGAGTTGCCAGCCCGTTTATGGTATCATACGCAAGCTATAGCAGTCGCGGTACACAACATTTAAATATTGATTATTATATACCCGAAGGAGCTCCTGTATTGGGGGCTGATGGCAATATTGCAAATCAGGCTGAAACTTTTTACGGAAAATATCCATTTCCCACAGGAGGCAGTAACAATGCAGGACAGGGCTCCTTTTACACCAACGACACCAATAATTCCATGTTTTTTGTCAACAATTCTTTTGTTAAAATAAAGAACATCACTTTGGGTTATACGTTTCCACGGAAATGGATAACATCAACCGGTTTGTCCTATTTAAGATTATATCTGAATGTAGTGAATCCATTTGTGTTCACAAGTTATAAAGGGTTCGATCCTGAATGGGCGAATGCCAACATCAACGATGGTACCGGCGGGCCGAGTTCCAGAACATTTCAGATTGGTGTGAACTTGAATTTTTAATTTAATAATTATTGAAAATGAAAAAAATATATCTGGTTTCTATTTTGTTTATAGCAATGTTTATCCGGTGTACCGATTTCCTGGATCAGGACAACAGATCAAACGTTCCGTCGGATGATTTTTATAAAACGCAGGCAGGATTTGAAAGTTTAACAAATAGTGCATATGCTTCATTGCGTAGTATTTACAATATGCAACCTCTGATTTTTAGTGCCGGTACAGATCTTTACGGTGATGGAAAGTCGCAGGGTGTGGTAATGAATTATTATAAATCGTTACTCCCATCAGAAAGCAATGTGCTTAATTTTTATACCCGCTGTTACCAGGGAATTCAATTGGCCAATAGCGTAATTTACTATGGTGATATTACGGAAGAGAGCGCAGTGCGTGCCCAGTACATAGACGAAGCTCGTTTTATCCGTGCTTTTTATTACTTTCAGCTAGTTCAGCAATTTGGAGCAATCCCTTTGACAAAAGAGATGTATACAGGGGCTGTAATGAATTTTGAGCGGACCGGTATCAAAGAGGTATATGAGTTTATAATTTCAGAATTTGTTTTGTTGGCAGGCAATGAATCCCATCTAAAGGATCGCGATGCTTCGGGTGTAAGTAGGGCTAATAAACGGGCTGCTGCCTTTTTCGCCTCCAAAGCATATCTTACCCGTGCATACCTGAACGGACAAGGTTATGAATCACTGGAAGAAAATATAGCACTGGCTACTGATTTTCAGAGTGCCATCACGTATGCTCTTCAGGCCATAGATGGAGAGAACCCTTCTCTTTCAATTGATAATGCATTCGGTATTGATAATGAAGAAAATAATGAGATTTTCTGGTCTGTACAGTTCAGCGCTGTTTCAATGGAAAATCCTTCTTCCGACGGTAGTTATCAACAATCCCAGTTCGGTTCTTATTTAGGAGGATCTGAATATCAGTTGAATAAATCGATAGATGGCAATCTGTCTCCGGCCTTGAACCTTTTTCAGAAATATTCAAAAGGAGATGGGCGTTTGGAGCAAACATTCATGCTGGAATTGCACGGCACCTATGCTCCCACATTTCAACAAAGCAAAAATGGTTATTTTAATTATTATACGGCTCCAACAACAACGCCTATTTGGGTGTATTATGCACCGCATTGGGCGACGGATGCAGATATCGCAGCCTGGAAAGCGGACGATCCTCATGGAATTAAAGCCAATGCCATCATATCCAAGACGCTGGCTTCGGGAGGAGAAGCTCCCAATACCGGCGATGGTTCCACTGCAACGTGGGAAGCAAGACGTCATATGGATTTCGGAGTCCCATGTATCAAAAAATTTGATGATTACACAAGCGTTTCAAACCGCAGTTCAACATGCAGTACACATGATGTGGTTGTATCTCGCCTCGGAGAGGCATACCTGATTGCTGCTGAAGCGTATATTGGCGCAGGAAAAACAACGGAAGCTTCACAGATGATCAATAAATTACGCAGTAGACCGGGAACAATCAAAAATGGTTTTTTAACACAAATGACTGTTTCGGCAACTGATATGGATATTGATTTTATATTAGACGAAAGAGCACGTGAGATGGCAGGGGAGTATGTCAGATGGACCGATTTAAAGAGAACCCACAAGCTGGTTGAATATGTCACACAATATAATGAAGATGGAGTTTCTGAATCTGATATGAAAGGGGCCGACGGGAATTATAAATTCCTTCGTCCTATTCCTCAGGATGCGATTGACAAGAATCAGACCAAGGTAGAGCAGAATCCTGGATATTGATCAGAAGTTCCAGTCAGATATTTTCAATATAGAAATTATCTGAATTAAATTACAAACTCAATTACTGCGTATAAAATCTGCAGTAATTGAGTTTGTGCTTTCATGCAGTCTGTTTCCTGCTTTTGAGTACAAATTCTTTTTAGTGCCGTCTCTATTGCACGATTAAAACTTTTGCTCTATTTGTAATTTGGATGAAACATACACTTCTACTTTCTGTTGCAGTACTGTATTTACTGATGTCTGCCTGCTCACCCACGGGGGAAAAAGAGTTCTTCCTGTTTACTTCTTTCCATGAACCGGCCAACGAGGGTCTTCGGTATCTATACAGTGAAGATGGATATCAATGGGATTCGATTCCCGGGATATTTCTGAAACCGGAGCTGGGTAAACAACAGCTGATGCGTGATCCTTCCATTGTAAAAGGTCCCGATGATAGTTATCACCTGGTATGGACAACCAGCTGGAAGGGTGATCTGGGTTTCGGTCATGCGCAGTCGAAGGATCTGATTCATTGGTCCGCGCAGCAGATGATTCCGGCCATGACGGATACCACTACCGTCAATGTATGGGCACCGGAAATCTTTTACGATGATGTGAACGATCAGTATATCATTGTATGGGCATCCTGTGTGCCGGGGAAATTTGAGAATGGAGCAGAGGATGAAGATAACAATCACAGGTTGTATTACCTGACAACAAAAGATTTTGAAACTTTTTCCGAAACGAAACTTTTTCTCGATCCCGGGTTCAGCGTGATTGATGCGACCATCGTCAAAAGATCTGCAGACGATTATGTGCTGGTACTGAAAGATAATACAAGACCCAACAGAAACCTGAAGGTTGCATTTGCCAAATCTCCCGTCGGGCCGTATAGCAATGTATCAGATTCCTTTACAGGTGAATTTATTGAAGGACCCACAGTGACAAGAGTGGGAGAAAACTACCTTATTTATTTTGATATGTATCGGGAAAAGATATATGGAGCTATGAAGACATCTGATTTTATTAACTTTGTGGATGTTACTGACGAGATCCAAATTCCAAATGGACACAAACATGGTACCATCACAAAAGTTTCTGCTTCAATTGTCGAAGGACTAAAAAGACACTCTATAAACTGATTATTTATGAATAAAATAGTAGCTGTTCTTTTCTTCTTGATTCTGCTCGTATATGCAGGACCATACACATATGCACAGGTAAAGCCCTATTACAGTGGAGACGAACGGTCAAATCCTGCCCGACACGACGGGCAGTTATCACCGGTTGTAGGTGTACATAATATACAGGTGATGCGTGCCAACCGAGCGTATCCCGATGCTTCA
This sequence comes from Bacteroidetes bacterium GWC2_46_850, assembly GCA_001768325.1. Lineage (GTDB taxonomy): Bacteria > Bacteroidota > Bacteroidia > Bacteroidales > Dysgonomonadaceae > Proteiniphilum. The sequence goes on along the minus strand of MENQ01000025.1, from coordinate 67,694 downwards.
AACGGCAATGGATGGACCTACAATCATCAGCCGATGCTTGCCTACTGGAACGGTACCTTTTATCTGGAGTATCTTTCCGACGAGGTTGGGGAGCATATTCCTCCTTCGCAAACATTTTTGCAAACTTCGCAGGACGGTTACAGCTGGAGCGATCCGATGGTCCTGTTCCCGAGATACAAAGTGCCGGACGGTTTTACAAAGCCCGAAAATAAAAACGCAGCAAAAGATTTAGAGGCGATCATGCATCAGCGTGTCGGTTTTTATGTTTCTAAATCGAACCGTCTGATAGCGATGGGATATTATGGAATTGCATTGGACGAGAAAGATGATCCAAACGATGGAAACGGCGTAGGCAGAGTAGTTAGAGAGATATACAAGGATGGATCATTCGGTGCTGTTTATTTTATCCGGTATAACCACAATTTCAGTGAGAAGAACAGCGATTTTCCTTTTTTTGAAAAAAGCAAAGATAAAGGATTTGTAGCCGCGTGTCGTGAAATTCTGAATAATCCGCTCTATATGATGCAGTGGGTGGAGGAAGCAGATAGAGATGATCCACTTATTCCGCTTAAAAAAGAGTACAAAGCTTTTTCTTACTATCATCTCCCCGACAGCAGTGTAGTGGGGTTGTGGAAACATGCACTGACATCTGTCAGCAACGATGGCGGCAGAACATGGCTTGAACCGGTTGAAAGAGCCAAAGGATTCATCAACAGCAATGCCAAGATATGGGGACAACGCCTCAGCGATGGAACCTATGCCACTGTCTATAATCCTGCTGAATTCAGATGGCCCCTGGCAATCTCCACCAGCAACGATGGTATTGAGTATACCACGCTGAACCTGGTACACGGCGAGATCACTCCCATGCGATATGGCGGAAATTATAAATCCTACGGACCGCAGTATGTCCGTGGAATCCAGGAAGGAAACGGAACTCCGCCCGATGGCGATCTTTGGGTTACTTACAGCATGAACAAAGAGGATATGTGGGTCTCAAGGATTCCCGTACCGGTAAAGCTGCAGGCCACAGCCCATGCGAAAGATCGGCTGAACAGCAAAAAAGGACTTTCGGAGTTGACCGAATGGAATATATACTCTCCACTGTGGGCACCCGTGTCACTCGCAAAAAAAGGCGAAAACAGCTGGCTGAAACTGGAAGATCAGGATCCTTTTGATTATGCGAAGATTGAACGAAAAATCCCTGATACCCGCAAGCTGAGCGTCTCTTTTAAAATGATGGCGGAACAATCGGCACATGGGACTTTGCAGATTGAGTTCCTGGATGAAAATGGGATCGCCTGTTCCAGACTGGAGTTGACACCAGAAGGTACCTTCCGTGCCAAGGGGGGCGCACGTTTCTCAAATATGATGCAGTATGAGCCTGGTAAAGAGTATGAGGTGAGAGCAGAACTGTCTGCCCCAAATAATGAAATCACAATTTATGTGGATGGAAAGAGAGTGGGGGTGAGGCGATTCTTTGCTCCGGTCCGTTCCATCGAAAGAATTGTTTTCAGGACAGGTGAACTGCGTCAGCATCCAACACCGGAGACACCTGCCGATAATTTTGCAGATCTGCCTGATGCAGGAGAAAAGGAACCATTGGCTGCATTTTATATCAGGGATCTCAAAACCTCAAGCAATTCCGGCCATCGGGAAGGGATGATACTAAGCTACGACGATTTCAGTCACCATGTGGACTATTTTAACCGCATGGAAGATGAGAATATTGCTCAGGCTATTCCCAACAGCGAATCGAGTGAGTGGATGAGAAACAATATCCCGCTGTTTGAAACGCCGCAGCACAATTTTGAACAGATGTACTACTATCGTTGGTGGTCACTGAGAAAACATTTCAAGGAGACACCAATCGGGTATGTGATGACCGAGTTCCTGGTAAACCGCTCTTATGCCGATAAATATAATATGATCGCCTGTGCTTTTGGCCATCATATCTATGAGTCGCGATGGCTCCACAACCCGGAATACCTCGATCAGTACATTCATGCCTGGTACAGGGGAGAAGAGGGGAAGCCGATGAAAAAATTCGGGAACTTCAGTTCCTGGGCGGCAGATGCCCTCTACAATCGTTATCTGGTGGACAAGGATAGTGCTTTTTTGCTGGATCTGCTACCCGATCTCGATGCAGAGTATCAGCGTTGGGAAACCACACACAGGCTTCCCAACAATCTCTATTGGCAGGGCGATGTGCAGGATGGCATGGAAGAGTCGATCAGCGGTGGCAGAAGAAAAAAATATGCCCGACCCACCATCAACAGTTATATGTACGGAAATGCCGATGCTTTATCCCAAATCCATCTGATGGCCGGCAACGAGCGTGAAACGAAGAAATACACCTCGAAAAGAGATACCCTCAAAGAGCTGATCATGGATAATCTATGGAGCGAAAAGTTAAACTTTTTCGAGACGCACCGGGGAGACTCCCTGGCGAACGTGCGGGAGGCAATCGGATATATTCCCTGGTATTTTAATCTGCCGGATGACAACAAGAAATATGAAGTAGCATGGAAACAGGTAAAGGATGAGCAGGGATTTCTTGCACCCTACGGGCTGACCACCGCAGAACGGCGCCATCCGCTGTTCCGACAGGCTGGATGCTGTAACTGTGAATGGGACGGAGCTGTATGGCCTTTTGCCTCCAGCCAGACCATGACCGCCATGGCAAACTACATGAACAATTATTCGCAAAGTACACTCAACGACAGCACCTATTTCCACTTGATGGAGCGCTATGTGGAGTCTCAATATCACAGAGGCCGTCCTTATATTGGAGAGTACCTGGATGAGGTGACAGGTTACTGGCTGAAGGGCGATCAGGAGAGAAGCAGGTATTACAACCACTCCACATTTAACGATATGATCATCACGGGACTGGTTGGTGTTCGCCCCCAGGAAGATAATACGCTGGTAGTAAATCCCCTGATACCGGAGGATACCTGGGACTGGTTCTGCCTCGATAATCTGCTGTATCATGGCCGGATTGTCACGGTTGTATGGGACAAACAGGGCGACCGTTACCACCAGGGCAAAGGGCTCAGCATCTTTGTGGATGGGGAAGTGGTCGGAAGATCCGACAGATTGGAAAAAATAGTTTGTAAGGATGTCTTATAAAATCATATGAAACGACGATTTTCACTTCTGGTACTCAGCTTGCTCTCTGTCTGTACAATGCAGATCAGGGCTTTTGAGCCAGTTCATCTTACCTGTGATAAGATGGAATCTCCCCTCATGGTTACTTCCACAAGGCCTGAGTTCGGATGGCGGATCATATCGAAGGAGAATGATAAACATCAGACCGCATATGAAATTGAAATATTTGATGTTTCCGGAGGCAAGGACGTGTTGTTCCAAAGTACGGGAAAAACAATATCATCTCAAAGTCAGGGTGTAGGTTATGATGGAGATAAATTACCGGAACCGCTTAAAAAATATCGTTGGAGAGTCAGGGTGTGGGATGAAAAAGATGTTCCCTCGGAATGGAGTGAGAAAAGTTCCTTTCGTATGGCTCCTTCATCGCTGTTCCTGAATGCAAAATGGATTGGTTCCATCTCACGGGAGGATGCAAAGCTCCCCAAAGGCAGAAAGTTCCACGCTACAGTACTTAAAAGACCCGAGAATAAAGTTGTATGGGAGCAGGTGAACCCGCTATCACACAAAAGCATCTACCTGCGTCACACGTTCGATTCGGAGAAAACTGTGAAAGAAGCGGTGGCGTACGTGAGTGGCCTCGGGCTCTATGAATTTTCACTCAACGGACAAAAGGTTGGCGACAGCGAGTTTGCTCCACTGTTAAGTGATTATGATCAGACAGTCTATTACAACGCGTATGATGTGACCGATTATCTTGTTGATGGCCCAAATGCCATTGGTGTCCTGTTGGGGAACGGCTTCTACAACGTGCAGGGTGGAAGGTACCGGAAGTTGCTTGTCAGCTTCGGGCCCCCGACGCTGTTTTTTAAAATGAGAATAACCTATTTCGATGGAACGGTAAAGGAGGTACAGTCCGGAGAAAACTGGAAGTTCAGCTACACTCCCATCACCTTCAACTGCATATATGGGGGAGAAGATTACGACGCCACGCTGGAACAGCCCGGATGGGATAAAGCCGGTTTTAACGACAGTGAATGGAAACCGGTAGTGGTGCAGGAGGCTCCACGAGGTAAGCTAAGAGCACAGCAGGCTGCACCTGTAAAGATCATGGAGCGCTTTGCCCCACTGGAGACGACCAAGATTTCCGATACCCGCCAGGTGATGGATATGGGACAGAATCTTGCCGGCTTCCCGGAGATTGTCGTCAGTGGTAGCCGGGGCGACACGATCCGTCTCACCCCGGGTGAGTCATTGAATGAGGACGGCACGGTAAGTCAGAAGCAGACAGGCAGCAGGCATTATTACGAATACATCCTCAAAGGCGAAGGGGAGGAGCATTGGCATCCCCGCTTTTCCTACTATGGATTTAGATATATTCAGGCAGACCTGCTGTCAAACAGTGAAAATAGTGGTTCTGCCTTGCCTGAGATCAGTGAGATCAACTCCTGCTTTATCTATAACTCGGCAGAAGAAGTATCTACATTTGAAAGTTCAAACAGCCTATTCAACAATACCCACCGGATCATCGGTAACGCGGTGAGAAGCAACATGCAGAGTGTGTTTACCGACTGCCCGCACCGGGAGAAGCTGGGCTGGCTTGAACAGGTTCACCTGAATGGCCCCGGGCTCTACTATAACTATAATCTGCGGACATTTATTCCCAAAGTAATGCAGGATATCAGGGATGCACAGCTGCCCAATGGCTTGGTACCCAGCATTGCCCCCGAATATGTTGAGTTTGACGGTGCCTTCCGGGATTCTCCGGAGTGGGGAAGCTCATCGGTAATCATACCCTGGATGTATTATCTCTACTATGGAGATAGCTCGCTGATATATGAATACTACGATGTAATGAAGGGATATGTGGATTACCTCTCTTCCACATCAACGGACCATATCGTGTCTCATGGACTGGGCGACTGGTATGATTACCACGGAGAGAGGGCCGGCTTTTCGAAGAATACACCCGTACCACTGGTAGCGACGGCACACTACTACTGGGATCTTGTGCTGCTCGGCAGGGCGGCCGATATGGTTGGCAATAATTATGACAAGGCCTATTACGAGCAGCTTGCTCAATCGGTTAAAACAGCCTTTAACAACCGTTTCTTCAATCAGGAGACATCTCAGTACGGATCAGGAAGCCAGGCTTCAAATGCCATTCCGCTGTTTTTTGAACTGGTGGAACAAGAAAACAGAAAAGCTGTACTGGCCAACCTGGTGAAAGATATTCAGCAACGGGGTAACCGGCTCACCACGGGTGACGTGGGCAACCGCTACCTGTTTCAGACGCTGGCCGGGAATAATCTGAATGATCTGATGTACAAGATGCACAATCATGACGAAGTACCAGGATACGGCTTTCAGGTGAAGTTCGGAGCTACCACGCTGACTGAGCAGTGGGACCCGCGCGAAGGCACATCGTGGAACCATTTCATGATGGGACAGATCGATGAGTGGTTCTTTGCATGGCTGGCTGGAATACAGCCGGATATCGATAACCCGGGCTATAAGAAGTTCAGGATTGCACCTCAGGTAGTGGGTGATCTGACCTATGTGTCTGCTTCAACAGAAACATTATACGGGAAAATTGCGGTGGACTGGAACCTGAAAAATGGTATCTTTACACTCAATGTGCAGATTCCGGTCAATACCGAGGCAACCATTATCCTTCCCAACAAAGAGGAGGTCACGGCCGGTAGTGGAAAACATTCATTCAGCATCAAGCGGTAACAGCCCCAACGGTCTGCTCTCGTTCAATCATGATAAAAGTCGTCACATCTTAAAGAAATATAGTATGAAACAAATCTCTTTGCCATGCATGGTACTGCTAAGCCTCCTGATCCTGTCGCCGCTATCTGCCGAAACAGTGAATATGAAACTGGCCGGCGCTGACGATCGCGGCAAAACAATCAATACCGGGCTGATCAATGCTACCATTGCGGGGTTGTCGGGGAAAGGCGGTGGAACGCTCTATTTCCCGGCAGGAAAGTACCTCACCGGTGCAATCAAACTAAAAAGCAACATCACGATCGAACTCGAGTCGGGTGCAACCCTGCTCTTTTCAGATCATTTTGATGACTACCTTCCTTTCGTCGAGATGCGGTACGAAGGAGTGGTCATGAAGAGTTTCTCACCACTGTTTTATGCTGTGGAGGAGGAGAACATAACCATTAAAGGAAGAGGCACCATTGATGGACAGGGAAAAAAATGGTGGAATGAATTCTATCGTGTGATCGTGGATCTCCGAGATAACGGGAAAAGAGATCTCAACAAATATCAGCCACTATGGGAGAAGGAGAATGATGTGGAGGAACTTCACAGGCTGACAAATTCGGATTTTACAGGTACGCTGGACCGTCGTTTTTTCAGGCCCCCGCTGTTTCAGACCCTCCGCTGTAATAATATCCGCATAGAGGGGGTAACGGTAATCAACTCACCCTTCTGGACCATCAACCCGGAATTTTGTGAGAACATCACCGTCACCGGTGTGACAATCAACAACCCCGATTCACCCAACACCGACGGCATCAATCCCTCCTCCTGTAAAAATGTACATATCTCCGATTGTCACATTACGGTGGGAGATGATTGTATCACCCTGAAATCGGGACGCGATGAGCAGGCACGCAACCTGGCGGTTCCCTGCGAAAATATTACCATCACAAACTGTACCATGCTTGCAGGACATGGCGGGGTGGTCATAGGAAGCGAAATGAGCGGCGATGTGAGAAAAGTTACGATCTCAAACTGTGTGTTTGACGGAACCGACAGGGGGATCAGGCTTAAATCCACCCGTGGCAGGGGTGGCATTGTGGAGGAGATCAGGGTAAATAATATCGTGATGAAGAACATACAGCAGGAGGCAATCATTATGAACCTGAAATACAGCAACATGGATCCTGAGCCAGTTTCGGAGAGAACGCCCATATTCAGGAATATTCATATTTCGGGACTTACCGGTTCGGAAGTGAACAGGGCCATCGAGATTATCGGCCTGGAAGAGATAGCTGTCTCAGACATAACGTTTAGTGATATCAATATCCAGTCTAAGGAAGGAGTCAGAATCGATTATGCAAAAAATATCTTTTTGAGAGATGTACGTATCGATAGTTCATCGCCTTTTACAGTGCTGAATTCAGAAAATATTGCCATGCACAATGTATCTACTGGGACACCAGATGTCGACAAGCCGTTGATTTCCGTCAAAGATTCAAAAGATCTGTTTATTCAGGGCTGCTTTCCCATGCCGGGAAACAGGTCGTTTATACAGCTAGATGGCAAGAATGAAGGGATCGTACTGAAAAATAACTATTTTGGCAGAATCGGCACTGTCCTGGATGCTGAGAGCAAAGATAAGACCAACCCGATAATTGAATAACAATGAAAAAGAGAGCAGGAATAGGATTGTTGCTGTTGATCGCAACCACAACGATCTGTCATTCTCAACAGGTGTATGAGAACAGGTTCGAAAGATCGTTGAGCGATGTTTTAAAGGATATCTCCGTCAGATTTGAGGTGAAGCTTTCCTATGATATTGATACGGCAGGTTTGGTGCTACCTTATGCCGACTTCAGGATCCGGCCTTATTCAGTGGAAGAGTCACTGACAAACGTACTGGCGCCCTTTGATTATAAGTTTGTAAAACAGGGTGATAAACACTATAAGCTGAAGCGTTATGAATATGCACGCAGAACACCGGAAGATGGTGAAAAGATGCTCTCCCACCTGCTGTCTCTCTACCCCGATAAAGAGGGCTGGGAGCAACGAAAAGAGTGTCTGCAACGTGAAGTCAGAGAAAACCTCGGCATAGACTCGCTCCTTGCAAAGAGGGTGCAAACAAAACCTATTTTATCGAAAATCCGAAAATTTGATGGATACTCGGTACAGAATTTTGCCATTGAAACATTACCGGGACTCTATGTGGCCGGCTCCATCTATGCTCCTTTATCCAAGGGAAAGCATGCCGTCATTATTTCACCCAACGGACATTTTGCAGATGGCCGTTATCGCGAGGAGCAACAACTCAGAATGGGCACACTTGCGAGAATGGGAGCCATTACAGTGAGCTACGACCTGTTCGGATGGGGCGAATCCGCTCTGCAGGTGGGCAACGCTGCTCATCGCTCCAGTGCTGCCCATATGATTCAGGCAATGAACGGCATCACCATCCTCGATTACATCCTCACAAGAGGCGATGCAGACAGGGAGAGAGTGGGAGCGACAGGTGGTTCAGGCGGAGGTTCTCAAACCATCCTGCTTTCGGTGCTCGACGATCGCTATAAAGCGGTAGCACCGGTGGTGATGGTGGCATCTCATTTCGATGGGGGCTGCCCCTGCGAAAGCGGTATGCCGGTTACCCTCTCCTGTGGAGGGACCAACAATGCGGAGCTGATCGCCATGTTTGCTCCCCGTCCGCTGTTGGTGGTGTCGGATGGTGGTGACTGGACAGCCAGTGTACCTACGCTGGAGTTCCCATACCTGCAAAAGGTATATGATCTGTACGGTGTGCGCGAAAAGGTGCAAAATGTACATCTGCCCGAAGAAGGTCATGATTATGGGATAAACAAGAGGAAGGCTGTCTATGACTTTTTTGATAACCTTTTCTCATTGGACGCACGGAAAATAGATGAGAGTAAAATCACGACAGAGTCTGAAGATGATTTAAAGATATTTGGCAAAAAGGGCGAATTGTATCCCGATCATGCCATTAAATCCTTTGGGGAGCTGTCAAAATATTTTGATAAGGACCGTTACAGAGAGCTGTTATCCGATCTCTCCTTAGAAGAAAAAGCGGCAGGATGGGTTGCCTCGCTCGAACTGGAGGATCAAAAGGATATTTCTTTTTTAAATACGTTGATATATAATCATTTAAAAGCTGTAAGGGACTGGCACAACACCCATCCCTACACACTGGTGCCCGATGGAATAAACCCGGTTACAGGCAACCCGCTCAGTCAACTCGACCGGCAGATGATCGTCAATTCTACAATCCCTAAAGAGGTACATCAGAAACTGATGAACGGGCTGCGACGCGTACTGACAGAACCCCAGGTAGAGACTATTCTTGATAAATATACGGTAGGTAAGGTCGACTTTACCCTGCGTGGCTACAAGGCAATTGTTCCTGATTTAACGGCTGAAGAAGAAGCAACAATATTATCACATCTCAAAGAGGCACGCGAACAGGCCATCGATTACAAAAATATGAATCAGATCTCGGCCATCTTTGAGATTTATAAAACAAAGTGTGAGCAGTATCTGATCGGGAATGGCAGAAACTGGCGCCAGTTGTACAAAGATTTTGTCAACAAGGTAAATGAGGAAAAGAAAAAAGGCAAAAAATGAATTAGTACGACAGGCTGCCTATATAATGAATCGTTAGAAACAGATAAGATGATAAAGAACCAGATAAAGTATATTTTGTGTATTGTCCTACTGATGCCCGTTTCAGGAATCTTTGGACAGGTGCACAAGCTGTGGTACGATAAACCGGCAGTAGCATGGACCGAGGCGCTCCCCTTGGGGAACGGCAGGATAGGAGCCATGGTGTATGGTAATCCGGCTATCGATCAGATTCAGCTGAATGAAGAGACCATCTGGGCAGGAAGGCCCAACAGCAACGCGAATCCGGAAGCACTGGAAAATATTCCCAAGGTACGTGATCTGGTGTTCGCAGGTAAATATCAGGAGGCGCAGGACCTGGCGACCGAAAAAGTAATGTCAAATACAAATTCCGGGATGCCCTATCAGCCTTTTGGCGATTTAAGATTGTCTTTTCCCGGTCATGGTGAATACACCAATTATTACCGGGAACTGGATCTGGACTCGGCCGTTGCCATGATCTCCTATAAAGTAGGAGACGTTACCTATACCAGGGAATATATTACCTCTTTTACCGATCAGGTTTTGCAGATCAGGATCATATCGGATAAAAAAAATGCACTTACTTTTAACGCACAGCTCACCTCACCGCACAGGGATGTAAAGATTGCCACAGGAGCAGATTACATCTCTCTGTCTGGAGTTACATCCACCCACGAGAGGGTGTCGGGCAGGGTGAGATTTCAGGGACGCACGTCGGTAGAAGCTTCCGGAGGAAAAGTCAATTATCAGGATGGCGTGATATCCGTTGAAAATGCCAATGAGGTGATCCTGTATGTTTCCATTGCCACAAACTTTATCAACTATCAGGATATTACGGGTGATGAGGTGAAGCGTGTAGCTGATTACATGGAAGAAGCAAAAGCAAATGATTATTTTGAATCGAAGAAAGCGCATGTAACCTATTACCGGCAGTTTTTAGACAGGACCACTTTGTTTCTGGGAGAAGATAAATATGCAGACATTCCTACAGATCAGCGAATTTCAAGATTTAAGGAAACCAATGATTCATATCTGGTAGCAACCTATTTTCTCTTTGGCAGGTACCTGCTTATATCCAGCTCCCAGCCTGGGGGACAACCGGCAAACCTGCAGGGAATCTGGAACGACGCGCTGTTTCCCTCATGGGACAGCAAATATACCACCAACATCAATCTTGAAATGAATTACTGGCCGGCGGAGGTAACCAACCTGCAGGAACTGAACAAGCCGCTCTTCAGGTTGATCCAGGAGATTGCAGAGACTGGCAGGGAGACTGCAAAGGTTATGTATGGCACAGATGGATGGGTGCTTCATCACAACACCGATATATGGCGAATAACAGGACCGGTAGACAGAGCCGCTTCGGGAATGTGGCCCTCCGGCGGAGCCTGGCTAAGTCGACATTTGTGGGAGCATTATCTCTATACCGGCGATACAGGCTTCCTGCAGGAAGCTTATCCGATATTAAAAGGGGCAGCACTCTTTTTTGATCAAAATATGGTATATGAGCCTGAAAATGGTTGGCTGGTGGTGGCTCCCTCCAACTCCCCCGAGAATGTGCATGCCGGCAGCGGGGGAAAGTCAACGACTGCAGCCGGAGTCACCATGGACAACCAGCTTATCTTTGACTTATGGAACGCAGTAATAGATGCTTCCGAGGTATTGAACAGGGATGCGGATTATGCTTCTCACCTGAAAAGTAGGCTTGCCGAGATGGCTCCCATGCAGATAGGAAGGTGGGGACAACTGCAGGAGTGGATGCACGACTGGGATGATCCGAAGGATACCCATAGGCATGTATCCCATTTATACGGCTTGTTCCCGAGTAATCAGATATCTCCCTTTCGTACTCCTGAACTGTTTGATGCGGCACGTACCTCGCTTGTTCACCGGAAAGGTCCCTCCACAGGCTGGTCGATGGGCTGGAAGGTCTGCCTGTGGGCACGCCTGTTGGATGGCAATCAGGCCTATCAGCTGATCACCGATCAGCTTACGCTGGTAAGAGAGAATTCAGGTCCCGGTGGTACCTATCCCAACCTGTTTGATGCACATCCTCCCTTTCAGATTGATGGTAACTTCGGATGTACAGCTGGTATTGCCGAGATGCTGATGCAGAGCTACGATGGTTTTATCTATCTGCTTCCTGCGCTACCCGATAACTGGCAGGAGGGACATATAAAAGGGCTACTCGCCCGGGGAGGGTTTGAACTGGACATCCAATGGCGCGAAGGAGCGGTCAGTGAGGTCAGGATCACCTCAAAAAACGGAGGTAACTGCCGTATCCGCTCAAACAGCAAACTGAAAGGGAAGGGATTGAGAAAAGCAAAAGGTGAAAATAACAACAGATTATACGATACGCCGGTTATTCCTGAGCCGCTGAATCATGCTGAGGTAAAACTGAATGAGCCGGTTTTGCCAGATGTGTATACCTATGATCTGAAGACTGAAAAGGGCAAATCATATATTCTCTATCGGAGATGATTTTTATCCAAATGAATTAGAGTATGAAGTATCTGAAAAATATTATGTTTATCGTCGCCGCTGCCGCATCATTGTCGCTGCTCTCCTGCAAGGGCGGTGAAAAAGCTGCAGAGCAGCGCTGGTCTGAAAAAATGGCTGTCTCCGAAATGACCCGCTTTCCGGCGTTATGGATGATAGAGAATGCCGCAAAACCCAAATGGAGTTATACGTTCGGACTGGTGGCCAAGTCAATGATCGAATTATGGAAGGAAACGGGAGATCTGCAATATTTTGATTATGCCAAAGGATATGCCGACAGTCTGATCACCACGAATGGAAACATCAAGACCTATTCGATGGATTCATACAATATCGACCACCTCAGTCCGGGGAAAATATTGTTCGATTTATATGCTGAAACCGGCGACACCCGTTATAAGAAAGCAATCGACACCCTGTATACCCAATCGTTGACCCATCCGCGTACATCGGAGGGCGGCTTTTGGCACAAACTCAAATACCCCCATCAGATGTGGCTCGACGGTATTTATATGGCATCACCCTTTCTGGCACAATATGCGGCGACCTTTGACGAACCAGCCCTGTTCGACGATGTGGTCCATCAGATAACACTGATCGATACCCATACTTATGACAAGGAGAGCGGACTCTTTTATCACGGATGGGATGAGTCGCGACAGCAGGCTTGGGCCGATAAAGGGACCGGCACATCCCCCGGATTCTGGTCGCGCAGCATGGGATGGTACGGTGCAGCCATCGTGGATGTGCTCGACTACCTGCCGAAGGATCATCCGGGGCGTGACAGCCTACTGGAGATAGCAGAAAGGCTGGCATCGGGAATCCAGAAATATCAGGATCCTCAGTCCGGTACCTGGTATCAGGTGACCGATCAGGGCGACAGGGAAGAAAATTATCTGGAATCGTCGGCATCTTCCCTCTTTGTCTATTTCCTGGCAAAGGCATTGAATAACAATTATATCGATGAAAGTTACCGGGAAACAGCGCTAAAGGGGTTTGAAGGCATTATCCATAATTTTATCAAGCCCGAAGAAGATGGCACCTACACAATTACGAACTGCTGTGCAGTAGCCGGCCTGGGAGGAAATGGCATAACAGGCCACCCCAGGGATGGCTCATTCGAATACTATATCAGCGAGCCGGTGATAGAAAATGATCCCAAGTCAACCGGATCGTTTATCCTGGCAGCATTGGAAATAGAAAAATTAAAGGAATCAATAAAATAAATAGGAGATGAGGAAGGGTAAATATCTGATTACAATAGTAATTAGTCTTTTTCTGGTTGACGCTGCCATGGCACAGGAGACCTATATCCCATGGGAAAACGGAAAATTACAGGTAAATAAAGGAAACCGTTACCTGCAGCATGAAAATGGAACACCCTTTTTCTGGTTGGGTGATACCGGCTGGTATCTTCCGGCACGGCTAAACAGGGATGAAGCAGAATACTACCTGGAGCAGTGCCGGCAGAAAGGATATAACGTTGTGCAGGTGATGGTCATGAATACCATGCCGGCCATAAACACCTATGGCAAATGGGCACTGCCTCACGGTTTTGATTTTACAAATATTGACGAGGAGGGCGAGTATGGATATTGGGATCACATGGATTACATCATTGAGACCGCCGCGCGAAAAGGAATATATATCGGGATGGTCTGTGTGTGGGGAAGCCCCGTACAGCAGGGAAAAATGAATGTGGAAGAAGCCCGTGTCTACGGCGAATTTCTTGCCAAAAGGTATCGGAATAATCCCAATATCATCTGGCTGATTGGAGGCGATATCCGGGGTGATGTAAAAACCGAAGTGTGGCAGTCTCTGGCCAAAAGCATCGATGCAAATGACGACAATCATCTGATGACCTTCCATCCTCGTGGCAGAACCATGTCGGGTGTCTGGTTCAATAACGAGAAGTGGCTTGATTTCAATATGTTCCAGTCGGGACACCGTCGTTACGGACAGCGCAAGGGAGATGGCGATTATCCCATCATCGAAAATACCGAGGAGGACAACTGGCGTTTTGTGGAGAGCAACAATGCCCTGGAACCGCGGAAGCCGGTGATCGACGGAGAGCCGATATATGAAGATATTCCCCACGGACTGCACGACGCGAACGAGATTAAATGGAACGACAATGATGTACGCCGCTATGCCTACTGGTCGGTTTTTGCCGGCTCCTTCGGCCACACATACGGACATAACTCCATCATGCAGATGAAGAAAGATGGGATTGGTGGTGCGTACGGAGCGCAGAAGACTTGGTATGAAGCGCTGGAAGATCCAGGTATGAACCAGATGAAGTACCTCAAAAATCTGATGCTCACCTTCCCGTTTTTTGAGAGGGTACCCGACCAGTCGGTGATTGCCGGCACAAACGGCATCATGTACGACCGGCTCATCGCCACCCGCGGCAACGATTACCTGCTGGTATATAACTACAGTAGCCGGCCGATGGAGATCGATCTGACAAAAATATCGGGCAGCAAGAAAAATATATGGTGGTATTTGCCGAAGAATGGAAACCTTGAATTCATTGGAACATTTGACAATAAAATTGCGAAGTTTTCCCTCGATGAAGGTTTTCATTACGGTAACGACAGGGTGTTGATCGCGGTGGATGCATCAAGCGATTACATAGATACGGATTGGACCAGACTTCCTGATGCTCAGGAAAAAATAAAGAAATAAAAAATCATACACCATGAAGGGGAGCGCAATTGTTATATCGATCATCCTGCTTTTATCATCAGTTACTCCAGTAGAAGCCAGTCTGAGAGTAGGTGATCTGCGGGTGGAAGCACTTGAAAATCCGGTAGGCATAGACAGCAGGAACCCAAGGTTCAGCTGGCGTATTTTTGCCGAGGGAGAACGGAATGTCATGCAGCACGCTTACCGCATTGTGGTTGCTTCTTCCCGCGAAAAACTGGATCAGGACATCGCTGATATATGGGATTCGGGAGTGGTGGAATCAGATCAATCGCAATGGGTGCTGTTTGAAGGAGAACCCCTGAAACGCAGTACTCTTTACTACTGGAAGGTAAGCGTAATTACCAGCCAGGGCAAATCAATAGAAAGCAGCTTCGCCTACTGGTGTACAGGGCTCTTTTCAGAGAACGACTGGAAGTCGCGTTGGATAGGAATGGACAGAGCCTCAGCGTGGGACTCGGAAACACAATGGTCGCGACTCTCAGCACGCTACCTTCGGAAAGAGTTTGAAGTGAAGAAGCCGGTAAAGCATGCGGTGGTACATCTCTCGGGACAAGGACTCTACGAGCTCTTTCTGAATGGAAAGCGGGTAGGGGATCAGGTGCTGGCACCGGCACCGACCGATTACAGGCAGACGCTGCTCTATAACAGCTACGATGTCACATCGTTGCTAAAAGAAAATGGCAATGCCATGGGCGTGACCCTCGGTAACGGCCGCTACTACACCATGAGACAGGATTATAAGCCTTACAAGATACCTACCTTCGGTTATCCAAAGGTGCGCCTCGCTTTTTATATAGCGTATGAAGATGGAAGCAGAGAGGTGATCGGCAGCGACACATCCTGGAAAATAAATGCCGACGGGCCCATCCGAAGCAATAACGAGTACGACGGAGAAGAGTATGATGCACGGAAAGAGCTGACCGGATGGAGTGAAGTAGGATACGATGATTCCTCCTGGGAGTCCGCAGAACGTGTGGCCATCCCCTACGGGACGCTCAGGGCGCAGATGATGGAAGGAATGAAGGTGGTCGACACCCTGAAACCTCTCTCAATCACGCGGCTTGAAGAGGGCAAGTATATCCTGGATATGGGACAGAATATGGTCGGCTGGATCCGGATGAAGGTGAAAGGGAACGAGGGAGACACCGTACAGCTTCGTTTTGCCGAGATAGTGCAGCCGGACGGCAACCTCTATCTGGATAACCTGCGGGATGCGCGGGTGACCGACAAATATATTCTCAAGGGCAAAGGTACGGAGGAATGGGCTCCAGTATTTGTCTACCACGGTTTCAGGTATGTGGAGGTAACCGGATACCCGGGTGAGATATCCAAAGATCATTTTACCGGTGAGGTGGTCAACGATCAGATGGAACTCATCGGCACGATTGAAACATCAGACCCGGTTATCAACCAGGTCATGAAAAATGCGTTCTGGGGAATACGGGGCAACTACAAGGGAATGCCTATCGACTGTCCCCAGCGGAACGAACGTCAGCCCTGGCTGGGTGACCGGACAATGGGGGGGCTGGGTGAGAGTTATCTCTTCGAGCATGTGCAGCTTTACAGCAAATGGATCGATGATATCCGTGAATCACAGCGTGAGGATGGCACCATTCCCGATGTGGCCCCCGCTTTCTGGAACTACTATTCGGATGTCGTCACCTGGCCTGCCGCTTTCTTTTTCAATGCCGATATGCTTTACAGGCAGTTCGGTAATCTGAAACCGATTGAGAAAAACTACGAAAGCATGAAAAGGTGGGTCCGCCATATGAAAGAGGAATATATGACCGCTGATTATCTGATGCCGCGCGATAAGTATGGCGACTGGTGCGTGCCGCCTGAATCACCGGAGCTGATTCACGCACAGGACCCGAATCGCATTACCAATGGCGAGTTGATCGCCACGGCATACTATTTCAAGATTCTTGAACTGATGAAGAAGTTTGCCCTGTTGCAAAACCTTCCGGAGGATGCCGACCGCTTTGGTACACTGGCAGGGAAGGTGAAGCAAGGGTTCAATGATACCTTCTTTCATGCCGACAGCCTTTATTACGGTAACAATACGGCAACTGCCAATCTGTTGCCATTGGCATTCGGAATGATTCCCGAAGCCTCTATACCAGCCGTGGAGAAACATCTGGTGAATGGCATCCTGGAGAACAACCAATACAGTGCCCACATCACCACGGGAGTAATCGGCTCACAGTGGATCCTGAAGGAGTTTGCCCGAATAGGAAGGGCTGATATCGCTTTTCAGCTGGCATCCAATGACACCTATCCCAGCTGGGGTTATATGGCCAAAAAGGGAGCGACAACCATCTGGGAACTCTGGAATGGCGATACCGCAAACCCGGAGATGAACTCGGGGAATCACGTGATGCTGCTGGGTGACTTTATTCCTTTTGGCTTCGAGAATCTGGCAGGAATCAAGTCCGACGAACAGCAGGTTGCCTTCAAGAAGATCATCATGAAGCCCAACTTCGATATTGAGAAATTATCGTATGTGGATGCTTCCTACAAAACTCCGTACGGTGAGGTAGAGAGTCATTGGAAGAAGAATTTTCAACAGCTGGAATGGAATATCAAAGTACCGGCCAACAGTACTGCAGAGGTTCATTTTCCGCTCAATAGCCTGCATATCAAAGAGGGAGGCAAAGCGTTAAAAAGTGGGGAAGGAATTCTGAACGTGAGAACCGGGGGCGACTCCTTCGTGTGTGAAATAGGTTCCGGTGATTATCATTTCAGCATGGAACTGGATCCGGGTATGGGCCGTTGGCGGAAAGGAATCGTGAAGGAAGAGTTTCTCTATGAAACCGCTCCCTTTCCGGAATGTCATGCCAGCACCATCGCAGAGACACCCAAGGGACTTGTTGCCGCCTTCTTTGGAGGGACCAAAGAGAGAAATCCCGACGTGGAGATATGGGTTACCCGAAAGGTGGATGAGCAGTGGACGGCACCGGTATCGGTAGCCAATGGTATCCTCAGCGATACGCTCCGGAAAGCCTGCTGGAACCCGGTGCTCTTTCAGGTTCCCGGCGAAGAGCTGCTACTCTTTTATAAGATAGGAAGTTCGGTGAGCGACTGGACAGGGCACCTGGTCCGTTCTTTTGATCACGGCGTCACCTGGTCTGAACCGGAACATCTTCCGGAAGGCTTTATCGGACCCGTAAAGAACAAGCCGGTGATGGTGTGTAACAAGATGATCTGCCCTTCCAGCCTTGAGGGGAGCCCTGGCTGGAGAGTACACTTCGAGATCACCGAAGACAAAGGCAAGACCTGGAGGAAGGTCGGTCCCATCAACGACGGGAAAGCCATCAGGGCCATCCAGCCCAGTATTTTAACTTACGAAGACGGTTCGCTGCAGATGATTTGCAGAACCCGGGAAGGGAAGCTGGCCGAATCCTGGTCGCACGACGGCGGTGAGACCTGGAGCGAGATGACACTCTCCGGCCTGCCCAACAACAATTCCGGAACAGATGCCGTAACGCTGAGCGACGGCCGCCAACTTCTGGTTTACAACCACGTGATACCCCCCGGCGGCACCGGTAAAGGGCCCAGAACCCCATTAAACATTGCCCTGTCGAAAGATGGAAAAGAGTGGTTAGCAGCCCTTGTGCCCGAAGATTCCCCCCTGGGGCAGTATTCTTATCCCTCGGTTATTCAGGGAAAAGATGGTTCTATTCACGTGGTATATACCTGGCGCCGCGAACGGATCAAATATCTGAAAATAGATCCGAAAAAATTGGAACTGTCGAAATTAGATTAAAGTACAATCGCATTCAATTTGTATAATTTCATGATATTCAGCTTGTGGAATTGTATCACATCAAAATTTTATTAACTTTGTAACCACCGTAACTGTTACGGTCGTAACTAAACAGCGTTGATATGAAATTCTATAACCGGACGAGTGAGTTGGCCGAACTCCGACGAATACAAAATTTGTCGTTCAGTGACCATTCCCGTATGACAGTAGTGACGGGCAGAAGGCGTATTGGAAAAACCAGTCTTGTCATGAAATCGGTTGAAGGACTCCCCACAGTCTATCTGTTTGTTGGTCGCAAGGCCGAAGCTTCGCTTTGCGCGGAATATATTCCAATTATCTCCCAATCGCTTGATCTGTTTGTACCGTCTGAGATACGTACATTCCGTTCATTATTTCAATACCTGATGGAGTTGGCCTCCACCAGGGCGTTCAATCTGGTTATAGATGAGTTTCAGGAATTCTATAATATCAATGAATCGGTGTATAGCGATATGCAGAATATCTGGGACATGTATCAGAAGAAATCCAAAATGAACCTGATCGTAGCAGGTTCTATTTATTCATTGATGCAGAAAATATTCCAGGACAAAAAGGAACCTTTATTTGGCAGGGCAGATAATACCATTAAGTTATCGGCTTTTGACCTGGTCACGCTGAAAGAGATAATACGCGACAACAACCCGAACTATACCAATGACGACTTACTCGCCCTCTATTCTTTCACCGGCGGCGTTCCTAAATACGTGGAGTTGTTTTATGATAACATCACGCTAAGCGTGGATGAAATGATTTCGTTTATGGTGCGTGAAAATTCTCCTTTTACCGATGAGGGAAAGAACTTATTGATAGAAGAGTTCGGAAAAAATCATGTGATTTATTTTTCTATTTTAAGTGCCATATCAAGTGGTATCAACACGCAACCTGAAATTGAAGCCGCATTAGGAAATAAAAGTATTGGTGGTCAAATCAAGCGGTTGATCGAAGATTACAATATCATTGTCCGCCACCGACCAATATTGGCAAAGCCAGGAAGTCAGGCGGTCCGTTACGAGATACAGGATAATTTTATTCGTTTTTGGTTCAACTATTTCGATCGGCACCGTTCCATGATAGAGATTAAAAACTTCAAAGCACTGGAATCTATTATTCGGTCTGATTATCCTACCTATTCCGGCATCATGCTGGAACGGTATTTCAAGCAACAACTTGCAGAAAGTCTCCAATATCGCGACATTGGCTCTTGGTGGGAGCTCAGGGGTAATCAGGATGAAATCGACATTGTCGCATTGAAACTGGAAAAGAATCAGGCACTGGTTGCCGAAGTAAAACGACAGAAGAAAAATTTTAAACCCGAACTACTGGCCAAAAAAACAGAACACCTCAAAAATAAACTTCTTCCTAATTATCAGATTGATACACTCTGTTTGTCTTTGGAGGAAATGTAGATTTGTTTTATTTCTTTCTCAAATTGAATTTTGTTGGAAAGATACAGAGCTATTTATTGCAAAACGAACACCGTTTAACGGAGGCTTTGGAGTATTTGATGACAGCCTGATGGTGAATTCCTTGACACATTATATGCACATGGTGGTACCTCTGGTGGGGCAAGACCTAAAGTGTTTGTAAAGATAGGCGACAAAGAATGGTTCGTCAAATTCAAGGCGGCCATGGATCCGGCGAACGTTGGAGAGATTGAGTACAAATACTCCTTATTGGCTAAAAAGTGTGGTATCAATATGACTGAAACACGGCTTATACTGGACTTATAGAACGGGTGAGTGTACGCAGAATATAAGAGGAAAAACTGTCGGATAAAACGGGCAAGGGTTCGCAAAAACATTTTTCAGAGACGTTCATTTAGCAAACAAAAGGGTAAATTTGTCGGTGTATTGTCAAATGCAGGAACAATGGATATCGATATAGAAAAATTGATTGAGGAGTGTGTTTTTACCGCTGCCAGAAGCAGTGGGAGTGGGGGACAGAACGTGAACAAGGTCTCGTCCAAGGTGCTGTTGTCGTTTGATGTAAACGCGTCGGACACGCTCGACGAGGACCAGAAACGACTGATTCTTGAAAAGCTGTCTAATCGTGTGAACAAGAATGGGGTGTTGCAGATCAGCAGCGAATCGGAACGTACCCAGTGGATGAACAAGAAGGCTGTGACAACCCGGTTCAGCCAACTTATCCGGCAGGCACTGACTCCGAAAAGAAAAAGGGTTGCCACCAAACCTACTTTTGCCTCCATTCAAAAACGATTGGAAGGGAAGAAACAGAAATCGGACAGAAAACAGCTTCGCTACCGGAACTTTGACTTTTGATTGGCATGCGCATCGAAGGAACACAAATATAATTGAATTAAAGCTTGAGGAGAAAGTAGACGCAGGTAACCTAACTTTTGGTGAAGTCTTTCCTCAGTATCCGCACTGCGTTGAGGATGGCTATCAGGGAGACGCCCACGTCGGCGAAGACCGCTTCCCACATGCTGGCAATGCCGAAGGCGCCTAACAACATAATGAGAAATTTTACGCCCAGCGCAAAGACGATATTTTGAATGACGATTGCGCGGGTGGAACGGGCTATCTGTATGGCGGTTGCGATCTTCGAGGGCTGGTCGGTCTGGATCACCACGTCGGCTATCTCGATAGCAGCATCAGAACCCATCCCTCCCATGGCTATGCCCACGTCGCTCAATGCCAGCGCCGGTGCGTCGTTGATGCCATCGCCGACGAAGGCTACCACGTTCGACGACTCTTTCTTCAGCTCCTCGATATACTTTACCTTGTCTTCCGGCAACAAATCGCCGTAGGCCTTATCCACTTTTAACCTCTCAGCCACATCCTGCACGATGGACGACCTGTCGCCGCTTAGCATCACCGTGGTATGGATGCCCAACTGCTTCAACCGCTGGATGACGCTTCCCGCATCTGCTTTTACCTGATCGGCAATCACAAGGTATCCGGCGTATTGCTGGTCGATGGCGACCAGCACCACGGTCTCCCGGATATCGTCCACACCCGGATCGTACTTTATGTCGTGCATCCGCATCAACCTGGCATTTCCTGCCAACACCGTGTGACCATCCACAATGCCGCCCATACCGTGGCCGGCAATCTCTTTGACATCTTCCAGGCGGTAGTCACCAGGCATGATATGCGGGAAGTGCTCCACGATGGCTTTGGCGACCGGGTGGTTCGATTTCGATTCGAGGGCGACGGCATACCCGGCCATTCTCTCTTTTTCCGGATAGACCGGTTCCATTTTCTTTACCTGGAATACCCCTTCGGTGAGGGTCCCTGTCTTGTCGATCACCACAGTATTAACTTTGGCGATGATGTCGATGTAATTGGCTCCTTTGAACAGGATACCGTTTCGGGATGCGGCGCCGATACCGCCAAAATAACTCAGCGGGACGGAGATGACGAGGGCGCACGGGCAGGAGATAACCAGGAACACCAGTGCCCGGTAAAGCCAGTCGTCAAAAACGTAACCCGGAACGATGAAGGAGGGAATCACCGTGATGGCCAGCGCGAGGGCGAAGACGATGGGGGTGTAGATCCGGGCAAACGAACGGATAAAAAGCTCCGTCTTTGCCTTGCGGGAGGTGGCCTCCTGCACCATCTCCAGCACACGGGACAAGGAGCTGTCGGCATACGCTTTCTCTACACGGACCTCTACCAGTTGGTTCAGGTTCACCATGCCCGCAAGCACCGTTTCGCCATCGTGGATGGTACGGGGAACGCTCTCGCCGGTGAGTGCGGAGGTGTTGAAGCTTCCCCTGGGCGATAACAGAGTCCCATCGAGCGGGATCTTCTCGCCCACCTTTGCCTGAATGGTTTCTCCAATGGAGACCTCTTCCGGCGAGACGGTGGTGGTTACCCCGTTACGGACGACCGTCGCCGTGTCGGGACGAACATCCAGCAGCGTTTGAATGTTCCTCCGTGCCTTGCGGACAGCCGACTCCTGAAATAGATCGCCCACAGTGTAGAACAGCATCACGGCAACTCCCTCGGGATACTCGCCGATAAAGAACGCGCCCAGGGTGGCGACGATCATCAGGGTAAATTCGTTGAAGAAATTTTTTTGCGCTATGGCGTTGCCCGCATGCCTGAAGGCAGGCAAAGCAACAGGAAGATACGCGGCAATATACCATACCAGGCGGGTGGTGCCGGTGAAGAATGCGGGCTTGAACAGGGAGTCAAGCAGAATGCCGATAACGAAAAGAATGCCTGTGGCGGTCACCGGTAGGTATCTTTTCCACGTAGATTCTTCAGGAAGTGCAGCCGCACCGGTTTTTTCACATCCGCAACAGCTATCGTCGCTACAATTATAATTAGACTCTATCTCTAGTTTTTTGATTCTTGCCATAATGAAACTTTATATAGGGCAAAAATAGGGGGAAATTCTCGCAACCTGGTTGCAATTATGGGAGTGATACCTCATTTCTTTTATCACAATATTTCATTTTATTTCTAAAATGCATTATATTTGCAGCATAATAGAAATAAAACAAAAATGACCTTTCTGGAATTTAAGGCTAAGATGTTCGATTTGGCATGCTTCAACATCTATCAGGTATATGCATGGCAACCTGATTTTGACCGCAATAACTTTACCCGTTGGACCAAAAAGGGCTATCTTATCCGGTTAAGGCGGGGCTTTTTTGCCTTTTCTGAATATAAGAACAAACCGGATTATGCCCTTTATTTTGCCAATCGAATATACCGTCCATCCTATATCAGCCTGCACACAGCCTTATCGTTCTACGGAATGATACCGGAATCGGTCATACAGGTTACCAATGTAACAACCCTGAAAACAACTTCGTTCATCAATGACTTTGGAGAATATTCTTATAAGAATGTCAAAGAGAACCTGCTATTCGGGTACGAATTGAAGCCAATGGCAGACAACCGTACCATACATTTTGCCACGCCCGAAAAGGCATTGCTCGATTTGCTGTATCTTTATCCGTTCTACGATAATGAACAGGAATTAGAAGAACTGCGCCTGGATGAAGATTACCTGCATGATGATTTAAACAAGGATTTACTGATGGATTATTGCATGAGGTTTCAAAGCAAGGCGCTTGAACGTCGGGTGAAGTTGCTTTTAAAAACGTATGATTTATGATACAAATTGAACAGATAAGGAATTATTTTCCGGTAGAACTCCGTGGAAATTCAGCCTTCGACAAACACTTGCTGAAGGAGTATTTGTTATTGACAATTCTGGATTATCTTTCTTCCACACCATACATCCAAAAGATGACGTTTATCGGTGGAACGAATCTGCGTTTGGTAAAAGGGATAGACCGGTTCTCAGAAGATTTGGATTTCGATTGTAAAAACTTGTCGAAAGATGACTTTTTTGAAATGACAAACGGAGTAATTCAATTTTTGGAACGTTCAGGATTTCGGGTGGAAGCGAAGGATAAAGAGAACCCGAAATTAATGGCTTTCCGGCGTAATATTTATTTTCCTGAATTGTTATTCGATTTGGGGTTGAGTGGACACAAGGAAGAACGCTTTTTGATAAAGGTTGAAAGCCAGGATCAGGGAATCGCTTATCATCCGGTTATCACAAATATCAAGGGTTGCGGATTCTTTTTTCCTTTTCCTGTTCCTTCCGATGGCGTGTTGTGCAGTATGAAAGTTGCCGCCCTGTTAACCCGTGCAAAAGGCCGTGATTTTTATGACGCGATGTTTTTATTGGCGCAATCGAAACCTGATTACGATTTCCTGACAAAGCGTTGCGGAATCCATAATCTGCAAGAGTTCAAACAAGCTACACACGAACTGTTGAAAACCATTGATTTGAAGAAGAAACAAAAGGATTTTGAGCATCTGCTTTTCAACAAAGCGGATAGCGGGAGAATCTTGAGATTTGGAGAATTTATAGATTCACTCACGGAATAAATCAGTGCGGAATGTACATCCCGGACTATTTATACTTTGTAAGTTTTTCAGGAATGCCCGAACATTGGTCGCACAGCCCTTTCATCACGAAATTGATATTTTCCAGCAAGAACTTTTCGGGGAGTTGCACGGGAGGAATTGAGAGACTCTCCAAACAGAATGTTTTGTGGCAGCGGGTACAGTTAAAGTGAACGTGCAGCTCGTTGAGCATGCACTGACAATCGTCGTTGCACACCGAGTACTTCATGGAGCCGGAGCCATCGTCGATGCTGTGAATGAGCAGGTGCTCATGGAACAGCGTGATCGTACGGGAGATGGTCGATTTATCGACTGTCCCCAACACGGCTTCCAGGTCCGAAAGGCTGAATGCCTGGGGGTATTCGAGCATCGCCTTGAATATCAATAGCCTCACAGCCGTCGGCTTGATGTCCCTACCTGCTAATTTTTGTTCTAATTCTCTCATTTTACCTCTTTACTAATTTGGGCTATTCTTTAACATGAGCAGGCGCAGACAAGTTCTACATTGGCCAGCCTGTTTACAGAATAGTTTCTTACAAACAATGGATCAAGCTCAGGGTGCAATTTTTGTAAACCTTGTTGCAACATGCTCAGTTATCACAATGTTAGTGTCTGACTTGTACGCTTAGCTTGCTGTCTGTGGCACCTACATGTGGGTGATGGTATTTCCATCCGTGAAGGTGATGACACCTGGCAAATTTAATGCATTATATGTTATCGAAGAGACGTTTTTGCTTAAATCTTTTGTAGTTGTACATTTGCAGGATAATTTATAGTTATGGTTAAAATTCCGATACACAAAATTCCAGGTAAATATCAAACAGATATTGCTTTTCTGCGTTATTTTTCAGGAAATGAACAAGCAGCTGCAGTAAATTATGCACACCGTGACGAATATTACCTTTTCATCCTGGTTAAATGCGGGGAAGGGAAATTGCATGTTGATTTTAAAGAATATGAAGTAAAAGGAACAACAATTCATTGTATTTTACCCGGACAGATTCACTTTCCGATAGGCGAGGTGAAGGGTGACGGCTGGGTTTTAGCGGTTGAAAGCGCATTTGTAAAAAATGAGTACAAGGATGTTTTTGAGAAAATGTTTTGGATTAACGACAGCATAGAACTTAATGAAAGCGAGGTAGAAGACTTGTGGCATTGTGCTTCCATTCTTCACAAAAAACTTAAGCCCGGCATGCAGGATATCGAAAAAACCGTTGTTCTGGATTTGCTTTCTTCTTATATCGGAATGATTGCGGAAATATACCGGAGAGGACTCCCAGTTTCAGCAAATAACCGTTATGCGGATATTACTTCCCGTTTTAAATCGTTGTTATCCGCCAATTACAAATCCGTAAAACGTCCATCCCAATATGCATCGAAATTGAATATTTCCCCCGTCTATCTGAATGAAGCCGTAAAGAAGACAACAGGAATATCAGCCAGCAATTGTATTAGGGACGAAATTGTCATACAGGCTAAACGCTTACTGTTCTATACGAAAATAAGCGTTAAGGAGATAGCTCAGGAACTAGGATATGCGGATTGGACTTATTTTACACGTTTTTTTACAAAAGCTGTGGGTATTTCTCCTTCGTATTTCAGGAAGCAATACCTTGAATAGTCCAATTTTTGCCATTATTATACCATTGTTAATACCGGTTGCTTGCCGTTCCTTTGCATTTGAATCAACAAATAATTTAAAATGAACAAAGGAACAGGTTGGTCAAGCAGAATCCGGACGGAGTATATATGGATAAATCCCCGCAAATGTGAGGGATGTTGGAAATGTATCAGTACCTGCAAAAAGCAAGTGATCGGGAAGGTCGACTTTTTATGGCATAAGCATATTATTATCCGGAATCCGGATACTTGTACCGGCTGTCAGAAATGTATTAACACCTGTCCACATGAGGTATTCAATCTGATATAATCCCATGAAAAGCATATTTATATCCCGAAGAGCAAAAGCGACTGTCGATGTTGCAATGATACTCGCTTTGATTATTGCCTTGTGTTCAAAATCGCATTTCGCAACAATAGCCCATTGGCAGTCTCCCCACGGCATAATTGGGATTGTATGGTTATTATTGATAACGATTCACATAATACAGCATTGGCCATTTATTAAAGCTTTGACAAAGAAAAAAGTCTTCCTGAAAAATAAGATAACGGCATTTACAACTATATCCTTTATTCTAATGGCAGCGAGCATTCTATTGTTCGTTATCGGGTTCAGTTCACCCGTTTTAAGATTCCATAATGTGATGGGACATTTTTTCTTGATAATCGTAATTATCCATATTATAGATAAATTCAAGAAGCTGATTACTCTTTTAATTAACAAATAGGCCAATAAAAAAAAATAATCCCAAAGGCAATCGATCTGATATCCGAATCCTCACAAGAAGTCACCAATGAAGTAATGCAAGGCGCCCCAGCCCTTCGTAATAGTCGATATTGTCCAGATATGTGCACTGCCGGCATCGTTCAACATGGTGCGTGAAAGGATGCTGAGAGGTTGTAATGCCGTTGGGATCGGTTTTGCTGATCATGCCTACCAAGAGTTTATATTTATATGTGGTTACTTGAGCATGAGGAATGTCAATAGGCAGAAGTAAATCTCACCTGTATTGTCATATTAATATGTTTATAATAAGTATGTTGTAAAAATAATTCTCACCTCATAAACTAGAGAAAAACTGTAGAAAACAGGATCAGACGACCATTTTTTGAGTACAATAATCTTATTTGTGCGTCACTTAGATATAAATTTGACATAACTTTCCTAATTAAATATGAAGAGGCTTCTACAAAACTTGAATATTTAATCTTTTTACAATAACAGGTCAATGAAAACATGGAAGATTCTTTTGTTCCTGATTCTTTTCTCCGCCTCTCTCTCCGCACAGGAGAAGGCGCTGGTGAACACTTCAAACAGCAGGTATGTACAACTGCAGAATGTGGATATGGATGCCGTGACGTGGACGAATGGTTTCTGGGGCGACAGGTTCGGAGTCTATAAGGACAGCATGATCCTGAATATGTGGAATACGCTGAACGATCCGGACATCTCGCACGCGTTCAGAAATTTCGAGATTGCCGCCGGCAAAGAGGAGGGGAGCCATCAGGGGCCTCCCTTTCATGATGGCGACTTCTACAAATGGTTTGAGGGGGTGGCATCGGTGTACGCGATGACAAAAGATCCCAAGCTGGATGTACTGATGGATCGCATCATTGTGACACTGGCTCAGGTGCAGCGTGCGGATGGGTATATTCACACACCGGTGAACATCGAAGAGAGAAAACAGACCGATGGAGAGGCCGCATTTGATAACCGGCTTAATTTTGAGACCTACAACCTGGGACACCTGATGACGGCAGCCTGCGTGCATTACAGGGCGACTGGCAAGCGCTCCATGCTTGATATGGCGGTGAAGGCTGCCGATTTTCTGCAAAATTTCTATGAAACAGATTCGGTGGAGCTGGCTGGCAATGCGATCTGCCCCTCTCACTACATGGGTGTGGTGGAGATGTACCGGACGACGGGGAACAGCGACTATCTGAAACTGGCACAGGGACTGCTTAATATACGGGATTTAGTGAAGGATGGTACGGATGACAATCAGGACCGGATTCCTTTCCGGAAGCAGACCAAAGCAATGGGCCATGCGGTGAGGGCGAACTATCTCTATGCCGGCGTTGCCGATGTCTATGCGGAGACGGGTGAGAAGCTTCTGAAGGATAATCTAGAGTCGATCTGGCACGATATCGTGAACAGGAAGATGTATATCACAGGTGCCTGCGGCGCACTCTATGACGGTACCTCGCCCGATGGTACAAGCTATGAGCCCGACTCGGTACAGAAGGTGCATCAGGCCTACGGCAGGGCTTATCAGCTGCCAAATAGCACGGCGCACAATGAGACCTGCGCGAATATAGGTAACGTGTTGTTCAACTGGCGGATGCTGAAGATTACCGGTGAAGAGAAGTATGCCGATATCGTGGAGACAGCCCTTTATAACAGTGTGCTTTCGGGGGTAAGCCTCGATGGAAACCGCTTTTTCTATACCAACCCCTTGCGCGTATCGGATGATTTTCCCTATACCATGCGCTGGTCAAAAGAGCGGGAGGAGTACATCAAGCTTTGTAACTGCTGTCCACCCAATACGGTACGGACTTTGTGTGAGGTGCACAACTACTTCTACTCGGTATCCGAAGGTGCATTGTGGTTCCATACTTATGGAGGAAACGAATTGAGTACAACCTTGCCCGACGGAACGTCGATCGCGCTTTCGCAGGTTTCCGACTATCCGGCAGATGGAAAGGTAAGGTTCACGGTAGAGCGGATTGCAGCCGGCAAGGATATTACATTCTTTCTGCGGATTCCCCAGTGGAGTGGCAACGTGCAACTGAAGGTGAACGGCAAGCCGGCGAAGACGGACCTGACAAATGGAACTTATGCCGAGATTAAAAGAGTATGGAAGAAAGGCGATATCATTGAGCTGGATTTGGATATGCAGACCCTGCTGATGGAAGCAAACCCGTTGGCGGAGGAGATCAGGAACCAAGTGGCCATAAAAAGGGGGCCGCTGGTGTATTGTCTGGAATCGATCGATCTGGCCGGAGTATATGATATGGATGATATCCTGATTCCTGCGGATATCGAGCTTACGCCCCGTAAGATAATGATTAACGGTAGCCCGGTAGTCTGCCTCGAGGGAGAGACCGAATTGCTTGCCCACGGAGAGTCGTGGAAGAATCAGCTATACCGGCCTGTGGCAAAAGAGAAACAGAAGGCGAACATCCGGTTGGTTCCCTATTATGCCTGGGGCAACAGGGGTAAAACAGAAATGATGGTCTGGATGCCGTTGTCAAGATAAAATAATGGATCGAAATACAATGGTAGATCATAATAAAAATGATGGATGATGAAACCAAAAATAATTGGGATAATTTTTCTGATCAGCTGTTTCTTATCCGGTCTCTCTGCCACGGAAGTGTGGATATCGCCTGATGGCAGCGACCGGAACAGAGGTACAGCGGAATATCCGCTGCTGACAATACAGGAAGCCCTGCAACGGGCCCGTGAAATGCGCAGGTTACAGGTCTCCGGGATAGATGATGGGATACATATCATACTGAAAGAGGGTACATACTATTTGTACGAACCGCTTCACCTGCGTCCCGAAGACAGCGGAACTGCCGAATCTCCCACTATCATCTCAGCAGAAGAGGGAGCGAAGGTGACGATCAGCGGCGGTATGCCGGTCGGTGGATGGAAGCAGTCCGGTCGCTATTGGGTGGCAGATGTGCCCGATTTTAATGGACGTCCTCTGGATTTTCGCCAGCTCTGGGTAAACGGCAGGAAAGCGGTCCGTGCCAGGGATGTGGTCGATTTTGAGAATATGAGCCGGATACGGCGGAATGATGTGGAGAATCAGATTCTCTGGGTGCCTGCCAAGGCTGTGGAGGCTGTGCTCGATGCTCCTTACGCGGAGATGGTGCTGCATCAGATGTGGTGCATCTCCAATCTTCGAATCAAATCGATTGAAGTGAGCGGAGATTCTGCCGCGATAAGATTTCATGATCCGGAAAGCAGGCTGCAGTTTGTCCGTCCCTGGCCCAGTCCGATGACAACTCCCGGTAGTGAGTCTCCCTTTTACCTGACCAATGCGATGGCATTACTTGATGAACCGGGTGAATGGTTTCACGATTTCAGGGAACAGAAATTGTACTATATGCCGCGGGAACACGAAGATATCAACAGCCTGCATGCGGTTGTCCCTGCAATTGAAACGTTGGTGTCGATTGAGGGTACGCTTGATCGCCCGGTAGAAAATATAAAGTTCAGAAATATTCAGTTCAGCCATACCTCCTGGATGCGCCCTACTGAAAAAGGGCATGTGCCG
Organism: Bacteroidetes bacterium GWC2_46_850; assembly: GCA_001768325.1. Classification (GTDB taxonomy): domain Bacteria; phylum Bacteroidota; class Bacteroidia; order Bacteroidales; family Dysgonomonadaceae; genus Proteiniphilum. The sequence goes on along the minus strand of MENQ01000025.1, from coordinate 37,401 downwards.
TTGCAGGCAGGGATGTACCTGACAGAGGCCTATCGGATCAATCCCAAAATGAAAAGGGAGGGCAACCACGATCTGGACAACCAGGGATGGCTTGGGCGTCCTGCCGCTGCTGTCACGCTTTCGGGAACGAAAAATGTAGATTTCGACCGGTGTCTTTTCACCCATCTGGCCTCTACCGGCTTAGACTATAGACTGGGTAACAGCGGAGGAAAAGTGGAAGGCTCTCTGTTCAGGGATATCGGTGGAAACGGCGTCCTGATTGGCAGCTTCTCGCCATCGGCCCACGAGACGCACTACCCTTATAATCCGCTGGATCATAGAGAAGTATGCTCTAATCAGCAAATTGTGAATAATCTTTTCGAGGATGTGACAAACGAGGATTGGGGTTGTGTAGCCATTGCGGCAGGATATGTAAACAATGTGCTGATCACGCACAACGAAATCAGGGAAGTTTCCTACACCGGAATAAGTCTGGGTTGGGGGTGGAACAGCAATCCTGGCGTCATGCGGGACAATACCGTTAGAGCAAATCATATCCATCATTACGCGAAGCACATGTATGATGTAGCGGGGATATACACCTTGGGAAGCCAGCCGGGAACGGTTATCTCGGAGAACAACATTCATGATATATACAGTCCCGGCTACGTGCATATTCCTTCTCACTGGTTTTATCTCTATACCGATGAGGGATCTTCGTTCATCACTGTGAAGGATAACCGGACGGAAGGGGAGAAGTTCCTTCAGAATGCCAATGGTCCCGGAAATGTGTGGGAAAATAACGGACCGATGGTGAACGATACCGTCAAGGCAAATGCGGGGCCAATCAAAGAATTTTATTATTTATTCGACTAATATGCAAAACATAGCTATCCTTGGGCTGGGAGAGGGCAGAAGTGCCATCTCCGCCGCTCTCGCAAGCAGCAGGTTAAATCTGGTGAATATTTGCGACAGAAATGAAGATCTTTGCATTCAACGTGCAAAGGAATTTAATCTGCAGGCTTACACCACCGACTACGAAGAGCTGCTCAACAATCCCGATATTGATATCATCGCCATTTATACCCCCGATAACCTGCACGCTGCCCACATAAAACAGGCACTGGTAAAAGGGAAACATGTGGTCTGCACGAAACCTTTCATCCATGATTTATCACTTGCAAAGGAGTTGACGGAGCTGGCAGAGAAACATAAAAGAAAAGTCTTTGTAGGTCAGAGCTCCCGATTCTTTGAACCGATGAAGCGGCAGCGAGCCGATTTCGAGGAAGGTGTCATTGGTGATTTAATCACAATGGATGCATATTATCATGCCGATCACCGTTGGTTCCTGAGTAAGGAGTGGTCGTTGGAATCCGACTTTAAATGGCTTTATGGCGGATTGAGCCACCCGGTGGATTTTATCCGGTGGTATATGCCGGACATTGAGGAGGTGGTGGGCTTCGGGATGATCAGCCAGAACGGAATAGAAGCTGGCCTGAAGAACGAAGATACCATGCATTTTATTTTTCGTGCCAGGGATGGAAGGATTGCAAGGGTGAGCGGGGTCTATACTTCTCCCACGCAGCCTCCGACGCGTGACAGCGGGATGAGTTGCATCCTCAGGGGAACCAATGGAGCAAGCCAGGCGGATTATCATGAATTACGCTACGCGGTAACCACCCACAGCGGTGAAGAGAAAATAATAACCTGGGGAGACCTTTATAAAAATTACTATTTCCGGTTCGAAGGGCAGAGCCACCATGCCGGCGAGTATCAGAACTACCTGGAGTATTTTGCAGATAGCATAGAGCAAGGTTTTACCGCTTATCCCGACATCAGGGAGGGAGTGGGCACCGTTGCCCTGCTACAGGCCATGGATCGTTCACTTCAATCAGGGAAAATAGTTAAAGTTTCCGATATACTACATGAGCATAATCTGAATATATAAACCCTTTTTATGATGCATAAAATAATTTCAATCGTTCGAAACAGGTTTTTGCTGATCACAGGAATATTGATAGTCTCTCAAATGCTTATTCAGGCAGCAGCTCCTGCCACTTGGATCTGGTATCCGGGGGACTATGAGATATGGCTGGGTAACAAGATGAATAATCGCCGTACCGAAAGGGGAGCCTTTTTCCCTCCCTTCTGGAAGATAGACAGTCACTATGTGGTGGTGGAATTCAGCAAGGAGCTGGATCTTTCAGAACCGGAAGAGATTGAAATCAATGTGGAGGGAACCTATAACATCAAGCTGGATGGGAAGCTGCAGTTCGGGATGCCTGACAAATTTCTGCTGCCTGCAGGTAAACATCAACTTAACATCAAAGTATGGAATCAATCTGCTCCTCCTGCAATTTTTGTGAACGGCAGAACAGTAAAATCTGATGATTCGTGGAGGGTGACTTTCGAAGACAAAGAGTGGATCGATGAAAGCGGAAAGGCCAGTGACACCTCTGCCACAACATACTACAGGGCGGGATCGGGCGGCTTTCATTCGATTGATGCGCTGCCATCGGCATACAGGCTTGCAGTAACGCCGCTTGATGTGCAAACGAAAGAGCTGGTGAACGGAGGTGAGCTATACGATTTCGGAAGGGAGACGATCGGGTTTCTGCAGTTTGAAAAACTAAGCGGTAACGGAAATATGCTGATCTATTACGGTGAGAGCCGCGAGGAGGCGCTGGACAGCGCATATTGCGAAACGCTGGACAAATTTTCCGTCAACAATGGCAGGGTCACAGATGAATCGGTGGGACTTACATACAGTATCACAGATAGTTTTACCCTGGAAAACAGCAAGGCTTTCCGGTATGTCTACATCACAAAAGATGAGGGAGTGGAATATAACGGCGTAAGCATGTTGTATGAGTATAAGCCTGAGGTTTATAGGGGATCCTTCCGGAGCAGCGACGAGGAGCTGAACAGGATATGGGATGTGAGTGCCTATACGATGCATCTTACCACACGTGAGTTTTTTATAGACGGCATCAAACGCGACCGGTGGGTGTGGAGTGGTGATGCCTATCAGAGTTATCTGATGAACTACTACATCTTCTTTGATTCACAAACGGTCAAAAACACCATCTGGCTTCTGGGAGGGAAGGATCCGGTGACCAGCCACATCAACACGATCATGGATTATACCTTCTACTGGTTCATGTCGATCTACGACTATTATCTGTTTTCGGGCGACAGGCAATTTATCGCACAGATATACCCCCGTATGCAGTCGCTGATGGCCTACGTGCTGGGGCGCACCAACGAGAACGGAATGGTGGAGGGACTTGCCGGCGACTGGGTGTTTGTGGACTGGGCAGATGGTTACATGGATAAAAAAGGGGAGCTCTCTTTTGAGCAGGTACTCTTCTGCCGGAGTCTCGAAACGATGTCACTTTGTGCCGGATTGAACGACAACGAGGAGGATCAGGCGAAATATGACAGACTGGCAAAGGAGCTCAAGGAAAAATTGATACCGGCTTTTTGGAGTAAAGATCAACAGGCATTGGTACACAACCGCTTGAATAATGTGCAGCAACCTCAGATTACCCGCTATGCCAACATGTTTGCAGTGTTTTATGATTATCTGGCTCCGGCACAGAAACAATCGGTCAAACAATCGGTGCTGCTGAATGATACCATCATGAAAATCACCACACCCTACATGCGTTTCTATGAGCTGGAAGCTTTGTGCGAACTGGGAGAGCATGATCTGGTGATGCAGGAGATGAAAGATTACTGGGGCGGGATGATCGGAGAGGGAGCCACTTCTTTCTGGGAAAAGTATAACCCCGAAGATCGAGGAGCAGCACACCTTGCCATGTATGGCCGGCCCTATGGAAAAAGCCTTTGCCACTCCTGGGGAGCCAGCCCCATCTATTTGATCGGCAAGTATTATCTTGGCATTCAGCCTGTGAAAGCAGGATACGGTGAGTTTTCCATCAAACCGCATCTGGGTGGATTAAAATGGATGGAGGGATCTGTGCCTACTCCCGAGGGAGAAATAAAAATAAGAATGGATCAGAAACGCATCAGCGTGACTGCATCAGCAGGAGCGGGTTATCTTTATTTTAGCAGTAAATCTACCCCAAAAACCACGGAAGGGAAAATTGAAAAAACCGATGAAGGTGGTTACAGGATTTGGATTGAAGCGGGTGAAGAGGTCGTTGTATCCTATCAATTCTGAGTACAGAAAGGAGTTGTTCCCGTCCTGCTTAATAACGATAAGAATGCCCAAAATAAGAAGCTGAAGAAAATGAGATTAAGTGTATTGTTGGTGCTGGCCGCGCTGCTCAGCCTAGCCTCCTGCAAAAACGAAAGTGTGGTGATCCGTGTTACACCCCATGCATCGGAAAGAGTGTTATTTGGAGTTGATCGATTGAAAAACACGCTGGAAGAATTAAAATATAAAGTGATTGTAGAGGAGATTGCATCGGCAAATTCCGGCGATCATAACGGGAAAATATACTGGATACTGCAAAAAGAGGATTCATTAGCTGCAACCGTTGCGGGACAGTTGGGCTTCTCACTGCCGGACAGTTTGGGCAATGAGGGTTTTTATATCGACAGCGATCAAAATCACACGCTGGTGTATGGCAAGGATCCATCGGGCGCCCTTTACGGATGTTACGAGCTCTCGGATATCCTCAGTGAGGGACAGCCTCTTCCAGTGAAGCGATCGGATGCCCCGGAGATGGTGATGCGGGGTGCCTGCATCGGACTTCAGAAACCTTATTATCTTCCCGGGAGAACGGTGTATGAATATCCCTACACCCCGGAAACGTTTCCCTGGTTCTACGACAAGGAGTTGTGGATTGAATACCTGGACATGCTTGTCGAGAACAGGATGAACTCCCTCTATTTGTGGAACGGACATCCGTTTGCTTCGCTGGTGAAGCTGGACGACTATCCTTTCGCTGTGGAGGTGGATGAGGAGACATTCAGAAAGAACGAGGATATCTTCTCCTTTCTGACCCAAGAGGCAGACAAACGGGGAATCTATGTGATACAGATGTTTTACAACATCATTGTATCCAAGCCTTTCGCCGAACATTACGGGATTCAGACGCAGGACAGAAACAGGCCCATCACGCCGCTGATAGCGAACTATACCCAGAAGTCGATTGCCGCTTTCGTCGAGAAATATCCCAACGTGGGTCTGCTGGTCTGCCTGGGTGAAGCGATGGCTACCTACGAGGATGATGTGGCATGGTTTACGAAGACGGTTATCCCGGGTGTCAGGGATGGACTGAAGGCATCGGGCCGTATGGATGAACCGCCCATTATTGTCCGTGCACACGACACGGATGCCAAAATGGTGATGGACGAAGCGCTTCCGATATACAGCAACCTATACACCATGCACAAATACAACGGGGAGTCTCTTACAACCTATGAACCTCGTGGGCCCTGGTCTCAGATTCATCAGGATCTCAGCTCACTCGGGTCGGTTCACATCGACAATGTGCATATACTGGCAAACCTGGAGCCTTTCAGGTATGGTTCACCCGACTTTATTCAGAAATCAGTTCAGGCGATGCATGCAGTACATGGCGCAAACGGATTGCATTTGTATCCGCAGGCTTCCTACTGGGACTGGCCCTATACTGCCGATAAGCTGCCCGGCGGGGAGCGTCTGAAGCAGACCGAGAGGGACTGGATCTGGTACAAGGCATGGGGCCGTTATGCCTGGAAAGCTGATCGTGAAAGGAGTCAGGAGATATCTTACTGGTGCAGTCAGCTTGACAGATACTATGGTTCCGGGAATCAGTCGACCAATATTCTGGAAGCCTATGAGCAGATCGGAGAAATATCACCCAAGTTGCTCAGGAGGTTTGGCATCACCGAAGGAAACAGGCAGACCTTGTTGCTGGGAATGTTTATGAGTCAGCTGGTCAATCCCTACAAGTATAAAATATATCCCGGCTTCTATGAGTCGTGCGGGCCTGAAGGGGAGAAGCTGATCGAGTATGTGGAGAGAAAATGGAAAAATATACCGCACACGGGTGAATTGCCCTTGCAGATTGTGGATGAGGCTGTTGAGCATGGCGATCTGGCCGTAGCTGCCATCGACAAGGCAGAGAAGCGTGTCACGAGGAACAGGGATGAGTTTCTGCGTCTGCGGAATGATGTATATGCTTACAGGGAGTTTGCTTACTTCTTTAATCTCAAAGTGAGAGCTGCCGAAAAAGTGCTTGACTATCAGTACAGCAAAGATATGGCATATCTGGAGGAAGCTCTGCCGCTGCTGGAGAAGAGCTTGGAGCACTATAGAAAGCTGGTGGAGCTGACAAAGGATACCTACCATTACGCCAACAGCATGCAGACCGCACAACGGAGGATACCCATCGGGGGCGATGATGGTAACAATAAAACCTGGGAAGAGCTGCTGTCCCATTATGAACAGGAACTACGCAATTTCAGTGAAAATATTCAGTTGCTGAAATCCAACAAGCAGGATCAGAACGATACGGAAGTATTGCCACTTATTCCCGCGGAGGTAAAACTTATTAGCCCAAAAACGGAACAGGTAGCCTTGACAAAGGGACAAAGAATAGAGGCAGGAGGTGAGTCTTTTATTGAAGAGATAGCGCCTGAGCTACAGCATATGAAAGCATTCAGGCTGGACGCGGCTTCTCAAAAGGAGAGCGGAACTACGATAGAATTTGAAACAGCCGGTTCCGTGAAATTATTGATCGGTTATTTCCGGGATGATCAGAGCACCTATGCCAAAGCACCGACGCTGGAAACCGACGCATCTGCCAATCTCTATGGCCAGGCCGATCCCGTATTGCTGAACGCGATTCAGCTATCGGGCATGCCGGCACTGAATATCCACACCTATTCCTTTTCTCCGGGCAGGCACACCCTGAATCTTGGAAAGGGTGCACTGCTGGTGCTGGGCTTTACTACATCGGAGGTATCCCCCAGAAATGTAGGGCTTACAGATGACGATGCCAACGAAACTGTCGATTGGCTCTTTTATTAATTGATTACGCTATGCCAAACGCCACTTTTTTCAGTACGCTGGTCAGATCGGTCCTTATGACTGCATCGGTTCTTCTTTTTGTAAGATGCAGCTCCGGCGCCCCGCAAGATTACGCCATCATAGAGATTGTGGCATCGGCTGAGGTTATATCTGAAGAGAATATGCTACAATTTGGCGAAGCACAAAAAATAGAGAAGGGCAGCATATATAACTGGGCGGATCACTGGGTTTTATATATTAATAAAGGCAGGACGGAAGAGATTGAGAGCAGACTCAAAGAGCGGTTCCCCCAACAGAAGATAAAGGTTTATAAAACACCCTTCTACCATTTTAACCGGGAGAAGGATTGCGGCGGGAAGGAGGTAGCGGAACAGAAACATATCATTATGACAGCAAACCTGGTGGAAAATGAAGCCATGCAGCATGATTATATGGAGTACCACCGTTCACAACGGGAGGCGTGGCCCGAGGTGGCGCAAGGATTCTGCAATGCCGGTTTTCAGCATGTGAAGGTTTACAGAAACGGCCGGCAGCTTATGCTGGTCATCACCATTCCGGCGGGTGCGTATCTCGAGGAACTGAACCCCAAGACAGTGGAAAATAACCCGCGTGCTGCAGAGTGGAATTCCATTATGCGTAATTATCAGGAAGGAATAGAGGATGCTCCCCAGGGGGAGACATGGATTGAGTTTGAAACACGATGAGACAGACAAAAGCCCTGATAGACTTGTCACAGTTAGATATCGCAGTAATCATAGCCTACTTTGTGATTCTTGCCATGATTGCGTGGTGGTCGGGCTTTGCCAAAAGAAATAAAAGCGAAAATCTGTTTCTGGCCAATAAGTCGCTGGGGTGGTTTGCCATTGGACTCACCATGTGGGGAACAAACGTGGGCCCGTCCATGCTGATTGCCAATGCCAGCAGCGGTTTCGAAAGTGGTATCGTAGCGGGAAACTTCTCATGGTATGCCTTCCCTTTTATCATGATGCTGGCTTTTGTTTTTGCACCGCGTTATCTGGGCGCGGGAGTGACTACCCTGCCCGAATATATGGGTAAACGTTTCGGAACGACGGTTCAGCGTTATATAGCCTGGTATACCATGCTGACGACACTCATTTCTTGGCTCGGACTGACTCTCTTCTCCGGCGGAATTTTTATGTCACAGATACTTGATTTCCCCCTGTGGGCCTGTGTCGCGATGCTCGTAACCATTTCAGCACTCTTTGTTGTATCGGGGGGATTGAAGACAATCGCTTACACCAATGTTTTTCAGATGCTGCTGCTGATAGGTGTTTCCTTGCTGCTGGTAGTTCTGGCTACGAATAGGGCAGGAGGGATCGGAACGGTTTTGGAATCTACGCCTTCCTCCTACTGGAAACTGTTTCAGCCACTGGATGACAAAGACTTTCCCTGGCTGGCAATCTTACTCGGATATCCCATCATGGGCATCTGGTTCTGGTGCACCGATCAGTCGATGGTGCAGTCGGTCCTGGGTGCAAAGAACCTCAAACAGGGACAGATGGGTGCAAATTTCGTGGCATGGCTTAAGCTGATCGATATTCCATTGTTTATTCTCCCGGGAATTCTGGCGTTTATCCTTATCCCGAATCTGAACAATTCGACAGATGCCTACCTGAGCCTTGTCAAGACGGTGTTTCCTTCCGGAATAATCGGGCTTGTGGTGGTGGTAATGATGGCCGCGTTGATAAGTACGATCGGGTCGGCCCTTAATTCACTGAGTACTGTCTTTACAATGGACATCATCAGGAAAAACAGGCCGGAGATCACTCGCCCTGAGATTAAGAAGTATGGACGGCTGGTCGTCGTCGCAGGTGCCTTTTTGTCTCTCTTTTTAGCATTGGGAATTTCACGGATAGAGGGGTTGAGCTTTTTCAATATCTTCCAATCGGTGCTGGGTTTTCTCGCTCCGCCCATGTCTGTTGCCTTCCTCTTTGCCGTATTATGGAGAAGAACATCGGGGCAGGGCATTAAAATGGTACTTTCGGCAGGAACGGCGTTCAGCCTGGGAATAGCTGTTTTGTATTATACCAACATCATATTGAGCGGAGTACACTACCTTTATGTTTCTGTGCTTATCTTTGTTGTGCTCGCCCTCTTCCTTTTTTTCTATTCGTTGTCGGATAAAAAAGGAGATGCCGCTGTCAGGGTATTGAATTATAAACCAGTTAAAGTAACACGGGTTGTCGGACTGGTATGGTCGCTGCTTATTATTGTCATGTTATTGGTCTATATATTGTTTAATTGACTGGATGATTGCAACAAGTTCTGAAATTTGAGAAATGAGCTGATGCTAAAAAAAAGACGGATGAATAGAATCAAAATTAGTTTAAATGTATTCCTCATCTTTTTAACTTCCCTGGGGTGCAAAGTATCATCCTCCGGAAAGTCTGTGCCACCATCCCGGATGGAGGCGGTATATGAGGAGGTAAAGACACCCCATAAATATGGACTGGTGATTGCACCGCAGAGCAATCAGGAGAAGATGGACTGCCCAACGGTATTCAGAAGGGGCGACAAATGGTATATGACTTACCTGCGGTACGATGGCAAATCGGGAAAAGATGGCCGCGGTTACGAAACATGGCTGGCCGAAAGCGACAATCTGCTGGAGTGGACGACCTTGGGCAGGCTGCTTTCCTTTCGTGATAGCAAGTGGGATGAGAACCAGCGGGGAGGATATCCTTCGCTGATCGATCATCACTGGGGCGGCAGCTACGAACTGAACAGCTACGACGACAAATACTGGATGACCTATATCGGTGGCGCAGAGACAGGTTACGAAACGGGGCCACTGAAGATCGGTGTGGCTTATACGGAAAAAGACCCTACCGTAGCGCACGAGTGGAAGGCATTTAATGAGCCGGTCATGTCGCCGGAGGAGAAAGATGCCCAATGGTTCGAAAATATTATTCAGTATAAGAGCAGTGTATTCCGTGATGATAACGAAACCTTTGGGAAGCCGTTTGTCATGTTTTACAACGCAGGTGGGATCAATCCTGAAAATGATATTAAAGCCGAAAGGGTAGGTATCGCCTATTCAGACGATATGGTAAAGTGGGAGCGATACCCGGGTAATCCGGTACTTTCTCACGAAGAGGGGATCACCGGCGATGCACATATCCAGAAGATGGATGATCTCTATGTGATGTTTTACTTCGGTGCATTTCGTGCGGATAGAAAATACAAGGCCTACAATACGTTTGCTGCCTCCTATGATCTGGTGAACTGGACCGACTGGACAGGAGAAGATCTGATCATTCCCTCAAAAGATTACGATAACCTGTTTGCGCATAAATCATATCTGATAAAACATGAAGGGGTGGTCTACCACTTCTATTGTGCCGTGAACGAGCATGACCAGCGAGGAATTGCTGTGGCCGTCTCGGAACCCAGGGGGAGATCGAAGCTCCGCTTCCCTGAGCCCGAATCCACAGGGAAAAGAGGTATTGTACAATTGAACGAGGATTGGAGCACCGTAGCAGCGGAAGAGAATAGCAGGAAATATGACGCATTTGATGTGAATGGCGACTGGAAACGAGTGAATATCCCCCACAACTGGGATGATTATCATGGCTACCGCCAGCATCTACATGGGAACAGACATGGCAATGCCTGGTATAAAAAAGAGTTCAGGCTACCGGAATATGATGGCGATAAACGTTTTTTTATCCGGTTTGAGGGAGTGGGAACCTATGCAACCGTCACATTGAACGGAAAGAACTTTGGACGGCATCCAGGAGGGAGAACCACCTTTACGCTGGATGTGACCGACGCAGTGAACCGGGTCGGAAATAATGTGCTGACTGTAAAGGCAGAGCATCCTTCGATGATCACAGACATGCCCTGGGTGTGCGGCGGCTGCTCCTCAGAATGGGGTTTCTCCGAAGGTTCGCAGCCGATGGGAATATTCCGGCCGGTGGTGATGGAGGTGGTCGACAAGGTCAGAATCGAGCCGTTCGGTGTTCATATCTGGAACGCCGACACCAGTTATCTGCATATAGAAACTGAACTGAAAAATTATGGAAACAGTCCGGAAACAGTAGAGTTTGTAACCAAACTGAACGACGACAACGGGGTCGCCGTTTTTCGCCTTTCGGAGACGGTCACGCTTGAACCGGGTGAAACGAAGATCATCAGTCAGGTCAGCCCCAAATTGGAGAATGTACATCTATGGAGCAACAGTGATCCTTATCTTTACAAGCTTGCTTCTGTGCTAAAGAGGAGTGGAAGTACAACCGATGAGGTAACCACTCCTTACGGCATACGAACCATTAGCTGGCCGGTGTTGAGAAATGATGGTGACCCCACATTCCGGTTAAACGGAAATTCCCTGTTTCTGAATGGCACAGCCGAATATGAGCATCGTTTCGGACAGTCGCACGCATTCTCAAAAGAGGAGATCAAGGCAAGGGTGAGCATGATGAAAGATGCCGGTTTTAATGCCTTCAGGGATGCACATCAACCCCATAACCTATTTTACAAGGAGCTGTTGGACAAAGAAGGAATCATGTTCTGGCCCCAGTTTTCGGCCCATATCTGGTACGACACGCCCGCTTTCCGGGAGAATTTCAAAAATCTGCTCCGCCAATGGATCAAAGAGAGACGCAACGCTCCTTCGGTGATCATGTGGGGGTTGCAAAATGAGAGCGTTCTCCCGAAAGAGTTTGCAGAAGAGTGTGCGGAGATAATCCGGGAGATGGATCCCACAGCAAGCAAACAACGTGTGATCGTCACCTGCAACGGAGGGAGCGGAACCGACTGGAATGTGGTACAGAACTGGTCGGGTACCTACGGTGGTGATCCGGACAACTATGCGGAGGAGTTAAAAAATCAGCTGCTGAACGGGGAGTATGGGGCGTGGCGTTCCATCGACTTGCATACCGAAGGCGACTTTGATCAGGATGGTGTCTGGAGCGAAGACAGGATGTACCAGCTGATGGAGAAAAAGGTGCGGTTGGGCGAAGAAGCCAAAGAGAGTGCCATTGGACAGTTCCAATGGATATTTAATTCACACGACAACCCGGGTAGAAGGCATCCCGACGAGGGGTATCGTGTGATAGACAAGGTGGGTCCCGTCAACTATAAAGGTCTGCTCACCACATGGGGAGAGCCGCTGGATGTGTATTACATGTACCGTGCCAGCTACGCCTTGCCGGAGAACGATCCCATGGTTTATATTGTTTCACACACCTGGAGCGACCGCTGGAGCTCACCGGGTGTGAAAGATGGAATTCGGATATTCTCAAACTGCGATGAGGTAGAGCTCTTCAATGATGTGAAATCGGTATCCCTGGGACGCAAGAAGAAAGGGCCCAGAGGGACGCATTTTATCTGGAACAAGGTTGATATCAAATACAACGTGTTGTACGCGGTGGGGTATGTTAACGGCAAACCGGTAGCGGAGGATTATATTGTTCTTGATCATCTTCCTGAATCACCCCGTTTTGGGTCGCTCTACGGTGATGCCGGCCCCATACTGAGGGGAGAGGAAGGGTATCATTACATTTACCGTGTAAACAGCGGTGGAGATGCCTATCGGGATGAGTATGGACAGGTGTGGAGCGCTGATATCGCGAGAAAGAGTGACAAGCAGTGGGGATCGGTCTCCTGGGCCGATCAATTTGAGCATATAAATCGTTATCAGGGGAGCCAGCGATATACCAAGGATCCCATAAAAGGGACAAGAGACTGGAAGCTGTTCGGACAATTCCGGTACGGACGTCATGAGCTGGCATACCATTTCCCGCTTCCGGACGGAGAATATAGGGTGGAACTCTATTTTACCGAGCCCTGGTACGGTACGGGAGGCATTCGGGATGGTGAGGGTTACAGGGTGTTTGATGTGGCGCTGAACGACTCGGTATATATCCGTGATCTGGATATCTGGGCCGAGTCGGGACACGACCGGGCGTTTAAACAGGTGCTGGATGCAAAGGTGCAGGGTGGGGAGCTGAAAATATCTTTCCCCCAGGTGAAAGCGGGACAAGCACTCATCTCGGCTATTGCCATTGCATCACGCAATCAGGATATAACGTCTGCAAATCCTTCACCGTCTGATGGGTGGAGCTGGAACAACATAGAAAGGGTGGTGAAAACTCCTGTCGAATCGCTTCCGGAGGGAGATGACGGCAGGCAGGCTACGGTCTTTCCGGTAGAAGATGCTGCGATTGAGGGAGAGGTTGCGTTAAGCGAAGTCAGAGACAGGGTGTCACTGAACTTTACGGGAAGTGGTCCCGGCACCATCAGTTGGGACGTGTCTACCGGCGTGGCCAATATATACGCGTTCCGTTTCTCCTATATGAACGTGAGCGACAGTCCCAAAGAGGTGCGATTCAGGCTGGTTGCTGCAGACGGCACAATCTTGAAGGACGACCTGATCACTTTCCCCGTGGCTCCTGAGAAATGGCGCACACTGAGCACCAGCACCAATGGTTTTATTAACGCGGGACATTACCGGGTTATTTTGTCATCGGAAGATATGAAGGGGTTAAACCTGAACTCTTTAACTGTGCAGTAGCTCAGGTAATTATACTTTTGAAAAGAAGTTATTATCTTGATTCTTTTGTCTTGGCTCTTGGTTCTTGACTCTTGACTCTTGGTTCTTAATTTGAAAATATGAAACGATACACATCCGTTATACATCTGTTTCTACTCATTGCGGTTCCCGGCTTTGGACAAAACGACTGGGAGAATCAGCATGTGCTGCAGATAAACAGAGAGCCTGCAAGGGCATCCTTTACGCCTTATTTTGAGATGAAGAACGACCGGACGCTTTCTTTGGACGGACAATGGAAGTTCAACTGGGTACCCACTCCGGAGGAGAGGCCAGAAACGTTTTACCGCAGCGACTTTGATGATTCGGGATGGATTAGCTTTCCTGTTCCTGCCAACTGGGAGGTAAATGGTTTCGGCACGCCCATCTATGTGAGTGCGGGTTATCCTTTCAAAATTGATCCTCCCTATGTCACAAAAGAACCCAAAGAGTCGTACACCACCTTCAGAGAAAGAAATCCGGTCGGCTCCTACCGCCGTACTTTCCAGCTTCCGGAGGAGTGGGAGAAGAAACAGATATTTCTTCATTTCGAAGGGGTACAGAGTGCTTTTTATGTCTGGGTAAACGGCGAGAAGGTTGGTTATAGCCAGGGAAGCATGGAGCCTTCAGAATTCAGAATCACCCCCTGGCTGAAAAAAGGGGAGAATCTCATCGCCGTGGAGGTATACAAATATTCCGATGGCAGCTATCTGGAAGATCAGGATATGTGGCGTTTCGGGGGTATTCATCGCGCTGTTTATCTCTATGCAACAGAAGATATCCGGATTCAGGATTTTGGTGTCAGAACAGTGCTCGATGAAGATTATAAGGATGCCACACTGCAGATCAGCCCCGGGATTGCAGTGTATGATGGACAGTCGGGTGACGGATACACCATTGAGGGCCGACTGTTTGATGCTGCCGGTAATGCGGTTCTGGATTCAGTTTTATCACAGGATGTAGTTCCCATCATCACTTCGGACCATAAAGCTGCCATCATGAACGACCGGTTTCCGCAAAGAGGACTTCGCAAGTTTTCCTGGCTGAGTGCGAAAGTAGGGAATCCCGAAAAATGGAGTGCTGAGACACCTTATCTCTACACGTTGGTGCTCTCGCTGAGTGATTCCACCGGCAGGGTGGTGGAACAAGCCTCAACCCGTGTAGGATTCAGAAGTGTTGAAATTGAAAATGGACGCTTTCTGGTAAATGGCAAGCCGGTACGATTTCGGGGCGTGAACCGCCATGAACATGATCCGGTTACCGCTAAGGTGATGAGTGAGGAGGGTATGATCCGGGACATACTACTGATGAAGCAGGCAAATATCAATGCGGTACGCACGGCGCATTACCCGGATGTGCCGCGCTGGTACGAGCTGTGTGATGAGTATGGACTCTATGTGATGGATGAAGCCAATATTGAGACGCATGGACTGAGAGGCATGCTGGCCAGTGACACGGAGTGGACCCACGCATTTATGGACAGGGCGATCAGAATGGCTGCAAGGGACAGGAATCACCCGTCGGTTGTGGTATGGTCAATGGGCAATGAGTCGGGCTACGGCTTTAATTTCGCAGCCATATCGGCATGGCTGAAAGATTATGATCCAACGAGACCCATTCACTACGAAGGAGCACAGGATGAGGTGAAAGACCCGGAAACGGTCGATATCATCAGCCGTTTCTACCCTCGACTGCAGCAAGCATATCTCAATCCCAACATCCCCGAAGGGGAGAGCAGGGAAAGGGCCGAGAATGCGCGATGGGAAAGATTGCTGGGCATCGCTGAACGTACAAATGACGTCCGGCCGGTGCTTACCAGTGAATATGCCCACGCCATGGGCAACGCGATGGGTAACTTTAAGGAGTACTGGGATGAGATATACAGCAACCCGCGCATGCTGGGCGGGTTTATCTGGGAGTGGGCCGATCATGGGATCTTTACCACTACCAAGGATGGAAAACGTATCGTAAATTACGGCGGTGATTTCGGAGACAGGCCCAACCTCAATAATTTCTGTCTGGATGGAGTTGTCTTTTCCGATCGCACGGTGACTCCCAAATATTGGGAAGTGAAAAAGGTTTATCAGCCGGTGCTGATTGAATTAGTAGAGCAGAAACCTCTTCGAATTAGAGTGACAAACCGCAGCCATCATACCGGTCTGAGCGGATACACGATCGAATGGAGTATTTCGGTAAATGGTGAAAAAAGAGAGGTGCATACAATGGAACCTGTATCGGTATTACCGGGAGAATCGTTTATTCTCAATTTTCAGCCTGACAAATCGATTTCCTCGGAGGGAGATATTCAACTGATGGTACGCTTTCTGCTGAAGGAAAAAACCTCCTGGGCAGAGAAAGGCTTTGAGGTAGCGTGGGAACAGTTCACACTGAGAAACGGACTTGCAGATCTGAGGAACAACGGGAATACTCAGCGAAATGAAAAAATAGTCACGTCGGTTGAAGGGGATATGTTGCTGATTGGTAATGATAATTTCAGCATGAAGTGGAATATGAAAGTGGGGACGCTGTTGTCCCTGAAATATGCTGACAGGGAGCTGCTTGCTTCCAGTTCTGATCAGTCGGGACAATTCAGCACGCAGGCTTATCGAGCACCGGTGGATAACGACCGCGGTTTTGGAAACTGGCTGGCAGCCGACTGGGAGAAAAACGGCATGGATGCTCCTGTTATTTCCACAGAGGAAACAGGGTGGAGAAAGGTACAGGATGACGGAATCGAAGTCACCACCACAAAACGAAACAGTTACGTAAACGGATCTATTCTGACACACGCTGTCTACACCATTTCGGGTGACGGTTCCATCGATGCAGTGTTCAGATTTATTCCTGAAGGAGAACTACCTGAGCTGCCCCGTCTCGGCATTGTGCTGTCGTTGAGTGGTATACTTGAAAAATATACCTGGTATGGACTCGGGCCGCACGAAAACTACAGGGACAGAAAATCATCGGCTTCAATGGGGTTATGGAAATCAAACGTTTCTGATCAATTTATAAACTATCCCTTTCCGCAGGAGAATGGAAACAGAGAGGAAATACAACAGCTAATACTCACAGACGACAACGATAGCGGGGTACGCATAACGGCTATTGACAATCCATTTTCAGCTTCAGCGCTGCATTACCTGGCGACAGACCTGGCCGGTGCAAGACACAGCCATAAACTTAAACCCAGGGCAGAAACCATCCTGTCTATCGACGCCAGTCAAATGGGACTGGGTAACAGCAGCTGTGGTCCGGGAGTACTTACCAAATACGCTGTGGAGCAGACAGAACACAGGCTGCGATTCAGAATTTCCGGGTACAAAAACAGATAATCTGCGTCTTTTCAAAAACAGGATATAATTTCAGGCTTATTCGTATGCGAATCAAACACTTTTTTCATATTATAATTTTATTGTTTTGTACTCACTTTTTTGCACTCTACGCACAGCAAAATAACACACCACAGACAGTTATCAGGTATCTGTCGGGAAAGGGCGCCTCCGATGCGGTGGAATGGGATTTCTATGTCTCTGAAGGAATGAACGCCGGAGAGTGGTCCAGAATAAAGGTACCCTCCTGCTGGGAGACCCAGGGATTCGGTCAGTTTCAGTATGGAATGTCCTTCTATGGCAAAGCGTTTCCCGAAGGGGTTGCCAAGGAGGAGGGGTTGTACAGATATGAATTTGATGCACCATCGGAGTGGGGAGATAAACATATACGACTATTTTTTGAAGCTTCCATGACCGATACCGAGGTTAAGATAAACGGTTTAAAAGCAGGTCCGAAGCATCAGGGAGGATTCTACCGGTTTTCATATGATATAACAGATAAGCTGAAGTATGGCGAGAAAAATCTACTGGAGGTGTCGGTAAAAAAGGAGTCGGAGAATGCTTCGGTGAATTTAGCAGAACGGAGGGCCGACTACTGGAATTTTGGTGGTATCATTCGTCCTGTATTTTTAGAAATTAAACCGGCCATCCATTTAAAAAGAACAGCCATCAATGCAGAGGCAGACGGTTTATTTATGGCGGAATGTTATCTTGGAAAAGCAACGTCGCAAAATTTAAGCATCAGAACAGAAATCTTTACAGCCGACGGCAAGAAGGTCGCCGAAACAAGCTCTCCGCTGCGAAACGGAAGCGACCGGATATCTCTCACTCTGAATCTGCCCTCACCGCTATTGTGGACAGCCGAAACACCCAATCTTTATACCGCACAATTTACCCTGCTGGATAAGAACAACAATGAATTGCACCAGACTCGTGAGAAATTTGGCTTTAGAACCATCGAAGTACGGGAGAGCGACGGACTGTATATCAATGGAACCAGGGTAATCATCAAAGGAGTTAACCGTCACAGCTTCCGTCCCGAGACAGGGAGGACGCTCGACCGGGAGAAAAATTATGAGGATGTACGTCTGATCAAAGAGATGAATATGAATGCCGTGCGCCTTTCACATTATCCTCCCGATCCGGAGTTTCTGGAGGCTTGTGATGAGCTGGGATTGTATGTGATGGATGAGCTTACGGGATGGCACGGAAAGTACGATACACCCACCGGAAAGAAACTGATAAAATCGCTTGTGACACGTGATGCGAACCACCCTTCTGTGATATGGTGGAGCAATGGCAATGAGAAAGGTTGGAACACGGAACTGGACAGTGAGTTTCATCTGTGGGATCCACAGAAACGGCCGGTGCTGCACCCGCAGGGAAATTTCGGTGGTTTTGAAACCATGCATTACCGCTCCTATGGCGAGACACAGGAGTATATGCGCCTGCCTGAAATATTTATGCCGACCGAGATTTTGCATGGGTTGTACGATGGGGGCCATGGTGCGGGGTTGTTCGACTACTGGGAACTGATGCGCCACCACTCCCGTTTTGCAGGTGCATTCTTATGGGTTTTTGCCGATGAGGGTGTGAAGAGGGTCGACAAAGGTGGACTTATCGATAATCAGGGTAACTGGGGTGCCGACGGAATCGTGGGCCCGCATCACGAAAAAGAGGGCAGCTTTTACACGGTGAAGGAGATATGGTCTCCCATACAGATCATGAACAAAGAGATGGATCGTGACTTTGATGGTATAATGACGATTGAAAACAGGTACGATTTTACCAATATGAACGAGTGCACCTTTAAATGGGAGCAGATTGCTTTTCCATCTTTGGAAAATTCAGATGATGATCTTAAAATCATCAGAAGTGGTGAGCAGAAAGGCAGCTACATTGTACCTCATTCAAACGGTACCATGTCAATAGATATGCCACCTTTCAGCAACGAAGTAAACGGGCTATTTATAACGGTAGTAGATAAGTTTGGTAAGGAGTTATGGCGCTGGAGCTGGAAAATTAAAGCAGATAAGGAAACCACCAACTCTGGAAGTAAAGAAGGGAATAAGCCTACCGTCAGCAACGGGGGAGAAATGATTGCTTTATCCGCTTCAGGCAGATCCTATTCATTTAGCAAGGAGGATGGATTGTTGAAGGAGGTAAGTGTGAACGGCCGGAAAATATCATTTGGAAACGGCCCCAGGTTTTACGGTGTAAGGAGGGGCGACAGGTCTTTCGACCAGTTTTACAATCACGATGATCCGGATGCCAGAAGCAAGGAGAGAACCTACATTGAATTTAAGGATGCGGGACGTCTGGACACAATGTATGTAGAAGAGAATGGAAACAGCATGGTTCTTCATGTTCACTACAAGCTGGGGAATATGCAAAAAGCGGAGTGGAGCGTGATGCCCGACGGAGCGCTTTGGCTGAATTACAGTTATTATTTTAACGGTGTGGTGGATATGATGGGTATTCAATTTGATTACCCCGAAAACAGGGTCAAAGGAAAAAGGTGGCTTGGCAACGGACCCTACCGTGTCTGGCAGAACAGACTGCATGGAGCGGTTTATGGTCTATGGGAAAATGAGTACAACGATCCCATTCCCGGGGAATCGTTTACCTATCCTGAGTTTAAGGGATACTTTTCGAATACGGAATGGATGAATATCGAGACCGATGAGGGGATAATCTCTATTGACAACAGGAACCCTGATGCCTTTATCGGTGTATATCAGCCGCGTGACGGCAGGGATAAGCTGCTTTATACATTTCCGGAGAGCGGTTTAACAATACTTGATGTTATACCTCCCGTACGCAACAAGGTGAACACGACAGACCTGATCGGTCCCTCATCCCAGCCAGCATGGGCCGCCGGAGAGAGAGAGGGTAGCATAGTTTTAAGGTTTAAATAAAGTCGGGTTGTTTAACCTGTTTGGAATATGGATGTTAAATTTAAAAAAATAAATATCATCGCACTGTTGCTTCTCCTACTGATACCGGGGGGATGTGGCAGCGTAACTCAGAAGGTTTCGCTGGAGGAGCAGTTCAGTAACCCCCGGCCGGGTGAGACAGATCCATGGACATTCTGGTACTGGATGTATGGTGCCGTGTCGAAAGAGGGGATTACCGCCGACCTGGAGGCCATGCATGATATCGGCCTTGGCGGAGCTTACCTGATGCCAATCAGAAGCAACGCAGAAAATAAAACATTTGAATATGCTCCGGCTTACGATCAGCTTACCCCCGAATGGTGGGAACTGGTTCGCTTTTCCATGGAGGAGGCCGACAGGTTGGGACTGAAAATGGGGATGCATATCTGTGACGGATTTGCACTGGCGGGAGGCCCCTGGATCACCCCCGAAACCTCGATGCAGAAAGTGGTATGGAGTGACACGATAGTTGATGGGGGAGAATTAAACAACCTCCAGTTGTCTCAACCGGAAAGTTACGAGGGTTTTTATCAGGATATCGCACTATTTGCAGTGCCTTTTAAGGGTTTTCTCACTACAGATGACCTGCGGCCGGTGGTTACTTCCAATACGGAAGATAAGACCCCCGGCTATCTGTCTGATAGAATGGGATCTGAAACTTTCAGAAGCTCAGAGCCGTGCTGGATCCAGTATGCGTTTGAAGAGCCTTTCCTGAGCAGATCAATTCATATCGTACCGGGAGGGAATAATTTTCAGGCGCAGCGGATGTCGATCCATGCAAGCGATGATGGGATAAATTTTCGTCAGATAAAAGAACTTGTCCCTCCGCGTCAGGGATGGCAGAACGGTGATGAGAATTTTACCTATTCCATCCCCGCAACCGAAGCTCGTTATTTCAGGTTTTACTGGGATCCTGCGGGAACCGAACCGGGTGCAGAAGATCTGGATGCAGCCAAATGGAGGCCTAACCTGAAGGTGGATCATATTTTCCTTTCCAGTGAACCCAGAATCAATCAGTTTGAAGGGAAGAACGGCTCTGTCTGGCGGGTAAGCAGAAGAACCTCCGGCGATGAGCTGCCTGATGAGCTTTGTATTGCTGAAGAGGATATCATATCGATACCCTCCTCAGCGTTGAGCAATCATTTGCTGAACATCAAGTTGCCGGAAGGTCGATGGAAGATTGTAAGGATGGGGCATACCGCTACGGGCCACATGAATGCGACTGCCGGTGGTGGTAAGGGTCTGGAGTGTGACAAGTTCAGTCCCGAAGCGGTAAAGATCCAGCTTGATAACTGGTTTGGTGCTGCTTTTGAGAAAACCGATCCTGTACTGGCAAGGAGGGTGTTAAAGTATATGCACGTCGATAGCTGGGAATGTGGCAGCCAGAACTGGTCGGATAATTTCCTGGCCGAATTTCAAAAGCGCAGGGGTTACGATCTTTCACCTTACCTGCTGGTTTATACCGGTATGCCGGTGGGGAGCGCAGAAACGACAGAGGCAGTCCTGCATGATATACGGCAGACGATCGCCGAACTGGTGGTTGATGTGTTTTATGCGACAGTTTCAGAATTTGCGCGTGATTATGATTGTGAACTGTCCGCCGAATGCGTATCGCCCACCATGGTAAGCGATGGCATGATGCACTATAGGGAGGTAGACAGGCCCATGGGTGAGTTCTGGCTGAACAGTCCCACACACGACAAATTTAACGACATGCTGGATGCCATCTCCGGTGCACATATCTATGGAAAAAATATTATCCAGGGTGAAGGGTTCACGCAACTCCGTACCATGTGGAACGAAAATCCGAGAATAATTAAACCTTTGCTGGACAGGAATTATGCATTGGGATTGAATAAGATATTCCATCACGTCTATGTGCATAATCCCTATATCGACAAATATCCCGGTGTTACACTCGATGGTATCGGCCTCTATTTTCAGCGGGATCAGACATGGTGGGATCAGAGCAAGGCCTGGATTGATTATATCAAACGAAGCCAGACAATGCTTCAACATGGGAAACCGGTAGTGGATATCGCAGTATTTACCGGCGAAGAAACCCCCCGTAGGGCTGTCCTTCCGGAAAGGCTTATAAATTCTCTACCTGGTATCTACGGTGAGGAGAAAGTCAGCTCGGAGAAAGAGCGTCTCGCTAATGAGGGACAACCGCTGAGAGTTAAACCGGTAGGGGTCACTCACTCGGCCGGGGTAACCGATGCCGGAGCGTGGATAGATGCACTGAAAGGATACAAGTATGATTCATTTAACAAGGATGTGTTGCTAAACGAATCACATGTAAAGAACGGAAAACTCGTTACATCAGGGGGTATGGAATATGCTGTACTGATTTTACCAAAGCCTTATCCATTATCACCCCACGGTGAGTATATGAGCATCGAGGTAGCAGAAAAAATAAAAGAGATTCAGGAAAAGGGTGTCACGGTGTTGTTGGGGGATAGACCCAACAAGGTACCCGGTTACGACGGTAACAATGAGGATAAATCAGTGATACGTAAAAGCGAGAGCCGACTCAAGGAACTCATGGATCGTATCTGGTCGGTTTCTGATGAATATCTGTTGCCCTACAACGACTCGGATTTCAGTCGGTTCGGTTTGGAAAAGGATATCGACCTGAATGGTGAGGAGGATATCGCTTGGACTCACCGTGCCGGAGATGGTGTGGATATCTATTTTATCTCCAATCAGAAAGAGGAGTATCGCAATCTGGATATCTCCTTCAGATCCGCAGGCAAGCAGCCTGAGATATGGAATCCGGTGACGGGAGAAATGGAGATGGTGGAAAGGTGGATTGCCAAAGATAAACGGACACAGATCACGCTTGATCTCGCTCCCTATCAATCGCTATTCATCGTGTTCAAAGATCCTCTTTCCAAAAGTTCAGTCGAAGCAAAATCCGTTTCCGGTAAAACTGCTTCTGCCAATACTGATAATCCTGATCCCAATAAAACTGTTTCAGTCAGTTCCGTTTTTGGCCAAGCTTCTTCAGATGATTCTGCTTCAGGTAAAAAGACCTCCGATAATCTTGCTGATTGTAAGTTTTCAAATAGCAATGTCCTCAGAGAACAAACTGACTTAATAACAGGGGAGTGGAGCATCCGCTTTGAGCGGGATGATGCGTTTCAGATTACCAGGAATGAATTATTCGACTGGAGCAGTGAAAAGGATAAAAGAATACGTTACTATTCGGGAACTGCCCTATACAGTACAATTTTTCAGTTCGACATGAAACCGGAAAATAAAAAGATTTACCTGGATCTGGGTAACCTGCCCGATTTGGCGGATGTATATGTAAATGATATTCATTGTGGTACAGCATGGACATATCCCGACAGGGTGGAAATAACCAAGGCTTTACAAACTGGATCCAATAGATTGAATATAAGAGTAGTTAATGGATGGGCAAATAGGATAAAAGGTGTTCATGATGGTGAGATTAAAGACGAAAATATATGGACCAATGCTACCTATTGGATAGCGGATCAGCCGTTACAACCATCCGGATTGCTCGGGCCTTTAACCCTTACTGTATCAGATAAATAATGCATGTTTAGCATGTTTCATAAAAAGCTAAATAATAGACTGACAATATTTTGTACTCTGTGGCAAACTTTGTTCAATAAAATTATAAGATGAAAAGAATTCTCTGTCCTTTACTGTTTTGCTTTCTCTTGTCGGCACAAGCGGTGCTCGCTGCAGGAATCAGCTTCCCCGCTTTTATCTCGGATGGCATGGTGCTGCAACAGCGCTCCAAAGCTTCCTTATGGGGGAAATCAGCAGAAAACAGTGCAATAACTGTAGTCACCTCATGGGACAACAAAAAGTATACTACCCGGTCGGACAAAAGAGGCAACTGGAAGTTACAGGTGGTAACTCCGGCTGCCGGTGGACCCTATTCCATCACCTTTGAGGAAGCGGACAACAGGATATCCTCCGGCGGCAGTGTGACTACTTCGGGCAGTACAAAAACCTTCGGCAGTGTGACTACCGCAGGTAATAGCACTAACCCTGGTAGCAGGGTTACACTCCACGATATTTTAATCGGGGAGGTGTGGCTCTGTTCAGGCCAGTCGAACATGGAGATGCCGATGAAAGGATTTAAAAATCAGCCGGTCGAGAATTCAAACATGGATATTTTGCGATCAACCAATCCCAGCCTGAGGTTGTTTACCGTGAAAAGGAATTCCACCATCGAACGGCAGGAGGATGTGAATGGCGAATGGTCGGCAGCAGAACCAGCTGTAGTCAGGGAGTTCAGTGCTACCGGCTACTATTTTGGGAAACTGCTGCAGGAGATGCTGAACGTTCCTGTGGGGCTTATCAATTCAAGCTGGGGCGGCTCCAGGGTTGAGTCCTGGATGGATAGTGAGATGCTGGCAGCTTTTCCAGCGGTTGAGATACCTGAAAATGAAAGTGATATTCGCGAAAAAAACAGAACGCCCACCACGCTCTACAATGCGATGATTGCGCCACTGGCAGGGTATACCATAAGCGGCGTGATCTGGTATCAGGGAGAATCCAATTATGATCGTCACGAAACTTATACAAACCTGTTTAAAATGATGGTGGCGGGTTGGCGGTCGGCATGGGGCCAGGGTGTATTCCCATTTTATTATTGTCAGATAGCTCCCTATGAATATGGACTGATCACTCCCGAAGGAGAGAAGCCCATCAACTCGGCCTATTTGCGGGAAGCACAACTGAAGGCGGAAAAAGAGATTGAAAATTCAGGGATGGTCGTGTTGCTGGATGCGGGAATGGAGAAAGGTATTCATCCGGCGAAAAAAAGAGTCGCGGGAGAACGGCTTGCATTGCACGCGCTGGCCAAGACGTATCATATGGAAGGAATTACTGCCGATTCTCCGGTTTATAAGGAGATGTCGGTCCAGGGTGATACCTGTGTGTTAAGCTTCGATAGAGCCGAAATGTGGCTCACCGCACGAGAGGGAGAACTGAACAATTTCACAGTCGCTGGTGAGGACAAGCTGTTTTATCCTGCCGAAGCCTGGATCAGCAGAAGCAAAGTGTATGTGAAGTCTGAGGCTGTGAAGCATCCGGTCGCTGTGCGTTATGCGTTTGAGAACTATATAGAGGGGGATTTGTATGGTACCGAGGGTCTTCCTGTCTCTTCGTTCAGAACGGATGATTGGTAAGAATATTGCTGTTATACTTGAATAGTGAAAATAAAGAAAAGTGTGTTGTCGCGTGTAACAGGGAGCTGATCATAATGAATGATGAATGGTGCCTGATGAGTAGTGAATGATGAATGAATTATGAAAATGAGTAGAATTTTCTTATTTGTTGTGTTTATTATTTTTTTACCCTTTTACTGCTTCTCTTCTTCCATAGTAAAAGGTTGTGCGACAGATATGTCTGCTCAGACTGAAACCGTTAAACAGTACCGGCAGGGTAATACCGATATCGCAATGTATAATCCCGTCTGGCGTACCCAAAGCACCGGATCCGACGAGTCGATGCCCTGCGGTGGTGGCGATATCGGGTTGAACGTGTGGACCGAGAATGATGACATCCTGTTTTATATCTCCCGCAGCGGATCGTTCGATGAGCATAATACGCTGCTTAAATCGGGACGCATGAGGTTGAGACTGACACCAAATCCTTTTACTGAACATAATTTCAGTCAGGAGCTGAAGCTGAAAGAGGGAAATATCGAGATTTCGGGCGGAGATACCAAAATCCGGATTTGGGTGAATGTCTTCAATCCGATCATCCATCTGGAGATAGCGAGTCCCAGGAAGATTGAAACGGAAGTCTTTTATGAAAACTGGCGGTATAAGGATAGGCCGGTAAGGAAGGGAGAAGGTAATCAGAACTCCTATAAATGGGCTTTGCCCGATGGCTTATACACGCATAAGGATATCATGAAGGTCGATCAGGAAACGGTCAGCTTCTACCATAAAAACGATCCCCGCACCGTTTTTGATGTGACGGTAGAACAACAGGGAATGGAGAAAGTGAAGGATCAGCTTTATAACCCGCTAAAGAATCTTATTTCCGGCGGGATGGTATACGGAGATAATCTTCGTTACAGCCATACGGGCATCGGTATTTATGCCGATACAGACTACCAGTTCTGGTCGTTAAAAAGCAAAAAACCTACTTCAAAACATCATATCTACGTCGCCCTGCACACCGAACAGTCAGAGAAGGTCGCACAGTGGGAGGAAAATTTAAAGAAATTGTCAAGAAAAGCTTACCGTTCTTCTGCAAAGCTTGAGACACAGAATTGGTGGAAAAGTTTCTGGGAAAGAAGTTATATCTTTATCGACACAGATCAAGAGGGATTGGAATCCTGGAAGATCGGAAGAAACTATCAGCTCTTCCGCTATATGCTGGGATGCAATGCCTATGGGAGTTATCCTACAAAATTTAACGGGGGACTGTTTACATTCGATCCGTCGGGTGTAGATGCAGCGCAGGCTTTTACACCCGACTACAGAAAATGGGGCGGGGGAACGTTTACTGCACAGAATCAGCGACTGGTCTATTTCCCCATGCTCAAGGGCGGCGACTTTGATATGATGCATGTGCAATTCGATTTCTATCTTCTGCTTTTGAAGAATGCTGAACTCAGGTCCCGGGTCTACTGGGGTCACGAAGGGGCATGTTTTACGGAGCAAATGGAGCTATTCGGACTGCCCAACCCGAGTGAATATGGATGGAAGCGTCCCGACTATTTTGATGAGGGAATAGAGTATAACGCCTGGCTGGAGTATCAGTGGGATACGGTGCTGGAATTTTGTCTGATGATACTGGATGCTCACACATACAACGATGAGGATATAGAAAGATATATACCCCTTATCGAAAGCTGCCTTACCTTCTTCGATGAACATTACAGTTATCTTGCAAAGAGAAGAGGAGCTAAGTCGCTGGATGAAAATGGCCACCTGGTGCTTTATCCGGGGACAGCCTGTGAAACCTATAAAATGGCCTATAATGCCACCTCCACCGTCTCGGCATTACGGGTTGTATTGGAGAAACTGATTGATTATCACAATCACCATGTAGATCAACAGAAATGGAAAGAAATGTTGTCCCGTATTCCGCCGATTTCAACCAGAGAAATTGAGGGGAAGGAGATGATTGCACCGGCGAAGCTGTGGGAGAGGGTGAACAACGTGGAGGCACCGCAGCTCTATCCTGTTTTTCCATGGCGATTGTATGGCGTAGGAAAAGAGAATATTGATCTGGCGATCAATACATACAAATATGATCCGGATATGCTGAAGTTCAGAAGCCACATTGGATGGAAGCAGGATAATATTTTCGCTGCATGCCTTGGATTGACAGAGGAAGCCAAACGTCTGACATTGTTGAAGATGGGCGACGGTCCACATCGTTTTCCGGCGTTCTGGGGACCGGGGTTCGACTGGACACCGGATCATAACTGGGGTGGGAGTGGCATGATCGGACTTCAGGAAATGCTTTTGCAGGAGACTGATGATAAAATATACCTGTTCCCGGCATGGCCACCCGAATGGGATGTACGTTTCAAATTACATCTCTCCGGAAACAGAACCGTGGAAGCCGAACTGGTGAACGGCAGGCTGGAGAGGCTGGAAGTGTCTCCGTCCCACAGAGAAAAAGATATTGTAAACATGATTAATAAAGAATGATGAGAAGAGGATTCACGATATTTTATATCATAGCGTTTTTTATCGCATCACTGACTGATGTTCAGGCAGACAATCCGGAGGTATCAGTCGCCGGTTTTTTTGCACTTGATGAAAGCGGAAGGGTTCAGTACAACTTTAATCCGGGATGGCGTTTTTTTAAAGGAGATGTGGAAAACGGCGAATCCGTGAATTTGGATGATGCTGATTGGGAGATCGTTTCTGTCCCCCATACGGTTGAGCTGGTTCCTGCCGAGGCGAGCGGCGGACGTAATTATCAAGGACCGGTTTGGTATCGCAAACACTTTGTAATAGATGGTTCACTCACTGAGAGAGACATCTCGCTCTATTTTGAAGCGGTGATGGGTAGGTCGGTTGTCTATGTGAACGGCAAAAAGGTAAAAGAACATTTGGGTGGATACCTCCCTTTTAGCTTGTCGCTTACCGACGAAGGTGTTCAGGCCGGAGACAGCTGCCTTGTAGCTGTTTTCGCAGATAATAGCGATGATAAGAGTTACCCTCCCGGGAAACCGCAGTATACGCTTGATTTCGCTTATCATGGAGGGATATACAGGGATGTCTGGATGATCGCCAAATCCAAAGTCGCTATCACAGATCCTGTTGAGGCCAATAAACCCGCAGGGGGCGGTCTGTTTGTACATTTCGACAATATCAGTGAAGCCCGTGCCGATATTTTTATCGATACTGATATCAAAAATTCAGACAGTCGAGTTAAGAGCGTAACGCTGCTTACCGAACTTTGCGATGCATCCGGCAAAGTACTGAAGAGGGTGAAAAGTGATATCCGGCTTGCGGCGGGAGAGAGCAAGGCTGTGAAACAAAAAATCAGTCTGAGCGATCCCAATCTATGGTCGCCCCGCAACCCCTATCTTTACCGGATCAACGCAAGGGTGATGGATGGCAGCAAGCCCCTGGACGGCGGAACTACCCGTATCGGGATACGGAAAGCTGAATTCAGGGGAAAAGAGGGTTTTTATCTGAACGGCAAACCCTACGGACAGCTTGTTGGCGCCAACAGACATCAGGATTTCGCCTATGTCGGCAATGCTGTGCCCAACACACAACAGTGGCGTGATGCCAAAAAGCTGCGTGATGCAGGGTGTGAAATCATTCGTGCCGCGCACTATCCGCAGGATCCCGCATTCATGGATGCGTGTGATGAGCTGGGCATGTTCGTGATTGTGGCTACACCCGGCTGGCAGTACTGGAATAAAGATCCGGAATTCGGCCGTCTGGTACAGGAGAATAACAGGCAAATGATTCGTCGTGACAGGAATCACCCGTCAGTAATAGCATGGGAACCCATTCTTAATGAGACCCGTTTTCCGCTGGACTTTTCACTTGAAGCTTTAAGAATTACAAAAGAGGAGTTTCCCTATCCGGATGCACCTGTTGCGGCAGGAGATCTGCATTCGGAGGGGATAGCAGATCATTATGGGTTGGTATACGGCTGGCCTACCGATGAGGAAAAGGCTGAACAGAGTATCTTTACCCGTGAGTTCGGTGAGAATGTGGACGACTGGTATGCACACAACAACAACAATAGAGCTTCCCGAAGCTGGGGTGAGCAGCCGCAGTTGGTGCAGGCTCTCTCGCTTGCCCAATCTTATGGTGAAATGTTTAACAGTTCAGGGCAGTTCATTGGCGGTGCACACTGGCATCCTTTCGACCATCAGCGGGGCTATCACCCTGATCCCTACTGGGGAGGCATGTTTGATGCATTTCGTCAACCCAAGTACGCCTTTCAGATGTTTAAAAGCCAGGTGAATCCGAACAGATCACATCCCCTGTCAGAAACAGGGCCCATGGTGTTTATCGCGCATGAAATAACCCCTTTCTCGGGAAAAGATGTCGTGGTTTTCAGCAATTGCGATTCCGTTCGTCTTATTGCCTATGAAACTGATACGCTGGTTCAAAAGGTGGAAAATATTGAAAAAGGGATTCCCTATGCACCGGTCGTGTTTAAAGATGTCTTCGATTTTTGGGAGATGCGTAATTATACCTATGTACAAAAAAACTGGGAAATTGTTAACTTTGTAGCCGAAGGCATGATAAACGGGGAGGTCGTAGTGCGTACCAGGAAAATGCCTTCCAGAAGATCTACCAGGCTCAGGCTGTATGTCGACAATGAAGGGACATCGCTGGTAGCCGACGGAGCGGACTTTGTCACTGTGGTGGCTGAGGTGACCGACGATAACGGCAACGTAAGACGTCTGGCAAAAGAGAATATCCTGTTTTCAGTGGAAGGCGAGGGTGTGATTATAGGCGATGCTCATATAGGAGCGAACCCCCGGGTCGTTGAGTTTGGATCTGCACCCCTGTTAATACGGTCCACGAAGACCCCTGGTAAGATAAAGGTAACAGCACGGACAGTGTTCGAAGGAACACATGCCCCGTCGCCTGCTGAAATAGAATTGGAGAGCATTCCTTCCTCTTTTGCGTTAAGCTATCTGGAAGAGGGGGAGCGTTCCGGTAGCACGACTCGTCGTGTTGACGGTAGTGCAGCACATCAGATGAGCGAGGAGGAGATAAAAAAAGCACTGGATGAGGTTGAACGTCAGCAGACCGATTTTGGCGTGAAACATCAGCATAAATAATTTACTGATATATGGAATTGAGAGAGATAGGAAAGACGGGCATGAAGGTCTCACCATTAAGTTTCGGAGCCTCGTCACTGGGTGGCGTATTTCACTCCCTGAGAGAGGAAGAAGGGATTCAGGCTGTGCACACCGCTGTAGATCATGGCATCAACTTTATCGATGTTTCGCCCTATTACGGCCATCTTAAAGCGGAGAATGTTTTGGGAAAGGCGTTAAAGGAGATCGACAGGAACCGGTACTACCTCTCCACCAAAGTGGGGCGCTATGGAGAAGATGGCCAAAACAGGTGGGATTACTCAGCCGGCAGAGCCACGCGGAGCGTTTATGAAAGCATGGAAAGGTTGCATGTGGATTATATTGATCTGATCAACGTGCATGATATTGAGTTTGCCGATCTGGATCTTGTCTGTCGTGAGACATTACCCGCATTGGTAGATCTGAAAGAAAAGGGAGTGGTGAAACATGTGGGGATCACCAACCTGACCTTGCGCCATTTTGTGTACGTGATTGAGCATGTTCCTCCCGGTACTGTGGAAAGCATCTTATCGTTCTGTCACTATACGCTGAACGACGATGCGCTGACAGACTATCTTGATTTCTTTGAGCAACATGAGGTGGGTGTGATCAATGCATCCCCTTTTTCTATGGGATTGCTGACGGATAGAGGTGCACCCGACTGGCATCCGGCACCGGCGCAGTTAAAGATCGTATGTAAAAAAACGGCTCAGCATTGCAAAAGCAGGGGAGAAAGCATCGAAAAACTGGCTGTACAGTATTCCATATCAAACCCACGTATTGCGACAACCCTATTCAGTACCACACGTTCCTCATCGGTACTTCAAAATATAGCATGGGCATCCGAACCCATGGATGAGGAGTTGCTTAATGAGGTAAAAGAGATCTTAGAGCCCCGCTTCAGGGATACATGGTTAAACAGTTAATACAAAACATGATGAAGGCAATCAATATATCAGATATCAAAAAAATAGGAGTCGTTGAAAAAGCAAAACCGGAGCCAACAAAGGGAGAAGTTTTACTGAAGATTAAGTATGTGGGTTTTTGCGGATCAGACCTGAACACCTTCCTGGGTAAAAATCCGATGGTAAAGCTTCCCGTTGTACCCGGTCATGAGATCAGTGCAACGGTAGAAGCGGTCACGGAAGGCGTTCCAGAAACCCTCAGGAAGGGTATGCGCTGTACGGTAAATCCCTATACCAACTGCGAACATTGTTCCTCCTGCAGAAACGGTAGGCCCAATGCTTGCCGGTACAATCAGACATTGGGTGTTCAGCGCGACGGAGCGATGTCCGAATACATCGTTGTTCCCTGGCAAAAGGTGATTGCAGACGATGCGATTTCAGAAAGAAATTTCACCCTGGTTGAACCCATGAGCGTAGGCTTTCATGCTGTATCGAGGGCTGCAGTGACCGATCTGGATGTCGTGATGGTGATAGGTTGCGGCATGATAGGCATCGGAGCACTGGTACGTGCCGCACTGCGCGGTGCACGGGTTATTGCCGTGGATGTGGATGATGAGAAGCTGCAGCTTGCAAAAAGGATGGGAGCCGTCTACACGATCAACTCCGCCACGGAGGATGTACACGCACGCCTTTCGGAGATCACCGGTGACATGGGGCCCGACGTCGTGATAGAGGCCGTGGGCGCTCCTGCGACATACCGTATGGCTGTAGACGAAGTGGCCTTTACCGGCAGGGTGGTATGTATCGGTTATGCCAAATCAGAAGTGGCTTTCGAAACAAAATATTTTGTCTCCAAGGAGCTGGACATAAGAGGTTCACGCAACGCGCTGCCGGAGGATTTCCGTGCGGTGATGGAGTATGTGAAACGGAACGAGATACCTGATATCTTGATCAGCGGCATTTATCCACCCGAAAAAGCAGAAGAGGCGATGACCACCTGGTCGGATAACCCGGGAAAAGTGTTCAGAATATTTATTGCGTTTTAAATAATCCGGATTTTAGATGATGGAAATGAAAATTATCGACGCCCACGCCCATTTGTGGCTCAGGCAGGATACTGTGGTGGAGGGGCAGGAAATAAGAACCATCGACAACGGAAAATCCATGTTCATGGGCGAGATCCGTCAGATGTTGCCACCTTTCATGATTGATGGCAGAAACAGTGCTGAGGTTTTCTTGTCCAATATGGATTACGCACAGGTTTCCGCAGCTGTCATCACCCAGGAGTATATAGACGGACTACAGAACGATTACCTGCTTGAGGTACAGCAGAAATATCCCGACAGGTTTCTCTGTTGTGGTATGGTTGATGTTCGTGAAGAAGGATATTTACAACATGCCGAACGATTGATCGGACAAGGTTTCAAGGCGATCAAACTGCCTGCAAACCGATTTCTGTTGCCCGATAGAAGGGTGTATCTGACTACAGATGATTTGATGCGAGTCTTCGGAATGATGGAGGAACAGCAGATCATTCTGTCGATCGACCTGGCCGATGGCGCCATACAGGTAGCCGAGATGAAAGAAATAATCAGGGAATTTCCCGCCTTAAAGATTGCCATTGGCCATTTCGGCATGGTTAGTCGTCCCAGGTGGGAAGAGCAGATAAAACTTGCCCTGAACAGCAATGTAATGATAGAGTCGGGGGGTATCACCTGGTTGTTTAACGATGAGTTTTATCCGTTTAAAGGTGCGGTGACAGCCATAAAAGAGGCCGCCTCCATGGTCGGCATCGAAAAACTGATGTGGGGATCCGATTATCCGAGAACCATCACGGCGATCACCTACAGGATGTCGTACGATTTTGTGCTGAAATCTGATCAGCTGTCTGAAGAAGAAAAAGCAAAGTTTTTAAGCAGCAATGCCGAATCATTTTATGGATTTAACAATTTAATGAGTCTACCATACATAAAAAACATGTCAGAATAGAAGATGACAGAGGGACAAAGCCGAGAGAAAGATTTATCAAGTTCCATAATAATATCCATTAAACCACTGATAGAATCTTTGAATTCCCGTTTCTAACGGTGTGGAGGGTTGGTAATTGAAATCTTTCTTCAGGCGCGTTGTATCGGCATAGGTGGAGACAACATCTCCCGGTTGCATTCCCGTCATTTCTACGATTGCTTTTTTGCCTGCTACTTTTTCTATTTCAGCAAGGAAGTCAGTCAGTTTAACCGGTGAAGTGCAGCCCATATTGTAAATTGCGTGCGGCGTCTCTATCGATGGGGGTGAAGGAATAATTTTCAGGATTCCCGTCACGATGTCATCCACAAAAGTGAAATCCCGCTCCATGTTCCCATGATTGAAGAGGCGGATGGGTTCTCCTTTCAGAATGGCCGTCATGAACAGGGAAGGAGCCATGTCCGGGCGTCCCCAGGGTCCATACACCGTAAAAAAACGTATACCGGTGGCCGGAATATGATAAAGCCTGGCATAGGAGTAAGCCATCAATTCATTCGCTTTTTTTGTGGCTGCATAGAGGCTTACCGGGCGATCGGTATTGTCGGACTCGCTGAATGGAGTGTCGGTATTGTCTCCGTACACACTGCTGGAGCTGGCATATAAAAGATGTTTTACCGGATTGTGGCGACAGGCTTCCAGGATGTTCATGAATCCGGTTATGTTGGAGTGAATATAGGCAAACGGGTTTTGCAGTGAATACCTCACCCCGGCCTGTGCTGCAAGATGAACGACATGTGAAAAATGTTCCTTTGCAAAAAGATCATTCAAGGCTTCCATGTCGTTCAAATCCATCTCTACAAACTGATACGAATCAAAAATAGCACTTTGCACACATTCACCGGGTTTTATGTTGCGCTCTTCAATGCCTGTCTCTTTCAGTCGGGCATATTTCAGTCGCACATCATAATACGCGTTGATGTTATCGATACCCGTGACTGAATATCCCTGATTTAGTAATTCCCGTACCACATGATATCCGATAAATCCGGCTGATCCCGTAACCAATATTTTCATGATGCTCCCTTTAAAACAACCACAGTATGATCCCCTATCTGATATTGCTCCTTGTTTGACACGGCAACGCCTATTTCAGGATCGTTTTTGATATCCTTGGCCCGCAACATCAGTATCTTGTTGTCGGACGGTTTATTCAGGATATCTTCTTTCTCTACTTTGATGATATCTTTTCCAAGGTAAACATCCATATTTTCAGCACGCTTTATGTGATATACCCAATAGTTGGAAATATTGTGTGCTTCAGACAGTTCCACTGCTTTTTCGCACAGCTCGCCCCATCCAAGCCTGTTGTTTATCTGCGGCAAAGACCAGCCGACAATAAAAACAGCCAATAAAAGGCCCACCGACAGTGTGTGTATTGCGCGGAAGGTATCACTTTCCCGATAAAGAAACCAGAAAATGCACAATCCGGTGAGCGTGATTACCCCTGCTCCTGCATAAATGAATGGATTCGACAGATATTGCATGTCCGCTGTACTGCTCAAATAGATGATTCCCGGCATTGCAAGAACAAATATAACAGCCGGAATGGCCACCAACAGTTTAATCCATCGGTTTTGCATATCGAATTTGTTGAAAAGCAACACCGTGAGAAAAATGAAAAAGGGGACGACCGGCAGCGAATAGATGGCTATTTTAGAGCTGATGACCGAAAGCAAAACAAAGGTTGACAGGATCATGACGGCAAAAAATTGTTCCAGCGTACTGTTTATTCTTTTTTTTATCAATGCCCCGATGAAGAGGACGATCACCAGAAGAGACCAGGGAGCCAGTGTGTACCATATGGAGATCAGATAATAATAAAAAGGTTCTTTGTGGTGAAATGAGTCAATTCCGCGTCCCACAGTCTGGTGGACCAGTAAGTTATTGAGGTAATCGTTGCCTCCTTCAATATATACACCGGCAAACCAGACCACGGAGCCTGCCAGAATAATCAGGAAACTCTTCCATCCCCAATATTTTTTAAAATCCGGTAATTTCTTTTTGTAAATCAAGAATGTGACGGTGGTGACGAAAGGGATCAAAAGCCCCAACGGCCCTTTTGAAAAAAGCGCCAGAAAAACATACACAGGAAAAAGCAGGCTGTTTTGCCTGGTGTTTTCTCCTTTGTACATCTGGTAAAAAGAATACAGTGACAAAACAATAAACATATTCATCAGCATATCCATACGGACTATTAACGCGGCGCCGATAAACAGTCCGCTGGTCATCAACATCAGCGAAGCTGTGGTTCCCTTTCTGCTGCACTTGCCCGTTATTCCGTCATTTTCGGTTTCCTTGTTCATCTCCTCCTCCCGGCGAATCCATTTCGACAGGGTTGTCAGAATTATCAGCGCGGGAATAAAAGACAACAGTGAATAATACCACATGCGATGTTCTCCCAGGATAAGTTTTCCAGCCATCATCAACCAGAAGTGGAGTGGGGGCTTGTCCGCATATATTTCACCCTGATTGGTAAATGTGAAGATGCTCCCGTGCTGCAACGCCTCGTCCACAATACTCAGGTAACGCAACTCGTTGTTGGGTGTATAGTCACGCAAAATCATGGCCGGCAGCAGCGCAACGAACCAGATCAAATAAATATACTTACTCTTCATAGACTGTGATTTTTCTGCTTTTATAAGCAATCATTATATTTCTGATATAGGCCACAAATCCAAATGATTGTCCCAGAATCAACACCGGATCTTTCCGAAAAAGAGCGTAGCCGATGATAATGGAAGAACCGACCAGGCTGATGATCCAAAAACCGACTGGAAGTGTTGATTCATGCCGGACTGCCGAATAGAAGAACTGATAAATGAAACGCAAAGCGAATATGATTTGTCCTGCAGATCCGAAAATCAACAGCCATAACGGTACATCTTTGTTATTGAAAAAAGTGTCGGTAAAGCCGGATGTGTCACGAAGCATAATTCCAACTGCCACCAAGGGAGTCAGGATCAGCACTGTTTTGATGAAGCCTGCAATATTCTTCCATTGACCCTGCATCTTCAGATTCCAGAGATAGATAAAATAGGAGATAAACTGGCCGAGTATAATTGCAAAATCATTTCGCAGCACTCCGTAGATAAACAGCAGATATGAGCCAGCGATACTCAGAATCCAGAAAGCTGGTGGTGAGAGTACCTTTCCCGCTCTTTCGGAAGCGATCCACTGATACAGAATGCGGGCTGAGAAAAAAAGCTGTGCCAGAAATCCGAGCGCAAAGATCCAAACATTATCTCCCTGCATATTCAATCCAGGTTTTGTTCATTCACATGATAGTTGATGTATCTTTTTTTCATCCAACGGTAAGCGAAACAGTCGATAAACGGTCCAGCAAGCCTGTTCCAAAGATGATATTTCGATGTGCCGGCCACACGTGGATAGTGACGCACGGGTGTCTGCTTCACCTTCCCGTTTTGGAGCAGAATCAATGCAGGCAAGAAACGGTGCATCCCATTGAAAAAAGGGATGCGTTTGGCAACATCGGTCTGCATCACTTTCAAAGGACAACCTGTATCTGCAACACCGTCATTTGTCATCATCCGGCGATATCCGTTGGCAATTTTCGATTGAAGATTTTTGAAAAACGAATCTTTCCGGTTTGCTCTTATACCGGTTACCATTTCATAATCGCGGATATCCCGAAGCAAGAGATTGAAGTCATCCGGATCCGTTTGCAAATCGGCGTCCATGTATCCTACATACTCCGAAAAACAGAAGTCGATGCCGGCCTTCAGGGCTGCGCTCAGCCCCCCGTTTCTGTCGAGGCTGAGATAAAAGAAATGACTATTTCGGGAACATATTTCTTCTATTCTGTGCAGGCTGTCGTCTTTTGAACCGTCGTTGACAAACAAAACACAGGCAGAGAGAATGGCGTGGGGTAGAAACTGTTTCAACTTTTCTTCCAACGTGTAGATGTTTTCTTCTTCGTTATACACAGGAACAATGATTGTGAACCTGTATTTGGCAGTACTATTCATGCATGTGGCTCATTAAAATGTTGATTTTTTATTGCAGTGTTTGATTGATTCTGATTTTGATATGCAAATATATTCATTTTATCTTTAACTTCATTTTCTCCCGTTTCTATTATTTTTCGTACTGTTCATTCGTTTTTTCCAATAAGCTTTACATGGGATTTTTATTGTACGTTTGTCCTTGAGGGAGGAATTCTTGTGACTCTCAAATAATTTCGTGAAAAAACAGAATCTTAAAAATAATGTAACAACATCATCCTGTTTCTTTCGGTTTGTTTGTTGAGTCCTCTCCGATAACCCTGTTTTTCTAAATTGCAGAAAACCGCAGGTTTTTTTGAGGAATGTAAATTATTCTGTCAATTGAAAATATGTTCGCAATATCACGGATATTGAAGCATAATTTCACTAT
>MENQ01000024.1 GCA_001768325.1 Bacteroidetes bacterium GWC2_46_850 | reverse complement strand
AACAGCCCGGCTTCAAACACATCATCCTACGCCCCCACTTTGAGAAAGATCTGCAACATTTCAACGCGGAATATAAATCACCCTATGGGCTGATCAAATCCAGCTGGAAACGGGAAAATGATCGGATAATCTATGAGGTGATTGTACCAGCAAACAGCAGTGCTACACTGTATCTGGCGGAAAATGCTGAAATCATTCCGAACAGGATGAAAAGAATACAGGGTGATCAGAAGGGAAACAGCATCATAAAGCTGCCGTCCGGATCCCATATATTGATATTCAGAGACACAATATAAAAAATTGTAATACGCTTAACTTTTGAAAAACATGAAACTGAAAAACATAATGAAATGTAGGGTACTCTCTATAACAGAACTGCCACAGGCATCCATCACCGTCCTGCTGTGCATCTCCCTGACCGCCAACGGACAACAATCAGCTCCGCAACAAAAGGCAAAGGATAAACTTTCGGTGGCAACCAGCGTGGAAGTGAATGGCTATGTAGGAGGGAAATTTGATGCCTCCTACAACAATCGCATCCTGGCACAAGATGTGAAAAGGCTCGTTGAACCATTCACAGTACGGGATGAACACAGCTGTTGGCAGGGTGAATTTTGGGGAAAATGGTTCACTTCTGCAGCACTTGCCTATCAGTACAATCCCTCTCCCATGCTCCATGCAAAGTTAAAAAGCGCGGCAGAGGGGTTAATGGCTACCCAAACACCCGACGGTTATATTGGAAACTACGCACCGGAAAGCCGGCTGAAAGCGTGGGATATCTGGGGCAGAAAATATTCCATGCTTGGCTTGATAGCCTACTACGATATTACAAAAGACAAAAAAGCACTGGAAGCAGCCACCCGTGGGGCTGATTTCCTGATTCGGGAACTCGGGGAACAACATGCGAATATCGTCCAGATGGGAAACCATCGGGGTATGGCTGCATCATCGGTGCTGGAACCAATATGTCAACTCTACAACCGAACAGGAAATCAAAAATACCTGGCGTTCGCCGAAGAGATTGTCCGACAATGGGAAACACCGGAGGGTCCTCAACTGATATCCAGGGCTGCTGTCCCCGTGGGAAAACGCTTTCCCAAACCCGAGAAAAGCTGGTACGGATGGGAACAGGGACAGAAAGCTTATGAGATGATGTCCTGCTATGAGGGACTGCTTGAGTTATACCGGATAACGGGAAAAGAAGCATATAAAACGGCTGCCGAACAAACATGGCAAAGCATCACAGAGAGTGAAATAAATATAGCCGGCTCCGGCTCCGCGATGGAAGCCTGGTTTTCGGGAAAAGAGAAACAGACAATGCCCATCGCACATTACCAGGAGACCTGTGTCACCGTCACCTGGATCAAATTCAACCAGCAGCTGCTACGCCTGACGGGAGAAGCGAAGTATGCCGATGCCATCGAACAAACCTTTTACAATGCACTACTGGGGGCGATGCGCCCCGATGGCTCCGATTGGGCTAAATATACCCCCCTCGCCGGACAGCGGCTGGAAGGATCGGAACAGTGTGGCATGGGACTCAACTGCTGCAACGCAAGCGGGCCAAGGGGACTCTTCACAATCCCCCACACCAGCGTGATGCAGTCGGTGCAGGGCATCTCGCTCAATTTTTATATCGATGGCACCTACCGGCTGCACACACCCGGTAATCAAACCATCGGGGTAGTTCAGAAAACCGACTATCCACGGTCGGGCAAGATCGAGATTATGCTGGAGCTGCCCAAAGATGAGCAGATGGAGATCGCCTTGCGGATTCCCGCATGGAGCAGCTCCTCCATCGTATCTGTGAACGGGATGACAACAGAAAAGGTAACGCCGGGCGATTACCTGAGATTGACCCGCAACTGGAAAAACGACGACCGGATTTCAGTTGAACTTGAGATGAAGGGAAAGGTGCACCGGATGGGTAACCAGCCGGAATATGTAGCCGTCACTCGTGGCCCGGTTCTGCTAACCAGGGATGAGCGGCTGGGTAATCCCGCACTTGAAGCTATCCTGGCCCCGGTACTGAATGAGGATGGAACTGTTGATGTAACGTGCCGGGAGACATCCGACGCGAATATGTGGATGCTTTTTTCTGCCGATTTCATTCCAGAATCTTATACGGAACAGGGAGCCAAACCGGTAACGGTACATTTTTGCGATTATGCATCGGCAGGGAATACCATCAACGGCTTTCCCTTCTTCCGGGTCTGGATGCCCCAATTGTATAACCCCAGCAATTAATCATAACGATGAAGACACGAATAAAAAGCATCCTATGCATGCTGATCATCACTGTTACGTTTGGTGCATATGCGCAAGGTAGCAGTTACAACAGCAGCATCACCCCGATACAACCCACCTGCGAATATCTGACAAATCCTTCCGGACTGGATGTGGAGCAACCCCGCTTTAGCTGGAAGCTGCAGGCCACAAAAGAGACTGCCCATGGACAACGGCAGACAGCCTACCGGATTCTGGTCGCCGGTTCACGGCAACAACTTGACAGCCACTGCGGCGATATGTGGGACTCAGGCTGGGTGCCGTCAGATGCCATGCAGCTGATCAAATACAACGGCAAACCGTTGCAATCGGATCGTCAATACTGCTGGAAGGTGTCGGTAAAAGATGAAAGAGGAAATGAATCAGGTTTCAGTGAAGTATCTGCGTGGAGTACCGGCTTGTTTTCGCAGGATGAGTGGACGGCAAAGTGGATCGGCACGGGAGAAGCATATGATCCGGCAGAGGGGTCCAACAAGATGCCAGATCCCTGGTTCAGGAAAACATTCCGTTTAAAGGAGAAACCGTCTAAGGCCACTTTCTTTGTGGCGTCGGTAGGGTATCACGAGGTATATGTAAACGGGCAGAAAATGGGCGATCACCTGCTGGCGCCGGCCGTCACCGATCATACCAAACGAGCTCGCTATATAGCCTATGATATAGCGTCTGCATTGCAGCAGGGCGATAATGTCATCGCCTTGTGGCTGGGAACTTCCTGGTCCATTTATGCACCCTATGCTACTGCCGACAAACCACGTGCACCCATCGTGATTGCGCAGGCCGATCTCTTTGATGAAAAAGGAGAAAAAATCAACCGCATTGTGACCGATGAAAGCTGGAAAACCCATCCGAGCCCCAATATGTTGACCGGCAACTGGGGATTTGGCGTGGGAGGCTACGGAGGCGAGATATGGGATGCCAACAAGGAAATAGATGGATGGAATCTGTCCACCTTCGACGATCGTACCTGGGATTTTGCCCAGATTTTTACACCTGCCCTTACCTTGTCTTCACAACGCGTGGAAACCAATCGAATACTGGATGAAATTCAACCCATCGCCATCGAAAGTCGCCCCGATGGATCCTTCCGGGTGGATATGGGAGTTAACTTTGCTGGGATAACAGCGATCCGGGTAAAAGGAAATCCCGGGGATACGATCCGTTTTTTGTACTCTGAAAGAGAACAGGAGGAGATGACCTTCAACCTGCAGAGTGCCTATGTGATGGATCCTTCAGGTGAGGGTATCTTTCAGAACCGATTCAACTACATGTCGGGCCGCTGGATCACCATCAAGGGTGCTTCATCTCCTCCCCGTAAGATGGATATCAAAGGGTGGATGGTGCGCACCGGTTTTGAAGATGCAACCACCTTTTCTTGTTCCGATTCACTGCAGAACTGGATCTACAACACCGTAAAATGGACCTTTGAAAATTTGTCGCTCGGCGGATATATCGTCGACTGCCCCCAGCGGGAACGATTTGGTTATGGGGGTGATGCGCATGCCACTTCCGAAACGGGACTGCTCAACTACAAGCTGGGAGCATTTTACAACAAATGGCTGGAGGACTGGCGCGATGTACAGGGCACCGAGCCGATGGTGGGCAACATGAACAACACCGACTGGGCCCGCAGGCATGAGGGCAGCGGCCGTCATCTGGGCGGAGGTATTCTGCCGCAGACAGCACCCACCTATCACGGTGGGGGAGGACCCGCCTGGGGTGGCATTGTGGTCACGCTCCCCTGGTTTATGTACCAATACCACGGCGACAGGGATGTACTGGAAGAGAATTTCGACATGATCAAAGGATGGCTGTCTTTTCTGGATTCACACGTTGAAAACAACATGCTGAAACGGTATGGCGGAGAGTGGGATTTTCTGGGAGACTGGCTCTGGCCGGGAGCAACAGCCGCTGGGATGAACAATCACTCCGATGAAAACCTCTTTTTTAATAATTGTTACTGGATCTATAACCTGAAAACAGCGGCACAGATCGCCCACCTGATCGGCAAAACCACAGAGGCGCAAGAATGGCAACTTCAGGCGGAAGCAGCCAGCAAAGCGATTCACAATAAATACTATCATCACGATGATCACAATTATGCCGACGGAACCATGCGAAGTCTGGCTGCTGCACTTTACGGCGATATCATGCCGGCGGCAGAGCGTGTCAACGTCATGGATAGACTGGAAAAGGAGATCCTTGTCCGCCAGAAGGGGCATATCGATGTGGGTATAACTGGTGGTGCCATGCTTTTTAAAGTGCTGCGCGAGGAGGGTCGTGATGACCTGATATTCTCCATGACATCACAAACAACTTATCCGGGTTGGGGTTATATGCGGGAGAATGGTGCCACCACCATCTGGGAGATGTGGGAGAAAGATCTTCCTGGACATTCTCTCCTGCACAGCTCCTATCTCTCTCCCGGCGCATGGTATGTAGACGGAGTGGCAGGTATACGCAAGGATGCCGTGACACCAGGTTACCGGAATTTTCATATCAGGATACCCCAGCTGACCGAATCGCAGGTCTCATGGGCACATGCAGATTTCGACTCACCGGCGGGTCTGATCCGCTCCTCCTGGAAACGCACAAAAGGAAGATTGACACTGAAGGTAACCGTCCCTCCCAACTGTCACGCTACGGTGTGGTTTCCCGATGAAGCCGGTAAAAAGGTGAAGGAGGATTCCGGCCTGTCAAGGCGGAAGGATAAAAAGAAAGGATACATTTTGTTTGAGATTGATGCAGGAACGTATCAATTTTCAAATTGAAAACCGTTTTCCTGACAGCATATTTTTGCCTTACCCAATTTATTCAATTACGAAAATTCAGTCATTCTAAAAAAAACGTAAATAAAAAAAACGTATGAAGAACATTTACTTATTAATCGGTCTCCTATCCATCATACTGATGACCGGATGCGGGAAAGCACAGACAGAAGCAACCTCCCTGAGAGTGGAAATGCAGGAAAATCCGGATGGTGTGGCAGACACCCAGCCGCGTTTCTCATGGCAAATCAGATCGGCATTGTCCGATGTGGTACAGCTAAGCTATCAAATTCAGGTTGCCGGTTCAGAAAAGGACCTGAAGAAGGAACAGAACCTGCTGTGGGACTCCGGTGTCGTCGAAAGCGACCTGTCGGTGCTGATACCCTATGCCGGTGAGAAGCTTCAATCACGCAATGCCTATTTCTGGCGGGTAAAGGTGATCACCAACAAGGGAGAGACAGCCTGGAGCAGTACCGGACACTGGAGCATGGCCATACTCGATCATGCGGAGTGGCAGGCACAGTGGATCGGTGAAGATTCACTCTCCAACCCGGAAGAGACAGTAAAGGAAAATACACGATTGGCTGCCCGTTACCTGCGCAAGCCTTTCACCGCCGGAAAGCAGGTAAAACGGGCCATGCTCTACATTTCGGGGCTGGGCAACTACGAAGCTTACCTGAATGGGGACAAGGTGTCGGACGATGTGTTTGCACCCACCGTCTCCTGGTATCCTGAAAGGGTTTACTACAACGTGTACGATGTCACATCGCTCGCTAAAAAAGGCGAAAATCTGCTGGCCGTGAAACTGGGCAACGGACGCTATTTTGGCATGAGAGAGTCGGCAACACAACTGTTCGGACTTCCTCGCCTGCTGGCGCAGCTGGAAGTGGAATATGGCGACGGCACATCGGACCTCATCGTGAGTGATGCATCCTGGAAGGTGACCTCCAAAGGTCCCATCATTGCCAACAACGAGTTCGACGGGGAGGAGTATGATGCGCGACTGGAAATAAAAGAATGGAACAGGACAGCATTCGATGACAGTCAGTGGCAGGCAGTCGATCTGATGGCAGAGCCGGGGGGTGAACTTACCGCCCAGCCCAATCCCAACATAAGGGTCATGGAAGAGATTGCTCCCGCAGGAATCACCGAACTGACCGATGGTCGATATATTCTCGATATGGGACAAAACATGGTGGGCTGGCTGCGGATGGCAAACCTAAAAGGGAAAAAGGATCAACCTGTGACTTTTCGTTTTGCCGAACTGCTGAACCCCGACAGCACCCTCTACCTCGCCAACATACGCAGTGCAAAGGTGACCGATCGGTATATTCCATCCGTAGATGGCATATTCAGTTGGGAACCCTCATTCGTCTATCATGGCTTCCGCTTCGTGGAAATCACCGGACTGGCAGAAAAACCGGCATTGCAAAACTTCACCGGCAGGGTGATTTACGATCAAATGGAAACGACCGGAAGTTTTGAGACAAACAATGAAATTATCAATCGGATATTTAAAAATGCCTATTGGGGCATCCGGGGAAACTACCGGGGGATGCCCACCGACTGCCCCCAGCGTGATGAGCGACAAGGGTGGCTGGGTGACCGTGCAACGGGCTGCTTCGGTGAAGCATTTGTATTCAACAATGCACATCTCTATGCCAAATGGTTGCAGGATATCGAAGATTCTCAAAGTCCCGAAGGAAGCGTCTCGGTGGTATCACCCCGCTACTGGACCATCTACAACGATGACGTGACCTGGCCGGCAGCCTGGTTCTACGGAGCAAAGATGCTGTGGCAACAGTATGGCGACACAGCGCCCATATTCCGGCACTATGCATCCATGAAGCATTACCTGGAACGTATTCAGCAGGTATCGATGCAGGATTACATCATCACGAAAGATACCTATGGCGACTGGTGCATGCCTCCTGAATCACAAGAACTCATTCATTCTCAGGATCCGTCGCGTAAAACTGCAGGACCGGTGTTGAGCACAACCATGTACTACAGCCTACTGAACCTGATGATTGAATTTGCGGAACTCACCGGCAACCGGGACGACATTCCGGGATACCAGGAGCTGGCCGAAAAAATCAGGGATGCCTACAACCGCACCTACTTCAACACGGATTCTGCGAGGTACGACAACAATACCGTCACCGCCAACATCCTCTCACTGCAGCTGGGCCTGGTGCCGGAAGGATACGAAGCCGCT
The DNA here is from genome assembly GCA_001768325.1 of Bacteroidetes bacterium GWC2_46_850. Taxonomy (GTDB): domain Bacteria; phylum Bacteroidota; class Bacteroidia; order Bacteroidales; family Dysgonomonadaceae; genus Proteiniphilum. The sequence continues at coordinate 333,958 of MENQ01000024.1, read as the reverse complement.
CTCTTCGGGAACATCGTAGAGAAAACAGAGGTCGATTTCGGCGGGCACGTCAGCACCGGCGTACTGGGCATCCAGCAGCTGATGCGGGGTCTCACACAACACGGCAACGTGAATCTTGCCTACAAAATAGCCACCAACACCACCTACCCAAGTTGGGGTTATATGATTGACAAAGGAGCCACCACCATCTGGGAACTCTGGAACGGTGATACGGCCGATCCGGCAATGAACTCAGGTAACCATGTCATGTTATTGGGCGACCTGCTTATTTGGTATTACGAAGACCTGGCCGGCATTAAAAACCATCCGGGCAGTGTAGCTTACAAGAAGCTCCTCATGGAACCAAAGTTTCCGGAAGGACTATCCCATGTAAAAGCATCCTATCACTCCGTGTATGGGGAGATAAAAAGTGAATGGTCGAAAACAGGCGATAGCTTTGACTGGGAGATATCAATCCCCGCCAACACATCGGCCGTCGTCAGGCTACCACGCGAGATGCATATCACCACACCGGCAGGTGAAGGCGTGAGAAGCGTCAACCAGACCGATACCGCCATTGAAATTGAATTGGGCTCGGGCACTTACCACTTGACGGGAAACTCCTGATTCCTAAACCCTGAACCCTGATTCCTGATTTTCAGTCTTCGTCGGTGACACATCCCTGAGAGGCATCCTTTACCAGTTTGGCATACTTGTAGAGGATGCCTTTTGTTACGCGCAGCGGAGGTTTTATCCAGGAAGCGCGTCGCCTTGCAATTTCTTCGTCCGTTATTTTCACATTGATGCTGTTGTTCACCGCATCAATCACAATGAGATCGTCGTCCTCCACCAAACCGATCAATCCCCCTTCAAATGCCTCCGGGGTGATATGACCGACAACAAATCCATGGGTGCCGCCACTGAAACGACCATCGGTGATCAGAGCGACCGAATTACCCAGCCCGGCGCCAATGATGGCAGAAGTGGGCTTGAGCATCTCCGGCATACCGGGAGCACCCCGCGGTCCCTCATTTCTGATTACCACCACATCGCCCGCTCTGACACGACCATTGGCAATTCCGGCAATGAGATCTTTCTCCCCATCAAACACACGGGCAGGTCCATCGAACCGCTCTCCTTCCTTGCCGCTGATCTTGGCAACACTTCCCCGCTCGGCCAGGTTGCCGTATAGAATCTGCAGGTGACCGGTAGGTTTCAGCGGCTTTTCAAGCGGATGGATGATATCCTGTTCCTCAAAATCAAGATCAGGAATGTCCGCCAGATTTTCTGCGATAGTTTGTCCGGTCACCGTCATGCATTCACCATGCAACATCCCTTTTTGCAACAAATACTTCATCACCGCCGGTACCCCACCCTTTTTGTGCAGATCTTCCATCAGGTATTTTCCACTCGGCTTGAAATCGGCCATCAGCGGCACCCTGTCGCTAAAAGACTGAAAATCACCCAGTGTTAGCTCCACCTCCACAGTGCGTGCCATGGCCAACAGGTGTAGCACGGCATTGGTGCTTCCTCCCAGGGCAATTACGAGGGTGATTGCGTTTTCAAATGCTTTGCGGGTCATGATGTCTCTCGGCTTGATATCTCTTTCCAAGAGCAAACGGATATACTTTCCCGCATCCAGACACTCCTGCCTCTTCTCTTTGCTGATGGCTGGATTACTGCTGCTGTAGGGAAGGCTCATTCCCATCGCCTCGATGGCGGCGGCCATGGTGTTGGCAGTGTACATGCCACCACAGGCACCCGGTCCCGGACAACTTCGCTTCACGATCTCTTTAAAATCCTTCTCATCGAGCTTACCGGCAATCTTTTGACCCAATGCCTCAAAAGCGGAAACAATATTCAGATCTTCTCCCTTGTAATGACCCGGCGCAATGGTACCGCCATACACCATGATGGCCGGCCGGTTCAGACGTCCCATGGCAATCAGCGAGCCCGGCATATTCTTGTCGCACCCCGGTACGGCAATCAGTGCATCGTAATATTGTGCGCCACATACAGTCTCTATCGAGTCGGCAATCACTTCACGGCTTACCAGCGAATAACGCATACCATCGGTCCCATTGCTCATACCATCACTCACACCGATGGTGTGAAAAATAAACCCGGCCAGGCTATGTTTCCATACTCCTTTCTTGATCTCCAGGGCCAGATTGTTCAGATGCATGTTACAGGGATTCCCGTCGTAACCCATGCTCACGATACCTACCTGTGCTTTTTTCAGATCCTCCTCTCGCAAGCCCAATGCATAAAATTGAGCCTGTGCTGCAGGTTGTGTGGGATCCTGCGTAATTGTTCTTGAATAGCTGTTTAAATCTTCCATACGGTGAAATAAATATATTTTCCGAATACTTTATTTATAATCGGTACAAATTAACGCAATATACTCTCTTTTTTGAATACTTTATATTAAATAGATTGCTTCTTAACTTTTAATCATCAACTTTTGCGTAAACTGATTGATCGCACCTGAAAAAAGTGATAATTCATAATTTTTGGTGCAAATATATCGGTATGCGACGCGCGTAATGTAAAGGCAACCATTCTGCACTCTCCAGGCAGAAGCATTGGGAAAAGTTTTATTCTTTATTATTTCTTTATTCAACTAATTATCAAGATGATGAAACTTCTATTTTTCATTTTGCCGCTAATCTGTCTTCTCTTTTTAGCGTGCGAAGGAGAAACCATTGACCCTACTAGGGCAAGCAAGTGTATCAGGGTCACAGCAGACATTGAAGGGGTGAAGACGCGTCTTTCGGGCTCCACATGGGAGAAAGACGACGGTATTGGCATTTATATGATCAAATCGGGTGTGCCCCTCAGTAACACAGCCCTGGCTCAGAACGTACATTATCGATATGATGAAACCGGTATTTTTACACCCAAAAATGAGTCGCAGGCAATTTATTTGCCATTCAACGGTTCCAACGTCGATTTTATCGCCTACTATCCCTATCGGGCATTGACCGATTTCGTCATTCCGATTGATCTCACGGTGCAATCGCATCAGGCCGCGCTCGACCTCATGTACGCAAACAATGTGACTGCCAAAAACATGACCAATCCCAGTGTGAACATGCTTTTCTCACACCGGCTTTCAAAGATTGTGCTGCAGATTACCCATTACAGAAACATCGACTTGAGTGAGCTTTCGGTCATTCTCACCAACGTACCCACCAAAGCATCATTCAACCTGGTGAACGGCACCCTTACCAGCTCTCCGGAAACCGAAGACATCGCCTTGGGTATCAGCAGTGATGGCACAGTGGCGGAGGCTATTCTGCTGCCGGGAAGCGATCTATCGGAGAGTAAATTATGGTTTGTGATCGGCGACAACGAACAGGTCTATCAATCGACACTGCCTGCAACAGTCACAACGAATCCATTGGCATCATCTACCCTGCACAACCTGAATGCCACACTCTACACCGAAGAGGAGAAAGCCCTTATTGAACCGGGGAGCATCACCCCCTGGATCACACCGCCATCCGAAACAGTCACTGCCGACCGCACCGAAGTTGCTCCGCCGGCTATAAAAGGATCCATCAGTCATCCCTATACCGTAATACAGGCAATGGAGGCACAGGGAAAAAATGATGTCTGGGTGAAAGGTTATATTGTTGGAGCTTTTGACGGCTCCATCAGTAAGTTTGTGACCGACACCACCGGTCAGGTGAAAAGCAATATTGCACTGGCCGATAATATGAATGAGACGGTGACCAGCAATATGATCCCGGTCAGTATTTCAACTACTACGTTAAAAAACGCATTGAACATTGTGGATAACCCCACAAACCTTAACAGGCATGTTTATATCCGGGGCAATCTGGCTGTTTATTTTTCTGCTCCCGGTTTGAGAGATACGAAAGAATACCTGTTTATGGACTAAAAGATTAAACATAATGATCCTTACGGCTGTTTGATGATAAACCAACGCAAATGAGTAAAACAGCCTGTAAGGATAAGGACCTGATTGTTAAAGATGGAGCGAAATTCATCTGTAAGAAGTGCGATGCTCCGGTGAAGAAAGAAAAACATGCCTGCAAACCAAAGAAAATAAAAAAAAGCAATTAAATGAATGCACAAACCTCCAACAGTTACATAAAAACTGTTGGGGGTCTGCGTAAGAATATCACCCCCTATTTAAATGCTTTCCACATCAAAAGTGCGCGTGCGATTGCATTCTCCACGATAGGTCCCATGACCGCATACCCGGCTAGATTGGGATGTACGCCGTCTTCAGATAGTTCTTTGGGAAGGCCATCGCGTTCGTCGGCCATGGCAGTGAAGTAGTCGCAATACACCACGCCGTGTGTGTCGGCATATCGCTTGATTCTTTTGTTCAGTTCCACGATCTTGGGCGCCGGCTCCAATCCGGTACGCCAGGGATAGTCGTACGCCGGCAACACAGAGCAAAGCACAACCTGAATACCGTGAGCCTGTGCCAGTTCTGTCATGGAGTAAATATTGTCTTCGATCATCTCCAGGGTGGAGGGACCGGTATTGCCGGCTATGTCATTGGTGCCGGCCAGGATCACCACCACCTTTGGCCGGAGTTGAACGACATCCTGTCTGAAACGAAGCAGCATCTGGGGTGTGGTCTGACCACTTATACCCCGGTTAATATAAGGACGGTTGGCAAAAAAATCGGGAACACGGTCGATCCACCCCTGGGTAATGGAGTTCCCCATGAATACTACCCTGTCGTCACATGTGCGGGCAGGGGCAAGTTTTTCATTGTCTTCTCTGAAACGATTCAGATTTGCCCAATCCTGGGCTTCAGCGAAAGTTAACCAGCTCATAAAGGTTGCGATCAATAACGATAGTCTTTTTACATCCATTGGGTTAATTGATTAGATTGAATCGTCAAAAATAGTTATTAAAATCTTTCTCACAGCCCTGTTCATCGGTTTTTTTGCACGATTTGTCGATAAGTAACACTAAAAAAACTAAAATAGACTGCCACTACTCATTCCGGTCGGTTTTAAATCGGTAAATTTGAACAAATTTGTTTTATCGACATGACGAAAAAGAGCAAAATCATCGTTATTGGCTCCATCGCCCTATTGATTCTGGGGATGGCTTTCTTTCCCCGGATCAAGCAGCTTCTGGCTTCAGACGACTCCGATGGTGCTTCCATTAAGCGCACCCCGGCCGAAGGTACCGGCAGGTCGGAACTGGTAGTCAACGCCACCATTCTGCAACCCCAGACACTGAACAACCTGTTTCGAATCACGGGTGTGCTTCTCCCGGATGAGGAAGTGGACCTGACATTTGAGTCATCGGGAAAGATCACCCACATTTATTTCCAGGAGGGAACTTATGTACAGCAGGGCACCCTGTTGGCAAAAGTAAACGATGCTCCCCTGCAGGCTGAGCTGAAAAAACTGGAAGCACAGCTCCCACTGGCCGAAGACCGGCTGTTCCGGCAACAAACCTTGCTCGAGAAAGATGCCATCAGCCAGGAAACCTACCAGTCGGTGTTCACCCAGCTGGAGACTTTGAAAGCCGACATCGAGCTGGTAAAAACACGCATCCGGCAGACAGAACTGCGGGCACCCTTCGGTGGCATGATCGGTTTGCGGCAGGTGAGCGAGGGAGCCTATGCCTCACCCAATGTCGTGGTGGCCAACTTAACAAAGATATCGCCCCTGAAGGTCGAGTTCTCCCTCACCCAGAATTTCGTGAACAGGATCAAGCCCGGAACGGAGATCGCCTTCACGGTAGAGAATGATCTGGAAGTATATAACGCATCGGTTTACGCGGTGGAGTCCCGTCTCGATGTGCAGACGCTCAGCCTCTTTGCCCGGGCGCGCTACGCGAATACCGACGGCCGGATCAAGCCGGGTCAGTCGGCTTCCATCCGCATCAAGCTCGATCAGATCGACAACGCCATTGTGATTCCCGGCATCTCCACCGTGAAGGAGATGGGTCGCGACATCACCTATGTCTATGAAAATGGAAAAGCCAAAGAGGTGGAGATCACCACCGGCATGCGTACCTCCTCTTCGGTCGAGGTCGTCAGTGGCCTTACCGTGGGAGATACCCTGCTGACAACCGGCGTGATGCAGCTCCGCAGCGGCATGCCCGTAAGAATTGATCGAATGGTTCCTAACAGCGCAGATTGATAAAGAAAATGAACTTTTCCGAACTAAGCATCAAACGACCGGTATTGGCCACGGTGATGGTGTTGATCATCATCATCTTCGGGCTGATCGGCTATACAAACCTGCCAGTACGCGAGTACCCCAGCGTGGACAATCCCATCATCACGGTGCAGGTCTCCTACCCCGGTGCCAACGCCGAGGTGATTGAAAACCAGATCACAGAGCCCCTGGAGCAGCACATCAATGGCATACCCGGCATCCGCTCGCTCGTCAGCCGCAGCAGCCAGGGCAACTCCCGGATCACCGTGGAGTTTGAGTTGAGTGTCGATATGGAAACGGCGGCAAACGATGTGAGGGATAAGGTATCCATAGCGCAGCGCTATCTGCCACGTGATGCCGACCCACCCACGGTCTCGAAGGCCGATGCCGACTCCGATCCAATCATGCAGATCACCGTGCAGAGTCCGCTCCGCTCTTTGCTGGAGCTCTCCGAGATTGCCGACCTCACCGTGAAGGAGCGGCTGCAGACCATCTCCAACGTGAGTGCCGTGGAGATATGGGGTGAGTACCGCTATGCCATGCGGCTCTGGCTCGATCCTCTTCGCATGGCTGCCTACAACATTACACCCATGGACATCAAGAACGCCCTGGATCGCGAAAATGTGGAGCTACCCGCCGGCAGCATCGAGGGCGACCACATAGAGCAATCTATCCGCACCATGGGACTGATGCAGACACCCGAAGATTTTAACAATCTGATCCTTATTGAAGACAACTTCCGCATCGTGCGTTTCCGGGATGTGGGTTATGCGGAGCTGGATGCAGCTAACAGGCAGAATATCCTCCGCAGGAATGGCGTACCGATGGTAAGCTGCGTGATCGTCCCACAGCCGGGTGCCAACCACATCAACATCGCCGATGAAGTGCGACTACGCATGGAACAGATGGAAAAAGACCTGCCGGAAGATGTAATCCTCGATGTAGCATTCGACAACACCAAATTCATCCGGGCATCCATTCTGGAAGTGCAGTCTACAGTGATCATTGCTTTTATCCTGGTTGTATTCATTATTTTCGTCTTCCTCCGTAACTGGCGGGTCACCCTGATTCCGGCAGTAGTGATTCCCATATCGCTTATCGGCATTTTCTTCGTGATGTACCTTGCCGGTTTTTCCATCAATGTGTTATCGATGCTTGCTGTAGTGCTTGCTGTAGGACTCGTGGTGGATGATGCGATTGTGGTGACTGAGAATATCTTTCAGAAGGTAGAGTCGGGCTTGGATCCCAGGGAAGCATCCATCACCGGTTCCAAGGAGATTTTCTTTGCTGTGGTTTCCACCACAATTACATTGGTGGCCATTTTCTTCCCGATCGTGTTTCTGGAAGGAATGACCGGGCGATTGTTTCGTGAATTCAGTATCGTGATATCGGGTGCAGTGATCATCTCTTCCTTTGTTGCCCTCTCCTTCGTGCCCATGCTTTCTTCCAAGCTGTTGAAACGAAAAAGAAAAAGTAGCAGGTTCTACGATAAAACGGAGGCTTTCTTTAATGGAATAAACCGTTTTTATGAAAAATGGCTCCTCTCATTCCTCAATCATAAATGGTATGTCCTGCCCATCCTGATTGTCTCCACCCTGCTGATTGTTCTTTTCTGGAGAATCATTCCGGCCGAGATGGCACCCCTGGAGGACCGCTCTCAGGTAATGATTCGTAGCACAGCACCGGAAGGAGCAACCTTTGAGTTTGTACGGGATTATACCGACCGCATATCGGCCATTGCCGACTCAATTGTACCCGAGCGGGAGTCGAACATTGTATTTACCCGCAGCGGCTTCAGCATGGTGCGTCTGGTGCTGCCCGACATGAGCGAGCGTGACCGGACGCAGATGGAGATCGCGGCGGAGCTTACACGCGGCGTGCGCAATGAAACGGCAGCACGTGCATTCGTCCAGCAGCAGTCCACCTTCGGTGGACGTCGTGCCGGTATGCCCATACAGTACGTGCTGCAGGCGCCCAACATTGAGAAACTGCAGGAGTTTATACCACCCCTCATGGAGAAGGTGAACCAAAGCCCTTACTTCCAGATGGCCGACGTGGATCTGAAGTTCACAAAACCCGAAACCAGAATCATCATCGACCGCGACAAGGTAGCCATGCTGGGTGTCAGCACCCGCGATATCGGGCAGACATTACAGTATGCCCTCAGCGGACAGCGAATGGGTTACTTCTATATGAATGGGAAGCAGTATCAGATTCTGGGAGAGATAAACCGGCAACAACGCAATACGCCGGTCGACCTGAAGACCATCTATATCAAAAACAACAGCGGGCAGATGATCCAGATGGACAACCTGGTAAAATTGGAAGAGTCGGTGGCACCGCCCCAGCTCTATCGCTACAACCGGTTCAATTCGGCCACCTTATCAGCCGGGCTGGCACCGGGTTACTCCCTGGGTGATGGGCTCGAAGAGATGGACCGCATTGCGGCTGAGGTGCTCGATGACAGTTTCAGAACTGCGTTGGAAGGAGAATCGAGAAACTTTAGAGAGAGTTCCTCAAGCTTGTTGTTTGCTTTCGGGCTGGCCATTATTTTGATTTTTCTGGTGATGGCGGCGCAGTTTGAGAGCTTCAAGGATCCTTTTGTGATCATGTTCTCCGTACCCATGGCTCTTTTCGGTGCGCTGCTGTTCATGTGGATGTTCGGAGTGACCATGAACATATACAGCCAGATTGGGATCATCATGCTGATTGGCCTGGTGACCAAGAATGGGATCCTCATTGTGGAGTTTGCCAATCAGCGTCAACAGGCAGGACTCAAAAAGCATAAAGCCATCATCGAAGCCTCACTGCAACGGTTGCGGCCCATCCTCATGACAAGCATATCGACCATCCTGGGGCTTTTGCCGCTCGCACTGGCTACCGGCGAGGGCGCCAATGGACGCATTGCCATGGGTACGGCCGTGGTGGGGGGCCTGCTGATATCCACGCTGCTCACCCTGTTTGTGGTGCCGGTGATGTATATCTATCTCTCCACCGACCGGGAAGAAAAAGAAAAGAAGAAAAAAGAAGAAAAATTGCCCAATGTATAAACGAATAATAAAAACGATATTGTTCACCTCTCTTCTGCTCCCTTCACTCGTGCTGTCGCAGGAGGTGATGACCCTGCAGGAATGTCTGCAGAAGGGATTGGAAAACAATTACGACTTACAGATTACCCGCAACGAAGCATTGATCTCCGCCAACAATGTCACACCAGGTAATGCCGGATTCCTACCGGGAGTGTCACTCAATGGCGGATACAACCTGCGCAGCAGCAACAGTGACCAGTTTCCGGCCGATGGTGCTGAAGCGGTGCAGACACGCAATGCCACCACCGGCACCACCGACGCGGGGGTAAATCTCAACTGGACACTCTTTGAGGGATTCCGCGTGCAGACCAACTACAAAAGGCTACAGGAACTGCAGACCATCGGAGAGCTAAACACACGCCTGGCAGTGGAGACGTTTGTTGCCAATCTCACGGCAGAATATTACAATTACGTGCAACAACAGCTGCGGCTGGGTAACCTCAAATACGCAGTAGCCCTCTCCCGCGAGCGGCTGCGCATCGTGGAAGCCCGTTATCAGGTGGGTTCGCTCTCGCGACTCGACCTGCAACAGGCGCGGGTGTATTTTAATGCCGACAGCTCCCTGCTGATCCAGCAATATGAGACACTGCATCGTTCGCGCATCTTGTTGAACGAGATGATGGGCGGAGATGTTGACCGTATCTTTGCTGCACAGGATACCACCATCCTGTTTGACGCATCCCTCTCGAAAGAGCAATTGCTCGATGCCACCCTGCAGCGCAACACAGGCCTGCTTCTCACGGAGAAGAACAAGCGACTGAGTGAACTGGAACTCAAGAACCTGCAAAGTCGCAACTATCCCTACCTGCGACTGGATGGAGGATATGGCTTTACGCACTATAACTACAACAGCGGCACGCTCGACCGGCAGCGAAGCTGGGGTCCTACAGTGGGTGTGACACTGGGATACACTCTTTTCGACGGATTCAACCGCAAACGGGAACAGCAGAACGCTAAAATCTCCATTCAAAATAGGGAACTGGAGGTGGAACAGCGTAAACTGGCACTACAAAGCGACTTTGCCAATATGTGGATTGCCTATCAGAATAACATGGAACTGACCAGCCTGGAGATTGAAAGCCTCGGTAATGCGGAGCTCAATTACGAGATCGCCATGGAGCGGTATAAGATCGGCGATCTCTCCGGTCTGGAACTACGTGAAGCCCAAAACAGCTTACTGGAAGCCGAACAACGTCTCCTCACCGCGCAATACAATACCAAGTTGTATGAAATATCACTGCTCCAGATCAGTGGGAAAATCGGCAAATATATGGAATAAACTGACTCACCACTCCCCCCTCAATCGCAGCACTGACCAACATTCCTCCAATAGAACTGACAGCTGATAGCTGACTACTGAAAGCTAAACGATGGCCGACCATAGACCATGCAGGCAGAAAACATTTTGCTTTTTGAAACAAAGAATAGAGAAAGATATACATTCTTTTTTGTAACTTTGTGTATCATTTTAACTACCCGACAAATCAGAGGGGTAGTGTGCGAGCAGATCGCTACAAAAGAGCTATCAAATGTAAGCCCGGAACTTAAAAATATTACAACATACTATGGACAAAATTCAGGAACTCACCTCCAAGCTCTATTCCGAGGGTGTGGAAAAGGGCAGGGAGGAAGCCGACAAAATTGTAGCAGAAGCCCTTGCGCGGAAGGAACAAATATTGAATGAGGCAAAAGCAAAAGCCGGAGATATCATTGCGGCGGCAGAAAAAGAAGCCGCAGAATTAAAAAACCACACCGAGTCCGAATTGAAACTTTACGCCTCCCAATCATCGGCAGCACTTAGATCGGAGATTACCAACCTGGTGACCAACAAGCTGGCAACCATGAACGTAAAGGCAGCCACTGCCGATAAGACGTTCATGCAACAGCTGATTGTGGAGCTGGTGAAAAGTTGGGCAGATAAAGGGAATTTAACAATAGGAGCCGGTGATACCGCAGCGCTGGAGTCATACATCGCCTCCAATGCCAAACAACTGCTGGATGGCGGCCTACAGATTGAATCAGTGAATGGTGTGGGTACCGGATTTACCCTTTCACCCGCAGATGGTTCCTACAAAGTAAAATTCGGTGAAGCGGAGTTCATCGCCTACTTCAAAGAGTTCCTGCGTCCCCGGATACAAAAACTGCTTTTTCAGGATTAACATATGCTCTTCAAGAACCAATACTATTATTTTGTTGCCGGGCTGCCCGACTTCACATTCGACAGCATGAAGCTCCCCTTCACAGTGGAAGAGTACATGGTTATGCTGGATGAGGTGTTAAAGCAAAACGACAGGAAGCTGTTGCATAAATATTATCTAAAGTACGACAACGATAACCTGCTGAGCCTGCTGAAAGATAAAAATGGAACCCTCAACCTGATGGGTAAACTCTCGCGTGATGAGATAATCGAGGTTGTATCCAAGGTTAAGGAAGAACTACCACTGAAGGATAAAAGAGTACCTCCCTACTTCGAAGCATACATCAAGAGATGGCTGGATGAGGAAAACCCCCACGCCGGAGGTCGTCTCTGGGAAGATATGCTATCCTCCCTCTACATGGACTATGGCCTGGAGGTAAAAAACAGCCTGATGTCGGGTTGGTTTGAGCTCAATCTGAATATCGGTAATGTGCTTTCGGCTATTTATGCCCGAAAGTATGGCATGGAGGTAGCCAAATATATCGTAGGCGGCAACAAGCCGGCCCGCGTGATCAGAGAGAATGCCCATGCCCGTGACTTTGGCCTTGATCGTGAGCTGGAGTACTTCGATACCCTACTGCGCATCTCGGAAGAACCCGACATATACGATCGGGAACGCAGGCTTGATAAATTTCGTTGGGACTGGCTGGAGGAAAACACTGTTTTCGATTATTTCAACATCGAATACCTCTTTGCCTATCTCTGCAAGCTTCAGATCCTGGAACGCTGGGTGCACCTCAATGCGGAAGAGGGAGAACGCGTGTTCAGGGAACTGATCAGCAATCTGAAAAATGAAACAAAACTACCGGAAGATTTATAAAATTGTACAATCTGATCACATATCTACCTGATAGAGCAGAGTTCCTGCTTTCAGACGGTTGTGGCAGATAAACCTTTTTTTGCGATAGAATAAAAAATTACATATGTTAACAAAAGGAACAGTAAAAGGAATCATATCCAACCTTGTTATCGTGGAGGTGGATGGGCCTGTTGCTCAAAACGAGATTGCATACATCAACCTGGATGGAACCAAACTGATGGCGGAGGTCATCAAGGTGGTGGGCAGAAATGTCAACATTCAGGTATTTGAGAGTACCCGGGGGCTGACCGTTGGTGCAGAGGTAGAATTTCAGGGTCATATGCTCGAGGTAGTCCTTGGCCCGGGTCTTCTGCAACGCAATCTCGATGGTCTGGAGAACGATCTTGACAAGATGGAAGGGGTTTTTCTGAAAAGAGGGGATTACACCTTCCCGCTCGATGAAGAGAAACTGTGGCACTTCAAGCCGATCGCCAAAGTGGGCGACCCTGTTACGTCAGGCTCCTGGCTGGGTGAAGTGGATGAAAACTTTCAACCCCACAAGATCATGGTTCCCTTTGTGATGAAGGAAGATTATACCATAAAAAGCATCGTCGATGAAGGCGATTACAACATATACAAGGCTGTAGCCGTGGTGGTGGATAAGGAGGGCAGGGAGACTGCCATCAACATGGTACAGCGCTGGCCGGTGAAGGTGGCCATCACCGAATACAAAGAGAAGCCCCGGCCCTTCAAGCTGCTTGAGACTGGCGTACGTTCCATCGACACGTTGAATCCCATTGTGGAAGGGGGAACCGGATTTATCCCGGGTGCCTTCGGAACGGGAAAGACGGTATTGCAGCATGCCATCTCCAAGCAGGCGGAAGCCGACATTGTGATCATCGCTGCCTGCGGTGAACGTGCCAATGAAGTGGTTGAGATCTTTACCGAGTTCCCCGAGCTGGTAGATCCGCACACCGGCCGCAAGCTGATGGAGCGCACCATCATCGTGGCCAATACCTCCAACATGCCGGTTGCTGCCCGTGAAGCATCGGTTTATACGGCGATGACCATCGGTGAATATTACCGTTCCATGGGACTGAAAGTCCTGCTGATGGCGGACTCCACCTCCCGCTGGGCACAAGCACTCCGTGAGATGAGTAACCGACTGGAAGAGCTGCCGGGGCCCGATGCCTTCCCGATGGATCTTTCGGCAACCATTTCCAACTTCTACGGCCGCGCCGGACATGTAACACTGAATAACGGTGCAGAGGGTTCCATCACCTTTATCGGTACAGTCTCACCTGCCGGAGGGAACCTCAAGGAACCGGTGACAGAGAACACCAAGAAGGTGGCCCGTTGTTTCTATGCACTGGAGCAGGAGCGTGCCGACAAGAAACGTTACCCTGCCATCAATCCGATAGAATCATACTCCAAGTATTTCGAATATCCCGAATTTGAAAGATATATCTCGGATCACATTGCCAACGACTGGACAGAGAAAGTAAGTGAAATAAAAACACGTCTGCTGCGCGGCAAGGAAATAGCCGAACAGATCAACATCCTGGGCGATGACGGTGTTCCGGTGGAGTACCACATCACCTTCTGGAAATCAGAGCTGATCGATTTTATCGTATTACAGCAGGATGCTTTTGATGAGGTAGATGCGGTAACCCCGATAGAGCGTCAGAGAAATATTCTTGATCTGGTTGTGGATGTATGTCGCACCGATTTCGAATTTGACAACTTCAACCAGGTGGCCCTGTTTTTTAAGGAACTGATCAACATCGGACGACAGATGAATTATGCAGAATTTGGATCTGAGAAATTCAATGCGTATCACAAGCAATTACGGGAACTGGTAGAACAAAATTCGGTAGTGAACAAATAAAATCAAGGTATTATGGCAAAAGCATTTCAAAAAATATACACGCAGATAACCCAGATCACCAAGGCCACCTGTTCGGTGAAGGCTACCCACGTAGGATATGATGAACTGGCCACGGTGGAAGGTAGACTCTCACAGGTAGTAAAGATCATGGGCGATGAAGTGACACTGCAGATTTTTGAGGGCACCGAAGGTGTACCTACCAATGCCGAAGTAATATTTATGGGCAAATCGCCCTCCCTCAGGGTGGGCGATCAGCTGGCAGGTCGCTTTTTCAATGCCTATGGTGACCCCATTGATGGGGGGCCGACTCCCGAAGGAGAAGAAAGAGCCATTGGCGGTCCTTCCGTCAACCCGGTACGGCGCAAGCAACCTTCCGAGCTGATCGCTACCGGCATAGCAGGGATCGACCTGAACAACACGCTGGTGTCGGGTCAGAAGATTCCTTTCTTTGCCGACCCCGATCAACCCTTCAACCAGGTGATGGCGACTGTGGCGTTGCGCGCCCAGGCCGATAAGATCATACTCGGCGGAATGGGGATGACCAACGACGATTACCTCTATTTCAAGAATGTGTTCAGCAACGCCGGTGCACTCGATCGCATCATCTCATTCATGAACACCACCGAGGATCCAGCCGTAGAACGATTGCTGGTGCCTGATATGGCGCTGACGGCAGCAGAATATTTCGCGGTAGACAAAAACGAAAAGGTACTGGTACTGCTCACCGACATGTCTTCCTATGCCGATGCACTATCCATTGTATCGAACCGCATGGATCAGATTCCCTCGAAGGACTCCATGCCCGGATCGCTTTATTCCGACCTGGCCAAGATTTATGAGAAGGCAGCCCAGTTCCCGTCGGGCGGCTCCATCACCATCCTGGCGGTAACCACCCTCTCGGGCGGCGACATCACCCATGCCGTGCCCGACAACACGGGTTATATTACCGAAGGACAGCTCTTCCTACGCCTCGACAGCGAGGTGGGCAAGGTAGTCGTGGATCCCTTCCGTTCGTTATCCCGACTGAAACAGCTGGTGCAGGGTAAGAAAACGCGCGAAGATCACCCCCAGGTGATGAACGCCGCCGTACGCCTCTATGCCGATGCTGCCAACGCAAAAACCAAGCAGGAAAACGGGTTCGATCTAACCGACTATGACCAGCGGACGCTGTCGTTTGCAAAAGATTATTCAAAACAACTGATGGCCATCGACGTCAACCTGAATACCGTGGAGATGCTCGATAAAACATGGGAGCTGCTGTCGGCACATTTCAAGCCGGCAGAAGTAAATATGAAACAGGAGTTGGTGGATAAGTACTGGAAATAAAGCATGGCGATTAAATTTCAATACAACAAAACTTCTCGCCAGCAGTTGGAAAAACAGCTTGGTGTACGTGAGCGGGCGCTTCCTACGTTGCAGAACAAGGAGACCGCTTTACGCATGGAGGTCCGCAAAGCCAAGGAAGAAATAGAATCCCTGGAAAGAGAACTCGAGGCACAGGTACGTTCTTACGACAAGATGATGGGAATGTGGATGGAGTTTGATCCCACACTGATCAGGGTGAAAGATGTACGTCTCTCCAGAAAAAAAATTGCCGGCGTGGTAATCCCAGTGCTCGAAGGGGTGGAATTTGAATTGAAACCATTCAGCCTGTTTAACCGGCCCAAATGGTTCCTCGACGGGGTAAAAACCGTCGAAGGACTTGCCGAGACGGGCATACGCCGCGATTTCCATCTTATACGCCTCAACCGCATTGAGCATGCCCGCAAGAAGACCACCCAGAAAGTAAATCTTTTCGAGAAAGTACAAATACCGGGTTATCAGGAGGCCATTCTCAAAATAAAGCGATACCTCGAAGACGAGGAAAACCTCTCCAAATCGTCACAAAAGATCATGCGCACCCATCAGGAACAACGAAGAAAGGAGGAAGACGGCATATGATAGCAAAAATGAAAAAGTTCACTTTTCTGGCTTTTCACAAGGAATATGACCGGTTTCTTCACGACCTGCGTGACCTGGGAATGATTCATGTGGTGGAACAGAACCGCACCGAGGCCGATGAGGAGAGTCTGCAACAGTTTGTGGCCGAAGCAAAGAAACTTGGCGAAACAATCAAGACACTGAAGAAAAACAGGGATAAAAAGACAACCATTGCATCCAATGAGCCCAATGTTGTAGTTGGGAAGAAGATTCCCGCGACGATTGAAACAATAGAGCAGAGAAAATCCTCTCTTAACCAACAGCTACAGGTCGCTGTAAAAGAGCGGGAAGCGCTGAGGCCCTGGGGTGACTTCGATCCGGAAAATATTCATCGCCTCCGGCGTGCCGGTTATCAGGTGCACTTCTTCATCTCGCCCGATAACAAATACAATACGGAATGGGAAACAATACACGATGCAGTGGTCCTGAAAAATGAATCGTCGAAAACCTATTTTATGACGATCAATCACACAGGACAGATGTCCGACCTGCTGGATCTGGAAGAGATCAGGTTACCCGATGTGTCACTCTCGGCACTCGACAAACTCATCCTTTCACTCCGGGAGAAAATAGATGCAGAGGACGAAGCACTACGAAAGCTTTCTGACCACCTGCCTTCCGTGGAGGCAGCCCTGAACGAGCTGGAGGCACAGATGACTTTCCAGAAAGTGTCGCAGAGCGCCACCCCGTTGGCTGATGCGAAACTGATGCTCCTGCAGGGGTGGGCTCCCGCGGAGAAAACGCCCGAGATTGTCTCCTACATGGAATCGAAAGATGCCTGGTTCGAGGTATCCGACCCGATGCCGGATGATAATGTACCCATTCAGCTTCGAAACAACGGCTTCTTCCGGATTTTCGAGCCCATAGCCGAGTTGTATATGTTACCGAAATACAATGAGATAGATCTCACACCATACTTTGCACCCTTTTACATGCTGTTCTTTGGTCTGTCGCTGGGTGACATAGGTTATGGCCTCTTCCTCTTCACCGTGGCGACACTTGTCAAGCTTTTTCAGAAAAGAAAGCTGTCTACGGGCGTGAAGACCATCCTGTCACTGGTGCAGGTGCTGGGCGCCTCCACCATGGTGGCCGGACTGCTGACAGGAGGATTCTTCGGCTTTGCCATTTACGACCTGGATAACCCTGTCTCACAGGCACTGAAGGAGAAAGCATACTTCAACAACAATCAGATGTTCATGTTGTCACTCGTGCTAGGAGTCATACAGATACTTTTCGGTATGTGCCTGAAGGCAGCCAACCGCATCAAACAGTTCGGAATGATTCATGCCTTGTCTACCATCGGATGGATTGTTTTACTGAGCAGTGTCATCTTTGCCTACCTGTTTCCGGCTCTGATGCCGATGGGAGGTACACTGCACCTTGTGTTGTTGGGTTTTGCGGCCATACTCATCTATTTCTTCAACTCGCCGGGTAAGAATCCGGCAGTAAATCTGGGCCTCGGGCTGTGGGACACCTACAACATGGCCACAGGATTACTGGGAGACGTCTTGTCTTATGTGCGGTTGTTCGCACTCGGACTCTCGGGTGGCATCCTGGCCAGTGTCTTCAACAGTCTGGCCGTGGGAATGAGTCCCGACAATGCCATCGCAGGCCCCATCGTGGCCATTCTCATCTTTCTGATTGGCCATGCCATCAACATCTTTATGAATGTGCTGGGCGCCATCGTGCATCCGGTGCGACTTACCTTCGTGGAATTTTATAAAAACGCCGAATTTACCGGTGGCGGAAAGAAATACACTCCTTTCGGAGAATCAAATGAATAGAACAATCAAACAATAAATTTAAATAGTGAATAAATGGAAACAAATTTGTTAATTGCCTATATAGGCATCGCGATTATGATCACCCTCGCTGGCATTGGAAGCGCCTACGGGGTTACCATTGTAGGAAATGCTGCCATTGGTGCGGCAAAGAAGGTAGACGGAAAATTCGGTAACTTCCTGGTATTAACGGCGCTACCGGGGACACAGGGTTTGTATGGTTTCGCCGGCTATTTTATGTTTCAGAATATTTTCAATATCCTGACGCCCGAGATCACACTCTTTCAGGCCATGGCCACGCTGGCTGCCGGTCTATCACTGGGTTTCGTAGGGTTGCTATCGTCCATTCGTCAGGGACAGGTCTGTGCCAGCGGGGTAGTTTCCATTGGTCAGGGACATGACGCCTTCAGCAATACGCTAATCCTCGCCGTATTCCCCGAACTTTACGCCATCGTGGCACTTGCAGCAGCATTCCTCATGGGTTCTGCCGTGGCATAATAACACGGTCTATTCCGATATCTTTTACAGATGCCGGATCATCTACCGGCTCAATATGTGTGGAGACAGTTACCGGCTCATCAAAGAGTCCGATAATTGTCTCTTCCACGTTATCGGCCCAATCGTGTCCCTGCTTCACGCTCCATTCTCCCGGCACGAGCAGGTGCATTGAAATAAATTTACGCTGTCCCGCCACACGGGTCAGCAGGGAGTGGTATTCAATCTCATTTACTTTCAGCGAATCGAGGTAAAGGGTCACTTTCTCCAGATCCTCTGCCGGGATGGTCGCATCCATCAGGCCGCTGGCTGAACGGCTGATCAGCTTATATCCGGTATAGATGATATTAAGGGCAACCAATATCGCGATAATGGGGTCAATGATAAACCATCCGGTAAACTTCACCATCACGATCCCGGCGATCACCCCCACGGAGGTCCACACATCCGTCATCAGATGTCGGCCGTCTGCCTCCAGCACCAGCGATTTTCTTTTTTTCCCATTCTTTATCAGGGTGAGCCCCACCAACAGATTTACAACCGACGCCAGAAGCGAGAACAACAACCCCGTATTGATATTCTCAAGGGGTGCAGGTTCCATGATACGGGGTATCGCAGTACGGATGATGCTGAATGCTGCAATCAGGATGAGTGCCCCCTCGGTGGCACTGGAGAAGTATTCTGCTTTGCTATGCCCATACACATGGCCATCGTCTGCAGGTTTTTGAGAGATCCGGAGCATGATCAACGCAAAAAGGGCAGCAAACAGGTTTACGATAGACTCTAACGCATCCGACAGGAATCCCATCGATCCGGTCACCTGATAGGCGTAAAATTTCAGCGAGATGGTAACTATTGCAGCGGCAATAGAGAGATACAAAAACTTAGCGAGAGACGTCTGTTTCATTGCTGCAGATATTGATATGACTTACAAAAATAGTCATAATTTTCAGGAATCTCACAATTGAATATCCCGTCATTTGAGAAAGCGCTACAATGCAGGTTGGTCTTGATTTTTATCATCATGCGCTTGGAAATAGCTCGTTTTTCATGTACTTTTGTGTTTTGAATTAAGCCCTTGCAGTGAAGACGGAGGGGATGAGCAATATTCCGAAGGGCGACTTCGGGGAGTTAAAACCAACAAGCGTATAAAAACAGATGTTTGAAAATTTAAGTGAGAGACTGGAGAGGTCGTTTAAGATACTGAAGGGCCAGGGTAAGATCACCGAGATCAACGTGGCCGAGACATTGAAAGAGGTTCGTCGTGCCCTGCTCGACGCCGACGTGAACTACAAAACCGCCAAGGATTTTACCGAGACCGTCAAGCAGAAAGCGCTGGGACAGGATGTACTCAATGCGGTGAAGCCGGAGCAGCTGATGGTGAAGATCGTACACGACGAACTGGCCACGCTGATGGGTGGCACTGCCATGGACATCAACATCAAGGGAACACCGGCCATCATCCTGATGTCAGGCCTTCAGGGATCGGGTAAAACCACCTTTTCGGGCAAGCTGGCCCATATGCTCAAGAGCAAACGGGGTAAAAATCCGTTGTTGGTGGCGGGCGACGTTTATCGTCCCGCAGCCATCGAACAGCTCAAAATACTGGGTGAGCAAATCGGGGTATCGGTATACGCGGAAGAAGAAAACAAGAACCCCGTAAAAATTGCACAAAATGCCATCCAGCATGCCCGTCAGCATGGGAAGGACGTAGTAATCATCGACACGGCCGGCCGTCTGGCCATCGACGAGCAGATGATGAACGAGATCGAATCGATCAAGAGAGCAGTCAACCCGCAGGAAATCCTCTTCGTGGTGGACGCGATGACCGGCCAGGATGCCGTGAACACGGCCAAGGAGTTCAACCAGCGGCTCGACTTTAACGGGGTAGTACTCACCAAGCTCGATGGTGACACCCGTGGCGGTGCAGCCCTGTCTATCCGCTCGGTGGTGGATAAGCCCATCAAGTTTGTCGGTACGGGCGAAAAGCTGGATGCCATCGACGTGTTTCACCCGGAACGTATGGCAGACCGTATTCTCGGGATGGGCGACATTGTCTCACTGGTAGAAAAAGCACAGGAGCAATACGACGAAGAGGAAGCACGCCGCCTGCAGAAGAAAATAGCAAAAAATCAATTCGACTTCAACGATTTCGTTGCCCAGATACAGCAAATCAAGAAGATGGGGAACCTGAAGGATCTGGCCTCCATGATTCCCGGGGTAGGCAAACAGATCAAGGATCTCGATATCGACGACGATGCGTTCAAGGGTATTGAAGCAATCATACACTCCATGACTCCCACCGAACGAAGCAACCCCGAGATACTGAATGGGAGCCGTCGTGCCCGCATTGCCAAAGGGAGCGGCACCAACGTGCAGGAGGTAAATAAACTGATCAAGCAGTTCGACGAAACCCGCAAGATGATGCGCATGATGACATCGGGCGGCGGTAAACAGGCTATGCGAAATATGCGAAGAAGGTAGCCGACACCTGATTCCTGACACCTGAACGCTAAAAAATATGAAACTAATTGATGGAAAGGCGATAGCCGCACAAATAAAACAGGAGATAGCCCTGGAAGTGACGCAAATAAAAGCAGCCGGGGGCAAAACGCCACACCTGGCAGCGGTACTGGTAGGTCACGACGGGGGCAGTGAAACGTATGTAGCCAACAAGGTACGTTCGTGCGAAGAGGTAGGATTCAAATCGACACTCATCCGCTATGAGGAAGATGTGACCGAGGCAGAGTTGCTCGCCTGTGTGGATCGTCTGAATAAAGATGCCGACATCGATGGTTTCATTGTGCAACTCCCCCTGCCCAAACATATTTCGGAAGACAAGATAACCGAAGCCATAGATTACCGCAAAGATGTGGACGGCTTTCATCCGGTGAACGTGGGACGCATGTCTCTCGGTATGCCCTGCTTCCTCTCCGCCACGCCGGCCGGCATCGTGGAGCTGCTAAAACGATATGAGATTGAGACACGGGGAAAACATTGTGTGGTACTGGGGCGCAGCAACATTGTCGGCAAGCCTGTATCGATGCTGATGATGCAAAAGGGATATCCGGGCGACTGCACCGTCACCGTCTGTCACAGCCGCACGAAAAACATCAAAGAGATCTGCCTGCAGGCCGACATCATCATTGCCGCGCTGGGTGTACCCGAATTCCTGAAAGGGGATATGGTGAAAGAGGGAGCCGTGGTGATTGACGTGGGCACTACCCGCGTTCCGAACAGCAGTACCAGGTCGGGGTTCAAGCTCACAGGCGATGTGAAGTTCGATACGGTAGCACCCAAATGTGCTTATATTACGCCGGTCCCGGGTGGCGTGGGTCCAATGACCATTGTATCTCTGCTTAGAAACACCCTGCTGGCAGGGAAAAGAGAGATTTATTCCTGAAAAAAAGTTTTCAGCATGAAACGAGCATGCAAACATGTGATTGTTACCGGCGGTGCCCAGGGTATCGGCCGGGTAGTCACCGAAGAATTGCTGAATCACGACTATTGTATATCGGTTTTCGATATCGACAATGAGGCAATGGAGGAGCTTCGTCCCCATTTTCGCAAGCGCAGTTGTGATTTTTTTATCACGGATGTATCCAATGAGGTGAGCGTACGATCATCCATCAGGGCAGCCCTCAAAGAATTCGGACCGGCATACGGACTGGTAAACAATGCCGTGTATGAAATTTTCAAGCCGATGGAAGAACTCACCCCCGACGAGTGGAACCGTGCCATTGCGACCAACCTGACCGGCACTTTTTATTGCAGCAAGTATCTTACTCCATCTCTGAGAGAAACAAAGGGATCGATCGTGAACATGTGTTCCACCAGAGCCTTTCAGTCGGAAGCAAATACTGAATCTTATTCAGCTTCCAAAGGAGGCATCTTCTCGCTCACCCACTCTATGGCGGTGAGCCTCGCGCCCGACATAAGGGTGAACAGCATCAGTCCGGGTTGGATCGATGTGTCCGCATTAAAGAAAAAGAAGATAGCCCGGCAGATACCCTTATCGAAGGAAGACCACTTGCAGCACCCCGCAGGACGTGTGGGCAATGCATGGGATATTGCACGGATGGTCCTGTTTTTGATGGATCCGGAAAATAGTTTCATCACCGGCCAGAATTTTACGGTCGATGGAGGTATGACAAAGAAGATGATCTACATGTAACAAAAAACAGATCAGTTACGGCTCACTTTGATCAGCAAGACACCCACTACCGTCCAGAAGATCTCCCGGATGCGTTTGCACAGGCTCACAAACACTGCATAAGAAAGAGGTATTGACAAAATACCATAAACCATCATCATCCCTCCCTCGCGTGACCCCATCTGCATCGGCATAAAAAACAGCAGGTTTCCCACGAGCGACTGAATGGATTCAATCAATACACTCTCTCCGAATGTAACCGGCCAACCAATTGCCTGCATCATCAGCAGGACTTCGACACAGATTAAAAAACGGGAAAATAGCTCCAGCAAAAGAGAAATTATAAAATCTTTTTTTCGGTTCCGGTAAAGATCGGCAATCAGATAATCCATCTGATCAATTTTTTCCTGGTTCTGCTGCCTGTAAGTCCTGATCCGCTTCCCTACGAAAGGCAGCCTGCTACCCAGTATCAAGGCCCTGTCCACACCTCCCCGCGTATACACACGATAAGCCCAGAGAAGTAACAGAAAAGAAGTAGCGCTGGAGAGAATCATTCCCAGCTCAACCGTATCGGAAAGAACAGGCACCAGAAAAAGTAGTAGCGGGATGGAAACCATCCAAAAGATAAAATGGGAGACAAAATGCATCATGGTAGCCAGCAACACGGAAGAGGTTGCTTTCTGGATGCCCAGCGTAGGTTGTAGTTCGATGATCTTGTAGGGCTCTCCTCCCATGAGTCCGAATGGTGTGATATAGTTAATGGCAAACCCACTAATTATCAGCTTAAACAGTCTAAAAAAACCCACATTTTTCGCTTCAGGGCTTCCATCCTGAATGATGAGATTACAAGAGATTGTATTCAAGAGATAGATTACACCCCAGAGACCGATGATGGGTACAAACCACCAGCCTGTTTGTTTGATATCGCGCCAGAGGCTGTCGATACCAATCTTATAGATCATGATTCCCAGTGCAAGCAGACCGAGAAGAAAGAATATATTTTGCGCGACCTTTGCTTTTTTTGCCATATTGGAGTAGCCCTCATCACCTATGAAACGGAATATTATTTTCTAAAAGGTGGTTTTACAACTTGCGCTTTCAGGTTTTTATTGCGTATTCGGATAAAAAATTCAGTTTCTGCTTTTGCATATTCCGGCTTCACGTATCCCATGCCGATGCCGCTCTTCAGCACCGGCGAGATGGTGCCCGAGGTAACCTGGCCGATCTCCTCACCGGCAGCATTCACGATATCATATCCATGACGGGGAATACCTTTCTCCAGCAGTTCAAAACAACATAACTTGCGGGATACCCCTTCGGTCTTTTCCTTTTCCAGCACATCCCGACCGACAAACGGTTTGTTTTCTGCGAACTTGGTAATCCATCCCAAACCGGCCTGCAGTGGGGTTGTCGTGTCGTCCAGATCGTTCCCGTAGAGACAGAAGCCCATCTCCAGACGCAGCGTGTCACGGGCACCCAGGCCAATGGGTTTCAAGCCGTATGCAGCACCTGTTTTAAAGAGGGCATCCCAAATTTTACGACCCTGTTCTGGATAGAAATAGAGCTCAAAGCCGCCAGCACCGGTATATCCAGTGTTGGAGATAATCACATTCTCCACGTCTGCAAACGAACCTGTGGTAAACGCATAATAAGGAATGGCGGAGAGATCGACCGGAGTCAGTCTTTGCAGCAATTCCGTCGCTTTTGGTCCCTGTATGGCCAGCTGCGCCATCCAACCGGAAGCATTCTCCAGTTCTGCTTCCATGGTGTTGTGCTGCAGGCACCAGTTCCAATCCTTTTCTATGTTGGCCGCATTCACCACAAGGAGATATTTCTCCGGTTCAAACTGATAGACGATAAAATCATCCACAATACCGCCCGTTTCATTCACAAAACAGCTGTATTGTGCTTTTCCCGGCTGCAGTTTGGAAGCATCATTGCTGCCCACCCTTTGCAGCAACTCCAGTGCTTTGGGTCCCTTAACCCAAAACTCACCCATGTGAGATACGTCGAACACCCCCACGCCATTCACCACGGTGAGATGTTCATCAATGATGCCGGAATATTCAATGGGCATGTTGTATCCGGCAAATTCATGCATTTTTGCTCCCAGAGCAATATGCAAATCGGTAAATGGGGTCTGTTTCATATTTTTAACGGTCAGCTGTCAGCTTCTTAGCCATCAGGAATCAGCTATCAGCTATCAGCTTTTTTTAGTATAATATTGTTTATTTCAGCGGTTTGTATTTTAGCGTTCAGGAGTCAGCCATCAGCTCCGTAGGAGCAGGTTTTGCTGTGACAGCGGTTAGGGTTTGGTTTCGGGAGTAGTACCATCACGTGCAACGAGTTCGGCTATTTTCACGATTACCTCTGATGCTTTCTCCAGCGAGGGAACGGGCAGAAACTCGTATCTGCCGTGAAAATTCATTCCGCCCGCAAAGATGTTGGGACAAGGCAAGCCCATAAATGAGAGACGGGCACCATCAGTACCTCCCCGTATCGGTCTGATATGGGGTTTTACACCCACCTCCTCCATGGCACGGGAAGCATAGTCAATTATATGCATCGCCGGCTCCACCTTCTCACGCATATTGTAATACTGATCCTTCAGTTCCAGCTTCAGACGATTGCCGTACTTTTCATTCAATGTCTCCACCGAACTTACCATCAGACGCTTGCGTTCTTCAAATTTTTCCCGGTCGTGGTCACGGACGATGAAAGAAAGCTTTGCTTCATCTACAGTACCATTCAGTGAAATCAGATGAAAAAATCCTTCATATCCTTCCGTTGTTTCAGGTCGTTCCTTTTCTGGAAGCATGGCAACCAATTCATTGGCCACGTGCAGGGCATTAATCATCTTGTTTTTTGCATAACCCGGATGTACGTTGCGCCCTTGTATTTCGATCTTTGCCGACGCCGCGTTAAAGTTTTCGTACTCCAGCTCACCTACCTCACTGCCATCCATGGTGTATGCCCAGGAAGCACCGAATTTGGACACATCAAATTTGTCAGCTCCCCGTCCGATTTCTTCATCGGGAGTAAATCCTATCCTTATCTTGCCGTGTTCTATTTCGGGATGATCTAGCAGATATTGCATGGCGGTCATTATTTCCGCTATGCCCGCTTTATCGTCGGCTCCCAGCAATGTGGTTCCGTCAGTCACAATAATGTCCTCTCCCACATGGTGGAGTAACTCCGGGAAATCTGCGGGTGACATGATTATATTCTTTGCCTCGTTCAACCGGATATCGTTTCCGTCGTAATTTTTTACTATCCGCGGGTTCACATTCTCCCCACTCATATCGGGACTGGTATCGAAATGCGAGATAAAGCCGATGACCGGAATATTTTTTCGGCTGTTGGCAGGCAGTGTAGCCATCAGGTAACAATTGTTATCGAGGCTCACATCACTTAAGCCCATTTCCAGCGCTTCCTGCTCTACCTCCTTGGCCAGATTGAACTGTCGCTGGGTGCTGGGCGTCTGCGTGCTGTTTTCGTCTGATTGCGTATCGATACGTGCATATTTGATAAATCGATCTACGATATCCATGATGGTTTACTATTTGGGTTGGATTTTTTTGCGATTAAGCAATTATACCTATGCAAAGATAGACAAAATGGCGTGAATAGAAAAAATCAATTTCACCATTTTGTTTGTAAGAAGAAATATTTATTGTACTTTTGTGCCTGGGTAAGTCCTATACGGTCAGCTCCCATTGAATCCCCCAGGTCTTGACCGAAGCAAGGGTATTTGGTTGTAGCGGCGCGATATAGTAAGCTTACCCACTTTTTTTGACATAACGAACCCCTTCGGTCTATGACGACAGAAGGGGTTTTGTCATTTAAGGACGTTGAACGGGTTTGTCCCTTTTGCTCAATCAGGGGAATTAAGCAATTTTCGGAAACAGTTTTGCGTCCAGTGAGTATTTACCTGCGCCAATCAGGATGGATGCGGCAAAAACGATTAACAGATCCATTGCATGACCGAAAATCATGAAATTGTCTCCGGCAACCACATGGGTGATCAGTGCCACGGCCATATTTCCGGCAAGCAGCAGGGCGGCGGGACGGAATAATAATCCCAGTGCAAACAACAGTCCTCCGACAGATTCCACAAATGCAGCAAGGAAACCCCAGAAAGCGGGAGCAAAATCAATTCCGAAATTCGACATGGTACCTCCAATCATGGTCCATGTCTCTGCTCCGCCCGTTATCTTGGGATAACCATGCAAAAAGATGGAAATACCGATCCCTACTCTTAAAATAAGCCATCCGGCCTGCAATAAATTGTTTTTTTGTTTCATACGATTATTATTAATTTTATTATACAGAGCCCTGTTTTCAGGGTTCTACGCTCTCAGGAATTGAAAATCATTAAAATGAATGCTAAACTTTATATAATAAACCGCAAATCGGTATGATTTGTTTATTTTTGCAATATAAATAAAATCGATATGTCAACATATGCCCCCTTTGCCAAACCAATATACGTGATGCTGAAGCCGGTAGGTTCGAAGTGCAATCTCGATTGCGATTATTGTTACTATCTGGAAAAATCGGGTCTTTATCCGGACAGGCAACCGGTAATGAGTGAGGAACTCCTTGAACGTTTCATCCAACAATATATTGAATCTCAAACCCAACCACAGGTGATGTTCACCTGGCATGGAGGTGAAACGCTGATGCGACCGCTCTCCTTTTACAGAAAAGCGGTTGAGTTACAGAAAAGGCATGCACGCGGGCGACAAATAGACAACTCCATCCAGACAAACGGCACACTGCTCAACGACGACTGGTGTAAATTCTTCAAAGAGAATAACTTTCTTGTGGGTATTTCCATTGATGGACCACAGGAATTTCACGATGAATACCGACGCGACAAGATGGGCCGTCCCTCTTTTCACCAGGTGATGAAGGGGATTGAGTTGCTGAAAAAACACGGTGTGGAATTCAACTGCATGGCAGTGGTGAACGACTACAATGTGGATTATCCGCTGGAGTTTTATCGCTTCTTTAAAGAAATAGGATGCCAATATATTCAGTTTACTCCCATTGTGGAGCGATTACGAAAAAATAAGTCATCGTTAAAACTGGCCACGGCAAAGGAGGAGGATCACGAAGTTGAGCTGGCGCCATTCACCGTACCGGCAGAAAAATGGGGAAAGTTTCTGTGTGCTGTTTTCGACGAATGGATCAAAGAAGATGTGGGCAAGATATTTATACAGATATTCGACTCCACGCTGGCCAACTGGGTGGGAGAACAGCCGAGTGTCTGCACCATGGCTAAAACCTGTGGCCATGCTGGGGTAATGGAATTTAACGGTGATGTCTACTCCTGCGATCATTTTGTTTTTCCCGAATATCGTCTTGGAAATATATACAGCAAAACGCTTACCTCGATGATGTACTCGGAGGAACAGATGACATTCGGTAATGATAAGTTTGATAAATTGCCGCAACAATGCCGCGAATGCGATGTACTGTTTGCCTGTTATGGTGAATGCCCCAAAAACAGGTTTATCAAAGACAAGTATGGTAATAAAGGATTAAATTATCTTTGCAAGGGATATTACCGGTTCTTTCATCATGTTGCCCCTTATATGGATTTCATGAAACAGGAGCTGATGGCCCGTCGTCCACCTGCCAACGTGATGACGTGGGTAAGGCAGGGAAACCCGAAATAAAACAACAAAAAAACCGGACCTTTGAGGATCCGGTTTTTTTGATTAAAAGCTTTTTTATCTCATCAATTTCCCCCTTGGCGGGCTGAATAACTGATTTTGAGTGCATAAGCCTGTCTTAGAGCCTGCTTTACGTCGGTAATGTATTGCATCCTGGTTTCTTCGTCTGCTTTGATGGAAACGGTCATCAGGGGCTGGTCGGCCTCATTCATACTGGCCTTTTCCTGGGCGATATAATCCTGGATTTCTGAAACCTGTGCAAATCGATCATTTAATTGCATCTGTGTTCCCGTACCCAATCGGGTATCCATGGGAGCACCGATGTTGATGTAGGTTACCAGAGACTTCTTCTCCAGCTTCTGTACTTCCGATGCTGTAGGCAGCTTCATTCTTACCATCAATGTTTCAGAACGCATGGTAGTGGTAACCATAAAGAAAAACAGGATAGCGAAAACGATATCGGGCATAGAAGAGGAATTTAATGCAGGCATCTCTTTTTTACCGCTCTTATTAAATTTTCCCATAACTATTGTCCTCCATAATTTTTTGGTTCAGCCTCTGAAATACGCTGTGGAAACAGGTTATTGATTTGTCCCTGCTGATCTTCCGTTAAATCTTCATACGATGTATTGAAATATTTGCGGGAACCTTCCTCTCTCAGTTCATTGTATGCTCTTACCACTTCATTCTGCACAGCTATGTAAGCCTTGTAGCTGGTCGTGGCATCATTCTGGATGGATATCACATGTTGTGCAGTGACGGGAACAGTGCCGATGGGAGCTCCGAAATCTTCCTCAGAAAGCTCGGGAAGAAGTGAGCTGTTCTGCGTATTGAGTACGAATTCCTTCACCATATCCTTTAAGGCTACTTTGCCACCTTCGCCACGCAGTTCAGTCTCATTAGCATATAATTGAGTTTCCTGCTGGTTTTGCACCAATGTTTCATTCTGAGCGTTGACCAACACAACCAAGAGGTTCCTGCGTTGTACATCCACAGTAGTTTGTTCTTCGGTCTGTGGAGGTGGCGGAAGGCGACGTGCAAGTCCTGAATCAACATCCATGTTCGATACTAACAAGAAGAAGGTCAGCAACAGGAAAGAAATGTCGGCCATTGAACTGGCGTTAAGAGCCGGAACTTTTCTAATTGTTTTTGCCATAAAATAAACCTTTCTTTAATTCGATTTTTGATTAAGCCAATCAACTTTTTCTTTTAAATAAAGGCAATATCACGATTGCAAGAAAAGTTATGATAAGCATGATGTACGAACTGAAAAGCCACATATCGGTCAATTTCAGCGTGGAAGAATTATTATCGGCGCCATCATATCCCGGTATATTCAACAATGACCCGTCACCGATCACAAAAGTAATGATCAGCATGGCAGCCATGGCCAAAAGTACCAGGAAGCCACTTAATGCTTTTTTGGGAGACTCCTTTAACTTCTTGAGAAAATCTACAATAGCAAATGCGAGAAGTGTAACTATTGTAATGGCAAGCAATGCATAGCCCCAATACAAAACAATGTCTGTAAATTTTGGCTGACTCATATCGGCAATTAACTTCTCCGATGCCGAAGCTTGGCCTCCCAGATAGAACAACGCCATCACCAGGATAGATATAATGACACCTATCAGGAGCGTTATTCTGGAAGTTCTGTGTATTTTAGTTACGGCCATAATGATTACAGGTTTTTGTATTTAACGTTATATTTGATCACCTGATCCAGGAAGGTGATGGATGCATCTTCCATTTTATTGAGGATACCTTCCATCTTGCTGAGGATATAATTGTAGATAACCTGGAGTATCAGGGCGACGATCAAACCACCTACGGTCGTGATCAGGGCCACCTTCATACCACCGGCAACAATTGTCGGGCTCATGTCTCCTGCTCTCTGGATATCATCGAATGCCTGCACCATACCTACTACTGTTCCCAAGAAACCGAGAGACGGAGCAATCGCGATAAACAGTGTGATCCAGGAAAGATTCCTTTCAAGCAAACCCGACTGTACACCACCATAAGATACGATGGAGCGTTCCACTACATCGGGTCCCTGATCCAGACGTAATAATCCCTGATATACAATAGAAGCAACCGGTCCTCTTGTGTCGCGTGCTAAACTTTTTGCGGCTTCCACATCACCTCTGTCAAGTGCATCGCCAATTTTACCGAGGAAAGCATCCGGATCCACATCAGCCAAGCTAAGGTAGATGATTCTTTCCAGAGAAAAGGCCAGACCGAGGATCAAACAGATGGCAATGAGACTCATGAAACCGGCACCACCTTCAATAAACTTCACCTTCAAAGCCTGATGAAATCCACCGTTTGAAGCTTCCTGCACAGCTGCAGGAACAGTCTCAACAGGAGTTGCAGCTACTTGTTCTGTTTGTTCTTGCGGAGTGGTGGTGTCTTGAGCTAGAAGGACCGATGACAATCCCACGGACATCATTCCGAAGATTGCTAAAATTGCAAATAACTTTTTCATTGTGTGTTCAATTTTTTTGATTAATGATCTTTGATTTTGTTGTATAAATAATTGATTTTTGTTGTTGCTTTAAATGAATCTGACTTCTCTACTTCTATCTTTATATGCGGAGAGAGCGGGATTCGAACCCGCGATACACTTTTGGCGTATACACGCTTTCCAGGCGTGCCTCTTCAACCACTCGAGCATCTCTCCAGGGGAGATTCCCGTTAAAACGGGTGCAAATTACAAAAAAAAAATCATTTGCCTTCTATCCGGGGAGCAAAAATACTGAATTTATCGGTTATATACACCTTCAATGACCAAATATTTTATTAAAATTATTATTCGTCATTGTCGAAACCAAATAAATCTCTGGCATTGTTGCTGGTTATGGCGGCGACTTCCTCCGCATCGACCCCCCAAGCCTCAGCCAACCTTACCACAATAAAGGATAAATAAGCCGATTCATTCCTTTTTCCCCGGTGTGGTACGGGAGCAAGGTAAGGAGCATCGGTTTCCAGGATTATCCTGTCGTGTGGACAGTTTCTGAGGGTCTCCGCCAGTCCGGAGTTTTTGAAAGTTATGACGCCGTTGATGCCAACGCAAAAATTTCGCAACTGTAAGATGGCTTCCAGTTCATCTTCTGTTCCGCCAAAGCTATGAAACACACCTCTCAGGTTCTCTTGACCTACACGTTTGATACTATCGATCACCACTTTCGCAGCATGCCGGAAATGAATCGATACCGGAAGGTCTTTCTCGACGCTCCATCTGAGTTGTTCTTCGAACACTTGAATCTGTGCTTTTTGCAATGAAGTATCCCAATAGAGATCTATCCCGATTTCACCGACAGCCCTGTAATCGCCCTGGCTGAAGATTTCAAAAATCGGTATAAGCTGCTGCTTCCAATCTTCGGTTACACTGGTTGGATGCAATCCCATCATGGGAAAGAAAAAATCGGGATACCGCTCCACAGTCGATCTGAGATCGGGCAGGGTTGTTTCGTCGATATTGGGCAGCAAGACCTTCTCAACTCCGGTCTCTTTTGCACGTCGGACCACTTGATCCAGATCATCGTGAAACTCTTTTGTAAACAAGTGAGCGTGTGTGTCGATCAACTTCATCAGACGCGTTCTCCTTTGCGGTAATAATAGACTATGCCATACTGACGGTTTCTGTCCAGGCGTTGATCGGCGGTGAGATCGGTCTTGTCCTGTTCCACCTCTTCCCAAATTTTCAGAATCAACTGGTCTACCTTTTCCCTGTACGCGGCCACTTCATCCTGTATGCGCAAGGTAGCCTTCTGATGGAGCTTTTGTGTTTGATATCCTTCCCGAAAGAGAGTATACATCACATTTACCTTGGCAATGGATGGATTGTAGATGGGTGCGGTTCCGCGTGCAACACGCGCATTTTCACCGTCGATAATTTTGCGGCCCCATTCCAGCAGTTGGTCATTGGAAGTGAGATCCGGCACAATCATGTTGCTCTCTTCCAGTCCATAGAGTGAAAGATGTTCTTCTTTTATTTCCGTTCGCTGGATACTCATATACAAGACCTGCACGAAATGGGAAAGATACATACGTGCGTTTTTCACTTTTACAATAAATAATTTGTTGGCCTGTACCTGGGTATTGTACATTTGCTGATACTTGCTGCAGAGACGCTCGAACTGTATCAGCGCACTTTTCGCTTCCGAGATCAAATGGGACGAAACCGCCAACTCCTTGAAATCGGTGTCGGCAGCTTTTTCAACCGCCATTTTCAAAGCCTTAATCCGGGCACTGTCTGTATTTGGTAAGCGACGATAGGGCATCTGTTAATTACATGACTTACTTTTCTCTGTACATCAGATTCTCCGACAGCTCGATCAATTCTTTTTTGCGATCTTCCGATACGCTGACCGACGAAAGACAATCCAAAGACGCAAGATAATACTTTTCTATGAGATTGCCGGTGATGAGCTTCAAATTTAATTCATCGTACATATTTTTAACAAATCGAATTTTCTCTTCCGGATCAAAATCGGATGCCGAAAGCCACTGTTCGAGGGACTCTCTTTGCGATTTTCCCGAATTCTTCAATGCTTTGATCAGCAGGAACGTTTTTTTATTGCAGAGGATATCGCCTCCGATCTTCTTCCCAAACGTTCGGGGATCGCCATAGACATCGAGCAGATCATCTTTTAGCTGAAAAGCAAGACCGAGGTTTATACCGTATTCATACATAAATTGGGCATCTTGCGAAGAAGCTCCCGCAATGATTGCCCCTAACTTTAGTGCGCAGCCAATCAACACCGCCGTTTTCAGACGGATCATCTCCAGGTACTCCTTTTCCGACACGTCAGTTCGTTTCTCGAAGTCCATGTCATGCTGTTGTCCCTGACAAATTTGTATGGCAGCGGTGGAGAAAGTATCGAGTATTTCGGGAAGCAAAGCAACCGGTACTTTGGCAATGTAGCGATAAGCTTCGATGACCATGGCATCTCCCGAGAGTATAGCACTGTTTGCATCCCATTTTTTGTGAACGGTGGGGTATCCCCGCCGCATATCCGCCTTATCCATCAGGTCATCGTGTAACAACGAGAAATTATGGAATATTTCAACAGCCGTGGCAGCGTCGAGGGCTTCATCGACATCTTTTCCGAACAGATCGGCTGCCATAAGGGTCAGCAATGGGCGGAGACGTTTCCCTCCCAGGGAGAGAGTATACCTTGCCGGATCATAAAGTGTGCGGGGTTCATCATCCGCAAATACCTGATCGATGACCCGGGCAATTTTCTCTTCAAAAAGCGTTATTCTGGAATTCATGGACGAGGCTATATTTCGTAAAAAAAACTGCTTTTGGGTTTCAAAAGCAGTTCTTTTTACCGTTATTTAGACAATTAATTCTGTAAGCGGAATACCACGGGTAATGTAAAGCGTACGCGTACTGCCTGTCCGCGCTGCTTACCCGGCGTCCAGCGGGGCATCTGCTGAATCACCCTGATGGCTTCCTTGTCGAGTGAGGGGTCCACACCACGTACAACCTGCACGTCGGTGATGCTTCCGTCTCTCTCCACCACAAAGTTACAAATTACCCGACCCTGGATACCGTTCTCCTGTGCAATAACAGGGTACTTGATATTGTCGCTCAGGAACTTCATCATGGCTGCGTTTCCTCCGGGAAATTGGGGTTGGTTTTCAACAACCACGAAAATCTCTTCGGTCACCTCTTCCTGTTTTGGTTTTGGAGGTGGGGGTGGCACATAAGTCTGCATCTGTCGTTGAGACTGGTCGTCTTCCACTTGAATCTTCAGCGTTGTTTCCACTTTCTCTTCTACCACCTCAATGATCTCGGGTGTTTCCGGTTCGGGTGGCGGAGGCGGTGGGGGAGGCGTGGGATCGCGACGGGTAATTTCAATCTCCTCTTCGGCCAGAACGTCCTGAACGATAACAGTCTCGTCCAGTTTTTTCGTTTGGGTCGACCATTCAAAAGCGAAGAAAAGGACGGATACCCCCAGCACCAATCCCATCAGGATAAAAGTACCTCTGTGCCCTTCCAAATTCGCTTTTGGCGATTTTTTCACTTCATCTTTGTTCATTTGAATCAATTTTTATCTACTTCTTATTATAGCCATCAAAAAAAATGCTCTGCATACAAAAATAGGTATTTTTTTAATATCACCTCTCTTTTTAAAAAGAAAATATCAAAAAAGGATCTTTTCCCCCGTATGCCAATATTCATTTCACCTTATAAATATCTTTCAGATTCCGCCCATATCCGTCATAATCGAGGCCGTATCCCACGATAAAATCATTGGGTATCTCGAGCACCACATAATCGAGATGGAGCTTTTGCTTCAGTGCTGCCGGTTTAAAAAGCAGGGTTGCAATCTTCACCTCTTGGGGTTTAAAATGAACCAGTTCCTGCAACAGGGAGGCCATGGTCGTTCCGCTATCCACAATATCCTCCAGGATTACCACCAGACGTCCTTCGATATCTTCGTTGAGACCGAGCACTTCCTTTACCTGATTGGTGGAAGATGTTCCCTGGTACGACGCCAGCCGCACGAACGTAATCTCACTGGGGATGGAAACTTCCTTCATCAGTTCTGCAGCGAACATGAAGGCCCCGTTGAGCACAGCGAGAAAAATTGGGTTTCTGTCGGCCAGCTCTGTGTTTATCTGCTGGGCCACACGCCTGATCTCATGCTCAATGACCTCGTATTCAATGAACAGCTCAAACTGTTTGTCTTTGATGGTGATCGCCTCTTTCACTTTCCGGAATTTTAAAACGCCAAAATTACTACTTTTTATGATTCGAATGAAATGATTTTGACTTTGTTTTCCTGATATTTCACTATTTGATCAGGTCGATCAGTTTCACAGCTTGAAAAGTCATGTGTGCCACACTGCTCTCGTAGAGAATCCCGACAGTCTCCCGGTCGATCATGGTGAGGCAGGAATATCCCCAGCCAAAATCTTCATCGAGCATCACCTGATATGCTTCCGGAAAGCTAAGCCCGCCATCGAGGCTCGCTTTGATGGTTATGTGATGACGATGCTGCGTGGAGTTTGGATTGGAGAAAAGAAGAATATCCCTGCCCAGGATGTTGTCTTCAGCCTTCACGTGCAGGAGGCTTGCCATACAGACAGGTTCCTGGAGGACACTCCGTGAGGAGGGATGTTCTGTCCAGTTCTTTCCCAGGTCCTTCGTAACCGACACGGCACGGCTGCCTCCCCGGTTATCGCGCATATTGAGCATCAACACACCCGGCTCCACCTCAGCCACCTGCGCCTCTGTGGTGTTGGTGCGTGCCGGATTGTGAATGACCCAGGTCTCACCACGGTCTTTGCTGTACATGATGCCGGCGTTGGGTACCCTCGCCGAATCGATAAATTGAATGGGAAATACCAGTGTTCCGTCGAGCATCGTAATGCCTCTCCCCGGCCCCTGCAGAAGGAAATTCCAGGAGGAATTTTTCACTTGTTCCGTGATGTTGATCGGCTCCGACCAGGTCCTGCCGTCGTCGACACTCTTCGTCAGAACCAGTTGTGCGGTAGTTTCCAATCCGTTGCCATCCATTGAGTTCACCCAGGCGCGGCCGTTGCCCATGCCATGCGTCCAGGCTGCCACGATCCATATGGTTCCGGTTTTTTCATCCACCAGGATGGCAGGATCCCCCACCCCGTTCTGTGCCCTAGGTAGTCCGCCGTACTCACCGAAACTCAGCGGCAATCGCATCTTTTCCCATGTTTGCCCCTTGTCGGTACTTCTGCTCAGACCCACATCCACATACTCCTGCAGATCTACGCTGCTATTATATCGCACATCGTATACACCCAGCAATGTTCCTTCGTTGGATGTTACCAGGCCTGGAATACGATAAGCTGCAGCGCCGTCGTCACCGGCATGCCTTACGCCCATTCCCATCCTGTGGGGTGCCCGCTCCGTGGCAAAAGCGAGCTGCGCGCACTTCCCGTCGAGCGTGGCGGAGACTATCTCTACGCCGATGGTAGATAAAAGAGAGGCATTGGGTTTCATTTGAAGACTGACCCAGAAATAGTTTATCCCGGGAAAAAGGGTATAATCGGGAGTAAGGAGAACCCTGCTTTCGGGTGATTGCTGCTCAGCAACTTTGATAGAATAGGAGAGATTGGCATCCTTTGTTTTTCCGGCAGCATGACTCGAAACATACTGCGATAGGGGCGAATAGAAAATATTTCCTTTGCGTTGCACGGCCTCGGTGCCACTGTAATATAACTTCACCGACCCGATCTCATGCAATGGCGTTGCATCGGAAAATTGCAGTACAATCTCACCCAGTTTACGCGACTCTTTTGCATCAATCCGGATATAAAAGAGCACATTGTCGTTCCTGTCGATCAACAGGGGTATTTTGGTCTGTTTTACCTGGATTGTATCGGCTCCCTGCAAGACAATGGTTATCACCAGCAGCAGGTTCAAAATCAGGGCTTTTCTCATATTCATTTTTCTTTTATTCCTATATAATATTGTTTTCTATGTTCACCATGTCACACCATGATGTGCCTCGCAAAGATACAATGAAATTGATAATTAATAAAGTATTTTATATAAATGCGCTCACTTTATTAAATATTTTCTTTTACATCCATTACATATATAGATAAAATTCCCTGACCAGATCTACAAACGCTTCTGAGTAGTGATGGCGGGAATGTTCAATGATTAGCCTACTTCGCAGGGGATTATCCAGAGGCAATCGTATCCATTCTGTCAGCAGACGCTTGGGGATTGAATCCGGCAAAGGATAAACAATCGTTTCCCTTTTCAGAAAAAAGCCATGTTTTGCCGACAGCACTTTCAGCTCTTCTCTTTTATCGAAGGGAAGGATCAGCGCCAGCGTCCCATGCTGCTTCAGACATGTGGCAGCAGTGTGCAGCAATTCCTCCAGCGTGAGCGAAACCGAATGTCTCGCCCTGGTTCTTCCTGCATCGGGCGGCAGGAGGGAATTTTCAAACCAAGGTGGATTGGAAACGATCAGATCAAATCTGTTCGGCCGTTGAGACGCACAATGACGAAAATCGCACTGCTCCACAGTCATTCTGTCAGCAAAGGAAGAATTAGCCACATTTCCCTTTGCCTGTGCCACCGCACCGGGATCAATATCTATCGCCCAAATAGCAGCGGCAGGATTTCGCTGTGCCACCATCAAGGCAATAAGTCCCGTACCGGTTCCCACATCCAGAATATCTTTGCTGTGTCCGACATCGGTCCATGCTCCCAATAGAACCCCATCGGTACCCACCTTCATCGCGCACCGGTCGTGATGAATGGTGAACTGCTTGAATCGAAAAAAAGAGTTGCTCATCGTCGCTAAAAAAAACTCCGGCCTGTTTGGCATGGATTTTGAATATTTACAGTCACACCGGAAAACAAAAGTAACCATTTTCCGTTTTGAAGAAGAATAAAATGATGTATATGAATCCATTCAAAATAAATACAGCAGGCGGAGAAGACTCCGAAGGGAACATTATTTCCTTTATTGCCAGCGACTTTATCGATGGCAACACAGATATAGATGAAGCACATTTAAAGGAATTACTGCCCATACTTCCCCTGCGGAACACCATTGTTTTTCCGGGAAGTACGTTGCCCATCTCGGTAGGCAGAAAAAAATCACTCGCCCTGATCAAGTCGCTCGGCAAGAAACAACGCTACATTGGACTGGTATGTCAAAAGGACACAAACGTTGAAAATCCTGACCAGGACGACCTTTACCGCATAGGCGTCATTGCCGAGGTAATTCGTGTGATTGAGCTAGCCGACAACAATTTCAGCATCATCGTACAGGCAAAAAAACGTTTTGAGTGGTTCGAGCTGACACAGACCGATCCTTTCATCAAGGCAACCTATAAATTGCGGGACTATGACAGGGTGGCGAAAGATGACAAGGAATTCAAAGCGATTCTCGACTCCATCCGCGATGCGATGCTGCATATGTTACATCTGTTAGGCGAGCCGCCGAAAGAACTGATACAAACCATCAGCAACGAATCGTTCTCCGACATGCTCATCAGTTACTGCGGCACGAACCTCCCCATCGACAGCAGGGAAAAGCAGGAGGTACTGGCAATCAACGACGAAAAGGAGCAAGCCTACCGTCTGCTGATGATTCTCAACCGGGAGTCGCAAATATTGGAGCTGAAGATGAATATCCAGCTGAAAACGCGTGAGGATCTGAACCAACAGCAAAAGGAATACTTCCTGCAACAACAGATCAGGACCATCCAGGAAGAACTGGGCGGTAACACGCAGCAGATTGAGATCGATGAGTTCCGGAAGAAGGCAAAAAACAAACGATGGAGCACTGAAGTGGCAGAAACTTTCGAGAAGGAGGTGCAGAAGCTGGAACGGCTGAATCCGCAGTCGCCCGATTACTCGGTTCAGTTCGGTTATCTACAGACGATCCTGGAGTTGCCCTGGAATGAATATTCAAAAGACAATTTCAACCTGAAGAATGCCCAGAAAGTTCTGGACAGGGATCATTTCGGAATGGAAAAGGTAAAGGAGCGCATCATCGAGCACCTGGCGGTATTAAAACTGAAAGGCGATTTAAAGTCGCCTATTCTCTGTTTGTACGGCCCTCCGGGTGTCGGTAAAACCTCACTCGGCAAGTCTGTTGCCGAGGCGCTGAACCGCAAGTATGTGCGGGTGTCGCTGGGTGGGCTGCATGACGAAGCCGAGATCCGCGGCCACCGACGTACTTACATCGGCGCCATCCCGGGGCGTATCATCCAGAACATCCAGAAAGCCGGCACTTCAAACCCGGTGTTCGTACTGGATGAGGTGGACAAGATCGGGAATGATTTTCGGGGTGATCCCTCATCAGCCTTGCTGGAGGTGCTTGACCCGGAACAAAATATGGCATTTCACGACAACTACCTCTCCATCGATTACGATCTGTCAAAGGTGCTCTTCATCGCCACGGCTAATAATCTGAACTCTATTCCACAGCCATTGCTCGACCGTATGGAACTGATCAATGTAGGCGGCTACATCACAGAAGAAAAAGTGGAGATTGCATATCGTCACCTTGTCCCCAAAGAGCTTGACAATCATGGCATAAAAAAAGGTAGCTTTGTCATTCCCAAACCGGTGCTGCAAAAAATTGTTGAGCACTATACCCGTGAGTCCGGCGTGCGCGAATTGAACAAGAAGATTGCCAAAGTGATGCGTAGAGTAGCCCGCAGGATCGCTTCGGATGAGTCTTATCCGAAATCACTGAAGATTTCCGATCTGAAAGAATACCTCGGCCCGGAGGAGTTCTCACGAGAACGGTATCAGGGCAATGAATATGCCGGCGTGGTGACCGGCCTTGCCTGGACTGCGGTGGGCGGTGAGATTCTTTTTGTGGAAAGCTCACTCAGCAAAGGCAAGGGCTCCAAGTTAACCCTCACCGGCAACCTGGGTGAGGTGATGAAAGAATCGGCGATGCTGGCCATGGAGTATATCCATTCGCATGCACAGGAGCTGGATATCGATCCCGATATATTTGAAAACTGGAATGCCCACATTCACGTTCCCGAAGGAGCCATTCCCAAAGACGGGCCATCTGCCGGTATAACAATGATTACTTCCCTGGCCTCCATCTACACGCAACGCAAAGTACGTCCCAATCTGGCCATGACCGGAGAAATTACCTTGCGCGGCAAAGTGCTTCCCGTGGGCGGTATTCGTGAAAAGATCCTTGCCGCAAAACGAGCAGAAATAACCGACATCATTCTCTGTAAAGAAAACCGGAAGGATATTGATGAAATCAAGGTCGAGTATCTGGAGGGGCTTGCGTTTCATTACGTAAGCGACGTGAAGGAGGTGATAGATCTGGCATTACTGAAAGAAAAGGTAACAAATCCCAGAAATTTCAGTGCGGAGAAGCAGTAAGACAACTTAACAGCGCAAATCACTGTAAAACCTAAAAAGAGAAGATGCCCGGGTAGTTATGCAACTACATGGGCATCTTCTTTTTTAACCTGCAGCAACTTTAATAAAAAAATAAATCATGTAAAATGCAATAAATGAAGCACCCTGCCACCGTTTGATGCGTGATCCGGCTTTCATAAACAACCACAAAAGGAGACTGATTCCAATCAGGAACAGACCATCGACGTAATTGATCTCCGGTGTACTGATGGGTTGAATAAGCCCGGCAACACCCAAAATGAGAAGGACATTAAATATGTTGGAGCCTACCACGTTGCCAATGGCAATATCGGACCGCTTTTTCATTGCTGCCACCACAGAAGTTGCCAATTCGGGCATACTCGTACCAGCAGCCACAATTGTGAGTCCGATCATGGCTTCCGACATTCCCAGCCGTCCTGCAATCAGCGTGGCATTCACCACCAAAAGATCGGAACCATATACCAGTGCCAGAAGCCCCACACCGATAAACAGGATATCAAGGGCCCAGTGTTTGGTCTGTTTGATTTCCTCCTCCTCTTCTTCGACCGCTGTATTTTTTTTTGAAATAAACAACAGATAGGAAATATAGGAAAGTAACAGCAGGATAAATATCAGTGCCTCCATGTGTGAAATTTTATAATCCAAAAACATCAGAAAAAACAGTAAAGCCGCGAAAATCATCACCGGAACATCCAGCTTTAACAGTTGCCGCTTTACCGCCAAAGGGTAAATTAATGCTGACATACCCAGAATGATGCCTATATTAAAAAAGTTAGACCCGAGCACGTTTCCGATGGAAATTGCACTCTGACCGTTCATCGCGGCTTTTACACTTACAATCAGTTCCGGCATGCTGGTGCCGATCGACACAATGGTCAATCCGATGACCAGTGGACTTATGCCAATCCGCTTTGCCAATGAGGCCGCTCCAGATACCAATCCTTCAGCTCCGTAATAAAGAATAACCAATGAAACCAATAACCAAACAATCTCCATTCTACTTTTGGGATTTAATAATATTTCAGAAAACAATCTTTTTAGCGGGCACAAAGATACTTATTTACTATAAAAAAACCTCTTTCGGATGAAAGAGGTTTTTTATTGTCATATTGGGCAATGAATTTCATTCCGCGTAAAACCGGAAATCTTTCAACATCTCCTGCAACCTTTTGCGAGCAAAAAATATTCTGCTTTTAACGGTTCCTATGGGCAGCTCCAGGTGCTTTGCAATTTCCTCGTACTTAAAGCCTGAGACATGCATGGAGAACGGGACTTTGTATTCATCGGTAAAACTGTTGATCGCCTTGTTGATCTCCTTGATGGTGTAAGCACCGTCCGGTGTATCGAAACCGGAATCCTGGGGGAGGTTCAAATGATAGAGATTTTCTGTTTTGTCGATGATGGTCTGGCTTCTGACAATCTTTCGATAGTTGTTTACAAAAATATTATGCATAATGGTGAACACCCATCCTTTGAAGTTCACATTTTCATAATATTTTTCCCTGTTATCCAGTACACGAAGCGTTGTTTCCTGCAACAAATCTTTGGCTTCTTCTCTATCGGCAGTCAATGTCAAAGCGAAATTGAACATATTGTCCTGCAAGCTTAAAAGCTGTTTTTCGAAAGAAATCTTTGTCTTCATAAACGTGACTTTTAAAATTGTGTTACATGCAAATATAAAGAGATAAATTCAATCCAAAAGATGATTGCCACGTAAAAACGATTAATGATTGTTAATAAAAAATGATCTAAAATTTATCTTCTGATTTTCAGCAAATTATCCAAACAAAAACGAATGAAAACGAGGATCGATTCGCCATAAATAGTATCGATATGATTTCGGCATACTATTTGCAACAAGGTTTTCGGGCGGACAGCCTGACAACGTTAAATTAAACTGATTATATATATGGTACAAAAAGGACAGATCGGGGTAACGACAGACAATATTTTCCCCATCATAAAAAAGTTTTTATACAGCGATCACGAGATTTTTTTGCGTGAAATCGTATCCAACGCAGTTGATGCCACCCAAAAGATCCGGACTCTCTCCGGTGCCGGTGAATTTAAAAGCGAACTGGGGGACCTTTCGGTGAGGATTTCCATCGACAAGAAAAAGAAGACCCTCACCATATCCGACCGGGGTATCGGCATGACAGCTGAAGAGGTAGACAAATACATCAATCAGATCGCTCTCTCTTCGGCCAACGATTTTCTGGATCAGTACAAAGACAACACAAACGCTATCATCGGCCACTTTGGACTTGGTTTTTACTCCTCCTTCATGGTATCGAAGAAGGTGGAGATTGTGACAAAGTCGTACAAAGAGGAGGCTTCAGCCGTAAAATGGTCGTGTGACGGTTCGCCTGATTTCACCATGGAAGAGGTCGAAAAAAAGGATCGCGGCACCGATATCATCCTCTACATCGACGATGAGAACAAAGAATTCCTGGAAAAGGAGAAGATCGACTCGCTGTTAAAAAAATATTGCCGGTTCCTACCCGTTCCGGTTGTTTTCGGAAAAAAACAGGAATGGAAGGATGGCAACTATGTCGACACCGATGAAGATAATGTAATTAACGACACGACTCCTCTCTGGAAACAGAAACCAGCCGGTCTGAAGGAGGAGGATTACCTGAAGTTCTACCGGGAGCTCTATCCCATGTCAATGATGGAAGAACCCATGTTCTGGATTCATCTGAACGTGGATTACCCATTCAATCTTACCGGCATCCTCTACTTCCCGAAAATAAAGAACAACCTCGACCTGCAACGCAATAAAATCCAGCTCTACAGCAACCAGGTCTTCGTGACCGACTCGGTTGAAGGGATTGTCCCTGAGTTTCTCACACTATTGCACGGTGTTATCGACTCGCCGGACATTCCGTTGAACGTGTCCCGCTCCTACCTGCAGAGTGATCAGAACGTGAAGAAGATATCGGGTCACATCACCAAGAAGGTGGCTGACAAGCTGGAGGAACTTTTCAAGAAAGAACGGGCTCAATTTGAGCAGAAATGGAACAGTCTGAAGCTGTTTATCGCCTATGGGATGCTCTCGGAGGATAAATTTTACGACAAGGCAGTCAAATTCGCGTTACTGAAAAATAGCGACGACAAATATTTCACCCTCGACGAGTATAAATCGTTGATCGAAGGAGCACAGACCGATAAAAACGGGGATCTCATCTGCCTTTATGCAGGCGACCGGGAAACGCAGTTTGCACACATCGACGCAGCCAAAGAGAAGGGTTATGATGTGTTACTGATGGACGGTCAACTTGATGTGCACTGGATGGGATTGCTGGAGCAGAAGCAGGAGAAAACCCGGTTTGTGCGGGTCGATAGTGACACCGTGGAACACTTGATCGAAAAGGAGGAAAAAGAAAATGTCACGCTCACAGACAAACAGAAGGAAGTGATGACCGAAACGGTGAAATCGCAGTTGCCGCCAATGGAAAAAACCGAATTCAGTGTCGACTTCAAATCGCTGGGCGAAGCATCTAAACCAATACAGATTACCCAAAATGAATTCTCACGCCGCATGAAGGAGATGGCTGCCATGCAGCAACAGATGGCTTTTTACGGTGAGATGCCCGATACTTACCAAGTGGTACTGAACGCGGATCATCCGCTGATTAAACAGCTCATCAGCGAGAGCGAAAACAAGGAAAAAGAGGAACTATCCGCGGAGGTAACTTCCGATGGCAGACTTAAGCAAATGGTCGATCTGGCCCTGCTTTCCAGTGGCTTGCTGAAGGGGGAGGCATTAAGTAATTTTGTAAAACGCGGTTTCGAAACAATATAACCCAATGAACAAAGCCTACGAGGTTACCTACTCTCCCTTTCGCGCATTCACCCGCGAAGAATGGCGAAAGCTGGAAGAGCACCCCATGTTTCCTGTTTCAGACATCGATCTCACGGCATTGCAGGCGCTCAACGAACCCCTCACGCCGGAGGAGGTGGAAGATATTTACATTCCGATGATTCGGTTGCTGCAGATACACCTCACCCACTATCGCAATCTGCACAATGAAAGGGATCAGTTTTTCAATGATACCAGCA
The DNA here is from genome assembly GCA_001768325.1 of Bacteroidetes bacterium GWC2_46_850. GTDB lineage: Bacteria > Bacteroidota > Bacteroidia > Bacteroidales > Dysgonomonadaceae > Proteiniphilum. The sequence continues at coordinate 289,791 of MENQ01000024.1, read as the reverse complement.
ATCCCATCCCCTACATCATTGGCATCGCTGGCAGTGTGGCGGCAGGGAAGAGCACCACGGCGCGCGTTCTTCAGAAGCTACTCTCCATGACGCCGGGACAACCGAAGGTTGAGCTCATCACGACCGATGGTTTTTTGTATCCCAATGCCGAACTGGAACGACGGGGAATATTGAACAAAAAAGGTTTTCCGGAGAGTTACGATGCCAAGCGACTATTGTCGTTCCTTGCCGCTGTGAAATCGGGCAAAGATTTACTGGAGGTACCCCGTTACTCGCATTTGCATTACGATGTGATCCCAGACAGCATCCAAACCATCGAGCGACCCGACATCCTGATCGTGGAAGGAATCAACGTGCTGCAGGTATCCTTAAATAAAAAAACGCGCCGACGCGTTTTCGTATCAGACTTTTTTGATTTCTCCATTTATGTGGATGCCAGCGAGCGAAACCTGCGCGACTGGTACCTGGATCGTTTCAAGAAGTTGCAGCAGACTGCCTTTCAGGATCCGGGGTCTTATTTCCATCAATATGCATCCTATCCTGAGAAGGAATTAATGAAGTTTGCCAACAAGGTATGGGAGGAGATCAATCTGCTGAACCTGGAAGAAAACATTCTTCCCACCCGTTTCCGGGCCGATCTGATTCTGGAAAAGGGTGAGTGTCATTTTGTCAGGGGCGTCCGCATCCGGAAAATCTAACGGTACAACCTCCCGTCCGCCACTTCGCAGGTTTTCACCCGCCTTGGGTTTATCAGTAAAAAAATGTCTCAAAAAAAATTGCATTTTTGAAATAAAGTTTTTATCTTTGTGGCAATTACATCATGGAAAGGGAGGGTTCCGGTCTTAATAGAGAGGCCGGAATTCTTTTTCTTTGTAGCGTATTCACCACTAAACAAGCATTAATTATGGCAGTAACTTACATGACCGAAGAGGGCCTTCGGAAATTGAAAGAAGAATTGATTGAAATGGAATCTGTGCAGCGGCCCGAGATATCGCGACAGATCGCGGAGGCAAGAGACAAGGGAGACCTGTCGGAAAATGCCGAGTACGATGCCGCCAAGGAAGCCCAGGGCATGCTGGAAGCAAAAATTGCCCAGCTGAAGAGCCTGATTGCTACGGCGCGGCTGATCGATGAGAGTACCATCGGCACCGACGAAGTAAAGATCATGAACAAGGTCACCATCAAAAATCTGCATACCAAGAAAGCGATGACTTACACCCTGGTTTCGGAAAGCGAAGCCGACCTGAAAAGCGGTAAGATCGCGGTTAGTACTCCCATTGCGCAGGGGTTACTGGGGAAGAAGGTGGGCGACATCGCAGAAATCATCGTTCCCTCAGGAACCATGACCTTTGAAGTGGTAGAGATTTCGGTTTGATCATATTATGTTTATGTTATGGCAACGATATTCAGCAAGATCATAGCCGGTGAGATTCCTTCCTACAAGATAGCGGAGGACGAACGGTTTTATGCTTTCCTCGATATTAATCCGATGGCGGAGGGCCATACGCTGGTCGTCCCCAAGGAGGAAACGGACTATATTTTTGATCTGGACGACAGTGGCTTGTCCGGATTGATTCTTTTTGCCCGCAAAGTGGCCAAGGCAATTGAAAGGGCCATACCCTGCCGTCGTGTCGGAATGATGGTCATCGGGCTGGAGGTTCCTCATGCGCATATCCATCTAATCCCCATCCAGAAAGAGGGAGACATGTCTTTGTCTAACCCCCGGTTAAAACTCTCAGAAGTGCAGTTTGCCGAAATAGCGCAGAAAATTAGCGCCAAGCTTGATTAATAGCTTTTCACCACATCTTATTTAATTCTTCCGCCAACCGACTATAATCCTCCACGCGGACAACAACATCTCCTTCTCGGTTCAGGATAAAAGCAGTAGGAATTTCCCTCACGTTGTACATGGAGAGGAGTCGCGCATTGACCGATTGTGGGTCGCGTACCGTGATCCAGGGAAGGTTGTCGCCCGATATTTTCCAGAAATGTTCATCGGAATCGAATGATATCTGGTATATCTCGAAGCCCTTCGATTTGTACTGCTGATAAATCCGATTGAGATCCATGTTGTGCCTGGGGGAGAAGTCGGTATTATATACCACAAAATCGAGCAGCACCACCTTCCCTTTCAGTGATGACAAGGCCACCTTGGTTCCGTTTACTTCCTGCAAGACAATGTCGGGCAGTCCGGTTCCTGTTTGCACAGGTGCTTCCTGCAACAGTTTCGCTTGCTGCTCCTGCAGGCGGCGTACTTTCAGCGCATTCATGGTAAATTCGTAGAGATGCCTGGTGCGTTCCGTTTCGGGGTAATAACGGTTCCACGAAGTGGCGACGGCGCCAAACATGGCATAATCCTGCTTGTTGTAGGGATCAAAGATCAGGTAGTTATTTATTTTCTGAAACAGGGCATAATATGCTGCGGCGCTACCGGGATTGCCCAGAATGAGACGTGATATTTTTCCTTTGTAATCGTTCAGGACACTGTCGAGTTGCGTCAGAAAAGTCATGTCGTCGATCGATGTATCCTTATGCTGATTCTCCAGGCTGCCGATCTGTGATGCGGTAAGCTGCACCAGGACATCTACCTCCTTCAGCTGATCATTTACCGGCGAATCGGCCACGGCGAATGAACGGTAAAAATCGGGAGCTTTGGCAGTGATCCGCAATGTCTCTGTTGAGTCCACCGCAAAAGCAGCTACCTGTTTTCCCATACGCAGCTGGTAAAATTCCGGATTTTCGGGTGCCGGCTGTTTGAAAGAAAAGGCACCTCCCTTTTTAAGGACTGCCGAATCGATTAATTCCGTTCCCGCAAGTCCGCGATGATCCAGATAGAGTGTATCGCCGGAAGCGTCTTGTATCGTGCCATTTACATGAAAAACATTTTCTTGTTTGCAGCCAGTCAGTACACACCCTGTCAGCAGGGCAGCCAATAAAATCCCTTTTGTTATTCTCTTCATAAAAAAACAGGCATTCCAATACCGGGTTTATTTAGTTGTTGAAATTTGTGATAAAAGTACAAACTTAGCTATTTTTTGCCAGATATTATCCGACAAAGGAAAATATATTTGATGACATCAGCACTAGCTAAGTAAAATAATTAAATTAATATATGTTAGATAATGCACTAAACAGAGTAAGTCGCAAATCTCAATATAAAAATAAATTTAATATATTAGGGTTAATTACACAAAATATTAACTTAATTCGACCAGCATTCATATTACACACGCAAGAGATCTATCATTTAGATAGATATCGCCACAATCTCAATAAAATAAATATAAATTTTGTGCTAAGTCCCATTTTAATTCGCACAATTGTATTAATCATTGTTAATATTTCCAGTTGTAACCTTTTAGCGAAGAATTTGGTGATTTTACACAGAAATAATCATTTGTTTGGAATTTAAAATTGTCTTATATTGCGCTTTTTTTAATAGGAAATATATAGTATGAGGCGCAACGGCTACGAGCATCGTAGTCGGTTGTGTGTGAGCCTGATTTTCCATTGTGATCCACATGACCCAATCCTATAATATGATACATTTATCGACACAGCTGTCCGGTTTTCGTAATTATTATTCCGTTATTGACTTGGATACTTCATTTGTTCTCCTTTTATTGAATATAGAGGGTCCCCTTTTAAAATTACCCTTCAATATAAGTAATACAGTAGAAAGGCTTGCATATACAGGTGTGCTCATTTTTCTGCTGGCTTTTGTGGCATTGCTGATATACCTGCTTCAGGAGCGAACGAAAAAGAATAAGATACTGCAAAACGGCGAACAGATACGGAGTGACATATTTGCCAAGATCACCCATGAGTTTCGCACGCCACTGACCATCATTCTGGGCCTGAGCAAACAGCTGCGTGAGCAAAAGGACCTTTCGGGCAATAATTCGCTCGCCTATCTCAGCGCCATAGAACGACAGGGCCGCAACCTGTCCGACCTGGTGAACCAGTTGCTTGATATTACAAAGCTGCAGACGACCGATGATTCAATTGAGTGGAAGACCGGAAATATCATCCCCTTCGTGGAAATGATTTACGAGAATTACAGCATCTATGCCAGGCAGCAGGGTGTGGAATTACAGTTTTTCTGCAATGAATTGGAAATTGAAACCGATTTTGTACCCAACTACCTCCAGAAAATACTTCGCAATCTGCTCTCCAACGCGATCAAGTATAGCGAGGCCGGTTCCAAGATAAACCTCGTGCTTGCAAGAGACGAAAAAGATACGAAGAAATTTTTCCTCAAAGTCATCGACCAGGGCATCGGAATCAGAAAGGAGGATCTTCCCCATATTTTTGATTTGTTTTACAAGGTTGACCATGGAGATTCACAGACCAGCAGCGGAATAGGATTGACGCTGACCCGGCAATTAACAGAGATTTTAAAAGGCACCATCAGTGTAAAGAGTGAAGTAGGTAAAGGATCGGAGTTCACGGTTATGCTACCGATACGTAGAAACGAAAAAAAACTGTATCCCTACTGGATGCCTGTGAAGAAGCAGCAACTCATGGGTGATAATGGCCACCAGCCCGACACCAACGGGCTGTTCTCTTCCTGGCCAAACGAAAACGACCCACGTACGACCATCCTGCTGGCCGAGGACAACAAGGACGTCGCCGTTTATACCCGCACAATTTTCAATACGAACAGATACCATCTTATCTATTGTCGTAATGGGATAGAAGCCCTGGAAATGGCAGGTAAACATTTACCGGACCTTGTGATCTCCGATGTGGTCATGCCCGGGATGAACGGACTCGATCTTTGTAAAGAAATCAAGTCATCGCCTTTACTCAGCCATGTACCCGTAGTACTTATATCGGCCAAAACCGGGTATGAGGATTATATTGAAGGGTTGAAGCATGGTGCCGATGCCTATATCCGGAAACCTTTCCAGGCAGAGGAGCTGCAGGTACGGGTGGAAAATCTGATCAGGTCACGTGAACTTTTAAAAGAGAAATATCACAGAGCAGTCGTCAAGGAGGAAAGGAACAACACAGACGACAACGTGAATGTCGATTTTCTGCGACATGTTACCGACATAATTTACCGGGAAATGAAAAATCCGGATTTCTCCTCAGGAAAGCTGGCACAGGAACTGGCCATCGGCGTTTCTCAACTTAACAAGAAACTAAACGCTGCCACAGGATATCCGGCCTCTACCTATATTTTACAGGTGAAGCTTTCACACGCCAAAAAGATCCTCTCTTCACAGAATAAAACCATTGGTGAGGTAGCAGCAGAACGTGGGGTCTATGATGTAAACTACTTCTCCCGTGTTTTCAAGAAACAGACTGGAATTACGCCCACTCAATATAAGAGACTGCCGAACGGTTGAGACCTGGAAATTTCAGCACTGAAGACGCCATCAACTATTTTTAGGAAATGGTACGGGAAATATAAAGATTTCAGCCTATCTTTTTTAAAAACTGCTCCCACAAACGATTATACGTAAAAAGTGGAATATAAAAAAAAGTGGAAATCGAGCAACGAAAAAAAATTAACGATGAACCAAAAATAATAATTAGCACTTTTATCTACCTATATACCAATTAATTAAACCAAATAATGCGCAAAAAAATGCTAATGACGACAAATGTTAAAGCGTGAATTATCCTATATTTAACAAAATAAATCCTAACCCTAAATAAGACAAAAGCGTATGTTTGCGTTCGAAATAAAAGAGCGGACGAAAGGACACCTCAATTGCTCCAAACGTACGGAGCGAGTTAAAAAGCAAATTTGATGAAAAACGACAAGCGGTCGGAGCAAGAACGACAAACGGTCAAAAGAAATGCTCCAAGCGTAACAAAAACGAAATAAACGCTAAAAGAGCGGTAGCATTCAATCTTTTAGCCAGTTCACCGCAATGGATTTCACCGCCGACAAAGAAAACGAAATAAACAATTAAAATAACCTATATGAAGTATAGACTTGTACAAAAAGCGAACCCACTGGAGCCCGAAACAAAGCGTAAGTGGTATGCCAGCCCTGTGAAAGAAGGTACCATCAACAACTACCAACTCAGCAAGGGTATTGCCGGCAAATCATCGCTGACACGGGGAGCCGTGATGAATGTGATCGAAAACATGGTGGACGAGATACCCAGATATCTAATTGAAGGTTATAGTGTTAATCTAAACAATTTTGGCACGCTGCGTCTCTCGCTTTCCAGTGAGGGAGTCAGCACTCCTGCCGAGTTCACGGCCGATAACATCAAGAATATGCGTGTCGTTTTTACACCGTCGCCCGAGTTTAAAAAAACATTGCAGGAAATGGCCTTTGAACAGGCAGAGTGATTCCGTAAAAAAAGCAAACCGGATATTGCTCAGGCACCGGAAAGATTGAATTGAAACAGCAGCACAACATGACCACTTTACACAAACCTTTCTCGAAAAGATCTTCTCATAGCAGGCAGACGCTAATGTTACATGCTTTGGGTTTTGTTTCGGGCGATCCTACGATCAGGATCGGCTATCCGTTTGTGTTTCATCCGGGTGTTCAGGTCACGGTATCTGAACCGGGTAATGCAAAATGGGTCTACATGATGTTACCTGTGCCAAAAGGCAGTCTGATCACCGAAATTAAAGTGGCACATCATCGATCCGGTATTCAAAGCAGGATCACCCATATCCGTCTAGTACAGCAGCGGGAACCAGTTGCTGCTGAAGTGGTACACGACGATTCCATAGCAGAAAACATACCCTCCATCTATGTGATCAGTTCGTCCTGTCACGTGATAGCAGAGAAAAGTGTTTTGTTGAAGATATGCATGGAATTTGCCAATACCGACGACATGATTGAATTTGGTTCAATAGAAGTACAATATATTCCCAATTACGAAAAGACAACGACATCGGATGAGGGAGAGACAAAACGAAAGGAGGAGCGACCGATTTACACATTAAATAAGAAGCAAACTATTAAAAACCAGCCAACCCTGGTCGATCTGTTTTTTAAGACAAAAAAGAAGAGAACAATTTCTAACATATCGAACACCTAAGTGAAATATTTTAATTATCATTTTTAAATTTTTTAGTGTATGAAAAAAAAGTTATTTTTTAAGCTATTTATCTTTGCAGTAATCGGCGCGTTAGTGACCGTTACTTCTTGTAAAGATTACGATGAGGACATCAGCAGATTGGATACCGATCTCGCTACTGCCGAAAGCTCGCTGCAAGCTGCTGTTACAGAGTTGAATTCTCTGAAAACGCAAATTGCTGCCGCTGCTACCGATACCGAAGTTGCCACCGCGGTGGCTGCAGCCAAAACAGCAGCTATTGACGCTGCAAAAGCCGATGCTACCGCACAGATCGCTGCACTCAAGAACGGTTATACTGGCACATTGAAGGATCTGAACGACGCCATTGTTGCTCAGGCTGCTTTGATCACAGTATTGCAGGGTAATGTAACCACTTTGGGAACAGACCTGGATGCTGCTGAAGTACAAATAGCCGCCAACAAAGCTGCTATCGCTCTTCAAAAAGCTATCCTGGACAAGTATTTCAATACAGCAAGTCCCGACGACATCCCTACTGCACTTGCCGCAATCAAGGCTGATCTTGCTGCAGCAAATCTGGATATCGATGCCCTTTCTGACAGAATCGATGCAATCGACACCAAACTGAACGTGTTGAATTTCGCCAAGATCAACAACATGATCACCGAAATCAGTTTCGATTATGAGTATGATGACTGGGGATCACGCGACAGATACCTCAATTTCTCGACTGCTCCTGCCAGATTAAGCTGGACATTCGGACAGGGATTCCCCGGTGCCATCCAGTTTGTAAAAGATCAGCGCCTATTGGCTACCGAATCCACCATTGAAGTGAAGGTAACGCCGGTAAATGCAGACGTAAGCAAAATGCTGGATAAGATCTATCTGATCAGAAGAGATGGAAACAACGAAGTGAATACCTTCCTTAAAGCTGTGAAAGCTGAACGTTCGACCGCTTTGCGTGCCGCTCCAGCTGTAACAGGTTTGTGGAATATTACTTTCCAAATGCCGGCTGATGCCGATATTTCTGATTTGGGGGACCTCGTGGTAGATACCAACGGTAGCTTACTCTTTGCCATTGCAATCGAAAATACAGTTGACGCTGCTGCAGATGCTGCTTCCCGCTATGTAGTCTCAGACTTTGGCATTAACATCTCCGCAGGCAATGTACTTCCCATCTACAATGATGATGATTCACCCAACGTGGCGTTTACTGTTAACAATACCTCTTACGCCAGCATCAAGAACCGTTATCTGCTGAGCGAAACCGGTACCACCACGCCTGCCGACAAGAAATGGAATGGCGGATCATGGAATACCACAGCAACACCCACCGTAGCTGACCCGGCTGATGATAGGACTGCTCAACCCTTCTTTGCTGCAGAGGTAGGTAAAACATTCACCGTAAAGCTTGACAACGCCGATGACGTGTTCGCATATTATGTAGTTCTTGATAAGGACTGGGCACTCGAAAGCGCTCCGTCGGAATGGAATGCATGGTCTGCTTACAGCTTCGAAGGATTGAACCAAGTATATGCAGCAGAGGAAGTTGCCAATTTGAAAGTTGTATCTACCAGCGCAGTAGGTGACATCGTCGGTTTCCGTGTTGTAGTTGTGAACTACGACGGCACACTGGTTGACCCCGATGGCAAATCGTTCTATGTAGCCGTAGGTCCTCAGTCTTCTTCCTGGAATGCTGTGAACACAGTAGTTACCGCCCTGAATCCGAATGAACTTGCTGCGAATGCAACTCAGTCTGCCAAGGTTGACGTTACCCTGTCTGCTGTGACCGGAGCCAACAATTTCACTTGGACAACTGACGCAGCTCAGAACGCAGTAACTCCTGCCTTCCATGCATACTTCCTGGATGCCAACAACAACATTCTGTTCGGTACTGACGGAACGGGTGCTGTAACTGCCAACTTCGCCAATGTGAAGAAGATTTACACTGTAGCTACCGTTAACAACTGGTTGCAGTACACCGACAACAAGGTTTACAATGGAACGTTGACCATCAACAATTCTCTTGGAAACGCACTTTGCACGCTGAACGTAACCTTCAAGAAGGTTCTGCCTACCGGTGCACCTGCCGGATTCTCAGTGAAGACAAACCAGCTTGCTGAGGACGGTACATATTATAGCTATCTGGAACCCAATGTATGGGCTGCACCGACTGCAACCCAAGGAACAATGGGTCTTGATCAGGTATTCAACTTCGGTACAGGTCTGTTGACCAACTACCAGACGATATTTGCTAATTCGAAGACTGGTACACCTACATCCGTAACTGTAGTTGGTGACGGTGACCTTATTGTAGCCAAATCGTTTATAGACAATACCACAACGCATGCTACTTCTGTAGTGTACAACTATGGTCTTATCTCAACAGCTACACCGACAGCCGACTACAAGGTAACCATCCTTGGATTCCCGACTGTTTACAGCAATATCTACAACCACACCTATTCATGGCGTTGGGCTACCCGTGCAGACCTTGGTCTCGCATCAACTGCTCCGCTACCTTACAGCACTTCGATTGAGTATGGAGCAATTGGAACTGTCGACCTTGCGCACATCTTTGGTGTAAGTACCCGCGACAGCAAATACAATGCATTCCTCAGTGCTCCGTACCTTGCAAGCTTACAGGTTGTATCTGCTAAACTGGTAAGTAATGCCAATAACCTGGATGAGTATTTTGTTGTAACTCCCGATCCGTTAACTGGTGCTACCACATTTACACTGACTGAGAAATCAGGTTCAACCAACCCGACAGCCGACGTTGCCTCGACACTTGTACTGACTGCAAAGGACATGTACAACAACGATGTGACAATTCGTCTGCCGATGACAGTGACAAAACGCTAAGCGTTTATAAATAATCTTTTAAGTAGGAGGAAATACAAAGTAGTTTCCTCCTACTTTGTTTCATAAATTATCCTCATGCCTGGTTTTTACAATAAAAACCGACCCTATTAAACACCATACTTAAAACCAGTAAATATGAAAAAAATGATGATGATGGCTGCCGCATTCTTTGTAATTTCACTGGCAGCATTCTCTCAGGAAAGAGAAATCAAAGAAGAAGGCAAGACAATTTTTAAACCGCATGCTTACCTGCAACTGCAGGGTGGAGCTGCTTACACACTGGGCGAAGCTGACTTTACGGATCTTATTTCACCGGCAGCAGCACTCAACCTTGGATATAACTTTACCCCCGTGTTCGGAATACGCCTGGGTGCCTCCGGATGGCAGGGAAAAGGTGGCTGGGTAGCACCGGCTCAGATATACAACTTCAATTTTGTACAGGGAAATCTCGACCTGGTACTGAATCTGAGATCACTCTTCTGCGGCTTCAATCCCGACAGGGTATTTAACCCCTACCTCTTCGCAGGAGGTGCATACGCTTATGGTTTCGATAACGACGAAGCAAACGCGCTGAATACGGGTGGATACGAACTGGAATATCTCTGGAACGATACTAAAGGTTTCCCGGGTGGCCGCTTCGGACTGGGTCTCGATTTTAAGCTGAACGATGCCGTGTCGCTGATACTCGAAGGAAACGCCAACGTGTTGTCGGATCACTTCAACTCCAAGAGAGCTGATAATCCCGACTGGCAGTTTAATGCACTGGCTGGGATTAAAATAAACCTGGGTAAAACCTATACCCGCACCGAACCGGTCTACTACGAGCCACAACCGGCTCCGGCACCGGCTCCGGCACCGGCTCCGGCACCGAAGCCCGCACCCAAACCAGTACCGGCACCAGTAGTTGTAAAGGAATTCCCCGTGCTGCCAGCCATCTATTTTGCATTCGACAGTGATGTGGTAGATACCCAAAAGTATGCAACAGAACTAAACACCATCGTCTCCGCACTGAAAGAATTCGGTGATACCGACGTAACGATTACAGGTTATACAGACCACAAGGGATCCAACGCCTACAACGACAAACTTTCTGTACGCAGGGCCGAAGCGGTGAAAAACTATCTCATCGGAGAAGGAATCAGTGCATCCAGACTATCAGTTTTGGGAGCAGGAGAGGACCCCAAAACCGAGGGTGAAGAAGCACTTACCATCAAAGCTCGTCGCGTGGAAGTAGCAAAATAAAATATTGTCCGGAAAACAGAATTAAACAGATTACAATAACAAATTCAATCACTATATATCGCTGAGGTGCGATGGTTTAAATTCTTTTCCGGCAGCAGGAATGTCCCAAAGGCATTCCTGCTTTTTTATATTAAATTCCATATAAAATAGATACCATAATTTTATAAGCAGGATATCTCAATAAACCAAAACTTTGTGTAACTTTGTGGGATTTTAGATGTATAGAATAACAATTTTTATTTATGACAAATCCAATAGTTAAGCGGATTATGCTGCCCGACGGCCGCGAAATCACGCTGGAAACGGGTAAACTGGCAAAACAGGCCGACGGATCCGTGACCCTTCGCATGGGCGACACGATGCTGCTGGCCACTGTTTGCGCAGCCAAAGATGCAACCCCGGGAACCGACTTTATGCCTTTACAGGTGGAATACAGGGAGAAGTTTGCCTCCGCAGGACGCTTTCCGGGCGGATTCCTGAAAAGAGAAGGCAGACCCTCAGACTCTGAGATACTCACAAGCAGGCTCATCGATCGTGCCTTGCGTCCTCTCTTCCCCGACGATTATCATGCCGATGTTTTTGTTAACGTGATCCTCTTCTCCTCCAACGGCGAAGATATGCCCGATGCACTGGCAGGCCTCGCAGCCTCCGCCGCACTGGCCGTATCCGACATACCTTTTAATGGACCGATATCGGAAGTGCGCGTAGCACGCATCGACGGAAAATTTGTCATAAACCCCACCTTCAGTGAACTGGCCAAAGCCGATATCGACATCATGGTGGGCGCCACCCTCGACAACATCATGATGGTAGAAGGCGAGATGAACGAAGTGTCGGAAGCAGAGATGCTCGAAGCCATCAAAGTGGCACATGAGGAGATCAAAAAACACTGCCTGGCTCAGATAGAACTGACCGAAGCAGTGGACAAAACAGTAAAGCGCACTTACAACCACGAAGATAACGACGAAGAACTTCGCAAACTGGTATGGGATAAATGCTACGGACGTGCCTATGAAGTGGCAGCTTCGCAGAATCCCAACAAACACCAGCGTATAGAGGCTTTTGAGGCCATTCTCGCCGATTTTCTGGAAGCGTTACCCGAACCGGAACGCGAAGAAAAAGCACCGCTGGCCGGCCGCTACTACCACGAAGTGGAAAAAGAAGCAATGCGCCGTAGCATCCTCGACGAGGGTAAACGACTCGACGGACGCAAAACCACCGAGATACGCCCCATCTGGAGCGAGGTGGATTTTATCCCCGGCCCCCACGGATCGGCACTATTCACCCGCGGTGAAACACAGTCGCTCACGACCGTGACACTGGGTACGAAACTCGATGAGAAGATGATCGACGATGCGCTGCTACACAGTTCAGAACGATTTTTACTGCATTATAACTTCCCTCCCTTCTCCACCGGCGAAGCCCGTCCGCAACGCGGTACCGGCCGTCGCGAGATCGGCCACGGAAACCTGGCACACCGCGCTCTAAAAAAAATGCTCCCACAGGGATATCCTTACGTGGTGCGTGTGGTATCTGACATCCTGGAATCAAACGGTTCCTCCTCCATGGCCACCGTCTGCGCGGGTACACTCGCTCTGATGGATGCCGGTGTGACCATCAAAAAACCGGTCAGCGGCATCGCCATGGGATTGATCTCCGAAAACAAGGGTCAGAACTATGCCATCCTCTCCGATATTCTGGGTGACGAAGATCACCTGGGCGACATGGACTTCAAGGTGTGCGGAACCAAAGACGGTATCACCGCCACACAGATGGACATCAAGGTGGACGGACTCTCCTTCGAGATTCTGGAAAAAGCACTGGCGCAGGCCAAGGCAGGTCGCGAACACATCATGGGCAAGATGATGGAAACGCTCTCCGAACCACGTGCCGACCTGAAACCGCATGCACCACGCATCGAAGTGATCGAGATACCGAAAGACTACATCGGCGCCGTGATTGGCCCGGGTGGAAAAATCATCCAGGGTATCCAGGAAGAAACGGGTGCCACCATCACCATCGAGGAGATCGACAACAAGGGACGTGTAGAAGTATCTGCCACCAACAAGGCTTCCATCGATGCAGCCATGAACAAGATCAAGGGCATTGTGGCCGTTCCCGAAATTGGCGAAGTATACGAAGCCACCGTGCGCTCGGTGATGCCCTACGGCGCTTTCTGCGAATTCCTGCCTGGAAAGGACGGATTGCTCCACATCTCCGAAATTGACTGGAAAAGACTTGAACGGGTGGAAGATGCCGGCATCAAGGAGGGCGACAAGATACAGGTGAAACTGATCGACATCGACCCGAGGACCGGGAAATTCAAACTCTCCCGCAAAGTATTGCTTCCGCGCCCCCCCAGAGAGGACAATCCGCGCGACGAACACCACGATCGTCCCCGTAGATCGGAAGATTAACAATTTTCAGACCATATCATCATTCAAAAGCGAACCCACAAGGTTCGCTTTTGTTTTTCCATAGAATCCAAGTTATTGAAATCGCAAGCAGGAATGCTTTTTTTGAAACTGTCAAATGTAGAATGATTCTAATTACAGATATCCGTAGTTTTCAACCCATTATTTTTGTAATTTTGCAACCTGAAAGACCGTTTTTGCAATAAAACGAAACAACAACCAGCAATATCTGCAAAAACGGATTATCCGGAATATGAACAAACAATTGCTATTGGGTGCCGAAGCCATTGCCCAGGCGGCACTGGATGCGGGTATATCTGGCGTGTATGCCTATCCCGGCACACCTTCGACCGAAATAACCGAATACGTACAAAAATCGCCACAGGCAAAAGAGCCATTCGTCCGCTCTGCCTGGGCAACGAATGAAAAAACGGCTTATGAAGCTGCCCTGGGCATGTCGTACGCCGGCAAGCGAAGCCTCGTTTGTATGAAGCACGTGGGGCTAAACGTGGCCGCCGATGCTTTCATGAACTCATCAGTTACCGGCATTCATGGCGGGCTGGTAATTGTTGTAGCAGACGATCCTTCCATGCATTCTTCACAGAATGAGCAGGATAGCCGCGTATATGGTAAATTTGCCATGATCCCCGTACTGGAACCGGCAAACCAGCAGGAGACTTACAACATGACGCGGCATGCTTTCGATCTGTCGGAACAGACAGCGCTGCCCGTGCTGCTACGCATACCTACCCGGCTGTCTCATTCCAGAGCGGTGGTTACAAGGAAAGAAACACGCCCCCAAAATAATCTGGCTCCCTCGGAGGAAAAAGGAAAATGGATCCTGCTGCCGGCAAACGCCCGGAGAAACTATCAACAGCTACTGGAAAAACAGCAGCAACTGATGTCATTGTCGGAATCTTCCCCCTATAACAAGATAATGGAAGGAACAGGGAAAAAGGCAGCGATTGCCTTCGGTATCGGTTACAACTACGCCATGGAGGTCATCGGCAGCTACAAGCTACAGATTCCCCTGCTGAAAATATCGCAATACCCATTGCCTGAGCACAAGATTAAAGCATTCTGTGATCAATACGACGACATCCTGATCGTTGAAGAGGGATATCCGGTATACGAGGAGTTGCTGAAGGGCTATTTTGGCAACCGTAAATTCCGGGGACGACTTGACGGAGCACTGCCCCGTATGGGAGAACTCTCCCCCGCCCCGCTAGCAAAAGCGCTCGGATTAACGACTTCAGAAACGAAAGTAATTCCCGCAATTGTCGCGTCCCGGCCGCCGATGCTCTGTCAGGGATGCGGCCACCGCGACCTGTTCGATGCCCTCAACCTGGCCATGGAATCCTATCCATATAAACAGGTATTCGGCGATATCGGTTGCTACACGCTGGGAGCACTGCCTCCCTACAATGCCATCAGCACCTGCGTGGATATGGGCGCCTCCATCACCATGGCCAAAGGTGCCGCCGACGCGGGCCTTCGACCGGCAGTCTGCGTAATTGGCGACTCTACCTTCACCCACTCGGGGATGACGGGACTGCTTGATGCTGTGAACGACCGTTCGTCGGTCACCATCATCATATCCGACAACGACACGACCGCCATGACGGGTGGACAGGATTCAGCCGGCACCGGTAGGTTCTTCGATATCTGCAAAGGGTTGGGCGTGGAGGAAGAGCATATCAGGCTGATGGTTCCGCTCAAAAAGAACCTGAATGAGAACAGCACCATCCTGAAAGAAGAACTCGATTACAACGGTGTCTCGGTGATTATCTCACAACGGGAGTGTGTACAAACATTGAAAAAACAAAAAAAACAATGTACAAAAATATCATCATCGCCGGCGTAGGTGGACAAGGAATCCTTACCATCGCATCCATCATCGATCTGGCAGCCATGAATCTGGGTCTTCACGTGAAGCAGGCCGAAGTACACGGTATGAGTCAGCGCGGCGGTGCCGTGGAATCCCATCTCCGCATCTCCACAGAAGAGATTTACTCCGACCTAATTCCATTGGGGAAAGCAGATATGATCCTTTCGCTTGAACCGATGGAATCGCTGAGATACCTTCCTTTCCTGGCACCGGATGGAGTTATTGTGACCTCTACTGAACCCTACGAAAATATAGACAGCTACCCTGACAAAACCGAGTTGTTGCAAAAGATTAGTGAATCTTCTTCCGCTTTTCTGGTGGATGCGAAATCGATGGCCACAGCGGCAGGAAACGTGATGACATACAACGTGGCCATGCTGGGAGCCGCAGCGCCCTATATCGGCATGGAACCGGAAGAACTGGAAAAGGCTATCGTCACCTATTTTGGCGGTAAAGGAGAAAAAATTGTGGAAACGAACCTGAATGCTTTCAGACTTGGAAAAGATAACACGCAGAAATAAGATGATCTGGAACAACGAAATGGAATGTGCCGACAGGCAACAGATGCACGAGATACAAAGCAGGCGGCTCACCGCAATGATACAACGGATCTACGACAACGTACCTTTCTACCGGAAGAAACTGAAGGAAGCAGGCATAGAGCCGGGCGATATCCGGAGCGTGGATCAGCTGAGCGACCTGCCTTTCACCACAAAAAACGATCTACGCGACAACTATCCTTTTGGTTTGTTCACCGTACCACAGAGCGATGTGGTGCGCATCCACGCATCGAGTGGCACCACAGGGAAACCCACCGTGGTGGGCTATACGCAACAGGATCTGGAAACATGGGCCGAGGTGGTGGCGCGCAGCCTCACCATGGCAGGCATACACAGCGGCGACACCATCCAGATCGCCTATGGCTATGGTCCGTTTACCGGGGGACTGGGACTGCATTACGGAGCAGAGAAAGTGGGCGCTACCGTGATTCCCATATCTACCGGGAATACCAAAAAGCAGCTGCAGTTTATGACCGACTTCCAGGCAACCATCCTGGCCTGCACACCGTCTTATGCTGCTCACCTGGGTGAAAGCATCCGCAAGGAAGGAATCGCTCCGGAGGAGATCAGACTCCGCATTGGTATCTTTGGCGCTGAACCTTGGACCAACGAGATGCGCAAGGAAATTGAACAACTGCTGCGGATTAAAGCTTTCGACATTTATGGACTAAGCGAAGTGATTGGCCCGGGTGTATCCATGGAGTGTGAATGCCAGTGCGGCAATCACGTGTTTGAAGATCACTTCATCCCCGAGATCATCCATCCCGAGACACTGGAAGTGCTGCCCGACGGTGAAATTGGTGAGTTGGTCTTTACTCCGGTGAGCAAGGTGGCCATGCCGCTGCTGCGTTATCGCACGCGCGACCTTACCCGGCTGCACAGGGAGAAATGCGACTGCGGACGTACCCTGGTACGTATGGAGAAATGTCTGGGACGCACCGACGACATGCTGATCATCCGCGGGGTGAACGTCTTCCCGTCGCAAATAGAATCCGTACTGATGGAGATGACAGAAACCACGCCACACTACCAGCTGATCATCAGAAGAGAGAATAATCTCGATACACTGGAGGTGCTGGTGGAGATAGACGAGAGAAACTGGTCGGACAGCATCCGCGAACTGGAGGGTATACGACACCGCATCGACAACAACATCAAGTCCATGCTCGGCATCAGCGCGAAAGTCCGCCTGGTGGAACCGAACAGCATCGAACGGTCGGAGGGAAAAGCCAAGCGGGTCATCGACCACCGGCATTGCTGATTGAGGAAGATCGAAGATTAAAGATACAAGATACAAGATACAAGATCGCTGGATACTGAACACTAGAAAAGATATAAACCGCTGCAGGAAACAACATTGCTCCGAAAGAGCTGAACGCTAAATAACATGTACATCAAACAACTTTCTGTTTTTCTGGAAGACCGGTCTGGAAGACTGACCGAACTGACCCGCATCCTGGCTGAAAACGACGTAAACATCACCGCACTCAGTGTAGCGGAAACGGCCGATTATGGCATTGTACGCATGGTGGTGGGCAGGCCCGAACTGGCCAAAAAAGTACTTGAGGAAGCCGGGTTCTCCATCGGACTCACCGACGTGGTCTGCGTGAATATCCCCGACAAGCCGGGATCACTCTACCGCATCCTGGAGATACTGGCTGCAGAAAAGATCAATGTGGATTATATGTACGCCTTCTCGAACAACGATGTGGCACTGGCCGTGATCCGTGCTGAGGATATCGTTCAAATGAGCGGGGTGCTGGAGAAAAATAACCAGCAACTACTCTCTCAAGCCGATATCTACCAACTATAAACCAACTTGCAAACCGCTGTAAGCCAAACAATTGCTCCTATAAAAGCTGATCGCTGATAGCTGACAGCTGAACGCTAAAAACAACTATGCCCCGATTTTCTAAAAATATCGCCAATCTCCGTTCATCGGAAATACGTGACCTGATGAGCCTCGCCACGGCTCCCAATATGATCTCCTTTGCTGGCGGCATGCCCGGCAACGAGCTTTTTCCGCTCGACACCCTGGATAAAATCTACAACTCCCTTACAGAAAGAGAGAAACAGATAGCCATGCAGTATGGACCGACGACCGGACTCCCCACCCTGCTGGAGTCATTGTCGGACTATCTGGAAACAAAGGGACTCCCCGTAAAAAATAACCGGCTGATTATCACCACCGGATCACTCCAGGCTATTCATATCCTGGCCAAAGCGTTCCTCGACCCGGGAGATCCTGTGCTGGTGGAAACACCCAGCTTTATTGGGGCACTGTCGGCATTTCGTGCCTGTGAGGCCGAATTGATTACCGTACCGCTGAACGGCGACGGGATGGATATCGACCAGTTGCGAAAGAGATTAGAAAGTTCACTACCCAAGCCAAAGTTTCTCTATTATGCGCCCAACTTTCACAACCCGGCAGGAATCATCTACACACCGGAAGTGAAACAGCAGATGGTGGAGCTATTAAAAGATCAGGAGATTCCCATCATTGAGGACGATGTATACAGCGACCTATACTTTTACGAAGAAGATCTGCCAAAGATGAAACTGATCAAGGCAATGGATCCCGAAGGAATTGATGTTTGTTTTACCGGCTCCTTCTCGAAGATATTGGGGCCTGGTCTGCGGCTCGGGTGGATGCTGGTACCCGAATCGATATACCGGAAGTGTGAGCTGATCAAACAGTCGCTCGATGCCTGTTCACCCAGTCTCTCACAGGTGATTGCAGACAAGTTTATCCGAGAGGGTCATATTCACTCCTATGTGGCACAGGTGAGGAAGGAGTACAAGAAACGGGGGTTGGCCATGATTGAAACACTGGAAGCCTGCCTGCCGGAATATGTGACTTTCGAAAAGCCACGCGGAGGCTTCTATACCTGGTTACAGCTGCCTGAAGAATGTGATGCAACAGCGGTGCTGAAAAAAGCAATTGAAAAGGGAGTGGTCTTCGTCACCGGGAAGACATTTGATCCCGATGGAATACACAACGATCACATGCGTGTGTCATTCTGCAACACCAACGTGGAAACAATCCACCGCGGCGTACCCATCATTGCACAGGCAATCCGCGACATTTTCGAAAAAGCTTGACAGAATGCGCACAACCAAGCAGAGACATCGGCAGTCGATGCTTGGTTGCGAATGACACAATAACAACAGAAAGCGCGCTGCATACAACGTATACAGCGCGCAATTACAGTACAAATATCTTAACCTAAAAACGCGATCAACACACCCGCAGCCACGGCAGAACCAATCACGCCGGAGACGTTGCTCGACATGCAGTACTGAAGGATGTGATTCGACTTGTCATACTTCAGCGCCATATCATTGGCTACACGCGATGCCATGGGCACCGCACTCAGGCCGGTGGCACCGACCAGCGGGTTGATCTTCTTCTTCGCTCCCTTGTTATAAAGCTTCACAATCAGGATGCCTCCCGCAATAGAGATGGCAAAAGCAAACAGACCCAGTACGAGGATACCGATAGTCTCCCACCGCAGAAAAACCTCGGCAGGCATGGTCGCTCCCACGCACACGCCCAGAAAGACAGTGGCGGTATTCATGATGGGACCGGCAGCGGCATCTGCCAGACGGGCTGTATTGGGGCCAATCTCTTTCAAGAGATTGCCCAGCATCAGCATCCCGATGAGCGGTGCAGCAGAGGGTACCAGCACGGAAACAACCAGCGTAAGGACTATGGGAAAAATGATCTTTACCGCCCGCAGATGTTTGATCTCATTCTTCGGCGGATAAAGTTTGTCCATCTTCTTCATGTGAATACCAAACTCCTCCTTTGTCATCAGCAGCTTTGCCACAGCAGGTATGATCACCGGCACCATGGCCATGTAGGAATAGGCCGCAATGGCAATGGGCCCCAGCATGTGCGGCGCCAGTTTGATGGTGGTGTAGATGGCCGTGGGGCCGTCGGCACCACCAATGATCCCCATGGAGGCTGCTTCAGGCATCGAATAGCCCATCAGTACAGCCAGGATGACCACCGTAAAAATACCAATCTGTGCGGCACCGCCAAAGAAGGCAAGCTTCAGATTCCGCAGCATCGGACCGAAATCGGTCAACGCCCCCACCCCCATAAAGATGACAGGCGGGAGAATGCCCGACTTGATCAGGGAATAATAGAGGAAATTAATAATGCCATGATTGGCAGCAATCTCCGGCAGGTTCATCAGGCTTCCGTCCGGTTTTACCACCATATTACTTTCCACCACGGCCATTCCGGCTCCGGGAAGATTAGCCAGCAATACGCCAAAGCCGATGGGCACCAGCAACAGAGGCTCATACTGCTTAAAAATCCCCATATATAACAGGATTCCAGAGATAACCCACATCAGAGCCGTGCCCCAGTTGACAAAGCTGAAGCCGGTTACTTCCACTATATTGGAAAAGAATTCACCCATCGTTATTGCATTTTAATAAGTATGTCATCTTCACCTACTGAATCACCGTTGGCAAAACAGATCTCGGTCACCGTGCCACCCTCTTCGGCAGAAACGGCATTGTAGGTCTTCATCGATTCGATGTATCCGATGATGTCATCTTTTTTCACTTTGTCGCCCACTTTCAACGGAGTCTCGGAAGAGTCTTTGGTGAGAAAAAACTTACCCTCAAGCGGAGAAATCACCTCTTTGAGAGAACCTGCGGAGGCCGAAGCAGATGCAACGGGACTTTGCGAAATTGGAGCAGCCGGTGCTGGTGCTGCGACAGGGGTAACCTGCGATGTGCCATTGTCTGTTTCATTGGGGTAAGCAATGTAGACCACATACTCCTGGTTGTCGATCGTTACGACCAGCCTCTTGGGCTGACAACCATTGCCATTACCATTGCCATTGCCGTTGGTGTTTTCGGCAGCTGACAGAGCTTCCTGATCAGCCTTTTCGGCTTTTCGTTTGGCCAGGTCGGCTTCGAAAGAACGCTTGGCATCACCCGACTTGTATGCACGGTATTGTTCGGGATGCATGGCCAGCTCAAAGAGTTCCTCCTCATCCTGCCCCACTTCCCAATTTTTCTTTTTCATCTCCTCGCGGAAGCTATCCAGCTGATTGGGATAAAGATCCCGCGGGTTACCCGTGTAGAATTCACGTCCCTGTTGTTTTGCCAGCTCCACGAGCTTCGGTGAAGGTTCACCGGGTAGCTTGCCCGACTTGCCCAGGATCATGTCCCAGATGTTGTCGGCAATCATAGACCAGCGTTCCTTGCCTTTTTCAAGCTGCAAAACGTTCATCAGCGCCAGATTCTTCACATACTGACTGTAGGGCGTCACCAGCGGGGGATATCCCACCTTGGGCCATACGTAGGTAACCTCCTCGAAAAGCTTGATCAGCAGGTCGTCCTGTATAAGTTCCGGCTGTCCGTTTTTCACCTTCCATTTGTTGAGAGACGACAGGTTGCTCTCCAGGTCGGCCATCAGGCTGCCCATCATGCCACCTGGCAATCCCGGCCCGATCAGCAGCGAGTTCATCACCCTGTTTTTGGGATCTATGTAGTAACCCAGGAAGTCGTCCATATATTTTTGCGTGAGGGAACGCACCTTCATATAGGCTTTCATGTTGATGTCGGGCACATTGAAGCCTGCATCCTTCAGCATCGCCTGTACCGCCAGCACGTCGGCATGACCTGTACCCCATGAGAGAGGCTCCATGCCCACATCAATAAAGTCCGCTCCGGCGTAGGCTGCCTCCAGGATGGAAGCCATCTGAAAACCGGGGCCGGCATGGCCGTGATATTGCACGGGAATCTGCGGATGACGCACTTTGATATTTTTGATAATCTTGCCGATGCTTGCCGGGCGGCCCACGCCCGCCATATCTTTCACACAGATCTCGTCGGCACCCATCTCAATGAGCGTGTCAGCCAGTGTAGTGTAGTACTCCACCGTGTGAATGGGTGATACGGTGAGGCTAAGCGCTGCCTGGGAAATCATCCCGGCATCACGGGCGTAGCGGATGGAGTCCGCCAGATTGCGGGTATCATTCAGTCCATCGAACGAACGGGCAATGTCGGTGCCCTGTTTCTTCTTCACCTCGAACATCAGCCTCCGCACATCGGGGGGTACCGGTGTCATCCTGATGCCGTTCAGCCCACGCTCCAGCATGTGTGTCTGAATACCCGCCTCATTAAAAGGTTTTGTCCATTCCCGGACGGCCCTGTTGGGGTTTTCGCCAAACAACAGGTTGATCTGTTCAAACCCGCCGCCGTTGGTCTCTACGCGTGCAAAGCATCCCATCTCTATGATCGCGGGGGCTACTTCTGTAAGCTGTTCCACCGTAGGTACGTATTTCCCCGATGACTGCCACATGTCTCTGTATAAAAGACTGAATTTAATCTCTCTTCCCATGTATCTATTTTTTTTGATTTATTTCTTCTGAACTGAATCTACCTTCCCGCGTCCGTGGGTAATCACGTCCACAGCAGCCACGATAGCAGCCAGCTTTTGGTGATGAATTCCTTTGTCCCGGTTTGAAGTTCCCGGTTTTTTTTCATCGGATATAAAGCGGTTGGTGAGATTGATGACCAGATTACCAAGTCCCACCACCAGCCAAAGTACAATAATCACCATGATCATACCAATGGCCAAAAGACCCAATGCCTCATTTAAATTTTCCATATGTATTCGTTATAATTTACTATCGCACAAGGATAACCCGATAACCCGACTGAATTAAAATGGACGGAATTAACTCAAGAATGCAATTATTTAAGGTCAAAATTACAAAAATTATTCTGTTTTGTGCACGAAAACAGATAAAATGTGCAATTTAAGCATAATTAAGTTCTTTCTGTGCAGGGCTAGTAAGGAGAAATATTTTTCGCAGTGAAACGAAGAAGAAGGGTTTATTTTTAGGTGAGTGAACGCAGGATTTGCAACTTCAATGCCTGACTTTCGTCGCCGGACAACTCTTTTTTGTCCTTATTCAGGTACAGAATAATGTCACGAGCCTCCCGGGCTGTTTCCATCTTATCGGGAAAGTTGACTTCGGCATATGTTTCCCATTCTGAAACAGAGAAAGAATTGTTCAGTACAGCATCCAGGAAACTGCTGCTGAGTAACAACTTTTTGATCTCAAGTGCGTCTTTTTCCACTTTGTTGTTTTTATATGGATAAGACGCAATGACATACTCTTTGTACTCAATTTTCAAACCGAAACTGCAACATCCCTCAACTTCGTTAATCCCCTGTGTATCAAATTTCGTAAAGATTGGTAGTTGATGCCCATCAACACACAGATATCTTCATACTTCTTTTCCTCCAGATAATAAAGTGTGATGGCTTCACGCTGCCTGGTTGACAACATGTTCATCAATGATGTTATTTTCTGGTGACAGAATGTCGATTTTTCGGCTTCAATGTACTCGTTTTCCACATCATTCCCTGAAACAGGATGATAATCTTCCACAGGCTGACCCGAGATATAATTTGTTTTTCTCAATTCATCACATAGCCTGTTTTTTAGAGATACAAAAAGATAAGACCTGAAATTCAGCACATTCTCTAAATTTGAACGGTTATGGTACATCTTGATAAAAACATCGTGGATGCAATCCTTCAGCAGTTCTCTGTCATCAGTCAGCTTACAGCCAAAATTAAAAAGCATGTGCACATAGTGATCATACAGGCCATTGAAAGCTTCAACGCTGCCTGCCTGATATTGCTGAAAAAGGAGGGTTAACTTTTCCTCTGTGACATTTTCCCGGTTATTGCTTGTTGGAGAAATCATGGATAAAATAACTTTTTATTTGTTGTTCACAAACATAAAAGATATTTTACCCGGCGATTGGTAATTTTTGGTATTAGAGTGGGAAAAACTGACAAATATGTTCTATAACACCTATTTGGCTATAACTTTCTTTTAAACCAATAGAGATCGTTCACCCGGGGAAATCTGACATCATACGGACGATCCGCTTCAAACCGCTCGTCCAGCAACGTAATTTTACCGGTAGCGGTATCAATCTTTTTTACCTGATACATTCCGGGAGGAAGAGTTATGCGACAACGATCGCTGTCCCTCCGGAAATAAATGATCTTCCCGATATCAGTTTTTTCCAGTGCCTGGTAAGCGACCGGCGACAGGCTATCGTCCAGGATGTGCATCTGCAGCGCATCTTTTAGAAAAGAGTCATCGTCGATAGGCGGCAGGCCAGGCAAAGAACCTCCTGCCATCAATATTGCCCAGGCCATCTCCGGATATTTCGGGGCGTAATAGATCACCGCCTTATCCGGCTGCTTTTGCCGATATTCACTGACCGCCTTGTATACATCCTCGAAGGAAACCGCTCCCATCTTCATCTTCCTCGCAAACTGACGGGGTGCCATATGTTTGCCTCCCTCAGGGGCATA
The DNA here is from genome assembly GCA_001768325.1 of Bacteroidetes bacterium GWC2_46_850. GTDB lineage: Bacteria > Bacteroidota > Bacteroidia > Bacteroidales > Dysgonomonadaceae > Proteiniphilum. The sequence goes on along the minus strand of MENQ01000024.1, from coordinate 265,435 downwards.
AAGAATTCCACCGTCCTGATAATGCCAGTAACGGATATCAATCACATCCACGATCTCCGAACGGACAGGATCTTTCAGAATGGCATCCTGGACGTCTTTCGTGGCACTTAAAGCGATCAATGGATCTTTTCCTGTTTCCTGCTTCCATTCGGCAACGACATCGAGCCAGAATTCCACAAAATGAAGCGGGCCGGTATACTCCGCACTCGTCAGATGCACCACATTTTTCTCTTCTGCCAGTGCATTCAGACATTGGCGGATGTAGTTCTGGTGCAATTCTCTTCTTTTTACGTGGTCTACATCGTAGAACAGCTCCGACATGAAAATTCGTTTATCACCGGCAAAGGGAACAGGTTCGGGGAAACCGGTATCATTCACATTGTTGGCACTGCGCCAGGGTGCGTCAACCCAGTGAGCACCCGCCTCAATGATGTTGTGCTGAAAATAATGCTGGTGAAAAAGCAGGAGCCCCTCAGCTGATCCTTTGCGTGCAAACTGCTGCAGGCGAGACCAGTACCATCTGTTGGGCTTTGTCAGATCGTATTTCGACAAGCCATCCCAGGCATAACCCGTGCCGCTGCGGGCAAATGGTTGTTCGTAGAAAGGGCCCCAGACGTCACCATCTTTCCTTTTCACGCGCTGATGATCGTCCCTGCGCCTGTCGTACCAAAGACCGTAATTATGGTCGAGCACAGTGAGTCCACTGCGCTTCATGCTGGCAACAACTGAGTCGATCCGATCGGTCAACCCCGTACCTTCCCTCCCCGGAACAAAACGGGTGATGTGGGGTGTAGCGCGGGAGACCTGTGTGGTCCGCAGCTTCCCGCTCCACCACGACACGCCGGTTGCTCCTCCTGTCAACAGCCGGTCGTGAAAACTTATTTTCCCGTTTACAATCGCTATGGCGGTATTGGCGGCAGGCATCGCGCCGTCGGCCTCTCTCTTGAGTTGAAGTACCGACAACAAACCAGGTTCATGCGCAAAAACACGGCCGGTGCGCTCTCTGATCCATTGCTTCAGCGTGAGTCGGGGTTGTGAAGCTTCTGCGGTCAGCGCCAAAGCCTCTTCCACGGTGGGACTGCTGGTGGCGCTCCGGCTTAGGGGCAGAAGCCCTGCTCTCGCAGAAAAGTCACCCCCCAGACGATCCGATAACTGTGCATAAAAGAAGCTTACCGGTACAACATGATTATTCGACTCATTCCATTCTCCGTCACCCGAAAACTGTCCCCAGCAACCATAAGCCCTGTTTTTGCTTGTTGCATCGGGTGAATAACAGAATATGCCGGCGGCAGTACACTGCCAGAAAAGACTGTTCCCGGTGGTCCAACCTCCTCCGTTATTGTTCTGTCCGATATTTTTAAAGGAAAGATCATTGCCGTCGATGTTCACTATATCGAACAACAGACCGCAAGCCCAGCTGTCGGTAGCTCCGCTGTATCCCAGTGAATTTTCCGTTTCACACTGTACGAAGACATTGGGTCCTGCAGCCAGATAACCCGCACCAAAATCATGAATACCCTCTTCAGAGTAGCAACGTTGAAAAAGATTCAACTGCCCCAACGTAAGAAAGGTATTGCGTCTCATTCCGCCGATCTCAGATATGGGTTCTTCGGAAATACAATCTTCCACGGTCACGCGGGAACTGCCGGGTTGAAGGATCACCGCACTGCCGGCCAGATGTCTGAAGCCGATCTGCCTGACCCAGCAGTCGGTGGCATGATCCACAGAGATACCTGTCCAGCAATGATCTTCGTCTTTGGGATTAATCCTGTCGTAATCCGATTCAATGGTGAGATTTTCTATGCCCACCCGCGAAATTCTGCCTGGCCAGGAATAGACTAGAATCCGGGTATCTGCCTCACTACCATCTAAGGCCATGGTCAACGGGACATCTATCTCAATGGTATTGTCTTTGATCTTCATGATTCTCCTGTCCCAATGAATATCCATTTCTCCCGGCTTCCAGCCCAGATATGTAATGCCTCCGCCAAAATGATCACAACCAAGCTTTTCAATCCATTCTTTTGTGGAAGGTCTCCAGATCAGGATGTTTTCCACTCCCTGCAACCGGGAGACGTCACCTACAGCCAATACACGGGCATTCACAGGAACATAATCCGAAACTACCGGAATGGTATCGGTTACGATCATGTCATTCGTTCCTTCTACGTGAATGAATGCTTCGCGGGCTACACCCGTTTTTCTGAGAATGGTCTCATTTTGTCCACTCCCTCTCAGCACGACACCCGGTTTTGTGATAAACAACGATCCGCTGAGACTGTAAGTGCCCTTGTCCAGCAACACAGCTCCTCTGAAGCCCGCTTCGTTTGCCGGCAGTTGCTCCACGTAACGGATAGCCTGCCGGATCATTCCGGTAGCATCACCTTCCACGCAGGGTACGAAAATGGCGTTGGGGATATCGGGAATATCTTCTTCCGATTGCATATATCCGCAATGGGAAAAATCAAGTACCCTGTTACCCAGGCTATCCTGTTGGTAAAAAATTTTACCTTCGCGGAGAATAAGGGAGGCAGCCTGTGGAAAGAGGCAAACCGGAAAGAGCCAGCTCCCGGTTATTACCAGCAGCTTCAGATAAAGTGTCATACACTGTCTCATGGGATGTTTACTTTAGGTTAGGACGAACTGAAAGCCTTTTTGTAATCAGACGGAGACGCTCCTGTATTCGTTCAGATAGTCACGCGGGGAGAGTTTATATTTCTTTTTGAAACATTTCCCAAAATATCCCGAGTCCTTGAACCCAACGGCAAAAGCAATCTCGGAGACAGACAGATCGGTACTCCTGATCAATTCCACAGATTTGCTGAGCCTGATCTCCTTGACAAAATCTACAGGTGCCAGGCCGGTGATGCTTTTCAGCTTTTTGAAGAAGGCCGACCGGCTGATGTTCATGGTTGTGGCGATGATATCGATATTGAAGTCGCTATTATCTACATTATCTTCAATGATGCGACTGACACTTTCAATAAATTCCATGTCCTTCTTCACCAGGAAATCACCATATTCCTCCTGCTGCGGCACCGATATCTTTTCCCTGTTCCACAGTTTCTCCCGGAAAATTCTCTGTTCATTCAGCAGCTGATCGATCCTGGCAACCAGGTGCTTCTTACTGAAAGGCTTGGTAATATAAGCATTTGCCCCCAGTCGGATGGATCGAATCCGAAAATCGTCATCATCCTTCGCCGTAAGGATAATGACCGGAATATGGCTGATCTGAAAATCATTCCTGATTTGCTCCAGCAATTCCAAACCGCTCACCTTGGGCATCATCTGGTCGGTGATCACGATGTCGGGATGATAAAGATGTACTTTCTTTAGCCCCTCAACACCATCATAAGCCGTATTTACATGGAATCGATCTTCAAGTTGCAGTTTGAGCATGTTGCATAACGACCTGTTGTCTTCAATTACCAGGAGCGAAGGCAGCTGCGACCGGTCGTCATCCGGCACGGGTTCGACATTCGGCGCCGATGATTCGTTCTCTGCGGCTGCAGGCCTTTCTTCAATGAAGTCACTCATGTAGAAGTCTGCTTTCAATGTCTTGAAATGCTCTTCTCCCGGGGGCCATGCAATGGTGAATACCGAGCCTTTATTTTCCGCGCTCTCCACGGTGATGTTCCCTTCGTGCAAGGTCATCAATTCTTTTGCCAGAGCCAGCCCGATGCCTGTCCCCTGGTACAGTGCGTTTTGAGAAAAACGTTCGAATATTTCTACCAGTTTGTTTTGTGCAATGCCGATCCCGCTGTCTTCCACCCGCACGAAACATCGATCTCTCTCCTGATCCTTTCCACAGGTCAACAACACACTTCCTCCCGTAGGCGTGAATTTAAAGGCGTTGGACAATATATTGCGGATCACCGTTTCCAGCTTCTCTTTGTCTCCCCATACAACAAGATCCTCCTCCAGCAAGTGATAATCATAGCTGATGGATTTCTCATCCGCCAGAACCGAGAACTCTTCATAAAACGATTTGACGACTGCATTCAAATCGATCGGAGAAACATGCAGTCTCATTTTTTTATTTTCAATTTTCCGGAAATCCAATATCTGATTTACCAGCTCGAGCATATGATTGGTGTTGTTCTCCATCAGGTTGATGTACTGCATCCCTTTATCGGTAAATGTCTCATTTTCTTTCAGCTCCTGAATGGGTCCTTTAATCAGCGTGAGCGGCGTTCGCAGTTCATGCGATACATTCGTGAAGAACTTGATCTTGAGTTCCGACAACCGGTGCTCGATATAGACATCGTTCTTCATTTTAATCATCAAAGCCACAAACCGCAGGATGGTATAAAGCAGGACAAGCACCAGGATGGCATAGATAATATAAGCCCAGACGGACTTCCACCATGGTGGTAGGATTTTAATCTGTAATGTTGTCCCCGAATCCAACGTAGGGTTGGTATCGTCCAGGGTCTTCACCCGGAACAGATAGCTGCCCGGAGGCACGTTGGTATAAGAGGCTATTCTGCTTTTGTCGGCTACGTGCCACTCTTTCTCATATCCTTCCAGAATATATTCATACCGGACGTGGCTCTGCGTGTAATAGTTCAGTGCCGCGAACTCAATGGAAAACATAGATTGATGGTGTTTCAGCGTTACCTTCTCCATATATTTAACCGAGATGCTGTCGCTGCTCCAGCTATCGTAACTTTTATTGGAGACAGTCATGTCAACAATATAGGTAGGATAGTTAACCGGCATATCGGGGATGCTGCCGGGGTTGAAACTCACGACACCCTCTTTGCTGCCGAAGCCGATGGTTCCATCTTCCAACTTAAGCACACTGGCTTCCTCCAACGAATAATCGGGAAGTCCGTCGTATTGATCAAAGTTGCGGAACGTTTTGGAGGAAGGATTGAAACGTGAAATTCCCTTTTCAGTCGACAACCAAAGGCTGCCATGATCATCTTCAATCATGGAGAGAATGACTTCACTGTTGATGCCGCTGCCCGTTCCGAAGGATTCAAACAGGGGCATGTTTGTCAGTTTGTCATACCCTGCAAGCCGGTTGAGACCAACCCCGAAGATACTGACCCAGATTGTCCCGTTCCTGTCCCTATACAGATCGTAGACATCGTTGTTGGTAAAGTTTACATTGTTCTGGTACGTCTCAAACTGGATATCCTTTGCCAGGGAATAATTTCCGTCGAAAGACATCAATCCGTCGCTCGTGCCCACCCAGATGCGTCCTTCCTTGTCTTCTGTAATCGCCCTTACCTCCGTATACTGTCCATATTCGGGATACAGAGAGAATGAATTATACTTATGCCGGAAGAGAAGGTGCCCCTGCTCCACCTGCAACAGATTGAGTCCACCGCCAAAGGTGGCTACCCATATGCGTCCTTTGCTATCCTGAAAGGTATAATAGACATCGTTGCTGCTGATGGAATAGGAATTGAGCGGGTCGTGCATATATTTGCGGAAAATAAATCCCGAGGGCACACCTTCATCAGGCACAGCATTGATCAATCCTTGTCCTTTGGTGGAAAACCAAAGTGTTCCCGCCCTGTCTTCCATGATGTGATACACATTCCCGATATAGTTGTTTTTGGCTGTAAACTTATTTTTCAGTCTGCCATTCCGGTCGAAGTGGAATATTTCCGATTGTCTGCTACCTGCCCAGATATCTCCGTTTCTGGTTCTGTACAATGCCTTGACGGCAGCATATTCTTTTTCAGACTGTACCCGATGATCGAAACCAAGCAGAGGGTTGATCAGATAAAAACGATCCCCGGGAAAACTGAACCGAAAGATACCATTTTCATAGGATGAAAGCCACAGAATACCCTTGCCATCGAACAGGAGACCGGAGAATCTGAGTGGCTGGTAAGTATCCGTGCGGGGAGTCACGTCCAACTTCTTCATCTCCATCTTTTCCCGATCAACCTGATACACTTTTCCGGAGGTGGTGAGAAAAAATATTCCCAACTCCTTCCCATCCTGCCAGCTGAGGGATTCGTTCACCTGCTGCTCTTGGGTGAACACAAACAGGCTCGAGGTTTCACTTACCGGATTATACGCGATGGCGCGGTGATCATCCGTGATAAACCAAAGTAAGCCTGCGTCATCGAAGAAGGAAGAAAGTACATTCACAGGAAATGGGTGGATCAGATCAGCACGGTTATCTCGCAGATTAAGCCTGTATATTCCTTTGTTACCAACTGTTGCATACAGGAAACTAAGGCCATCCGTGATCATGTTCCTTATTTCCCCCTGTCCCTGCAGGGTACGGTTTGCAGTGATCTCTCCGGTGCGGGTGTAAATGTTGAAAATTTCGCCACTGCGGTTTGCGATCCACAGATTGTCGCCACTGCCGTGGTAACAGACAAAGGTTGAATCGGCGGAAAGCGTTTGCAGCGTCTCACGTACATGAGACGGCGATTTATCCTTCAGTTGTTCACCTTTCCTGCAGGAGAATATCGAATAATCCATGCCGATCCAGTTCAGGAAGCCGGCATCTTCCGAAAATATATTCCGCCTTAGCCTGGAATCGCCTTCCTTATTACCCGACTTATAAAGCAAGGTAATGTCTGCCAGCTGATTGGACGAGGGAGAGGCCAGAAGAAGGTCTTTGTTTTTGGTGAGCAGCAGGAAATTCCCCTCGTCTGTTTCGACGATCTTGATGATCTGCGCATTCAGTGAAAAATCTTTGGGTAACCAGTTAAAAATAGCATGGAACTGCTCATTTTTTTTGTCGAACAGATAAATTTTGTGGTCTGTGGTTTTAAGCCACAGATTGCCGTTGCGGTCTTCCAGTATATCCTGAATCTTGCGGGGGGGTATGTCGGCCTGATATTTGTTGCGATTGTTGTAGGTTTTAAACTCCTTTCCGTCGAAACTGCACAGTCCATGCCACGTACCAATCCAGATAAATCCATCTGTCGATTGCAGCACGCAGTTTACAGTCTCATGAGCCAACCCGTCGTCCGTTGAATAATGTTCGATGATTGCATCATCGTTTGCCAGTAAAAAACAGATCCACAAGAGGCTCACAAAAGAAAGAAAAAGCTTCTTCATGTTCTCTCCTATCTCTCAATACTCATCCTTTGAATGGTTGATTCTGAATAACTTCATCAGTTCGACCACTGCGATGGGGAGCAACGACAATCCAATCACGTAAAGCCAGTGCGTACTGTCCATTTCCACCACCCCAAAGATACGCATTACGCCTGGAATAAGCAAAACCAGCAGCAACAGCAGTGTGGAAAGGAAGATGGCTCCAAGAAGTGATTTATTTTCCCAGAGGCTGGTACGGAAAGAAGAATGTTTATTGGAATGCAGGTTGCGCACATGCAGCAATTGCGATAATCCCAGCACGGCGAAGGCCATGGTCTGACCGAGTGCATCGGGATTTTCAAGTCCCGCCCGTAGACCGTCGTTGCGTCCGATGATGTAGGCCGCCAGCGAGATCAGCCCGATGGTCGTTCCCTGGTAAAAGATCCGCCAGATCATCCCCTTTGTGAAGAAACCCTTTTGGGGATCCCTCGGCTTTCGGGTCATGATATCTTTCTCCGCCGGATCCATGCTCAACGCCAGCGCCGGCAGACTGTCGGTCACCAGGTTGATCCACAGGATCAAAATGGGTGAAAGCGGATTGCCGATATTGAAGATCGAGGCAATAAAAATCAGCAATACCTCACCCACGTTGGCCGATAGCAAAAACTGGATGGCTTTCAGGATATTGTCATAAATACGGCGTCCTTCCTCCACGGCACCGACGATGGTGGCGAAGTTGTCATCGGTGAGGATCACATCGGAGGCATCCTTTGCCACTTCCGTTCCGACGATGCCCATCGACACGCCGATATCGGCCTGTTTGAGTGCCGGTGCGTCATTCACGCCGTCGCCGGTCATGGCCACAATGTCACCCTGCAACTGCCAGGCCTGCACGATGCGTACCTTGTGTTCGGGAGCCACCCGGGCATAGACCGAAAAATCCCGGACCGTGCGGTCGAGTTGATCCTGCTCCATCACTTCCAGGTCGGAGCCAGTGAGAGCCTGATCCCCATCCCTGTAAATACCGATCTCCGACGCGATGGCCACAGCCGTCACCTTATGATCACCGGTAATCATCACCGGCCGGATACCGGCCGTACGACATTTTTTCACCGCCTCCACCACCTCAGGTCGGGCCGGGTCGATCATCCCGAGCAAACCAACGAAGATCAGCTCTTTTTCGATTGTGGCGGCTGTCACCTCAGCGGGAATGGCATCAATATCTCTGTAAGCTACTGCCAGCACACGAAGGGCCGACTGAGCCATCCGGAGATTCTCTTTGCGGATGGTTTCACGGTCCTCATCGGTGATGGGCCGTCTGTTTCCATGTATGAGGATGTGTGAGGTAACGGCCAATACCTCATCGAGACCTCCTTTCACATGAATTCGAAAATCTCCTTCCCCCATCCTGTTGATGGTGGCCATCCGTTTTCTGTCGGAATCAAAAGGCACTTCACCCACCCGGGGAAACTGCTGCTCCAGCGTGAGTTTATTTTTCTTCAGCCCGAGCGCCACATCCACGATGGCCGTCTCGGTAGGATCACCGGCCGTTTCATGTTTACCGTCGGGGAGCATCTTCAAATGGGCATCGGTACAGAGAAGAGCCGTCTGCAGCAGCAGATTCTCGTCGCTATCAAGTTCTTCGGCCGGGGGAGCATTGCGGAAGTCAATCCGGTTGCCGCCACTCCATCCTTCTACTATGGTCATCCTGTTCTGCGTGAGCGTTCCGGTTTTATCGGAACAGATTACCGTGGTACTTCCCAGGGTCTCCACCGAGGGCAGGGTACGCACAATGGCATTCTGCTTTACCAGGCGCTGCACACCAATGGCCAGCACGATGGTCGACACGATCTGCAACCCTTCCGGTATGGCTGCCACGGCCAGGCTCACCGCCATCATCAGCACCTCCAGCCAGTGGTTTCCGTACAACAACCCCACCAGGAAAATAAAGCCACAGATACCCAGCGCCACGTATCCCAACACCTTGCCCAACTGCTCAAGTCGCTTGCCCATAGGTGTCTCCGTAGCCTCCGTAGCTTGCAGCATGTGGGCGATTTTACCCACCTCGGTATGCATGCCGGTGGAAACAACCACACCTTTACCGCGGCCGTAGGTGACCGTGCTGGTGGAAAAAGCCATGTTACTACGGTCTCCCAACGGTATTTCCGTATCTTCGAGTATATCCCCGTTCTTCTCAACCGGCACCGATTCACCAGTGAGGGCGGACTCCTGTATTTTCAGGTTTGCTGTCTCAATCAACCGCAGATCGGCCGGGATGATATCACCCGTATCAAGCACCACAATATCGCCGGGAACCAGGTCGGTGGAAACCACCTCCTCCACTTGCCCTCCGCGCAACACCTTCGAATGGGGTGAACTCATCTTATTAAGCGCTTCAAGCGACGATTGCGCCTTCAGTTCCTGCACGGTACCAATGATTGCATTTACAACCAGTATGGCCAGGATCACAAAGGTTTCCACCAGTCCCTCATCCTCCATCACGCCAATCACAGCCGAGATGATGGCTGCCACCAGCAGGATCAGTACCATGCTGCTTTTAAATTGTTCAAAAAAAATGGTGAGGACCAATTTTTGCCGGGTCGATTCGAGCCGGTTGGGTCCATGCTCCGCAAGTCGTTCTGCCGCGGCTTCAACAGACAGCCCTGAATCAGGGTCAGCCTGATACTGCTGCAAAACCGTTTCGATGGTTTGGCTGTAGTGCCGTTCTGGTTGTTGTTTGTTCATCTGTAACCTGTTTGCATTTGTAATTTTTGTCTTTGTCGTCATGGTATGATTTGTGGGTCAGGCTCTGGTAATGGAACACTTCACCCTGTGAGTAAACAAATGAAAAGGACGGAATGTTTCACATTTAAACATTTTCAAACATTTCCCACTTCTATACATGTTGTATAACATAAATGTAACATTTTTCTTTCTCAACCGATTTTTATAAATTGCAAGCGCTATTAAAACATGATGACTTTGTGGGTCTTCACCGACGCAAGGTCATTTTTCTTGTTTTACTCTGATAGCATCAACAGATCGATACCCAGCACTTTACCGATGCAAGGCTGATTGACATGGCACATTAATTTTTAAATATTTTCTAATCATGAAAGTTTATAAAACAAACGAAATCAGAAACATTGCCCTTATCGGCAATGCGGGATCAGGTAAGACCACCCTCGCTGAAGCCATGCTTTACGAGTGTGGTCTTATAAAACGACGTGGTACCATTGACGGGAAGAACACTGTGAGCGATTATTTTCCCGTGGAAAAGGAGTATGCCTATTCTGTTTTTTCCACCGTTTTATCCTACGAGTGGAAAGATAAGCTGATGAACTTTATCGATTGCCCCGGGTCGGATGATTTTGTGGGAGGCGTGGTGTCGGCACTCAATGTCACCGACATGGCACTCATGCTCATTGATGCAGCCAACGGCGTGGGTGTGGGCACCATCAACCAGTTCCGTTATGTGGACGAGATGAAGAAACCACTTGTGTTGCTCATCAACCGCATGGATCATGAAAAAGCAGATTATGAAAATACACTGGCTAGCCTGAAAGAGCTTTACGGGAGCAAGGTTGTACCGGTACAATACCCAACCGGCAATGGCACCTCATTCGACGGAATTGTGGATGTGCTGAAGCAGAAGTTTTACCATTGGAAGCCGGGAAGCAGTGCACCCGACGTGCTTGAGATTCCCGAAAGCGAGCAGGAGCGTGCCGGTGAATATTATCAGGCACTGCTCGAAGCAGCCGCAGAGAACGATGAAGGACTGATGGAAAAATACTTCGACCAGGGTTCACTCACCGAGGAGGAGATGCGTGATGGTATCCACAAAGGAATGATAGCACACTCTCTCTTCCCGCTCTTCTGTACTTCCGCTGAGAAAAATATGGCGGTACACCGCATCATGAACTTTCTGAGCATGGTAGCCCCCTCACCCTCCGACGTGGCTGCACCGGTAAACAGCGAAGGTGAAGAAGTGGCACCCGATGCTACGGCTCCCGCCAGCCTGTTTTTCTTCAAGACGACCGTAGAACCTCATATTGGGGAAGTTTCCTATTTCAAGGTGATGTCGGGTATTGTAAAGGAAGGTGACGATCTCGCTAACATGAATCGCAGTTCCAAAGAACGCCTGGCACAGATCTACACCGTAGCCGGGCAGATCCGCAACAAGACGGAAGAGCTGCAGGCTGGCAGCATTGGCGCAGCCGTGAAACTCAAGGATGTGCGTACCGGCAATACGCTGAACGCCAAAGGATCCGAAAACCTGTTCAACTTCATCAAATATCCCGAACCCCGCTATCGCAGGGCTATCAAAGCGGTGAATGAATCCAACTCGGAGAAGATGAGCGAGGCGCTTACCCGCATGAAGGAGGAGGATCCTACCTGGATCGTGGAGGTATCGAAGGAGCTGAAGCAGACCATTGTCTCCGGGCAGGGCGAATTTCACCTCAGAACGCTCAAGTGGCGCCTCGAGAATAACGACAAGATTGAGATTGAGTACCTGGAACCCAAGATACCCTATCGTGAAACCATCACCAAGTCGGCACGTGCCGACTACCGACATAAGAAGCAATCGGGTGGTGCCGGTCAGTTCGGAGAGGTACATCTCATCGTGGAGCCATACACAGAGGGAATGGCTGTTCAGGAAATATACCGGTTCAATGGGCAAGAGTTTAAGATTCAGAACCGCGACACACAGGTGATCGACCTCGATTGGGGTGGCAAGCTGGTGTTTGTCAACAGCATTGTGGGCGGTTCCATCGACGCCCGTTTTCTTCCGGCCATCATGAAAGGAATCATGGCACGCATGGAACAGGGGCCGCTCACCGGATCCTATGCCCGCGATGTGCGCGTGATCGTCTATGACGGAAAGATGCACCCGGTGGACTCCAACGAAATCTCTTTTATGCTCGCCGGACGAAACGCGTTCAGTACAGCCTTCAAAAATGCAGGCCCCAAAATTCTGGAGCCGGTTTACGATGTCACTGTTTCCGTGCCCGGAGATTACATGGGTGATGTGATGAGCGACCTGCAGGGACGTCGCGCCATCATCATGGGCATGGAGAGCGAGAAGGGATTTGAGAAGCTGAAAGCCAAGGTGCCCCTGAAGGAGATGGGTAGCTACTCAACTTCACTGAGTTCCGTGACGGGAGGCAGGGCTTCCTTCACCATGAAGTTTGCCAGCTACGAACTGGTACCTGCCGACGTACAGGATAAGTTGCTCAAGGCTTACGAAGATCAGGAAAAAGAGGATTAACTCCTCCTTCCAAATGGCAAGGGCAGCCCAAACGGACTGCCCTTCTTTTATTTCAAACTGCTAACAGCTAATTTCCTTGCCAACCGCTGATATTAACAATATCCCACTACCAAAGCTGATAGCTGACTCCTGATAGCTGATAGCTGATTCCTAAAAACTCTTCTCCAGATTCCTTTTCAGCGCCTGCAGAAACTCCTGCGTAGTAAGCCACGTATCACGTGAAGCATCGTTGCCATGCACCAGCAATGCCAGATCTTTCGTCATCTCGCCACCTTCGACCGTTTTCACGCATACCTCTTCCAGTTTTTGACAGAAATCAATTAACGCTGTGTTGTGATCGAGCTTTCCCCGGTGTGCCAGCCCGCCGGTCCATGCAAAGATGGAAGCAATGGGGTTGGTGCTGGTCTCCCTGCCCTGCTCATGCTGACGGTAGTGGCGCGTGACGGTGCCGTGTGCCGCTTCAGCCTCCACTGTTTTGCCGTCGGGCGTAACCAGGATGGAAGACATCATGCCCAGCGAACCGAAGCCCTGAGCTACCGTATCGGACTGCACGTCGCCATCGTAGTTCTTGCAGGCCCACACAAAGCCACCATGCCATTTCATGGCCGAGGCCACCATGTCGTCGATCAGCCGGTGTTCATAGGTGATGCCGGCATCCTGAAACAATCCTTTGAATTCCTTTTCATACACTTCCTGGAAGATATCCTTGAAACGCCCGTCGTAAGCCTTCAGGATTGTATTCTTCGTGGACATGTAAAGCGGATACTTCTTTGTCAGCGCCATCTGGAAGGAGGAGCGGGCAAAGCCGTAGATCGACTCGTCGGTGTTGTACATGGCCATGGCCACGCCATCGCCCTGAAAGTTGAAAACCTCCCAGCTCTGTGTCTCGCCATCTTCACCGGTAAAGGTCATTGTCAGTTTTCCCTTTCCTTTGATCACCGTGTCGGTAGCACGGTACTGATCCCCAAAAGCATGACGGCCGATGATGATGGGCTCTGTCCATCCCTGCACGTAGCGGGGTATGTTGCTGCAGATGATCGGCTCCCGGAAGACGGTGCCCCCCACAATGTTGCGGATGGTGCCGTTGGGTGATTTCCACATCTTCTTCAGGCCAAACTCCTCCACACGCGCTTCATCGGGCGTGATGGTGGCACATTTGATCCCGACATTGTATTTTTTGATTGCCTCTGCCGCATCAACGGTCACCTGGTCGTTGGTGGCATCCCTGTTCTGTATGCCGAGGTCGAAATATTTGATATCCAGATCGAGGTACGGCAATATCAGCTGTTCTTTGATAAATGACCAGATAATTCTGGTCATTTCATCTCCATCCAGTTCCACGACCGGATTTTGCACTTTTATCTTTTGCATATGGTTTATCTCTCGTTGATGGGAACAAAGGGTTGTTTCTCGCGGACGTTCTTATATGCCGGACGGATAAGACGCTTGCTGGTGAAATTCAGTTCCTCAATGCGATGTGCCGACCAGCCAACGATGCGGGCCATGGCAAACAACGGAGTAAACACTTCACTGGGAAGCCCGATTGCGTCATACACGAAGCCCGAATAAAAGTCCACGTTGATGCAAGTTCTCGCTTTGGCAGTTTCTTTTTTGAAGCCGAGGAACACTTCCACTGCGCGCTGTTCAATCAGCTCCATGAACTCAAACTCTTCGAGCCTTCCCTTCTCGACGGCCAGATCACGTGCCATTGATTTTAGCAGATCGGCTCTTGGATCGCTGATGGTGTAAACGGCGTGTCCGATGCCATAGATCAGACCTGTACGGTCGTATGCCTCTTTACGGAGAATTTTTAACAGATAATCGTCGATCTGAGCAACACTCTTCCAGTCGTTCACATTTTTTTTCATATCTTCGAGCATGCCCTGCACCTTGATGTTGGCACCACCGTGAAGCGGTCCTTTGAGGGAGCCAATGCCTGCGGCAATAGCCGAGTAAGTATCTGTCTCCGTGGAGCTGGTAACCCGTACCGAGAAGGTGGAGTTATTTCCTCCTCCGTGTTCCGCATGGAGGATCAGTGCAAGATCGAGTATTTTTATATCCAGCTCGGTATATTTATCGCGTCCCTTCATCATAAACAGGAAGTTCTCTGCCACGGAACGATCCTCGTAGGGGTGACGTATGTGTAACGAACGCCCCTGCTGATCGTGACGCAACACCTGATAAGCATAGGCGATGATGGTGGGGAACTTGGCAATAAGGTTTACCGACTGCCGGACAAGGTTTTCCGGTGATATGTCATCCGGATTTTCGTCGTAAGCATACAACTCCAGCACGCTTCTTGCCAGGATGTTCATGATATTCTTACCTTTCAGCGAAAGAATATTCATGGTCGCGGTATGATTTAGCGGCATGGTTTGTGCCAGGAGACTATTCACTGCACTGAGTTCCTCTTTGGTGGGCAGCTTTCCGGAAAGAAGCAGATAAGCAGTCTCCTCAAAACCAAGCCTGTTTTCAGATTGAATGCCTTTCACCAGTTCTTCCACATCCAGGCCCCTGTAGTACAGTTTTCCGGGTATCGGCTTTAAAGTCCCGTCTTCCTGGCGTTCGTAGCCCACTACGTCGCCCACACGGGTTAACCCCGCAAGTACGCCTGAATGGTCTTCATTACGGAGGCCGCGCTTTACGCCCATTTTCGGGAAAAGCTCCTTGTCTATGTTGCTCGTGAAAGCAATTGAATCTGATAAAATTTTTGTCAGCTGTTCATTATCCATATTTTCTGTCTGTTTGTTTTGTTATGATACTGCAAATGTTTTGTGGGGCCGGTTTTCAGGGTGGCTGTTGTTTTAACATTCATTCAACCACTTTTGTTTACTTTTTACCCTTTTTCTTACAAGTTTTCAATCACCTTTTGTGAGAACTGCGCTGTGGTCAGTGGTTTTCCTTGTTCCATAAAGCGTGCCAGGTCGGATGTGGCCCAACCCGCTTCAAAGAGTTTTTCGAGCGAATCAGTGATCAGCTTGCCTGCATCATGCCATCCCATATAATCCAGCATCATGACACCGGAGAGGAGCAGGGAGCAGGGATTCGCTTTTTCTTTTCCCACAATATCAGGTGCTGTGCCGTGGGTTGCTTCAAAGATGGCATGCCCGGTATGGTAGTTGATATTGGCACCGGGGGCTATGCCGATACCGCCCACCATGGCAGCCAGCTGATCCGAGATGTAGTCGCCGTTCAGGTTGAGCGTAGCCACCACGGCATACTCTTCCGGTTTTAGCAAGGTATTTTGCAGAAAAGCATCGGCAATGACATCCTTGATAAAGACCCTGCCCGATGAAAGAGCCTGGTTGTAGGCTGCCACTGCCGCATCGAGTCCCTTTTCGGTTTTTATGCTGTTAAACCGGTGTTCCGTGAAAGTCTGATCGGGAAACTCACGCTCAGCCAAGGCATATCCCCACTTTTTGAAACCACCCTCGGTAAATTTCATGATATTGCCCTTATGTACCAGCGTGACGGAAGGCAGCTTATGCTCCAATGCATAGAGAATGGCAGCGCGCACCAGTCGCTCCGTACCCTCCACCGACACCGGTTTTACCCCGATGGAAGTAGTCTCGGGGAAACGAATTTTTGCAACGCCCATCTCCTCTTTCAGGAAGGCGAGCACTTTTCTCACTTCAGGCGTGCCAGCCGCCCACTCAATGCCGGCGTAAATATCTTCGGTATTCTCCCGAAAGATTGTTACATGCACCTTCTCGGGGTGTAGCAGGGGAGTGGCTACGCCCCGGAACCAGCGTACCGGGCGCAGGCATACGTATAGATCGAGCTCCTGACGCAACGCCACATTCAGAGAGCGGATTCCCTCTCCCACCGGCGTGGTGAGCGGACCCTTAATCCCGATGGGATTATTGCGAAACGTCTCCACTGTCTCAGCAGGAAGCCAGCTCCCCACCTTGTTATAGGCTTTTTCTCCCGCGAGCACTTCCTGCCAGGTAATCTGTCTTTTGCCTCCATATTTTTTTTCCACTGCCGCATCGATGATCTGCTGAACAAAGGGAGTAATCTCTTTGCCAATCCCGTCACCCTCTATAAAAGGAATCACGGGATGATCCGGGACAAGAAGCCGGTCACCTTGTTTGGTTATTTGCATGAGGCTGTTTATGTTAAGGTTGATTTACTTTTTCATCGCGTTCAGCGCACTACCCGCTCTGAACCAGGCTATCTGTTGTTGATTGTAGGTGTGGGCTGCCTCGAAGGTATCCTTTGAACCATCGGGGTGCAACAACTCTACGGTGAGATTTTTTCCCGGAGCGAACCCGGCGAGTCCCGTCACACTGATCTTATCCCGCTCCTGCACCTTGTTGTAGTCATCCTTGTTCACGAAGGTGAGAGCCAGCATGCCCTGTTTCTTCAGGTTGGTCTCGTGAATACGGGCAAATGATTTAACCAGGATCACCTTTACATTCAGGTGACGCGGCTCCATGGCAGCATGTTCGCGGCTCGACCCTTCGCCATAGTTCTCTTCGGCCACCACGACCGAGCCAACTCCCAAAGCTTTAAACTTTCGTGCCAACGAAGGAACAGGTTCATATTCCAGTGTGTTGGGATTGAGGACGGCGTTGGTTTTTTCGTTGAAGGCGTTCACAGCACCAATCAACATGTTGTCGGAGATGTTGTCGAGGTGTCCGCGGAAACGAAGCCATGGTCCGGCCATCGATATGTGATCGGTGGTACATTTTCCCTGCACTTTTATCAGCAGCGGCAGGGTGCTGAGATCCTTACCATCCCATGCGGGGAACGGCTCCAGCTTTTGCAGCCTGTTGGAAGCCGGATCAATGGATACCTGAACTTCCTTACCATCGGGTGACGGTGCGAGGTACCCCGCATCCTTCACGTCATAACCCAGAGGTGGCAGCTCATAGCCGGTGGGTTCGGCCAGTTTCACCTGTTTCCCTTCCGCGTTCTCCAACGTGTCGGTCAGCGGGTTAAAGCAAAGGTCACCAGCAATGGTCAATGCAGCCACCAGCTCGGGCGATGTCACAAAGGCATGGGTGTTGGGGTTGCCATCGTTACGCTTGGCAAAATTACGGTTGAAGGAGGTAACAATGGAGTTGGAACGTTCCGTGGCCTCCTCATCGCGTTTCCATTGACCGATGCAGGGGCCGCAGGCATTGGCAATGATGGTGGCGCCGGCCTCTTCAAACATCTGAAGGATGCCGTCACGCTCTGCGGTATAACGTATTTGCTCCGACCCGGGATTGATGAGAAACTGTGCCTTCACCGGCACATGCGCATCACGTGCCTGCTTCACGATGGAAACGGCGCGGGTAAGATCTTCATAGGAGGAGTTGGTGCATGATCCAATGAGGCCCACCTCCATCCTGCGGGGGTAGTTGTTTTTCTTCACCGCCTCGCCAAACTCGGAGATGGTATAAGCTGCATCGGGTGTAAATGGCCCATTGATATGAGGTTCAAGTTCGGAGAGATTGATCTCGATCAGCTGATCGTAATATTTTTCGGGATTGACCACCACCTCGGGGTCGGGCTGCAGATATTCCATGATCGCCCGTGCCGCATCGGCCACCTCTTTTCTGCCGGTCTGCTCCAGATAGGCAGCCGACTTCTGGTCGAAAGGAAAGATGGAGGTCGTAGCTCCCACCTCGGCTCCCATATTACAGATAGTACCCTTGCCTGTTGCCGAGAGCGAAGCAGCTCCCTCGCCGAAGTATTCAATGACCGCATTGGTACCTCCTTTCACGGTGAGAATGCCGGCCACCTTCAGGATTACATCCTTGGGGGCACTCCAGCCGGAGAGCTTGCCGGTGAGCTTCACGCCGATCAGTTTGGGCATCTTGAGTTCCCAGGGCAGACCGGCCATTACATCCACGGCATCGGCACCACCCACGCCGATAGCAATCATGCCGAGTCCTCCGGCATTGGGAGTATGCGAATCGGTGCCAATCATCATCCCACCCGGAAAAGCGTAGTTTTCCAGCACCACCTGGTGGATGATGCCTGCACCCGGTTTCCAGAATCCTATTCCATATTTATTGGATACATCGCGCAAAAACTCAAACACTTCACGGTTGGTAACGTTTGCTGTCTGCAAGTCTGTCTCTGCATTTTTATAGGCCTGAATCAGGTGGTCGCAGTGCACCGTGGAGGGAACCGCCACGGTTGTGCGGCCAGAGTTCATCAACTGCAGCAGCGCCATCTGGGCGGTAGCATCCTGCATAGCCACCCGGTCGGGGGCAAAGTCCACATAGTCGTTTGCGCGCTGATAGTCCTTCAACGGTGTCCCCGGCGAGAGATGGGCAAAGAGAATCTTCTCTGTCAGCGTAAGCGGACGTTGTAAAACTGTTTTGGCCTGTTTAATTTTTTCCGGCAGATGTGCGTACACATCACGGATCATGTTACTATCGAATATCATACAATTCAGGTATATAAAAAATATGTGTTTAATCTGACTACAAATAGCTGTGATTCATTTTTAACAAATTTGTACGGGAAATGTTCGTGCAAAAAGCAGGTAATTTCTGAACAACACACAACGATGCGTTTAGTTCACAAAAACATTGCCAATTCACAAAAATAATCCGTAACTTTGCGGTTTGAAAGAAACAGAAGAGTAAATTCAGATTTAATTTACCATAGTTTCATGATTGAACACGAGGGAATAATCGAAAAGATCAACGGAAACCACATTACCATCCGTATTTTACAGCAGTCGGCATGCAGTGCCTGTCATGCCAGAGGTGCGTGCACTGCGGCCGATATGAAAGAAAAGCGGGTGGACGTCTCCGACAACAGCGGCCTCTATCGTGAACAGGAGCTGGTGGTCGTGACAGGCAGGGAGTCTGTCGGCTACAAAGCCGTCTTATGGGCTTTTGTTTTTCCACTGATCCTGCTGATCGGGATGCTGGTGCTGGGCACCTCGCTGTGGCACTTCAACGAAACAGAAGCTGCCCTGGGCTCTATCCTGATCCTGATGCCCTATTATTTCCTTCTCTATCTATTGCGTCACAAAATGGCGAACACGTTCAGATTCAGTATTAAAAAAACAAATTAATCATCGAATATGAGTGTATTATTAACTGCCGTTGCTACATTGGGCGCCATTGGCGCCGGAAGTGCGGCCATCCTGTACATGGTGGGACAGAAATTCAAGGTGGAAGAAGACCCTCGCATACAGGAGGTTCAGGATTCTTTGCCGGCTGCCAACTGTGGAGGATGTGGTTTTCCCGGATGCGCCTCATTTGCTTCGGCCTGCGTGAAGGCTGAGTCGATGGACGGTCTCTTCTGCCCGGTGGGGGGACAGGATACGATGGATAAAGTGGCTGCCCTTCTCGGTAGAACTGCGCCCGTGGCAGCAAAAAAAATAGCGGTCGTCCGCTGTAGCGGTACCTGTGACTCCCGTCCGCGTCTGAACCTTTACGATGGTGCCTCAAATTGTACCATTGCCTCGGCCCTATATGGAGGCGACACCGGCTGCTCCTTCGGCTGCCTGGGGTTGGGCGACTGCGTGGATTCCTGTACCTTCGATGCGATTCATATCAATCCTGTAACCCTGCTTCCTGAAGTGGTAGAGGACAAATGTACCGCTTGCGGTGCCTGTGTGAAGGCATGTCCCAAGGATATCATTGAGCTCCGCAAACAGGGACCCAAATCACGCCGTATCTACGTGAGTTGCGTCAACAAGGACAAGGGCGGCGTGGCAAAAAAAGCATGCGACGTGGCCTGCATCGGATGTAGCAAGTGCCAGCAGGTATGTCCCTTTGAGGCCATCACCATCGAGAACAATCTGGCATTCATCATCGACGATAAATGTCGCCTCTGCCGCAAGTGTGTGCCGGTGTGTCCCACCAGTTCCATTCTGGAGCTGAACTTTCCACCCCGCAAGGAAACACCCCCGGCGCCCAAAGAGGAAGAGGCTATCGTAACCGCGTAAGAAAAACAGAACTATATGTTAAAAACATTTCGTATCGGCGGTATTCACCCAAAAGAAAAGAAAATATCGGCCGGAAAAGCAATACAACCCATTGCCATCCCCGACCAGGTGATTATCCCGCTGTCGCAGCACATTGGTGCACCCTGCCAGCCTGTCGTGAAGAAAGGTGACACGGTGAAGGTAGGCACCCTCATCGGAAAATCAGTAGGCTTTGTTTCAACAAACATCCATTCGCCGGTCTCGGGCACCGTGCTAAAGATCGACAAGGCACTTGACGCCAGCGGATACAAGCGTGATGCCGTCTTTATCAAGGTGGAAGGAGATGAGTGGGAGGCGTCGGTCGACCGTTCACCTGAGCTAAAAAAGACCTGTGACCTCGCCTCCGGAGAGATTCTCAATAAGATTGCCGCGGCTGGCATCGTAGGCATGGGTGGCGCCACCTTCCCCTCGCATGTGAAGCTTACCCCTCCTCCCGGGACAAAGGCTGAGATACTCATCATCAACGGCGTGGAATGTGAACCCTGGCTCACCTCCGATCATCAGCTGATGATGGAGAAGAGCGATGAAATACTGGTGGGTACTACCATTGTGATGAAGGCACTGAATGTGCAGAAAGCCATCATTGGCATCGAAAACAACAAACAGGACGCCATCAGGCTCTTTAACCAAAAAGCAAAAGAATATGCCGGAATCACCGTAGAACCACTGAAGGTACAGTATCCGCAGGGTGGTGAGAAACAACTGATTGATGCCCTCACAGGCCGTCAGGTCGGTAGCGGCGCCCTGCCCATCTCGGTGGGGGCAGTGGTACAGAATGTGGGTACCGTGTTTGCAATCTACGAGGCAGTACAAAAAAATAAACCGCTGGTAGAACGGGTGGTCACCGTCACCGGCAAAGAGGTAAAACAACCCTGCAACATCCTGTCACGGGTGGGCATACCGCTGAACGACCTCATCGGTGTGGCCGGGGGACTGCCCGAAACGACCGGCAAGGTGGTCAGCGGTGGTCCCATGATGGGAAAAGCACTGGCAAGTACCGATATACCCGTGACAAAAGGGACATCGGGCATCCTGATCATACCCACCCTCGAAGCCAAACGCAAAGCCATGA
This sequence comes from Bacteroidetes bacterium GWC2_46_850, assembly GCA_001768325.1. Lineage (GTDB taxonomy): Bacteria > Bacteroidota > Bacteroidia > Bacteroidales > Dysgonomonadaceae > Proteiniphilum. Next base: position 244,135 of record MENQ01000024.1, on the reverse strand, counting down.
AGGACTGCATTCGTTGCGCCAAGTGCGTGAGCGTCTGCCCCATGGGGCTGAACCCTACCCTGCTGATGAATCTCACCGAGTATGAAGTATGGGACAGGGCCGAGCAAGAGCATATCACCGACTGCATCGAATGCGGCTCCTGCAGTTACACCTGTCCAGCCGACCGGCCCCTGCTCGATTATATCCGACTGGGAAAAGGAAAGGTGAGCGGGATCATCAGGTCTAGGAAAAATTAACGCAAGAAGCATTTGAAGATATGGAACAGAAACTGATTGTCTCCCCGTCACCGCATGTGCATAGCGGAGATACCATTGAAAAAAATATGTACAATGTGCTCATTGCACTTATTCCAGCTTTTTTGGTGGCATTGTACGTTTTCCGGCTCGATGCGCTGATCATCACGGCCAGCGCCGTATTGTTCTGCGTGGGATTTGAATACCTGATCGTAAAGTATATACTAAAGAAAACGCCCACCGTGGCCGATGGCTCTGCCATTATCACCGGGGTGCTACTGGCATTTAACGTGCCCTCCGACCTGCCACTGTGGATCCTGGCACTAGGCAGCCTGTTTGCCATTGGTGTGGTTAAACTCTCTTTTGGCGGACTGGGCAACAACATCTTCAACCCGGCTATCGCAGGACGTATTTTTCTGCTGATTTCATTTCCGGCACAGATGACTACCTGGCCGGCAGCGGCAACCGCAGCGACAACTGATGCCATCAGCTCGGCCACTGTACTGGGCAACCTGAAACTTGCCCCTGAGGCACTACCCTCACTCCAGGCGATGTTCCTGGGAACGGAAGCAGGATCACTGGGAGAGATAAGCGCACTGGCGCTGCTGATCGGGCTGGTCTACCTGCTCTGGAAGAAAACCATCACCTGGCACATTCCACTTTCAATCATGGCAACTGTGGCCTTGTTCACCGGTGTTCTCTATGCATTTGACCCCATAGCCCTCTATCATCCGCTCATTCATCTTTTTTCGGGGGGATTGATGCTGGGAGCCATATTTATGGCAACTGACTACGTAACGTCGCCCATGACCAGGAAAGGAATGCTGATATATGGCGTGGGGATAGGATTTGTCACGGTAGCCATCCGCCTCTGGGGCGCTTATCCCGAAGGAGTATCCTTTGCCATCCTGCTCATGAATGCGCTCACGCCGCTCATCAATAATTACTCATCACCAAAACGATTCGGGGAGGTAGTAAAACATGCCTAAATTAAAATCGACTTTAAAAAATATGTTCCTGTCACTCGCCATCATCTGCCTTACGGTAGCTGTACTGCTGTCGCAAGTGAACAAGATGACCGCAAAGCCTATCGCCGAGGCCAGGGCAATGAAGCTGCAAAACGCAATCGGTGAGGTAGTACCCGCATTTGATAACGATCCGGTGGCTGAGGCATACAGTATGCCTGTCGGGACGGGTGATTCACTGCTTGTATACCCTGCCAAGATGGGTGACAAAGTGGTAGGATACGCACTAAACAGTTCTTCCAATAACGGCTTCAGCGGAGAGATACAGATCATGGTCGGCTTTGACATGGAAGACCGGATCATCAACTACGCCGTCCTACAACATGCAGAGACGCCGGGGCTGGGTTCCAAGATGACGGAATGGTTCAAAAACCAGGAGAAACCTTCCCAGTCGGTCATCGGCAGAGACCTCTCACAAGGGACGCTGACCGTGTCGAAGGATGGTGGCAACGTGGATGCCATCACCGCATCGACCATCACCTCACGTGCCTTTCTGGAGGCCATAAACAAAGCTTATCTGGCTTATTCGGGCAGTAAGGAAGATGCACACTCGGGTACAACTGAGAAAAAGATTACGGAGAGTTCAAGCGACAAGTCAGGGAGAATAAAAGAGGAGGAAAAGAACAATGAATAACAACCTGAAAGTACTCATCAACGGCGTCATCAAAGAGAATCCAATCTTTGTGCTGCTCCTGGGCATGTGTCCCACACTGGCCACCACCAGTTCGGCCATCAACGGAATGAGCATGGGGCTGGCCACCATGTTCGTATTAATCTGCTCCAACATGGTGATCTCGATGCTCAAAAATGTGATCCCCGACATGGTGCGTATTCCTGCCTACATCGTGGTGATCGCCACCTTCGTGACCATCATCGAAATGGTGATGAAAGCCTATGTGCCTGCGCTGGCCGACAGCCTCGGCATATTTATCCCCCTCATTGTGGTAAACTGTATTGTACTGGGTCGTGCCGAAGCATTTGCCTCCAAGAACGGGGTGTTTGCCTCCATCTTCGATGGCGCAGGCATGGGATTGGGATTTACCCTCTCCCTCACGGTGCTGGGAGCCCTCCGCGAGTTGATGGGAACCGGCAGAATCTTTTCCATAAATATCTATCCCGAACAATACGGATCGCTGCTGTTTGTACTGGCTCCGGGAGCCTTCATTGTTCTCGGCTATCTCATTGCAATCTTCAATAAGCTTCAACACAAATAACTATGGAATTCATCGGAATCATCATCGTCGCCATATTTGTCAACAACGTTGTCTTCTCCCAGTTTCTGGGTATCTGCCCGTTTCTGGGGGTATCAAAAAAGGTAGATACGGCAATCGGCATGGGATTGGCAGTGACTTTCGTACTGACCATCGCCACCATCGTCACTTTCCTGCTACAAAAAGGCATCCTGGAACCGTTCGGACTGGAATACCTGCAAACCATCACATTCATTCTGGTTATTGCTTCCCTGGTTCAGATGGTGGAAATCGTATTAAAGAAAATATCACCCGCCCTCTATCAGGCGCTGGGTGTCTTCCTGCCACTCATCACCACCAACTGCGTAATCCTGGGTGTGGCCATCCTGGTGATCCAAAAAGATTACAACCTCCTTGAATCGGTCATCTACGCTGTTGCCACCGCACTGGGTTATGCCATGGCACTGATCATCTTCTCCAGCATACGCGAACAAATGGCACTCACAAAAATACCCAAAGCCATGGAGGGAATACCCATCGCACTGATTACTGCCGGTATCATCGCCATGTCGTTCATGGGTTTCTCGGGAATCGATCAGGTGTTTAAGTAGTCAGCGATCAGCTGTCAGGAGTCAGCTGTCAGCTTGGGTAGTGGGATGTTGTTAATATCAGCGGTTTGGGAAGTAGCTTTCAGGGCTCAGCGATCAGCTGTCAGCTTGGGGAGTAGAAGATTGTTCTGGACAGCGGTTTGGGAGGTAAAGATAAGCGTTTGTCGCTGTTTTTTTTGTCGTTTTGTGACTGGATTCTAAAAAATGAGAGACTTATGTTAAACCATTTTGTTAAAGGGAGGTCTTAATGATAACAAAAAGATGTTTCACCCTTTAAAAATGACGGATATGAAAGCTCTAAGACACCCTCTCACACTCGCAATACTTGTTCTGCTGTTTTCATCCTGCTTCTCTTCGCAGGGTACATTATATTCCCAGGAATACGACGATTACGGTTATAACAACGAGTATTATAATGACGATTACTACGATGATTATTACGGAAATAATCGTGGTGTTTCTTTCAATGTTTTCTATAATGAACTGAGGCCTCACGGCAGATGGATCAACAATGGCAGATATGGTAGGGTATGGGTTCCGAATGCTGGAAGAAATTTTCATCCGTACGCAACCAACGGATATTGGGTGATGACCGATTACGGCAACACCTGGGTATCTGATTACTCGTGGGGCTGGGCACCTTTCCATTATGGAAGATGGTATCACGACGACTACTACGGATGGGCATGGATTCCCGGTTATGAATGGGCACCTGCCTGGGTAAGCTGGAGAAGTGGCGGCGGTTACTACGGATGGGCACCCATGGGTCCTGGCATTCATATCAATGTCAACATCAATATTCCAGGGCTTTACTGGACATTTCTGCCCAACAGGTATATGTACCACCGTAACATGAACAGATATTACAACCGCTACAGTCCGGCCATCTATAACAGAACCACGATCATTAACAATACATACGTATACAATGACAACCGCTATTACAGTGGACCAAGTGCCAGAGACTATGAACGTACCACCGGCAGGACAGCCAATGTTCGCAGGCTTGAGAGTACGAACAACCGATCCGGCAGATCAACCAGGGTCAGCAACAACACAGTTAGTGTGTATCGTCCTGACGTATCAAGGGACAGAACCACGAACAGGAGTGCGACCGCAGGCAGATCGGCAACCAACAGCGGCGTGGACAGAACTACGAATAGGAACGCAACCGCAGGCAGATCGGCAATCAACAGCGGTGTAGACAGAACCACGAACAGGAACGCAACCACAGGCAGATCGGCAACCGATAGAAACAGCTCGGTAAACAGAACCAACAGCAGCACGAGAAATGCCGGCGAAAGAAACATCCGGAACAACAATGCAAGAAGCAGTGCCAACGAACGGTCAACTACGGTTAGCCCGACCACAAGAAGCAGAGAAACGGCAAGGAGTACCGGTGCAGTGGAACGTTCAAGCAGCAGCAGAAACGCCACAGTAAGTCCGCAACGGAATTCTTCGGAAAATCGAAACACAACGGTGAGGTCACAAAGTTCTTCTCAACGCAACAGAAGCACAGTCAGCCCCCAACGGAGTACTTCGGGTAATCGCAACACAACAGTAAGATCTCAAAGCAGCAATTCGGGAAGAAACAGTAGTCGTGCAACCTCATCCAGTAGAAGCAGCGAAAACGCCCGATCTGAAAGATCTTCCTCGCGCCGCTAACACGGTATACACAATTTAATCAAGACGTCATTCATTCACCAGGAGTGCCGCTCAAATGAGCGGCTCTCTTCTATTTTTTTATATTCAGAATGAATCAATCGATCCAGCGTTTGGTAAGCTCTCCGTAAGCATCAATGCGGCGATCGCGAAAGAAAGGCCACCACCGTCGAACATTTTCGGTGCGTTTGCGATCAATTTCCACCAACTGCATGATCTCCTCTTCGGCAGGCGCCCGGTATAAAAATTCGCCCTGCGGTCCGCAGACGAAGCTACTTCCCCAGAATTGAATCCCGTTTGTCTGTCCCGACGGGTCGAGTTCGTGGCCGGTACGGTTCACGGATATGACCGGAATCCCGTTTGCCACGGCGTGAGCCCGTTGCAGGGTGACCCATGCATCCTGTTGACGCATTTTCTCCTCATCGCTATCCGATGACTCCCAGCCTATGGCAGTGGGATATATCAGCACTTCGGCACCGGCAAGTGCCATCAGTCGCGCCGCTTCGGGATACCATTGATCCCAGCAGACCAGCACGCCCAACCTTCCCACGGAGGTTTCCACCGGGTGAAAGCCCAGGTCGCCCGGCGTGAAGTAGAATTTCTCGTAATAAGCAGGATCATCGGGGATGTGCATCTTACGGTACCTGCCAGCAACGGTTCCATCCTTTTCTATCACCACTGCCGTGTTATGGTACAAACCGGGAGCACGTTTTTCGAATAATGAAAGAACGATCACCACACCGGCATCTTTCGCCAGCCGTCCGAATGAGTCGGTTGACGGTCCCGGTATGGGTTCCGCCTGTTCAAAGACCCCGGTATCTTCTGTTTGACAGAAATAGAGTCCGTTATGCAACTCCTGCAACACAATCAGTTCCGCTCCGCCGGCGGCAAGCTGTCTGATCTTTTGCTGCAAACGCTTTACATTATCTTCCCGATCAGGTTTGTTGGCTTGTTGAATAATTCCTATCTTCATCATAGACTGATTTAATAATCCCTTCCGGAAACTGCATCGTTACACAATGCAGCGATCCGTGTTGCCTGATTAGCGGCGTGCAGTCAATTCCCACGATCTCTCTGTCGGGGAACGCTTTCTCCAACTGCTTTTTTGCAATCTCATCTTTCGGAGTACCGTAGTATGGAAGTAACACAGCCTCGTTGATGATCAAAAAGTTGGCATAGGTAGCCGGCAGCCGCTGCTCTTCTTCAAATACCGCGTCGGCCATCGGCAATGCAACCAGGCGGTACGGTCTCCCGTTATAGGCGACAAACGACTTCAGCTCGGCCTCCATGGCCTGCAGTTCAGTGAAATGTTCATCGTTTTCGTCGTCACATTTCACATAGGCAATCGTCTCCTCATCACAAAAGCGCGCAAGTGTATCGATATGGCTGTCGGTATCATCACCTGCCAGATAACCATGGTTAAGCCAGAGCACACGTTTTATACCCAGCGTTCGCTTTACATAGTCGTCTATTTGTTCCCTCGTCATGGGCTGGTTGCGGTTGGGTGCCAGCAGACATGTAGTTGTGAGCAGGGTTCCCTTGCCGTCAGATTCAATGGATCCGCCTTCCAGAATAAAGTTCAACCTGTTTTGATAATCCGTGCCCGATGTAAAAACACCCGCTCGAAATAAGTTTTCGGCTATCCGGTTATCGTGGTTAGCCGCAAACTTTAATCCCCAGCCGTTGAATCCGAAATCAATCAGCGTGGGTTTGTTATCGGCAAAAACAGTGATGGCGCCGTGATCGCGCGCCCAGGTATCGTTGCTCTCCACCTCCATGCAGATCAGGTTCTGCTGTTCTTCATCACTGAAATATTGTCTCACGTTGAACGATGGAGGAGCTGCCACCAGCAGTTTCTCGCGCTTGAGTATCTCCTTCGAGAAAGCCACGTAACAAGCTGTCACCTCCATCAGCATATCGCACCAGTCGGTACCCTCGTGTGGCCAGGTGACCTGAACACCGCTCTGGGGAAACCACTCTGCCGGAAAGACAATGCCGGACATAAGACTATCCCTCCATGTTTCCCCGGACGATTCCGCGGCTTGAAGACCGGACAAAATCAATGATCAGTGAGCGGTCTTCCGAGGAGGGGAGCTCCTGCTCTATGCGTTCTACCGCCTGGGTAGTATTGAATCCGGAGAGGTACAGATAACGGTAGATTTCCTGTATGGCGTTGATCCGCTCACTGGAAAATCCCCGGCGACGCAATCCCACGATATTGAGTCCCACGTAGGTAATTGGCTCACGACCCACCATCACGTAGGGAGGTATATCTTTCGAGATCTTTGAACCGCCCTGAATCATCACATGCGGCCCGATTTTTGAGAACTGGTGCGCAAGTGAACCGCCGCTGACAATGGCATAATCGTCGATCTCAATCTCTCCGGCCAGTTGTGTCGCATTGCCCAGAATCACATGATCGTGTAGCACACAATCATGTGCCACATGGCTATATGCCATGATCAGGCAGTTACTGCCCACGCTGGTAAATCCTTTCGATGCCGTACCACGGTTTACTGTGGCACACTCACGAACGGTGGTGTTGTCGCCGATGATGGCCTCTGTCTCCTCACCCTGAAACTTCAGATCCTGTGGAATGCCACCAATGGTAGCATGCGGAAAGATGGTACAATTTTTACCGATGCGTGCACCGTTCAGTATTGTTGCCTGCATCATGATCCTTGTTCCATCGCCTATTTCGGTGTTCCGATCGACATATGCAAAGGGTTCCACAATCACGTTGTCTCCCAGTTTGGCTTCAGGATGTACAAAAGCCATCGTTGATACACTATTCATATTTATTCGTAACGGTTAAGTTATTTGTTCTTGATAATCTGTGCCGTGAAATCGGCCTCTGAGATAACTTTATCACCAATGAATGCCAGTCCCCGCATCGTGGCTATGCCCCTGCGCATCTCGCTGGTAAGCTCCACCCTGAAAATAAGGGTATCACCCGGCACCACTTTGTGCCGAAACTTCACGTTATCAATCTTCAGGAAATAGGTTGAATAGCGTTCCGGTTCATCCAACCGTGCCAGTACGAGCAAGCCGCCTGTCTGGGCCATGGCCTCCACCTGTAAGACGCCCGGCATCACCGGTTCCTGTGGAAAGTGACCCATGAAATAGGGTTCATTGGTGGTAATATTTTTCACCCCGACAATATAGTTGTCGGTCATCTGAATGATCTTGTCGACCATCAGGAAAGGATAACGGTGCGGCAGCAGTTCACGGATGCGGTTGTTGTCCATCACCGGTTCCGCGAGCACATCGTATATGGGTGGCTGTACTTCATTGAGCTTGATATCTCTGCGGATGAGGCGTGCCAGCTGGTTGTTGATCTTGTGTCCGGGACGGGTAGCAATCAGACGTCCCTTGATCGGTTTTCCGATCAGGGCCATATCACCGATGATGTCGAGCAGCTTGTGTCGTGCCGGTTCATTGGGAAAGGCCAGTTTGCGGTGATTCAGGTATCCCAGCTCTTCAGCATTGTGCCGGGGTACGTTCAGCTCATCGGCAATTTCATCGAGTTCGGGCTGCGACAATTTTCTCTCGTAGATCACGATGGCATTGTCCAGGTTTCCCCCCTTGATGAGTCCCGCTTTTCGCAATTGCTGTATCTCACGTACAAATACAAATGTGCGTGCCGGTGCAATCTCCTTTTCAAAGTCAGTCAGCGAATCCATGGATGCCGACTGGTTGGGAATGTATTTGGAATCGAATTCTATGAAGGAGTTGATGCCGAAAGAATCGTCCGGGAGAAGAGTCAGCTTTGAACCGGTTTCCGGATCGGTTATCTCCATTTTACTGCGGACAATATAAAAGTCCTTGTCCTTTTCCTGTTCACGGATCCCTGCCTTTTCAATCGCATTCACATACTCGATGGCGCTCCCGTCGAGTATGGGAAACTCCGAAGAATTCACCTCAATAAGGCAATTGTCGATACCCATGGCATACAACGCAGAAAGACCGTGCTCAATGGTACTTACCGTCACATTGTCTTTACCCACTACGGTACCCCGCTGCGTATTGACCACATTCTCGGCCAATGCATCTATTACAGGCTGGTTTTCCAGATCGACCCTTTTAATTTTGTACCCATGATTTACCGGGGCCGGGTTAAAGGTAACCACAATGTGAAGGCCGGTATGCAGTCCGGTTCCACTTAACGTGAAGCTGTTTTGTAAAGTTCTCTGTTTCACTATTTTTTCAATTTAAATCATACATGCCGCATAGATAAGACTGTCGAAAAATACCATTTCATTTCTCATTTAGTCTATATCTGTGCAAATATACAACCAAAAGCATAAAGATTAAGCCATTTTGAGAAAATGTTTCTCAGGTGGGTGCATGCTTCAAATTGATTATTCGTTCGGGGAAATATTTTTTTTTAATTCCTCAATTTCTTTCTCCAGGGCATTGAGTTGCCGGTACATATCGGGCAATTTGGGGATGATGACACTCGACCTAAAGAATTTTTTTACCGGATATGCCGGCGTGCCGATGATCTCCGATCCCTCTTTGATGTTGCTGATGATACCCGACTGGGCACCAATCTGGCTCTGCTTCCCGATGGTGATGTGACCGCCTATTCCGACCTGTCCGCCCAGCACACAGCTATCACCAATCTTGGTGGAACCGGCAATGCCAGCCTGTGCAGCCATGACCGTATTTTCCCCGATCTCGCAGTTGTGCGCAATTTGTATGAGATTATCGAGTTTAACACCTCTCCTGATGATGGTAGAACCCATCACAGCCCGATCGACGGTGGTATTGGCTCCGATCTCCACATCATCCTCAATGATTACATTGCCTATTTGGGGAATCTTGTGGTAACGTTCCTCTTCCTTGCTGAATCCAAAACCATCGGCACCGATAACGGCTCCGGCGTGAATGATACAATTGTCGCCGATCACACTATCAGAATAAATCTTCACCCCTGCGTAGATCGTGCAGTTTTTACCAATCCGCACGTCTTCACCCACATACACCTGGGGATATATTTTGCAGTCGTCTCCGATATGCACTCCGGACCCGATGTATGCAAATGCACCAACGTATACATTTTCACCTACTGTTGCATCGGGAGAAACAAAACTCAATGCTTCCACGCCGTTCTTTTTTGAATGCTTGCTTCCGGCCATCTCCATAAGTGAAGCCAGCGCAGCATATGCGTTCGGCACCTTAATCAGGGTAGCTTTTATGGGTTTTTCCGGTTCAAAGTCATTGTTTACAAGGACGATGTCCGACTCTGTCTGGTATATGTATGCAGTGTATTTGGGGTTACCAAGAAAGGTAATGGTGCCGGGCTTTCCCTCTTCGATCTTTGAGAAATTGGAAACAGTTGCGTCCGGATTACCGATTAGCTCTCCCTGGAGAAAATCGGCTATTTGTTTTGCGGAAAATTTCATCAGCTCATGATTCAGTTAGAACATTTTTTCTCTCTATTCATATCGCAAATTAACGAATAATATTTCAGTGTAAGAAGCAAAATACAATTATTCCAACTCACGAAAAAAGAAAAGACAGTTACCAGAATTCGATAACTGTCTCTCTTTCAATGTCGGGATGAGAAGATTCGAACTTCCGACCCCACGCCCCCCAGACGCGTACTCTAAACCGGACTGAGCTACATCCCGAAAATGTGAGCGCAAAATTACCCTATTTTTTTCTTTTTCCCAAATTTATCATGGAAACTTTTAGAAAATAATCGTTACATCCTTTCTCGCCAACGCATCAATGCCTCTATAAAGTAATAATCGGCATAGGAGAGTGGAACATCCACCTCGTGATTGCCGGGAACTCCTCCGGATGCATGTTTCAGAATAAATCCGCCATTTGAACCTTCCTCTGCAAGATAAGCAGGAGAAGACATGGAAGTTAACATCTCTTTCGCGGCTTTCCTGTATTTTCTACCAGTTTCCGCATCCACAAAACCGGATAGTTCAATCAGTGCCGACGCAACGATAGCAGCAGCCGATACATCTCTCGGAACTTGGGGATATCTCGCGGGATCGTATTTCCAGGTAGGCAAATACCCAGGCTGACCGACATTAAAATCCCAGTACGGGATCTTATCTTCAGGAAGATTGGGGTGATCCAGGAAAAAGTCGGCCATTTTTCGGGCTGCTTCCAGAAAAGCAGAATCCTTCGTTTCCCGGTAGACCATTGTAAACCCATATATGCCCCAGGCCTGCCCACGTGACCAGGTTGAATTATTGGCAAAACCCTGCTGAGTCTCCCTGCTTCTCACGTCTCCGGTCAGCGAATCATAATCAACCACGTGATAACTGCTGAAATCAGGACGAACGTGATTTTTCAACGTCGTTTTCGCATGTTTTTCGGCAATTAGCCTGTAATAGGGATCCCCCGTAGCTTTGGAAGCAAAAAACAAAAGTTCAAGATTCATCAGGTTATCTATGATCACAGGAAACTCAAGCATTCGGGTTCCATCGAGCGATTTCACCTGATCCCATGACTTGATAGAGCCCACGCGGGGATCGAACCTGGAAGCCAAAGATTTAGCCGATTGAACCAAAATGCTTTCGTAGTATGGATCTCTGGTCAAACGAAAGGCATTTCCAAAACTACAATACATCATAAAACCCAAGTCATGATGTTCGGTAAAAAACTGGACTTCTTCCATATTTCTTAGGCGGCTCTCAACCTCACTCCATAAAAAATCATCACCGGAAAACTCGTAAAGATAAACCAACGTGCCCGGGTAAAACCCACTGATCCAGCCATACTCGCTCACAGTATGAAGCTGGTTATTTTCCCAGGTACGGGGCCACTCGTTCGATTTCAGGTTTTTAGCCAATAAGGTATACTGGCTTACGGAACGTTCAAGTACCTCATCAACAGTTTTCGACAGTTCGGAGGCTACCGCGTTGTTTTTACCTAAAACGGATAATGCATCCAATAAAAACAATACGAGGATAAAGGGTACTAATTTATTTTTTTTCATAATTTCTGTTCAGTTTTAATTATCAATCCATCTTGAATCTACCTATTTCGACACCCAAGTTTCGCAGGTATATTTTTGTAAGGTACGCGCCCGGCGCACTCCCGGTTAGGAGTCATAGATTGACTTTCTAACTGTCTTTTGTTGGGATGCATCACGCAGTGAAGCCACAATTCGCTCGAACGGAATCTCTTCAGTGGGTACGAACTGCTCTGATTGCATATACGCCACCAAACTATAATACAACTGCCTCGCCACAGGACGTGAGTAGAGATTATTAGCCAGATCAGAACTGCAAACCAGCAGTTTCCCCTCTCCCACTTTGGCTTCAAACAACAGTCCCAAGTTTCTGTTTTTATAGAAATTGTCCACCATACGGACGATAGGTTGCAAATTATTTTTCAAACTATCCAGTTCCATCGTTGTTGCATTTTTACAGATATCCCACCATTGCCAGTTACTATGCATCTCGGTTGGGAAATGTGCGAGCGCGGGATGCGCTGGATCACACAGAATTCCCATGGTTCCCGGTTGATTGGGAAAGTGCACCGGGCTCCAGAATACCTGTACGAATTTCCCTTCCAACCCTTTTATTTCCTCTCTCGCGGGATTCAACAGCACCTTTCTTCCCTGTTCCAATGCTTTCCGGGCTTCTTCAAAATCTCTCGTGTATACAACATCGCTCTTCGGTTCCGGGATCGTTTCCGGGTATACCCATATATTCCATGAATTATGGTATGCGATATCTTTTAATCGGACGGAGAGCAACAATTGATCAGCTTCATGCACAGAGGAGAGCGGAACAGATATATTTCCCAGTATCAATCCATTTCCCAACGAAATATGTTGCCTGTTCAATTCGCCTTGTGCTACAACGGTGCCGTCTGACCGGCTCAAACTCCACAAGGGCTGGACATCTTCCAGTACCCCGTCGCTGAAATTGGCCACCTCAAACCGCGCATGAAAGACCTCATTGTTCGTGTAGATTGCTTTCTCAAACCTGGCCAATGGGACAATCGGGGAACAGAAATGGCGGAATTCTTCCGGGTTAATCAATCCTTTGCTCTCCCAGAAAGCATCAATGACACCAACTAAAGCGGTGCCTTGGCCCGGGAAGTCGTGTAAATCCAACAATTGGAAACCGCTGAGACCGGGCGTTTTAAGCGCTCGCTCAATCTCCTCCTTGTATAATATTACTGCCAATTTTCCGCTCGCCTTCAGGTAATCATCGGCCAGATGCGACATCCCTTTTTTCTCCAGATCATCAGCCACCGCTTTGAAATTTAATGGCATCAGGTTACCCGTGTATTTGTCGATCTCTTTCAGGTTAGGAAAAACGCTGTACTGTCCAATCTCATGTGTGATGATCGGTACCGTAAGTCCTTCGATGGCATCGCAGTAATCTCTGTTAAAGCGGGTGGGTTGATCGTCAAATATTCCTTGCCCCCTCACCCATCCATTCTTCGTCCATTGGGTAACCCAGAAATCATCATTGGGTTCCGACCAGCTCCCGTGTTCATTTTCAAACGTGAAAGTGGTGGTCATATAGAGATGGCGTTCATCTCTTTTCTTGATGCTGACAAGGAGCTTGTCCATCACTTCGAAATCGCCCTGCAGCTCATTACCCAGACTCCAAAAACAGAAAGAGGGATGATTGCCATACTCTTTCATGATACGATCTGCCTCGTCATATAGGAAGTCAACAGTTGCTTGGTCCTCACCCACGTTCAGCACCCAAAGCGGCAACTCCACCTGCAAATAAAATCCCATCTCGTCTGCCACTTCAAATGCAGCTTTTGGCGGGCACCAGGAGTGAAAGCGGATGTGGTTTAGCCCGTAATCGTGTGCCGCACCAAATACTTTCGCCCATCCGGCCTTATCCGTCGGGGGATATCCCTTCAAGGGAAAAATGGCACATTCCAGGGTTCCACGAAGAAAAAGTCTCCTATCGTTAATCTGCAAGAGAGCGTCCTTGTTTGTCAGCTTCCTCATGCCAAAGACCTCCCGCTTGCTATCGGTCAGCTCATCGGCCCGTAAAGTAGTGACAACGTGATAGATGTGAGGATTAAATTCATCCCACAGCATGGGTTCATCCACTGGATAATCAAAAACCAGCTTATTTCCCTCGATCGGCACCTTCATATCAGGCAATGATTTTCCCTCGGGGTCTTTCACATCCAGGACAATTTCCCCAGATACAGGAGCGGAAGTGCTGACTACCACGTTTACCTTCCCATGGTCCACGTCCGGAGTCAAACGCAGTTCCTCAATGAAGATTTCATCCTTCGCGGTTAAGGATATTCGTCCCAGCACCCCGTTCCAGATGGTTTGTGTGTCGTTGGTATAGGCATGGGCAAGGTTCCTGACAGATATATCGTGTTGCTTCCGGTTGTCTATCCGGATAACAATACTGTTTTTTTCACCTGCCACCAAGTGATTGCTCAATTGAAAGTAATGCGGGGTGCTAAGGCTCTCGTTGTATCCATTCACCCTCTTGCCATTAATCCATACGTGCGAATTCCAAATCACACGCTCCAAAGTAAGTAAGATAGTTTTTCCTTCCCAGTCTGGTGGAATTGTTACCTCTTTTCGATACCATGCCGGCCCAATATACTCGTATTTAGCCTTCAGATTCAGGAATATTTCCTTTTCCATGGTCGGTTCCAACGTACAGGGTATCCCATATCCAGCATCACATAACGTTCCGGGGAGCGTTATGTGATTGGCAAATGTCCGGTTATACCATTTGGCATCAATGCCTTGGTCAAGGCTATCGAGCATTACTTCCCATTCGCCAGCTAAGCTTATCTCATACACGGTTTGCTGACAGGAAGCTGACAACAGGGTAATAACAGCCAAAACAATAAATAACTTACAGTTTCTCATAATTAAAATTGCCACTCGGTTCTTATTTTCAACTCTTTATGTTTTAAACGTATAATCAGGGGATAGCAAAGATGTTCGGGGTATTTCTCGTTTACCCTTTCATTGCCCGGCGGTATTCCCGGGGCTTCCCCGGTGATTACTTCAAACTGCAGCGTGTCAGGCAGACTAATAGTTAAGGTAGCATTACCCATTTTGCAACTGAAGAAACCCGACATCGTTCTTTTCGTCGCGTTCGTGATATAACCATAAGCCGGTGCGTCATCCAATACAACAGCCTCCCCTTCATGTGTAAAAAAAGGTTCCTCGGTTAAAATTAGCACGTAGTCATACAGGTGTGCTTCTGCGGAGGTTGCGGTAAACAGGTCTATTAACTTATTCTTTTGCATGGTTAGCTGCCTTTCCATGATCACCCCGGAGTATGCGTCTGATACCTGGGCTTTGACCTTCCCGCCCTTTCGGGTTGTTTCAAATGAGACAAGTTCACCTGCCGTTGCGCGTTGATCTTTTCCATCGACAGTGAGCGTGCTATGAGACAATGTCTTCCTGTACCAACCGGTAAATGCGGGAACCCCATATGCCGAAGTACCCATGTCGGTCACGATCTCCTTCTCCCCGTCATGAAAGGAGATTGATAACTTGTCGGGATGTCCATGGCCTCCGCCATGCGATCCATATTTTAGTACCGCGGTTTTTTCGCCGGAACGCAATACCGCGAATCCTGCATCCTTGAAATAAACCGAAGGCCAAGATGCTAGATTTGAAGCAGCTGGAATACGGGTATGATTCAAGAGAGCCTCTACCGAGTTTCTTTCAGTATAACGATAACACTGTCGCAGCACGTCCATGAAGAAAGGATCCTGGTATCTCACTTGGGCCATTTCGTATAAATGAGCCTGAGCCACCAGTGACTCTCCATACCACCCGTCGTTGTGTGATGGAAAAAACAGGTCGGCATATACCGCCGAAGCAGGAGCAGCAAGCATCTTATAGAGCTTATCGTCATACAAGTCAATACCCCGGCAGCGGACGGCGTCGGCCGATAACAGCATTGCCTGTAGCGGGTAATAATGATAAACCGGTGAACCTTCGCTCCACCATCCGTCATCCCGAACATGCCGTTCCATTTGAACATGATAGCCGCATTCGGGATCATTGACCGCTGTATTGATGATGCTATCGTTCTCCAAGGCAATGCCCAGCGCTATCAAACCGCTGTTGTGCCAAACTTGCCAATTTGCATCGCCACGGCGCCGCAATAACAGATCGGCGCAAGGGGTCAAATAACCAGTTTCGATTTTGCGGATCTCTTTATTGGTCATCACGGGTTGTGCTATTCTATATGCTCGACAGGCTTCACTCGCCCATACCGCTTCATCGAGGCTCTGCCCGAACATCTTGCCACCCCACGGGCCTGCTCCCCTCGCGGTATCGTGATTCATATAGGTAGGATACTTGGATGCGTAATCCAGCATCATATCCCGAATATATTCCGCGTACCGTACCTCCTCCGTGACAAGATACAAGTACATGCAGGCTGTAAGGTATACCCTGTTGTGCAGATGTACATGGTTGATCCAGGCCCAATCGAACCGATTGTTATCTTTCCAGTATTTGTCGCATAAAACACAGTAATGCGCGTGGGGGTTTTCCCAATCAAAACGGAAAACCTGATTATGTATCGGACAGAAGTAATCGTGCAGGTGTCCTCCCTCCAACAGGGGAACACGCAAAGAATGCTTTCTTCGTTCATCCACTATCTCCTTCTGTTTTTCTATGATAGCCTGCCCCCACTCTGTTTGAGACGAGGAACGAATATTCTCGACATCTTCCATGGAGAAGAAGTAGTAATTACTTTCCTTTGCCGGCACGGCAAAAGGAAGAAATAGTAAAAAGGCGATGATTATTCTTATCATTTTCACTCTATTTCGATTTGATACTTATCGAGTATTCCTTCAATTTTTCTCACGATCTTCGGGCGGACTTTTTTCATATTATGCTGCTCTGAAGGGTCCTGCTTAAGATTGTAAAGCTCATCTTGTTTATTCTCCTGGGCAGGAATATACTTCCAGTCGCCAAAACGAATAGCAATCGCACCATTGTTGTTTTGAGTAAGGATGTACTCTCGGTACGGTTTAGCGGCCTCATTGAAAAACAACTCCGACGCATCGCGGCTATCTTTTCTGTTATTAAGGGATAAACGAACATGAAGCATTCGTGCAAATGTAGCAAGCATATCCAGATAAGTAAATGGCTGCTCCTG
The DNA here is from genome assembly GCA_001768325.1 of Bacteroidetes bacterium GWC2_46_850. Lineage (GTDB taxonomy): Bacteria > Bacteroidota > Bacteroidia > Bacteroidales > Dysgonomonadaceae > Proteiniphilum. The sequence goes on along the minus strand of MENQ01000024.1, from coordinate 227,310 downwards.
CGTAAACCCTTTTTTCATGCGGGCTGGCCAAGAACAAATAAAAGGAACTCTTGTTCCCCCTTCATAGAGCGAATACTTCGCACCTCTTAGTTGATTATACGGATCATGCCCGTTTAGATTCTCAAGGGCATCGTCGTCGTATCCTTCTTTCACCATCGGGCCGTTATCACTAGTTATCAGTAGAATTGTATTTTCGTATAGTCCTTTCTCTTTAAGCGATTTCACCAATTGATCAATGCAATAATCCAACTCTTCAATTACATCACCATAAATGCCTGCTTCTGATTTCCCCCTAAACCGTTCAGAGGGTATCCTGGGTTCATGGGCATTATGTGGCGCATAGTATAAAAAGAAGGGGGTGTCTCTATTTTTTTCTATAAAGTCGATTGTTTTTCCAAGCAAATGTTCCGACATTTTTTCATCATCCCAACGGGCATCCTCCCCTCCTCTCATGTATCCTATCCGACTAACTCCATTTATGATAGTGCCATTGTGATACCCAGTCAGTTCATCCATTATCAATAGTTCAGGATGTTCCTCTCCGGTAGGGTCCTCACTTATATTCTGGCTATAGGATATTCGGATAGGCTGATCTGCTCTCAGGTTCACGACTCGGTTATTTTCGATGTATATACAGGGTACACGATCGTTGGTCGCGGGAAAGTAATAAGCATAATCGAAGCCGATGGTTAGTGGCCCATGTTCGATGGGCTCATTAAAATCCACTTCACTCTCTTGGCTACCCAGCCCTAGATGCCACTTACCCACTATCCCGGTCGTATAACCCGCCTCTTTAAATATTTTAGGCAGTGTATAAGTATTTTTATCAATAGAGAGGTGGGCGTTAGCGGGCAATATGCTAACTCCTTCACGCCAAGCATACGCACCAGTCAGAAATGCGTAACGCGACGGGCTGCTAGTAGCTGCAGGTGCGTAGGCTTGATTAAAACGGACGCCATGTTTTGCCAACTCATCTATTGCGGGTGTTTTAACTCTGGTAGCTCCGTAGCACCCCAAATCCCCATAACCAATATCGTCGGCCATCACAAAAACAACGTTAGGCAATGATTGCTTGGAACTATCCATCGCCGATGAATTTAAGAACGAGCCCATGAATATTCCCGGAAGGAATGACCATCTCCATCTATTCATCATCTTTTTTAAGAGTTTATACATCATATTCCTTACTATTTTAACAATTGGTTTTCTTCAGAAAAATAAGAAAGAATCAGCTCTTTCACCACTTCATGTCCCCTTGCATTTGGATGGTTGCTTTGACTCATGAAAGCATTTAATTTCTCGCCGTTTCTCCTCTTTTGTTTAAAGGCATCATAGCTATCCACCAGTCCCGTCCCATATTCTTCTGAGAGTTCCCGTATCTGTATGCTAAATTGTTCCAGCGGAGAGTTATCATCCAGTATATCCTCCGTTAAATCGGGGGTGGGGGTTAACAAGATCACTTTGATACCATGTTCCTGCGCGGTCTTTATCATCTCCTTCCAAGCCAAACGTGATTTATCAAGTCCAATCGCTCTGTCATTCAATGCGTAATCAACAAACAAGACATCCGGTTTGTGACAAAGTACATCCCGATTGAATCGCTCTGCTCCTTGTTCTGCATTCTCTCCTCCAATCGCCGTGGTTATTGAATTGACGACGGCATATGGATAAATCGACTTAACTGCCTCCAATACCTGTTGCGGATATGCCTCCATTGTCCTTACATGGGGTGTATTGAAATAACCGGAAGGTACGCTGTGACCATGAAACACCAGATTGATCGTTTTGTTATGCGGCCATTTTTTTTGTAACTTTCGCCGAATATCTTCCAGATAATCCTCTGTTTGCCCCGTTTGCGCCAAATTGGTCAACGAGAACAAAATTGATATGCATAAAATAATATATCTCATCTGCAAACAAGTTATTTAATACTCATTCTTTTTCTTTCAAATATTCCAACAAACTATGAAACAATGCATTCACTTCCGGTTCATCGCTGCATGCGAACAAATCTGACGAACAGACCAGTGCGCTGCTACCCGGCAGCTGATAGATTAACCCCAATTTATGGTTGCGGTCGAAGTTATCAATCACCTGCACGATGGGAAGATACTCGGCCGGCATATTGTCCAGTATAATTGGACGTGAATTTTTCACGATATGCCACCACTGCCAGCTTGCATGATAATCTGTTGGAAAAGAGTTGAATATCCCATGTCCCGGGTCATTTATCAATAATCCCAACGTGCCGGGTGAGGGCTCCTTCCCGAGGCTTTCGGCAACCCCTTTAAACACGTTGTAATTCCAAAAATCGGTGGTAAACAGACCGCCAACCGATCGTTCAAGGACATCCTCCTCCATGGGGATATATAAAACAGGGCTGCCCGATTTATATAGTTTCTCAAAAAGCGCTTTATCACGCGTAACGACTACCCCATCAAAACTGGATTCGGCAATGGGCGTTTTACTGTCGTAGCGCGGATATACCCAGATATCCCACGAATTCCGCAAACCCGTCTCTTTCATGGCAATTTCAAACGTTATCTTCGCCGGATCACCTATTTCATTCAACGGAATATCGAGCGTCACCACCGAGTTGAGTCGTCCTTGTGAGATGATGGGGCAATGGATATCTTTACTATAAAACGTTTCACCAGATGCAGTGGACAATGAACATGTGACTCGTTCATCGATAATATCCGTTTGCCCGTAATGGGCAATCTGTATCTTCGCGGTAAACACCTCATCGTTATACCAGCAATATTTCGGGAAGCGTGCCAGCGGTACGATATCCCTGCAGAATTCAGTCCATTTCTCCCGTGAAACAACTCCTTTTGATTCCATGAAAGCATCGAGGATACCCACCAAGGCGGTCCCTTGCCCGGGATAATCTTGTAAGTCGAGTAATTGAAATCCACCAAAATCGGGCGTACGTAACGCCATCTCGATCTCCTCTCTGTAACACAAAGCTGCCAAGGCACCCGAGGCTTTCAGAAATGCTTCAGCTTGCTCACCCATTCCTGACTGTTTCAACCTTTTTTTAAAAATCATCAGGTTGAGGGGGCGCAATACACCGCAGTATTTGTCAATTTCCTTAAAGTCAGGATATACCTGGTACTGTCCCGTCTCATGGCCTATGGCAGGCTTGCCCAAATTTTGATTGGCCGATGAAAAATTACGATAGGTGTCGGGCGGAAGACTATTGATTATACCGCCCTGATCAGAATCGGCAAAAGAGAACGAGCCCCGCAAATCGGTACTGTTATTGGGGGCTACTTCTCCCTGCCGCATGGCCACAAAGAAATCTTCCTCCGGGTGTGTCTGCGGGTTCCAGTAATGATTGTTTGTCCCCAATGCATAAAGAGGGCGATTATCCACCTCTTTTAACCCTCTCACGACACGCGCCATTACCACGGTATCGCCCTCCAGCTCGTTTCCGAGGCTAAGCATAACAAACGAGGGATGATTACCGTACTCCTCCATTATCCGGTACCCTTCCTGCATCATGTAGGAGATGAGGGTTGTGTCTGACTCATGGTAGGTCCCCCACAAAGGCAACTCCGGTTGCAGGAATACACCTATCTCGTCTGCGGCTACAAAAGCGGCTTCAGGGGGTGTCCACGAATGAAACCGCACATGATTAAGACCATAAGAGCGGACAATTGAGAAATACCTTTTCCAGTCATCAACTTCCATGCTCGCGTACCCGGTAATCGGGAAAATCCCGCACTCATTTTTACCACGCAGGAAAACAGTCCGACCATTGTTCACGAATTGTGTCCCCCGCGTGCTAAAATCCCTGATTCCACTATGAATAATCTTTGTGTCGTCCCCTCCCACATCAACTTGAAACGTGTAAAGCGCCGGCGAATATTCATCCCATAAGTCGGGATTAGAAAGATAAGTTTCTATCGCGTGTTCTGAATCACCCGGAATCACGTTTACCATTCTGTTTTCATGTGAAACAATTTTTCCCTCCTTATTTTTAATGGTAATCCTGATCTCTTCGTTTTCGAAAAGGGTTTGGGTATGATTGAAGAGGGAAACCCGGATCGTGCTATGCCCGTCAACTGAACTGTCAATTCTTATTTGCCTGATGGATATGTTCGGCAGCATCCGCAAATAAAAATCACCAAGGATACCGTTCCAGTTGGTTTGGGTGTGTTCTGAATATGCATGTGAACCTCCTAATGGGAGCAGGTTTTTGGTATTGTCCACTTTTATGGCTATCTGGTTTTTACCCGCTTCGAACATCGAGTCGATCCTGTAGACATGGGGAGTGGAAACACTGTTCCGGCGACCGACCGGTTTTCCGTTCATGTATAATTCCGACACTTTCGAGCGCTCTATATACAATTCTACCGGACGATTTACCCATGATGAAGGGATCATCACCTCTTTTTCATATAGGGCAGCTCCCTCGTAATGATATGTTTCGGTCAGCCTGTTCGTCAATGAATCCGTGGGTTGAACACCTACCCTGTTTTCAGCAAGAGATCCCGGAAGAACAACTGTATGATAAACCGAGTCGATTTTCACTCTCCACTCTCCCGATAGATCAATCCTATTTCTTTGTTCTGAACAGGAAAACATCCACGTTAAAAAGACTATCAATAATAAAATATTCTTCATCTCAACATTTTGTCCTATTACACGAATAATATTTTTTCAATCCAACTCTCTTCAGTTGTCTTAATCGGAGATATTTCAGATTTCGAGCATTCATTTCATGTACATCTAGATGTATGAATTTTTAACATCCAGATGTACATGAAAAGTAATAATCATCCATCATTATTCAAAATCCATCCGGGGCACTTCCCGGTTCGATTTTCCAACCTGGATTTTGATAGATGGGAGATGTCGAATAATCTTCACTTCCTATAGAAGTTATCTCGAAATGCTGCGTAGCAATCGGACTCAAATAATGAGCCATAGTCCATTTACAGCCTTCAAACGAGATTGATTTATTCGAAAGCTCATATGGTCGGAGATACTGGCTAAGTGCCGGATCAGAAACCACGGAGTTAGGATTATCCGCCCCATACACGAGAACATTATCATCATACCACTCTTTCATAGGTCCCCATAATTTAAACCCTTCTATATGATATGGGGTAGTGATAAGTTGGTCCAAGGCTCTCCAACGCTTTATATCCATGTAACGTAAGCCTTCTGCCATTAACTCATTACGACGCTCACGGCGGATATTATACAAAGTGGGGGCAATTAAAACTCCCGCCGAGTAAGCTCCCCAGTCCAAAGTTTCTTTAGACATTTCTGTAGCTGCGATGGTTTTATTGAAATCGGGATCAACTCCTCCTCGCATACGTATAGCTCTCCAATAAGCTGTAGCATCCGCATCTAGCGTTCCGTTTTTCTCATAACAAGCTTCAATATAGTTGAGATACGCTTCGGTGGCACGAAAAATAATACTACCACTATATCCTCCATTATTATCACATTGTGCGCCATCGTACGATGCTCCTTTTCGCAGAGTATATCCGGTATTGTACCGTGTTGTTGATGCAAAATATATACCGGGTACTGGTTCAACGGGAGTTGTATGGCTTCCCATATCTGGATTTAACAGCACGTTGATTTGTCCTGGCTCTTTCAGGAATAGATGTAAACGGCCGTCTCGATCCTTTCTTACATCTGCTATAAAATCATCCCCCTGGTATCCTGAACCTTCCGCATAAATAGGCAATCCGTTAGCCATAAGAAAGCTTTCAGTCATACCTCTTGTAGTTCCAGAGCCATTGTTATTATGCTGACCGAAAACCGACACATTATGTGTTATGCCCAATCCTTTATCATATTTTCTCCAAAGAAGAATTTCTGTGAATCCTGACAAATCGACTGCAGCAAACATGTTATAATACGGGTTTTCATTCCCGGGAGATTCAATTATTCCCGTATTTTCAACCAATTTTACAGCATCGGCAACTACTTTGGCTGCGACCATAGACTTTTCGAAGAAAAAATTAATCTCATTATCTATACTTCCAGAAGGATATTGATACGAGGCATTATAATCTTTAGTTTTGCCAGGCCATCCATTTCCATTAGGCACAAATGCTGTTCCTTTAAAATATTTCAACCAAGTAGCCTCGAATAAGGCTACACGTGAAATCATCAGGTAAGTACATAGACGAGAGATTCGGTTCTTTTTGCCATCTGGTGAAGTTTCTTTCAAATACTCGGCTGCTTTTTCTAGGTCAGATAAGATAAAACGAGCAACTTCATTGCGAGGCATACGTTTACTAGCTTCAGTAAGCGCTTCCATTTCATCAGGCAAAACCATAGTTACAATGGGAAAATCACCCAATGTCTGTAACTTTCGAAAATACTCGTAAGCCCTCAAAAAATACATTTCCCCGATGTAGTGACGGATATTATCAGTTTCTGACATCTGCTCGTTACTTATTCTAGATAGGACTGTCTCCAGAAAATAATTGCATTGATAAATAAAACTGAAATCCCAATCTCCACCAGTATTACCTACTCTCCACATACCCGGTGCATATTTATTGTCCATACTTACCGCTGCTTGATTATCGGTATTACCGTCTATCTCAAAAGTTCCCCATTTATTACGTTCATGTGTTGGAAAAACAGATGTATAACGTGAGATAGCGTACGATGCCAACTGAGATTCGTCCCAAAGATATTCTTCAGGAGTAATATTCGATAAAGGCGGTCTATCCAGATAGTCATTACAAGAAACCACCATTAAAATGACCGCGATACACAGTATTAACTGTAATATTCTCTTTCTGATACACATATTTGATTGTTTTTAGAAGTTAATATTTAATCCTACGGACATAACTTTTGACATGGGATAAACATTTCCACCATACCCACCTTCTACTGTTTCGGGATCGAACATTTTGGCCATTTTAGTACCTATCCATAAATTTTCACCGGATATGAATACACGGAATTTTTCAAAATTGAAATTTCGGGTAAGTTCTTGCGGCAAGGTATACCCCAGCTGCAGGTTTTTTAGGCGAATATATGCTGCATTTTGTAAATACCTAGTTTGCGTTTGCTGATTCTGTCCTCTAAATAGCGGACGTGGATAATAAGAATCAATATTTTGTCCCAATGGGTGATTAGAATCAGCTCGGAAATAATCAATATGTTCCTGCATACCAGTAGACCACCAAATTCCGCTACCACTTGCTCCCCAGAAGAAATAGCTTCCTTGCCAGAAATCACGCTTCATTATACCCTGGAAAAATGCGCGTATATCGAACCCTTTCCAATCCACCCCGAGATCCAATCCAAATGCAAACCGGGGAGTATTATTGCCTATTATTGACATGTCACCCGAATCATCGGTTGTATTAGCTCCCGAATCAATTTTTCCGTCACTATTCAAATCTTTATACATAATATCCCCCGCGGTCCATATAGTGCCAAAAGCATTTTGTCCACCATCGGGTAAAGTTGCCAAGTGGACTCTCATTTCTTCGTCTGTTTTAGCAATACCAATAGTAGTATACCCCCATATTTCACCTAATTTTTGTCCTTCCCGATAAGTAGTAAGGGAATTGGTCGGGTTAGGGTATCTGGTTACTTCTGTCTGATAGTCCGACAACAGGAAACGGATGTTATACCCTAGCCCGTTGCTCAGGCGATCCTGCCAGTCGATATCCACCTCGAACCCTTTTGTTTCCAAATCAGTATTATTCACTTTAGGCACTGCCGTTCCAAGAATGAGAGGGAGTTCGGGTGCAGGTCCTACCATATTCTGGGTCTGTCGGTTAAACACATCGATCGATGCATTCAGTCGGTTATCGAACATAGCCACATCGAGTCCAAAGTTGTAGCTCTTTACCGTTTCCCAAGTGAGTGATGAACTAACCAATCCCGGAGCATTTGCAGTATTGGGGCGTAATCCACCTATCAGCCAGTCACCATTGGCAGTACCAATAGGCATAGTGAGATAAGTAGGATACCAGTTACCGGTATTTTGATTGCCCAGCTGCCCATATGATGTTCTTAATTTGAATGTGCCAACGATATGCTCAAAAGGCTGCCAGAAAGCTTCCCGTGCTACATTCCATCCCACTGATACGGACGGGAACCAGTTCCAGCGCTTCTCTCTGCGGAAACGCGAGGTTCCATCATATCTTAAGTTGAATTCCATCAAATAACGCTCGAGATAATTATAATTAATTCGTCCAAAGAAACCTACTGTTGCCCAGTTCTGGTATTGTCCAGTTACAGACGGTGTGATGGGGTTTCCATTGAATGCTGTTCCTGAAGTTGTATTCAAGGTAGGAATAGAAGGGACAATGATTCCATCGCGTTTCGCCGAAAGATCTCGGTATTTGTTCAATTCCGACTGAAAACCAGCCATTACCTTGACGGTGTGTTTATCACTGTATGTGTGCAAGTATTCTGAATACACATTCGGATTGAAGTAATTCTCGCGATAACCATATTCATAAACTCCCGATCCTTGTGAATAAACATAGGGATTGCCATTTACATCATGGTTATAAAGGCGCTGGGTATCCCAATGGCGAAAATTGTTACGTGTGCGATAGTTTAAATCTCCGAATATTTTCCAATCCTTAATAGGTTCAAGGATTATTTGTAACTGTTGATTCATCCAGTCGTACTGATGATTGTCCTCACCACCATCACTTAACCCTAGGGCGGGTGAAGGTGCGGTAAACAAATATCCGTTCGGATCATAGAGAGGAAGTGTAGGCCACCCTTGTCGTCCTAAGTCAGTGTATAGGGTATTCGATAAAGCAGATGGTCGCCGGAAATCCTCCCTGTAAAAACGATTGGTGTAGTTTATTGATGTCCATTCATTCAATTTGGCATAGATCTTAGCAGTCGCCGAATAGCGCTCGTATGTATCTTTGTTGAGTTCCATCAATCCTTCCTGATTCAGGAAGTTACCGGATAGATAAAAACTCAAGACCTCGGTTCCTCCCGTGAGACTAATGTTATGTTCATGTGAAAATGCATAATCCTTGTAAAGGGCGTCATACCAGTCTACATTGTCGTTTCCATTACCATAAGGTTCAGCCCAATATTGCGGATTAGTTGGATTTGGCATAATGGAAGTTTTCAGTTTTCCGGATTGATAATCCAATATCCGCTGTAACCTTTCTTCGCTGTAGTATGGCGTACTTCCTCCATTGATTCCTGCATCATTGAAATAAAGGGCAAATGTATAGGAGTCCATCATTTTAGGCATAATAACCGGGGTAGTCCAACGGAAATTATTGTTGTAGTTCAATTTGATCTTTCCGCTGCTTCCTTTCTTGGTTGTGATAAGAATAACTCCGAATGCAGCTCTTGATCCATAAATAGAAGAAGAAGAAGCATCCTTCAATACGGAAATATTCTCAATATCTTGTGGGTTTACAGCGTTTAAATCACCTTCCATTCCATCAATTAGAACCAAGGGACTGGAGGTTGAGCCACTATCAATAGTTCCAATACCACGAATATTTACTTTGGATTTATCTTCCAATGAACCATTCGTTTGGGTAATGTTCAAACCTCCAATCAATCCTTGTAAAGCCTGTGTAGCACTTTGAACAGGACGATTCTCCAATGCTTCTGCCCCAAGTGTTCCTACAGCTCCCGTCAGATTAACCTTTTTTTGGGCACCAAAACCTACTATTACCACTTCTTCAAGCATTTTTAAGTCTTCCGACATGCTGACATTGATTACACCTTTCCCATTTACAGGTATTTCCTCTTTATGATAACCAATATATGAAAACTCCAAAATATCATCTGAAGAAATATTCATTTTATACTCGCCGTTTACATCAGTTATATATCCGGTTCCGGTTCCCCTTACTACAATAGAAACCCCAATCAGAGGCTCGTTAGTCTTTGCGTCTCTAACTTTACCTGTCACTTGGATTTGCTGCGCCAGAACATTTGATGGGTAAAAAGTTGCTAAGCATAATAGCAATGTCCATAAAAACAAAAAACCTTGTTTGTTCATAAATTGAATTTTTATTGATTAACTATTTCCGCGTTTTATATTTCCTATGTATTTTATTATTGTTTCGGTAGTCATTCTTCTCCGATGTCGATGATCTTTAAATTCTCTTTGACGGTAATTATTCATAATCTGCATGGTGAATTATATCTATTAAAATATTGGTATTGAAGTAAATTCCATCTCAAACTGCAATCCGGGCGATATCATCTGACTACTTTTGCCAGAATATCGGGTTCAATATCTGTACCCGGTTTAAAAGTTTCACTTTTCATGTATTGAAGTAAACTTGTTCTCAGCTGGATCGCTTCTGGCCGTGATGTTAAATTATTGACCAGATCAGTTCCGCTCACCACAATCCTGCCTTTTCCTACTTGCGCCTCAAATATCAGCCCCAGGTTTCTGTTGGTAACCCAATCATCGATAATGCGAACAATTGGCTTTAAATCAGCAGCCAAAGAATCCAATAGGATTGCGTCTCCATGGCTCATTGCATCCCACCATTGCCAGTTGGAATGATATTCTGTAGGAAAATTTTCAAGAGCGGGATGTGCAGGGTCGCACAGAATTCCAAGGATATGAGGTTTCTGGTTTCCGGTCCAGGCCGTATTCCAGAATATGCTCGAAAAGCCGACTCCCACATTTCCACCCATTTCCGGAGATACCTTTCCTTTACCAAGGCTGAGTAATACCTTCCCTCCATTCAGCAGGTAATCCAGTGTAGACCGATTTATATTTTCAACGACTTTAATATCTGCGAATTCAACCTTCTGATTTGTGGGATAAACCCACATGTCCCATGAATTCTCAAACTTAGCTATGCTTATTTTGAAATTCAATTTCCGGGGTTTACCTTTCTTTTCAAAACGATGCGTCACCTCCCCCAATTGAATGGCATTTCCGATAGGAATATCTTGCAGAGCTAGCATCCCTTCTGAAATAATTTCGCCATTCTCTGTAAGTTGCCACTTCGGACTGATTGACTGCAAAGGTTTTTCTCCGAAATGTGCTACCTCGATATTCGCTGTCATTGTTTCACCTTCTATAAATATCCGTTTCCCAAGCCGGACCAAAGGAACAGTGGCATTGCAAAATCGACTGTATTCTTCCGGAGAGACATACCCCTTCTCTTCCCAAAAAGGATCCAGGACCCCCACCAAAGCAGTCCCCTGTCCGGGAAAATCGTGCAGATCGAGCAACTGAAAGCCGGCAAAACCGGGAGTACGAAGTGCGGCTTCGATATCAGCCTTGTAACACAACGCTTGCAGTTTACCAGATGCCAGTAAGAAGCTATCGGCCAAATGCTCCATCCCGTGAGCCTGCAAACTAGCCCGAAAAATCTCAAAATTCTTCGGTTTCAGAACTCCTGTATATTTACCCATCTCCTTGAAATTGGGATATACGCACCATTGACCAATTTCGTGACTCACTACAGGAATTCCGTCTTTCGGGATTTTCTGGGACCAATCGTAATCGGTTCGTGGAGCTTCTGAATTAATGATACTCCTGAGTTCCTCGGCCCATCGCTGTATGCGCGGTTCGGGAATATTATGATAATCATTCACCGACAATACCGGCCAACCAGCAGCACTGGTATACACACGACGATTGTCTTTTTCTTTCCAATAACTGACAAAGTCCGTAAGAAACTCCCTGTGTTTGGGACCACCCGGCTCATTTCCATAAGCCATCATCACAAAAGAGGGATGGTTGCCATAGTTTTTGATAATTCGTTCACTTTCGTCCCAAATATATTGATCAACAGGCAACCCACTTCCCAATTGCGTACTCTGATTGGCCCAGGAAGAACATTCCACCTGAAGGTATACACCCATTTCGTCTGCGGCTTCAAAAGCAACTTCCGGTGGACACCATGAGTGAAATCGGATGTGATTCAAACCATGTGCTTGTATAGTACGGTATATTTTTTCCCAATATTCAATATCGATAGGAGGATAACCCGTTTTTGGGAAAATGGCACATTCCAATGTACCGCGCAGAAAAAGAGGCCGGCCATTTATGACAAAACGGGAATCTTCTCTCTTAAATTCACGTAATCCAAAATCAACAACATGCGAATCAGTTTCCTTATCTGCGTTCAGGGTTAGCAACAATTCGTACACATTGGGATTGAATTCATCCCAGAACAGGGCATTCTCTCCCAGGTTATAAATCATCTCCATATCATTTTCTCCCGGAGAAATCTCGAAATTCCACGTTTGTCCTTTTATTTTCTCATTATTCTTTTTAAGACGGGCATTCGTCGACAACTTTATATGCTTTGTGTCGGAAAGAAGGTTATGCACTTTGGCCTTTATTTTCACAGTTTTATCCGCAACATTCGGAAAAACCTCTACGTGATCAAACAAAATCTTTCCGGCTGCTTTCAGCGATATTTCTCCAACTATACCATTCCAATTCGATTGGGTATGATCAGAAATACTGTGTGAATTTTCTCCTACGTCAATCGCTTTTGTCCGGTTATCCACGCAGACGGTAAGGGTGTTATTACCTGTTTTCAAGAAAGAGGAGATATCAAACCGATGTGGTACGGCCAGACTGTTTTGCATACCTACCCGCATCCCATTCACCCACACGGTGGATTCCCAGTGAGGGCGTTCCAGCGTCAACAAAATAGTCTTATCTTTCCAATCGACCGGTATTGATATTTCTTTCCGGTACCATGCCGCACCGACATACTCTTTTTCCGGTTGCAACCAGTAGGGAAATCGAACATTTGTCGAGTCAGCATAAGGAGCATAGCTCGGGTCATTAAACCACTCGGGATTCTTTATTCCTCCCGTCCATTTGGTTTGAAGCGTTATATCGTTTCCCTTACCGTTTTCCGCCATGGAACCGGGCAATTGTATCGTTTCAGGAAGATCCTTATCAAACCATCTTTCATTTACACCACGATCTTCGGGATCCATCTGAAACTGCCACTCACCCGAAAGATCGATTTGTTCAGTTTGGTGTTTTTGACAGGATAAAATCAATAACAGAAAACAAATTATCAGCCAAATTATTTTCTTCATCTTGATATATAATTAGTTTAACTCATTGATTTTAAATATATTTATTATTCCCTGATAATCTACATCCAGCGCTAAAACTTTCTCCATTGCGTGCGCTGCTTTTTCATTTTCACCCAATCCCAACCATCCCAAGGCCATCACGTGATGGCAATGTATGCGGTTGCGTTTGTTCAGATCCTCTTCCCAGATGGCCAGATCGGGAAGGGAGACTGCAAAATATTCAATCTTGCAGTCGTCATTCATGTGTTTTTCTCCATGTGCAATCAGTTTTTTAAAACGTTCTTCTGCTTTTTCTTCGTTACCGAGCGCCCGCCAGGCCAATCCTTGAAAGTAGATCTTGTCGGGACTCTCGTCGTTGTAATAGAATGCCTGCTTCGGTTCGTTCGGTCCTTGGGTGGCCTTTTTAAACCAGACAATTGCATTCTCTTCATCATGTAATCCTCTGTAGCAAATCCCTTTGTAATATGCGACATCGTTCTCGTTCACCGTACTTAGTTTGCCTTCACCCAGATTGTGCGGATACACATCGGTCTCATTCAATAATTCCAGTGCCCTCCTGTAATCATTTTCCCCGATTGCCTGCTTTGCAAGTTGTATCCTGCAGTAGGTGTACTGGAAGGTGATCTTGCCTTCTCCACCCTCCCAGGGATGAAAATTGCGGGCATCGCAGAGTGTTTTTACCGTTTCATACCTACCCAACTGATTGTACAGGGCAATACGCTCGATAAACAGATCGTCGCGCTGCTCCACCAGATCCATATGATTTTCTAATTTGTGAAGGCGCTCAGAGGGTGCATAACTCAGCTTCTTATATAGCTGGTCCAACTCCATAAAGACCCTCGAGTCGGTCTCGTCCAATGAAAATGCTTTCTCCAGCAGTTGCAGTGCCTCCTCTTTTTTATCGGCTTTGTTATAGTATGCCAATGCCAAATTTCGCAACACGGTAGGAAACAGATCGTGGATTTCAATCGATTTCTCCCAACATGCAATGGCTTCCTTGTACTGCCGCTTTGCATACCAGAAGTTACCCAGATAATAGAGGGCTTTATAATCTTTTGGACTTACTTCGATGACATGCTGCAAGACGATTACCTCCTCCAACCGGTTGGGAAAACAGCGATCGGGTGATTGTTCAGATGCTTTATGATATTGTTCTTTTGCTTCCTCTTCTTTACCTGCCTGAAAGAGAAAGTAACCCAACGCATACCCTGTCATTGGATAAGTCCCGGCAGCTGTTTCTGCAGACCACTCCAACAGATTTATTGCTTCTTCATACAGCCCAGCAGCGGCAAAGTCAAATGCATACTCGAGATAGCTGTGGGGATTACCCTGCAACAACGAGACAATTTCCTTTTTTAACAACTCGTCACCCGTCAGCAGGTATTGCTCAAGGAGACAACCCACGTTAAACTTGTCGATCTCCAACGATGCCTTCACCCATGTCAAAGCCTCGTCGGTATTTCCCTTTTTACGCAACAGGGAAGCTTTCAGCTGGCGTGCCTTGTGGTTATGCCAGTTGCGAAGCAGGCTCTGTTCCACATTTTCCAGGGCGGTATCCCAGTTTTTCCTTGTCGCATCGATTTGTGCAATGGAAAAATAGGCAGGATCCTTCCAGGTTGCATTCCAGACCGATTTATAAAAGGCGCGGTACGCCTCATCCAGGTTCGACTGAAACCGTAGACAACTCCCGAGGTTGTAATAGGCTTCTCCATCATAGGGATTTGGATTCCGTTTTGTCAGTGTCTCAATCGCTCTCTCGAAGTAGGGCTGTGCCTTTTCGAATTGCCCCCTTCTCATCAGGAGGAGCCCAAGTGCATTGTTGCAACGCACATCACCTGGATCGCGTCTCAGCGCCTCCTCATAATAATCGACAGGATTGAATGTGGCGTGCCGGTATTGTTCCAGATGAAGACCCGTGAGGTAAAGTTGCTCAATGAGTGGAATCTCTTTCGGTTCAGCGGCGCCGCTGGCAGCGGGAGGCACCGGATTATCCCCTACTTTTTCAGTGCTGTATCTCAGCAGCTCCTTTCCATCGCTTCCGGTGATAGTCAGCACAAGCTCATCGATATTTTCTTGCTGCATGAGCTCACCTATGTTGAATCCTACTATTCTTTCAAAGGGAGCTTCGGGCGACAATGTCGTTTTTTCTTTCAATAAGATCGTACCGGAACCGTTCGTCAAAGAGACTGTCACGTTGTTTTTGGAGGTGGCAAACAGCGTTATACGTGCGTTTTCTTTATCGGTCTCCAGATTGGCGATCACATCCTTTGTTGCATTTTTCACATTGCCCACCCCTGCGTAGGGCATAAAATGCTGTGTCCAGGTCTTCTCCTCATAAGGTTGCAACCAGCTAAAGTCGGGTTGGTTATCGGTATATACACCCGTCATCAGCTCAATATAAGGCCCATCTTCATCCGTCAGGTTCCGTTCCCAGGCTTTGCCGAAATCACCATTTCCCCAGGTCCACTGTTTTTTTCCGGGAGAGATGTGGTGATTGGCCACGTGCAACACCCCCACATTTGTTCTTTCATTGTAGCCGCCCACGAAATCATAATCCGACTCGATCGCCATATAGGAGGTGGGTACCGGAATATTTTCATAACGTGAAATATCCACACCGGCCGAATAGTCCTGCTTATAATAGGTGCCGGTGGCGATGGGAAACGAGGAAACATCCCGCTTGCCATGGTCGAATACGGCATTTACATCGGGAGGGAAGACCGATTTATAGGCATTGTCGACCGCTACGGCAGGATTGGCCCACCAGAGGAAGGTCTGAGGAAAAGGTGTCCTGTTATAAACTTTTGCTTTTATCTCAATATAGGCTTTGTCGGGATAAAGCGTGATGCCATGCATCCCCTTCAGTCTGAACATCCGTTCCACCTCATTGCACCAGACCGTTTTGCTTCCATCCGCATTCGTTTCAATCATAAATTCGGTCGGATAAAAGGTGCTGGGCCGGTGATGTTGCGGCCAGTTAAACTCGATCCCTCCCGATATCCAGGGTCCGGTTAAACCGACCAATGCTGGCTTGATTACCTGGTTGTAATAAAAAATATGGGAGCTGCTCATCTTATCCCAGGCCATCTGAATGCGTCCTCCCAGTTCGGGGAGAATCATCACCTTGATGTACCGGTTCTCTATAAAAAGCGCTTTATATGGCTTACTCTTTTTTTCATCCGATATTTTTTCAATCACCGGGTAAGGATATACCACCCCGGAACTTCCCTGGTAAACTCTCTTCTCCAGGAAAACGGGGTTCTTCTCCTCCTCACCCGCTTCATAGGTGGGCAGGAGGATTTGTTCCATCCATGCTTTTACCTCTCCGGGGTTGTATACTGTCGATTGAATCAAATAATTCGTCACTTCTTCCATCTCAAAAACTACTATGTGAATATTGTCTGTTTAACTATGCTGTAAATATTTTTCAGGATTTGGCTTTTCTTTGGGACAGATGATACCCGGATCAGCCCTCTGTTTGAATTACCGGGAATAAGCCTCAATTTCCTCCAGGGTTTTCCCTTTCGTCTCCGGAAGGTTCACCTTGATAAAGAGGAATCCGAGGATACAAATAAGTCCGTAAAGCCAGAACGTCCCGGAAGCTCCAAGTGAACTGTTCAGAAGAGGAAAGGTATAGGTGAGCACAAAGCTGGCACTCCACAGGGCAAAGGTTGAAACGGCCATGCCCCGGGCCCTTAACCTCGTGGGAAAAATTTCAGAAATCACAATCCAGGTTACCGGAGCCAGTGTCATGGCATAACAGGCAATGGCCAGCACAACAAGAATCAGCATCACCATTCCTTCAACACGGAAATAATAACCGGCTCCCAGGACCACATAAATCAATGATAGCCCAATGGTTCCAGCCAGCATCAGCGGTCGCCGGCCCAGCCTGTCGACCGTATACATTCCCACAAGGGTGAAAATCACATTGACAACCCCGGTCACCACAATGTTGAATAACATGTCGGAGACGCTGTAACCGGCCGCGGTAAAAATTTCTTGCGCATAGTTAAATACCACATTGATGCCGCACCATTGCTGCAAAATGGCTATCACGATACCAACCATTGCAATACGGAATGCCTTTCCCTTGAAAAGAGCCGACAGTCTTACTTTCTCCGTACGCTCCCTTGCAGTCTGCTGTACCTCTTCCACCAAATGGACGGCATAATCTCTATTGACAATCCTGGAGAAAATATCAGTCGCCTTCTCGTATCTTGCCTTGCTAATGAGCCACCGGGGACTTTCGGGCACAATAAAAGTGAAGATCAGGTAGAGAATAGAAGGAATTATGGGTGCCCAGAACATCCATCTCCAGCCCAGCTGTCCGTTCCAGGAGTGCAAGATATCTTCACCCGGCACGACCGGCTCCGCGATTTGCCAGTTTACAATCTGTGCCGAGAGGATACCCAGGACAATCGCCAACTGATAAATTGCCACAAACTTACCTCGTACGGCTGGAGGTGATACTTCCGACAGGTACATAGGCGAAATATTTGAAGCAATGCCGATCCCAATACCGCTGATGATCCGGAACAGGATAAACTGATCGATTGTTTGGGCTGCACCCGTACCGTAGGCCGACAAGGCAAAGACGAGTGCAGCCAGAATCATCATATGCTTACGTCCATATTTATCGGATAAACCGCCGGAGATGACTACTCCGATAAGGCATCCCAGCAGCGCGCTGCTCATCACCCAGCCCTGCAGCCAAGGAATATCTGCGATGGAGAAATAGATTTCGTAAAAAGCTTTGGCACCCCCAATGACTACCCAGTCATATCCAAAAAGGTATCCGCCCATTCCGGCGATCAGTGAAATCAGCACCAGATAGAGCTGATTGATGTTGTTTTTCTCTTTTGTCATGGATTACTTTTTTAACATTACAAAATTACATTCCTTCAAGTCAATAAAAATGTAATAAATTTTGTATTTAATGTAAATAAATACTATTTTTGAATAGTTTTTAACGATTAATCAGCAAGATAACGCAAAACATGTAAAATAACAATATATAAATGTAAAATAACATGATGGAAAAAATTGCAGAAGGATTCAAGAACGAGAAAGCAATTATCCTCCCCTACAATATCCGTGATTACCTGAAGAAAAACAATGCCACCAAACATCTGCACATCACCCACATTGGTTATTATCCGGATGCAAAGTATCATTTCAGGGAGCGAAAATCGGGTGCCAATCAAAATATTCTGATTCTGTGTGAAAAAGGCAAAGGATGGATTATTCACAACAACGAGAAAAATTACCTGGAACGGAATCAGGTTTATATCCTACCAGCCAGCGAAGCACACGCCTATGGCGCAGACAACAAAGATCCCTGGAGCATTTACTGGATTCATTTTCTGGGTGAAGATACGGAGTTGTTCTCTTCGATCATCGGAAGGAAAATTGACACCTATGATTCCGACAGCAGCCGATTCGGAGACCGGTTTCAGCTTTTTGAGGAGATTTTCCAAAACCTGGAGATGGGATATAGCCCTGAAAATCTTGAATATACCAGTTTCTGCCTCGCATATTTCCTGGCCACAATCAAATACTTATCCCAATTCAGGGAGATAAAGAGTGTAAAAGAGATGGATATGGTGCAGAAGAGCATCCTGTTTATGAAGAACAACCTGGAAAATAAGCTTGAACTGGAAGAGATAGCCCAGGATGTGGGTTACTCATCTTCCCATTTTGGTAATCTGTTTCAAAAAAAAACCTCATATACCCCCATGGAATATTATCAGCAGCTTAAAATTCAACGGGCTTGTTCCTATCTTCAGTTTTCGGATCTGAAAATTAAGGAAATCGCCTACAGGCTGGGATATTTTGATCCGTTTCATTTTTCGAAGACCTTTAAGAAAGAAATGAACATGACTCCCAAAGAGTACAGAAGTAAATACAATCCCTAAAAACAAACCATATTTTTATCCTGTCGGCATTTACAAAAAAAGCGATCCGTAATTGGAATCGCTTTTTTTGTGGGTGATTTGTGTTGTCTCAGAATCAGGACTTCTGATATTTCCCAAAATCGGTATTCATCATGCTGCCCGTTTCCTGAAGAGCCTGATGAAAGGCAAAACAGGCATAGATATCCTGCGGGATATGCCCCTTCACGCCACGGCTCAGATATTCATGTAAAAGAGGACGATAATCGGGGTGTGCACATTTTTCAATGATCTCGATAGCACGCAACTTGGGTCCCTTTCCGCGCAGGTCGGCCACGCCATATTCCGAGACGATGATCTTCACGGAATGCTCGTTGTGGTCTTCGTGTGTCACCTTGGGCACGATGCAGCTGATGGCACCATTCTTTGCCGTGGAGGGAGTGAGGAAGATGGAGAGATAGGAGTTGCGGGTGAAATCGCCCGAGCCACCGATGCCGTTCATCATCTTGGTACCATTCACGTGGGTGGAGTTCACACTGCCGAAGATATCCACCTCGATGGCCGTATTGAGGGCGATGATGCCCAGTCGGCGTGCCAGGCCGGGGTTGTTTGATATTTCCGAAGGCCGCAGCACCAGTTTGTTCTTAAAGAAAGCCAGGTCGTCATAAAATTTTTGCAATACCTCGTTGCTCACGGTGAGCGAGCAGCCGCTGGCAAAAGAGATGTTACCCTGTTGCATCATGTCGATTACAGCATCCTGAATCACTTCGGTATATACCTCGAAGCGGGGGATATCGGGGTTGCTGCCCATGGAGCCGAGCACCGCGTTGGCAATGTTACCCACACCCGACTGGATAGGAAGGAAATGGGCAGGTATACGGCCGGCTTTCACTTCGGCGACAAAGAACTCGGCTACGTTGTTCCCGATGCGGGCCGTGACCTCATCGAGTGGAGCAAAACCACCTCCTTCTCCATCCTTTTCTGTTTCTACCACAAAAATCTTCTCCGGATTTACCTTCACATAGTCCAGCCCGATCCGGTTCTGTACCTCGTAGATGGGTATCTCACGCCGTTTAGGGGGATCCTGCAACTCATACAGGTCATGGATACCGCGCAACTTGCCCGGAACTTTTTTATTCAGCTCTACAATCACGATATCGGCCAGACGACAGATGGTGGGCGTAATACCCACACCGGTGGTGGGTACGATCTCACCCTTTTCGGTCACTTCACATGCTTCGATGATGGCCACGTTGATTTTTCCCAGGAAGCCGTATCGTATTTCCTGTGCCAACTGTGACAGATGCAGGTCAAAAAAATCAAACTCTCCCCGGTTCAGCGCACTGCGCATATCCTTGTTGGTCTGATAAGGCGTACGAAATTTAATTGCACCTGCACGGGCAAGCGCTCCGTCAATGGAGTCACCGGTAGAAGCACCGGTAAAAACGCCGATCTTGAAAGAATTGCCTTTGGCATGCTCTGCTTCTGCTCTTTTGGCAATCTCTACCGGCACCACCTTTGGGCAGCCGGCATGCGTAAAACCGCTGAAGCCTACGTTGTCATTATCTTTCACGAGTGACGCAGCCTCTTCAGCACTGATAAATTTTAAAGCCATAAAATATTGTTAAGTAGTAAACGTGTAGTCAGTATTTGCGACGAATGACATCACCAATGATCAGGCCTTTCAGCAATTCTTCCCGGCCTGAATCTCCGTAGAGTTCCGCCAAGAGCGGATGCAGTGAGCCGCTCTTCTTCCCGTCGATGGTTGCTTGTGACATGTCATCGGATGCTTCGCCGATATCGAGCGTCTCCGGATTCTTGTAGTATGAAGCATCGGCATCATACACGAAAATAGAACTTTTGAGTGATGACTCTTTCGCAAAATCCGTCGTCAGCTCCATGGAAGAACGGAAGGTTGTTCTTTCCGGTTCTTTGCGAAGGACTGGAGATGCAGGAGGCCTGACCCTGGTTTTGGGGAGTTCCTCCTCCTCTTCCTCCTCCGTTTCGGATGTCTCAAGAAAGGGTCGGCGCGGCGTTTCTGAACGTCGTTGTGGCATTTCAGAATAAGGATTAGATGGCTTTTCGGATTGCATCTGCTTATTTTTTTTCTTCCTGGAATCATTAAAAAATCCCAATATCATAAAAAATACCAGAAGGATCAAATAAATGATATCGCCAAACTCCATATTTTGATTAATTTTGTAACAGGACAAAAATAATGATTTTTTGCGTAACTAAGTGTATTTGGTAATAAAAATTTCGGGAGCAACTTCCCAGTAACTCCCGAACATTTAACCAAAACCTTAACTATGAAAAAATTTTATTTTTTTCATTGCAAATATAGGACTTTATATATGCAATTCCAACTTTTCTGACGATAAATTCAATATTTTAACGTTTAAGCGACAGAAAGAGGTTATCACGGCTGAATAATGAAATCATGCACACAGAAAAAACAACCGACAAAAAACTATTTATAGAGACTTACGGCTGCCAGATGAACGTGGCAGACACAGAAGTAGTGGCATCCATCATGGAAATGGATGGCTATACGCTAACCGATAGCGACAGGGATGCCGATGCCATTTTCGTCAATACCTGTTCCATCCGGGAGAACGCGGAACAAAAAGTGATCCAGCGGCTGGAGTATTTCAATTCATTGAAGAGAAAACGGAAAGAAAACCTCATCGTGGGGGTTCTGGGATGCATGGCTGAGCGGGCCAAATCGGAACTGATCGATCGCCACCACGTCGATCTGGTGGTCGGCCCCGACGCCTACCTCGATCTCCCCAACCTGGTGGGTGCAGCGGAACGGGGTGAGAAAGCGATGAACATTGAGCTTTCCAAAACAGAAACCTACAAGGATGTGGTCCCGCTGAAACTGGCGGGAAGCAACATCTCCGGTTATATCTCCATCATGCGTGGCTGCGACAAGTTTTGCACCTACTGCATCGTTCCCTTCACCCGTGGGCGGGAACGAAGCCGCGAGCCGGAGAGCATCCTCAATGAGCTGCGGGTGATGCGGGCAAAGGGCTTCAGGGAGGCGATCCTCCTTGGGCAGAATGTAAATTCTTACCGCTACCGGGAAGGCGACAGCACAATCGGCTTTCATGAGCTGCTGGCCATGGTCGCAGAAGAGGCGCCCGAAATGCGCATCCGTTTTACCACCTCACACCCCTGGGACATGAACGACGAAACACTGGAGACCATCGCGCGATACAAGAACCTGTGCAACTACATCCACCTGCCCGTGCAGTCCGGAAGCTCCCGCATGCTGAAGTTGATGAACCGGCGCTACAACAGGGAATGGTACCTGGAAAGGATTGCTGCCATTAAAAGGATTATCCCCGGGTGCGGTCTGTCGACCGACATCATGTGCGGTTTCCATACCGAAACAGAAGAAGATCACCAGGAAACACTCTCGCTGATGCGCGAAGTGGGTTTTGATTCGGCATTCATGTTTAAATACTCGGAACGACCCGGTACCTACGCGGCAAAAAAGCAAGAGGACAACATAGCCGAAGAGGTCAAGAACCGGCGCCTGCAGGAGATCATCGACCTGCAACTGGAGCTCTCGCGACAAAGCAACGAGCAGGATATGGGAAAGGAATTTGAAATACTGACGGAAGGTTTTTCAAAACGTTCCAGAGAACAGCTTTTCGGTCGTACCGACCAGAACAAAGTAGTCATCATCGACAAGAAGAATCATCGGATCGGAGAGTTTGTCAAGGTAAGGATAACCGGCTTCACACCGGCCACGCTGCTGGGAATATCTGTCGACGCCGATTAACCCGAGGCACATTCATATGCTTTTTGTAAAAACATTTTTGCCCAAAAAACGTTTTATCTATTAAAAGGAGCCTCAAACTGTTACACAATGAGGTTTTCATTTCACAGATCATCGTTGGACGAAAATAAATATTCACCATTAAACGCAACAATTATGAAATCAGAAGCAAAATTATTATTAGGTTTAGGAATTGGTATTGCACTGGGTGCTGCTGTAGGCTACATTATGGGAACCGATAAGAAAGAAGAGTGGCTGGAACAGGCCAATGAACTGGCTGACAAGATTAAAGCAAATGTAAAGTCAGCCATATACAAAGGAAAAAGTGAAGCGCACGACTTAAAGGAAGACATCGATGATATTGCAGAAATTGCAAAGAAAGAACTCGCCAAACAATAACTGACCCTCAAACACCCGGGAAGCGATGGAAGAAAAAAAAGTAAGTACGTTGTTCGAGGAAATGCGGAATGACATATCCAGATTCATCACCAGCACCCTTGAGCTCGGAAAACTGGAAGCGTATGAGAAAATCAGTTTAAGTGCATCGGCAATCGTCTATGGTCTTATACTGGCAGGCGCGCTGCTGTTTACCCTATTGTTTATCCTGGTAACTGCCGGACTTTATCTGGGTGAGCTTCTGCAGAGCCCCTGGCTCGGATTCGGTATCGTAGCTCTGTTTACCCTGCTTGCACTTCTCATGATCCTGCTTGTAGGGAAGTCATTCAAGAAAAAATTCGCCAGTCGTGTTGTTCGTTTTCTCATGAGCAACGACGATAACGATGAAAAAAACAGCAAAAAATGAGCACCTACAAATTAACTCCGCTTGAAGAATTGCGTCTGGAGAAGAAAAGGTTAAGGGAGGAGCGGGCTATAGCCAGCCGGCGCCTCGCTTATCAGCTACAGTACCTGAACGATAACTGGGGATCGATGCTCACCAAAGGAGTAACCTCCTCGGTCAAGACGAAATTTGCTGAAACAATGGATAATTTATCGGGAGGTTCATCCCACGCCATCACTCCGTTTATCACCAGAAGGACAAATCCATGGGTCAATTTCGCGATATCGAACATGCCACTACTCGGTTCTATCGCCTGGGGAGTAGCTAAACCGGCCATACTCGCTTTTGCCGCAAAAAGAGTCACCTCATTCCTGTTCGGAAGGAAAAGAAAAACGAAATGATGAAACCAGGTTACAACGGCTTAGTCCGATGTGATTTTAAAGAGGAGATCTGTGGACGGTGCTTACACCGTCCACTTTTGCTATCTTGGCACAGAGTTGATTCACCTCCTCTGCACTATGCACGTGCAGGTTAAAAACACCTTCAAAGATACCATCTTTGGAAGACACATTAACGCTTTGTATGTTCACCACCACATCTTCAGCGAGCTTGGCCAGGATGGAGCCGAGAATACCGATCCTGTCAATCCCAGTGAACGTGATGGAGGCTAAAAATGAATATTGACGGTAGTCGCCCCACGCCACGGCAATGATGCGGTCGCCAAAGCTCGATTTCAGCTTCAGGCCCGTCTGGCAGGACCGCTTATGTACCTCCACCTCCTCATTCTCTGTAATATATCCGAAAACGTCATCACCCGGTAGCGGGTTACAACATGCCGGTACAATAAAATTCTTCCGGAACTTGACTTCGGTGAGCTCATAAACTTCCTTCAGATTCACTTTTGGTTTCACCTGCTCCGGCTGGAGGATGTATGATTCTCCATCTTCCTTCGCATTCTTTTGATCTGCCGACGGCTTCTTGATGGCATTCATAGCCTGCTTCATGTAGCGCACGAACAGATTATCCTGTTTCTCCGGCTCCTCCCTGATCTTGAAGAAAGCATTCTTGCTGGTCGGGAGGATCACCTCGTTGTGGCCGATCATGAAATAGAGATCTTCTTTATTTTCGGCTTTGTATGAATGCAGAATCTTGTTAAACAGCGTATTGTCGATGGGCTCATTGTCGAACAACTCCTCAAGCATGTTTTTTCCTACCTCCGCGATGCGGCGGCGCTGGCGTCGCAACGAAGCCTCAATCTTCGTTCGAGCCTTGGCAGTGGTCACGAAATTAAGCCATTCCGGCTGTGGGTATACCGACTGGGAGGTAAGTATCTCTATCTGATCGCCGCTGCGCAGCTGCTGGCTAAGTGGCACCAGGGTGTGGTTCACCTTGGCTCCCAGGCAGTGATCCCCGATGCGGGTGTGGATGGTGTAAGCAAAATCGAGCGCGGTAGCGCCCTGTGGCAACGTTTTAATTTCACCCTTGGGCGTAAACACGAAGATCTCTGAAGAGAAGAGATTCATCTTCACCGTATCGAGGAAGTCGATGGCATTGGGATTTGGGTTTGAAAGAATCTCCTGAATGGTCTTCAGCCATTTATCCAGTTCGTTATCCTCTTCAATCCTGTTTTCCTTGTACTTCCAATGTGCTGCAAAACCCTTTTCGGCGATATCGTCCATTCGCCGGCTTCTGATCTGTATCTCAATCCATTTCCCATCGGGTCCCATCACGGTAAGGTGAAGTGCCTGATAGCCGTTGGCCTTGGGATGGCTCACCCAATCCCGAATACGATCCGGACGCAGCTTATAGATGTCGGTGATGACCGAATAGATGTCCCAGCATTGTTTCTTTTCATCCATACCGGGGAACACCTCAAAGATGATGCGCACCGCAAAGAGGTCATACACCTCATTGAATTCGATGCTCTTGGTCTGCATCTTGTTCCAGATGGAGTATACCGATTTCACACGGGCCCGCATCTCGTAGGTGATGTCCATCTTGTCCAGCACCTTGACCACCGGCACGGCAAAATGCTCATAAATCTTATTCCGTTCGGGCGCCGTCTCTTCAATCTTTCTCGTAAGATCGGCAAATGCTTCAGGATGCTCATATTTGAAGCAAAGCTCTTCCAGCTCGGTCTTGATGGCAAACAATCCCAGCCGGTGTGCCAGCGGTGCATATATATACAATGTCTCGCCGGTTATTTTAAACTGCTTCGTAGGCGACATGGAAGAAAGTGTGCGCATGTTGTGCAGCCGGTCCGCAATCTTGATCAGGATCACCCGGATATCGTCGGACATGGTGAGCAGCAGCTTGCGAAAGTTTTCAGCCTGTGCCGACACGTTCTCGCCGAACATGCCGCTCGATATCTTTGTCAGCCCGTCTACAATCTGCGCTATCTTGTCGCCAAACAGGGCACGTATGTCTTCCACCGTATAATCGGTATCTTCCACCACATCATGGAGCAACGAAGCAGAAATGGAAGTCGACCCCAGCCCTATTTCTCTCGACACAATGCGGGCTACTGACAACGGATGCATGATATAGGGTTCACCCGAACGCCGGCGGGCACCTTTGTGCGCCTCCTTTGCCATATTAAAGGCACGGGTGATGATATCCACCTTCCGTCGGTGATTGGAATTCAGGTAATCGTTCAGCAACCCCTGAAACTCCTCTTCAATCATCTGATCTTCCACTGTCAGTTTGTCTTCTTCACTCATAGGATTGTTTGACAATTTTTAAGTCGCAACGTTTAAAGTGAACGAAATTACAAATAAATCAGCAGATAAGTTGAATCCTCTTCCCATTTTTTTTGTCTCACGAAGCATGCATCCCGTGAAATTGATAAAGTTTCCTCGGTAAGCACCCTTTGCATGTTAAATTGAAATCGGTTCTTGTTTATTACGCAAAAGTACGTACCTTTGCCGTTCAACAGGGGTGCCCCATGCAAACGGGCTGAGATCATACCCAAATTACCTGATCCGGATAATGCCGGCGGAGGGAAAAAAAGTGCTCACATTCCGGTGACGCTTTCTATGGTATATATCTTTTATAAATCCCCTTTTTTATTTCACCAACCGGATGCGTCATGCTACCCCAGCCCATGCTGTCGGCATGATTCATCGCAAAATTTACTGTAAATGAAAAAGGTTTTTCTATTGTTCATGCTGACGTTCCTGTCGGCAACAGGTTATCAGGCACTGGCCTATTCCAGATTAACTCCGGAGGAGGCAGCGTCGCCCGACAGTCTCGATCATATCCAGCTCGAAGAGCTGGTTGTCTCCGGCACACGGGCAGGAGCCGGCACACCGGTATCCTACTCCAACATCTCCGCATCGGATATCAAAAAGCAGAACGCTGCAAGAAATATTCCTGCTATCCTGCAGACAACCCCCTCGCTGGTCTCTTTTACCGAAGACGGCCTTGGCGTGGGCAACACCTATTTCCGTATCAGGGGAACCGATGCGACCCGCATCAATGTAACCCTAAACGGGATGCCACTCAATAATCCCGAGAGCCAGGAGGTGTTCTGGGTGAACCTGCCCGACCTCTCCAACTCGCTGCAGAACATCCAGATTCAGCGTGGCGTGGGTACCTCCACCAACGGATCGGCGGCCTTTGGTGCCAGCATTTCCCTGCAGACCACCGGCGCCCGCAACGAAGCATACGGGGAAGCATCCACTGCTGTGGGTAGTTATGGTACCTTCCTGTCGAATATCGCCGCAGGAACAGGAATTCTGGATAACGGATTATCCTTCGACGGTCGCTTTTCGCGCGTCACCGGCAACGGATACATACGCAACGGCAGCGTGGATCATATCAACTTCTATGCGGCACTGTCGCACTACACCGACAGACAACTGATACGGCTGAGCTACCTGAAGGGGATACAGCACACCGGCATCACCTGGGAGGGCGTCTCCGAAGAACAGATGAAGGATCCGGAATATGGCCGCCGATACAACCCGGCAGGAGAATATACCGATGAGGCGGGCAACCGGCTTTATTACGACAATGAAACCGACAATTACTATTCCGACATTCTGCAGCTGACCCTCTCCCGGGAGCTGAGCCGCTATCTGGTGCTGAATGGGGGACTGAGTTACAATTACGGATACGGCTACTATGAGAATTTCAGAGAAGACAACGACTTCTCCGATTTCGGCCTCCCGGCGCAGACACTGGAGGAGGTGACCTACGAAAGCAGCGACTTTATACGGCGCAAGCTGATGGAGAATGATTTTTATGTGGCCAACCTGGGGCTCAACTACACCCGAAACAGGCTGAAGCTGACCTTCGGCGGAACGTACAGCTATTACGATGGTGACCACTTTGGCCGACTGCCATGGATCAAATTCAATCAATCTGTTGCTGAAAACCATGAGTGGTATCGCAATGTAGGGAGAAAAGCAGAAATAAACCTATTCGGCAAAGCCGATTATCAGCTGAACGAGAGACTTTCTCTCTTCGGAGACCTGCAGTACAGGCGGATAAACTACAGGTTCAGCGGGATGGACGACGACCTGATGGATCTGACCGGTGAATTCACCTATCACTTCCTGAATCCCAAAGCAGGAATCAATCTCAACCTGAATGAGAGGAGCCGGCTCTATGCTTCCGCAGCCGTGGGTCAGCGCGAACCGTTGCGTACCGACCTGAAGGATGGAATCAAGGGGGAATCGGTAACTCCCATACAGCCGGAGCGGATGACCGACTACGAACTGGGCTATCAGTACCGTGACACGGATGGGCTCCAACTGGGAGCAAACCTCTACCTCATGGATTACCACAATCAGATGGTACAGACAGGTAAACTCAACGACGTGGGTTACAAGCTAATGGAAAATGTGAAGGATAGCTACCGTGCCGGACTTGAACTGGAGGCAGCCGTTCCTTTATGGGAAAACAAGGTTAGAATCGACGCCAACACCACCTTCAGCCGGAACAGGATTAAAAACTATGTGGCATGGTTCGACCAGTACGACAATCAGGACAACTGGAATTGGGAGGGACAAATTTATAAAGAGATTGGTACTACCAATATCTCTTTCTCACCCAATGTGGTCAGCGCAGTGGGTATAACCTGGCAACCCACATCGGGACTCTATCTGAACCTGATGGGAAAATATGTGGGCAAACAGTATATGGACAACACCTCTGACGATGCGAAGTCGATCGATGCCTATTTCGTGAGCAACCTCTCAGCAGGTTACACATTTAAGAAGAGCCCGGTTGGCACATTCAACCTGCAGGTTTTCGTGAACAACCTCTTCAACAAGGAGAATGTGGCCAACGGATGGGCTGCCACCGACACATTTACCGACGGCAGCAGCATCCACTGGATTGGCTATTATCCGCAGGCAACGCGTAACTACATGGCACGGCTGACACTCTCATTTTAAAACCCATGCAAACCATCGAAATTATCGGCGCCATCATCGGCCTGCTTTATTTGTATCTCGAATACAAAGCCAATAAATGGCTCTGGCCGGTGGGCGTCGTGATGCCGTTGGTTTATGTGTGGATCTTCTTCCAGAGCAGGTTCTATGCCGATATGGGGATCAACATTTACTACTTCTTCGCCAGCATCTACGGCTGGATCTACTGGACACGACACAAACGGCAGGAGGAGGGGGAGCTGCCCGTTACCCACACCCCGCGGCGCCATCTGTTGCCGCTCACGGTGACGGGGATAGCTCTTTTTGCTGCCATCGCTTTTATTCTGGTGCGCTACACCGACAGTCCCGTTCCGTATGGCGACAGTTTTACCACCGCACTGAGCATCCTCGGAATGTGGCTGCTGGCCCGCAAACAGGTGGAGCAATGGCTATTCTGGTTTGTGGTCAACGTGGTCTCCTGTGGACTCTATCTCTGGAAGGGGCTCTACCCCACCTCCATCCTGTTTGCCATCTATTCAGTGATCTCCGTTTTTGGCTACTTCAAATGGAAACGGATGGTGGAGCCTCAGCCAACAATGGCGTCGGTCAGCTCGTCGATGGAGAAGCCTGCGAAATAGGGAGATATATCGAACGAGGAGAGTCTTTTCCGAACCTCATCGGGGGTGTACTTCACCCCTTTCAGCAGCTGCTGCACCTCAGTGAGGTCGCCCCTCACCCCAAAGAAAGTGCCATAAAAGAGGATATCTTCGATAATTCCTTTTCTTGTATCGATGAAAACCTGTGTCTTTCCCGCAGGATATCGGCGTTCGCGCACGATCTCTGCCTCCGGGTTTGTTCCAAAGTTCCAGTTCCAGTTACCAAACTTTGCCTGTCTGCTTTTTTCGATGGCCTGCAGCTCCTCTTCACCGAAATGATACTCCCGCATCTCGGGATACTTCCGCTTCATCTGTTCCAGTATCCTGTCGGCAAACTGTGTTACGGTGATCTTTTCAGGCAGGTTGGGCAGGATATTGTCGACGCGGCTCCGTACAGATTTCACCCCTTTGGCGTCCACCACCCCGGCAGATGTTTCCAGTGCTTTTGAAAGCACCGTCAGGTCCACATCAAACAGGATACACCCGTGGTGCATCACCCGCCCGTCGAGATAGGCCTGCGCGTTGCCGCTGATCTTTTTCCCATCGATGGTGATGTCGTTCCGGCCTGAAAACTCAGCCTCCACACCCAGCTCCTGCAGCGTTTGAATCACCGGCTCTGAGAATGCTTTGAAATCGAAGTTTCTGCTGTCTCGATCTTCATTGGAGATGATGGTATAGTTCAGGTTGTTGAGGTCGTGATAAACAGCACCGCCGCCTGAGATACGGCGTACCACATGGATTCCCTTCTCCTGCACATACTTTGCATTGATCTCGGCCTGGGTATTCTGATTTTTGCCCACAATGATGGAGGGTTCATTGATCCACAGAATAAACACTTTATCAAACTGGGTCATCTGTTTAAAGCAATACTCCTCCAGCGCGATATTAAAATCGGGCTTGTTTGATTTGTTGACGATATATATCATCTATGTTATTGTTACGTTATTTGTTGTTGGGTCGGTGCATTTCTGGACTTATGAATAAACCCATCCCTGTTAAAGCACCACCTTGACATTTTCCACCCTGCAAAGGTAAAAAAAGAAGATCAATTCGGGCCTTGTGAGCCTGAACCGATCCCCTTAAAATTCAAATTTATATTCCTTACGTAGCTCCTATATTGTTTGCAGTTTAGGCGGAGCCATTCAGATATTTTGTGGGGACCCATCGCGAACAATAAGCGTATAAAAGAGTAGCTGTTTGAAGCGAAGCAAGTTCTACTCTTTTAGCTCATGTGAGCAATAATGGGTCACAAAATTTCGACAGGCGACGAATTAACTGCAAACAAAGAACTTGCTATATTATTTCTTTTTCTTCGGAATAATATGCACTGCCTCACCCAGCACATCGGCAAAAGCCTCGAAGATCGCCTCCGAATAGGTGGGGTGACCATAAATGGTATTCACCACCTCCTCCACGGTAATCTCCATTTCCATGATCAGGGAGGCCTGGGTAATCAATTCGGCCGCCGATGGTCCCAGGATATGCACACCCAATACCTCACCGTAGCGGTTGTCGGCAATCACCTTTACGAAACCTTCTGCTTCGCTCGATGCCAAAGCACGACCGTTGGCGCTGAAGTTAAAACGTCCGATGCGAATATCGTCGCCATACTTTTCCCGTGCCTGCGCTTCGGTCAGTCCCACCATGGCCACCTCGGGCAGGGTGTAGACCACCGATGGTGCGGAGAGCAGCTTTACCTGGCGGTGATTACCCTTCACTGCATTATCTGCGGCCACCTCACCCATGCGGAATGCCACGTGTGCCAGCATCTTGATTCCATTGATATCGCCCGGAGCATAAATACCCTTCACGCTGGTCTCCATATACTGATCCACCTTGATCCTGCCCCGCTCGGTCTCGAACTTCACTTCACCCACTGCTTCCAGATCGGGCACACGTCCGATGGCCAGTAGTGCCTTGTCGGCTATGATAGAATCTTTGCCTTCAATCTTAATCTCCAGCTTATCACCCTTGTCAACCACCTCGGTAACCTTGGCCGATGTGACCACTTCAATTCCTCTCTTCTTGATTAATCTGGTCAACTCTTCGGTCACATCATTATCAAACATAGAAACAATATGATCCATCATCTCCACAATGATCACCTTGGAACCAAGTCCGGCAAAAGAGAGGCCCATCTCGGCGCCAATCACGCCGCCTCCCAGCACCACCATCGTTTCCGGAACCTCCTTTATGTCGAGCAGGTCGTCGCTGGTCAGCACCTTGTCGTTCTGAATACCGGGAATGTTAATCATAAATACCTTAGAACCACCGGCGAGAATAATCTTATCAGCCTTGATGATCTTGGTGTCATCCACAACCACATCCTTATTCTTGTTGATCTTTCCAAATCCTTTGTAGATATCCACACCGTTTGATTTCAGCAGAGCTTCCACGCCGCTGGTCAGTTTCTTTACCACGCCGTTTTTGAACGCAACCACTTTCTCCATATCGATCCTGATCTTGGGATCCTCGATGATGATTCCCCTCGATGCGGCGTTTTTGATATGATCCACGATTTCTACATTCTTCAGATAAGCTTTTGATGGAATACAACCCACATTGAGGCAGGTACCGCCGAAAACGCCTTTCTCCACGATGGCCACCTTGGCACCCAGCTGAGCTGCCCTGATGGCGGCCACATAGCCTGCCGGTCCACCGCCGATCACCGCCACGTTATAGCTATCCTCAAGGCGGATCATCCGTTTGTCTTCTTCACTCTCTTCGGCACCGGTATCTTCAAACTCTTCGGGCATCAGTGTGTCGACCGATTCATTTTCATTCCCGATATAACCAATGACGGTCGTAACCGGCACGGTCTCATCGTCGTGATGCACAATTTTCAGCAAGACACCCGAAGCCTCGGCTTCAATCTCCATGCTGGTTTTATCGGTCATAATCTCGAGGATAATCTCACCTTCCTTCACTGGATCACCCTCTTTTTTTAACCATTTCACAATTTGCCCTTCGGTCATGTCGATACCTGCTTTGGGCATGATTATTTCAAAAGCCATATTTTTTAGTTTTTTATTTTAGCGGTCAGCTGTCAGCGATCAGCTTTCAGCTCCAGAGGAGCAAGCTTTATACAGGCAGCGGTTATTTTAGTTATCAGCGATCAGTTCTATTTATTGGCACATTAAATAAACAAAGTCAACGGATCCTCCATGGCCGCTTTCAGATCGGTCATAAATTTCGCTCCGGTGAGTCCGTCTATCACCCGGTGATCGGCCGTGAGGCTCACCTTCATGATGGGCCGGATCACGATTTCACCATCCCGGGGCACCGCCCGCTGCTGGGTAGAAGAGACACTCAGTATGGCCGAGTTGGGCTGATTGATGATCGCGGTAAACTCATCCACGCCATACATGCCCAGGTTGCTGATTGTAAAGGTACTTCCCGCCTGTTCGTCGGGCAGCAACTTCTTCGCAAAGGTGCGCTCGGTGAGATCCTTCATCGCCACCACGAACTCGCTCAGCGACATCTTGTCGGCACCCTTCACCACCGGCACCAGCAGTCCCTCATCCAGACCCACCGCCATTCCCAGGTTCACATAGTTGTGAAAGGTGATCTCGGTAGCATCCTTGTTCAGGCTTGCATTGATATATTTGTGTTTCGGCAAAGTCTTGATCACCGCCATCGAAATCAGGTCGGTCACCGTCACCTTCTTGCCGGTCTTCTCCATGATGGGATCAATCAGTCGTTTGCGCAATGCAAGCAACTCGGTCATATCAATTTCCCATGTCTGTATGAAGGTAGGCGCACCAAAGAAGCTCTCCGACATGCGCTTTGCGATAATCTTGCGCATCTGCGTCATCGGCACTGTTTCCGAATCACCTGCAGCCGCAGTATCCTTCACTGGCTCCGCCTTAGAAGCAACTGCAGCCTGTTTCACGGGAGCAGCTTTAGTAACCTGCGGAGAGGGCGATACCATCTGATAACCGTAATCATCGAGCATAAAGCGCGACTTGATCTCCTGGTCATCAATCAGCTGCAGCACATCGTCCTTCATGATTTTGTTGCGGTAGCCTGTTCCAACCACCCCTTTCAGATCGATGTGGTGTATATCGGCAATGCGCTGTGCAAGCGGAGAAACATGTGTTTTATCCTCATAATTGAAGCCGGCGACATCATCCTTTTGAATGCGTCCCTTGTAACCGGTGCCGGTCACGCTCAACAGATCCACACCGAGTCGTTTCGCCAATGTTCTTGCTGCTGGCGTTGCTCTCAACTTTCTATCTTCCATTCACTCAGTTTTTATCGGTTATTGACTAATCTGAGGATATATTTCCGGATGCGCTCCACACTCGGGATCATGGCCGTCTCCAGCGTCTGGTTGTAAGGGATGGGTACATCTTCTCCGGCAAGCCGCAGTATCCGGCCATCGAGATAGTCGAATGCTTCGCTCTCGGCAATGGTGGCAGCTACCTCACCAATAAAACCACTGGTTTTGTGTGCATCGTTGACCAAAAGTACCTTGCCGGTTTTCTTCACCGACTGAATCACGGTGTCCTTATCCAGTGGGGAGAGGGTTCTCAAATCGACCACTTCCACCTCCACACCTTCTGCTTCATGCACCTCTTCCGCCGCCTTCATCACACGTTCCAGCATGCGCCCGTAGGTGACTACCGTCACATCTTTTCCCTCTCTTTTGATATCCGCCTTACCAATGGGCAACACAAAATCGGGGTCGAGAGGTACCTCCCCCTTCATATTATACTGTGCTTTGTATTCAAGGAAGATGACCGGGTTGTTATCCCGGATGGCCGCTTTGAGCAGCCCCTTTACGTCGGCAGGCGTGCCCGGGGCAATTACCTTCAACCCCGGAATATGGGTAAACCAGGCTTCGAGCGACTGGGAGTGCTGGGCGGCAGAACCTACTCCACCACCGGCAGCAGCACGGAACACGACCGGTATCTGCCCTTTTCCGCCGAACATATACCTTGTTTTGGCAGCCTGATTCACAATATTGTCCATCATGTAGACGATGAAATCCATAAAGGTAACATCCACAATGGGACGAAGGCCGGTCATGGCAGCACCGATGGCTGCTCCCGAAATGGCATTCTCAGAGATCGGCGTATCACGTATCCGCTCCTTGCCAAACTCCTCCAGCATACCCACCGATGTGCCGAAGTCGCCACCAAAAATACCCACATCTTCCCCCATCAGGAACACGTTCTCGTCGCGACGCATCTCTTCCGACATTGCCATGATGATGGCATCACGCACCGACATTAATTTTGTTTCTTTTTCCATCTATATATTTCTGAGCTATTTTAAATTCTTTGATATCCTTTCCGGATCATTCTTTCTGTTTTATAAACTTACACGATGTGGTCAGGGCGCAAAGATATCCTCAAAAGCCGACTCCAATGTGGGCTCGGGGCTGCTCAAAGCAAACTTCACCGACTCCTCCACAGCATCTTCCGAAGCTTTCTCTATCGCCTCGATGTCCTTCTTGGTAACGAGTTTGTTATCCAATAGATACTGTTCGAAGCGCAGGATCGGATCCTTCTTCTTCCACTCATCTACCTCCTCCTTGGTACGGTATTTGCCCGGATCGGAGGTGGAGTGACCCAGATAACGATAGGTTATTGACTCTACCAATACAGGGCCGTTACCTTCCCGCACATATTTCACAATCTCCTCAAACTTGTTGTAGACCGCCATCAGGTCGTTTCCATCTTCAATAAAATGTCCGGGAATGCCGTAAGAAGCAGCACGTCGATAGTTATAATCGATATTAATCACACTGCTGATGGGTGTGCTGATGCCGTACATGTTGTTGATCGAGTAAAAAATTACCGGCAGTTTCCAGATCGATGCCATATTCAGGGTTTCATGAAAGGTACCCTCATTGACGGCGCCATCGCCAAAAAAGCAGACGACAATCTTGCCTGTTTTCTTTATTTTCTGGGTGAGCGCAGCACCAATGGCCATGCCCATGCCACCACCCACAATTCCGTTGGCCCCCAGGTTGCCTCCGTCGAGATCGGCAATGTGCATCGAGCCTCCTTTACCCTTGCAGGTACCGGTTGCCTTACCCATAATCTCCGCCATCATCTCGTTGAGGTTGATTCCCAGCGCAATGCTCTGACCATGACCCCTGTGATTGGATGTGATCAGGTCACTTCCTATCTCCAATGCGGCCACGGCGCCCACGTTGGCAGCTTCCTCGCCAATTGAGAAATGGGTCATCCCCGGCACTACGCCTCTTTTAACCAGACGGTTGACCTTGTTATCGAAATTACGGATATCCAGCATGGAACGATGCATCTCCAGTAATTTTTCTTTGGAAATATCCGTCACTTTTTTTGAACTTGTTTTCGCCATAGCAACTACCTTAATCTATATTTTTTTTGGATGTTTTACCTAAGTAGAATGAATCTACTTAACAACAGTTGTTGGAAGCGATTGTTTGAAATGGATTCATATTTAAATTTTATTAAGTTTTCATCCAAAGTGGCAGGAAGCTCTGATTTCAACTGCTTCTCAGACAAAAAGAAAGAATGTGATAAAAAATTAAAGACATTTTTGTCTGAAATTAAAATTATTCAATATCTTTGTCATGCGACAACGACTAAAGTCAGATCATAAGAAAGGAGACCACACGACATGTTTTCGAAAACCTGTGAATATGGCATCAAAGCGGTGCTTTACATTGCCCGGCAATCGCTCCGTCAGATTCGTTCCAGGATGAGCGACATTGTAGAGCAGACGGGGTCACCCGCGGCATTTACGGGAAAGATACTGGGGGCTTTATCCCGGAACGGGATTATCGACTCCTACACAGGTCCCCGGGGGGGATTCGAAATCCAGCAGGAGCGGCTTCACGAGATCACCATTGCCGACATTGTGCGGGCCATTGAGGGAGATGAGTTTTTCGAAGGATGCGTGCTGGGACTGGGTGTCTGTGATGGAGCCCATCCCTGCCCCATGCACCATTCGGTAGAACCCGTCCGGAAGGAGATGTTCGAGGTACTGCACCAGGCTACAGTCTATGAGCTGGCCATGGGATTAAAAAATGAAGATTCTCTGTTAATTCGATAATTACTTTGGAGAAATAAAAACGACAATTATTCACTTTTAACAAAAGAACTGGTATGTCACAGAAGAAGTTATGGATTGCACTGGCAGCAGTGATTATTTTATCTTTTGCCGTATTACTTTACTACGGCAATCAAATTTACCAGCAGGCCCCACCCGTACCCGCAGAGGTAGTGGATGACACAGGTGCCGTGCTGTTTACAGGAGAAGATATAAAAGATGGCCAGAACATCTGGCAGAGCATCGGCGGACAGGAGGTCGGCACGGTCTGGGGACACGGCGCCTATGTGGCACCCGACTGGACAGCCGACTACCTGCATCGTGAAGCACAGTTTCTATTGAACAAATGGTCGCAGGAGTCACACGGAACACCTTTCGACCAGTTGACACAGGAACAGCAGGCAACCCTGGAGAGCAGGCTGCAGACGTTCCTGCGCGTGAACACCTACGATGCTGCATCGGGCAGGCTGGTAATCAGCAGCGAACGCTATGAAGCGTTCCTTGACAACAAGGCGCATTACACCGGCCTGTTCATGAATGATCCCGCGCTCGATGAACTCCGCAATGCTTACGCCATCGCGAAGAATTCCATCAAGACGGAGGAGCGCATGGACAAGATGGCCCAGTTCTTCTTCTGGGCCTCCTGGGCTTGTGTGACCAACCGCCCGGGACAGGATATCACCTACACCCACAACTGGCCGCCCGATGAGCAGATCGGCAATGTGCCGACAAGCGACCTGATCTTGTGGACAGGCTTCAGCATCGTCATGCTGCTGCTTGGCATCGGCATCATGATATTTGTACATGCCCGCAGCCGCCAGGAAGAGATCCTGCGACCGCTGGAAGATCCGCTGATGAACCAAACCGTCACTCCTTCCATGTGGGCGGTGAAGAAATACTTCTGGGTGGTAAACCTGCTTATCCTGGTACAGGTGCTGATGGGCGTCATCACGGCACACTACGGTGTGGAGGGAGGCGGTTTCTACGGTCTCGACATCACCGGCATCA
Organism: Bacteroidetes bacterium GWC2_46_850; assembly: GCA_001768325.1. Taxonomy (GTDB): domain Bacteria; phylum Bacteroidota; class Bacteroidia; order Bacteroidales; family Dysgonomonadaceae; genus Proteiniphilum. Next base: position 189,736 of record MENQ01000024.1, on the reverse strand, counting down.
TCCCCTACTCCATCACACGCACCTGGCACGTGCAGCTGGCCATCCTGTGGATTGCCACTGCCTGGCTCGCCACCGGTCTCTATATCGCACCTTCGCTCAGCGGCAGAGACCCCAAATACCAGTTGCTGGGCGTGAACGTCCTGTTTGTCGCCCTGATCATCGTCGTGGGCGGTTCACTGATCGGACAATGGTTTGGTGTGATGCAAAAATTAAACCTGATCAACAACTTCTGGTTCGGCCATCAGGGATATGAATATGTCGACCTGGGTCGTTTCTGGCAGTGGCTGCTGGTGATAGGCCTGTTTTTGTGGCTCGCGCTGATGATCCGTCCCATCATGCCGATCATCAAAAAAGGAACTTCAGAGAAAGGATTGCTGATTCTCTTCCTGATCTCCTGTGCCGCCATCGCGCTGTTCTATACAGCGGGACTGATGTGGGGACGGACCAGCAACCTGGCTGTCGCCGAATACTGGCGCTGGTGGGTGGTACACCTCTGGGTAGAAGGATTCTTCGAAGTCTTCGCCACGGTAGTTGCCGCCTTCCTCTTTACCCGCATGGGGCTGCTGGGCATCCGCTCGGCCACCAACAACGTGCTCTTTGCCACGGTCATCTTCCTCACGGGAGGTATCCTGGGTACTTTCCACCACCTCTATTTCACAGGCACACCTACCGGCGTGATGGCACTGGGAGCTACCTTCAGCGCACTGGAAGTAGTGCCGCTGGTGTTGATAGGATTTGAGGCCTACCACAACTACCGCATGAGCAAATCCACCGAATGGCTGGAGGATTACAAGTGGCCCATCTACTTCCTGCTGTCGGTATCTTTCTGGAACTTTCTGGGAGCCGGCATCTTTGGATTTATCATCAACCCGCCCATCGCGCTCTTTTATATGCAGGGACTGAACACCACACCCTTACATGGCCATGCGGCCCTCTTCGGCGTATATGGCATGCTGGGCATCGGACTCATTCTGTTCGTGCTGCGTAGCATGTACCGGAAACAGAAATGGAACAACAAACTGATCTCATTCACCTTCTGGTCGCTCAACATCGGCCTGTTGCTCATGGTGCTGTTAAGCCTCCTGCCGGTCGGAATGATGCAGACCGTGGCCAGCGTGAAAGAGGGAATGTGGTATGCCCGTTCAGCTGAATTTATGCAACAGCCGTTGGTCAGCGTCTTCAAGTGGTTGCGCGTCATCGGTGACACCATCTTCGCCATCGGCACCCTCACCCTGTTCTGGTTCGTATACCAGCTGACCATCAAGAAGAAGAAAAATCCCACGGAAAAACCGTAAGGATTCTACAATAACTCAACTCTGGAGCCGCCGTCGCGGTTTGTATCCGCCGACGGCTCCTTTAAATTTCAATGTATTATGGATATTAACAATCAAAGTATTATCGGAAAAATTGTGGCAGAAAATTACAAGGCTGCCTCCATTTTCAAACAATACCGCATCGATTTCTGCTGCAACGGAAATAGAACCATTGCCGATGCGAGCCGCGACAAAAAACTGGACGAAGGAAAGCTCCTCGATGAACTGCGGGAGGCAGTAAACGAGAAGCAGGGCGGAGACATCGACTTCAAGGCGTTCCCACTCGATCTGCTGGCCGACTACATCGAAAAAACGCACCACCGTTATATCGAAACCAAAATCCCCGAGATCACACCCTACCTGAATAAGATCGTGCGGGTACACGGCGAGAATCACCCCGAACTGGCGATAGTGCAAAAGCTATTCCTCGAATCGGCGGGCGACCTCACGGCACACCTCAAAAAGGAAGAGTTGATGCTCTTCCCGCATATCAGACAAGTGGTGAAAGCGAAACTGTCGGGAGGGAAAATTCCGCGTACCAAAGTGGGCACGGCAGCGGCCATGATCGCCCAGATGGAGCATGAGCACGATGCAGAAGGCGAACGTTTCCGCACCATCAGTGAGCTCACGGGCGACTACACCCCACCCGAAGATGCCTGCAACACCTACCGTGTGACCCTGAGTCTGGTGAAGGAATTTGAGGAAGACCTGCACCGGCATATTCACCTGGAGAACAACATTCTTTTTCCAAAATCAATTGCACTGGAAGAATCGCTTGCGGAATAGAATGAAAGGGATCAATCATGAGAGAAGCGGCAAAAAATTGCCGCTTCTTTTTGTATCTTTGTTTCTGCCAAGTGCGACAAGAAGTCGACTAAATAAAATAAAAGCTGCATGGATATATTGCCACAGGTCTCCACGGTAATCATTGCCAACGGGCGGTTCCCGAGTCATCCCCTGCCACTCTCCCTCATCGAAAGGGCGGAATACATTGTCTGCACCGATGGCGCCGCAAACGATTTCATTGAGCGCGGCGGCAGGCCCGATGCCATTGTGGGCGATTGTGACTCCATCTCGGAGGAAAACCGCCTTCGTTATGCACCCATCCTGCATCCCGACCCCGATCAGGAGACGAATGACCTCACCAAATCAGTGCAATTCTGTGTGCGACACGGGCGAAAAGAGATCGTGATTGTGGGCGGCACAGGCTACAGGGAGGATCACACGCTGGGAAACATCTCGTTGCTGGCCGATTATATGGAGGTGGCCACTGTGGAGATGTACACCAACTATGGCATCTTTACCCCCATGCGGGGCTCTGTTGAATTTGCCGGTTTCCCCGGGCAGCAGGTCTCCCTCTTCCCGATAGACCGTGCGGCCATAACCACCCACAACCTCAAATACCCGCTCACCAACCGGATACTCACCAACTGGTGGCAAGGAACACTCAACGAGTCGCTGGGCAGCAGCTTCATGATAGAATCATCCGGCCGGGTTGTCCTGTTCAGGACATATGCCTGATTTTTCCCTGCCCTGCTCCGGTGGATGGCAAAACACAGCCATGTATCAGGCGAGCACCCGCAGGATGTCGATCGACTTGAGCGGGGGGAAATCATACACATGCAAACGGTAATATTCGAGCAGGTAATCCAGGATTGTGTTCCGGTTACTACGTGACAAACCGAAGAGATGCATGTTGCCGTAATTCATGCGCTGGAGCAGCACCAGAAAATCACTTTCACTGCTATTCAGATAGTGGGTATGCATCGGCATGTTCTGCACAAATTCACCCTGCATCAGATCAAAAAAACGGTGTTTCCCTCCCCACGCCACATTCGGATAGATACCCATGAAGCGCGTCAACCCGAACAGGAAGGCCAGGTGAAAGTTGGCCAGGCCCCTTTCGGTAGCCTCCAGTGTCTCTACCGAGTTCTTTACAAAGTCGAATGTCGGCCCATTGTTATCCGACTCCCGGAGCACGCGCGACAAAAACTCGGACAGAAAAAAAGCCAGCGACACCTTGGTCATGTTCGTGCAGAGATCCTGCAGTGGAAATTGCCGCTCAGCTTCCTTCAACCGGTGCAGGTCTCGCAACGGCAGATGTTCCACCTCCAGGTTAAGTATCGAGAGCGGAAAGAAGAGTGAAGTTTTTATTTTCGCTTTTTTACCGTGTGAGCGTGGAAGCAGGTAAAAGACCCGGCCAAAGTCGCGGGTAAACACCTGCGCGATGCCATAGATGTCGTTATAGGGCGAAGTAGCCAGCACGATCCCTTCGGTTTTATGAAGCATGAGTCTATTTTCAGTCAAAGAATAACAACGTTTTTGTTAAGCAATACGAGCAGAACCGAACTTGTTCGAGTTATGCCGTTGCGAAAAAACGCCTAAATTTATTGAACCACAAAAATAGGAAAATTTAAAGATGGCCAGATACAAAAAAGCTCCGGAATTCTTTCCGGAGCAATTTTATTTCGTCTGCAGCATCTTTTAATATACTTTCTTGCGGATGCGGGCAGCTTTTCCACGCAGCTTGCGCAGGTAATAGAGTTTTGTTCTGCGAACCTTTCCTGCACTGTTGAGTGTAATATCTTCGATAAAGGGTGAGTTCATCGGGAAGATACGTTCCACACCAATGTTGTCCGACATCTTACGCACGGTAAAACGTTTTGCATCTCCGTGACCGGCAATCTTGATCACCACACCGCGATACTGCTGTATACGCTCTTTGTTTCCTTCGGCAATGCGGTAGGAAACCGTGATGGTATCGCCACTTCTGAAAGCAGGAAACTCTTTCTTTTCTCTGGCGAAAGCGGCTTCTGCTATTTTCATTAAATCCATCTTGTAATAAGCTTTATGTTAATAATTAACCCTGTTTAAACGCAATATGACGGAACGGTACCGACAGAGATTACGCAAAGCGGATGCAAAGGTAGTAATTATTCCTGAAATCTCCACACAAAATATTATTTAATGTTTATTTATAAAACAGCTGTTTGCTTTCAGGGTAAAAATACCTATTTTTGGCCTTATAAACGGTTTAGGGCACTTTCATCTATTCAGCATGCATAAAAAAATAATCCCGGTTTTCTGTCTGGCAATCCTCCTGCTTTCGTGTAAACAGACCTACCACGTGACTGAAATGTCAGGCACCGTCGTGGAGATGGATTCCACATTCGATAATCGCCCGCACGGTAAGATGCAGGCACTGGTACAATCCTACAAGGAAGGGCTCGACCGGGAGATGAATGAGGTTATCGGCTACTCGGCACAGTTCATGGATTACAAAAGGCCCGAAAGCCTGCTCACCAATCTCACCTCCGATGTGATGAAGGCCTACGGCGATGAGTATCTGCCCCAGGGTGCCGATGTGGGTGTGATGAATGTACACGGCCACCGTGCCACTCTGCCGCAGGGACAAATTACGGTGGGCAACCTTTACGAGACCTATTCGTTCGACAATGCCATCACCTTTCTGGAGCTGAAGGGGAGTGACCTGAAAAAAATATTCGATGCCTACGCCCGCATTGGCGGAGCAGGCATCTCTTCCAATGTGAAGCTTGTGGCCGGGGAGGGAAAAGTAAAAAGCGTTACCATCGATGGCAGACCCATTGCCGATGAGAAGGTCTACCGCATTGTCACCCTCGATTATCTCGCCGAAGGAAACGACAACATGGCTGCTTTCCGCAATGCACTTTCGCGCACAGATACCGGCGTCACGCTCCGCGATGTGATGATCGCCTACGTGAAGGAACAAACACGCCGCGGAGATGAAGTCGTCTCCACCCTCGACGGGCGCATAATCATTCACAAATAACACCCATTCCGATGACAAAATCATATCTTACCCTGCTGCTGAACCTCTTTTTATTCTCCTGCCTGACACTCGTTGCTCAGGAGCGGCTGGTCATTTTGCATACAAACGACACCCACAGTCGCATTGAGCCGCTGCCGCAGACCGACAGGACAAACCCCGACAAGGGAGGTGTTGTGCGTCGGGCCTCCTATATCGATCAGGTAAGGGCTGAAAACAAGCAGGTACTCCTGTTCGATGCAGGCGATTTTCTTCAGGGGACCCCTTACTTCAATTTATTTAAGGGAGAAGTTGAAGTGAAGGCGATGAACCTGATGCATTACGATGCAGCCACGCTGGGCAATCATGAATTTGATTACGGGCTGGAGGTGCTGCAAAAGGTCATCAGGCTGGCCCACTTCCCCATCGTATCGAGTAACTACGATTTTTCTGAAACCCCTCTCTCCGGCATGGTCAGACCCTATCTGATCCTGAAGAAAGGGAAACTGCGCATCGGCGTCATCGGCATCAACATCCAGCCCAATGGGTTGATTGCCACAGACAACTACAAAGGAATGAAGTATCTGGATCCCGAGGAGACCGCCAACAAAATGGCAGAGCAGCTACGCCGGAAACAGAAATGCGATCTGGTCGTCTGCCTCTCCCATCTGGGTTACGGAGCAGACCTCAGACTGGCCGAATCATCCCGGAATATAGACCTCATCATCGGGGGGCACAGCCACACATACCTGCAGGAACCGGTTGAACGCATGAACAGGGACAATAAGCCCGTGCTGATTTACCAGACCAGTGGCCGGGGCGCCACCGTGGGCAGAATGGACATAACAATGGAAACGACAAAGTGATCAGATCAGGATTAATCAGCATATTATTCATCTTCGCGCTATCGGCCCCGGCACAGGTGGTACCCCACCTATACCGGCAGGCGGACCAGGCAGCCATGAACCGGTGGGTGGATTCAGTCTACAGCACGCTCACGCAGGAACAAAAGGTGGGTCAGCTTTTTATGCCCATCGCAGAACCCGGCAGCAGATGGAATTCCAGAATAGCCGGGTACATCAAGAACCAGAAGGTGGGCGGCCTGCTTTACTCAAAAGGGACCTTGGCGCAGCAGGCCATGAGTACAAACTATGCGCAAAGCCTGTCCGATGTGCCGCTACTGATTGCCCTCGATGGTGAATGGGGACTCTCGATGCGGCTGACCGACGCGCCCGAATTCCCCCGCAACATCATCATCGGCGCCATCACCGATGACTCGCTGCTCACCAGCTACGGCAAAGAGGTGGCGCGCCAGTGCCGGGAGATGGGCATCCATGTGAACTTCGCACCCTCCATCGACGTGCACACCAACCCCGACAACCCGGTCATCGGCACCCGCTCCTACGGCGAAAATCCGTTGAATGTGGCCCGGCAGGGCATTGCTTTTGCCCGGGGACTGGAAAGCAATGGGGTGATGGCAGTGGCAAAACATTTCCCGGGACATGGCGACACCTCGCACGATTCCCACAAAACATTGCCCACCATCAGGCACAGCCGGGAGCGACTGGAAGAGGTGGAGCTCTACCCTTTCAGGGAATATATAAACGCCGGTCTGTCGGGCATCATGTCGGGCCACCTCAACGTGCCCCAGCTGAAAACCAATGGGATGCCTGCCTCTCTATCTCCAGCCATCGGCGTGAATCTACTGAAAAAGGATATGGGTTTTGCCGGCCTCACCTTCACCGACGGCATGGCGATGAAGGGCGTGTCCCGTCAGCCCGAAGCCAGCGTGCGCGCTTTGCTGGCGGGAAATGATGTGATCCTGGGGGTAATAAACCAGCAGAAGGCATTTGAATCGGTCAATGAGGCAGTGACCAACGGCACCATCCCCGACTCACTCCTCAGAAAAAAGGTACGCAAGATACTTTCATACAAATACATTCTCGGCGCACACCGTTTCACCCCCATCAACACCGGCACCGTCCGCCAGCGCATCGACACCCCCCATGCAACCTGGCTGCGGCGAAAGATATACGACAACGCAGTGACCCTATTGAAGAACCAACACGCACGGCTGCCGCTGAAAGGGCTCGACACCACACGGATTGTCTCCGTGGCGCTCGGCGCTCCTCACGACAACACATTCCAGCAATATCTGAGAAAACAGGGCGACCTGCAAACGTTTCAGGCCAGAACGGCGGAGGAGTTTCTAAAGGAGACAGAATTAAAAAAACAGAACCTGATCATTGTCTCCCTGCACGACAACCTGGCTGCCGATGCGGCTTCCCTGCAGCAGCTGGTGGGCAATAACCGCTTCATGCTGGTGTTCTTCACCATGCCTTATGCCACAAATCAGTACAGGCAGATCATGGAAGCTGCCGATGTGGTGATCCTGGCCTATGACAACACCCCCTTTGCTCAGATGAGCGCTGCCCAGGGTATCTTTGGGGGAATAAGCCTGCGTGGCAGACTGCCGGTGACCACCACCGCCTTCCCGGAGGGAAGCGGCATCGTCACACAAAAGACACGACTGGGTTACTCCATGCCGGAAGAGGTGGGCATTGCTTCGGAACGACTGGCAGGCATCGAACAAATTGCGCTGGAAGGTATTCGTCAAAAAGCATACCCCGGCTGCCAGATCCTGGTGGCCAAAGATGGAGTGATCATCTATGAGAAAGAGTTCGGCCGCTTCGATTACGGTGATAGTCCGCAGGTGACCGCCGAGACGGTCTACGACCTGGCTTCCATGACAAAGGCATCGGCCACGCTGCCTGCTGTGATGAAACTCTATGATGAGAAGAAACTGGCACTGCTGGATCCCATCGACAGGTTCGTGCCTGCAACAAAAGGAAGCGACAAGGCGAAGATACCGCTCCGTTCACTCCTCCTGCATGAGTCGGGTATCACCTCCTTTATCCCCTACTACACCAGCGCCATTGATGCCGACAGCTACACAGGACGCCTGTTTGGACCCCGTTCCGCTACATTTCATGTCCGCTATGCCGGAGCCTGGGCCCGTACAGATTACCGTTTTCAGCCCGATCTCATCTCCCGTGACTCCTCGGCACAGTTTCACCTGCCCGTAGCAAAAGGACTTTATGCCAGCAACAAGATGCACGATGTCCTGCTGGGCGATGTGATTGCATCTCCACTGAAAACGAAAGGGAAATATACCTACAGCTGCCTCAACTTCATGTTGCTGAAGGAAGCCGTGGAACAGATCACAAAACAGAACCTCGACAGCTATGTCAAGGATTCGTTTTACCGGAAGCTGGGTGCCACGACGACCACCTTTCAGCCGCTAAACTACCTCTCTGTCGACCGGATTCCAGCCACCGAGGATGATCCTTTTTTTCGCAGGCAACACCTCCGGGGATATGTGCACGATGAAGGCGCCGCCCTCTTTGGCGGCATATCGGGCAATGCGGGTCTTTTTTCCAATGCCGGTGATCTGGCAAAACTATATCAGATGTGGCTCAATGGCGGAGTGTATGGCGATGAGCGATACCTGAGTGAAGAAACCGTAAAGCTCTTCACCACCGCGAAAAGCAGTGTGAGCCGCCGCGGCCTGGGCTTCGACAAGCCCGATCCGGGCAACAGCAATGCCAGTCCCACCAGTCCGGGCACACCCGTAGAAGTATATGGCCATACCGGATTCACGGGCACCTGCTTCTGGATAGATCCCACAAACAACATGATCTACATCTTCCTGTCGAACCGGGTGAACCCCTCCCGTTCTCCCAACCGGCTCTCCACATTGAACATACGGGAACGTATCCAGGAGGAACTATATAATGCAGTGGATAACAAACAATAACAAAATAAATGCAACAGATTATCAAGAGCAGCCAACTGGCAACCGATATAGAGAAGATTGTAGGACAAATTCCGCACGACAAGCTTTTTCTTCTGAGCGACACCCACACGCACCTGCATTGCCTGCCGCTACTTGTCGGCATCCCCGCCATTGGCGAAGCGACAGAAATCATTATTCCTGCCGACGATACCCACAAGACCCTGGAGAATCTGAGCAAGGTATGGCTTGAACTCACCCAACACGGAGCCACACGTCACTCACTGCTGATCAACCTGGGAGGAGGCATGGTTACCGACCTGGGTGGCTTCGCTGCAGCCACCTTCAAAAGGGGGATCAAATACATCAACCTTCCCACCACCCTGCTGGGTGCCGTGGATGCCGCCGTGGGCGGAAAGACAGGTATCAACTTCGGAGGATATAAGAATGAGATCGGCGCCTTTTATCCGTCGGAGTATGTGATCATCTCTTCCCTCTTTTTCCGCACGCTCGACCGGCGCGCCATCCTCTCGGGATATGCCGAGATGATCAAGCATGCACTCATCCACTCCAGGGCTGACTGGGAACAGATATTGACCTTCTCATTCGATGAGCCGGACTATGCAAAACTGAACGAGCTGGTTTTTCGTTCCGTGGAGATCAAGCGGGAAATCGTTGAGCAGGATCCTTTTGAAAAGAATATCCGCAAGGCACTGAACCTGGGACATACCACCGGCCATGCTTTCGAGAGCTTTGCCATAGATAGTGGAAAGCCCGTGCCGCACGGCTATGCCGTAGCCTGGGGAATGATTGTGGAGTTATATCTTTCTCATCGGATCTGCGGTTTTCCCAAAGAAAAGCTGCTCACAACGGTCCGCTTCATTCAGCAGCACTATGGTGCTTTTCCCATCAGCTGCGACGATTACGATCGACTTCTTGAGATTGCACGACACGACAAGAAGAATGTGGGTAACCAGATCAACTTCACCCTGTTATCAGACACGGGTGATGTGCAGATCGACCAGACTGCCGCGAAGGAACTCTTTTTTGAAGCGTTGGATTTTTACCGCGACTCGGTTGGCTTGTAGTTGTCGCAAATTTCTTTGATAAACCGTATCTCGGCCTGGTGCACCCACTCCCTGAAATGCTCATCGGGAGCATATTGGGGTATGAACTCAATGAGCTCGCTCAGTTTGAATTTTCTCGCTGAGATGCCCACGCCCGAGATGGATGCATCATAGGCATTGAACTCCTGCTCCACATGTACCGGCACCATAAGGGCCGGCTTTTGGTAGTAGAGCGCTTCACAGAGCGACTCGAAGCCCGAGGTGGTGGCATATGCCATGCAGCCTGCCATACTATGCAGGAAACGTTCGTCGTTCAGCTTGTGCAGGACAAAGTTCTCGTCCACTTGCGTCACCTCCTCCGCATCCTTCTTATCCCAGAAGAAATGCAACGGAATGTCGGGATTTTTTTCATGCCAGTCGGACACCTCTTCATAATAGCCGGCATTCAGCATATAACCGTGAATATAGTTGCCCTGTGTCGGTTCAATATCGAACACTTCCGAGCGCAATAATGGCGGAACTGTCACCAATTTTCTGTCTTTCGATCCCGGCATATCGCGAAAGGAGAGTGCAAGTATTTTCGAAGCACGGGTAGATGTAATCCGGGAGAGCATCCGCAGCAGGTAGAACTTCACATCCTGCTCGGCTGAAGTCTTGTAGTCCGGGTTGGTTAGTACATACTGATGTCCCACCGCGATCATCTCCACACCCAGTTTTTTATCGAACCGGTACATCCCGTACGCCATGCCGGTGATCATCTCATAAAAGTTGATTACCTTGTCGGGACGGTATTGTTCGATCTGTTGTTTGATAAACAGCAGGCTTTCCCGGAAGATAAAAGATCGGGAGGAGTTATTGACGACGGTGAAGAAAATACTGGGCCGTTTCTGCTTGTAGAAAGAGGTGAAGTTGGGGCTGCTAAACTCGGCCACCGGAGCTCCTATTTTGTTCATGAAGAACGGCGGGATCTGCCTTGAGTCGCTTTTCCCCACCAGCACGGCCACTACTTCGTGCCCATGCTTGCGAAGTATGGCAGCCAGGGATAACGCCTGTGTGAAGTGGCCCCTGCCTTCTCCCTGAACAGTAAACAAAAATCTCACTCGTGATGGTTTTTATTAAATTTCGACACAAAAGTAGAAAAATATATCGGCACGCCCAATCATTTTCGGTTAACGAACGTCAAGCCTGCCATACTTTCATCTTTCGAATGCGAGGGGCATACCCTGGATGTTGTCGGCCACATTTTCCCCATCCCACACCAGCTGTCCGTTGACAAAAGTTTTGGTTACCGTGCAGCTGAATGTTTCTTCTTCGAAGGGCGACCAGCCGCATTTATATAGTATGTTTTGCGGGGTCACCGTGTAGGGCTTAGCCGGATCCACCAGCACCAGGTCTGCAAAATAACCCTCTCTGATAAACCCTCTGTCTTTCACCCTGAACAAACGTGCCGGGGCGTGACACATCTTCTCCACCACCTGCTCCCGGCTGAAAACACCTTTACCCGCCAACGCGAGCATCACCTGCAGCGAGTGTTGCACCAGCGGTCCGCCCGATGCCGCGCGGAGTGCTCCGCCCTGCTTCTCGCTCAACAGATGGGGTGCATGGTCGGTAGCTACCACATCGAGCTTTCCCTGTGTGAGCGCTTCGCGTAGCGCCTGCCTGTCTTCCGCGGTCTTGACGGCCGGGTTCCATTTGATGCGTGCCCCCAGCCTCTCATAATCCTGATCGGAAAACCAGAGATGGTGCACACAGACCTCTGCCGTAATTTTCTTCGTCTCCAGGGGGGCCGCACTGAAGAGCGCCATCTCCCGGGCAGTGGAAAGATGCAGCACATGCAGTCGAGCCCCATATTTGTCGGCCAGCTCTATCGCCTGCGCCGAGGAGCGGTAGCATGCTTCCGCACTTCGGATGAGCGGATGCGCGGAGATGGGGATCTCCTCCCCATATTTCTTCCGGTATAGATCGATGTTCTCCCGGATAATCTCCTCTTTTTCACAATGGGTGGCGATGAGCGCATCCACTTCTGCAAAGATTCCCTGCAGGGCGCTTTCGTTGTCCACCAGCATATTGCCTGTGGAGGCTCCCATGAAGACCTTCACGCCACATATCTTTTTGCTGTCCGCTTTTTTCAGCTCTTTGAGATTGTCGTTGGTGGCACCAAGGTAAAAGGAGAAGTTGGCAGCCGATTTCTCGGCAGCGCTCTCCATTTTCCGGTCGAGAGCCTCCAGGGTGACCGTCTGCGGGTTCGTGTTGGGCATCTCCATGAAGGAGGTAACCCCGCCCGCCACGGCAGCCCTGCTTTCGGTGAACAGATCACCCTTGTGTGTTAAGCCGGGATCACGAAAATGCACCTGGTCATCAATGACGCCGGGAATAAGATACAACCCCCTTGCGTCGATGACCTGACGGCAGGCATTCATCACCTCTGCTGGCACATCGCCAGTGAAGACACGCGAAATTCTTTCTCCCTCCAGCAGTACCGATCCGGTAAAGGAGGTTCCCTCATTGATGATTGTTGCTTTGTGAATCAGTTTCATAGACAGGCTGTTATTTTTTTTTGACTGTCGGTTTAACTCTTCCGGTCATCTTTCGCCAGCGCAGGTTGATCACCCCGAAGAAAGCTTCCCCGAAGATGCTTGTATTCATTTTCGATGTTCCCAGTCGCCGGTTGACGAAGATCACCGACACCTCCTTAATCTTGAACCCGAGCACGTGGGCCGTATATTTCATTTCTATCTGAAAAGCATACCCTTTGAATCTGATCCGGTCGAGGTTGATGGTTTCCAGCACCTTCCTGCGGTAGCAGACAAAACCGGCCGTTGTATCCCGTACGTTCAGTCCGGTGATAAACCGCACATATTTGGAGGCAAAGTAAGACATCAGCACCCGCCCCATGGGCCAGTTGACCACATTCACACCGGTAACATAGCGGGATCCCACAGCCACGTCATACCCCTCATCGTTACAGGCCGCATAGAGGCGCGGGAGATCGGCAGGACTGTGTGAGAAATCGGCATCCATCTCGAATACGAAGTCGTAAGTGCGTGCCAATGCCCATTTAAAACCGTGTATATAGGCCGTGCCCAGGCCCAGCTTTCCTTTCCGTTGCTCCAGAAAGAGCCGGTCTCCGAACTCCTCCTTTTGAAGCCGTTGCACAATGTCGGCGGTTCCGTCGGGTGAGCCGTCGTCGATGATCAGTATATGAAAAATCTTCTCCAGGGAAAAGACCGCCCGGATGATCAGTTCAATGTTCTCTTTCTCGTTGTAGGTAGGAATAATGACGATACTATCTGACATAGCTATAAATTTAATTCAAAAGTACTGTTTTTCGGGTATAAATAAAAAAGATTCCCATAAATTTTGTTGTTTCAATTAAAAACCCTATCTTTGCAACCCAATTAAGGAACAACATATCGCGGAGTGGAGCAGTTGGTAGCTCGTTGGGCTCATAACCCAAAGGTCGTAAGTTCGAGTCTTGCCTCCGCAACCATCGAAAGGAAAGTGTAACAGCTTTCCTTTTTTTATTTCTATTTTTTTCTTTTATTTGTAGCCGGAAATCTTTACAGCGATGAAGAAAAAGATCAAACTGCTGTTTGTTGCAGTTAGCCTCTGTCTCTTTATTACCGACTCTCTTGCCCAGCAAACAGGGAAAGCCTCCTTTTATGCCCACCGGTTTCAGGGTAGGAAAATGTCAAACGGCATTCCTTATCACCGGGACAGTCTCACCTGTGCCCACCGCACCTTGCCTTTCGGCACCATGCTGGAGGTGATCAATCTGAAGAATAACAAGAAGGTGATTGTGAAGGTCACCGACAGAGGTCCCCGCTACCGGAGCAGGATCATCGACCTCTCCTATGCTGCCGCCAAAGAGCTGGGCATCATCAATCAGGGCATTGCACAGGTAGAAATCAAAGAGTGGGTATTCAACCCGTTTTATTTGCCCCTGGCGATCCCGTTCGATGCACATGGCCTGTTTGTCAATGTAAAAAGCGCAGCCGAGACACTGCAGAACGTACAAATCGGAAAAAAGACGGTGCTGAAATAAAGGGTTATTCGTTGGTGAAAGAATAGGGATAGTCGGCCTTCTTCACACCGCGGTTCTTGTTGGGTGCATCTGACATGGTGAAGTCGATCTTTGCCCCCTTCATCAGGTCGGTATGGGTAAAGTAATTTTTGGAAGATGCTTTCCCGTTAATCCGGACATCGCTGATGTAGCGGCTTTCGGGATTGTTACCCGATGCGTTTATCTCCACCTTCTTTCCATTCTCGAGATGAAGGATCATCTTCTCAAATAGCGGTGATCCGATCACATACTCGTCGCTGCCGGGGCAGACGGGGTAGAAGCCCAATGCCGAGAAGACGTACCAGGCCGATGTCTGTCCGTTGTCCTCGTCGCCGCAATATCCGTCGGGCGTGGGCAGGTAGAGCTTGTCCATCACCTCGCGGGCCCAGTACTGCGCTTTCCAGGGTTCACCGGCATAGTTGTAAAGGTACACCATGTGCTGAATGGGCTGGTTGCCGTGGGCGTACTGGCCCATGTTCATGATCTGCATCTCCCGTATTTCGTGAATGACGCCGCCATAGTAGCTGTCGTCGAAGATGGGCGGCATGATAAACACCGAGTCCAGCATCTTCACAAACGCCCTGTTCCCTCCCATCAGGTCGATCAATCCCTGCGGATCGTGGAATACCGACCAGGTGTAGTGCCAGCTGTTTCCTTCGGTGAAGGCATCCCCCCATTTCGTGGGGCTGAAGGGCGACTGGAAGGTGCCATCCTCGTTGCGTCCCCGCATGAGTTTGTATTCCTTCGAATAGAGGTTGCGGTAGTTCTGGCTCCTTTTGGCAAAGAGGTCGATCTCCGCCTTGGGGCGCTTCAATGCTTTGGCCAGTTTGTAGATGGTCCAGTCGGCATAAGCGTATTCCAGCGTGCGCGCCGCATTCTCGTTGATGCCCACGTTGTAGGGCACGTAACCCAGTTTGTTGTAATACTGATGTCCGAGTCGTCCTGTGGAGGATACCTTAGGATGCACATTTTCCGTGCCATGGAGCATGGCCTTGTAGAGTGTTTCGATGTCGTAACCGCGCAGCCCTTTCAGGTAAGCATCGGCCACCACCGAAGCCGAGTTGTTGCCAATCATGATGCCTCTGTGGCCGGGACTTGCCCACTCCGGCAGGAACCCGCTTTCCTTGTAGGTGTTCACCAGCCCTTCCTGAATCTCCTTGTTCACAGAGGGGTATACCAGGTTCAGGAGTGGGAACAGTGCACGGAAAGTATCCCAGAATCCGGTGTCGGTGTACATGTAACCGGGGAGTACCTCTCCGTTGTAGGGACTGTAATGTATGGCGTTGCCTTTGGCATCGATCTCGTAAAACTTGCGCGGAAACAGGGTGGAGCGGTAGAGCGTGGAGTAGAAGGTACGTTGCTGGTCGAGGTTGCCTCCCTCCACTTCAATTTTACCCAGCACCTCGTTCCATGCGTCGCGTCCTGCCTGCTTCACCTGTTCGAAATCCTTGCCGGTCACCTCCTTGAGATTCTGCCATGCCTGTTCCTGACTGATAAAAGAGGAAGCAACCCGGGCAACCACCTTTTCGCCCCGTTTTGCGGAGAAGCCGACAAAAGCACCGGTATGGTTGGCTTCGGCTTTGGTGCTATTTTGCATGATCTCCTTGTCTTTTACCACATGCTTCTGCTGAAGAGGCTTATCGAAGACGATCACGAAATAGTTCTTGAAATTTGCCGGCACGCCACCGCTGTTGCGGGTGGTGTAGCCGATGATGGCATTTTTCTCCGGTAGGATCTCCACGGCGGAACCCTTGTCGAAGGCATCCACCAGCACATAGGCGTTGTCGGTTTCGGGAAAGGTAAACCGGAAGATGGCGGCACGTTCGGTCGGCGTGATCTCCGTGGTCACATCATAGTCGGCCAGGTAGGCGCTGTAATAGTAGGGTTTCGCCACCTCCGCCTTGTGGGAGTACCAGCTGGCTCTTTTCTCCTGGTCGAACTCCATCCTGTTCACCATCGGGAAGATGGAAAACTGACCGTAGTCGTTCATCCAGGGACTGGGCTGGTGGGTCTGCTTGAAGCCGTTCAGCTTGTTGTCGGTATATGCATACTGCCATCCGTTGCCTATCTTGCGAGTCTGAGGCGTCCAGAAGTTCATTCCCCAGGGCAATGCCACGGCGGGATAAGTGTTTCCGTTGGATAGGGAAAACTCCGACTGGGTGCCCATCAGTATGTTTACATGATCTACCGGCGTATCATACGATTGCCCCTTCATGCTTGCTGCACCCAACAAGATGCAGAGTAACACCGGGGCAACTTTAAAAACATTCTTCATTTTCAGATGCTGTTTATGAGATTCATTTTACCTTTTGCTTCGAGCCCCACGATCAGTTCACCGAAGAGGGTGTTGACCCATGCGAACCAGCTTCTGGTAAATTTGGCAGGATCGTCCTTGTGGAACGACTCGTGCATAAACCCGGTGTCGGCGTCGGTGTTGCGGAGCATGCGGAGGCAGTGTTTGATTTCCTCGTCGCTTCTGCTTGTCTGCGCGCGCATGATGATGCTCATGGGCCAGATCATGTCATAGCCGATGTGCGGGCCGCCGATTCCCTCGCCGGCAGTGCCCTTGAAGAAGTAGGGATTGTCGGCGCTCAGCACCATCTTCCGCGTGTTGCTGTAGACGGGATCCTTCCTGTCGATGGAGTCCAGGTAAGGCAACGCCAGCAGGCTGGGCACATTGGCATCGTCCATAAAATAGGCATTGCCAAAGCCGTCCACCTCAAAGGCATATACTTTTCCATACTTGGGATGTTCCACGATGGCATATTTCTGAATGGCATCGCTCACCTCCTTGGCGAGTGCTGTGGCTGCTGACGCCAGCGCCTCATCCTTCGTCACCTTCCGGGCTATCTCTGCAATCTGCTTCAGCGAGGTCACGGCAAACAGGTTGGAGGGTACCAGAAACTGGAAGGTGGTGGCGTCGTCCGACGGGCGGAATGAAGAGACGATGAGTCCCACAGGATTTACCGGGTTGCCCCATCCGTCGTTATTCAGCGTATCGAGCTGACGTTCCGTTTTCCGTTGAAACTTATAGGGGCCGTTGCCCTCTTTGCGCTGTTGCTCCCTGAATGTCTGAATCAGCCTGTTCATGGCCTTGGTCCAGTCGGCATCGAACACCGCCGTGTCGCCTGTTGTTTTCCAGTAGTTGTAAGCCAGACGTACGGGATATGCCAGCGAGTCGATCTCCCACTTGCGTTCGTGCAACATCGGGTTCATCTCCGTGCGGTCGGTCATCCATTCGTTGTCGGGTTTTGGATCATGATTGAATGCATTGGCATAGGGATCAATCAGGATGCACTTTGTCTGCCTGTTAATCACGCCGGCAATCATCTGCTTGAGATGGTCGTCCTTCTTTGTCAGGGGCAGGTAGGGCCACACCTGTGCCGATGAATCGCGCAGCCACATGGCATCGATGTCACCCGTAATCACGAATGTATCGGGTCTGCCGTTTTGTATGCTGAAGTTGACTGTGGTATCCAGTGTGTTGGGGAAGCAATTTTCGAACATCCAGGCCAGCTTGGGATCTTTTATTTTTGCTTTCACCCGCGAGATGGTCTGCTCAACGGCGACGGAACTGAAATGACGGTCGCCCTTGGCAGGCCGTTTGGAAACATAGGAGCTACCTCCTGTTTTCTTTCCCATCACCGATGCGGCTGCACGGGAAGGATTAAGAGCCAATGCGGTTAATCCTACCGCCGATGTCCTGATAAAATTTCTGCGTGTGGTCATAATATATTCACATTAAAAAACGATGCAGATGATCTGCATCGGGGTTTATTATTCAGACTGTTGAGAAGCAAAGTCAATGGGTAGTTTTTTGCGGAAGCCATCCTTGAAGCACATCAGTGTTTCCGTCCTCGAGAGTCCGAGTGGTTGTAGTTCTTTGTGAATGATCCGCAGCAGATCCTTGTTATTTTTTGCGAACACTTTGATGAGCAGGTCATACTGCCCCGTGGTGTAATAGCATTCCACCACTTCGGGAATTTTTTCCAATTCTTTTACCACATAATCGAATGTGGAAGGAGAGGTGAGGAAGATGCCCACAAAAGCACAGGTTTCGTAACCGATTCTTTCGGGATCCACCACAAATTCCGAACCTTTTATGACGCCGAGGTTGGTTAGTTTCTGCACCCGTTGATGGATGGCAGCTCCCGACACATCGCAGGCGCGTGCCACTTCCAGGAAAGGCACACGTGCATTGTCCACGATCATCCTGAGTATTTTCTCATCTAATTCATCTAATTCATGCTGGGCCATAGATTTACTTTTAAATTGTTATGTAAAAGGGGGAGTTTTCTACTGATATATGTTCGTTTTGCACAAAAATAGTACAAAAGATCGTTTTTGCCACACGAAAGGTAACAATTGCCGGTTATTTTAACGAATTTAAAGCAAGGTAGACAGGCAGTCCCGTTGATGCCCGCAGCGCCTGTTCATCGATGAGGAAGGTAGCGGAATGGAGCGGCCCCGGTCTCCCTTTTTCGCCGGCCACACCAAAACGATAGTAGCAGCATGGGTAAAGTTGTGTGAAGAAGCCAAAGTCGTCGGCCGTCATCCTCTTCGGGAATTCAGATACTTTTGCTTCACCCAGAAATGCCTCTGTCATGGTTCTTATGCGGGAGGTAATCTGCTCGTCGCTGATGACGGAGGGATATCCCTGTGGCAACTCCACCTCGCAGCTGCAGCCATATGCCGTGGCGGTGGCAGTGGCAATCTGCGGAATCAGCTGCAGCATCGTGTGGCGTTCCTCTTCCTGCATGCAGCGCAGGGAGCCCGCCAGGGTTACCTCGCCTGGGATCACGTTGGTGGCGCCGTCGGCAATAAACTTCCCGAAGGAGAGCACCATGGGATGAAAGGGATTTGCTCTGCGGCTGACCAGTTGTTGCATGGCCACGATAATCTGTGATGCGGCCAGCACGGTATCGTTCAGCTCATGTGGCAGTGCACCGTGCCCGCCCTGGCCTTTTACTTTGATATGTACCTCGTCGGCCGAGGCCATGATGGTTCCTGCGTGGAAGCCCACCATGCCTGCCGGCAGGTCGGTGTAGGCATGCTGCTTCACAATAAAATCGGGATTGTGGTCGCTGAACACCCCATCTTTCAGCATCAGGTCGGCACCGCCGGGAGAGCGTTCTTCACCCGGCTGGAATACAAAGAGGGCCGTTCCGGCAAACCGGCTGCGCAGGGCATGTACCACTTTTACCGCTCCCATCAGGGAAGCAGCCTGTGCATCGTGGCCGCAGGCATGCATCACGCCATGGTTGACCGACTTGTAGGGTACATCATTCTGTTCCGTTACCGGGAGTGCGTCCATATCGGCCACGAAGGCCACACATCTCCCATTGTCTTCCATCTCTCCCTTTACCGTGGCGAGGATGCCATCGCCGCCGATTCCCTTTTTGAAGGAAATACCTTCCCGTTGGAGAAAGTCGGCAATATAGGCAGCCGTCTCCTTCTCCCGGTAGGAGAGTTCCGGATGTTGGTGCAGCCAACGATAGTGCTGCACCACTTCCGGAAATATTGCTTCCGTTTCCTGTTTGATCAGTTCACCCAGTTTCATTGTCTCTTTCGGTTAATTCTGCCATACCTGCATAACAACCCGTACTTCATCAATCCTGCCATACCCGCATAACCACCCCTTCCGCACCGGATCAGGCAGCAGAGATGCGGATCGGCACTCCATGAAAGATCAGTGCAATTTGTGAATTACAAGCCCCGAGCGCAGCTTCGGTTCAAACCAGGTGGTCTTGGGCGGCATGATGTTGCCGGTGTCGGCAATGTCCATCAGCTGCTTCATCGACACGGGATAAAGGGCGAGGGCCACAGCCATCTCTCCGCTGTCCACCCGTTTCTTCAGTTCATCGAGGCCCCGTATTCCTCCCACGAAGTCGATCCGCTTGTCGCTTCTCAGATCCTTGATACCCAGGATTTCATCGAGCACCAGGTTGGAGGTGATGGTCACGTCTAGTTGGCCAATGGGATCGCCGTCGTCGTAAGTACCCGGCTTGGCGGTTACGCTGAAGGAGCGTCCGTCGAGGTAGACCGAGAAGTTGTGCAGGTTCTTTGGCCGTTGTATCTCCGTGCCGGTGGGTTCCACCGTGAAGTTTTTCTCCAGCTTTTGAATAAATTCTGCCGGTGTGAGTCCGTTCAGGTCCTTCATCACGCGGTTGTAGTCGATGATGGTGAGCTGGCTGTCGGGGAAGCAGACTGCCATAAAATAGTTGTATTCCTCGGCACCGGTATGGTACGGATTATTTTTCACCTTCTCGGCACCCACCAGGGCAGCTGCCGCCGAGCGGTGATGCCCGTCGGCAATGTACATGGCCGGCATTTCGGCAAAAACCTCGGTAATGCGTTTGATATCCGCAGTGTCACTAATCAGCCAGAAGTGGTGACCCACGCCATCCACCGACACGAAGTCATATTCAGGCTGCTGTGCTGTAGTTTTTGTAACAATCTCATTGAGTTCCCTGTTATCGGGATAGGCAAAGAAGACCGGTTCAATGTTGGCATCGTTCACCCGCACATGCTTCATGCGGTCCTCCTCCTTGTCGCGGCGTGTAAGCTCATGTTTTTTGATTTTGCCGGTCATGTAATCCTCCACCGAGGCGCCCACCACGAGTCCGTACTGCGTCTTGCCGTTCATGGTCTGGGCATAGACGTAATACATCTCCTGCTCGTCCTGGAGCAACCATCCCTTCTCCTGGAACAGGTGGAAGTTTTCGGCCGCCTTCATATACACGTCCTCGTCGTGTTCATCCTTTCCCACCGGAAAATCGATCTCCGGCTTGATGATGCGATAGAGCGATTTCTCGTTGCCTTCGGCCTCGCTGCGGGCCTCTTCCGAATTCAGCACATCGTAGGGACGCGACGCCACCTCTCTTACCAGTGCTTTTGGGGGGCGGACACCCCTGAAAGGTTTTACCTTCATACAAATATTATATTTATCGTGAATTTATTTAACCGTGTATTTCACGCAAATGTAGCCATTTTATCCGGAAAACAGGGAGCTTCAAAGAGAGATTTAATAAAAAACAGTTACATTTGTTCCTGTAAACAAAGACCGCAAAAAATGACCTTATGATACAGATTCAGGAGAAGATAATTATCGAAGCCGCAGAAAAGGGGATGGACGAATTTCTGAAGGTATTTACCGATGCCTATCTGGAGACCCTGGGCGGGGACATCACGGCAGAAAATATGGACAAGCTCAACGGCTATCAGCATACGTTGCTGGCGTATCGTTTTTTCTCTGATGAAGTGAACGAAGGAGGCTTTGTGCAACTGATCCAGAATGGTTACGGGGGTTATATCTTCGATAACCCCACCGCCAAGGCTCTGAAGATGATGGGAGCCAAAGGCGTTTCAAAGATACTCTACAAGGCAAAGGAAATTTTTGATGCACATCGTGCGGAGCTGGAGCGGGAAACTACCGACGAGGAATTCACCGCCATGTACGTCGATTTCGAGCAGTTCGACGAGCTGGAAGAGAAGTTTTTCTATATTGAAGAGGAGGAAACCGCCCTCATTGCCCAGTATGTGGATGAGAACCTGGAGGATTTCGCCAAGATTGTGCAATAGATTACGAGGACATATCCATACTTTCCGCGACATTCAGATATAAAACCGGATCCATACTAAACATTCCCGCTTTTCTCAGTCAAAAGGACAGGTAAAAAGCCAAATGAACCATTTAAAACCGAATGAAATGAAAAGAATTACCAAAAAATTAGCCATCGTCCTCACAACATTCATCCTGGCGCTCGGTTTCACCGGTTGTGGAACATCATACTACGGTGCGGGCGGAAATGATTATTACGACAATTATTACGATTATAATCCGGCGTGGGCTCCTGATTATTACGCAGGAACACGTTACTACTATTTTCCCGACATTGAGACATACTACGATCTGGCCACGCGTAATTTCGTTTATCTCTACAACGGGCGTTGGCTTTTCGCACAAACGCTACCTTCCCTCTACTCCACCTTCAACCTGCGGAATGCATTTGTGGTCATCGTCGACCGCAACATGTACAATCCGTGGATGCATCATCAATATTATAATTCACATTACCCGCGCTATTATTATATTGACTACTACGACTACAGTAATATCCCGTATGTAAGGGCCTACAACGAAAACGGGCGACGGGCCGTCTACTGGAAGGAAAACGAGCGGAACCGCGCCCGCGAATGGGGAGACAGAAGCATTCGCGAAGGACGTAACTTCAGATACTCTACCGACGACCGGCGCGTACAGCAGGAGGTCACCCGCCGTGTATCGCAACGTGTGACCCCGTCGCCGGAAGATGTAAGACGTCTCGGGAATGCCGACGAGGGACGAATCACCAGCCGTGATGCCACTCCGGCAATCAACCGGACAACCACCGGCAGGACGACCACGAACCGCACAGCTGCCGACCGGACAGCTAACAGCCGCGCAAATACGACACAAACGCCTACAGCACCCGCAACGCAGCGCACAAGCACCAGCCGTTCAGAGGAGACCAACTACTATGGTGGTTCCATCGGCCAACCCGTACGGGTAGAACGGCAGATGCGCGAAAGCTCCGGGGAGGGGAGGACGACCGAAACCCGTAGCAGCACGCCCAACACCCGCAGTTCCGGGAGTGAAACAACGACCCGCAGTACCAGTAGCGGACGCAGATAAACAAAGATGATATGAGTATCATTACCATTTCCATCTTTGTACTGTTGAGTATCATACTGATCATCATACTCACATCTGTAACCAGGCTCAATGCATTTGCCTCCCTGTTTCTCGTCGCTTTATTATTGGCTTTGGCTGTTCTTCCCGGTAAAGAAGTGGTTGAAATCCTGAAACAGGGCTTTGGCAGTACAATGGCATCCATCGGGTTTCTTATTATTTTCGGAGCCGTTATTGCCGTCATACTCGAAAAGACGGGTGGCGCAGTCGCCATTGCAAATTATATCCTTTCCCGCACAGGCCACCGTAAAGCCGTTTCGGCCATGGGAATTACAGGTTTTATTGTGGGGTTGCCCATATTTTGTGATTCCGGTTATATCATACTGAGCGGACTGGCAAAGTCGTTCAGTTCCAAAGCCCGAATTACGCTGCCCTTTATTGCCTTTGTGCTGGCCACTTCACTCTATTCAGTTCATTGTCTCATCCCCACCCATCCCGGGGCGTTAGCTGCAGCAGGTATTTTACATGCCAATATCGGACTGTTGATATTGCTGGGGGCAGTTCTTGCCGTTCCACCCGCACTGTCCGCTTTCTTTTGGATTCGGTGGCAAACAAGAAAAGCATCTTATGATGGAACGGTCCGCCTGGAAACAGCACTTCCCGGAATAGAACATTCTGGAACAGCATTTTCCCGGGCAGGATTTCCCGAAACAGAAACCCGGGCCGAAAATCAATTGCCCCCGGTCCGTCTTTCGTTACTACCTATCGCCGTCCCTCTTTTTCTTATAGCGGTGGGTTCTTTGCTCACGGTACTCAATGTGTCCGATATTCACTTCTTGTCCAGATCGTTGTTATTTCTCGGGCAACCCATCATTGCCCTGCTGATCGGCGTATTCCTATCGTTGTTTTTATTGAAAGACAAGTCGATAAAAGAGATTAATGGCGTGCTTGAGTCGGCAATTGAGAAAGCGGGCCCAATCCTCATTGTCACGGGAGCCGGTGGTATGTTCGGTCTGGTAATCAAGGAAACGGGCGTAGGAGCCTTCGCCGGTGATTTCTTTCTGCAAACGGGATTGGGGCTTGCCATACCCTTTCTTATCGCCTTCATCCTGAAGACAGCGCAGGGTTCCTCCACGGTGGCCATCATCACGGCCGCCTCACTGATAATGCCCATGCTGTCCGCATTGGGACTGGACTCCGAAAACGGGAAAATACTTACCATGCTCGCGATGGGTGCAGGCTCGATGATGATCTCGCACGCCAACGACTCCTACTTCTGGGTCATCTCCCGTTTCTCCGGTATCGATTCCAATACCACGCTGAAGGTCTATTCATCAGCCACCATCGTGATGGGCCTGGTCACTTTCTGCTGTGTCTGGCTACTATCCCTTTTTCTATTATAATGTAACCTGCCATGAGAAAAATCGCAGAACAGATATTTCTTGCTGGCGTGGAACACGTTCTCCCCGACAGGCTGATAGCGCAACAGGTCAACCGGGAGGGCAGCCTGCTGCATATAGCAGGCCGCACCTACCCACTTTCCCCGGACGGACGGGTATATGTGCTGGCGGCGGGCAAGGCGGCGGCACTGATGGCGAAGGAGACGGAGAATATCATGGGGGACCTCATCACCGATGGGCTTGTGGTGACCAAGTATGGACATGGGAGCATGCTGAGCCGTCTCACCCTTACCGAGGCGGGGCATCCGTTACCCGATGCTGCCGGGGTGGAGGCCACACGGCGGATGCTTGCGCTGGCCCGCCGGGCGGAGAAAGATGATCTGGTGATTTGCCTGATCTCCGGTGGTGCCTCGGCACTGATGGCCGATGTCCCTGAAGGAGCCACCCTCGACGATCTGACACAGGCCAGTGACCTGCTGGTACGTTGCGGCGCCGACATCTCCGAGATCAATACCGTCCGCAAGCATCTCTCCGGGGTGAAGGGGGGACAGCTGGCCAAGGCAGCTACTCCCGCCACGGTGATCACGCTGATTCTTTCCGATGTGATTGGCGACCCTTTGGATGTCATCGCCTCCGGTCCCACAGCTCCCGACAGCAGCACCTTCGCCGATGCACTGACCGTAATAGGGAAATATGCGCTCGGGGATCGTTTTCCAGCAATGCTACTGGATCATCTGCGCCGGGGGGCGGCAGCTCTTCTTCCGGAGACACCGAAACCGGGAGATCCTGTCTTCAGTCACGTCTACAACCATATTGTCGGAAGCAACCGGCTGGCGCTCGAGGCAGCGGCCCGCAGGGCCGGGGAGCTCGGTTTTGAAGCACACATCATCACCGATGCACTGCAGGGGGATTACAGCGTTGTGACAGATTTTATTCTCCACACCATTGAAGAGGCTCCGTATCAAAATCTCGCTAAACCGCTCTGCCTCCTTTTTGGCGGGGAGCCCACATTGCAGGTGAGCGGCACAGGGCTGGGCGGACGCAACCAACACCTGGCACTCCGGTTGGCTACGCATATAGATTCCGCCAGGGAGATCACCATCCTCTGTGCCGGTACAGACGGCACCGATGGTCCCACCGATGCGGCAGGCGCAGTGGTGGACAGTCGCACCCTCCCAGATGCACGGAAGAAACAGGTCGATGCTTTCGACCACCTCTCCCGGTTCGACTCCTACCACTTTTTCCAACAGGCCGGAGGGCATATCATCACCGGCAATACCCGCACCAATGTGATGGATATGGTGGTGGTGCTGCTACCGGTCCCGGATCCGTAGTCTCTGTTTTTTTGACAAGAATAAGTTCAACCAATATTTCAGTCCAATCTCCAATCAGGTAGTTTTGCTGACCGCACCGGTCAGCTACCCCGATTAAATACCGTTACAATATCACGAAGCACCGAGGAGGCCATGCGTTTGTATAATTCTAATATTGCTTGATTACTCGGGAGGATAATCACGTAAGGTTGTAATTATAGCAGTATGGTGCGATTGGAAGGATCTGATTCTCTAAATCGATTGACTCAAGTGCAATCATTTCAATTCCAGTATGGTGCGATTGGAAGCATGCGAAATTTCATCAATTCGGAAAGCACCGACAAGCTGTTGTTTAAAATGGCGATAAACACACCGTGCATGAGGTGATACTGGAAAACGTGAAAATCAACGGAAAACCGGTTACCTCCAATGATAACCGGATTGAGAATCTAAACGCACGCCTGATCATCCGTTCCGGTAGTTTCTAGTCCAATCACAAGTCCCGACACGCTTTGCATTTTGATTACTGAGTGGATGCGCACTTGAGCATCGCTCTCTCGATGGTCAGATAGACGGGATCGTTACGATGCTTTTCGATATCGTAATCAGGAAATACGGCGAGTTATTTTATAATAAAGTACGATAAATTTCACGGAATATTAAAACAAATAATGATCCAAATGCATTACGGGTTCCAATTATTATTGTTGGCTATGATTTTTTGAAGAGGTAGATACAGACTTTGCATTGCATGAGAAATGCATGATTATTGAAAAGTTGTAAATAAAAAGAAAAATTTAAACTAAATTTGCATCGGTCACATCTTTGGTTATTTCACATTGTAGATTCAATCACAAATAGTACACTATAATCAAGGGCTGTGGAAATCCTGAATTTACTCTTTTTGTATGGATAAATTATGGAAAAGCACGGAATAAATCCTGAATTAATCAATGAAAAATAAATATGTTATTAGTTTTATTCAATAAAAAATGAATGTGAAAAAGTACTTTTTTTTATCGTTAGTGATGGCAACAGCGATTACCTTGGTTTCGTGCAATCAATCGCAAAAAAAGAATGAGACAAGCGAAAAACCGATTCGTGAAGTGTGGACCGATGAACAGGCAAACACATGGTATAACGGTGTAGACTGGCTGAGAGGAAGCGATTTCATTCCGAGTACAGCCATTAATCAACTTGAAATGTGGCAAGCCGAAACCTTTGATCCCGAAACCATTGATCGTGAATTGGGCTATGCTCAAAGCATCGGATTTAATTCCATGCGTGTTTATTTGCACCATCTGGCCTGGCAAATCGACACCACTGGCTTTAAAAACAGGATGAATCAATACCTGGACATTGCAGATAAACACGGTATTTCAACGCTTTTTGTACTCTTCGACGATTGCTGGAACCCTACTTACCAGGCGGGCAAACAGCCGGAACCGAAACCGGGCATCCACAACTCGGGATGGGTGCAAGATCCGGGAGATTCAATCCATATCAATCCGGGCATGGTCGGTTCGTTGGAAAAATACGTAAAAGACATTCTCTCTTCATTTGGTAACGACAAACGAATCGTTTTGTGGGATTTGTATAACGAACCTGGAAATTCGGATCACGGAAACAAAAGTATGCCTTTGCTCGAAAAAGTTTTCAAATGGGGACGGGAGATTAATCCTTCACAACCCTTATCAGTTGGTGTGTGGAAATGGGATCTGAAAGAATTGACTGATTATCAAATTAAAAATTCGGATGTGATTACATATCATAATTATGGCGATTCCATTAATCACAAATGGTATATCGATACATTAAGATCATTGTCTTCCAAACCGCTAATATGTACCGAATATATGGCACGCACGCGCAACAGTTTGTTTAAAGATATTTTACCGATATTGAAAAGAGAACAGATTGGAGCTTATAACTGGGGACTGGTTTCAGGAAAAACAAACACTATTTACGCGTGGGACACCCCTATGCCGGACGGAGCCCAACCAAAACTTTGGTTTCATGATA
This sequence comes from Bacteroidetes bacterium GWC2_46_850, assembly GCA_001768325.1. Lineage (GTDB taxonomy): Bacteria > Bacteroidota > Bacteroidia > Bacteroidales > Dysgonomonadaceae > Proteiniphilum. Next base: position 162,307 of record MENQ01000024.1, on the reverse strand, counting down.
TTTTTCATCAGGACGGAACGCCTTATAAACAGGACGAAGTGGATGTGATAAAAAGTCTTACAGGTGCTGACTAGGTTCAATTACAAATAATTTCCAATAATTAAAGCCTGTGGAAATCCTGAATTATTTCTTTTTTATTACCCTTGTTCTGCTATTAACGGCTTGCGACAAGGGAATAGATAAAAACGAGGATGAAGTTATTGTCAAGAAGGAAATAACAATCCCTACTCCTTTAATTGATTTTGACGGTGCAACTTATCGTGGAGTTCAAGGTGGATTGTACCCAAATGGATCAAACCAAAGGCCATCCGCCCACAACAATGCCGGCATTGAAATTTCAAAATTCATTCGTCCATTAAATGAATCGGGTGTCGAAGACGTAGCCAATGGTAAAATAGTATGGATGTCCGTCGGCATGTCGAACACCACCCAGGAGACATCCGCTTTTATTGACCAGATGAAAACTTTCACTGGCAAACATCCGAAACTGGTTTTGATCGACGGTGCCCAGGGAGGTCAGGATATTAATAAAATAAACAACCCGGAAGCTCCCTATTGGAACGCTGTAAATACTCGTTTGGCCAATGGCGGTCTGACTCCCTCACAGGTTCAGATAATCTGGTTTAAGGAAGCAGAAGCCGGACCTTCGGACACCTCCTTCGTTACTTATCCCAACGCATTGAAAATGAAGTACAAATCGGTCATGAAGATGTTGAAATCTAAATTTCCAAACCTAAAAATAGTCTATTTAAGCAACAGGATTTATGCCGGTTACGCCACAACAAAACTAAATCCCGAACCTTTTGCGTGGTACACGGGATGGACAATAAAAAAGTTAATCGAAGAGCAGATCAACGGAGACAACGAATTAAGTTTCGCAGGTGCAAATCCTAATGCAGCCTGGCTTTCCTGGGGACCATATCTTTGGGCCAATGGTACCACTCCGAGAAGCGACGGTCTTTATTGGGTACGGGACGATTTCCAAACAGACGGTACACACCCAAGCATGTCCGGCAGAAAAAAGGTTGCTGATCTTTTGATAAATTTCTTCTCGACGGATGAAACCGCGAAATACTGGTTCCTGGCGCCATAATAAACAAGTGGCTCACCACGCGATGGGGTCGGCTCCCAGTGGTCAGTTATCTGATGACACAGTTGGAAACTTCGGTCGATAAAGATGTGGCTCTCGTTTCCAGAATCCACCGATTACCCAGGGGCATGTTTTACGTCGAAAGTAATTCCATTTTTACCCACAAAATTGTCCATATTTACCCACAAATTATTATATTTGCAGTAAATTAGACATGATTAAACGTTTTATATATACGCAGATATCAAAAGCACTGGAAGACACGCCAGTGGTAATGATAACAGGGGCAAGGCAAACCGGAAAGACCACTTTTTGTCAACAGTTATTAAAAGATGGAGTTTTTTCTGGTAAATATGTCACCTTGGACGACCCGTCGGTATTAGCCACTGCTCATTCAGATCCAATGGGTTTCTTGTTGGATATTGGAGAGAATATAATTATTGATGAAGTACAACGCGCACCTGAGCTATTTTTAAGTCTAAAGAAATTGATTGATGACAATCGCAATCGTAGAATCATCCTTACAGGATCTGCCAATGTGATGCTTCAACCCAAAATAGCAGATTCATTAGCCGGAAGAATCGAAACACACCAGCTTTGGCCATTTTCTGTTGATGAAATAACTGGAAGTAAAAGTGTTTTCCTGGATAATTTAATCAAAGACAAGAATAACTTCAAGTCTATTCCTACGAGTTGGGAAGAGATTATTAAACTGATAAGACGAGGGGGATATCCCGAAGTTATAAACCGTACCTCGGATAGCAGAAGAGCAAAGTGGCTGCAAGCTTATATGGAATCTATCCTGCAAAAAGACATTCGAGACCTGGCCAATATTGATGGCCTGATATTCATGCCTAAAATCTTAAACCTGCTGAGCGTGAGAGTGGGAAGCACAATCAACATGTCTGACATTGCCCGATTGACTGGAATCAAGAACAGTTCTTTTCAACGTTATATGGCATTGTTGGAACAGGTTTTTATGATCGTAAAAATTCCCGCATGGACTCCCCATGCTGAAGGGCAATTTGTGAAATCCCCAAAAATATTTTTAAATGATACCGGCTTATTGTGTCAGCTGGCGAATAATGGCGACGACCTATTGCAAGACCGAACACAGGCAGGACATTTTGTAGAAAATTTTGTAGCCATGGAGATCCAGAAACAGATCAGTTGGTTCAACGACCCATTAAAATTAATGCATTTTAGCATGCACAAAGGTGCTGAGGTGGACCTGGTGATCGAAGATCAAAAAAAGATGATCTATGGAATCGAAATTAAATCAAAATCGTCCTTGAAACCAGATGACTTTAAAGGTCTAAAGAAGTTAGCCCAATTGGCAGGCCCTAAATTTAAAAAAGGCATTTTGCTGTATACGGGAGAACATGTGTTGGGCGGATTTGGAGGTAATAATTTACAAGCAGTACCAATAAATAATGTTTGGGGCGAATAATATGATTCATTTCATTCAAAATATCGGTGAAAATTTCGCCAGCAACTACTTTGATGAAGATTTCTAAAAATAATGATTAAAAAAATCGGGTTACAGCAACGAGGCAATTTGTAATCAGCGGAGTAGGAAATAAAAGTGATCTGATACGCTAATTGTGTGTTCTCAAAAAAAACACCTACCTGAATATTCAGATAAGTGTTTGATTTTCAACGTCGGGGTACCAAGATTCGAACTTGGGACCCCCTGCTCCCAAAGCAGGTGCGCTAACCGGACTGCGCTACACCCCGAAACATTGCGAGTGGATGTGATTCGCGGATGCAAAAGTAGTATATTTTTCTGAGAAACAAAAAGGATTGCTTCTAAAATTAAATTTCGATCTATCTTCTCCGGCCGGCTTTTGTATTGGAATCCAAAATAACTATCTTTGTCCCTCATCACCCACATCCCCGAGTTAAGGGAAATTAAAAATCACAGGCAATCGATGAGTACAAAACAACAGAGTGCCTCCGGATGGCTCGGCAAAAGAATGGCAGCGGCGAGGAGTACCTATGCCATTGCCTCGCTGTTCACCCTGCTCAGCGCGGGGAGCTTTGCGGCCTTCAGCTGGTATTTGTCTGAATTCGCAGCTTCGTGGCTCAACAATGGAAACCTGCTCCCCAAGACGCTGCTGTCGGCACTGGCATTCCTTGCAGGGCGGTACCTTTTCGCCCACTTCGAGTCGCGTTCCAACTACCGGGCTGGAAATACCATTGTGGCCGGCATCAAAAAGGAGCTTTACCCGGTGTTGATGCGGGAAAACCGGTTCGACTCCACCACCGGCGCGCTGTATATGACCAAAATCAGTGACGACCTGAAGCCCTACTTTGCATTTTTTATTCCCTATTCCGTGGCGACGGCCGTGGTGAGCATCCTGCTGCTGGTGATCTGCTTCTTCCTGGAAAAATGGGTGGCACTCATCCTGATGGTCTCCCTTTTCGTAATCCCCGTGCAGATGGCTGTCATCGGTATTGGAGCCGAAGCAATACATAAGAAACATACCGGACTTTTCCTGAAATATTCGGCCGTATTTTATAACCGGCTGAAAACGGTTACAGAGATCGTCAACCTCGACAATCTATTACCGCAATACCGTTTCTTGTCGCGCAAGAGCGAAGAGCTCAACCAGGCAACCATCGGCGTGATGCGGGTGGCCATCCTCTCCTCGGCAGTGCTTGAACTGTTTGTCACCATCGCCATTGCCGCCATCGCCATTTACCTTGGCTTCAGCTTGATGGGAATCATGAACGGCCCTAACTACGGCAAGGGGTACGACTTTGGCACGGCGCTGTTCCTGCTTACCATCACGCCCTATTTCTTCTTTTACATCCGGAAGTTCGTGGGTGCGTATCACGACCGGAACAGGGCACTGGCTGCGGCCGACCTGCTGATGCCACTGCTTACCCGCACGGCGGAAACACCACCTACAGATCTGGATGAAACATTTGACCATATCACAATCAGCAACCTCAGCTTTGCTTATCCCGACTCGCCGGTGAAGGTGCTACACGAGATTCATCAACAATTTCCCAAAAAAGGACTAGTGCTGGTGAAAGGCATCTCGGGATCGGGAAAATCGACCCTCCTCAAAATATGCGCCGGCAGTCTTGCCGCACACGAAGGGACCGTTTCGGTCAACAGACGGGATAACGTTTGGTCCCGCCACTGGCTTAAAGCGAATACGACCTACATGAACCAGTTTCCGTTTATCTTCGACGGTACGCTACACTATAACCTCCTCTTGCAACGGGAAACGACCGGCGAAGAATCCTTTCCCGAATTCATGCAGCAGATTGTCGCAAAAAAGGAGGATGGATGGGATACCGTTTTAACTCACAACGGAAGACAGCTTTCCGGCGGTGAACGACAACTGGTAACCCTGGCACGAATGATGATGCACCCACGGCCGGTGGCGATCCTCGATGAGCCTACAGCCAACCTGGATGCCGGCACGGTAGAGGTTATCCTGCAGGAGATTGTGAAGATGGCAGGGGAACGACTGGTAATTGTGGCCTCCCATGAACAGCGGTTCGAAGAAGTGGCCCACAGGGTGCTTAACTTAAACTGGGGAGAACAGATGGCCTATGCGTGAGTTTATGGTGACCCATATTCTGCGACCCTTCAGGGGACAATGGCGGAAAGGATTTCTTCTGCTGGCCCTCTGGACGGTGGCCTTCGTGACCATGCCAGCCCTCTCGGGATGGTTCCTGGCCATCTGTAGCGTGGTATTTGTTACAGCTAACACGGCATTCGCTTACCTTATCCCCTCCTCCATCATCCGGCTGCTGTCGCTGCTGCGTACCGCCACCCGATATTTCGAGCGGCTGGAGAACCACAAGACCACACTGAGCGTGCAGCAAAGCCTGCAATTAAAAATATTTTCGTCGGTCGCCCGGCTACCCTACTTCCGCAAACAGGTGAGCAACAACTCATCGCTCCTTGAAAACAGCACCCACGGCACCGACCAGATACTGAATCACATCCTGCTGTGGCTGCTGCCTTTTGCAGCACTGATTCTGACAATCGTCATCTATACCCTTTTCGTGGCATTCTTCTCTCAGGTGATCGCCATCGAGTTTCTGATCTCATCGACAGTATTGTTGTTTCTGGTGCCTCAGCTGACCTTCCGCAGGAACAAACAGTTGCACCTACAGCTGAAAGCGGTGCGTGAGGAGACACACCAGATACTGATGGAGGGCTTCAGGGGGAGAATAGAGATCTCGAAATACAACCTGGAGGAGAAAGCGATTGACCGCCACGAGCAGATGCGGCAGCAGCTGGAACGACTGGAAAACAAGATCCAGTTCAACTCCTTCTACCTGCAGCTCATTGCCGGCCTCGGCTTCAGCTATATCGCCGCCTTCCTCCTCTGGCATTCGGGTCAGCAGCAGTTGGACGCATCCCTCGCCATTGGCATCTTCTTTGGCATCATGGCCCAAGCAGAGCTGGCCGAGATGCTCTTCTCCGGGAAATCGGAAAAGAGTGCGGTGGAACAGCAAGTAAGGGATATAAAATCGATTTTTGATGAAGGGGTTGAACAGGCAGAAGTGGTCGCTGCAAGCCATGAACAAGGCGAGACCAAGAGAGCAGGCGGGAGTGCTGGACCGGCAGAGGTAGTCGCTGTCTCCGACCCATTAAAGCAGCTGCGCATGGCAAACATTGAAGCGGTAGTACCCGGCACTCCGGTACGTGTGGGGCCGGTGTCGCTGGAGATCGCCAGGGGCGAATGGGTCGCCCTCTACGGGGAGACCGGCAAGGGCAAAACGACCCTGCTGAACAGCCTCTTCTATCCGGAGTACAGGGAGGGGGGAACACTGACCTGGAATGGAACGGATGAGTTGCGCCACCTCCCGGTGCCTGAAACCATCTACGTGACCCAGAAAGCGTATCTGTTGACCGGCACGCTGCGTGAGAACTTCGAAGGCTATGCCGACGAGGAGATAGACAGGGCGCTGGAGACGGTGGACCTGGCTTCGTGGCGTGCTTCCCTGCCGGAAGGACTGGGGAGTTGGCTGGGTGAGAACGGCGAAACACTGAGCGGTGGACAGCGGAAGAAACTGCTGCTGGCACAGGCGCTCCTCAAGAAACCCCAGTTGCTGGTGGTGGATGAGCCCACGGCGGGCATCAGCACGGAAAACGCAATTGCCATATTCCAAAACATTCAGGCACAACACCCGGGCATCGCCATCCTGATGGCCACACACCTGAAAGAGTTCGAGCAGGTGGCCGATAAAGTGATAAAGATATGAACGTTTTCGTCAAGCAAGAGCAGAACAAATTTATTTGTTTTGCCGAGCGCAGAAAACGACTAATGTAATTGAAGCATTTCACACGATAATTGTGTACATTTGTACCGCAAAAGCAACGCTAAATAACGGTTATTGATATGTTCAGAAACAGCACATGCGGCGAACTCAGGTTGGCCGATGCAAACAGGGAAGTAACACTGGCGGGTTGGGTATCCAAGATCCGCAAGATGGGAGGAATGACGTTTATCGACCTGAGAGACAGGTACGGAATCACACAGCTCTCCTTTAACCAGGAGGTAAATCACGACCTGTGCGAGCAGGCCAACAAGCTGGGTCGCGAGTGGGTGATACAGGTCACCGGCATCGTAAAGGAACGCTCCAGCAAAAACAGCCATATCCCCACCGGCGACATCGAGATCATTGCCTCTGAACTGACTGTGTTGAATGCTTCACAAACACCGCCCTTCACCATTGAGACGGAGACCGACGGCGGCGACGAGCTGCGGATGAAATACCGCTATCTGGACCTGCGCCGCAACGTGGTGCGCGAGAACCTGGAGCTACGACACAGAATGGCTTTCGAGACACGCCGCTACCTCGACGAAAGGGCTTTCCTGGAGGTGGAAACACCGGTACTGATTGGCTCCACACCCGAGGGGGCGCGCGACTTCATCGTACCCTCCCGCATGAACCAGGGTGAGTTTTATGCCCTGCCCCAGTCGCCGCAACTCTTCAAGCAGCTGCTGATGGTGTCGGGGTTCGACCGGTACTTCCAGATCGTGAAGTGCTTCCGCGACGAGGACCTGCGGGCAGACCGTCAGCCGGAGTTCACACAGATCGACTGTGAGATGTCGTTCGTGCAACAGGAAGATATACTGAATACCTTTGAAGGGCTTACCAAACATCTCTTCAAAACAATCAAGGGGATGGAAATTCCAGATTTTCCCCGCATAAGCTATGCCGATGCCATGCAGCAGTATGGTTCGGACAAGCCGGATATCCGCTTTGAAATGAAGTTCACAGAACTGAAGGACCTGACCGAGGGACGCGATTTCGTAGTCTTCGACTCGGTAGCCTATGTGGGTGCCATCTGCGCGGAAGGATGTGCAGCGTATACCCGCAAGCAGCTGGATGAGTTGACCGACTTTGTGAAACGTCCCCAGATTGGCGCCAAGGGACTGATCTATGTGCGTTACAACGAAGACGGATCGCTGAAGTCGTCGGTGGACAAATTCTATAGCGAAGCCGACCTCAAACAGTGGGCCGAGCGCTGCCACGCAAAACCGGGCGACCTGATCCTGATGCTGGCAGGCGACACAGAAAAGACACAGAAGCAACTGTGCGAACTCCGACTGGAGATTGGGTCACGCCTCGGACTGAGGGACAAGAACAACTACAAATGCCTGTGGGTGGTGGACTTCCCCCTACTGGAAAAGGACGAGGAGTTGAACCGTTTCTTCGCGAAGCATCATCCCTTCACCTCTCCCAAGCCGGAGGACATCCCCCTGCTGGATACCGATCCGGGTGCTGTGCGGGCTAATGCCTACGACCTGGTGATCAACGGCGTGGAGATTGGTGGCGGCTCCATCCGTATCCACAACAGCGAGCTGCAGCAGAAGATGTTCTCGGTGCTGGGCTTCACCCCGGAACGGGCACAGGAACAGTTCGGCTTCCTGATGAACGCCTTCAGATATGGTGCGCCTCCCCATGGTGGGATAGCCTTCGGACTGGATCGCTTTGTCTCCATCTTCGCAGGTCTCGACAGCATCCGAGACTGCATCGCCTTCCCCAAGAACAATGCCGGCCGCGATGTGATGATCGATGCGCCTTCGCGGGTGGAACAGGAGCAGCTAGAAGAACTGGGCATCCTGCTCAAACCGGCAAAGCAATAGGAAATAAAAAAAGCTGCCCGCAGGCAGCTTTTTTTTTATTCAGTACCGGATATCCGTCAAAGTGTATATCCTTCACTGTAGGTTTTGTTGAACAGCCGGTGCGCACTGGCTTCGGCGTCGTCTACAAAAGCCTCGGTAGCGGGATCCCACTTGATGGGACGGCCCAGGTCGTAGGCAATATTCCCCAGGGTACAGACGGTGCAGGAACGGTGTCCGATCTCCACGGGAACCACCGGATCGCTCTTGCTCTTCAGCGCGTTGACAAAATTCTCCAGATGGGGAATCTTGGTCTCGTAAGCCCCTTCGGTAGCTTCCACAACCGGAGGCAATAGGCTGTCATCGGATGCCAGGAAATGTTCCCTTGATACTTCTATCCAACCTTTGTCACCCCAGAACTTCACGCCCTTGGTTTGTTTTTCGTTGAACGGCTCCTCGGTCATCACTGCACCATCGGCATATTTGAAAGTGAGATACTTTGTGTCTTTGTAGCCGGCAGGAATGATCTCCACGGGTCCACTATTGTCCATGCCGAGGCCCCACTGGGCAATGTCGAACATGTGTGCGCCCCAGTCGGTGGTAAATCCGCCGCCCAGCTCCTTGTACCAGCGCCAGGCACCCCAGAACTCTTCGTTCTTTTCCGGATCAAGCGAGATGGGCGGGTCGAGCTGTGCGTTGTAGTGTACAAACTCCGACGGACCCAGCCACATTGGCCAGTTCAGATCGGCTGGCACCGGCTCCTCGGGCAGATCGTACGGCGTGGGAGGTCCACCTACATAGGCATTGATCCGTTCCACTTTTCCGATCTTGCCCTCCTGCACCATCTTCACAGCATGCTGGAAGTTGACATCGGAACGCTGCTGACTGCCCACGGCGAGGATCACTCCATTGTCGCGTACAGCCTTCACCAGCATCTGTCCCTCTTTGATGGTAAAGGTGAGGGGTTTTTCCAGATAGATGTTTTTCTTTGCAGCAGCTGCATCTCTGGCCATAAATGCATGCCAGTGGTCGGGGCTGGCGATTACCACCGCATCGATGTCTTCGCGGGCAATCAGCTCCTTGTAATTTTCATATACCTCCACCACAGGCGGCTGTTCCTGCGCTGCATAATGTTCATTCACACGCTTGAGAAAACGTTCCCTCTTCACGCCATACACATCGCTCCCGGCCACGACCTGCACGCCCTCCATACCGAGGTAACCGTTCAGCAGATACATGGATTGCCGGCCAAGGCCGATAAAACCGAGACGAATAACCTCTTCACCGCTTCCTGCTGCCTTGTTCTGTTTACACGAGGCAAGGAACTGCGGAAAGATGGCCACACCAACCGCACCCACGGCGGCCGTTTTGATAAATTTCCTTCTTGATAATTGGGTACTCATGACTTAGATAATAATTTAGAAATGTAACTTTTTTCTTTCCAGTAACAAATATAGGTTTTTTATTTTTAATCACCTCATACCATCTCTTCCAACTTATGCCGGTCGAGTACAGTGAGCTCTCTTTTGTACAATCGGATGGCTCCTTCACTGATCAGTTCACCCAGGGTGCGCGCAAGCGAGGGGCGCTGCACACCGAAATACTCGGCCAGCTGCGACTGTGTTCTCCTCAATATGAACGAGGGATCCCGGAGATCGGTATTCTCAAGAATATAGAGCGACAACTTGCCTCTCAGGCTCTTGATTGACATCATCTGCACCTTCTTGGAGAGAAAGACGGTCATGTTGGAACTCACCCGCATAAAGTTGGTCATGAGCGTCTCGTTCCGCATCATCTCCTTCAGCCACGAGGATTTGGGGATCACATAGAATACAGTCTCCTCCATGGTGATCACATCTACGGGGTACCGGCTTTCGGCAGCCACCAGAAAGGCGGGAGCGAGTGGCCTCACGGGTTCAATAAATTCTATCTCCAGCACATTTCCCTCCTTGGTCACCATCTCGGTGCGAACCAATCCCTCCGCAAGCAGAAAAAGATTCAGTACCGGATCGCCCTGCCTCACCACATAATGACCCTTTTCTATCCTGCGTTCTTCTTCCACGGCGCGTGAAAGAATATCATTCGTCTCCCCGGGCGAGAGATGAAAGAAAAGCGGACAGGAGGACAAATCGTATGCAGCCATTGTTTTGTTTGTACACAAAGATAGAATAAATAAAAAAATACAATGATTAAAATCCGTTAAACGATTCGGTGTGTAACTCAGGTTACAAAAATTGCACCCTTGAAGCAATAATTTTGCAGCGGTTATCGGAAATTACCACAAAAATAAAATCATATATGGAAAAAATGTTTTGTTATCAGTGTCAGGAAACCAGTAGAAACGAGGGCTGCACGGTAAAGGGTGTCTGCGGAAAAACGGCCGATGTGGCCAACATGCAGGACCTGCTGCTGTTTCTCTGCAAAGGGATATCCCACTATACGGTACGCCTGAGAACACTGGGGATTGAGATTCCCCAGATCAACCGGTTTATTACCGACAGCCTGTTCATGACGATCACCAATGCCAATTTCGACAGGAACAGGTTCATCACCCGCATCCTGATGGCATACGAGATGCGGAATGCCGCCAAAGAGCGCCTGATCTCCGCCGGAGGCAGCGTGGAAGGTATCACCTATGAGGGAGCTTTCTGGAGCGGTGAGACCGAGGATGAAATGGCTGAAAAGGCCCTCGAGGTGGGTGTGCTGGCCAGCAAGGACGAAGACATCCGTTCGCTGCGTGAACTGGTCACCTACGGACTGAAGGGAATGGCTGCCTATGCGGAGCATGCATACAACCTGAAACATGAACAGTATAGCATCTACGCATTTATGCAAAAAGCACTGGTGGCCGTTACCAACGATACCCTTTCCGTGGATAAACTGACGGCACTCGTGCTGGAAACGGGCAAATATGGTGTGGAGGTAATGGCGCTGCTCGACAAGGCCAACACCTCGAGCTACGGACACCCGGAGATCACGAAGGTGAACCTGGGCGTCCGCAATAACCCGGGCATCCTCATCAGCGGACACGACCTGAAGGACATGGAAGAGCTGCTGAAACAAACCGAAGGTACCGGCGTGGATGTGTATACCCACAGCGAGATGCTCCCGGCAAACTATTATCCTGCATTCAAGAAATACAGTCACTTCGTGGGTAACTACGGCAGCTCATGGTGGCATCAGACCGAGGACTTCGAACATTTCAACGGCGTGATCCTGTTCACCACCAATTGCATTGTACCACCAAAAAAATCATCGACCTATACCGACAGGGTCTATACCACGGGAGCCTCAGGGTTTGAAGGATTCAAACATATCGGCAACCGGAAGGATGGGAAACCCAAGGATTTCTCGGCGCTGATTGCACACGCCAAACGATGTGCCGCCCCCGAAGAGATTGAAACCGGTGAGATCACGGGCGGCTTTGCACACAACCAGGTTATTGCACTGGCCGACAAGGTGGTGGAGGCAGTGAAGACGGGTGCCATCCGCAAGTTCTTCGTCATGGGCGGCTGCGACGGCAGGATGAAAGGACGCAACTACTACACCGAGTTTGCGGAAAATATGCCCAAGGATACGGTGATCCTTACGGCCGGCTGCGCCAAGTACCGCTACAACAAACTGCCCCTGGGCGATATCAACGGCATCCCCCGCGTGCTGGATGCAGGACAGTGTAACGACAGCTATTCACTCGTCAAGATCGCACTCACGCTGAAAGAGGCTTTCGAACTTGATGACCTGAACGACCTGCCCATAGCCTACAACATAGCCTGGTACGAACAGAAGGCGGTGATCGTATTGCTGGCGCTGCTCTCCCTGGGCGTGAAAAATATTCACCTCGGCCCCACCCTGCCGGCATTTCTCTCGCCCAATGTGGTGAACGTGCTTGTCAACAACTTCGGTATCTCGGGCATCACCACCGTGGATGAAGATATGAGGATATTGATGGGTGGACAAAAAAGACAACAGAACGTAAATGTCTGAAAAAAAAGAACAATTATGAGTGAATTTATCAACAATGCAACACAGCGCAAGGAGCAACTAAAACACCTCCTTCTTGAACTGCATAACGGAGGAAACCCGGCCCTGCTGCGCCGCCATCTGATCAGCACACTGGAAAATATTCCTTACAACGAGGTGGTGGAAGTGGAGCAGGAACTGATTAACAGCAACGCACTCACCGAAGAGGAGATACTGGATTTCTGTGATCTGCATACGGCGGTACTCGACGGGAGCATCGATCTGCGAGGAGCGAAGGAGATTCCTGCGGGACACCCTATAGACACTTTCCGGCAGGAGAACCGTGCACTGGAAAAGGAGATTGAGGCCTACAAAGAGATCAAAAAGAAGTTCGCAGACATCAACGATGCCCAGCTACCCGGTTACCTGATGCAGCTGCGCACCCTCTTCAACAACTTCTCCGACATCGACAAGCATTACAAGCGCAAGGAGTATCTGCTTTTTCCCTTCCTGGAGAAACATCTTATCACAGGCCCTCCCAAGGTGATGTGGGGCAAGCACGACGAGACACGCGAGCTGCTGGATAAGGCGCACGAGGTGCTCACCTCCCCGGCTTCATCGGCCGGCACATTCCGTGCAACCGGTCTGCCCGCACTGGACTATGCCGTGGAGATGATCGCTGGCATGATCATGAAGGAGGAGGAGATCCTTTTTCCCATGGCCATGGATACACTCCAGGAAGAGGAGTGGTACAGGGTGTATCTGGAGACGCCCGAGTTCGGATATTGCCTATATGATCCGGAAGAGGAATGGCATCCGCAGGGTATGAAAGTGGAAAAGCAGGAATATGCGAAGTCAGATGGCATCAGGCTTTCTTCGGGCGCTTTCAATACCGACGAGCTGGAGGCACTCTTTCTGCATCTACCCCTCGATATCACCTTCGTGGACAAGGACGACAAAGTACGGTTCTTCTCGCACAGCCCCAACAGGGTGTTCGAGCGAAACCGCTCCATCATCGGCCGCGATGTGCGTATGTGTCACCCACCCGGTAGCGTGCACGTGGTGGAGCAGATTCTGAAAGATTTCAAAAGCGGCAAAGAGAGCAAGGCCATGTTCTGGATCTCGGGATTTCAACAAGAGCGGTTTATTGTGATAGAATATTATGCCGTACGTGGAAAAGAGGGCGAGTACCTCGGCGTGCTAGAAGTGACACAGGACATCACCCACCTGCGTAAGCTGGAGGGTGACAGACGGTTGCTGTCTTATGACTACCCTCCGGTTGTCTTACTTCGGTGATTTATGTTGAGGGTGACAGACGGTTGCTGTCTTATGACTACCCTCCGGTTGTCTTACTTCGGTGATTTATGTTGAGGGTGACAGACGGTTGCTGTCTTATGACCCGCAATAGCAGACAGGTCGTATGCGGCACGGCACACATAAAAAAGAGACGGTTTTGGCCGTCTCTTTCTGTGATGAAAAAATTGTTTTTTATAGGTTGGGATTCACGCTGCTCCACTGATCCACGGCAGGGATTATGCCCATGCCGATTACTTCGTCGCGCAGTTTTACCAGGTGGCCGTAGCTTTGTTTCAGTTCGGCAATCTCGGCATCGGTTCCTTTGATGTCGCCGAACGAAACGCCATTCTTATCCAGTGTGGTTTCCATGCCCATCATGATATGCTCGAAACCGGGAATGTTCACATAGCAACCCGAAGGCCAGCGAAAGGCGTCACCACCCATGGCGGCACGGATCATCTCAACTGAAGCGTAAGCAGGGCTCTGGAATGAAGAACGTCCGCGCAGCTTGATGATGTTGGCACCACCCTTGGTCACGCGTACCTTCAGGTCGGCCCATGCTTCGTTGCTGAGTGCATCGGTACCGATCAGTTCGGTCAGCGGCTTGCCGTCCACCTTTGCGGTAGAAGCGAATACAGCCATTTGTTCACCATGTCCGCCATAAGTGCGGGCGCCGGTCACCTTGCTCTGCTCCACACCAAAATGTTTGGCCAGCTCGCTCTGCAGACGAGTACTGTCCAAAGCAGCCAGTGTGGTGACCTGGGAGGGTTTCAGGCCTGAGTAGATCAATGCAACCAGCCCGGTGATGTCTGCCGGGTTGAAGATGATGGTCAAATGCTGTAGTTCAGGGCAATAAGACTTGATATCCTTACCCAGCTGTGCGGCGATTTCGGCGTTCCCCTTCAGCAGGTCTTCACGCGTCATGCCTTCCTTGCGGGGTGCACCGCCGGATGAGATCATGTACTTTGTGCCGGTAAATGCTTCCTTCACATCGGTGGAGAAGGTGAAGTTCACGCCTTCAAAACCGCAGTGACGCATCTCTTCCACCACGCCTTCAAGACCCTGTGCAAACGGGTCGTACAGACAGATATTGGGGGTCAAACGCATCATGGCGGCAGTCTGCGCCATGTTGGAACCGATCATACCGGCAGCTCCTACAATTGTTAACTTGTCGTTCGTTAAAAAACTCATAATTTGTTGTATTTGAATGTTGATAACTCTTTTTGTAGCAGTGATTTTTTCGGACTTCAAATATACAAAATGTTATCGAAAACGACTCAAGTCAAATTTATAATAATCACTAAAAAAACGATTTACAAAAGGCTCCATGCCACAGTGAGCCCCGCCATCACAATGGATACCATGCTCATGAGCTTGATCAGGATATTCAATGAGGGACCGGAGGTATCCTTGAATGGATCGCCCACCGTATCGCCTACCACGGTGGCCTTGTGGGCTTCGCTACCCTTGCCGCCCAAATTGCCTTCTTCAATATACTTCTTGGCGTTATCCCATGCGCCTCCCGAGTTGGCCATGAAAACGGCCAGCACGAAGCCTGCACCCAATCCGCCCGCCAGAAGCCCCATCACACCAGCTACACCCATCAGCAGACCCGTGGCAATGGGAGCAAAGATGGCCAGCAGCGAAGGTAACAACATCTCCCGCTGTGCCCCCTTGGTTGAGATCGACACACAGCGCGCATAGTCGGGCGTAGACTCACCGGTAAGGATACCCTGTATCTCCCGAAACTGACGGCGTACTTCTTCCACCATCTTCTGGGCAGCCCTGCCCACGGCATTCATGGTGAGCCCGCAGAAGAGAAAGGCCATCATGGATCCAAGAAAGATGCCCGTAAGCACCTTGGGGTTCATCAGCGTGACTTCAAAATAATTCATGAAATCCACGAAGCTCGCCCTGGACACCTCCACGGTTTCACCATCGGCAAACTGCATCACATTGTCTCCCAGGCGCAACATCCCGATGCGTATCTCCTCCATATAAGATGCCATCAGCGCCAATGCGGTCAGTGCCGCCGAACCGATGGCAAATCCTTTTCCTGTGGCAGCAGTCGTATTACCCAGCGAATCGAGCATATCGGTCCTTTTTCTCACTTCAGGTTCCAGCCCGCTCATCTCGGCATTACCTCCGGCATTGTCGGCAATGGGGCCGTACGCATCAGTAGCAAGCGTGATTCCCAGCGTGGAGAGCATGCCCACCGCCGCAATGGCGATGCCATATAACCCCATGCTCAGGTTTTCGGCCGAAACCATGTTCTGCACATCGAACCCGATGGCGGCCAGGTAAGAAATGAGGATTGCGGCGACAATGGTTGTCACCGGGATCACGGTAGAGACAAAGCCGGTTCCCATGCCGGAGATGATCACCGTAGCTGGACCCGTGAGGGCACTTTTGGCAATGTTTCTGGTAGGTTTATAGGAGTGTGATGTGAAATACTCGGTACCCTGGCCGATGATAATTCCTGCTACCAGACCCGCAATCACAGAGAAGGATAATCCAACCCAGTTGCTGAATCCGAGCAGATACAGGATGCCAAACGAGCAGATGGCAATCAGTATCGCACTCACATTTACACCCCGGTTGAGGGAATCCATCAGTTGCTTTACGCTTGCATTTTCTTTGGTGCGCACCAGAAAGATACCCAGAATAGACAGAAAAACGCCAATGGCTGCGATAATCATCGGAGCAAATACCGCATTCTGCTGCATCGACGGGTTTAATACAAATGCCGAAGCGCCCAGTGCCGCGGTAGAAAGGATGGATCCGCAGTAGGACTCATACAGGTCGGCACCCATGCCGGCCACATCACCCACGTTGTCACCCACATTATCAGCAATGGTAGCGGGGTTGCGGGGATCATCCTCCGGGATGCCCGCCTCCACCTTTCCCACCAGATCGGCACCCACATCGGCCGCCTTGGTATAGATACCTCCTCCCACACGGGCAAATAGCGCCTGCGTGGAAGCACCCATGCCAAAGGTCAGCATGGTGGTTGTAATCATGATCAGCTTGTGTCCGGCATCGGCTTCGTCAATAAAAGAGTTGAGAATAAAATACCAGGCCGAAATATCAAGCAGGGCCAGCCCTACTACGACCAGACCCATGACGGCTCCGGAACGGAAAGCAATCTGCAGCCCGCTATTGAGCGAACGGCGCACTGCGTTGGTGGTCCTTGCGGATGCATAAGTCGCCGTCTTCATGCCGAAGAAACCGGCCAGTCCCGAGAAGAATCCACCCGTGAGAAAGGCAAAGGGAACCCAATTGTTTTGCAGGCCGAAAAAGGCCATCACGGCAAAAAGCAGGGCAAGCACAACAAAAACCATGATCACCACCTTGTACTGTTGTTTGAGGTACGACATGGCACCTTCGCGTACATAACCGGCAATTGATTTCATTTTCTCAGTGCCTTCACTCTCTTTCATCATCTTTTTATAGAAGTAAAAAGCGAAGAACAGGGCCACTACAGAAGCGGCGGGTACAAGATAAAAGTAATTCACAGCGTTGAAATTAATTGTTTGTAAAAAGGGTTATAAGAAAAAACAACTCAAAAAGCTTGTTTTCTGTTTCACAAAGATGCGGAAAATATCTAAAAAACAAAACAATTATATTAAAAAACCGCAAAACAATGAACTTCTTTTTTTTATTTTGATAATTTGGATTTTTTCGTAATTTTGTAAGTTTTACATTCATTATAATGAATCTGTAATCAACCCTTCGGATGCAGGGAGTTACGTTTTGACCGATCAGAATGGACTTGTTGGATAGCTTCTGCAATAGAAGCTAATTATTAGCACACTCTATGTACATTACTAAGTTTAAGAAATTATGGTAAAAAACTTTTTTTTGAAAAGCGATAAAAGTCCGAAAAACATCCAAATAAAGAAGGACATTATCACTCATTTTATTACTACCGGAAATGACACAATTTCGGAACTGGCCAAAGGACTTGAATTAAGTGTACCAACCGTCACCAAGTTCATTGCCGAACTTACCGACCAGGGATTGATTGCCGAGTTCGGCAAGATCAACACGCCGGGAGGCAGACATCCTATTGTTTACGGGTTAAAACCTTCCTCTGCTTATTTCGTGGGGGTAGACATGAGCCGTCACCACCTGAATATCGCACTGATGGATTTTACCGGAAACATCGTGGATAACCAGATGGGAATCTCCTATACCTATGAAAGTACACCGGAGTCGTTCGACGTGCTTTGCGGGCACATCCAGAACTTCATCGACAGGACGGGTGAACTCAAACAGAAGATTTTTAACATCAACCTCAATATTTCAGGTCGGGTGAATCCCGAATCGGGTTACAGCTACAGCAGTTTTTATTTCAGCGAACACCCGATCAGTGAAATACTGACCAAGAAACTGAATTATAACGTGGGAATCGACAATGATACCCGCGCCATGGCCTATGGCGAATACATGAAGGGTGCGGTAGAGGGAGAACAGAACGTGATCTTTGTCAATGTCTCCTGGGGCCTCGGCATCGGAATCATCATCGATGGCAAACCCTATTATGGCAAATCGGGATTCTCGGGCGAATTCGGCCATTTTCCCATCTTCGAGAATGAGATCATCTGCCATTGCGGTAAAAAGGGATGCCTCGAAACAGAAGCTTCCGGCCTTGCAATTCACAGGAACATACTTGAACGTGTGGCCAATGGCGAAAGTACCATCCTCACCGAAATGGTGAAAGATATAAACAAGCTCACCCTCACCGACATCATCAAAGCAACCAACCAGGAAGATCCGTTGTGCATAGAAATCGTGGAAGAGGTGGGATACAAACTGGGAAAATACATCGCCGGCCTTATCAACATCTTTAACCCGGAACTGGTCGTCATAGGCGGACAGGTAGCCGAGACTGAGGGATTTATCATGTTGCCCATCCGCAGCTCCGTCCGGAAATATTCACTCAACCTGGTCAACAAAGACACAAAAATTGTATCCTCCAAATTGAAAAATAAAACCGGTATCATTGGCGCATGCATGATTGCAAGGGGTCGCCTCTTTTCTGAGTAAGTGTTAATTTACTACTCATTTCCTGCATTCTTTGACATTTTCTCATTATTTATCCTATTTTTGCAAAGTATTAATTTTGCACGATATGAGAAAAAAACATTTTGAAACATTGCAGGTACATGCGGGACAGGAATCTGATCCGGTAACCGGCGCAAGAGCTGTCCCTATTTATCAGACCACAGCGTATTCGTTTAAAAGCGCAGAACATGGCGCCAATCTTTTTGGATTGAAAGAGTTCGGGAATATCTATACCCGATTGCAAAACCCCACCACCGACGTTTTTGAAAAGCGTATGGCGGCCCTCGAAGGGGGCGTGGGTGCCGTGGCCACCTCTTCAGGTCAGGCAGCCCAGTTTATCGCAATTCACAACCTGGCCGCTGCAGGGGATAATATTGTCTCCTCCTCCTATCTGTATGGAGGGACATACAATCAGTTTAAAGTGACCTTTGCACGGCTGGGTATCGAGGTACGCTTTGCAGATGGGTCCGACGTGGAGAGCATTGCTTCCCTGATCGACGGCAAGACCAAAGCGATTTATCTGGAGACCATTGGTAATCCCGAATACAACATTCCGGACTTTGAAGCCATTGGTGATGTAGCACGCAAGCATGATATTCCACTGATTGTAGACAATACGTTCGGACAGGGAGGGTATCTTTTCAACCCGATCGAATGGGGCGCCAGTGTGGTGGTACACTCTGCCACGAAATGGATTGGTGGCCACGGCACCTCCATGGGGGGCGTTATCATCGACGGGGGAAACTTCAACTGGGGGAACGGGAAGTATCCGATGTTCAGTGAACCCTCGGAAGGTTATCACGGTCTTAATTTCTGGGAAGTGTTTGGTGACAAATCACCTTTCGGAAATATAGCCTATTCCATACGTTGTCGCGTGGAAGGATTGCGTGATCTGGGTCCGGTGAACAGTCCATTCAACTCATTCCTGCTGCTGTTAGGCTTGGAAACGCTTTCACTACGTGCCGAACGCACCAACGCCAACACGCTGGAACTTGCCCATTGGCTGGAAAAACATCCCAAGGTAGAGAAAGTGAACTATCCCGGGCTCGAAGGAAACAAGTATCATGCTTTGGCTAAAAAATATCTGAAGAATGACGGTTTTGGTGGCGTCTTATCCTTCTTTGTGAAGGGCGATGTAACGCAAACGGCAAGGGTCATCGACAACCTCTCCATGATCAGCCATCTGGCGAATGTAGGTGATGCCAAAACACTGATCATTCATCCCGCCAGCACCACCCACCAGCAACTATCGGATGAGGCGCAGCTTGCTGCGGGTGTCTATCCGAATCTGCTGCGTGTGTCGCTCGGCATTGAACACATCGACGATATCAAATCGGATCTGGATGAAGCGTTGAAGCAACTGTGATATTTCACCTTACCATAAAAAGGCGACCCGGAAAAGGTCGCCTTTTTTTGTGACTATTTCGTCACTTCCTTTATCACCTCTTCATTGTCGAGCAACTGCCTGAGCTCCTGTCGCAGATCTACATTGCTCACCTCCAGATCTTCGATGCCCACACGTTGCCAGATCTCTTCTACCCACCTGTTCTGGGTAACCCCAAATTCATCGACAGGCTGAAACCAGCGCAGGTACATGAAATTTTTGTGCGTCAGTTTGATATTGAGCGGGTTGTCTTTCCCTTCCTGGCTTTTGTTGAATGAATTCACGATCTCCTCCATGTAAAGGTTTCCTTCAAGTCTGTATGTGCCATCCACCGTGATGATGGCTCCCTGGGCTGTAGACATGAAATTCATAAACCTGCCGTCATCAAAAATCATCTTGAACATCCCGGAAGGAATCACCTTGTAGCCCACTTCATCGCTGTGGTGTATCGCCTTCACCTCCCACAATCCAATAATCCGTTCTGCAGCCGTGTCACCGTCCAGTACCCGCTGAAAAGAACCGCAACCGGCAAAAAAAGCAATCATGCCGATGGTCAGAAAATAAGTTGTTGTCTTCATATGATTAAATTTAGCATTTTCCTACTCTCCGCAATATTCCGAAATATAACACAATTATAACACTTTTTCAGAAGTTTCGTTGAATAAAATCCCGTATTTTTAAAACCGAAAGGGTTTATCTTAAAATTCCAAAAAAGAAAGACCAATGATTGGGTTTTAGGCCGAAAACCGCTACTTTTGCCGTCTATCGGAAATTAAGCACTCGAATGAAAGTAAACTTTAAAGAGCGTACACCCCAATTGATTGCCATCATTGGCGTGCTCGCGGTAGTATTAGCCATCGTGATTGGCTTTCTCCTCACTAAAAATGCCGAGATGGACGAAATGCAACAGCAGTTTACCGTCGACAAGCAGGAGTTGGAAGATGAATACGAAGCAATCTCATTGCAATATGAAGGATTTAAGTTCAGTGTACAGAATGACTCGCTTCTCTTCAAACTCGAAAATGAACAGGCAAAAGTACTCCGTCTGCAGGAGGAGTTGCGCTTGACCAAATCCACCGACCAGGCAGAAATAAAACGGCTCAAAGACGAACTGGCTACCTTACGGAAGATACTACGTGGTTATATTCAGCAGATTGATTCACTGAACAGGCTGAATGAGGAACTACGTGCCGAAAACAGGCAAATCACACAACAATACAACCAGACAAGCCGGACTCTGAACCAGGTATCGCAGGAGAAAGAAGCACTTTCTGAAAAGGTATCTCTGGCCGCACAGCTCGTGGCGACCAACATCGGCGCCAAAGCAGTGAACGACCGGGGGCGCGAGCAAACCCGCCTGAGCAAGAGTGCTCAATTTGTGATTTCCTTCACCATTGCCCGTAACATCACTACTGAACCGGGTGAGCGGGAGATATTTGTCCGCATCATGACTCCCGATGGAAACGTACTCTCCAAAAGTGCTTCCAATACGTTTCCCTATGAAAACGGAACAATCCGCTATTCCATGAAGCGCATCATAGAATATGGCGGGGAAGAGATTCCGGTTACCATGTACTGGGACATTGAAGAGTTCCTGATGCCCGGCACATACAAGGCAGATATCTTTGCCGACGGCTATCACATCGGATCACATAACTTCACCATGAAGGAATGAGAGGAAATCCTGCTCATTGATGATCTTCACACCCAGCTTTTCAGCCTTCTCCAACTTCGCGGGTCCCATGTTGTCACCAGCGAGGATGTAATCGGTATTTTTGGATACCGAACCGCTATTTTTGCCACCATTTTGCAGGATCATTGCCTTATACTCATCGCGGGAATGCAGGGCGAAGGTGCCGCTGATGACGATGGTAAGCCCTTTCAGCTTATCGGTTTTCGCAGCCAGCATCTCCTCATTCAACGAAAACTGCAGACCGTTCCGGCGGAGACGATCCACAAAAACGGTGAACTTGTGATTGGAAAAAAACTCAATGACACTCTGCGCAATCCGTTCGCCAATCTCTTCTACCGACATTAGCTGTTGGGGTGTGGCTGCCGCAAGACTATCGATATCAGGGAATGCCTGTGCCAGCTTTTGTGCCACCGTCTCACCCACAAACCGTATTCCAAGTGCATAGAGTACCCGCTCATAGGGGACCGACTTCGACTGCTCAATACTGGCTAGCAGGTTGCGGGCGCTGGTCTCTGCCCATCGTTCAAGGTTGACCAGATCTTCGAATCGCAGTGCATACAGGTCGGCCGCGTCGTGAACCAGCCCCTTGTCATACAGCAAAGAAATGGTCTCCGGACCAATGGTGATATCCATGGCTCTGCGGGTAACAAAATGTTCAATGCGTCCCTTGATCTGGGGTGGGCAACCTTCGGAATTGGGACAGTAATGAACTGCCTCATCCTCATTGCGCACGAGCGGTGTCCTGCAGTCGGGACAATAACGGGCAAACGTTACCTTGTCGCCCATCATAAAACGCGCCTCCCTGTCCACACCGGTAATCTTGGGAATGATCTCCCCCCCTTTCTCCACGTAGACCATGTCACCGATATGCAGATCGAGGGCGTTAATGGCATCTTCATTGTAAAGCGATGCCCGCTTTACGGTCGTACCCGACAGCAGCACCGGCTCCAGATTGGCCACCGGCGTTACGGCACCGGTACGCCCCACCTGCCAGGAGACCGACTCGAGACGGGTCACTGCCTGCTCGGCATTGAACTTAAAGGCGATGGACCAGCGGGGAAATTTGGAGGTGCTGCCCAGGTTGCGCTGCTGGTTAAGGGAGTCCACTTTCAGCACCACGCCGTCGGTAGTCACGGGAAGCGTTTTACGCTCCACATCCCACTGCTTCAGAAAAACGAAGATCTCCTCCATGTTCCGGCATCTCGTCATCGACCGCGATACATTCAATCCCCACGTACGGGCGAGGGTCATGTTGTCGAAATGACTGTCGGTGGGCAGCGATTCTCCCAACATGTTGTACATGTATGACTCCAGCCGGCGGGAGGCCACGATGCGTGAGTCCTGCATTTTCAACGTGCCCGAGGCGGCATTGCGCGGGTTGGCAAAGAGCGGCTCCTCCTGCTCCTCCCTTTCCCGGTTGAGCGCTTCGAAGGAGCTCCAGGGCAACAGGATCTCACCGCGCACCTCCACATAGGGAGGTAGGTTATTCCCTTTCAGGATCAACGGCACATTCCGGATGGTGCGCACGTTGGCTGTCACATCGTCCCCCTTTTTCCCGTCACCCCGCGTTACGGCTCGAACCAGGCGTCCCTCCTCATAGTGCAGCGAGATGGAGGTGCCGTCGTACTTCAGTTCACACACAATGTCGAACGCTTCATTCAGTGTTCGCTTCACCCGGTTATAAAAATCGGCCACCTCCCCTTCGGAGTAAGTATTCTGCAGGGAGAGCATCGGATAGCGGTGTTTCACCTGGGTGAAGTTCTTGTTGATGTCACTTCCTACACGCACGGTGGGCGAGTTGGGATCGTACCATTCGGGATGCTGTGCCTCAAGCTCTGTCAGCTGCTGCATCAGCATATCATACTCCCTGTCTGAGATGACCGGATTTGACAACATGTAGTAGTTATCATTGTGCTCGTGAAGCTGCTGACGAAGAGATTCTATTTTTTGTCGGATCGGATCCATATATTTTTTTACTGAAAGATTTTCATCCAGGGATAACGGGCAGAACGCTTTTCCGGTTTGGAAAAGTTGTCGATGGAGGCCGACACGGAGAGTGTCTGCTGAAAAAGCATGTTCCCTTCCGTGAAATGCAGGTTGCAGTTCAGCCTGGCCGAGACCCGTTCTGTTTCGATCAGCCCCACATACCATTTGCTTTGCAGGTAGGCGGAACCCCTCAGAAAGGGATTGCCCCAGTACAGTTCCGAACCATATTGCGGATACAAACGCATGCGCGCATCACCCACATAGATGGTATTCTCTGTGCCAATCCCCCAAAATGAGGCATCGGCCCGGGCAGTAAATCCCACCGGATTGTAGCTGAGATCTGCTTTGCGATCGCGTTCAAGCCCGGCAAGCAGGCCGACCGAAAACAAACCTTTGAAGCTGCTTTCTGATTCATATTCTACACCGGCAGATGCCATCAGCTGCATGTGCTCGCTAACGCCGTAGGCAGGATTGCCGGGGTGCGTACCGGCGTAATGATAGAGGTAAGACTGAAAGTCGCCGAAGAAAATACCCGTTGAAGCCTTACCCGAGAGTCCCAGGAAGAAGCTCTCACGCGCTTCGGGAGTCGCATAACCTGTCCAGTCCATCCACGCATTGAAGAAATTACGTTCCTTGCCTATCTGCCAAAAAAAACCCTGCATGAGGGGCATAAAGTTGTTCACCGAGTCACTGAAGAAGAAGTCGGAATAGTTCGGCAAAGCTTCGATGCTCGAAAAGGATCCTGCACGAAACAGCACTTTTGGGGTTTCATATTGGTAATAGAGCACCAGCTCTGCTTTATCGGCCACCTCATCCGTGCCAGGAATCTTAAGCAGGTTCACTCCGCCCAAGATAGCATGTGCCGAATCCCAGGATATACCTGCCAGTGGCTGCAGCCAAATGCCGTTCATCGTCTGGGGATCGATATAAGATGATTTTTCATACTCCTGGTTATCGAAAAAATACTCGAATCCCAGTTTCCATCGATATTCCTGCGCCTGAAGGGAAAGGATTGAACCGATGGCCGCAAACAGATAAAAAATTTTGCTCCGCATATCCGGCATTATTTAAGGGGTTAAAGATACATGAAAATCCTAAATCTTTCGGTCTTTCCATCTTCCGCTACGCAGATAAAAATAGGAAAGGACTGTCAAAAACAGCCAGTAAACATGTTCCGTCGTCCATGCTGCCGCCACCGATGCCCGCAGGTGAATGATGATAAGCCACATGTAAGAAACATAAAACAGCAGCGTAAAGATTTCAAACCGAAGCGCGGTGCGCGTATTGCCCGTACCCGAGACGGCACTGAACAGTACCGTTCCTACACTGTAGAGTGGCAGGGAAGAGATCAATACGTACAAAGGCAGCACGGTATCCTGTATCAGTGAAGGATCATCGGTGTAAATATGGATCATGGCACGGGGAAAGATAGAGACAATGAGAACCACGACACCCATTACCCCGAGGCTGATCAGCGAAAGCCGCCGGATAAGACCGGCCATCTCGTCATCTTTGCCCGCACCAATGGTGTTACTCACCATGGTGCCGGTGGTGGATCCGATTGCATGGGAAGGAATGGTAAAGATGGTATAAAAACTACGAACGATGTTGGTTACCGCCAACGATCGTTCACCCATGTAATTCTCGATGAACAGGAAAAAGAGCATCCAGGTGCCGATAGAAAAAAGATACTGCACCATCATGAAGATAGAGACGTCGAGTACCCGTTTGATGACGGACCATTGAAAACGGATCTTTGTAAAACCGTATTTTTCGGGATCCACCGTCTTGCGGGTATAAAAGAAAAAGAAGAGCGTGGACGCGAACTCGGCAATGACCGATGCGATGGCAGCACCACCAATGCCCATCTCGGGCATACCCAGGTTACCGAAAATAAGGCCGTAATCGAATACCACGTTGACCAGTGCCATGACCACCGCGTTGATGGTAAGTACCTTCGTGCGCGCGATGCCGATGTAAAATGCACGGAACATCACGTTGATAAAGGCGAAAACAAGGCCAAACACCCGCCACTCCAGATACTCCGTCACAGCACCGGCCACCTCGGTCGATTCAAACAGGGAGGGAAGCCATGCTCCAGCACCGTAACGCAAGAGCGGAATGAACAGCAGGGCAGGGATGAGCAGGAATATTGAACCCTGCATGACGATGTCGCCAATCTGGTTGAAGTTTCCCTCTCCATTCCTCCTCCCGATAAGAATCTGGCTACCCATACTAAAGCCAAAGCCGAGTGTATACAATGCAATGTAGAGAATACCTGCCAGTGCCGACGCGCCCAGTTCCACTTCTCCCACGCGGCCAAGAAAAGCGGTATCGATCACCTGTATCACATTCTGAGCCAGCAGACTCAACAGGATAGGCGTACTTATTTTAGCAATGTGTCGGTTTGAATACACGTCTTTGTACAACAAACCGCCGATGCAGAAACAACCGGCGGTTTATTTGTTTGGATATCTGGTTGCTATTTAATGCGATTGGTCTTTTCTTCCAGGTTGATGACTGTGGGCTGAAACAGCCGGGCTTCTTCCAGCGGCAGGAAGGCGTAGCTCATGATGATGATGACATCGCCCTTCTGTACCTTGCGTGCAGCAGCACCGTTCAGGCAAATGATGCCGGAACCGCGCTCACCCCGGATGATGTAAGTCTCAAAACGTTCACCGTTGTTGTTGTTTACCACCGCCACCTTTTCGTGTACGAACATGTTCGCGGCCTCAATCAGCGCTTCGTCGATGGTGATGCTCCCCTCGTAATTCAGGTCGGCATCGGTCACCGTGGCCCTGTGTATTTTCGATTTTAATGTTTCTACCCACATAAATTATTTGTATCTGATGTTGTCTATCAATCGCACCTTGCCACAAAAAACAGTAATACAGCCCACCACGGTTTCCGAATCGTCCCAGGAAGCGACAAGCTGCAGCGTGTCGCCGTCAACGATTTCAAAATACTCAACCTGCAACGCCGGTACCACGCTAACCTGATCAATCACCCAATCGGTCAGTTTATCGGGCGTGGTTGTCCCTGCCATTTCCCTGCTTTCGCTCAGAACCCTGTAAATATTCGCGGCATCTGTTCTTCCCTGTTCCGTGAGAAGGGTGTTGCGGCTGCTCAATGCCAGTCCTCCGGCCTCCCTGACGATGGGAACACCCACAATCTGCACCGGCATGTGGAGCTGGGCCACCATGGCTCGCACGATGGCCAGTTGCTGAAAATCTTTCTCGCCAAAGTAGGCTTTATCGGGTTCCGTAAAAGTGAACAATTTGCTCACAACCTGCGCTACACCGTTGAAATGACCGGGCCGGTAACGACCTTCCATCACCTTATCGAGCAGCCCGAAGTCGAAAACACGGGTGTCTGGCTCCGGATACATCTCCTCTACAGAAGGGGCGAACAGCACGCCGGCACCCGTTTGCTCCAGCAATACGCAGTCTGCCTCCCATGTGCGTGGATATACACGTAAATCCTCCTTGTTGTTGAATTGGGTAGGATTTACGAAGAGGCTCACCACACACACATCGTTTTCAGCGGCACACAACCTGACCAGTTCGGCGTGTCCTGCATGCAGCGCACCCATCGTGGGTACAAAACCAATCGTCTTGCCAGCCCTGCGCAATGTACGCAATAACTCCTTCAGGCCGGATATCGTATGAATGATTTCCATCTGTTTGTTTTAAACTGCAAAGCAACAAAATATTTGCCACATAGAGAAACCATTTTGCATTATTTCACGGAAATAACGACTGACAAACGGGGGTCTTCCGCTGTTTATCAATGATTTATAAAGTTTGTCCGGTTTTATTTTGTAATTATCCGGATTTTTTTTATTATCTTTGTACTCAAATTAAGATAATTAGCTTCATGTCTCAGAAAAAAATTTTGTACATCTCCCAGGAGATCTATCCTTATCTCGATGAAACTCCCATTTCGAATACTTCACGCTATCTTCCGCAGGCTATCCAGGAAAAAGGGAAGGAAATTCGTGCTTTCATGCCCAAATACGGCAACATCAATGAACGCCGTAACCAGCTCCATGAAGTAATTCGTCTCTCGGGAATGAATCTGATCATTGATGACTCCGATCATTCACTGATCATCAAAGTGGCTTCCATTCAGGCGGCAAGAATGCAGGTTTATTTCATCGACAACGAAGACTTTTTTCAAAACCGCGAAACGCTGGTCGACAAAAACGGCGAGGAATACGACGACAACGACGAGCGGAGTATCTTCTTTGTGCGCGGCGTGATGGAAACCATCAAAAAGCTGCGCTGGGTACCCGACATCATTCACTGTCATGGATGGTTCACAGCTCTGGCGCCGCTTTTCATCAAGAGAGGATATGCCGATGACCCCTGTTTCAAAAATGCCAAAGTAGTTTTTTCGCTTTTTGAAGAGACCTTTCAAAAACCCTTCAACCAGGACACGGCCGAGAAGCTTCGTTTCGAGGGTATCGGCGATCCGGAAGTAGAAAAGGTGAAAAGCAGGGGCATCATGGATTATGTGAATCTGATGAAACTGGCTGCAGATTATTCCGACGGTATCATTCAGGCCGACAAAAATGTACACCCCGATGTGGTGAAGTATATCAAACAAGAGAAAATACCATTTCTCTCCTATGAGGCCGACTTTGAGAAAAGTGCAGATGCCATTGATGCCTTTTACGAAAAAATAGACGCGTAAAGACACGAACGATTCGTTTTTTTATTGTAGTTAAACCCAAATATCATTAAAAAAGAGAAGAAAGCAATTCAACATCTTTCATTTGAATGTTTTTTTTTGGATATTTGCGGCTCAAAATCAAACTTCTTGCAACGAATGAAGCGCAATTCCTTAATAAAAGGGCTATTCCTGATCTTTGTGGTGATCTTCACCCTCTCCTGTAACGATACGCTGGATCAGGTGGGATTCACCATACAGCCCGGCAAGGACCGGCTGGAGCCGGGAGTCGACACGCTCGACCTACTGGCACGTACAGTACAGGTAGATTCCGTTTACAGCAGAACAAAATACCCGGTATTGGGCGAATATGCCGATCCCGTATTCGGAACCGTCCGGTCTTCCTACATCGGTGAGTTTTATTTTCCCGAAGGCGCCGGCTTTAAAGAGGGTGCCAATATCGACTCGGTGCGGGTGATGGTTTCCTACACCACCATGATGGGCGACTCACTGGCACCCATGGAGTTGTCGGTATACGAAGTCAACAAATCACTCAAAGGGGTGGATAAATATACCCACATCGATCCGGCAGATTATGCCAACCTGTCGGCTCCCCTCGGCAAACAGGTATTCTCGGGTAAAAATTCCACCTACAGAACAGGATCCTATACGGCATCGGATTATTCCACTGTCACCTACAACATATATGATATCATCGTAAAGCTACCCAAGACATTGGGTGAAAGCTTTCTGGACGAATACAACAAACCGGGACACGGAAAGATGGTGAATGCGGATACCTTCCGGGAGTTTTTCAAGGGTTTGTATTTTACCACAACCTTCGGTAATAGCACCATTGTGAAAGTGGACGTCACTTCGCTCTACGTTCATTATCACTATCTCGATAAAAATGGATCCTCTACCAATCAGGACACCATCCGGAATACAGCTTTGGGGCTGAATATTACCCCCGAGGTGACCCAGCTCAATTATATCCAGAACAACAACAGCCAGTTGCTGGGTGAAAACGACACCCACACATACGTGAAAAGTCCGGCAGGGGTCAACACCGAGATTACTTTCCCCTTATCCGAATTGAACAACAAGATCAAATCACAGGCGTTGAATCTGGCCAATTTTACAGTGTATGCGATACCCGATGCATCTGAAAATCCCATGGTGAAAATCAGTCCGCCCGACTATCTGCTGCTGGTCAACAAAGACTCATTAAACGGTTTCTTTGAACAACGTAAACTCATCGACAACGTAACCAGCTTCATCTCATCGAAATTCGACGCAACCACCTATTCCTACAAGTTCAACAACATCTCCACGATGATCAACCATTACAACCAGGAACATGATGGTGCTGCTTTCGATCTGGTCTACTATCTGATCCCTGTGGATGCAACGTTCACCACCACGCAACAAAGCTACTATTCGCAGGCAACCAGCGTACTCACAGCACTGCAAAACCAGATGTGGCCAACAGCCGTGATGCTCGATAAACGTCGCGGGAACCTGAAGCTGGAACTCATATTCAGTAATTTTTAGACGGAAGAATCAAGTTTATTTTTAAATGCATCTGGTCTGTTCTCTCTCCATTAGGGTTTCTTCTTTCATATTCACCGCTGTATCATCTGCATCCTTGTTGAAAGTTGAAGTGACGGGTGGCCTGTTTATAGTTCTTGTTATCTTCTTTCTGACACTGTTACCCAAGGGAGCATTGATTTTTTATGCCTCCCGAAAATCGAGGAAGGAGCATCAGGAAGAAGACAAAAAAACCATCACAAGGTATGATGCTGAACCCGTAATCGACCACTACTTTGAAGAGATACGTGAGCTCGCCATACACAACGATCCCCTGTTTCTGAAGCGATTTACTGAAGTATACTCCGATTTTACCCGACGAATACTGCAAAAACATCCCGGATTGTTGACATCAGAATTATCGCTTTGTGCGATGATCTTTTTAAACTTCTCTTCAAAAGAAATTGCCGAATATACCTTTATTCAACACCGCTCGGTACAGACCAATAAAAGCCGTCTCCGAAAAAAATTGCAACTAAAACCTTCTACAGATCTCTATATGTATATCAGATCATTTGTTTGATGCATACTGAAATCTAACGCCAGACACATTAAAAGGCAACCAGAACCTTAAAAACCAACACAACATCTCTATCTAACTCAAAACGTGAAAATTAAAACACACCATGGTATATTTGTAGTATCCCATAAACAGCAATCCTACCGGATTTGTAGTATGCATTACAACATGCTATCGTATCTGTGTTGTAGGTAATCAAATACACTTTTTATCCGAATACCCGACCTTTGCACTGCTTTTTGAAATCACAATTTTTCTGATACATTAAATCATTTATGACAGAATCTTCATTTTTTCTTGTCGTTCTCCTGGCAGGAATAACGCTTGTTGCACTCGGACTTGGGGTAGCGTTGCTGATTTCCCCGAAATCGGTCAACTTCCAGAAAGGAGAACCCTATGAGTGCGGGCTTCCCACACACGGTACATCGTGGATGCAGTTCAGAGTGGGTTATTATTTGTACGCCATTCTGTTTCTGATGTTCGATGTAGAGATCATCTTTTTATTTCCCTGGGCTACCGTTGTCCGCAGCCTTGGAATGACAGGACTGGCAAGTATTCTCATGTTTATCGTAATTCTGAGCCTTGGCCTCGCCTATGCTTGGAAGAAAGGAGTATTGGAATGGAAGTCAACGACATCAAAATAAAAGCATTTCCGGCAGAAGAGTTCAAGGACAACGACACCCTGCAGCTCTACATCGATGAATTAAAAAAGGCAGGAGGCAGTGTGATCGTCGGCAAGCTCGATCAGCTGATCGACTGGGGACGTTCCAACTCACTGTGGCCCATCGCTTTTGCGACAAGCTGCTGTGGCATTGAGTTCATGGCTGCGGCGTCGGCGCATTACGACCTTTCCCGTTTCGGGATGGAGGTCACTCGCAACAGTCCGCGTCAGGCCGACGTGATGGTCGTCGCCGGTACCATCGTCAACAAGATGGCGCCCCTGCTCCGCAGGGTATATGACCAGATGGCCGAACCAAAATATGTGGTGGCCATGGGAGCCTGCTCCATTTCGGGAGGTCCTTTTCTAAATTCATACAATGTGATACAGGGTGTGGACCGGATTGTACCCGTAGATGTATACATCCCCGGGTGTCCCCCACGTCCCGAATCATTGTTCTACGGGTTGCTGCAACTACAAAGAAAGGTAAAGATAGAACGGTTCTTTGGCAACAAAAGGATCAAAAGAAACTATCGTCCCGAAACGCTTGTTCATCCGGAGACGGGTGAAACCATTGATCCGCAGATTGATTTTGACAATGAATAATCGTGACGCATACGACACCGCAATGAACGAAATCACACAACTCATACAACAAATCGCTCCCGATGCGCAGATTGAAGCAAAGCAAAGGCTCACCGTCACCGTGAGGCCGGATCAGCTGCATCCCGTGATTGAGGCACTCTACGGGAACGAAACCCTTTGTTTCGATTATCTGATCAGCCTGGTCGGAATGGACTGGGGTGACCGGCTGGGTGCGATCTACCAGCTCTCCTCATCGGTCGACCTTACAAGGGAGGTAATTGTCATTACTGCCACGGCCGACCGGGATAATCCGCTCCTTTATTCGGTCACCGACCTTTACGGGACGGCCCATCTGAACGAGCGGGAAATATACGCACTGTTTGGCATTCGCTTTATCAACAATCCCGACATGCGCCGTTTCCTGTTAAACGATCAGTGGAAGGGATTTCCCTTCAGGAAGGACTATGTTCATGATCCCAAGCTGAACCCGGAGACCGTGGTCAGCAGCGAGATCATCGACGTGGCACCCCACATCGTGGAAAGAGATGGAGAGCTGATTGAAGAAAGTGTGGCTGTCTTCGGAGAAGAGGACTACATCGTGAACATCGGTCCCCAGCATCCTTCCACACACGGTGTGATGCACTTCAGGACATCGCTCGACGGAGAGATTGTAAAAAAAATAGATGTCCACAGTGGGTATATCCATCGCGGAATTGAGAAGTTGTGTGAAAGCATGACCTACCCCCAGATGCTGCATCTGACAGACCGCCTCGACTACCTCTCGGCCAACATCAATCGCCATGCCCTCTGCATGTGCATTGAGAAAGCTGCAGAAATAGAAGTGCCCGAACGGGCGCAGTATATCCGCACCATCATGGATGAGTTGCAACGCATCAGCTCGCACCTGCTCGCCTGGGCCACGCAT
This sequence comes from Bacteroidetes bacterium GWC2_46_850, assembly GCA_001768325.1. GTDB lineage: Bacteria > Bacteroidota > Bacteroidia > Bacteroidales > Dysgonomonadaceae > Proteiniphilum. The sequence continues at coordinate 129,779 of MENQ01000024.1, read as the reverse complement.
TGCAACGACCTGGGCGCGACCACTGCGTTCATTTATGGTATGCGCGAACGGGAACACGTACTCGATATTTTTGACAAAACCTGCGGTGGCCGGCTCATCATCAACCAAAATGTGGTGGGAGGAGTCATGTTCGACATCTATCCTGACTTTCAGAAAGATGTGAAAGCTTTCATCCCTTATATGCGCAGAAGGCTGAAGGAGTATGACGATTTCTTTTCACACAATGCCATTGCCCTGGGGCGGATGGTCCATATCGGACTACTGAGCCGTGAGGATGCCATCAGCTATGGTGTCACCGGTCCTGCCGGAAGGGCTTCGGGATGGTCATGCGATGTGCGCAGGTACAAGCCCTATGCACTGTATGACCAGGTAGAATTCAAGGAGATTGTGCGCACCGAAGGAGATTCTTATGCACGCTATCTAAACAGGCTCGATGAAATAGAAGAGTCGCTTCATATCATTGAGCAGCTGATCGACAATATTCCTTCCGGCGAAGTATGCGCCAAAGTAAAACCGATTATCCGTATTCCCGCGGGACAATTCTTTCAGAGTGTGGAAACGGGAAAAGGCGAGTTTGGTGTATTCATAGAAAGTAGTGGCGACAAGAATCCTTCCCGTGTAAAATTTCGCTCTCCCTCGCTGTCGGCCGTTTCAGTAATCCCTCTGATTAGCCAGGGAGCCTTTCTCTCAGACCTTATCGGTATCACCGGATCCATGGACTTTGTGATACCCGACATCGACCGGTAGAGACAGATAACAAAATAAAGGAAATTAAACCGATTAAACACGATGCTGATTTATTCACAGCCCCTGGAGTTGACTAAACTCCTTGCGGCGATTGACAATTTCTTGCAGGGCAACCTCACCCCGGGGTGGACTGTTCTTGTGAAAGGCATACTGGTGGGAATTCTGATCCTCGCGGCATATACCCTTATTGCGCTGTCGCTCATATATATTGAGCGCAAGGTGGCCGCCTTCTTCCAGGCACGGCTGGGCCCAAACAGGCTGGGCAAGTATGGTGTCATCCAGTCACTGGCCGACATGATCAAGATCCTGATCAAGGAGGTCATCCAGATAAATAAGGCGGACAAACTACTGTTCTATGCGGCTCCATTTTTTGTGATTGTAGCCTCTGTCCTTGCATTCGGAGCACTTCCCTTTGGAATGAACTTGCACGCGCTCGATTTTAATATCGGGGTATTCTACCTGCTGGCAGTATCATCACTGGGGATCATCGGTATATTGCTGGCGGGATGGTCGAGCAACAACAAATACTCCATGATCGGCGCCATGCGCAGCGGAGCCCAGTTTATCAGCTATGAGCTCTCAGCCGGATTTTCCCTGATGACCATCGTGGTGCTGAGCGGGAGCATGCAGTTCTCCGAGATCATTGAGGGTCAGCGATACTGCTGGAATCTGTTTAACGGACACCTGCCGGCGATGATCGCGTTCCTCATCTACCTGATCTCTGGCCATGCCGAGACCAACCGTGGCCCCTTCGACCTTCCCGAAGCCGAGTCGGAACTCACCGCAGGTTATCACACCGAATACTCCGGATTACAGTTCGGTTTTTTCTACCTGTCAGAGTATCTCAACATGTTCATCGTGGCCGCCGTAGCCGCCACAGTCTTCCTGGGAGGATGGATGCCCGTGCAGATAAAAGGCTGGGAGGCATTCAATCAGGTAATGTGGTACATCCCCTCCTGGGCATGGTTCTTTGGAAAAGCAGGTTTGCTGATGTTTTTCAGTTTGTGGGTACGCTGGTCCTTTCCGCGGCTGCGTATTGACCTGCTGCTGAATCTGGAGTGGAAATACCTGCTACCCATAAACCTGGCAAACCTGCTGGTGATGGTGGTAATTGTCTTGTCGGGATTCACACTGACAGATCTTTTTCCGGCCCTATTCGGTAAATAATATGTTTAATCCAACAGCGTAAGTTCAAACTGATATGAAGTTTATACAATATATAGGAGGTATCTTCACCGCCCTGAGATCGCTCGCAGGGGGAATGATCGTCACCTGGAAGGAGCTGCTGACACCCAAGGTCACGATGGAGTATCCGGAAAACAGAAAAACGCTGGTCATCTCGGACCGCTGGCGTTCGGAGCTGATCATGCCGCACGACGAAAATAACGAACACGCCTGCACTGCCTGCGGCATTTGCATGATCAACTGCCCGAATGGTACCATCCAGGTGACTTCGTCGTCGATAGACACCGAAGATGGCAAAAAAAAGAAGATACTGGATAAGCACCTCTGGGACTACGGAAGTTGTACCTTCTGCAATCTGTGCGTGATCACCTGCCCGTCTGACGCCATTATCTTCAACAACGACTTTGAGGGAGCAGTATTCGACAAAAGCAAGCTTTTGCATCGCCTCAATCATGAAGGATCGAAGCTGCGCGACAGAAAGAAGGAAGCATCCACCCTTGACACATCCGCAAAAAAAGAAAATAAAGAAGCATGACAGAACAAATTATATTTTATCTGCTGGCCATTGTGGTCACAGTCTTTTCGATTCTGGCAGTGACAAGCAAACGGATTGTCCGCTCGGCCACATACCTGTTGTTTGTGCTACTGGCCACTGCCGGACTCTACATGCTGCTGGGTTATTATTTCCTGTTTGCCGTGCAGGTATCAGTCTATGCCGGCGGAATCATGGTGCTGTTTATCATGGCCATCTTTCTCACTCACAAGCCAGGCAACAACGTCAGTATCAAACAGGGCTGGAGAGTTCGTTTGTCTTTGCTGCTATCGGTTGCAGGGCTGTTGTTATGTGGTGAGATTATCCTGAATAATACCATCGGGATAGTCCGGTTTGCCGGCAAGGAGGAACCGACCATGCAGCAAATTGGTACCGCCATGCTGGGAACGGGAAAACAGCAGTATTTACTCTCATTCGAGATGATGAGCATCCTGCTGCTTGCCTGCATTGTGGGTGCCATACTGATTGCCCGGAAAACGAAGACAGAAAAGAATGAACCAAACGAGACGGAACTATAAATATGGGAGAACTACTGATCAATAATACAGGAGTACCGGTACTGGCTTATCAGCTGGTGAGCCTGATCATGTTTTTTGCCGGTATCTACGGCTTCTTCACCCGCAGGAACTTAATGATGATACTTATTTCTGTGGAGCTGATACTCAATGCCGCCGATATTAATTTTGCGGTATTTAACCGGTATCTCTATCCCGGTGAGATGGAGGGTATGTTTTTTGCATTGTTCACTATTGCCATTGCAGCTTGTGAGACTGCGGTGGCCATCGCCATCATCATCAACGTATACCGGAATTTTGGAAATGCCGAAGTGGATAACCTCAAAAAGATGAAAGGATAGACGCATGGAATATACACTCATGATACTACTTCTGCCCCTGGTCTCCTTCGTGCTTTTGGGTCTGTCCGGCAACAAACTGAGTCACAAGACATCGGGAATGATCGGGACGGGAAGCCTCCTGATGGTGGCACTGCTCTCCTTTTATGCAGCAGGGGAGTACTTCACGACACAAAAAGTCGATGCTATTTTTCAAACACTGGTACCGCTGAATGTGCCCTGGCTCAATATGGGTGCCAATCTGCATATCGATATGGGAATCCTGCTCGATCCGCTCTCGGTGATGATGCTGGTGGTGATCTCCACCGTCTCGCTGATGGTGCACATCTACAGTCTGGGTTACATGAAGGGAGAAAAAGGATTTCAGCGTTACTACGCCTTCCTGTCTCTCTTTACTTTCTCGATGCTGGGACTGGTATTGTCGACCAATATTTTTCAGATGTACATCTTCTGGGAGCTGGTGGGCGTCTCCTCCTACCTGCTCATCGGTTTCTATTATACAAAACCTTCTGCCGTAGCGGCCGCTAAAAAAGCATTTATCGTGACCCGCTTTGCCGATATGTTTTTCCTGATCGGCATCCTGGTGCTCTCCTACTATACGCAAACTTTTGATTTTGGCACGCTCACATCGGGCAACGGTGCTGTTTTTCAACAGGCTATTTCGACACAATTTCTGGGCGCTTCTGCACTGGTATGGGCCATGGCACTGATCTTTATCGGCGGTGCCGGCAAATCGGCCATGTTTCCCCTGCATATCTGGCTACCCGACGCGATGGAGGGCCCTACTCCGGTATCGGCATTGATCCATGCAGCCACCATGGTGGTGGCCGGCGTCTACCTGGTGGCACGGCTCTTTCCCGTCTATGTGCTGTTTACACCGCAGGTACTGGAAGGGATTGCCTATGTGGGTGCCTTCACATCGATGTTCGCGGCGGTCATTGCCATTGTGCAGACCGATATCAAACGGGTACTGGCATTTTCCACCATCTCCCAGATCGGCTTTATGATGGTGGCACTTGGTGTCTCGAAATTCGATGGACATGAGGGGTTGGGATATATGGCTTCCCTGTTCCATCTCTTTACCCATGCCATGTTCAAGGCACTGCTGTTCCTGGGGGCAGGATCAGTGATTCACGCCGTGCACAGCAATGAAATGGAAAATATGGGGGGATTACGCAAAAAGATGCCAATTACCCACCTTACCTTCCTGACCGCTTGCCTGGCCATCGCAGGCATACCCCCCTTCTCCGGCTTTTTCAGCAAGGATGAGATTCTCTCGGCCACCTATCAATATAATACGGGATTGGGTATCTGGATGACGCTGGTGGCCGGACTCACTGCTTTCTATATGTTCAGGCTATACTACTCTATCTTCTGGGGAAAGGAGAAGCAGCATGCACATCCTCTCCACGAGTCGCCCAAATCGATGACTTTCCCCCTGATATTTCTGGCAATCCCCACCCTGCTGGGTGGATTCATCCCCTTCGGACAGTTGGTGACGGCCGACCGTGCACCATACACCATACACATGGACTGGCTGGTGGCGGTAATCAGTGTCGTTGTAGCACTTGAGGCCATTTTCATTGCCAGTAAGTTGTATCAGCATCCGAAGAAACCGGCCACAGTTCCTTCCGGTCTGAAAGGGTTTCATAAAGCTGCAAGCCATCGTTTTTACGTGGACGAGGTCTATCTGTTTGTCACCAAAAAGATCCTGTTCAACGGCATCTCCCGGGCTTTCGCCTGGTTCGACCGTCACGTGGTGGATGGCTTCATCAATGGCCTGGCTACGGCAACCGACTGGTTTTCTATCCGGATCAGGGGCTTTCAGTCCGGCGAAATAGCGTGGTACGCCTGGGTATTCCTTTTTGGAACCTTGCTGATCACGGTATTGATTCTGTTTATTTAAATTTGATTATAAAGAAATAGAGATATGAATTTTTTATCCCTCTTTGTGCTCATTCCGCTGCTGATGATCCTCGCCCTGTTTGTGGCACGGAACAGAAAGCAAGTCTTGGGAATCATGGTCGCCGGAAGCTCAATGCTGGTGACTCTTGCAGCCTTTCTTGCTTATAACTATATCACTGTTCGTAACAGCGGAAATACCGATCCCATGCTCTTCACCGCCGCCCTGTCGTGGTTTAAGCCACTTCACATTCAGTATGCTGTGGGAGTAGATGGTGTGTCGGTCGTGATGCTCTGCCTCTCTGCGGTGATTGTCTTTACTGGTACTTTTGTCTCGTGGAAGATGGCACCGCTCACCAAAGAGTTTTTTCTCTGGTTCTCACTCCTTGCCACCGGAGTCTTCGGTTTTTTCATCTCACTGGACCTGTTTACCCTGTTTCTTTTCTACGAGACGGCGCTGATACCGATGTATCTATTGATCGGCGTCTGGGGCAGCGGCCGGAAAGAGTATTCGGCCATGAAGCTGACCCTTATGCTGATGGGATCTTCCATGATCCTGCTGGTGGGCATCCTGGGTATTTATTTCGGATCGGGGGCGACCAGCATGCATATTTCCGAGCTGGCACAGCATACGATGCCGGTGGAACTGCAATATTTCTTCTTTACCCTCACCTTCTTCGGATTTGGTGTATTGGGTGCCCTTTTTCCATTTCACACCTGGTCGCCCGACGGACATGCATCAGCACCGACTGCCGTCTCCATGCTCCATGCAGGCGTATTGATGAAGCTGGGCGGATATGGAAGCTTCCGGGTAGCCATCACACTGATGCCGGCGGCTGCAGAAAAGCTCTCACCCATCTTCCTTGTCCTCACCGGCATCGGAGTGGTGTATGGCGCCATGGCAGCCATACGGCAGACCGACCTGAAGTATATCAATGCCTACTCATCGGTGAGCCATTGCAACCTGGTGTTGTTTGCCATTCTGATGCTTACGCAAACATCGCTCACGGGAGCCGTATTGCAGATGCTTTCCCACGGGTTGATTACCGCCCTTTTCTTTGCATTGATCGGGATGATCTACGGCCGCACCCATACCCGGTTAATCACCGACATGGGAGGATTGATGAAAATTATGCCATTCCTGGGTGCCAGCTTTGTGATTGCCGGATTCTCCAATATTGGTGTGCCCGGATTTAGCGGGTTCGTGGCAGAGATGACCATCTTTGTGGGTTCCTTTGAAAATGGTGATCTGTTTCGCCGTATTCTCACGATCGCGGCGGTCACATCCATCGTGATTGGTGCAGTATATATCCTGCTTACCGTCGGGAAATTCCTGCAGGGTCCTCTCCAAAATGAGGAGCATGGGAAGCTCGATGATGCCCACTGGTTTGAAAGGCTGGCTGTGGTGACACTGATTGCGGGTATCCTCTATCTCGGTTCCTTCCCGACAGAAATTGCGAATATGATCAGCGACAGCTTCGGTAGCTTGCTTCAGGTAGCAAAGTAAAGAACAAACAACACTTTTTTTCATGAGTTATTTTGATAATTTTCTGATAATGCGCAGCGAGGTTTCGCTATTGACAGTCATTCTCTTTTTGCTGCTCTTCGATATCATTGCCGGTAAAAAAGGAAAAAAATATTTTCAGCCGGTGGCAATCCTTCTCTTTGCCCTGCACACCCTCACAAACCTCGTTCCGGAAGCAGCGGGTGAGGCTTTCGGCGGGATGTACCAGTATCATCCCGTGATGACAATCATTAAGACCGTGCTGAATGTGGCCACGCTGATCATTTTTCTGCAATCGAAGCATGTGTTCGACGGAAATGAGATGAAAGATCAACGGGGTGAATATTATTTCCTCACACTGAGCACCCTGCTGGGAATGTATCTCATGATCTCCAGCGGTCACTTCCTTCTGTTTTTTATCGGACTGGAAACCGCTTCTATTCCCCTGGCCACGCTGATCGCATTCAGCAAACATTGCAAAAAGTCGGCAGAGGCCGGAGTCAAGTTTATCCTTCTCTCTGCCTTTTCTTCCGGCATCCTGCTCTTCGGCATCTCTTATCTCTACGGAACTACCGGCAGTCTCTACTTCACGGAAGTATCCATGCAGATCAGTCACAATCCGTTGCAGATCATGGCTTTTATCTTCTTTCTGTCTGGGTTGTTTTTCAAAGTGTCATTTGTCCCGTTTCATCTATGGACCGCAGATGTATATGAAGGTGCCCCCACAAATGTGACCTCCTACCTGTCGGTCGTATCCAAAGGATCAGCAGCATTCGTGTTGATGACACTGCTCTTTAAACTGTTTGGAAGTTATCTGTACGAATGGCAGACACTCCTGTTCTGGATCATCATCGTGACCATCACCGTGGGCAACCTGTTTGCCCTGCGTCAACAAAATATTAAACGCTTCCTAGCATTCTCCTCCATCTCCCAGGCAGGTTACATCGCTTTAGGAATCATCAGCGGATCGGCACTGGGGATGACCACGGTGATCTATTATATTTTTGTGTACATCTTCTCCAACCTGGCCGCCTTTGGTGTAATTTCCGCCATCGAGAGCAGGACCGGGAAAACAGACATTCCCGATTACAAAGGGCTCTACCAGACAAACCCGAAGCTCAGCTTCGTGATGATGCTCGCCATGTTCTCGCTGGCCGGCATTGCTCCCTTTGCAGGTTTTATGAGTAAGTTTTTTATTTTCTCGGCCGCCGCAGAGCAAGGGTTCTATCTATTGGTAATTGTCGCTGTTGTAAATACTATCATTTCACTCTATTACTATCTGAGGGTGGTGAAAGCCATGTTCATTGATCCAAACGGCCAGCCTTTGCCTGCACTCAGCACCGACTCATGGAACAGGGCCAGCCTGATCCTCTGTACTGCCGCAATCATCTTCGTGGGGCTTCTCGGCTTTATCCTCGATATGATTGAAAAACAGAGTTTTGGAATATAACGGGAGTTCGGTTACCGATACCGATCGGAGCGTATACCCTGCAGCTACAGCCGAAAGCTGGAGAGATTGTCAATGCGAAAACCGTTCTGGAGGAAGGGGATATCCTTGTCATTTACGGACACAAAAATGACATAAAGAAAATGATCGACCACAACATTTAGAACAACAATCCCTGCTCTTCTGCTCTTCTGCGGCCCAGATGACGGTAGGCCAGATCGGTGGCCTCCCTGCCACGGGGAGTACGTTTAATGAATCCCTCCTTGATCAGGAAAGGTTCGTACACCTCCTCAATGGTCCCCGGATCGTCGCCCACGGCAGTGGCGATAGTGGAAATGCCGACAGGACCTCCCTTAAATTTGTCGATGATGGTGAGCAATATCTTGTTGTCGATTTCATCGAGTCCGTACCGGTCGATGTTCAATGCTTCCAGCGCATAGGACGAGATGGCTTTGTCTATTTTTCCATTCCCCTTCACCTGAGCAAAGTCACGCACCCGTCTTAAGAGCGCGTTGGCCACACGGGGTGTGCCCCGGCTGCGTGAAGCAATCTCATGGGCAGCGTCGTGGCTACAGGTAATTTTCAGGATGTCAGCCGATCGCAGCACGATGCCGGTCAGGGTATTCATGTCGTAATACTCCAGGTGCATGTTGATCCCAAAGCGGGCGCGCAATGGACTAGTCAGCAAGCCGCTGCGGGTGGTAGCCCCTACAAGGGTAAACGGGTTCAGGTCGATTTGAATGGAACGGGCACTGGGTCCCTTGTCGATCAGGATGTCGATGCGGTAATCCTCCATGGCACTATACAGGTATTCCTCTACCACGGGCGAGAGCCGGTGAATCTCATCGATAAAGAGCACATCGTTCGTATCGAGTGAAGTGAGGATACCCGCCAGGTCACCCGGCTTATCGAGTACCGGCCCGGAGGTGACCTTGAAGCCAACACCCAGTTCGTTTGCGATGATGTTCGACAAGGTGGTCTTCCCCAATCCCGGGGGGCCATGCAACAATACATGGTCGAGCGACTCTCCCCGCATGCGGGCGGCACTGACAAAGATCTTCAGGTTATCTGTGATCTTGTCCTGTCCGCTGAATCCTCCGAAGGTAAGCGGACGCAATGTATTTTCATACTCACGCTCGTTGTCCTGTTGGTAACGATTGCCGTGTATATCGAAAGTTTCTTCCATCATATGCTGATACAAAAATAACTATTTCCGGCGAGTTTTGGAAATGGCGGCTACATTCCGTTTTAATCCCGAAAATTTAGCCCTTTTTACGGCGGAATAACGAAAAGTATCCCGGTACTCCTCCTCATCCATCGCGTCCAGTGTATCAAAGGTGAGCGACAGGAAGCGCTCCGAGGGAATGAACTCCGGGGTTGCGTGCGGTGCTGCCCCGCGGTTCCAGGGGCATACCTTCTGACAGATGTCGCAGCCATAGACATTGTTTCGCAGGTTCGGCACAATATCGGGAGCGATCTCTTCCTTGTTTTCGATGGTCTGGTAGGAGATGCACTTGTTGGCATTCACGCGATAGGGTCTTTCAATGGCGCCCGTGGGACAGGAAGTGAGACAGCGGCGGCAATCACCGCAGTTCTCTGAAACAGGGCTGTCGTACTCCAGCTCCAGATCGATGATCAGTTCACCCAGGAAGAAGTAGGATCCTTTTCCGGGAATAATCAGCAGCGTGTTTTTACCCACAAACCCGATGCCTGCCTGTGCCGCCCAGAATCGTTCCAGCACGGGGGCCGAGTCGGAAAAACACCTGCCTCTCGCCTCCGGAAATCGGGTTTTGATCCAGTCGAACAGACTGCCCAGCTTCTCCCGCATCACCTCGTGGTAATCTTTACCGTAAGCATAATAAGCAAACTGTGGCACCTTTCCCGGGAGCTTTACGGGCGGATAGTAGTTCAGCGCCACCGAGATGATCGAGCGGGCGCCCTCCACCAGCAAGCGCGGATCGATCCGCTTGTCGATGTTGCGCTCAAGGTAAGACATGCCTCCCTGACAGTGGTCCCTGATCCACTCCATATAACGGGCTTCTTCTCCACTGTTTGTGGCACGGCAAATACCGCATGCGTCAAACCCCAAAGCCTGTGCCTGCTGTTTTATCTCTTCCGAAAAAGTTACCCCCTTGTGCATGATGACTCAAACGTACGAAAAAAATCCCTTTCCTGCAATATTTCTCAATCCGAACCACAAACTGCCCAAAGGTCAAACTCTTCCCCCAAAAAATTAAAATATGAATTAAGTTGCGTACTTTTGCGGGAACAAACCGGAATTTTCAACCGCTGATGGCCGACTCCGCATTAAAACATACCACCACCGTCTCTCTTTTCTGGAGCTTCGTCGATAAGTTCGGACAGCAGATTGTGAATCTGGCTACCGGCATTATCCTGATGAGAATACTTGATCCGGCGGAATATGGATTAATTGGTGCACTGACCATCTTCATTGCTTTCTCCGGCATCCTTATCGACAGCGGTTTTACCCGTGCACTGCTGAACAGGAAGAACATCTCTCCGGCAGAATATAGTACGGTCTTTTATTTCAATGTGGGACTGGCTCTTCTTCTGTACATGATCCTCTTCGCAACGGCACCGCTGCTGGCAACCATGTTCCATGAACCGATGATCACACCGGTATCACGGCTGCTTTTCCTTTCGCTGTTGCTCAATGCTGCCGGCATCATCCAGCAGACACTGCTCATCCGGCGGGCCGATTTCAGGGGAATGACAAAGGTAAATATCACGGCACTGTTTATTGCCGGCGTAACAGCCATCGCCATGGCTCTCAATGGATTTGGCGTATGGTCGTTGGTAGTGCAAACGTTGGTGTATGCTTTCTTCCGTTCTCTCTTTTTGTGGATTTACTCAAAATGGATTCCGGTTAAAGTATTCAGCATCAAACTACTTCAATCATTTGCCGGGCTCAGCAGTAAATTACTGCTGACGTCGCTTATCGGTGCTGTTTTCAACAATATCTATCCCGCCATCATCGCATTCTTTTATCCAAATGCCATGAAACAGGTGGGTTATTACAGCCAGGCCAATAAATATCAGGAGATTCCATTCGGTATTCTTTCCAACACCTACCGGCAGGTCTCCATGCTCATCCTCCCTGAAATCAATGAGCAGACAGAACGTCTGAAAAGGGTGGTCAGCAAAATGACCAAGTCACTCGCATTTATCTCTTTCCCGGTTGGTTTCCTGATGATCCTGATTGCTGAACCTGGTTTTCAGTTTCTGTTCAAAGATAAGTGGCTACCCGCTGTTCCCTATTTTCAGATGCTCTGCCTTGCCGGCATAGTCTCCCCGTTTACCTTCGTACTAAACGAGTTGTTTATTGCGCGGGAAAAGGCAAACTATTTTCTGGGTGTGGAAATCGTCAGACGGATCATTTTGCTCTTGCTCATCGCCTTCCTTTTCCGCTATGGCATTATGGGCCTGGCGGCAAGCTGGGTTATCTATACATGGATCACCCTGGTTATCTCCCTCATTTTATCCCGTAAGCTGATTCTCTATTCGCCGGCCGAATTTATTAAAGATGCCTTCCCGTATGCACTTCTGGCATTCCTGAGTGCGACAATAGGATATTTCCTTACGCTGGGAATCATCGACAACCGGCTGTTCCTGCTGGTCAACATGATTGGGGTGAGTCTGATTTACCTGCTGTTGTGTTCACTGCTTAAACTGGAGATGACCCGGGAGATCGGGCAATGGTTATCCGCAAAAAAGAAATCGTATGAAAAAAATAATCGCTAAGTTCCACTACAAAGCACGTTCCAGGTGGAGAAGCTACTTTCACCAAAGAAAGCAGCGAAGGACAAGGGGGATGATCCTGCACCATTATCAACAACATCCGCCGCATGATCGCGAAATCAGAGAAGCTGTGAATTATCTCTCGGGACATCCACTGACCACATTCTATGGAACCTTTCAGGAGAAATATGATGCAGGGGAGGTGGATGTATTCATTGACGCATCAAACGGCTTACCCTATGTTTTGACAGAGGGAAAAAAGCTTTTTTTCAAACGATCGATAAACAGCCTGACTGTTAAACTGTTATACAATGCCTTGCGTGTGGAACAGGACAGTGAATCGCCACACTGTTATACCGACCTCTCCTTTCAGATTAACAAGGACGAAATATTGGCGGATGTGGGGTGTGCTGAAGGATATTTTTCGCTTTTGAATATTGAAAAGGTACAACGAACCTATCTTTTTGAGCAGGATCGGGAGTGGGTGGAAGCATTGGAGGCCACATTTGCCCCCTGGAAAGAAAAAGTTGTCATCATTCCCTCCTTTGTTTCTGACCGGAACGACGGGGAGCATGTAAGCCTTGATCACTATTTTCTGTCAGTAACCGAAAAACCCGATTTTTACAAGATTGATGTGGAGGGTGCCGAGTCCTCGGTATTGAAAGGAATGAACGATCTGCTCGCATCAAAGCCGGTGAAGATTGCGTTGTGTACCTATCATCATCAGGAGGATTACAACATCTTCAGTCGCTATTTTGAGGAGATGGGTTTCAGCCATCGCCCCACGCCGGGTGTCATGATTTATCAGAATGACCTGGATGATATGACTCCGCCCTTTTTTCGCAAATGCATGATCAAAGCAACCAACCAGCATGAATGAAACTGCCCGTCCCCAGCCTGCCGTTTGTGTCATCATTGTCTCCTACAACTTTATGCCCTGGATTCATCGCTGTCTGCCTTCCGTGAAAGCATCACTCCTGCCGGCAACCGTTATGGTCATCGACAATGCCTCGCAGGATGAGACCTGTCGGATCATCCGGAAGGAGTATCCCTGGGTGGAGCTGATTGAAAACAGGGATAACCTGGGATTCGGAAGAGCCAATAATATCGGCATGGGGCTGGCTGTGAAAAGAGGATTTGAGTTTGTGTTCCTGCTCAATCAGGATGCCTGGATTGAACCGGAGACATTGAGTAACCTGGTAGTTGCATCACGCAAGTACAGAACATACGGAATTTTGTCGCCGATACATCTGAATGGGAATGGCGATGCAACGGATTTCGGTTTTTCGGAATATACCGGAATAAAAAACAGGGAGCAGGTGATGCAACTTACGAATGAGGTTACTTCCTTCCCATTTATCAATGCCGCCATGTGGCTGATACCCGCCGGTGTGATCAGGGAAACAGGCTTATTTGCTCCCATCTTTGCCCATTACGGTGAGGATCGCAATTGGGTGATGCGGGTACAAAAAAGAGGTTACGGGCTGGGAGTGGTGAAAGCGGCTTTTGGCTATCACGACCGGGAAGCACGTCCTATAAGTCGTACACAGCTGTTTTACAGCGAGTATGTGTATTTTTTAACCGAGGCCGTAAATCCTTTCTATTCCCTTCCGAGGGCAGTAGCCTACAGTTTGCTGGCCGCATTGAAGAAGGCAGGCAAGGCATTCTTTTCGGGCAGGGTCTCAGTTGGCAACGCATATCTGGGCGTTGCACTCCGGTTGTGCGGAAAACGTAGCGACATATTGCAAACCCGCAGGGAGACCCGAATTATGCAAAGATAAAATCGAGTTGTTTCCTGTCCAGGTTGGTACGCGCCACCTGAATGGATACAGGTTGTCCCAGACGATATTCCCGCTTTTTGCGCCTTCCCACCAACCGATAGTTTTTCTCATCCAGCTCATAGAAATCATCGTCAAGCTCCCGGATGGGGATCATACCCTCACATTTGTTTTCGTTGATCTCCACGTAAATACCCCACTCGGTAACACCGGAGATCACGCCGTCGTATACCTTGCCGATCTTGTCGGACATAAACTCTACCTGTTTGTATTTGATGGAGTCACGCTCGGCATTGGCAGCCACCTGCTCCATTTCCGAACAGTGTTTGCATTCGCTCTCCAATGGGCCCTGCTCCACGCTTCTGCCACCATCGAGATAACGTTCCAGCAGCCGGTGAACCAGCATATCGGGATATCGCCGGATGGGCGAAGTGAAATGGGTATAATATTCGAACGCCAACCCGTAATGCCCCACATTCTTGGTGGAATAGACCGCCTTCGACATGGTGCGGATGGCAATGGTTTCGACCAGGTTCTCCTCGGGACGACCCTGAACTTTATCCAACAGTGAGTTAATACTCTTGGCCACCTCTGTCTTGGTACCATCCTGTTTGATCTTATGGCCGAAACGAAGAATAAATGTATTCAGCGCATCCAGCTTCTCCGGATCGGGTACATCGTGGATGCGATAGACAAATGTACGGGCCTTCTTGCCCTTGGGAACTTTTCCGATGGCTTCGGCAACCGCCTTGTTGGCCAGCAGCATAAACTCCTCAATCAGGTGGTTGGCTTCTTTCGATTCCTTGAAATAAACCCCAAGCGGCTTTCCTTTTTCATCGAGGTTGAATTTCACTTCATATCGCTCAAAATTGATTGCGCCATTGGTAAATCGTCTCTCCCGCAGCTGTTTTGCCAGGTGGTTCAATTGAAGTATCTCGTTGGAAAAATCCCCCTTCTCGGTTTCAATGACGGTCTGGGCATCCTCGTAGGTGAGACGGCTATCGGATTTGATCACCGTACGCACTATTCGCGACTTTTTAATCTCCGCCTTGTCGTTCAGCTGAAAGATCACTGAAAAACATAGTTTCTCTTCCAGGGGTCGCAAAGAACACAACCCGTTACTCAACCGTTCTGGCAGCATGGGAATGGTTCTGTCGACCAGATAAATGGAGGTGGCTCTGTTTTCCGCCTCCTTGTCCACCAGATCTCCGGGCTTCACATAGTGTGTTACATCGGCTATATGTACTCCCACCTCCCACAAGGAGGGAGAAATTGTTCGGATAGAGAGGGCATCGTCGAAGTCCTTCGCATCTTTCGGGTCGATGGTGATGGTAAACACATTGCGGAAGTCCTCCCGTTTTTCAATCTCCGTCTGCTCAATCTTATCAGAAATCTGCTCCGCAAACTTTTCAACCTTCTCCGGGTATTTATAAGGCAGGTCATATTGCGCCAGGATGGCATGCATCTCGGTATCGTTCTGCCCCGGCTTACCCAGGATGTCGATCACCTTTCCGACCGGATTGTTTGCTTTCTCAGGCCACTCCACAATCTCCACAACCACTTTATCGCCGTTGCCGGCACCCAGGAGATCTTCCTTTGGAATAAAAATATCGTTCGACAGGTATTTGTTGTCCATCACCAGAAAGGCGAAATGCTTCTGCACCTCCAGCACGCCCACGAAACGGCTTTGGGTATGTTCCAGGATCTCGACCACCGTACCTTCGGTGTCGGCACGTTTGCGTTTGGCCAGCAACTGAACACGCACCCGATCACCGTTCATGGCATGTTTGCTGTTTCGCTCGGGAATGTATATGATGTTTCCGTCGTCATCGGGGACAAAGAAGTTTTTGCCGTTGCTTCTTCTTTCAAAGCGGCCCTCCAGCATCAGTCCCCTGTTATTGATGCGGTAACGTCCCCGCGATGTCTCCAGCAGCAGGTCATCATCGCGAAGCTTGTCTAGGACTTTAATCAGCAGACGTCGCCCCTCTTCGCCACGGACATTCAATGCCGCACCGATCTGTTTATAGTTAAACTGTTTGTCGTTATTTTCGGTGAGAAAATGGATGATGGAAGCCGAAAGGTCTTTCTTCTTGAGTTTCGGTATGGCAGGAGTCGCATTCACTTTGTTGCTCATATTCTGTGTGTTTCTATCTAAAACAAAAAAATGACGTTTTAGTTATCGCAAAGTAATAAAAAAAAACGATACTTTCTGAAGTTATCCTTATTTTTGTCCTGACATTGAACAGAAAGAGCATGCAGACAAAAAGGATACTGATTACCGGAGCTAGCGGTTTTATAGGCAGCGCCGTAGTGGATAAAGCGCTGGAACTGGGATACGAAACCTGGGCTGGCATACGTACTACCAGCAGTCGCCGCTACCTTCAGGATGAACGAATCCGGTTCATCGACTTGCATTATGGTGACAAGGAAATGCTAAAGGTTCAGCTCCGTGAATTCAGGGATGAACAGGGATGTTTCGATCATGTTATACACATTGCTGGATTGACAAAGGCAGTTCGTAAATCGGATTTCGATCGGGTTAATTATCTCTATACGCGCAACCTGGCTGAAGCATTGATTGAGACCGACTCTGTCCCCGACTCGTTTGTGCTGATGAGTTCGCTCAGCGCTGTGGGCGTTGGCGACGAAATGGGATATACGCCCATCTGTGCGGATCATATCCCCAATCCCAATACGGATTATGGAAGAAGTAAACTGAGGGCTGAAAATTATTTGAAGGGCATCTCCGGTTTTCCCTGGCTGATCCTGCGACCTACGGGCGTTTACGGTCCACGCGACAAAGACTATCTGATTCTGATGAAAGCGGTCAAAAGCGGACTGGACGTCGGTGCAGGACATCGGAAACAGCTTTTATCGTTTATCTACAGCGAAGATCTGGTCCATGTGATCTTCGCACTCATCGAAAAAGGCATTCACCAAAAAGAGTATTATGTGGCCGACGGCGATTGTTATACCGACCGGGAATTCAACGCCATCGTACAGCGGGCGCTGCACAAAAAACATGTGGTCCGGCTGAAAATCCCTCTTTTTCTCGTCAAAACGGCAGCTTTGGTCAGTGAAAAAGCGGCAGCCCTCCTGGGGAAGGCAACCACCTTCAATACAGACAAGTACCGGATCATGAAACAGCGCAACTGGACCTGTGACATCAGCCCGTTGCAATCTGACATTGACTTTGTGCCCGCGTACCGGCTGGAAGAAGGTGTTATGAAAACGGTGGCCTGGTACCGGAAGGAGGGATGGCTCTAAGTGACAGACTGCCGAAACAGGGCAATCATCGTGATTTTACTGCATTTGTAGCGTAAATCAACCAATTTTTGTACTTTTGCTTTCAAATGAAGCTTTTTAAAAAAACTGCGCAGATCATTTTCAGGCATGTATCCAGATTGCATGCCCGTTTCACAATAATAAGACCAACATGAAGATTGCACTGATCGGTTACGGTAAAATGGGGCATGAGATTGAGAAGATCGCCCTGGATAGAGGACATGAGGTGGTGTGTACCATCGACATCCACGAAGAGAAAAAGTTTGATTCCCCGGCATTCAGCAGTGCCGACGTGGCGATTGAGTTTACGTCGCCCGACAGTGCCCTGCAAAACTACCGACGCTCTTTTGCTGCCGGGGTAGCGGTTGTGTCGGGCACCACGGGCTGGCTGGAGCATCTGCCTGAGATCAGGGAAGCTTGCGAAAAGGATGGAAGAACGTTCTTTTATGCATCGAACTTCAGCCTGGGCGTTAACATCTTCTTTGCGTTGAGCAACTATCTGGCCAAAATCATGAATCAATTTCCGGCATACGATGTAAGTATTGAGGAAACACACCACATCCACAAGCTGGATGCTCCCAGTGGCACAGCCATCACGTTGGCCGAAGGGATACTGGCACGGATCGACAGAAAAGAAAAATGGGTTTTGGATAAGACCGGCAACGAGGTGGAACTGCCCATCGAAGCTTTTCGGGAAGGAGAGGTGCCCGGTATCCATACTGTGATCTACGAGTCGGCCGACGATCGCCTCCGCATCACCCACGATGCTAAAAACAGAAGGGGATTAGCTCTGGGAGCCGTACTGGCAGCAGAGTTTACAAAAGGGAAGCAGGGTTTTCTGGGCATGAACGACATGCTCAGCTTATTGTAAAAAATATAGAAGAAATACATCATGCAATTGAAACAAAGATTTTCAAACGCCGCGAGACACCAATGGACATGGTTTGTCGTATGGGTAGCAGCAACTGTCCTGTTTGCTCTCTGGGCGGGTTCACCCTGGCTCTTGCTCTTCATCTTCCTTTTTCTTGACATCTACATCACCAAATTCATACCCTGGGGGTTTTGGAAAAAGTCGAAAAACGATGCATTTCGCAAAACCATGGAATGGGTGGATGCAATTGTCTTTGCACTGATCGCCGTCTATTTTATCAACACCTTCTTCTTTCAGAATTACCAGATACCCACCTCGTCGCTTGAGAAATCGCTGCTTGTGGGTGATTTTCTGGCCGTGAGCAAGCTCAGCTACGGGCCGCGGGCACCCATTACACCGCTCTCATTTCCCCTGGCACAGCACACCATGCCGGTTGTAGGCGGCAAGTCCTATATCGAAAAGCCTCAGTGGAAATACAACCGGTTGAAAGGGTTCGGCCAGGTGGAAAGGAATGACATCGTGGTGTTCAATTTCCCCACTGGTGACACGGTTGCGATGAATCAACAGGGAATCGATTTTTATTCGCTCTCCAAACTTAATTCCAACGGCAGTGCAGGTGTGCGCGCCGACAAGCGCACCTACGGCGAGATTGTCTATCGTCCGGTAGACCGGCGCGAGAACTATGTGAAAAGGTGCATCGGTCTTCCCGGCGAAACCATTGAACTGAAGAACGATAGTGTATTTATTGATGGCACCCTGCTGCCCAACCCCCGTCTTTCTCAGCACAACTACATGATTCACACCGACGGGACTCAGATCTCTGCAGATCTCTTTGAAGAGCTGGGCATCAACAAAGCCGATCATTATACACAGGATGGCTACGGTCAGGTTGTTTCCCGTACGCAGGATCTGACCGGTGTTGACAGCCTGAGTCTGGCACTCTTCGGGCTGCAGCAGCGCAATGGAAACAATGGCAGGATTTACTTCAGCATACCCATGACTGATGAGATGGTGACCACGATGAAAGCAAAACCTTTCGTATGGGATGTGATCAAAGAGAAGGAACAGCCGGGGATGAGTTATTACTATCCCCTAAACTATGAAACCGGGTGGACACGGGACACTTTCGGGCCACTATGGATACCCAGAAAAGGGGAAACCATCACATTTGATTCCGAGGTGGAGTACAAGGTGGCCGCCTATGAACGTTGTATCAAAAACTACGAAGGCAATGATTTTGTCTATCGTGACGGAAAAGTTTATATAAACGGCACGGAGGCCAGATCCTATACATTCAAATTCGACTATTATTTCATGATGGGCGATAACCGTCATAACTCTGCCGACTCACGCGTATGGGGCTTTGTGCCGGAAGATCATATCGTGGGCAGACCCATCCTGATCTGGCTTTCATTGGAAAAAGACAAAGGCTGGTTCAACGGGAAGATACGATGGAAAAGATTGTTCCGCAGTGCGAAGATACCGGCGTGAGCACGATGATGATTCGTTGATTTGAAGATGTGATGATACTTATCCCGTCTCTTTACTTGGCACCCGTAGAATATTATGCTGCGCTTTTCAGGGCAGAAAATGCCCTCATGGAAATACACGACAACTACCAGAAACAGTCGTACCGCAACCGGTGCCACATAGCAGGTGCGAACGGGATGCTTGCCCTGAGCATCCCGATTGAAAAGCCTTCCCCCCTGAAAGGTACAATGAAGGATGTACGCATTGCCGACCACGGCAACTGGCAACATCTGCATTGGAATGCCATTGTATCGGCTTACAACTCCACACCTTTCTTTCAGTACTATGAGGATGATTTTCGTCCTTTTTACCGGAATAAATTCACTCATTTGCACGACTTGAACGAAGGGCTGCGGCAGCTGATATGCCGGTTAGTCGGCATCAATACGTCTGTTGTCTATACGTCGGAGTATGTGGAAACTACCCCTGACAAATACGACCTGCGGGAGGACATACATCCCAAAAAAAAACCGACATGGGTACCCCCCCGTTATTATCAGGTCTTCTCCGATAAAAACGGCTTCATTCCAAATCTCAGCATCATCGACCTGCTCTTCAATATGGGAAATGAAAGCCCACTTTTCCTGATTTGACGCAGGCCTACCTCCTAAGGCGAAAATAGTTTTCATTTCGTCGGTTTGTAAATACACGGTTTTTCATGTACTTTTGCAGTTTATAACATGAGTCTTCGTCCTTCTGGCAGCATACCTGCATGGGTTGGGCTGTGCGGCGCGAAGGCCGATAATTATTTCAAACCAGATGCATCAAAAAACAAGAGTCCGTTTTGCTCCCAGCCCCACCGGTCCGCTGCATATCGGAGGAGTGCGCACAGCGCTCTATAATTACCTGTATGCCAAACAGACAGGAGGAGATTTTATTCTCCGAATTGAGGATACCGATTCCACACGGTTTGTACCGGGTGCGGAAGATTATATTCAGGAAACTTTTGACTGGCTGGGACTCCCATTTGATGAAAGTCCCGCAAAAGGAGGCAAATACGGTCCTTACCGACAATCGGAACGCAAAGAGATATACCAGCAATATGTGACGGAACTGCTGAAAAAGGAAGCTGCCTATATTGCTTTTGATACACCGGAAGAGCTGGAAGCACGCCGCACCGAAATTCCAAACTTCCAATACGATGCTACTACGAGAGAGAAAATGCGTAACTCACTTACCCTGACAGCGGAAGAGACGCAGTCGCTCATCGACGGAGGTATCCAATATGTGGTTCGTATAAAAATAGAGCCCAATCACGACATTACCGTCAGTGACATGATCCGCGGCGACGTAGTCATCAACTCATCGGTACTCGACGACAAGGTGATCTACAAATCTGCCGATGAACTGCCCACCTACCATCTGGCCAACGTGGTAGATGATCATCTGATGGAGATCACCCATGTGATTCGTGGAGAAGAATGGCTTCCCTCGGCTCCATTGCATGTATGGCTTTATAAGAGCCTGGGATGGGAAGAAACCATGCCCCGGTTTGCACACCTGCCGTTACTGCTCAAGCCGGAAGGCAATGGCAAGCTGAGCAAACGTGATGGCGACCGGCTGGGATTTCCCGTCTTTCCGCTGGAATGGAGAGACCCCGCTTCGGGCGATCTCTCCTCGGGCTATCGCGAAAGCGGCTATCTTCCCGAGGCAGTAATCAACTTCCTTGCTTTTCTGGGTTGGAATCCGGGGACGGATCAGGAGATATTCTCGCTGGAAGAGCTTATCAGGGCTTTTTCTTTTGAACGATGCAGCAAGAGCGGCGCCAAATTTGACGTGGAAAAGGCAAAATGGTATAATCACCAGTATGTCATGCTCATGTCCAATGAAAAGCTGGCAGCATGTTTTATGCCGTTGCTGGCAGAAAAAGGCATTGTGGCATCGCCAGAAAAGGTAACCAGGGTGGTATCACTGGTTAAGGAACGCGTACATTTTGTGAAGGAATTGTGGGATCAGTCGGCCTATTTCTTCGTAGCCCCCGAAAGCTATGATGAGAAGACCATCCGCAAGCGCTGGAAACGGGAGACACCGGATCAGATGCGACAACTGATGTCCCTTATTGGGAAGATGGAGGATTTCTCCGCAGCAAACCAGGAAAAGATTGTAATGAACTGGATTCAGCAACAGGAGCTGCACACAGGGAATATCATGAATGCATTCCGGTTGGCCGTCGTGGGCGAAGGAAAGGGTGCACACATGTTCGACATCTCCGAAGTAATCGGTAAGGAGGAAACCCTGAAGCGGTTACAACGGGCCATTGACACCATCCCTCAGCCAGACGGAAATGTATAATGCAGTCATCACACTAACGGCGTCCCTACTGCGCCTTGTGGCCCCTTTTCACAAAAAGCTGCGTCTGATGATGCGTGGCCATCGGCAAACATTTTCTCTTTTACAGGAAAAGATCGATCATTCCGGACAGTATGTCTGGTTCCACGCGGCTTCACTGGGAGAGTTCGAACAGGCAAGACCGCTCATGGAGGCAGTCAGGAGAGATCATCCCGAATACAAGATTCTGCTCACCTTTTTCTCGCCCTCTGGATACGAAGTTCGTAAAGATTATCCCTTGGCCGATATTGTCTGTTACCTGCCTTTCGACACGAAAAGGAATGTGAAGCGGTTTCTTGATCTGGCAAATCCGAAGATTGCGATCTTCATCAAGTATGAATTCTGGTATAACTATGTTCACGAGAGCTATCTCAGGCAGATACCCTTCTACCTGGTCTCGGCCGTTTTCCGTCCCAACCAGATTTTCTTCAAAAAAAACGGGCTCCGATATGGAAAGATGCTTCGATATTACACCCATTTCTTTGTGCAGGATGAAGCTTCGGCACAGTTACTGAAAGATCATCACCTTCATCAGGTGAGTATTGCGGGTGACACCCGCATCGACCGGGTTATCGGAATTCAGGAAGAAGCCAGAGAGTTGCCATTGATTGAAAAATTTACCGACATAAACGACCTGGTTTTTATTGCCGGCAGCTCATGGGCTCCCGATGAAGATATCTTCATTGATTATTTCAACCGGCACCCGGCAATGAAACTGATTGTGGCACCACATGAGATCCATGAGTCACATCTTGCGGAGATCGAACAGAAGTTGCAACGTCCCTGCATGCGCTATTCAAAAGCCACGGAAGATAATGTCATGCAACAGGACTGCCTGATAATCGATTGCTTCGGACTACTCTCTTCCATATACCGTTATGGAGATGTTGGCTATATTGGCGGCGGTTTCGGCGTTGGCATCCATAACCTGGCGGAGGCAGCCGTCTATGGCATTCCGGTCATCTTCGGACCCAACTATGCCAAGTTCCGTGAGGCCCACGGATTGATCAGACACGGCGGCGGTTT
Source organism: Bacteroidetes bacterium GWC2_46_850 (assembly GCA_001768325.1). Taxonomy (GTDB): domain Bacteria; phylum Bacteroidota; class Bacteroidia; order Bacteroidales; family Dysgonomonadaceae; genus Proteiniphilum. The sequence continues at coordinate 107,011 of MENQ01000024.1, read as the reverse complement.
TTCCATCGATGGCGGGGAAGCATTCAACCAACAGATGAATCTTTTCATGCAGGATTCCCCGGCAAGAGAAAAAGCAGGGGAAAAAGCGAAGGCGTATATTTTCGGCAATGCGGGAGCAACAAACAAAATAATGCAGTATCTTTCGCTATGAAAGGTTCCCGTATCGGCCTTAAATGAAAAACTGACAACATTTCGCGTTGTTTATTTGTTCTATAATGATTACGTAACTTCAACATATAGAGGTATGAGTGCATCGTCCACCAAAAAGAAAAAGATAAGAATCAGAACAAAGGTTTTTGTGCCGATGGTTTTTATTGCAGCGATACTCCTCGTCACCTATATTTTTCCGCGTCAGGGAAGCTTTAAATACGCCTTCAACGAAGGCAGACCCTGGCAATATGGTCTGCTTACCGCCCCCTTTGATTTCCCCGTTTACAAACCCGCAGAACAGCTGAAAGCAGAACAGGACAGCATCCTGGAATACTATGAACCCTACTTTGAGTTTGAAGAAGAGGTGCAGAAAAATGCACTCGCCGACTTTGACGCCGACGTCAATCTGAAAGATAAGCTCTCCGGGATACCAGCCGAAACCAAACTATATATCCGCGAAAAATTGCAGGAGCTTTACACCAACGGCATCATGCGTTCAGCTGACTATGACCGGATCGTGGACTCAGCCACCGGTTCATTGCGGATAAAAAAAGGAAATGTCGCCGAATCACGAACGATAGAGAGCTTCTTCACCATTCGCTCCGCCTATGAAAAAGTGTTGAATGATGTCCCCCGCAATGTAGACGCCTCCATTGTACGGTCTGCCGATATCAACGAATATATTCGTGAAAATGTGATTTACGATGCCCAAACTTCAGAAAAGGCACAGGATGAATTTGTTCAACAGGTCGACATCAGCCGGGGAATGGTGCAACAGGGACAACGAATCATTGACCAGGGTGAAATCGTGGATGCGAACACCTACAATATTCTCTCTTCCCTGAAACGTGTTACAGAAGAAAGAAGCGGAGGCTCTTCCAGAAATATATGGATTATCTTCGGTCAGTTCTTGCTGATAACCATCATGTTTTCTTCATTTTACTTATATCTCCTGCTTTTCAGGCCACTGGAGTACCGGAACCGGAAACATGTGCTGTTCATGCTGTTGCTGATCGTCATTTTTTTACTGCTTACAGCCATCACGGTCCGATTTGATCTTTTCAGCGTATACATCATCCCCTACGCCATCCTCACCATTCTTATCCGCACCTTCATCGACTCCCGAACGGCCCTGTTCGCCAGTCTGATCACCATCATGCTGAGTTCGCTCATGGTACCCTTCCCCTTTGAGTTCGTGGTAATTCAGGTAGCGGTATCGATGGTCTCAATTTTTATGCTGAAAGAATTGTCGGAACGTTCCCAATTGATACGAAGTTCTTTCTTTATCCTGCTCAGCTATATCCTGATCTACCTCGGTCTGATCATGTATCAGGAAGGGAGCCTGAAAGAAGGCGACTGGCTGATGCTGGTCTATTTCGTGATCAACTTTATTTTTATCATGTTTTCCTATTCACTGGTCTATCTGGTGGAAAAATCATTCGGATTTATTTCCGGTGTAACGCTGATAGAGCTTTCCAATATCAACAAGCCGTTGCTGAAGGAGCTCTCCGAAAAAGCGCCTGGCACCTTTCAGCACTCGCTCCAGGTGTCCAACCTGGGGATGGCGGCGGCCACAAAGATCGGGGCCAATGCTTCGTTGATCAGAACAGGAGCACTCTATCATGATGTGGGGAAGATGGTGGATCCGGCATTTTTCACGGAAAATCAAACACCCGGTATGAATCCGCATGCAGGTCTTCCTTTCGAAGAAAGTGCACGCATCATCATCAGCCACGTGAAAGATGGCGTGAAGATTGCGCAGAAGCATAATGTCCCAAAGCAGATCATCGATTTCATTGAAACACATCACGGAACCAGTGTTCCCAAATATTTTTATATCTCCTGGAAAAATGCAAATCCAGACAAGGAAGCCAATGAGGCCGACTTCCGTTATCCGGGGCCGAATCCATTCTCAAAAGAAACGGCCATCATGATGATGGCCGATGCCGTGGAAGCCTCGTCACGGAGCCTCCCCGAGTATAACGATGTTGCTTTGCGCAACCTGGTGGACAAAATTATTGATGCACAGCTGAATGAGGGTTACTTCAAGCTGACACCCCTCACATTCCGGGATATCCAGTCGGTGAAGGATGTGTTTGTGGACAAGCTGAAGACAATGTATCATTCGCGCATCGCCTATCCCGAGCTGAAGCAGCCGGTAGCTACTCCCACTCAATCGTAGCGGGTGGTTTCGATGATATATCGTACACCACGCGATTGACTCCTTTCACTTTGTTGATGATCTCGTTTGATACCTTTGCCAGAAATTCGTAAGGCAAATGGGCCCAATCGGCCGTCATGGCGTCGGTAGAGGTTACCGCTCTCAGCGCAATGGTGTTCTCGTAGGTACGCTCATCTCCCATCACACCCACCGATTGTACCGGCAACAGGATCGCTCCCGCCTGCCATACCTTGTCATAAAGACCTGCAGTGCGCAGATTCGAGATAAATATATCGTCCGCTTCCTGTGCGATGCGCACCTTCTCGGGGGTGATGCCGCCCAGGATGCGGATACCAAGACCGGGGCCGGGAAAAGGATGACGGTGAATGAGATGCTCCTGCATACCCAGTTCCAGTCCTATTTTTCTCACTTCGTCCTTGAACAGCAATTTCAGCGGTTCACACAGTTTCAGGTCCATTTTCTCGGGCAATCCCCCCACATTGTGATGGCTTTTGATGGTTACACCCGTAATGGAGAGAGACTCGATGATATCGGGGTAGATGGTCCCCTGCGCCAGCCACTTGATATCTTTTAACTTGTATGCCTCGCGTTCAAATATATCGATAAATCCTTTTCCGATGATCTTGCGCTTTTGCTCCGGGTCGGTTACTCCATCCAACTCTCCATAGAAATGTTGCTTTGCATCCACACCGATCACATTCAATCCCAAATGAGCATAATTGTCGAGCACTGTTTCGAATTCATTCTTTCGCAACAATCCGTGATCCACAAATATGCAGGTGAGATTTTTACCGATGGCTCTGTTGAGCAATACTGCCGTTACAGAAGAATCAACGCCACCCGACAATGCCAGGATCACCTTATCGTTACCCAACTGCTCCTTCAGCTCCTCTACGGTAGTAGTAATAAAAGATGCCGGCGTCCAGTCCTTCTTCACACCACTGATGGTCAGAAAATTATCCAATATTTTTGTACCCTGTTCGGTATGAAACACCTCGGGATGAAATTGCACTCCCCATGTTTCTTCACCGTCGATCTTGTATGCTGCCAGTGCCACATCCTCGGTGGAGGCGATCACGCTGAAATGGTCGGGTACTTTTACAATTGTATCGCCATGCGACATCCATACCTGACTGTTGGTGGGCAGGTCGCCCAGGAGGGGATCGCCGCTCTCCTTCACACTCAGATGGGCACGACCATATTCACGCGAATCGGCTTTATCCACCTCACCGCCGGAAGTGCTTGCCATCAACTGGGCACCATAACAAATACCCAGGACGGGATATTTACCTCGTATATCGCTTAAATCAGCCCTGAATGCATGATCATCATTCACAGAAAAGGGGCTTCCGGAAAGAATCACTCCTTTCACCGATTCATCACCGAAAGGGAATTTATTGTAAGGCACAATTTCGCAGTAAGTGCTCAAATCTCTCACTCGCCTGCCGATAAGCTGTGTGGTTTGCGAACCAAAATCGAGAATGATAATTTTTTCGTGCATAGGATTGAATTATGAGGGAAATATTTTTAGAGAATGCAAAGATACAAAAAGTATGAAAATATTGGAGAGACCCTTCTGAAGAACTTTTCAAAAAAGTAAAACGAGAAAATATTGTTATAAAGATATTATTTATCGTTTTTCGATAAATATTTATTGTTATATAAGAATATTATTTTAAATTTGAAAATACTGGGTATTCTGCTTTTGATCATATATCTGCTTGAATTATCGGAGCAGGACTTAACCATTTAACGGGAAAGGGAATATTATGGCAATCATCGTGAACCTGGATGTGGAAATGGCAAAGAATAAAATCTCTCTGAACGAGCTCTCCGAGCGGGTGGGTATTACCCCGGCGAACCTTTCCATTTTGAAGACCGGCAAGGCCAAGGCTATCTGATTCAGCACGCTGGAAGCAATCTGCAAAGTACTAAACTGCCAACCAGGAGATATCCTGACATGGATCAATGATATTGAATAATTTTTATTATAAGAACCGATTACAACACAACACTCATGAAACACCTCGAACGTGCACTGGACAAACAGAACAGCTTCTGGAAATACCTGGTGATGACCCTGATCCTATTCCTGGGGGCATCCAGCATTGGATCGATCCCTCTGATTATCACAATGATCGTGCAAACCATCCGGCATGGCCTACCCGACATGACAGCCGGGAGTATCACCGACCTCAGTCGATTTGGCATCTCACACAATACCGTTTACTTCCTCCTGTTGCTCTCTTTCGTTCCCATGCTGCTGGCCTTTCACTGGCTCGTCAAGCTTTTTCATAAACGTACCCTGATGGAAACCATCAACGGAAGAAACCATCTTCGTAAAGGACGGATCGGTATGGGTATGCTAATATGGGGAACATTGATGGCTATCTCACTGGTATGGGGGTTGGTTATCTCACCGGAGAACTACCAGCTACAATTTCATCCTGAACGTTTTTTCTGGTTACTGGTAATCACCTTGCTGATAATGCCTTTTCAAACCACTTTTGAAGAGCTCTTCTTCAGGGGCTATCTCTCCCAGGGCGTGGCTGCTGCCACACACAGCCGCTGGTTAACGCTGATCATCATCTCACTGGCATTCGGTCTGATGCATGCATTTAACCCGGAGGTGAAAGAGTTTGGTTTTTGGATTGCGATACCCGGTTACATTCTGATGGGCGCCATTCTTGGAGCGGTATCGATTCTTGACGATGGCATTGAGCTGGCCATCGGAATACATTACATAAACAACGCCTTTATCGCACTGTTCACCACGCACAGCGCGTCTGCCTTACAAACCGACGCCCTCTTCCGGGTCGAACAAATTGATCCTGCCGGGGAATTGATCTGGACGGGAATCTTTGCCGTGGTGGCACTACTGATCCTGGGTAAGATCTATCGCTGGAATTTCTCCATCCTCAACCGGAAGGTGGCAACTAACCCTCCTCCAATCCCGGAACTGCATCCTCCTGTTACTTTCAATGCAGAAGGAAATTAAGGTGATATTACAGTTGCATCTCTTTATTTTTCTTATCTTTGAAATCAGAATAGATGAGTGATGAATAATAAACAAATCATTTTCACGCTACTGCTCAGCACCACGCTCTTTGCCCTTCAGGGGCAAACACTTGACGATGCCAAAAACTGGTATCTGGAGGGTAGATACGCCGATGCGCTACCACTTTTCCGGAAGGCTTATATCGACGATTCAACCAATCCCGCATTGAATCAGTGGCTTGGTGTAAGCCTGCTCAAAACTGGAAGAATTGTTGAAGCAGAACAGTATCTCACCTTTGCCGAGGAAAAGAAAATTCCGGAAGCAACACTCTACCTGGGAGAGCTCTTCAGCAAACTCTATCGCTTTGATGATGCTGAAAAAGCATATGAAAAATACCAGAAAGCGCAGCGGCGCAACAAGGAAGCATTGGCTAAACTCGACCTTTTCAGGGAAGAGACGGCCCAACTGCTGAAGAGAGTCCTTCGTACCGAAGAGGTGGTGATCATCGACAGCCTGGTGCTCCCGAAAAGGGATTTCCTCCAGGCTTACTACCTGAGCCGCTCTTCCGGCACGCTGCAACCCATAAATGAATTTTTTACAGGAACACCGGCTGGTAATGAAATCCTTCATATCAACGAACTTGGGGATAAAATGTATTACTCGAGAGAGAGCACCGGCTCGGGACAGGACCTTTTCACCATGGACAAACTGATTGACCGGTTCGGCAATGAGCGAAAACTGCCGGAGACGATAAACGACTCTCACGACCAGGCTTTTCCCTATGTCTTAAGTGACGGACTGACCCTCTACTTTGCCTCTACGGGTCATGCTTCATTGGGAGGATACGATCTCTACGTAACCCGCTATAATCTCTCTACCGACAGTTACCTCACACCGAATCAATTGAATATGCCATTTAATTCACCTTTCAACGACTATCTGATGGTGATTGATGAGGAGAAAGGTATTGGCTGGTTCGCATCGGACCGTTTTCAGCATGTAGATTCCGTATGCGTTTATACATTTATTCCCAATACGGTGGTGACATTGCTTGAGGATGATAATCTTATCCTCATGAGCAATAGAGCGAGAATCTCCTCCATTGCCGACACATGGAAAGAGGGTATCGATTATGATCCACTCCGGGAGAAAGCGAGACAAAAGACAATCTTTTTGCAGGAGGCAGCGGGTGACTTTGATTTTGTGATCAACGACGATGTCACCTACCACACCCTTTCTGATTTCAGAAATAACAATGCCCGTTCAATCTTTTCACAGGCATTGGGTCTGGAAAAACAATGGCAAAAGCTCCGCGATGACTTATCTGAGAAAAGAGGACAATATGCAAACGGGAATAACAGCGAAACGCTCCGTTCCTCCATCATCAGCATGGAAAAAGAGATATCCACCCTTTTCCGTGATATTGAAAGGTTGAAGCGAGAGGCAAGGAACGAAGAATCACGTGCCCATTATTCATTAAACTGACCGGATATGACACTCGACCTGATCATTGTAATTGCACTTCTTGCAATGGGCGTGTTATTTATGCTCATTGAAATCTTTTTACTCCCGGGTATCAGCATAGCGGGTATTGCCGGAGCCATATTTCTGATCGGCGGCATCGCTTATGCCTATCTTTTCCTGGGTAGTACCGCAGGGAATATTTCCTTAATCGCATCGGGCGTAGTTCTTGGAGGCAGCTTTGTCTGGTTGCTGCGATCGAAGTCGTTGCGAAAGATTTCTCTCGAGACCAACATTGAAAGCACCGTAGACAATACCTATCTGTCAAAAATGGCCGCAGGAGATATTGGTACCGCTATTTCCCGTTTAAATCCCATTGGAAAGGTGCTGGTAAATGACATTGTAGCGGAAGGAAAATCGGTGGACGGTGAATTCATTGACGAGGATACTGAAATTGAAATTGTGAAAGTTGAGACATACAATGTCCTGGTTAGAAGAAAAATAAATGTAGATAACAGAAATAATTAGTACTCAAATCAACTCCAAAAACAGATTATTATGGATTTATCTTTTCCTCTGATTATTACCGTTGCGGTGATTATCATTTTCTTATTGATTTTCTTTCATTATGTTCCTTTTTTCCTGTGGATAAACGCATTATCCGCCGGAGTACGCATTTCCCTGGTGCAACTGTTCCTGATGCGTTTGCGCCGTGTGCCGCCACATACCATTGTCTATGCCATGATTGAAGCCCATAAGGCCGGTTTGAAGGAGGTTTCCCGTGACAATCTGGAAGCACACTATCTGGCTGGTGGTCACGTGGAGAAAGTGGTTCATGCGCTGGTATCAGCATCAAAAGCCAATATTGATCTTACATTTCAAATGGCTACGGCCATTGACCTGGCCGGTCGTGACGTACTCGAAGCAGTGCGTATGTCTGTCAATCCAAAAGTGATTGACACACCACCTGTTTCTGCAGTCGCCATTGACGGCATTCAGCTGATCGCCAAAGCCCGTGTGACGGTACGCACCAACATCAAGCAGCTGGTGGGTGGTGCCGGTGAAGAGACCATCCTGGCCCGTGTGGGTGAAGGTATCGTCTCCTCCATCGGTTCGGCAGTATCCCATAAATCGGTACTCGAGAATCCTGATTCCATCTCCAAGCTCGTCCTGAAGAAAGGGCTGGATGCCGGCACAGCCTTTGAGATACTCTCCATTGACATTGCCGACATTGATATAGGCAAAAATATTGGCGCCGTATTGCAAATGGATCAGGCACAGGCCGACAAGAACATTGCCCAGGCACGTGCCGAAGAACGTCGTGCCATGGCCATCGCCCTGGAGCAGGAGATGAAAGCCAAGGCTCAGGAAGCACGCGCCAAGGTGATAGAAGCAGAAGCAGAGGTCCCTATTGCCATGGCTGAAGCATTCCGTAACGGCAACCTGGGTATCATGGATTACTACAGGATGGAAAACATCAAAGCCGATACCGATATGCGCGACTCCATTGCCAAACCACAGGATGGCGGCGGAAATAAAAAATAATTTCGAAACCACTTTTCACAAATTGAACTGATTATGAGAATTATACCCGAGTCGGAACTGATTATCAATTCCGATGGCAGTGCTTTTCATCTCCATATCAAACCCGAACAACTCTCCGACAAGATTGTGATGATGGGTGATCCCGATAGGGTGACGATGACAGCATCATTCTTCGATGAGATAGTGTGCGACGTGCAAAGCCGTGAGTTTCATACGGTCACCGGCATCTACAAAGGAAAACGCATTACCGCCCTCTCTCATGGCATCGGCACCGATAATATCGACATTGTGCTGACCGAGCTGGATGCATTGGCAAACGTTGATTTCAAGACACGCATGGTGAAGGACCAGTTCAGGCAATTGACCATGGTGCGGGTGGGTACCTCGGGGGGTATGCAGCCCCACTGCCCGGTGGGTTCCTATGTGGTGTCGGAAAAATCGATTGGTTTTGACGGATTGATCCACTATTATGCCAACTCCGGCAGTGTCCGGGAAGAAGCATTCGAAGAAGCCTTTCAGAAACAGGTAAACTGGTCTCCTTTTCACTGTTCACCCTATGTGGTGAGTGCCGACGAAGAGCTGGTCGACCGCATCGGCTATGATATGATTCGTGGCGTCACCATCTCTGCCATTGGGTTTTATGGCCCTCAGGGCAGGTATGTACGAATGCCGCTGGCCGATCCCGATCTGAATGCGAAAATTGAAGCTTTCCGGTTTGGAGACTACGCTATCACAAACTACGAGATGGAAAGTTCTGCCATCGCCGGATTGGGAAAGATGATGGGTCACAAAGCCATGACGGTGTGTGCCATCATCGCCAACCGTGTTGCTTTGGAATCGAATGCCAACTACCAGGGTTCCACGGAGGAATTGATCAGGATCGTACTGGATCGCATTTAGATTACCCGTCAAAAGTGTTTTTTCATCTTAACAATTTCATGTGTGCGTATACACTCTCAATATGAATCTATTATTAAAAAAAATGTTATGAGAAAAATTTTCACCCTACTGCTTCTGATAACAAGTTTTGTTACCATGGCACAACAAAATCCGCCCCTGCCGGTTGATCCGAATGTAAGGACCGGCAAACTGGAGAACGGATTGACCTATTACATCCGTCACAACGGATTACCCGAGAACAGGGCCGATTTCTATATCGCCCAGAAGGTTGGATCAATGCAGGAAGAGGACAATCAGGCCGGTCTGGCACACTTCCTGGAGCACATGGCTTTTAACGGCACGAAGAACTTTCCCGGCAAGAACATGCTCAACTATCTACAGGACAACGGTATTAAGTTCGGCACAAACATAAATGCCTACACATCGTTCGATGAAACGGTCTATTTTATGACCAACATTCCCACAACCAACCAGAACCTGATGGATTCTGCCCTGCTGGTACTGCATGACTGGTCTAATGCCATCGCACTGGAAAATGACGAGCTTGAAAATGAACGGGGTGTGATCCGTGAAGAATGGCGTACCCGCGGCGGGGCACAACAACGCCTCTGGGATCAGTTGCTACCCAAGATGTACCCGGAAAGCAAGTATGCCAAACGGATGCCCATCGGGAATATTGATGTGATCAACAACTTTAAACCGGAAGAGATCCGGGCCTATTACCACAAATGGTACCGTCCCGACCTGCAGGCCATCATTGTTGTAGGTGACGTGAACGTGGATGAGATGGAGCAAAAAATTAAAGACTCGTTCTCTCCCATCCCGCTTAGTGCAGACAGGGCTCAACGCGAATATTTTCCTGTTCCCGACAACAAGGAACCCATTGTTGCGCTGGCTACCGACGTAGAAGCACGGAATACCAGCATCATGATGTTTTACAAGCATGACCCGTTACCGGACGAAATGAAAAATACACAGGCCGGTTACTTGACGCAGTATATACTGAGTGCAGCCGCTTCCATGATGAACCAGCGTTTCGCCGAAATCATACAAAAACCCAATGCACCCTTTACCTCTGCGTATGCCTATGACAGTGATTACTTCGTAGCCAAGACAAAAGATGCATGGACGGTTGTTGCGGGAAGTGCGGAAGATAAGATCAAGGAGGCTCTGGCTGCCATGGTTCGTGAGACGGAACGGGTGAAACAGTATGGCTTCTCGGCCTCCGAATATGAAATTGCACGTACGAATATCATGAAAAGCTATGAGGATGCATACAACAACCGCGATAAACAAAGGAATTCCTCTTATTCACAGGAATATGTACGTGCATTCACAGATGGAGAACCATTCCCGGGCATTGAATTTGAATATCAGTTCATGCAGGCCGTAACGCCCAATATACCGGTGGAAGCCATCAACCAAACCATCAAACAACTTATTGGCGACGAGAACATCGTAATCTCCGTAACCGGTCCCCGGAAAGAAGGACTTGTTTATCCTGCCGAAGAAGAATTATTGGCCGTACTGGCTGCAGTAAAAGCTGAAACCATTGAACCCTATGCGGAACAGGTGATCAACGAGCCGCTCGTGGCCACACCGCCTGCGCCGGGCAAGATTACAAAAGAAGAAAAAGATATGGCTCTCAATGCAACGGTCTGGACGCTGCAGAACGGCATAAAAGTGATTCTGAAGAATACCGATTTCAAGGATGACGAGATCAGGATGACGGCCACAAGTGTGGGCGGATATTCGCAATATGCTGTGCAGGATCCCATCAACAGCAAACTGATGAATTCGGTAATGAGAGTGGGCGGTGTAGGCAATTTCAGTGCTACCGACCTACCCAAGGTCCTTGCCGGAAAAACAGCATCGGCCAGTCCGGGTATCGGCCTCACCACGCAAAGCTTCAACGGCTCCTCTTCAATCAAGGATTTTGAGACCATGTTGCAGCTGGTTTATCTCTATTTCACTGCCCCCCGCAAGGATACCGATGCATTTCAATCCTATCTGCAGCGCATGGAGACGCAGCTTAAAAACCAGGAAGCCGAACCGATGGTCGCCTTCAGTGATTCAATTACAGCGGCCCTGTATGGTAATAATCCGCTGACGGCAAGGATCAAACTGGCCGACTTAAAGCAACTCGATTACGATCGGATCATGGAGATGTACAAGCAGCAATTCCGCAATCCCGGTAGTTTTACATTTACCTTTGTCGGCAATATCGATGAAGCAAAAGTACGTCCCGTGGTGGAACAATACCTTGCATCGCTGCCCGGCGAGGCCGTAAAAGGTGAATTCATCCGGGTTCCGATGGATTTCAAAGTAGGCAAGCTGGAAAATATTTTCCAGCGTGAAATGCAAAATCCCAAGGCTTCCGTGTTCAATACATACTCCGGCACAGTGGAACGCAACATGAAGAATCAGATTCTGATGAGCATGTTCGATCAGATCCTGGACATTGTTTACACCGAAAAAGTGCGTGAGGAAGAGGGTGGCACCTATGGTGTCTCTTCCGCCGGAAGTATTTCACGCTACCCGGAAGGGCAGACCATCCTGCAGATCATGTTCGATACCGATCCCGAAAAGATGTCACACCTCAACGAAATCATTCATACCGTATTGAAAGATATTGCAGCCAATGGCCCACGTGAAGCAGATTTCACGAAGGTGAAAGAGTATATGAACAAGAGCTACAACGAAAACCTGAAAGAAAACAGCTACTGGCTGAATGTGCTTGATACCCGCTATTTCTACGGGGAGGATACCTATACCAACTACATTGAGACAGTGAACGCAGTCACTCCCGGTGAGATCAGAGATTTTGCAGCGAGCCTGATGAATCAGGGCAACGCAAAAACAATCGTGATGATGCCGAAAGTAAGCGAATAAAAAAACATCACTGCCATGTTTTCAAACTAAGAGGAGAGGGTTGGATCACAATTGTGATCCAACCCTCTTAATGAGTTCAGTATCTCCCTTATTGAAAGTTCCGCTCCTCCAACAACCTCATCACCGGCTCCATAGAATATTTTCAATGTATCATTCTCTACATAATGACCGCTTGTGAAGACAACGTTTCCAAAAAAACCGGTTTTTTCATAGGGGGCCACTGGCTCCATAATCGGGTCAATGCTCCTTGCCAGGACTTTCGAAGGGTCGTTCAGATCCAGAAGCAAGGCACCTAAACAATACCGATGGGCTGCATCCGCGCCATGGTATAATTCAAGCCATCCTTCCGATGTCTTCACGGGTGGCCCTCCTGCTCCAATCCTCGCCGAATCCCAGCTGCTTTTACGTGTGACGGCAATACACTTGTGATTTCCCCAATGTACCCTGTCGGGCGATTCAGCCAGCCAGATGTAATTACCTCCTAACTCCAGGCTGCTGGGACGATGCAGGGCGTAATATTTTCCGTTAATTTTTTCTTCAAACAAAACGCAGTCTTTGTTGTGTGGCGGAAATATCATTCCTTTCCTTTCGAAAGTTTTAAAGTCACGGGTGACAATCAGCCCAACCCCTACTGCCACGGGCGATACCATTGTATAAGTAAGATAGAAACCATCTTCCATCGTCGCCACTCGGCAATCTTCAATACCGAACGACTCCTGCCCACCCTCACCAAAAACAGGCGGATAATCGGGGTCATCCCTGAAATATACATCATCCTCACTACATACAAAGCGTAAATACGATAACGTAGTGAGATAGTTTTGTCCATTGTAGGCTATCACACGCGGATCCGAGACTTCTAAGTGAGGATCATCCTTATCGAAGACAACAATTTCAATTTTTCCTTCGTTGTTATATACGGGAAAGCTAATTTTTCCTTCTATCTGCTTAGGACGCTCTGCCACGCGCAACACAAGCCAGGTCTTACCATCTATCCGGAATACTCCGGGATTGAACAAGCCGGTTATCTCCATCCCTTCCATTGCTGGCTTTAAATCTGAAGGACGCAATAAAGGGTTTTTGCTAAAACGCTTTGCAATATCCATGAGTGATATTTTTTAATCATGCCTCTAAGATAAGAACAGATTAAATTAAATAATTAATTTATGCCGCCAGTACCTTTCCGGTCGAAGCTATATTATTCTTTCACCTGATAATCGAACCAGTCGAAATAAGCTTTGGCACTACCGGGTTTACCATTGGACGAAGCATACAACCCGATCATGACGCCGGTGAATCCACCGGCAACCTCAGTGCTCAGATAGCGCGTATCCTGTTTACCCAACTCAACCGGTTTCTTTTTCTGCAGATCGGCGTAGGAGAATGTATATTGGTCGGGGGAGCCTTCAATTTTGAGCAATACCCTGTTTCCCTTCACCTCTCCTTCGGCAGCGATATACGAGAGTGATCCCACGCGGACACGCAACTGCACAACCCGCTTGTCTCCTGATTTCCTGAATAGCAGGTCGTAATGATGGGTGTTGTTTTGGATCAATGTCATGCCGGCTTCTTCGTTCTCTTTCGAAGAGTTGAACTCCAGTTCGGTTTCAGCCGTAAAATCGTGTTCTGTCTGTCTCCGGCAAACCATGGATACTGCATCGGCATCGTTCAGTGTGTGGGGAGAAGCAGTGATCCGCAAATATCCTTTCTTTTCTGTCAGGGAATAAAGCTCCCGGATGGGATTGCGTAGATATTGCCAATCGAAATGTAGTTTTTCTTCGTTGAAATCGGCTTTTGCAGGAGTTTTTTCAAATGGCTGAAGAGGCAGTGTGGGTACATTCATCTCCAGCGAGACGGTACCATTGCCATTCACCTGGGGCCATCCTCCTGCCGGCCAGTCGACCGGTGCCAGAAAGGTCTCCCGCCCCAGCACATGGTAATATACCCATTGATGTGTGACCCGAAAGCCTAAAAATACCATCCACCAGGAACCATCCTGCGCCTGCACCATGTCGCCGTGCCCTACACCCTGGATCCGGTTGGCCTGTCCCCGCCGGTTGGCATGGGTCAGGATCGGATTGAGCGGACAGGATTCATAGGGACCATACAGATTCCTGCTCCTGCCGATGGTGACACTGTGCATGTATTCGGTACCTCCTTCTCCCAACATCAGATAATAATAGCCATCTTTCTTGTAAATGTGTGGAGCCTCCGGAAAGCGTCCGCCGATACCTCCCCAGACAAGACGCTCGGGAGCCACTGTTTTTCCGGTTCTTATATCGATTTCGGTAACCCGGATGCCTTCATTTCCCTGTGTCACAAAATAGGTTCTGCCATCATCATCCCAAAAGATATCGGGGTCGATGCTGTTGATATCTACCCATATGGGATCGCTCCACGGGCCAGCCGGATCCACGGCAGTACAATAGAAATTTCCACCTCCCGATACATTGGTGCAGATCACATAGAACAACCCGTCATGATAACGCAACGATGGTGCATACAAACCGGCTGAGGCAGGTGCTTTCTGCAACGGAAGCTGGGAATCACGGGTAAGACAGTGTCCTATTTGCTGCCAGTTGACCAGATCCTTGCTATGATAGATGGGCAACCCGGGAAAATACTCGAAAGAAGAAGTCACCAGATAAAAGTCGTCGTTCACCCGGCAAACACTCGGGTCGGGATTAAATCCCCTGATGATCGGATTTTTATAGCCACTCTGAGCCTGTAAGGTGGTAGCCATGCATAAAATGGCTGCCATGCAAATAGCTGTTTGAACCATATGGAATCTCATCATATGCATAAAAATTTATTTTTGTTGAAGCATTTTCTACCCTGTTTTAAAAGGGATATTTCCCTGCTTCCGCTCCTTTCAGGATGCCATCCATGGCATAATTGTCCTTAATTTCACCCGTACTGCGGTTGACCACCCTGCCCGTTTCCCAATAGAATGGGACCAATCCGTGGTCTTTGGCTTCGCGGGTTACTGTTTCGTCGTAGAGGTTGCGCGACTTGTCGTGTGCCTCCTGATTTGCTCCCAGGCCAGTGCGAATGGTGATGGCACCATACTCACCCAGGATCACCGGGATGCCTTTGTCTACGAACTTCGTCTTCATCTTGCCGAACAAGGATTTCATCTCTGCCTCGTCACCAAAAGTCGAATTACGATCCGACCCGCTTACTGCGAAAGCGCCCCAAAAGTAGGCCATCCTGCCCCAGCTTTCATCCTTGTCCATGCCGCAGAATGTCCAGGGATTGTAGTAATGCACCTCCGCCATCAACCGGTTGGATACCACATCGGTCGGCATGTTGCCAAACAGGTTGTGGGTCATATCAATATCGGTATTGGGTCCTTGCACAATCAGATTGCGTACAGCATTGTTTCCACCTGTGGCACGCACCGCATCGATGAATGTCTGCAGGTAGCTTTTCAGCACTGTCATTTTCTGGGCTGTGTCCACGTTGGGTTCGTTGGTGCCGGCAAAGAGCAGATGCTCGTCGTAATGATTCAGCCTGTTGGCAATCTGCGTCCACAAAGCATGCTGCTTCCGGTTGTTCTCCTCCTGCTTGTCGGGTGTACAGTTATTTTCCAGCCAACCGCCATCCCAATGGATGTTGACGATGGCATACATGTTGTTTGCCACGCAATAACCTACCACCTCATTGACGCGATCCAACCAGCTCTCCCTGATTTTATAGGTTTCCGCATTTTCAATGTACTGATCCCATGCACAGGGTATGCGTATCGCATTAAAACCAAGCTGCTTGATTTTTACAATATAGTCAGCGGTGATTTTGGGATTGCCCCAGGCTGTTTCACCACCGATGGCTTCGAGGGTGTTTCCAATATTCCAGCCCGCGTACATTTTGGCCGCCAATGTCATGGCGTCACTCTCCATTCCCACGTTGGGGATGTTACCTGCGAGCTGGGTAACAGTGACAGTTTCCTTCAGGTTCCCCAATGTGAAAGTGATTGTTCCTGTGCGAGCACCGCCATAGTTGGCCGCCACACTGAAGGTTCTGGTCTGTTCTGTCATTGCGGCACGGGCGGTTACTTCGGTGATCCAGTCATCGTTGCACGTAACGGTGACCATTCCATTTGTCGTCATTTTGATTTCAATCTGAGCGCCCTGACCGGTTATATCATTGAAAGCAATGGGTGTGACAAGTAGCCCATCGGCCGCGGTTTGAATGACATTCACCGCCTGGGTGACGCTGCCCCCCTTCAAGGTCAGTGTAGTAGAACGATCACTGGTCGTGGAATTGGCATCTGCCGTCACCGTATAGCGATATACGGCATCGGAAGAAGAGGGAGCTGGCGCCACCCGGCACCAGCTTTCCTCATTGCTTCTCACTTCCAGTGTAACATTTGATTTGACAGACAGTATCTCGCTTCCACCTGTTTTTGAAAAAATCATTTCCGACCGGGCCGGTATGATTTCCGGTGTGACCGGCTCATCTTCACCGGAGCAGGCTGTCATGTAAATAAAAAGTACGAGCAGCAAAGAAGCATTCATTTTTCCAAAGAGTTTTTTCATACGATTCTACTGAATTGTCACTGTTTATAAAGTCAATACTTTCCAGGGGTAATCACCTTGTTGATGGTTACATTTACTTTGGATGGATCTGCCAGCTGCACCCAGAGGTTGTACAACTCAATGGTCCAAACAACAGCACCTTCGCTGTTACCTTTCAGATAAGTGTAAACCTGGTAGGTACCATCACCGGTAACGGTGGCACCACCATAGCTGGCTCCGCCCCAGTAACTGGGATCCCAGCTTTGATCAGCATAGCTCAGCTCGGTCCGATAATTTCCGGATGCGCCGTCTTTCAGATTTCCCTCGATACCCTGGAGGGTAAAGTCGACCAGCATCATGCCATTGAACTTCATGCTGCTGTTATAGGCGCCAGGAGCTGCAGCACCGGAGCTGCTGTACTCATTGTAAATCTCAATGCGACCATCCACGCCATTTCCATCTTTGTTTCCAAAGCTTACAATGGATTGATTCACGGCTTGTTCCACATCAGCATCGAGTTTGATGGCATTTACTTCCACGCCTACTTTCGACCAATCGGCGATGTCAGCTCCCAGACCGGCGATATCCACACAGAACACGATGGCACCATTGGCCTGAGAGGAGACTTCCATCCAAACGGTATAGGTGCCGTCACCGGTAACCATGGCTTCATATTTACCCATGGAGAGGTTGGACCAATAGTTCACCCCCCAGCTTGGGTCGGAGTACTCGAGACCTGCCACATAGGAGCCTGCTGCGTTGTTCTTCAGATTACCGGTAATACCGGTGAGGCTAAATGAAACAACCATGTTCTTGGCAAACTTGATGGATGAAGGATCGATGGGCGGATTGCTTGCTGTAGCACCAAATTCGTTATAAATCTCGATCCGTAACCGACCATTGCCTTCAATATCGCCAAAGGCCAGCTTGCCCGATTCGGGATTCACCTCCGCATAGGCACGCACTGAGCGAAGTGCAAGGCCCAGACTGCGTTTGGAGAAACCGGCCTTCGCAGATGAACCGTTAAATGTCAATGTATTGGCATAGTCGCTATGCACAGAGCTTATATTGCCGCTCCAATAATAACCTGCACCATCGGTGACCGTTGTTTCACCGTTACGATAACCGGTTACAGGGAGGAAAATACTATTTCCGTTCTGTGCCGTGAAACGCACGCCTTCCACGCCGTCGACAGTGGTCCATTGCTGGGTGGTCTTTTTCACCAGCTCCGTTATCTGGGCATGGGTGGGCATCTGGCTCTTCATGGGGGAATCTCCATCCAGGTCCAGGTTATAAATGAGATCATCCACGGTTCCTGCTATATCGGAAGCAGTGTAATCTTCCAGCTTGGCAGAGGTCATCATGGCAGTCTGGTCACCATAACCAAACAGCGTACCAGCCTCCGACTCACTGTCTGCCCCGATGTTGGTTTGGGCCCACATCATGCTCAGCCCCAGATCCACATACTCCACCTGTTGTGTGAGCGTTGTCACCGTTTTGGTTTCACCATACACATAGCCGTCGCCAATCCTGGCAAATGCCGCATAATGATAGGTGGTTCCCGGTAACAAACCGTTTACTTCACCCAGTTCGCGGGTGATGCCGGAGGTGACATCGTCGGCAGAGAGAGAAATTTTTACACCTGTTTCAAATGGAGCGAGGCCTTCGGTGCCGGTAATATCGGCCGTGAAGGTCGCCTTGCTGCTTGTGATCTCAGCTGCCTCTTTTGTCGTAACTTTCGCTGCGGTTGCCACAAACGATTTGACATCGCCGAATTTGGTTACTTTATCCTGCAGGGTTACATAGGTCGCATAATAATAGGTTGTGCCGGTAGTAAGTCCGGTAATCGCGGTGACCACATTTCCATTTTCATCCACACTGCCGCTTTTCTTGCTGCCTGCAGTGGTAGGGTCGGCGGCGGTCCCGTAGTAGGCACCCACTTCGTAGGAACCGGACGAAACCAGTGTAAGGTCTTTCACGGTACCTGTCACTTCCGCGGCAATCGCGGTCACACTGGCAGCTCCTGTGGTGATCTCGGAAATAATCTCTCCGGTTCTGATGGGATAATCCTCTTCCACATCACACGATGTAGCGAATAGAGCGGCTGCCAGTAGGAGAATGGCTGATATATATTTTAAATTCATACAATTATTTTTTTATCATTTACACAGCAATGCTGTCACTTATTCCACAATGAAAGGAGTACCGTTATCCATCTTGACTGTAACCGTCACCGCGATGGTTGAACTGAACACATACTTGGGTGCATCGCCTGCAGTAGCACCCCAGGGATTAAGAATATAACGCCGGGCGGTGGTATCATCATCGCCAATACCACGGTCTATTACCGTGTCATCAAATGAAATGGAGGCTCCATCAACCTTGATATCCTTGATGGCAACATCCATATTGGGATTCTCTTTCAATATTTTCTGGATATCGAGATACAGGCCATAGGGAGCACTGCTTGCTCCCGGGATGACAAAGGTGTAATCACCATCACCGGCAATAAAGAGTGGCTCCGATACGGTGAAGGTCCAACCGGTATCAAAGAAGTGCATGGTTGCCTTGTAGGACTTCACCGCACCGGCTGTTTGCGCTACAAAATGATATCCCATATACTGGTAGAGATTACCCTGGTCATCGAGTTCCTTGCTCGCCAGCCAAAGGTCGGTGAGTCCGCCGGTAAAATCACTGGTCTCATACGACATGATACGCAGTGTCCGGTCGGGATTGCTCTTGAAGATCGCTCTGCCATCTGCTGAGAGTTCTATCTCGGGAAGTGCTTCGCTAAAGGTATAAATGCCCTCATTGTTCAGGCTGTATTTTCCTTTGTGTTCCACGCCGGAAAGGTCTGTAAGGGTGTAATCACCCGTACCGCTATTGAGTACCAGTGTTACTTCTTCCACACCGCTCCGGGCAGCGATGTTTGCAATTCCCTTTTGTGATCCATCGAGATTACACCAGTCGAAAGGCTTGTCGTCGGAAAGCTTATAGGTAGTCACCAGGTTGGTCTTGGGTTCCACATAATCTCTCCAGTCGTCGGGTAATGTCGGGAAAATCTCTTGTGCCGGTGCTTCGTAATTGTCGGCATATTCCTTACTCACATAGTTCCAGATGATCCACCAGGGGTCCTCGCCGGAGGTATCTTTTTGACGCAGGATACCGATTCTCAACTGGTTTTCCGTCAACGTGAGGATCTTCAGATCCTTTTTCCAGTTGCTTGTCATATGGCTCCATCCGGCAGTGTGAAGCAGGTCTGCATCGGTAAAAGTGATGGTATGTGCATCGGTATTCAGCATAAAAGAACCCTTCTTTTGGCCTACACCACCGGAGGAACGATCGTCGATTGCTACATTGGCACCATTGATCAGGTCGAAGGTCATGCTGCTTTCCCAGATGGGATTATCGCCTGCTGCCATCGTAAATCCGGCAGCCGGCTCCCAGTTGGGGGACCAGTTGTTCCATTCCACGGTTCCGCCCGGATCGGCGTAAGAGAGTTCTCCGGGAGCCAGACCATATTTGCCATTGTCGGGGATCCACGTTTTGGAGGCACCCACACCACCGGTCAATAAAGTCCAGAGCTCATTGGTCACAAAACCGGCATAAAAATCATGGATGATGAATGTGGCGGGTTCACCGTACACTACTCCCCCCCGGGTCTGTACACCAAATCTCACCGTATAGGTTCCATCGAAAGGAATCTGCAATGTCACTTTCTTTTCCTGGCTACGTCCCTGGGGATGTTCCCAAAGTGCGGTATAGCTATTACCCATCTTACTTTCCAAATATACGATATTGGGATTAATGGGATCGTGGGTGATGGTATATGCCAAGCCTTCTACCAGGTCGTCGGGTGTTACATCCTTTTCGTCCAAATCATATTGTTCGGGTGTGCAAGCGGAGAAAAGCATGAGTATGCTTGCTACAAACAGGTATATAGATGATTTCAGTCTCATACGATTATTTTTTTTTGGTTAATAACTGACCATTACCACCCCGGGTTTTGTACGAGGGTACCGTTTGCCAGCGTGATCTGATTATAAGGAATCTGACTGAGCCCTTTTGTGGCACGCAGCCGGTCGGCTCTGATGATGACCCTATCGGGAGATCCCGCACTAAACACAGGGATCTCAGCGGCGAGCTTGCCTGCCGCGTAGTCTACTCCCTGACGGAGCAAATCCCAATAGTTGATGCTCTCGAACGCAAACTCGAAACGGCGCTCCTGCATGATATGCTCTTTTGTTACCGGTAGTACCGTGTAACTGGAAGAGAGGACACCATTGGAGGTATATGCACGTTTCCGCACAGCGTCGAAATAGCCCTGTGCACCGGGGCTCCCCAGTTCAGCCGCCATCAGCAGTACATCTGCATAGCGGATGATCACATAATCCTGGTGGTTGGATGTCTGGAAATCGCCGGAACCATCCTCTTTCGATGCGGAGGTACCGTCGGCAAAGCAGAGCGGGGCATATTTCTTTACCGCATAGCCGGTATATTCCCGTTGATCCTTGTAGCTGGCTTCGAAGTCGTCCAGTCCTGTTACACCCTCACCGGTCATGTCGATGATGGAAGCGCTGCGCCGTGTATCTCCGTTTTTGAATTCACTGACGAATGTGGGATTCACTGTCAGACCTCCCCATCCTTTTCCATAGGGAGCAGCATTCAGGTTGCGCATGCCGACCATTACCTGCCAGCGGTTGCCGTCGTTATTGCCATTGTAGTCCTGCGAACTGGTAAACTTCAGGGCCAGGATGGTTTCACTGTTGCCATCACCTGCATAGGTACCCAGCAATGTTTCCATATCTCCTATTTCAGCTACACCGGCCGAGGAGGCGGGCCACAGGTTTTTGAATTCGCTCACAAGGCTGTATTCGTTCGAAGAGATGATCTCCTCAAGTGCAGCCAGGGCTTCCGCTTTGGTAGCACCCGCCGGTTCGCTGCCATAATAACCCGTATAATAAAGATAGGCGCGAGCAAACAGTGCAGCCGCGGCATAGCGGGTGATATGACCATCGTTGGCTGCCGCGTTTGCTTTAGGGTAAGCATCGGCGGGGATGTTTTCCATGGCATATTTCAGATCTTCAAAGATCAATGCGAATACCTCTGCAGGATCGGCCTGGGGCCTGTTTTCATTCACCGGCTCATCGAATAGCGGGATGTTACCCCAGAGACGTACCATATCGAAATAGAGCAGGGCGCGGATGGCACGACACTCACCCATATAGGTCTCCTTCAGGCTGTTTGTTTCGTTCCAGCTGATCTCTTCTTCACGGGAGATCAATTCATTGCAGCGATACACTGCAGCGTAATAGTTTCTCCAGTCGTTCTCATACATATTCAGGTCGGCCGGCGATTGAGAGAGGTCGAAACGGTCGATGGCCTGAAATCCACGTCCGTCGGCATTGCCGGTCCCCCCGAAACACTCGTAGCTCATGATTTCGGCACCCTGATAGAAGCCTATCTGCATGGCGGAAGAGGTTTGACGCCATCCGTCGTAACAACCGATCAGCGCACGCCAGACATCTTTTTCGTTCTTATAGGAAGTACCGGTAGTGGACTCCGTCTTGGACTCGACATCCAGAAAGCTTTCAGAGCAGGAGATCATCCCCATCATCAGTGTAAGAAGCACTACTGCTATTATATTTGATTTTATCTTGTTCATAATTTGTGCATTTGTGAGTTAGAATGTAAGATTGACACCGAAAAGAACCGTTCGGGGACGAGGATAGTATCCCACATCAATTCCCGACACCCAACCATCGGTACCGTAACCGATTTCCGGGTCCATCCCTTCATACCTGGTAAAGGTAAAGGCATTTTGTACCTGTGCATAGATGCGCGCCTGACTGATGAACTTTGGTTTCACAAAGCGGGAGAAGTCGTAACCCAGCGTGATGTTGGTGATGCGCAGATAATCGCCATCCTGAATGAAAAGATCGGAGAACTGCCAGTTGATGTTCTGTTCAGTCACACGGGGTATCCTGTTGCTGGTACCTTCACCGGTCCAGCGGCCAAGGATGGTGGTGGTATAGTTGGCATACTTGTTGGTGTAGTTCCTGTACGACTGCACGATCTGCTGTCCGGCAGCGCCACTCGCCTGAACAGAAAAGTCGAAACCTTTGTATCCGAGCCCGAGGTTGAAACCGTATGTAAAGTCGGGCATGCCATTACCCAGATTCACCTTGTCGTTATCGTCGATCACACCATCCTGATTCACGTCTATGTATCTCACATCTCCGGGTTTCACATCATTCTGTAGCACACCATTACCGGCTGCGATCCAGTTGGTGATCTCCTGTTCATTCTGAAAAAGACCATCTGACTTGTATCCCCAGAAGTACCCGATGGGCATGCCATTCTCCGCACGATAAAACTCGGGTGTATTGTCATACAACTGGTTGGTTTGTCCGTGGATGATCCCATCTTCGGTAGGGATCTCACCTACTTCATTGGTATTGTAGGCACCGTTTATTCCGATGTTATAACTGAAGTCGCTATTCAGCTGGTCGTTCCAGTTCAATGCCACTTCCACACCGCTGTTCTTCACACTTCCTCCGTTGATAAAAGGAGCACCTGCACCCACGGTTGCCAGAATAGGCGCCTGCACCAGCCAGTCTTTGGTGTCTTTCTGATAGAAATCGATATTCACCCCCAGACGGGTACGGAACAGATAGGCATCCAGACCGATGTTTGACTGTTCAGAGGTCTCCCAGGTTACCTTCTCGTTGGCCAGGCGGTTGGGATAGGCACCCCAGTTCGTAGCCAGCTGCTGGGCAGCATCCGCATCGCTATAACCACCATTACCAAACAAATAGTGTGTATTGCTGTTTTTCATCGGAGCCAGATACTGATAGTTGGCAATATTCTGGTTTCCCACCTGCCCCCAGCTGGCACGCAACTTCACGAAATTGATCCATGCCGGAGCATCCTCCATAAAAGCCTCATTAGTGAGTGTCCATCCGGCAGAAAGAGAGGGGAAGTAGCCGAACCGGTTGCCTTTGGCAAAGCGGGAGGAGCCGTCGGCACGCAGGGTGGCATTGACCATATAGGTCTCCTTCAGGTTCCATCCTAAACGACCGAAGTAGGAGATGCTGCGTGCATCATCATGCGGGCTTCCCGATGCGCTCAGTCCATCGGTACTGGAAGAGGCGGTTCCGTTGTTGACATAGGCATACTTCCAGGTGTCGAAGCCCTCTTTCAATATGCCGTTGCCCGCTCCAAGATAAGTACCCTGGTAGCGATAGGCTTCCATACCAAGCAACGCGTTGAATGCATGATCGTTCACCGACCAGTCGTAGGTAGCGGTATTTGTCCAGGTCATACCAAGCCCGTGATTCATATTTTGTGATACATTGGTACGGGTATCGTTGTAGCTATAGATACTGAAATGATACAGCGGTGTGAAGCTACGGTACTCACTCGTATTGTATACGGTACCGAACAGTGTGCGAAATTTCAACCCCTTCATCGGTTCTATCTCAGCATAGATGTTACCGTTAAATGTTGCGGCTTTGTTCTCGTTGTTGGTGTTGGTCATCATAAGACCGTAGGGGTTCCCTTCACCATTGTACCAGTCACTGTTGCTGGTATCATTGTATGGCGAATCATACGGGTTATTGTCGCTATAGACGGGGGTCAACGGTGATATTCCAAAAGCACCCCTCAACGTGTTGTTGTACTGATTGCCTACGCTGATGCCATTATTTGTCCGGTAGATGAAGCTCACCTGTTCACCCACTTTCAGGAAGCCGTTAAACAGTTTATGCTCTGAGTTGATGCGAAAATTATACCGTTCGTAATTAGAGACATCGGCACCCCCCACAACCCCTTCCTGATTCATAAAACCCAGGGAAATGGCGTAAGTGGAAGCAGTGGACCCGCCGGTAACACCCAGCGTATAACTCTCGGTGGCGGCATTGTCTTTAAACATCGTTTCCACCCAGTCGGTATCATATACCTGACCGCTTGCGTCGTAGATCGACTGGAAACTACTCCAGTTGTAAGCCGCATTACCGCTGTTCAGCGCCTGCTCGTCCATGATGGTCATATACTGGGCTGCATTCAGCATATCTGCCTTACGAGCCACATTCTGCACACCGTAATAAGCATCAAAATTAACCTGGGCCCTTCCTTCGCGGCCACTTTTGGTGGTGATCAGCACCACACCATTGGCAGCCTGCGCCCCGTAGATTGCCGCTGAAGCGGCATCTTTCAACACGTCGATGCTCTCGATGTCGGAGGGGTTTAACGTGGATATGTCTCCCCCTATTCCATCGATCAGGTAGAGCGGGCTGTGGTTACCAATGGTACCCAGACCGCGAATCACGACCCTCATGTCGGAGCCGGGTTGTCCGGAAGTAGAGGTAATATTAACCCCGGGCGTTTTCCCTTGCAGGGCTTGCAGGGGGCTGACCGTATTCATCTTGGCCAACTCATCGCCTTTCACCTGCACGGTTGCTCCGGTAGATAATTTCTTGGCTTGCACACCATAACCAATCACCACCAGTTCTTCGAGCACCTCGGCATCTTCCGCCAGGCTTACATTGATTACATTTTCGCGTACAGTCACCTCCTGCGATATAAATCCAACATAGGAGAAAATAAGCTGCTGTCCGTGATTTACCTGGATAGCATACCGTCCATCGATATCGGTTACCGTACCGTTGGTGGTTCCTTTTATAAAAACCGTTACACCGACCAGCGGTTCATTGTCGGTTGCCGAGACCACGCTGCCGGTCACGGTTGTAGCCTGCAAAGGTTCTGCATGTAGTGTCATCGGTCTCCATAGGATCAGCGACATCCCGATTAAGAAACAGTATAAATAACCACTATTTATACTTCGTTTAAGATTCATGTTTATCATACCTACACAATTAATAGTTTAACATTCAATGTATTAGTCGTTATACGCATTCCGCTTAACGAATCACTCCGATTCTATTTGGTCACTTTTATTTCAATCATATCTTTCATCAATCCATCCGACAGGGCTGTCAGATATACCACTCCACTTCTCTTTTCTCATTTCACCAAAGCTATCTTTTGTGCCTGACCGTTGTAGGTCACTTCAATCCCCTTAGCATCGGGGCTTACTCCCCGCGGTTTGTTTTTATCCACACAAACGATATGGAAAGTACGTTCCTGCAACATGCCGTCGAACGCCCCTTGCCTCTCACCAATTTCGAGTGTACGGGATGCATCGTCATAACGGAAGCCGATGGTAGCATAAGCTCCCTTTTCGTAATTGTAATTCACTCCCTCATCTTCGTAGAGTGTGAAAGTGCCGTTTTTACCGGCAAAGAGATACAAGGTAATCTGTTCGGGCTTTTTCTCATCTGAATACTGAATCTCCGGGCCAAAAGGGATAATGGCCCCTTCTCTTACGAAGAGCGGTATGCGGCTATAGGGAGCATCGACCCGTTGTTTTTGTCCACCCTCAATGAACGCTCCGGTATAGAAATCATACCAGCCGGTGGTAGCGGGGAAATAAACTTCCCTATCAGTTGCCCGATAGGTATACACAGGGCAGACCATCAGCGAATTGCCAAACATGTACTGGTCGCCAATATCATTTACTTTTCGGTCTTTGCTGAAATCCATCACCAGGGCGCGCATCATGGTATAGTCGTTAAAATAGGTCATTCCGGCCATTGAATAGATATAGGGCATCAACCGGTATCGGAGTTTATTGTAAAAGAGCATGGATTGATATGCGGGATGCCCCTCGGGAGCGATGTGAAAGATTTCTCTGTAGGGGAATTGTCCGTGAGAACGGAACAACGGGACAAAAGCTCCAAACTGTGCCCAGCGGCTGTTTAGCTCGCGCCATTCTTTCAGATCCTCATTCTCTATGCCGGTCGACTGAAAGTGGCGTTGAGCCTGTTCATATCTCTTTTCCACACAAAAACCGCCGATATCCATTGTCCAGTAAGGTATACCGGATAATGCAAAGTTGAGGCCGGCGGAGATCTGTGCTTTCATATCTTCCCAGCGGGTGCCGATATCACCGCTCCACACTGCGGTGGAATATCGTTGGATACCGGTAAAGCCTGAGCGTGTGAGCAGGAATACACGGTCATCGGGGTTCACATTTCGCTGTCCCTCATAAATTGCTTCGGCGTTGACTAACGAATAGGCATTGAAGTATTTTGTGGAGGGACCAAGGGCTGTGGGGCCGCACAGTTTCTTCCGGTACTCCATGTCGGTATTATCCTGAATATTGGGTTCGGAAGCATCCATCCACCAGGCATCCACACCCAGAGAATATAAGTTCTCTTCGAGCTGCTTCCAGAAAAGCTTGCGTGCACCTTCGGCATAGGCATCATAAAAAGAGCCGATATAACCCTGTCCGATCCAGTCACGGATGCTGTCTTTTACTGCCTGTTGATACATCCAGCCGTTTTTGTCGAACGCTTTGTAATGATCGGTATTGACATAAAATTTGGGCCAGACGGAGATCATGATCCGGGCATTCATCTCATGTATTTTGTCGACCATCCCTTGTGGATCGGGGAATCGTTCCTTGTCGAACTTGTGGCTGCCCCATTCCGGCTCCGGCCAGTAACTCCAGTCCTGCACGATGTTATCGATGGGTATACCTCGTTTTCTGAATTCAGCGAGGGTTTCCACTATTTCATCCTGTGTTTTGTATCGTTCGCGGCTTTGCCAGAACCCCATGGCCCATTTGGGCATGATCTGCGATTTTCCCGTAAGGCTCCGATATCCGCTGATTACATCGTCCATGCTGCTGCCCGCCACAAAATAGTAATCGATGCCATTGCCCATCTCGCTCCAAAGTGAAAGTTTATTCTGTTCTTCATCCGAAACGGGGCTTAATGCTTTCAATGCAATATAGGATACCCCGCCGTCGGGCTCCCATTCTACGCGCAGGGGCACCCTTTCACCTTTTTGAAAGTGATGATCGAACTTATAACTGTTGGGATTCCAGGCAGTGCGCCAACGCTCTTCCACCACCGGTTCATTGTTGATATATACCCGGGTATAACCGGCATAATGGAGGAAGAAGCGGTATAATCCACTTTCGGGAGCTTCAATTTCGCCGCTCCAGACAACGTTTGCATGATTCAGATCAAAATTCTCGGGGAAATTGTGTAGCAACGAAAAAAATTGATAATCGAGTTTCCCCTCTTTGCGTACTATTGTTTGCGAGGGATCGTTCTTTTTCGTGTATACAGCGGTGAGCCCTCCCTCGGCTCCATCATTACCGTAAAGCCTGAACTGATCGAGGTCGGCATAATCGCGTACGTCGCCAAATTTGGTCAGTGAATAATTATCCCATACAATGCCATAATTTTTATTGGAAATGACAAATGGCACCGATACTTTGGTGTTGTACTGGAACAGCGATTCGTTTTTTCCTTTATAATTGAAATCATCGGCCTGATGCTGCCCCAAACCATAGAAAGCTTCGTCGTCGGGTGATTCGAACAGTTGATGCACCGTGTAACCTTTTGTTCCTTCTACTTCAATGGGTGTCAGTGTTTTTCCGCCACCCTTGTTTTCCTGTAGCAGCGTTTCACCTTTTTTATTTAGAAATGCTATTTCACCGGTTGTTTTGTGGATGGTTACATCCAAAGAATCGGTGGAAAGGATGATCTGTCCTTCCTTCTCCTCCACTTTGGACTTGTTCGAGAAGGTTAATTCCGGCTTGGTAATCAGGCTCTTTTCATTGGCAAAATCTTGCTGGCTGGTGGCCGAAACGTGGATGATCTTTTCGTTGACGACCTGCAAGCGGATGGCTTGTACACCCGAACCGTTTTCCTGTTTCAACCGAACGATAATTCCATTTTCTACCTTTTCAAGTCCCGGTGAGGTGCAGGAGAAAAAAAAGAGGATTCCCAATGTGATATAAAAAAAGCGCTCCATGTATTATAATTATTTTTTTGTAAAATTAATCATAACCCGGGAGGAGACATCTTCTCTCTGTTTGCGCTTGCTGTTGGTTTTGTTAACTGAGGGGGTTGTTTTGTTTCCGTAAACGATGTTAAATGTTTACAGTGTTGCATCGACATCCCGATCGGCAGGATGATCGGGGTATTTTGAAGGATTACGCTGGTATTGGGAGGGTAACATGCTGAACTCCTCTTTAAAGTATTTGCTGAAATTTTTAGGATTATTAAAACCTACCTGATAGGCTATTTCGGAGATTTGCAACTGGCTTTCCCGCAACAACTGTGCAGCCCGTTTAAGCCGGATAATGCGGATAAACTCAATCGGACTCTTTCCCGTTATTGACATCATCTTTTTATAAAGATGCACCCTGCTTATACCCAGCTCTTTGCTCAACCTCTCCACCGAAAATTCACTATCGGCGATATAATCTTCCACCAATTTTATGGCCTGTTGAATTAACTTCTCGTCCAGCGGTGTAATGGTAATCTCCGCAGGTTGAATTTCCACCTGGTTTTTGAATTTTTTCTGTCTGTGGGATCTCAACTCCAGCATTTTATTAATTCTAAGCACTAGAATATCGAAATTAAAAGGCTTGGTGATATAATCATCGGCACCGGTTTCCAAACCGTACTGCTCCTGTTCCTGTGTGGTGTGTGCCGTAAGCAGAATGAGGGGGATGTGCGATGTACGCAGGTCGTTTTTCACTTTTGTGCACAGTTCGTACCCGTCCATTTCAGGCATCATCACATCACTGATGATGATGTCGGGAGAGAAAGCAAGAATTTTCTCCCATGCCTCTTTTCCATTCGAAGCATCGATCAGTGAAAAATCCTTCTTTAGCGTATCTCTCATAAAATTACGAAAATCATCGTTGTCGTCCACCAAAAGTATCAGTGTTTCATTCCCTCGCCTTTCATTCTCTTTTTCTTCAGATTCCACATCTTCAATCCTGTCTGTCTCTTGTGTACTTCCCATGGCAACAGACTGTGAACCAATATACTCAAGTCTTTCTACCGGGAAATAAAGGACAAACAGGCTTCCCTTGGGTACGTTGTCATAAACCTGGACAGAGCCTTTACAAAGAGATACAAACTCTTTTACGATGTGCAGTCCGATACCGCTGCCCGGAAAATCTTCGTTCCTGGTTTTCCCCTGGTAAAAGCGTTCAAAGATTCTTTTCTTCTCCTCATCTTTTATCCCGATGCCATCGTCCATGATCCGGATCTCCAGTTGCTCCTGACCTCCATCATCGCTTTTGGGCAAGAGCTTGACCATGACATCCACAGCTCCGTTTTTCTCGGTAAATTTAATGGCATTGGAAAGAAGATTCATCATGATCTTTCCCATTTTATCTTCATCGAACACCATGCTTAACTCATCGACAGAGGAGAAAAAGGTCAGTCGGATGTTCTTTTTTTCGGCATATTCGATAAAATGGTTGCAGGAATTTTTCAGGAATGGGATGATGTCGTCATAGGATAAATTCAGGGCATGTTCGTTTACATCACTCTTTCGGAAATCGAGCAGCTGGTTTACCATATTCAACAGTCGGATGGCATTCTTATGAATCAGCGAGAGTTGTTTTTTTTGTGGATCATCCTCCACCGTCTTCATCATATTCTCCAGTGGTGAGATAATCAACGTCAGTGGTGTGCGCAGTTCGTGACTGACATTGGTAAAGAACCGGAGTTTCATGTCGTCAATTTCATGTTTCCGTTGTGCTTCCAGTTCTATTTGTTTCACTTTAAACTTCTGCTTTTCATTTCGTATAATCGTGTATCGTGCATACAACAAGATGGACATCAACAGAAACAAATAAAAGATATAAGCCAGGGGGGAGAGCCAGAATGGGGGTTTTATATGGATATTGAGTACGGTTGAGTCATCACTCCAGAAGCCATCGCTGTTGGCAGCCTTTACCCTGAGGGTATAATTTCCGGGAGCCAGGTTGGTATATGTGACACTGTGAACACCTGGGTCGGTGATTAACCAATCTGTGTTAAATCCTTCGAGCATGTAGGCATAGGTGGTTTTCTCGGGAAGGACATAGTTCATGGCCGAGAACTCAACGGAGAAAACATTTTGCCGGTATTTAAACGTGACCTCTTTTACCCGGTTCAATTCCGAGGGGAGAATACTGTTCCCCTGATATGCCGCACCCACCTCAACCTCTTCATTAAACAATTTCAGTCCGGTAAAAAGGACTTTGGGTTG
Source organism: Bacteroidetes bacterium GWC2_46_850 (assembly GCA_001768325.1). Taxonomy (GTDB): domain Bacteria; phylum Bacteroidota; class Bacteroidia; order Bacteroidales; family Dysgonomonadaceae; genus Proteiniphilum. Next base: position 76,236 of record MENQ01000024.1, on the reverse strand, counting down.
CGATGTGTTGTAACGGATATTTTCGGGATTAAAGAAGTTGAATCCTTTGGTTCCGCCAAGGAGAATTTCACCGTCAGGTGTTTTAAATATCGATCTCAAATTAAATTCATGGCTTTGAAGCCCGTCTACTTCACTATAGTTCACAAACGAAAAATCATATTCGCCGGTGATGGGACGAGTATGGATGATTACATTTGATACGCCGTTCGAAGTGGTAATCCACATATTGTGCTGATTATCCTCGATGATACCGGAGATGACATTGCCGGCCAGGCCATCGCTTTTATATAATTGGATGATTTGATCCTGCTTTGGATCCCAGATGTTCAATCCGTTCCGGGTACCTACCCAAATGAGACCGCGGCTATCTTCATAGGCATGGTTCACATTCAGATTTGTGAAAAACTGATCCCCTTTGCGATTGGATTGGATCATATCGGTGTGTTCTGTTTTGATATCGAAAATGGTAACCCCAATGGCCGTTCCGAGTATCAGGCGATCGTTTTTACCCAAAAAGACCGATGAAATAAACTCCGACGATAGTTGTTGTCTGGTGCTGTTATTGAATGTGGTAAATTGACCATTTCCCGGATTGAATCTCTGTAAACCGCCTCCCAATGTGCCAATCCAGATCATTCCCGATCTGTCTTCCACAATTGACCACACATTGTCGTTGGCGAGGCTGTTCGGGTTGTTGGGGTCGTGACGATAGTGGACAAACTTCTTGCCATCGAAACAATCCATACCCGAGAGATAGGTGCCAATCCATATTTTTCCGTTTTTTGCGGCACAGAGGCTAACAATCACATTGCTGGTTAATGAGGAATTATTGATTGGATCATGGCCGTAAAGATGATAGGATTCAGATTTTGCATGGATGCGCACCAGACCGCTCCCATTCGAGCCAATCCAGATATGATTCTCCTGATCTTTAATGATGGAATTTACATCGGGTTTAAAGTTGTCTATCTTGTTGAAATAATGTAAATGTTCGATCCCAAACTTGTAGATACTTTCACTGTAGTAGGATATTCCGTTTTTGTAGGTACCTACCCATATCATATCTTCCTGATCGGCATAAATACAATTGATGCTGTTGTGCGCAATGCTTCGTTCGTCGTAAGGCTGATTCTGTAAATTGGTCAACTTGTTTGCTTTTTTATCGATGATGTCGATGCCGCCATGATCAGTTGCCATCCAGATTAACCCGGCAGAATCCTGCTCTATATCCTGAATCATGTCACTTGACAGGAAAAAGGGGAAATTACTTTTTCTTGATCCCACAGCTTTCCACTCTTTTTGTCTTGCATTGTAGTACCATGTTCCCAGTGGCATATCGGAATAGATCCAAAGATCGTTGTCTGAATCGACAAAAGCCTGAAGGCTCTGGGCATTGGCATGCTGTTGATGCTGAACATAGCTATCGGAATGATGGATCCGTAAGTTGCTTTTGTCCATAAATTGAATCAGTCCCGATTGAAAGACAAAAAGATAATCGTTTTCCGATTCTGTGAAGTCGGTAATCGGTCCGGAGCTTAAATTTCCCGGCTGTCCGTTTTGAGCGAAGAACATCAGTTGACCACTACCGGCATGGTATCTGTAAAACCCCGATGCAGTAACATAACACCACACATTCTTGTCGTTGTCGATAAAGATGAGATCCACCGGATTGACGATGCCCATCTCTTGCAGCAGCATGGCGCTTTTCTCGAATTTTTCTTTTTCGGGATTAAAAACAGTATATCCGTTGGCTGTCTGAATCCACAGTCGCCCGTTTGCATCTTCCTGTACACTACTAACCAGGTTGTCGGGTAATGAATATTCATCGTTAGGATTGTGAAAAAACACTTTAAACTTATATCCGTCGTATCGGTTCAATCCCGAAGCGGTGGAGAACCACATAAAACCGCTGCTATCTTTGAAAATATGATTTATCTGGTTATGAGAAAGCCCGTCGCGAACCTCCAGTTGTTTAAAAAGCCAGGATGACTGGCCCAAAAGAGATGGGTAACAAATGAAAAGAAGGATACAAAGAAAGATGTAACGGTATAATCTTATCATCGGTTCAATCTTTACACGAACAATCATTTATTAGGGTGTCCGCTCGTGTTTATAGCGAAACAGCATGGCAAACAGGAGCGTGATCAGCAGTGCAAATCCAGCAAAGATAAACCAGATGCTCTGCCAGTCGCCCACCATCAGTGATTTTATTTGTCCGTTCACCACCACATCCTGCCAATGGGTATACTGGTTGACTACCCATTGGGCGCCCAGCGTCCCGATGGTGGCTCCAACGCCATTGGTCATCAGCATAAACATGCCCTGAGCACTGGCACGAAGATGATGGGGTGTCTCCTTGTCGACAAACAGCGATCCCGACACATTGAAGAAATCGAACGCCACGCCATAGACAAGCATGGAGAGAATAAGCAACCATACTCCGCTACCGGGATTTCCCAGTCCGAAGAAGCCAAAACGGAGTACCCAGGCAAACATGGCGATCAGCATGACATTCTTGATGCCGTATCGCCTCAGGAAGAAAGGAATCAGCAGGATACAAAGAGCCTCTGATATCTGTGACAAGGAGATGAGTATGTTGGCGTGCTGTACCCCAAAAGTATTAGCATATTCAGATAACGCTTCAAAGCTGGCGATGAATGGATTGGCAAAGCCATTGGTAATCTGCAGGGAGACGCCCAGAAACATGGAGAAAATAAAAAAAAGCGCCATCTTCCGCTGCTTAAACAACCTGAATGCATCGAGGCCCAATGCCTCAAAGAGGGTCTTATCTTTTGTGTCGGTACTGACCGGACAGTTGGGAAGTGTAAAAGCGTATGCCCCCAGGATCAGGCCAATCACCGCACTCACCACAAACTGCATCGCCGAGGTTTGATAACCGATGACATCCACCAGCCACATGGTGCAGATAAACCCAATGGTGCCGAAAACACGGATGGGTGGAAATGCTTTGACTGTCTCCATACCTCCCCGTTCCAGAATGGTATAGGCTACCGAGTTGGATAACGCGAGTGTGGGCATGTAAAATGCGACACTCAGGGTATACAACGAAAAAAACAGCGGAAAGGAAACTCCCGTACCGGCCTGGAGACCATACAACCCTGCTGAGAGCATAAACAGGGCAGCCAGCAGATGGCAGACTCCCAGCAACTTCTGTGCCGGGACCCATCGGTCCGCGATGATACCCATGACGGCAGGCATAAAGATGGAGACAATTCCCTGCACCGAATAGAAGATACCGATGTGAGACCCCATGCCGGCGGGTCCCAGATAGCGGGACATAGATGTGAGATAAGCCCCCCAAACGGCAAATTGGAGGAAGTTCATGATAATCAGCCGAATTTTCAACGACATATGTATAAAGTTAATTGTTCACTACATTCACGTTATTTACTCGTGCTTCGCACGTTATTCACTTCGTGTCACTACTATCGAATTACTACCTTCTGAGCCAGGGTGCCGGATTTAGTTTGGTTGTCTTCTGCCACAACTGGAAATGCATGGCGGAGACGTTTGTGTCGGGATCAGTGAAAATACGTCCCAACGATTGTCCGGTTTTGACTTTATCGCCTTGCTTTACAAACAGATCGTAGATATTGGCATAAAAGGTATAATATTCACCATGTCGCACAATGACACAGTTATTTGAGCCGGGAAACGAGAATACCTTCGACACCTCTCCATCGAAAACTGCCCTGATATTGGCTCCTTTTTGAGCCTGGATATCTATCCCGTTGCTATTGGTGGTCACATTCCATTCGTTGTGTTTTTTGGCGCCGAAGTTACCCACAATGGAAGCTGTTCCGGTAACAGGCAATGGCAGCTTGCCCTTGTTGGCAGCAAAATTCTTCGATAAATTAAATGTCTCTTCGGACGCCTTGCTTCTGTCTGCTTCAATGCGCGGAGCGACGGTAGTACGGGAAGTTTCTTTTTCCACGGAAGAAGAGGCAGTCTCTTCGGTTTTCTTACTGCTTTCGGATTCTCTTTTGGACTTTGCAGCCTGTTCTGCGGCTTTCTTGCTGCGTTCAGCCGCTTCAGCCCTTCTCCTGGCTTCTGCTTCACGCTCCTGCCGCGCCACTTCCTCTGCGATAAGCTTTTCAATCTGGGCATTGAGTTGATTTGCCCGATGTTGTTTTTCCTGCAGTGTCTTCTGAAGCTGTTGCTGCTGTCCTCTTACGACAATCATTTCAGACTGTTTCGTTTTTTCTTCACTCTGTAGTCGTTGTTGTTCTGCCTGTAAGGCAGATAAAGCTTTCTCCTTGTCAACTTTTGCCTTCGCCAGTTCTTCCTTTCTGACGGTAATCACCTCATTTTGCCTTTTTATTTCTTCAGCCTCCGACTTTTGCCACTTGGAATACTCCCTGAGATATTGCATTCTACGCAACGACTCACCCGGTGATTTTCCGGAAAGGACAAAGAACAATTTGTTTTGATTTATATTGTGTTTCAACATCCCCTGAATGGCTTTGGCGTAATTATCCTGTTTTTGTTTCAGTTCTTTGTTAAGTAGTATAATTTCCGCTTCCAGTCGTGATTCTTCCTGCTGTAAAGCACCAATCTCCTTCTGCCGGGAAATGATGAGCTCCCTACGGGATGATATCTGCTTATTAATAAGGTTAATACGATCAAGCATGGACGTCGTTTGCTTCTTTACGTCGAGATATAGTTTGTTCGTGTTTTTTATTTCTTCCTGCAATGCCTGCTGTTGCTTTTGCAAATGTTCAATCTGTGGGGTTTGAGAGATTGAAAAAAAAGCTGTTGCAATAAAAAGGGAAATAATAAAAACTCGTTTCATATCATTGTATTATTCTTACACGATGGGCAACCTGGACGAATCGTCGATCTGCACAACCGGGGAAGTCCGGTTCGTTTTATTCATGCTGAGCAAAGATTTTAAGTATTTCATCAACGGTGGTTTTCGTATAGCCCGACGGTATATTCATTGTCAGCTGAAGTGGCTCATCGGTGGCAATATCTGAGAAAAGCAATTCTGCATTAACTTTACGAGATGAGGATGAGATCGTTACATTCATCTTGCTGGGAAAGACAAAGTCATTTTGCGTAATAAAATTGTTATAGCCCCACTGCAAGGATTGTTTTTTTTGTGGCTGTATCAGATGAGTAAATGTAATGCGGTCGTCTCCGTTAACTGTAAAAGAATAATCGATACCAGATTCTGCATCTTTGGAGGTCATGTAATAGCTTTGATCGGGAGTCCGGGTATATCTGAATTTCCGGTAATCGGGTAACTCGGGTCGTTCTTTTCCGGAGACAAAAAGTGCATTGGTGAACACCGACTGCATGGTATAAAAATCGAACCCCACGGGATAAATTTCTTTCAGTGATGCAATCGGCTCCATAACATAACGTTTGTTCATCCTGTCAACCACCATCACCGTATCGGGATTGATGTAAAAACGAAACATCTCTACGCCGAAAAGTGGTTGTATTGAAATTTGAAGTGCACTGTTCTTCACAATGCGGATGTTTGCCTTGGAGCTTAGCGATTTTGTGCCGTTGGTCAGGTTCATATTCAGTTTCGCACTGAATGTACTGTATTGAAACTCACTGGTTATAATATCACTAAAAAGCTGATTGTTTGCTTTTTCCTCTACAGGTGATGTAGAAAAGACCATCTGCTGCCGGGATTTGCAAGCAGTAAAAATGAGTCCCGACAATAGACAGATAAACAGGATCTGTTTGTAACGCATGATACTCATTGTGAATTAATTATTTATAAAAGGCATATTTATAGGGTACCGGTTTCTATTTTTTTATCCAGGGTGTCGGAGTCACTCTGCAGTTCCTTCGCTCTTTTCCACTGCTCCCTTGCTTTCTCCTGATCACCCGTTTTGTAGAGGACATCACCATAATGCTCGAACACATCGGCCGAAGGATTTTCTTTGCTGTATTCAATCGCCTTCTCGATATAAATTTTTGCCATGACGTAGGAACCCTGTTCAAAGAGAATCCAGCCATATGTATCGAGAAAAGTGGGATTCATTGGCTCCGCCTTGATGGTGATACCGCTCATCTGCTCGGCTTTATCGAGATCCTTCCTTTCTAAAGACAGGTAATAACTGTAATTGTTTAAAACGGAAAGATTTTGCGGATAGAGTTTTAACGCTTTTTCATAACTTTGAAAAGCCTCCTCCCTGTTTCCCATGAAATAGTTCAGATCACCGATCTGTCCATGAAAGTCCGATTCCAATGAAGGATTGCTGATAACAGCATTTTTCAATCCCTCTTCAAAGGTTTGTAGTGCTTCCTGGTAATTTTTCTGCTGATAATAAACAGCACCCAGGTAATAATAAAACTGCGGTTCCTGTGGAAGATGCTTCAGCGCTTCTGTTGTGATCTCTCTGATCTTTTCCATATTTTCATCCGGCAGGGCAATACGAATCATTTGATCATACCCGGCAGGATCGTCAGGATTATCTCTGGTATAAATTTCAAACTGTTCCATGGCTCCCTCCTTGTCGTTCTGCAGCATCAAAACATTGCCGAAGATCATATTCAACTGCGTATTGTTGGGATACTGCTCAAAAAGTGTCTCAAACAGCGGGTTTGCTTGTTTTAACTCCTGCTGTTGCTGTTGTAAAATCCCCAGATAGCGCGTAAGAAGCTGCAATTTGGTCTCTACATCGAGCGAAGAGCCGGCGATGGCTTGCCGCAGCTCTTCCTGTGAAGCAACCTTGTTGTCTGTTATTTCATAATAATTCACCATGGAGAGGATGAGTGCAGGGAAATTCCGGTCGATCTGCCTGGCCTGCTCATAATAAAGAAGCGCTTTTTCGGGTTGCTTGTCTTCCAGGTAAAGGTCCCCTATGAGAACGAGATATCTCGGATCGTCGGGATTCTTTCCGATAATTTGCAGTATTTCATCGAACGCCTTCTCTTTTTTATCCATTTGCGAATATAACCGAAACTTGTTCAGTGTGATGGCCTCCGCAATTCCGGTGCTCTTTTCCAGCTTGTTGAGTGTATCAATAGCCTCCTGAAGCTCTCCATTATCGGCATATGCATTTGCCAGTTCAAACTGAAGATCGGGTTTGTCGGGATTGCGACCGGCCATGGCTCTGTAAATATCCACCACTTCCTGTTTCAATCCAAGCTCCTTGCTCAAGCCGGCGAGCATCATGTTGTAGTAATAGTTGTTGGCGTCGTAAAGAATGGCTTTCCGAAAGAATGCCAGGGCTTTGTTTTTTTCCTGCAGCACGTTGTAAAATGTACCCAGCTCCACCAGGACACTGGCGTTCGTGGAGTCCATCGCATAACAATGCTGAAAGAGATCAAACGCCACATCGTAATTACCCTGCACCTTGGCATTCAAAGCCTCGTAGAAATAAAAGTCGAACTTGCGCCGGTCTTCCTCTCCGTGAGCCAATGAGTCTGCATCCTGTATTGTCCATGCCTTCAGCGACACCGTCCCGGCGAGGAGAAAAAATAACACAAGCGAGACGGATCTCCTGTAAAATGCATTTATCTGGGTCATTTGCTGTTTCGATTATTATTTTTTGCCCGTATGGCCAAACCCGCCAGCACCTCTTTCTGTTTGTTCCAGTGAGTCCACCTGCTCCCACGCTACCGTGGCGTGCTGCGCGATAACCATCTGACAGATGCGTTCCCCGTCGTTTATGACGAAATCTTCGTTCGAGAGGTTGACCAGTATCACGCGAATCTCTCCGCGATAGTCCGCATCAATGGTGCCTGGTGCATTCACAATACCAATACCGTGTTTTATTGCCAGACCGCTACGTGGGCGTATCTGCGCTTCATATCCGATGGGCAGCTCAATATAAATACCGGTGGGAATCAGTGCCCGTTCCAGGGGTTTTAACACTATGGGCTGTGCGATGCTGGCACGCAGGTCCATGCCCGCGGCAAAAGCTGTGGCATATTGCGGCAGGGGATGTCCTGACGTATTGACTATTTTAATCTTCATTGGAGGAGTCTGATCAGTTTGATGATGCGAATTTATACATTTCTGCGGAATAAAGGGGCAAATTGATGAAATTTAAGCAAATCGGGAATCCCTGCAAGGTATATTTTCGCGCACCACCTTTTATAAACTACAAAAAATATCATATCTTTGCGTATATGAGCGGACAAGACGACCTACTGGCCAAATTACGGCAAACGCTGAACGAACAGGGTATCGACTCGTTTCACATCCTTGAGGATCTGGTTCCTATTGAGGAGCAGATGGACTATTTCCGATATTTCGACCGTTTGAAAAGAGAAAACAGTCCCTTCGTGCGAGATGAAGAAGTCGCCATATTGTTTTCACCCAATGAATCGGTCGAACGCAAAAGAAGAAGCCTCACGCTGCTGGCTTCTATCCCTGATGTGGGCGCATACCGTTCCATTGAGACCTATCACAGCAGTCCGCTTGAACCCATACTACTGAACTGGTCCTCGATGGCACTGGTCAGCAGCCGCATCGTACTGAGCTCCGATCTATCGGGACAGCAGCAGGTTTACATTTCCTCCGGACTGGGTGGACTCGACAAAAAATTGCGATTCTTTGCACTCTTTACTACCCGGGAAAGAGAGGCCCTTACAGCGCTGCAAAGAGAGATTGTGGAACGCGAATTTATCTTTCAACTGCAACAGGCAGAAATTGTGATTGAGAAATTCGAAATTGAAAGCAATTATTTCACCATCCTGATGCTTTTTTCTTTCGACAGGGATGCGAAGTCAAGCCTCAATGCGGCAATCGCCGAATGCAATCAATATGGTGATTTTCTGGATACCAGGTTTCTCTTTACAAATGTAAAGGTATTGACTGAAGAAGAAATAGCCCATTTACTTAAAAAAAAATAACCAATTTACCCAAAAACATTTCCGGCTCATGACGAAAAACGCCTGTGAAAAATATTTTTGCACGGCACTCTTCACCGTTGTACTTGCCGTGATCTCACTCTCCGGCCGGGCACAGAATATTCCTTTCATTCCGCCTGTATATAATTATACAACAGGCAATTACAAGGCAGGTAATCAGAATTGGGCCATCGCACAGGGAAGTAATGGGGTAATCTACTTCGGAAACAACAATGGCATGCTGAGTTTCGAGGGAGTGAACTGGAAACTTCATTCCCTGCCGAATAACCTTTCCGTAAAATCAATATACATTGATTCTGACTCCGCACGGGAACGTATTTATGTGGGTTCCTTCGAAGAGTTCGGCTATTTTGAGTCAGATGAAAAAAATCAACTTATTTACCACTCTGTCAAGAGCCTGTTAAAAGATTACACGTTTCACAACGAAGAAATATGGACGATTCACCCCTTTGAGGGCAAAATCTATTTCCAGTCGTTTTCGGCTGTTTTTGTCTATGACGGAAAGGAAGTTACCACGCTGGACCCGAATCCGGCAGTATTGTATTTCTTTCCGGTAGGTAATAACATGTTTGCACAACTGATCAACAACGATTTTTATCGGTTCGAGGGAAACAGGTTTCACCGCATTCTGACACGGGATCAGTTGAATGACGACAATGTGGTGGCGGTCTTACCTTTCGATGATGAATATCTGCTGGTCACATCCAAAAGCGGGCTCTACAGGTTTTCGGAGGGTGGGCAGCCACTGATTCCCTGGGAGACATCCATTGAACCGGACTTACGGGATGCGATCATTAACCGGGCCATTATTTCGGCCAACGAACAATATCTGTTCGGAACACTCAACGGCGGACTCTACGCCATCGACCGGAAAGGGAACAAACTGTGGCATGTCAACCGTGGCAACGGATTAAATAATAATACCATTTTGGCTCTGTACAGCGATCGGGAACACAATATCTGGGCAGCACTCGACAATGGTATCTCACACATTCGAACCCGGTCGCCATTTACCTTTTTTGAACCAAACGATGTGCAAATCGGTTTGGTGGAAGATATCCTGTTCCATCAGAACAACATTTACCTGGCTACCAATCAGGGTATTTACCATTATTCAGAAACAGAGAAGAATTTTTTTCGCCTCCCCGAATTCGATAAGCAGTCGTGGTTCATCCGGACTTTCGGGAATCAGATTTTCGTGGGTCACAATTTGGGCACTTCTCTTCTGGAGAATGGGAAGGAAACAGCGATTCCCGAAGCCAAAACGGGGGGAATGGATATGAAACAGGCTGTCATCAACGGGAGAAGTATTCTCCTGGAATCATCCTATACCTCATTGTATATGTACAAACAGACTTTGACCGGCAACTGGATTTTCAGCCACCGGGTAGAAGGTTTTATGGATCTGATTAAAAATCTTGAAATAGACCATACCGGCAACATCTGGGCCGGACATATGTACAAGGGAGTTTACCGTTTGCGGCTGGACAATGAACTGCGCCATGCGGTGGAGATCGAAAATTATCAGTCGCTCGATAGCACACAAACCGAATTGCCCGCTTCTGTGAAGGTAATGAAACTGAAAGGACGCATCGTATTTACCGACGGAAAGCTTTTTTACACGTATGACGACATACACGGGAAAATTGTGCCGTATGATTTGTTAAACAAGTATCTTCCTGATTTTGCGGACACCTACCGGATTGTCTCCGTAAACGATACGTTGCACTGGTTCGTCCGCAATACGGAGTATGCTCTGGTCTCTTCCGCCGAAGATGCCTATAGTCTGAAAGATCGCATTCCATACAGTATCCTCAACAATCCGCCCAATATGGGTCGGGCCAATATGTATGTGGCCGACGAGCGTACCACCTACTTCTGTCTGAATGGTGGCATTGGGAGATATATTTTTACGGAAGAATCATCACCGGAGAAAAGCATCTTGTACCTGTCTTCGGTACAGTATTACGACAGAAAAAACGACTACACCTATTACCTTGATCCCACGAAAAAAGCCATTATCGCCTATAAGTATAACGACATTGGGTTTCAGTTTATGCATCCCGAATATTCGAAAAACATATTCAGGATAGAATGTTTTTTAGACGGTTACGATAGCAGATGGGTCAATACAGCAGAAGACCTATCCATATTCTACAATAACCTGCCGGCCGGTGAGTATGTCCTGAAGGCAAGGGTACGAGACAATTCAGGAGCGGTATTATCATCGGTTGGTTTCACTTTCCGGGTTAAAAACCCGGGATATAAAACCTGGTGGGCATATCTGTCCTACGCATTGATCATCTTACTGATTGCCGGGCTCATCATTGAAAACCATGTACAAAAGGTGGTTCAAAGGAAAAACAAACTCTTTACGGAACAGGAAAACCGACGTCTGGCACAACTCGACAAACAGGAAAAACAGATTACCGCACTGCGCAATGAAAAACTGGAGGCAGACCTCACTTATAAAAGTAAGGAACTGGCCAGTGCTACCATGATGATCATCAATCATACTGAATTCCTGAAAAATTTGCGGGCACGGATTCAATCCAACATACTGGCTGGAAAAGTCAACCGTACCGAAGGAAATGAATTGGTGACAATGATTGGCAAAAACTTATCGGAAGAAGATGCCTGGACAGTTTTTCAGGAAAACTTTGACCTAATTCATGAAAATTTCTTTCGCAAACTGAAAGAACAATACCCCGCGCTCACGCCCACCGACCTTAAACTCTGTACCCTGCTTCGATTAAATTATTCTTCGAAGGAAATTGCTGAAATGATGAACATCTCTATCCGGGGTGTAGAAGCAGCACGATACCGGTTGCGAAAGAAACTGTTGCTCTCAGAATCCGATAATCTGGTAGATTTTATGATTAATTTTAAATAAATGGCTACTGTACACTTAATCTAGCCAGACAATGTAATAACCTGATACATAAACTACTCAATAAAGTTAAAGTAGTAAAAAAGTATCCTTTAGAAATATGCTTTACAACATAAAGTACTTTTAAAGAGGTGTTTTATTTTTAATCGCGGAAGACTATTCATTATTTTGCAGTGAATGCTAATTTAAACAAAAAAATAATGAATCCATGAAGATTAAAATTGTAACATTTTTTAGTTTTCTGTTGTGCTCCTTTACGCTGCCAGCTCAACAGCAGATAAGCGTAACGGGAACAGTAACAGAAGGCGCTACGGGTGATCCTGCCATCGGGGTGACCGTACTTGTGAAAGGAACCACCAACGGTACCGTGACCGATATGGATGGGAATTACACGTTGAACGATGTGCCGGTAACAGCCACCATCGTTTTCAGTTACATTGGGATGACCACGACGGAAGAGCCCCTCAATGGCCGCACCGTAGTCAATGTCATCATGACCGAAGATGTGCAGGCACTGGAGGAGGTTGTGGTGATTGGATACGGAACAGCCCGAAAGAGGGACCTAACCGGCTCCATTGTTACCATCAGTGCTGATGAAATTGCCAACAGGCCCTCTGCAAACCCGCTAGCCTCCCTGCAGGGAAAAGTGTCCGGCGTGCAAATTGTAAACAGCGGACGGGCAGGACAAGATCCAGAAATCAGGATCCGGGGAACCAACTCGGTAAATGGATATAAACCGCTCTACATTGTGGATGGACTATTTTCTGATAACATCAGTTATATCAATCCTGCGGATATCCAATCGATGGAAATTTTGAAAGACCCTTCTTCCCTTGCCATTTTCGGTATGCGGGGAGCAAATGGTGTGATTATTATTACGACAAAAAAAGCCAAAGCGGGACAAACAATTGTGAACCTGAATACATCCTATGGATTAAAACAGATTCATGATCTGATTGATGTGACAAATGCGGCTCAGTTCAGGGAATTATATGACGAACAGCGAATCAATCAGGGAGCTCTGCCTTTTGATTATACCGATTGGGGTGCGGATACGAACTGGCAGGATGAATATTTTCGCACTGCCTATATTTTCAACGGCAATGCGAGCATAACCGGTTCCACAGAAAAGAGCAAATTTTATATGGGACTGGGTTATACGTCGGAGGAAGGATCCATTAAAACGGAGAAATTTTCAAAAATAACAGTCAATCTGAGCAGTGATTATAATGTAACGGATTTTCTGAAGTTTGGATTTGCGGTAAACGGAAGTAAAAACAAACTGCCCGATGCAAAAAATGTGGCATCTGTGGTACGAGCAGCTCCAATTGCGCCAACTTATGCTGATTATACGGATCCCCTCACAAACAACAGCGAAAGATTATTGCACACAATGCCTGATTTTCAAAGAGCACAACTTTGGAATCCACTCGTAGAAACCGACATTCGCGGCAATCATAACCTGGGGGTGAACCATCGGGCGGCAGGTAATATATATGGAGAAGTAAATTTTCTGAAGAATTTTACGTTTAAGACCACCCTGTTTCTGGATTATGCAATCAATGAAGCTCGTTCATTCTCGCCGGTTATATATTTCTATAATCCCGAGATACCGGGTAAAGAGAATATGCAAAACAGACAGATTATGACGCAGTTGAAATCGACCGAGTATACGGCTCAGAGCGATTACATCCTGACCTATCAAAACAGATTCGATAAACATTCAATTACGGCGATGGGTGGATTAACGACCAACTATCGCGAATTTTCTCTGCTCAATGGAGAGCGAAGTGAATTATTGAATAAAATATATTTTAATGTTCCTGACAACCACGACAAATGGTGGTTAACTTCGTTAAGCAACGATGGGGCCCGCAATCAGTATGATAACAATGCCATTTATCAATGGAGGAGATTCACCATGTCTTACCTCCTGAGGGGGTTGTATAGTTACAATGATCGCTACCTGCTGAACGCCTCTTTCCGCAGAGATGGATCTTCGGTATTCCGGGGAGTAGACAACACCTGGAATAATTTTTATACATTCGGAGGAGGCTGGGTCATATCGGAAGAAGATTTTATGGCTGAACAGAATGTAGTCGACTATCTGAAACTGAAGGGATCATGGGGTGTTTTGGGTACTGAGAACACCGGAATTAACATCAACAATTACTATCCCACCTATCCGGAACTAACCTCCGTGGGAAGTGCCGTTTTCGGCCCGAATGAAGATATTATCCCAGGATATACAAAAATATACAACGTGCAGGATCTGAATTGGGAAAGAACCTATTCCTGGGAGGCTGGTTTCGAAATGAACTTTCTGAACCAGCGTCTTCGTCTGGAGCCGGTTTACTATCACAAGAGAACCAAAGACATCATCGTATTGCTGGATTCCCGCGGGGGAGCTTTTAACTCACTGGAGAATCTGGGAGATATTGAAAACAATGGCTTGGAATTATCCGCTTCCTGGAACGACAGGATAGGCAGTTCAGAGTTTAATTATTCCCTGGGAGCCAACCTGACCACAATTAACAATAAGGTGATTACACTGGGACGCGACGACGGAGATGCCATTTATGACGGTGTGGCAAGGACTGTTGCGGGTCGTCCAATCGGATATTTCTACGGATACATGGTGGAAGGCGTTTATCAGAATAATGAAGATATTAAACAGTCGGTTCCCAATACAGTATATAGTGTCAATCCGGGCGATTTGAAATTTAAAGACATAAATGGGGATAATGTAATTAATCAGGACGATCGTACCATGATCGGTCAGCCTCATCCCGATTTCACCTACGGATTCAATGTCTCCCTGGATTATAAGGGGCTTGACTTTTCGATGGATATGATGGGGGTTTACGGCAATGAAATCTACCGGGATTGGGATGTGTCCTCCTTCGCGCAGTTCAACTATCTGACAAAACGTATGAAGAGATGGAATGGGGAAGGTACCTCCAATTGGGAACCCATACTAGAACCAAGCCGGGCTGTCAATCGTGCCTATTCCAGTTACTTTATTGAAGACGGAAGCTTCTTTCGCATTCGGAATATTCAGTTGGGATATACCTTCAGTCCCTCATTTCTGCAAAAGTATTATATGAAGTCGTTGCGATTATATGCCAACATCGAAAATCTGAAGACATGGAGCAAGAATTCCGGTTATACACCAGAAATAGGAGGTAGTGCTATCAGATCGGGTGTTGATGGGGGTACGTATCCGATGCCGGCAGTATACACAGTCGGATTGAACATTACTTTTTAATCAAGAAAATAACAGCTGATCATTATGAAAAATAAAATATTTAATTTGTTGATAGTCTCGATAGCGGGTATATTAACCTTAACACAAACCAGCTGCAGTGACCTGTTGGATCAGGAACCGCAGGGTAAGTGGACAGAAGGTGATAACCCGGGAGGTTCCTTTCAGACCGATGTGTTCTCTTTGTATGCAAGAATGAAAGGATGGGGTGTCACTGGCGGCATTCCTGCTTTTGCGGTTCATAGCATCCGAAGTGAAGATGTAGAAAAAGGGAGTACTGTCTCTGACGGATCCGATGTCGCTTCAATGTATGACAATTTCAATTACAACGCATCTGACGGTAACCTGGCAAGCTATTATACCAGCAACTATGCTTTGATTCATACAGCAAACACGGTTTTGTCTGATATCAACGAAGCGAAGGAGAATGGTGTAACCCTGCAAAGAATTGATTCACTCTGTATGGGTGAGGCTCATTTCTTCCGTGCATTTTTATATTTTAACCTGGTAAGGGCTTTTGGAGAAGTACCGCTGATCGATTTCAAGATTACGGATGCCGCAGAAACCAATATTCCCAAGTCGACCACTACTGAAATATATACACTGATTGATGCAGACCTCACGGCAGCTGAATCGTTACTACCCAGACAATGGGAAACCAGATACCTCGGAAGAGTCACCTGGGGTGCAGCACGTGCATTGCATGCAAAGACATACATGCAGCGCAACGATTGGGACAACATGCTCACAGCATCCACCGATGTAATCAACTCCGGTATTTACAACCTGAATACCCCTTTTCATCAAATATTCAGGGAGAGCGGAGAAAATAGCAGCGAATCGATTTTCGAATTGCAGTGTACAGCGACAGCTGCCTTGCCTTCCAGCACGGATATTGGCAGCCAGTATGCAGAGGTACAGGGTGTAAGGGGAGCAGGAGACTGGGACCTGGGATGGGGATGGAATTGTCCGACACCCTTACTGGCCAATGCTTTTGAACAAGGCGATCCCCGTAAGGATGAAACGTTGTTATATTTTCTCAAACCGGGTGAAGATCCCCAGTCTATCCCGGCGAATGCCCCTTATGGGGAGAAACCGGTGGCACAGGAAGTGATGAACCGGTATTATAACAAAAAAGTTTATACCGATCCGGCGAAACGAACACAGTTCAGCAAGCATGGGTTTTGGATGAATATTCGCATCCTTCGGGTATCCGAAATGTATCTGATGGCGGCAGAAGCGGCAAACGAACTTGGCAACGCAGCACAGGCCCTGAATTATCTGGAACAGGTACGCACACGCGCACGCGGCAACAATGCGGGTGTTTTACCGGCAGTGACCACGACTGATCAGGTTGCCTTGCGCAGTGCAATACGTCATGAAAGGAGAGTAGAACTTGCCATGGAATGGGATCGTTTTTATGATCTTGTACGCTGGGGTAACGCGAGAACGGTACTGCATGCAGCCGGAAAAACAGGATATCAGGACAAGCACGCTTTGTTGCCATTGCCTCAGGCTGAAATCGACAAATCTAACGGTGTGTTGATCCAGAATCCAAATTATTGACATCCTTTAAAGAACAACTAAAATGAGAAAACAGGTATATATATTGGTCGCAGCATTATTGCTGTTCACACTGTCATCATGCTTTCAGGATCTGGGACAGAATCCACCGTTCGATTTTCCTGAAGAACCCCCCAAACCACCCATCAGCGAAGATGGTCAGGTTTTTCACATGTCATTCGACACCGATTATAAAGATGCAGTAAGTGGAAAATCAGCCACCATGGTGGGTACCCCAACTTTATCCGAGGGAAAAATAAACAAAGCTTACGCCGGTGCCCAGAACAGTTACCTTACTTTCAGACTGGCTGATATGAACGCACAATTAGGTTCTGACCTGACTGTAGGATTCTGGTACAAAGTAAATGCTGTTCCTGACCGGGCGGGACTTATCGTGATTGGACCCGTAACAGAGGGTGCAAGCCCAGATGCTCAAAATAACCGTACAGCAGGTTTCAGGATTTTCCGTGAAAAAGCCGGAGGTAAGCAACGCATCAAAGCAAACGTAGGGAACGGCACCGCCGATGGATGGCTCGACGGTGTTGAGAAAGCCGATCTGGATCCAGCCACGGCAGGATGGAAATATATCACGCTGACATTAACTAAAGGAAAAGCAGTATTGTATATCAATGCGGAAGAGGTCGCCACAAACAATTTGTCCCAGATAAGCTGGAGTGGATGTGATATCATGTCGATTGGCTCAGGCGCTCCCCGCTTTAATGAATGGGGACATCTATCGGACAACAGCCTCATTGATGATCTGCGTATATATAACAAAGCGTTGACAGCGGCGGAAATCAAGAACATTGTAATTCACGATACAGAATAGTCCTCCAATAAGAGCTGATGAGAGGGAGTCAACCCCTCCCTCTCCTATTTTTATTCCACTCTATCCATTCTCAAATTTGGAAAAAGCATGATGTTTTCAGATAGAAGCATTTATTACAATTTTAACATAAGCAAAAATCAAAACAGGTGAATCGGACAAGATGTTTATTATTGTGTATTATCTTCGTAGTATTCTGGTCTTGCGGGAGTAAGGAGAACAATGAAGTATTCGGAACGTTTCAACTAAATGGAATTGAAATCAACGGAATCAGTCAGAATGCATCCTATACAGAAGTAGATCCCAATCTACACGTCACGTTGACTTTCTCCGAAGAAATTGATCAAAGTACCCTGCAAAAAAACATCACGCTGCAAAGATTATCAGCCGGGCCGATTACACTGACTTACGTCATCCAGGGCAAAACCATTGTCCTGCAGTCAAGTGAAAAATTAGACATTTACACCGATTATCAACTGATTATCAATACCGGACTAAAATCAACTACCGGGAACCGGATCCAAACGGGTAAGGTTTATTACATCTCCACGGGACTGGATCACTCAGACAAATTTCCCCACATCGCCGACGAAGAATTACTAACCCTGGTTCAAAGGCAGACATTCCGCTATTTCTGGGATTTTGGACATCCGGTAAGCGGTATGGCGCGAGAACGAAGTTCATCGGGTGATATTGTAACTACCGGTGGTACCGGATTTGGCATTATGGCGATGATCGTGGCCATCGAACGACAATTTATTGACCGGGGGGCTGCCGTATCACGCCTGTTGAAGATTACCCGTTTTTTGAAAAATAATGCCACCCCATATCACGGCGCATTTGCCCATTGGATCAATGGCACAACCGGCCGGACACAACCTTTTAGTGAAAAAGATAACGGGGCTGATCTTGTAGAAACCTCTTTTTTATTTCAGGGACTGTTGACTGCAAGGCACTATTTCAGGGGAGAGAATCCTGATGAAAAGGAATTAAGGGAATTAATCACCGAACTGTGGGAAGCCGTCGAATGGTCCTGGTTCCGACGTAACAATGAAGAGGTGCTTTACTGGCACTGGAGCCCTGATTACGGCTGGGACATGAATCATAAGATCAGGGGATGGAACGAAAGCCTGATTACCTATGTGCTGGCAGCGTCATCTCCGACCTTCCCTATCGGCAAACCGGTATATGACAATGGCTGGGCAGATAAGGGCAACATGAGGAACAATGGAGTGTATTACGATTTTAAACTTCCCCTGGGCCCTTCCTACGGTGGTCCCCTCTTTTTTGCCCATTATTCATTTCTCGGTTTAAATCCGTGGAATCTGAAGGATCAGTACGCCGATTACTGGCAACAGAATGTACATCATGCCAAAATAAATCATGCGTATTGCAAACTGAATCCTGCACAAAACCGGGGCTATAGCGCAGTTTGCTGGGGACTTACGGCAAGCGACGGGAACAGTGGCTACAGCGCTCACTCACCCACCAACGACAAAGGAGTGATAGCTCCCACTGCGGCTTTGTCTTCAATGCCCTATACGCCAGAGGAATCCATGGCGGCACTACATTTCTTTTACTACAAACTGGGGGATAAATTGTGGAAGCAGCAGGGATTTATTGATGCATTTAATTTGAGCGTGGGATGGTACGCAAACGATTTTCTGGCAATAGACCAAGGTCCCATCATTGTCATGATCGAAAATCACCGGAGCGGGCTTCTTTGGAATATCTTCATGGACATCCCGGAGATTAAAACGGGATTAACCAAACTTGGATTTTCATACTAACGTAAAAGCAGACACAGCAACAACAAATTTATTTCAATTGACTATTTTTTTAAACAGAATAAAATATGCTTACGATAAAAAATAAATCTTGGTTTTTCATTACGATACTTCTATGCTCTCTTATTCTCTTTTCTTGTAACAACAGCTCCAAAAAAGCAGAACCAAGCAACGTCGATGAAGGGCGTCCGGCCTCATTTGCATCGGATGATGAACTCCTCGATTTCATACAGAAAACACATTTCAACTATATGTGGGAGGGTGCGGAAACCACCTCGGGACTGGCACCGGAACGCATACACATGGATGGAGTTTATCCACAGGACGATGCAGATGTAATCACCACCGGAGGCAGTGGCTTCGGTATTGCCGGGCTTATTGTCGCCATGGAGCGGGGTTTTATTTCCCGGGAAGAGGGTGTAACCCGACTGCATCAGATTACTGATTATCTGGCTTCAGCCGATCGTTATCATGGTGTATGGTCACACTGGATTCACGGACCAACGGGAAAGACCAAACCGTTCGGCACAAAAGATAACGGTGGCGACCTGGTAGAGAGTGCTTTCCTGATGCAGGGACTGCTCATCGTGCGGGAATATGTCAAAAACGGCAATGAAAGAGAAAAAGAGCTGGCCCACAAGATCGATACACTCTGGAGAGAGATGGAATGGGACTGGTATCTGAACGGGCAGGATGTGCTCTACTGGCACTGGAGTCCGGACTACCAGTGGGAAATGAATTTTCCACTGGAAGGTTACAATGAATGTCTGATCACCTATATTCTGGCAGCCTCCTCTCCCACCCACCCAATACCTGCATCGGCTTATCACAACGGATGGGCCCGCGGAGGAGCAATTACAAGCAAGAATGATGCCTATGGCTACCCGCTGATTTTAAAACACAATGGGGCAGAGGAATACGGCGGTCCCCTCTTCTGGGCGCACTACTCTTACATCGGGCTGAACCCGAAAGGGTTGAAGGACCAATATGCCGACTACTGGCAACTGAATAGAAACCAGACACTGATCAATTATGAATATTGCCTGGAGAACCCAAAAGGATTTGAAGGGTATGGCGACAATTGCTGGGGATTGACGGCAAGCTACTCGGTGAACGGTTATTCGGCCCACACGCCCAAAAAGAACGACCTGGGTGTGATCACGCCCACAGCTGCATTGTCCAGCTTCCCCTATACACCGGCTGAATCGATGAAAGCACTCAATCATTTCTATTTCGATCTTGGCGACAAGATATGGGGTAAGTATGGATTCTACGATGCATTCAGCCAGCAAGACGACTGGTACCCACAGCGTTATCTAGCCATCGACCAGCTTACCATCACTCCGATGATCGAGAATTACCGGACCGGATTGCTATGGAAACTATTTATGGGAGCCCCGGAGATTCAGGAAGGATTGAAAAGACTGGGATTCACGGTTGAATAGAGATACAAGACAAGATAAAAGATAAAAGATATGAAGACAATTTTAATTCCAATCGCATATCTGCTAACAGCGTTCCTGCTGATATCCTGCGGACAACCTTCAAGAGACACCCAAAAACCCGGCAAGTGGCAGAGCTACAGCGGCGACAAGCACATAGCGCAGCGGGTGGATTCGGTACTGAAACTGATGACCCTCGAAGAGAAAATCGGTCAGATGACCCAGTTCTCCGCCAACTGGTCGATCACCGGCCCTGTGATGTCCGATGATTTCCAGCCCTATCTGGAAAAAGGATTGATCGGTAGTATTTTCAATGCCACCTCCGTGGAGGGAATCCGTCGCATGCAGCAGATAGCAGTCGACTCCACCCGTTTGGGAATTCCCATTCTCTTCGGACAAGATGTGATCCACGGTTACAAAACTATTTTCCCAATTCCACTAGGCGAAGCCTGTTCGTGGGATTTGGCATTGATGCAGCGAACGGCAGAAATTGCTGCGCTTGAAGCTGCATCCGACGGGATTAACTGGACTTTCGCCCCGATGGTGGATATAAGCAGAGACGCCCGCTGGGGGCGTGTGATGGAGGGTGCCGGTGAAGATCCCTATCTGGGCAGCAAAGTGGCTCAGGCAAGGGTAACAGGCTTTCAGGGCAGCGGGGATGGAAGCAGGCTTGACGAACCAACCACACTGCTTGCCACCGGAAAGCATCTCGCGGCTTACGGAGCTGCTGAATCGGGAAGAGATTACAACCCTGCCGAACTGTCGGAGCACACCCTCCGCAATGTCTATCTGCCTCCTTACAGGGCTGCACTGGAGGCTGGTGTGGGGACCTTTATGGCCTCCTTCAATGAGATCAACGGGATACCGGCAACCGCAGACAGGTGGCTGCTGACAGACATTCTGCGTGAAGAGTGGGGTTTTAAAGGATTTGTCGTGAGTGACTATACCGGCATCAATGAACTGGTACCACACAGTGTGGCCAGGGATGAGCAGCATGCCGCAGAACTGGCTATCAATGCCGGAGTCGATATGGATATGACCGGTGCCACATACATCAAATATCTCGTCAAATCGGTTGAAGAAGGCAGGGTGTCGGAAAAAACAATCGACAATGCGGCAAGACGTATCCTGGAGATGAAGTTCCTGCTGGGCCTTTTCGATGACCCCTACCGCTATCTCAATGAAGAACGGGCAAGACAGAACACAATGACGCCTGAATTCATGGAGACGGCACGCAAGGCTGTCGCCGCTTCGGTGGTGCTGCTGAAAAACGACAATCAAATTCTCCCCATCACAAAAGAAAGCGGAAAAACAATTGCGCTGATCGGCCCGCTGATGAACGACTCCATCAACCTCAACGGCGAATGGGCCGGCTTGGGTAACCGGAACAAGAGTGTACCCATTCTGAAGGGGCTTACAGAGAAGTACGAAGGAAGTGATGTAAAGCTTCTGTATGCAGCAGGATCCACGATTACGGAAACCACGCAGGGTAAGATTGCAGAAGCAGTTTCAGCTACACGCAGGGCCGATCTGATCATCGCCGCAATGGGGGAAGATTTCAATTGGTCGGGTGAAGCCGCCGTACGAACCGACATCCGTCTGCCTGAATCACAGCGCGAACTGCTGAAAGCATTAAAGGAGACAGGGAAACCCATTGTCCTGATCACGCTGAGCGGGAGGCCGCTCGATCTCTCCTGGGAAGATGAGAACCTGGACGCGATCCTCCAAGCATGGTTTCCCGGGACACAAGGCGGTCATGGCATTGCCGATGTGATCGCGGGTGACTACAATCCTTCGGCAAGGCTGGTGATGTCGTTCCCAAGAAATGTGGGACAAATCCCCATCTACTACAACCAAAAGTATACCGGCAGACCCGTGGATCTTTCGAATGAAAAAATCGATTATAAATCGAGCTATCTTGATGCGTCCATCACCCCGCTTTATCCGTTCGGTTACGGATTGAGCTACACCACCTACGACATTAGTGATGTAAAACTCGACAAGTCATCCATGAAAGCGACAAATGACAAGATTATCGTCACTGCCATGCTGCAAAACCGCGGCAACATGGATGGTGACATGGTGGCACAGTTATACATCCGTGATCTGGTGGGCAGCGTCACACGCCCGATAAAAGAGCTGAAAGGTTTTCAAAAGATAAACCTGAAAGCGGGTGAGAGCAAACAGGTTTCATTTGAGATCCTGTCTGAGGATCTCGCTTTCTACGGTATCGACATGAAGAAAAAAACAGAGCCCGGAAACTTCAAGCTGTGGGTTGCCCAAAATTCAGCGGACAATACCAATGAAACTGATTTCAGAGTGGAACAACAATGAAAATAGCCATCACCACCGGAACGCTGGTTTTGTCGGCATTTATGGCATGGGCACAACAGACAGCGTCACGCCCCAACATCATCTTCATCCTGAGCGATGACCATGCCAGACAGGCCATCAGCGCCTACGGCCATCCCGTGTCGGCGCTGGCTCCTACACCCAACATCGACCGGATCGCCGGCAACGGAGCGGTCTTTTGGAACAACTACTGCGCCAACTCAATCTCCGGGCCGAGCAGGGCTAGCATCCTCACGGGCAAGCACAGCCATAAGAACGGTTTTCTGGCCAACTGGAACAAAGCGTTCGACGGTACACAGCAGACACTCCCGAAGATCCTGCAGGAGAAAGGCTATGAGACAGCGTTGATCGGCAAGTGGCACCTCATCTCAAAGCCGACCGGCTTCGACCACTGGATGATCCTGAATGACCAGGGTGACTATTACAACCCTGCCTTTATCACGGAGAACGATACGGTGCATTATGCCGGTTATGTCACCGACCTGATCACCACCTTCACCAAGCAATGGCTCCAGACAAGGGAGGATGATCAGCCCTTCTTCCTGATGATGAACCACAAGGCACCCCACCGCAACTGGGTGCCGGCGGAACGACACTACAATCTCTTTGAGGATACCACCTTCCCGATGCCGGATACTTATTTCGATGATTATGAGGGGCGGATGGCGGCGAAACAACAGGAGATGACCATCTATCGAGACATGTACGAGGGGCATGACCTGAAGATGGTAACCGGCGTCAATAGCGATAGCCTGCTCTATGATCCCTGGCCGCAGGCTTTCCTGGGCACCATGACCCACGCGGAGCAGCAGCGTTTCTTCGCTGCCTACCGTGAGCGCAACAATGCGTTCTACGCTAAGCCGATGAAGGAGAAGGAGATCGCCGAATGGAAATACCAGCGGTACCTGCAGGACTACCTGGCCACCATCAGGGCGGTGGATGAGAGCGTGGGGCAGTTGCTCGACTACCTGGAGGAGACAGGACTGGATGAGCACACGATCATCATCTACAGCAGCGACCAGGGGTTCTACCTGGGTGAACATGGCTGGTTCGACAAACGGTTCATGTATGAAGAGTCCTTTCAGATGCCACTTCTGATGCAATATAAAGGTCACATCAATCCAAATACAAAGATTGAGGCACTGACGCAGAATATCGACTTCGCTCCCACCATCCTTGACTTTTGCGGGTTGAGGATTCCTGACGATATGCAGGGAGAATCATTTAAAGCGCTCGTGAAAACAGGCAGAAAGCCGGAAAAATGGCGCGAATCGCTCTACTACCACTACTATGAGTTCCCCGGATTTCATAGTGTGCGGGCGCATTACGGTGTAAAAACAGCACGGTATAAACTGATGCATTATTACAAAGAAAAGAACTGGGAACTGTTCGATTTGCAGCATGACCCGCATGAGATTCATAACATCTACGGGAAAAAAGGAACCGAAAAGATCACCGCTAATCTCAAAAGGGAATTGACCCGATTACAGGAGAAATATGATGTACCGGCCGAATTTCGGCCATAAACTACCGAACAATGAAAAATATCGTGCTCACTTTGTCCGTTGCCATGATTGCTTTACTGTGCATATTCGAAGCCAATTCACAAAATTGGAGGATGCGCACCTATTGCAACCCGATCAATGTCGATTACACGTATATGATCTATAATTCCGACAAGGATATCTCCTATCGGTCAGGAGCCGATCCTGCCGTCGTGGAGTTCCGGGGTGAATATTACATGTTTGTCACCCGCTCCATGGGCTATTGGCATTCAACCGATCTACAGCACTGGAACTTCATCGATCCCGTCAGTTGGTATCCACAGGGGAGCAATGCACCTGCCGCCCACAATTACAAAGATTCGGTGTTATATGTCATGGGCGATCCCTCCGGGGCAATGAGCGTGTTGTACAGCGACAATCCCAAACGGGGCGACTGGAAAGCTGTTCCCGCCATCCTGCACAATCTGCAGGATCCGGCACTCTTTATCGATGACGACGAGGCTGCCTATCTGTATTGGGGTTCTTCAAACCTTTACCCCATTCGCGGACAAAGGTTGAATAAAGATCATCGGTTCATCCGTTACGGAGAGGTAGATACCCTCTTCAATAAGGACATGGATAAACATGGATGGGAGCGGTTCGGGGAAAACAACAGCGACACCATTCCGGGATATATCGAAGGGCCCTGGATGACAAAGCACAACCACAAATATTATCTGCAATATGGCGCTCCCGGCACCGAATTCAATGTATATGCCGATGGAGTTTATGTAAGTGATCACCCGCTGGGTCCCTTTGAGTATGCTCCCCACAATCCGGTCAGTTTTAAACCGGGAGGATTCATGAACGGAGCGGGACATGGAAGTACGGTGAAGGGGCCGCAGGAACGGTACTGGCACTTCGCCTCCATGGCACTCTCTGCCAACGTCAACTGGGAAAGACGGCTTTGCATGTTCCCGCTCTTCTTCGACGAAGATGACCTGATGTGGAGTGACACCAGTTTCGGTGATTATCCGCATTACGCTCCGTCGGAACCCGATAAAGCGGGTGAGTTCACGGGATGGATGCTGTTGTCGTACAAAAAACCGGTCACCGTCTCTTCCTCGGCAGGCGACCACACTGCCGGAAAACTCACCGATGAACAGGTAAAAACCTACTGGCTTGCCGCAGACAACGGATCCGCCCAATGGGCAGTCATAGACCTGGAAAAGCCAGGCATGGTACATGCCGTGCAGATCAATTATTTCGATCACAAGTCAAATCTTTATGGGAGAATTCCCGGGTTAAGGCACCGGTATGTGGTGGAGGGATCGGTAAACGGTCGGGACTGGGAAGTTGTCATAGACAAAAGCAACAGCTACCTGGACAATCCCAACGACTACGTGGAGTTGCCGCGACCGGTAAGCGTTCGATATCTGCGATACCGGAACATCGAGGTACCGACTCCCCATCTTGCCATTTCCGATATCCGCGTGTTCGGCATCGGCGAAGGAAAGAAGCCGATGCCTGTCACCGGTTTTCAGGTAAAAAGAGAAGATGACCGCCGCGATGCAATGATCTCCTGGGACAAACAGGAAAACGTGCAGGGTTACAATATTCGCTGGGGAATCTCTCCGGATAAGCTTTACAGTTCCTGGTTGGTTTACGACGAGGATCAACTGTTTTTAAAAGCACTGACAACCGATCAGGAATATTACTTCACCATAGAAGCATTCAACGAAAACGGAATATCTGCTCGATCAAAAGCCGTCCGGGTGAAATAGAAACCGCTTCGGGAATTATTTTTAATGAATCTTATTAGTGGCATGCTAATAAGATTCATTATTTTTGCAGGAAAGAAGATCACCAAGCATGAATGAAAATAATGATGGAATCAGGATCGGCGATCCTTCCACGCTGATGGAAACACTGGGAATTGAGTTTACGCTTCTCTCCCCGGAGCGAACCGAAGCCGTGATGCCGGTCGGGAAGCATGTTTGTCAGCCGTTTGGCATCCTGCACGGAGGAGCCACGCTGGCCCTTGCAGAATCGGTAGCCGGACAGGGATCACTTCTCCTCTGTGAAACTGACGAGGTGCCTGCAGGCATACAGGTAAGTTGCAATCATGTCTCTTCAGCAAGGGAAGGCGACAAGGTGCGGGCCGTGGGCACGATCATACACAAAGGTCGCACCATCCATGTGTGGAATATTGACATCTTTACCGCATCCGATAAGTTGGTTTCTTCCGTACGGGTGGTAAACAGCATTCTGAAAAAACGATGAGATACCTACGCGAGCATCAGATACTGGATGCACTGATTGAACAAGGTGCATGCTTTGCAATTTTAAGGCTGCCAGATGAAACATCGCCGCGGTTTGTGATGCAGACATCGGGAGCGCCCATCCTCACCGACGACCTGAAAGCGTTAAACGGTCAGCAGGGTTTCGTGATTGCCCCTTTCCGGATATCCGACGAAACACCGGTCATCGTAATCCGTCCCGATTGTCGGAATCTCGCTGAAGTGGATATATCCACCGAAAAAAACCGGCCGGAAAAGGAGAAAGGTGTAAAACAAAAAAATATCGATAAAAGTGATTATGCTCAGCTTTTTCAGCGGTTTCACAAGCCACTGACAGACGGTACAATAAAGAAGCTGGTACTTTCAAGGAGCAAAACCATTGATAGGAAGGAGGGGTTCTCACCGGGACGTGCCTTTTATAAGGCTGTAGAAAAGTATTCACACTCCTGTGTATTCCTGTTCCACACACCCCAAAGCGGTACATGGCTGGGCAGCACACCGGAGATATTGCTGGCCGGCACCGGAAACAGATGGCAGACCATGGCCCTTGCTGGAACACGCTATCCCCACTCGGGAACCGTATCGTGGGACGACAAGAACCTGCGTGAGCAACATCTGGTCACTTCATACCTGCTGCATCAGCTCTCCTCCTTTCAGATTAGGCCCGAGATAAACGGACCCTATACGTCCAAAGCTGGAAACCTTGCCCATCTACGCACAGATTTCAACTTCTCCCTGACCGACAACTCATCCATCGGGACGCTGCTGAAAGCACTCCATCCCACCCCGGCCGTCTCCGGCCTGCCCAAAGAGGAAGCTTTTCAGTTTATCGGGGATCACGAAGGATATGACCGTCGCTATTATACCGGATTCCTCGGCATGCTGGAACCAAGGGGCGAAACCAATATCTATGTAAACCTCCGGTGCATGGAAATTGGAAAAAGTTCGCTTACTTTGTTTGCCGGTAGCGGCTTAATCTCCTCGTCCAACTGCAGGGATGAGTGGAAGGAAACGGAGAAGAAGCTGGAGACCATGGCAAGTATTGTCAATTAAGATTTGAGGATGTATTCAGACAAGAAAAACGTTTTACAACTGGTGGCATTGCTCAAGGCACATGGCATCACACACATTGTACTCTCCCCCGGGTCACGCAATGCTCCGCTGATCCACTCCTTTGCCGGCGACAGCGATTTTACCTGCTACAGTGTGGTCGACGAGCGGAGTGCAGGCTTCTTTGCCCTCGGGGTCATTCAGTCCCTCAACCGACCCGTGGCGGTGTGCTGCACCTCCGGCACGGCCGCACTCAACCTGGGTCCTGCTGTGGCCGAGGCTTTTTATCAGCAACTACCGCTGCTGTTGATTACCGCCGACCGTCCTCCCGCGTGGACGGGACAGATGGACGGACAAACCATCCCGCAGAGCGGCCTTTTTGGGAAGCTAGTACGCCAGTCGGTACAATTGCCGGAGATAAATAACCCCGAAGAGGAGTGGTATTGCAACCGGCTGATCAATGAAGCCATTCTTAGCCTCGACAATCAGGAGAAGGGCCCTGCACACATCAACATTCCGCTGTCTGAGCCGCTGTTTGGATTCGGCACTGCCTCACTCCCTGCCGTCCGGGTAATTCGTCGTACCAAACCGCTCACTATTCTGCCGGATAAGGCTGCATACTGCAAGCGTTTCCATTCATTCTCCCGACGAATGATCATTGTCGGACAGCTGCCACCGGAAAACGGGCTGGCTGACCTATTAAAGAAACTGGCAGCCGACCCCAAGACGGTTGTGCTGGGCGATCATCTTGCCAACATTCCAGAGGGAGATTATTCCCGTTTTGATGTGGTATTTCGTACAGCTTCCGCGAAAGAACTGCAGACGTTGACTCCCGACCTGGTGATTACCCTGGGCGGACACGTCGTTTCAAAGCGACTGAAACAATTTATCCGCAGCGCTTCTGCCAGTGAGCTGTGGCAGGTCTCTCCGGCGGGAGAGGTGGTCGACACGTTTCAGCAGGTGACCGATATTGTACAAAGTGATCCGGAAACATTTCTGCGTTACCTGGCGGAAGACCATTCAGATGACATGTTGGCTCTGCCACACAACGATTCTACAAGCGCAGATCACGAAACTGCAACATTTGCTGAACGATGGAAAAGTGCCTGTGAGCTGACCACAACCCCTCACCCGGATTACTCCGACCTGTATGCGGTGGGTGTGCTGCTGGACAATCTGCCCCAAAACAGTTCGCTTCAGCTGGCCAATAGTCAGAGTGTATACCTGTCGCAGTTGTTCGGCATTACAGATTCGGTTTATCGCTTCTGCAACAGGGGCACCAACGGCATTGAGGGATCGCTCTCCACGGCAGTGGGTTATGCCGCAGCAACAAAACGACTTACCTTCCTGCTGACAGGCGACCTCAGCTTTTTTTATGATATGAATGGCCTCTGGAACCGACACCTATCGCCAAATCTGCGTATCCTGCTCAACAACAACGGCGGGGGAGCTATCTTTGATACACTGCCGGGGCTCAACCAATCGGAGTCGCTCGCCGGTTATATTACAGCAACCCACATTACCTCCGCAAAAGCATGGGCAGAGCAGCAGGGAGTAACCTACCTCTCTGCACACAACGAGGAGGAGTTGCAGAAGCAGCTACCCCTGTTGTTGAACCCTGAAAGTAACAACGCTGTTATACTGGAAGTCTTCACAACCATCGTGAAGAACAGCCAGGAAATAAAATCCTATTATCGTCAACAAGAAACAAAAAGATTATGAGTGAAAGAAAATGGACCACCATAAAGGAATATGAAGATATTCTCTTCGACTACCACAACGGCATCGCCCGCATCACCATCAACCGTCCCCGTTACCGCAACGCCTTTACGCCCACCACCACCGGAGAAATGAGCGATGCCCTGCGCATCTGCCGTGAGATGGAGGAAGTAAGTGTGGTGGTACTCACCGGCGCAGGAGACAAGGCCTTCTGCTCGGGAGGCGACCAGAACGTGAAAGGAAAGGGAGGATATATCGGCAAGGACGGCGTACCGCGTCTCAACGTGCTGGACGTACAGAAGCAGATCCGCTCCATCCCCAAGCCGGTGATCGCCATGGTAAATGGTTATGCCATCGGCGGCGGACATGTGCTGCACGTGGTGTGCGACTTGACCATTGCCTCCGAGAATGCCATCTTCGGACAAACCGGACCCCGCGTGGGCAGTTTCGATGCCGGCTTCGGCTCTTCCTATCTGGCACGCATTGTGGGACAAAAGAAGGCACGCGAAATATGGTTTCTCTGCCGCCAGTACAACGCACAGGAGGCACTGGAAATGGGACTGGTAAACAAAGTGGTACCCTTCGACCGCCTCGAGGATGAGGTAGTGGAGTGGGCAGAGACCATGATGCAACACAGTCCCCTGGCGCTGCGCATGATCAAGGCGGGGCTCAATGCCGAGCTGGACGGACAGGCCGGCATTCAGGAGCTGGCCGGCGATGCCACCATGCTCTACTACCTGACCGAGGAGGCACAGGAAGGGAAGCAGGCATTCTTGGAAAAACGAAAACCGGATTTCAGGAAGTTTCCCAAACTACCCTAAACCAATAAGTTGAACTTACGAAACTGTTTCTCCGGTCATATACAACCACAGAAAACTGAATAGAAATTCATGTTTAAAGTAGAGATCATACCCTACAAGCTTCGGTTTAAACAGCCGGCAGGCACCTCGCGCGGTATCTACCGGGAACATCAAATATGGTATGTGCTGTTCCGTGATGAAGCGGATGATGCACACTTCGGCATTGGGGAGTGTGCACCGCTGTACGATCTCAGCTCAGACTTTGATGCGGGGTATGCCGACCGGCTGGCGGCCTTCTGCCGGGTTACGGAGGAGGAACAGCGGGTCAACACCGAACTGCTCCGTGATCATCCCTCCATCCTTTTCGGATTGGAGACAGCCATGCGTCACTATCAGCAGCGTTCATGGCAACTTTGGAACACTCCTTTTAGTCGGGGTGAAACAGGAATCACCATCAACGGCTTAATCTGGATGGGAGCGTTCCGGGAGATGTTGCAGCGAATTGAGTCGGCAATGGAAAAGGGCTTTCACTGTATCAAACTGAAGATCGGGGCGATTGACTTTGAAAAGGAACTGGCCCTGTTGCAATTTATCCGCAGCCACTATTCCGCCATGGAGGTAGAACTGCGCGTGGATGCCAACGGTGCTTTCAGCAGTGGGGAGGTTATCGAAAAGCTTCACCGGCTGGCTGAACTGGATATACACTCCATCGAACAACCCATTCGTGCCGGACAATGGGAAAAGATGGCGTTGTTGTGCGGCTCCTCCCCCATTCCCATTGCCCTGGATGAGGAGCTGATCGGCATCCACCATCCCACTGAAAAGAAAAAAATGCTGGAAACCGTCCGTCCACAGTATATCATCCTGAAGCCTACCCTCCATGGGGGGCTCAGCGGATGCAACGAATGGATTCCACTGGCCAACGGGCTGGGAACAGGCTGGTGGGTCACCTCCGCACTGGAGTCGAATATCGGCCTGAACTGCATTGCGCAGTGGTGTGCCACGCTCAACAACCCGCTTCCTCAGGGGCTCGGAACCGGCTCCCTCTACATGAACAACATTTCACTTCCTCTTGAGATCAGGGACGACCGGCTGTGGTTGGATCCGACAGGAGTTTTTCCCGGTTTGAAAGAATTTCATGATGACGACAAATAAGATACGCATCGAAGGGAAGATATTCAGTGCGGAGGGGATTCTCTCAGGGCAGCATGTCGATTTCTTCGTACAGTCACCCTTCCATCAACAGCTTCTCCTTTTCCTGCGTGAGTGGTATTCTCCGGGAGAAACCATCAGCCTGCAGACATCGGGCTCTACCGGCCTGCCCAAACAGATTACCGTACGCAAGGAGAAGATGGCCCAAAGCGCCCGGATGACATGCGATTTCTTTCAGCTAAGAGAGAATGAAAAGGCGCTTCTCTGCCTGCCACTCGATTATATAGCCGGAAAGATGATGATGGTGCGCGCCATCGTGGGAGAACTTGATCTATGGCCGGTGATACCATCCGGCCATCCACTGGCTGAGACAACAACCACGTTTGATTTCGCGGCAATGGTGCCATTGCAGGTATTCAACGCACTTCAATCGCCCGAAGAGAAACAGCGGCTGTCCCAAGTAAAAAGGGTGATCATTGGCGGGGGAGCCGTCGACCCGCAACTGGAAGAGGCACTGAAAGAACTGCCAAACGCGATCTACTCCACCTACGGCATGACTGAAACGGTATCGCATATTGCGCTGAGAAAGATCAACGGGGAGGATGCATCCGGCTATTATACCCCACTCAAAGGAGTCAGTCTCAAACTGTCCGAAGAGCAGACACTGGTCATCCATGCACCACATGTAGCCGATGACATGGTGGTCACCAATGACATCGCTGAAATCAGCCCCGACGGTGCCTTCCGTATTATGGGAAGAAAAGACAACGTGATCAACACGGGCGGTATCAAGGTGCAGGCAGAAGAGGTGGAAAAAATTTTACGACCCAGTATAAAAGGAAATTTTGCGATCACGGCGGTACCGCATCCGCGTCTGGGGGAGGCTATCGTGCTGATGATTGAACCCACAAACAATCCCGATGCACTCAAAAGGGAGATTGAAAAACTCCTGCCACGCTATCAGCGACCTCTCCATATTCTTGTTGTGGAGACTGTCCCGCAAACCGGGAGCGGCAAGACCAACCGTGCGGTCACAAAAAAAATGGCAATAAAAAAAGTTTCATTGCCAGATTCAATGTAATCACTACGTCAACAAATAAAGAAAAAAACGTTTATTCTCCCTTTCGGGGACGACGCAATCGGGGTTCCTTTCTCTCCATTTTTTTGAAGTCACGTGGTTTGTCATCTTTTCCAAAAGCAGGACTGCGATCCTTTTTCCCGAAACCATACGACCGTTCACGCGGTTTGTCATCTTCCCGGGAGAAGCCTCCACGATCTTTGCTTCTGGCATCAAATGAGCGTCCCTTTTGTTCGCGCTCTTTATCGGGTCTGAAACCTCCCGGCTTCGCCCCTCTTTCGCTGTTCCGTTCACGCGGGAAGCGTTCTTTATTGAAGGGCCTTTCTCCTGTGTTGCGACTGCTTGCGTCATATCGTTCGCCCGACTCTCCTCTTTTTTCATATGGGCGCCGTTCTGTCTTAAAGGATCTTTCGCCTCTTTCCGACCTCTCCTGCCTGTTTCCCGACCTTTCTTGTCTGGCTTGCCGGCCAAAATCGGGTTCTCTCTCCTCGTCTCTCTCCGCACGCTTTGAACGACGGTACCCCTCTTTTGAGTTTCGCTCAGCCTGATAGTCATGTCCCCTGCGCGGTTCGCGACCAGCTTCCTCTTTCGGGCGTTCTCTGCGTTTACCCGAAAAAATCTCATATTCTCGCATCTCACACTCGAGTGCTCCGTTATAGAGAAAGAAACGGCGGTTGTGCTTCAGGCCGATGGCATCGAATGACTCTTTCCGGTAACTCAGGATGTAAGCATTGAAACCTAAAAAAACGTGCTTGAGCCGCTCGCCGATCATCGCGTAGAGTCCCTCCAACTCTTCCACTTTCAAACGCTCTCCATAGGGAGGATTGGTAATTAGCACCCCTTCTGAATCGGGAGCCTCTGTATATTGCTGAAAAGGTTTTACGCTCAGTTCGATCTGTTTCTTTAATCCGGCATTTTTGATATTCTTCTCGGCAATGGCGATTGCCTGTGGTGAGATATCGGAACCGATGATGCGGTGCTTCAGTTCGCGTGTACCGGAGTCGTCGTTGTAGATGCTGCTAAAAAGCTCTTCATCGAAATCATTCCATTTCTCAAAGGCAAATTGTGGACGGTGAATGCCCGGGGGTATACCCATGGCAATCATGGCAGCCTCTATCAGGATCGTACCGGAACCACACATGGGATCGATAAAAGTAGTGTCTCCTTTCCAGCCCGATTTCAGGATCATTCCCGCCGCCAGTACTTCGCTGAGCGGCGCCTCGGTTTGTCCTACCCGATAACCCCGTTTGTGGAGTGACTCGCCGGAGCTGTCCAGTGAGAGGGTACACTTATTATGCGAAACATGGATGTTGAGCACCACATCGGGATTTGTAAGGCTCACCGACGGACGTTTGCCATATCGCTCTGAAAACCAGTCGGCAATGGCGTCTTTCACTTTGTAGGCAACAAACTTCGAGTGGGTAAAGATATGGGAAAAGACCACCGCATCGATTGAAAAGGTGGTGTCCAACGTAAGATAATCATCCCAGTTGAGCTCCTTGATTGCTTCATAAACCTCATTGGCGGTTTCTGCCTTGAAATTGTAGATGGGTTTGAGTATGCGTAAGGCTGTACGACAATGCAGGTTGGCCTTATACATCAACGCCTTATCACCGGTAAACGACACCATGCGGGTACCGATCTCCACATTGTTGGCACCCAGACCAATCAACTCCTCGGCCAGCACATCCTCCAACTCAGCCATGGTTTTGGCAATCAGGGGAAACTCTTCATTATATCGGGTCGTTCCTTCCTCGGAAGTTAACTCCTGCCGGTCTTCCTCCGGTTCATTCACATCACCAAAGCGCTCGTCTTCGTTCATCCTTTTCAACTAAATAAGGGTACAAAGATAGTGTTTTTAAACGTTACAGCTTCACCTTTATCTTCTTCTCTTTCGATTCATTGCTGAATGCATCGAGGGCGGTCACCACATAAGTATATCTTTTGTCTCCTCCTTCGTAGGGCAGCACAAAAAAATTATCGGGCGTCACTTGCACAATGTTTTCTGCCCGGTTCAAGTCGACCTTTTCTGTGTAATGAAATCGGTATACCACGAACTTTTGTGCCGTTT
The DNA here is from genome assembly GCA_001768325.1 of Bacteroidetes bacterium GWC2_46_850. Taxonomy (GTDB): domain Bacteria; phylum Bacteroidota; class Bacteroidia; order Bacteroidales; family Dysgonomonadaceae; genus Proteiniphilum. The sequence continues at coordinate 41,595 of MENQ01000024.1, read as the reverse complement.
CAGGTTGCAGGGGTTTTTTGTTGTGTTCCCACGTGAGGAAATGCATGTCTTCGGTAAATACCTCTGCAAGTTTCTTTACAGCGCCAGGCCGGCCATCGTGCATATGGGTATAAGCGGGCAGCAATGCTTTGGCCGAATGGACATCTGTTTTCAGCACACCAGCCACACCCTCAAAATCATCCAGTATCTGATAACCGTACCAGTAACAGTTGCCGTGCACAAATGCCATTTCACGGGACTGCCGGATTTTGATCTGAAGTTCATTTCTATCGATACTCCGTTTCAGATCCTGACCAATGTAGAGATGCTGCTGAAAATTATTGGCGTTCCACCACTGCAGCAACGTGGTGTAATCAGCTGCAGCATGACCGATCTCCCAGTAAAGCTGTGGCAGGTTGTAATCGATCCAGCCCTTTTCTACCCACAGCTTAATGTCTGCATAGAGATCGTCATAATTCTGCAGGCCATTCGTATCACTTCCATCCGGATCATTTCGTTTGTTCCTGTAAATACCAAAGGGACTGATACCAAAACGCACCGAAGGTTTGGTGCCGGCAATGGTATATTTAATCTGCTGAATAAGCAGATTCACATTGTTGCGTCGCCAGTCGCCTCGCTGTGATGGAGAAAATCCCTGTGAAGCAGCATACATACCGAAGCTTTTGTCATCGGGAAAGGGGGTACCGCCAATGGGATACGGATAAAAGTAATCATCCATGTGAATCGCATCCACATCATACCGGGAAACAATATCCCGCACAACCTCACAGATAAAATTCCTGTTTTCGGGCAGTCCCGGATCAAAGAAGAGCTGATTTCCATACTGCACGAACCGTTCGGGATAACGTTCACAGATATGTCCCGCAGCCAGCCGGTTGGTGATATTTGTCTTTACGCGGTACGGATTCAGCCAGGCATGTAGTTCCATTCCCCGTCGGTGACACTCTTCAATCAGGAAGGCGAGCGGGTCGAAGGAAGGATCATCGGGGGCTTTGCCCTGTACTCCGGTAAGGTAACGGCTCCACGGCTCCAGTTCCGATTTGTAAAAAGCATCCGCTTCGGGACGTATCTGGAAGATGACCGCATTGATACCGGTTTCATCCAGCTTCCTTACCATCTCAGAAAGATAATGCTTCATGGCTGCGCTATTCATCTGCTGGTAACGTGATTGTCCCACAGTCTGTATCCAGGCACCCCGGAACTCCCGCTTGGGCATTAGATTGGCTTTTCTCGTCAGTGCCGTTTTCGGGGTGCCGCAGGCTGCAAAGAAAAGAATGAGTAAAACAACAAAAATGGATTGGATACTTTTTATCATATTGAATGGGAAATGATTTTTTCAGGGAATAAATATATAGTCGTCGGCTTCGAGCAACTGTTCAGCAGGAGGTTGCTTCGGATAGATCACGATGCGGCTGTAATGCGGAAAGCGGTTCTCCAAACGGCCGGGCAGACTTTCCAACACAGGGATATGGGAAATATAACCACTGTGGGCAGAGATCAGTATAATCAAATCATCTTTCCTGATCTGATCACCACAGGAGAGGGGATTATCCCATTCCTGAAAAGGTTTAAAAAGGAAGGTTCCTGTTTTTTTCTGATCAGCAATAAGTTGCTGCGTATCCGGATGCCCCATATGCAATACCGGAATCGAGAGTTCAGCCGAGAGTTTGGATATTTTACTGACCCACATGACAAAGCCTTCTTCTTTCTCGGCCTGGGGAGGCGAGATAACCACGATTCGCTTGTGGTTGATCAGCCGCTGCTCGACATGACACACCCATAGGTTTTTGTCCACATACCGGATGATCTGTTCAATTTTTTCTCCCATCAACTTATCCCACAAGCCGGCTTTACCTGGCCAACCAAGAATGACCAAATCGGTCATGGTCTCACGGGCTATCCTTGTGATCCCGTCTGCCGGATTGGGATCGATGGTTGTGAGGATATCCACATTCACTTCAGCCGCCTGTGCAGTAGCGACAAACTCCTGCAACTTCTTTCTGAAGTTGACGATATTCTTTTCTGCCTCCTTGTTGTTGGGTACGACACCAAGCAACGAAATGGGATTGGCTGATTTTTTGTCCTTCAGCAACAGGGCAAGCTGAACATGGTAACCGATATTGGTGGGATTGGCTATGGGCACCAAAATCTTCTCTTCTGCAAAATGACCCATTGAAGAGGGCGACAAGGGTGCATTTTCTTCACTGATGGCAATTCTCCGTCCGGCACGCTGCGTAAAAACGGATGCCACGATGCAGGTGAGCAGGATCAGGATAATGGTTCCGTTCAGAATATATTCATCCAGAATACCGGCTCTGTATCCCACGAGGATGATGGCCAGCGTGGCTGCCGCATGTGAGCTGCTCAACCCGAAGATAAGCGTTCTCTGGGTAGCCGAATAGTGGAATGTCTTTTGGGTTGCAAGCGCTGCCAGCCATTTTCCAGTTATTGCCACAATGGTTAGTACCACAGCCACAATCATGGTGCGCGGTCCGTCGAGCACAACCGACACATCCACCAGTAAGCCGACCGATATCAGGAAGATAGGTATAAACAGGGCATTTCCAAAAAACTCAATGCGGTTCATCAGTGCCGAAGAATGCGGAATGAGCCTATTAAGCGCCAAACCTGCAGCAAAGGCGCCGATAATGGGTTCGATGCCTCCCAGCTCCACCAGGAAACCGGCTGAGAATACAACGAACAATACAAAGATAAAGTTGGAGTATTTTTCAGACTCCGCCTTTTGAAAAAACCATCTGGCGATACGTGGTGTGATCAGGAATATGATTACTGAGAAAAAGATCAGCGAGATCACCAGCCTGAGTAGAAACCCCAGATGGAGTCCGCCGTCGCTGTTTGAAAGTACCAGCGCCAGGATAATCAGTACCGCTGTATCGGTAAGAATGGTGCCGCCTACCGTGATGGCTACCGCCTGATTGCGGGCAATACCCAAACGGCTGACAATGGGATAAGCCACCAGCGTATGTGTGGAGAACATGCTTGCAGTAAGAAAACTTGCATTAACATCATAGCCCAGCAGATAATAGCATACCGGATAGCCAATCAGCAGCGGAATGATAAACGTGTAAAATCCAAAGGTGAGGCTCTTGTTCCGGTGTTGCACAAATTCACCCAGATCGAGCTCCAGCCCGACTATGAACATGATGTAAAGCAAGCCGATGGTTGAAAACATTTCCACACCATCATTGGCGTGATCAATCCAGTTCAGGCCATAAGGTCCGATAATCACTCCTGCCACAATCAATCCGATGATACTGGGCACATTAAAGCGCTTCAACAGTATCGGAGCCAAAAGTACAATCAACAAGAGAATAGTGAATATCAATACCGGATTGGTAAACGGCAATGTAAACTCATGTTGTAATTCAGTGATAATATCTGTCATGGGCAACTTTATTGATTCCGTTATGATGATTCCTGCAGTGTGGTTGCTGCTCTCCTCGACAAAAATAAACAAATAATTTGACTTATTTGACATCGGCTTCTTTTTTGGCGCCGCGAAAGTAATTATCTTTGTGGGTTATATATTCGTGATATGAGCAATCAAAAGAAGATCGAAATAAAAGGTGCGCGCGTCAATAATCTCAAAAATATCGATGTAGACATCCCCCGAAACAGTTTCACAGTTATTACCGGCCTCTCCGGGTCAGGCAAGTCATCCCTGGCCTTCGATACACTCTATGCGGAGGGCCAGCGCCGTTACGTGGAGAGCCTTTCAGCCTATGCCCGCCAGTTTCTGGGACGAATGAACAAGCCGGAATGCGACTATATACGGGGCATTCCACCCGCAATTGCCATCGAGCAGAAAACAACCTCGCGCAATCCGCGATCCACAGTAGGTACCTCCACCGAGATATATGAATACATGCGGCTCCTCTATGCGCGCATTGGCAAGACCCTCTCTCCCGTCACCGGCAAGGAGGTAAAAAGACACTATGTGCATGATGTGGTGGAAAAAATGCAGGAATACCGCGAAGGCACCCGTCTGGCCGTACTCTCATCCGTTCAGTTACGGAATAACCGTACCTTGCGTGAACAACTTGAGATGCTGCTGAAGGAGGGATTTACCCGCGTGGATGTGGGAGAACAGTTTTATCGTATTGATGAACTGCTGGCACAGAAAAGCTTACCTTCTGCAGCGGAGGTACTGCTGGTGATAGACCGCCTCTCCTGTTCTTCCGACAAGGCCACCATAAACCGGCTGTCTGATTCGGTGGAGACTGCCTTCCTGGAAGGAAACGGCGAATGCATCATCCGCTTCTGGGGTGAAGAAGGCATGGAAACATTTATCTTCTCCAACCGATTTGAAGCCGACGGCATCATCTTTGAGGAACCTTCGGAGATGATGTTTAACTTCAACAGCCCCGCAGGAGCATGTCCCAAATGTGAGGGATTCGGGAAGATCGTCGGCATCGACGAGAACCTGGTGATTCCCGACAAGAGCCTCTCCGTGCAGGAAGAATGCGTACAATGCTGGAAGGGAGAAAAGATGAGTGAATGGCGGCGGGAGTTTGTGCAGAATGCCTACAAAGCCGATTTTCCCATACACCGCGCCTACTACGACCTGACCGACCAGGAAAAGGATATCCTATGGAACGGGAAGCATGATTTGGAAATATACGGCATCAACGACTTCTTTGGGATGCTCGAAAAGAATCTCTATAAGATACAGTATCGGGTGATGCTGGCACGTTATCGCGGCAAAACAGAATGCTACGTCTGCAAGGGTGCACGACTTAAGCCCGAAGCACTCTACGTAAAGGTCGCCGGAAAATCGGTTGCTGAACTCGTACTGATGCCAGTGACGGAGCTGAAACAGTTTTTCCTCGATCTCCGGCTCGACAAGACCGATGCCGCGGTGGCGGAACGGTTACTCACTGAGATTAACAATCGACTGCAGTTTCTCACCGACGTGGGACTTGGTTATCTTACACTCAACCGCCTTTCAAATACCCTTTCCGGTGGTGAGAGTCAGCGCATCAACCTGGTTTCCTCCCTTGGTAGCAGCCTGGTGGGTTCCTTGTACATCCTCGATGAGCCCAGCATCGGACTTCATTCCCGGGATACAGATCTGCTGATCGGCGTGTTGCGGGAATTGCAAAGTCTTGGAAATACGGTGGTGGTGGTGGAACACGACGAGGAGATTATCCGTGCGGCAGATTACATCATCGATATCGGTCCAAAGGCGGGACGCCTGGGCGGAGAATTGATGTATCAGGGAAAGGTGGCCGAGCTGGAGATGAATAGCCAGAGCTATACTGTGAAATACCTCACCGGTGAGGAGCAGATAGAGGTGCCCGCAAAACGTCGCAAATGGAACAACTACATCGAGGTAAAAGGTGCCCGACAGAATAACCTCAAAAACATCGATGTGAAGTTTCCCCTACATGTGATGACGGTGGTCACCGGCGTCAGTGGCTCGGGCAAATCATCGCTGGTAAACGATGTGTTTTACAATGCCTTGCAACATCACTACAAGGGTACGGCCCTGGAGCGCACCGAGTTTAACAGCATCGGGGGCGACATCAAGCTGATAAAAGGAGTGGAATATGTGGATCAGAATCCCATTGGCAAGTCGTCACGCTCCAACCCCGTCACTTATCTGAAAGCATTCGACGAGATTAGAAAGCTTTTTGCATCGCAGCCGCTGGCAAAGCAGATGGATTTTACTCCTGCCTATTTTTCCTTCAACGTGGAAGGGGGTCGTTGTGAAGAGTGCAAGGGGGAAGGTACCATCACCGTGGAGATGCAGTTCATGGCCGACATTCAGCTGGAATGCGAATCGTGTCACGGTAAACGCTTTTCACCGGAAGTACTGGAGATTGAATACAAGGGAGTTTCCATTTACGACATCCTGGAGATGACCGTGGACCAGGCCATTGAATTCTTTTCCACACAAAAGGGAACGACAGAGAAGAAAATTGTCAAAAAGATTCAACCCCTGCAGGATGTTGGATTGGGTTACGTCAAGCTGGGACAAGCCTCCTCTACCCTGTCAGGGGGTGAGAACCAGCGCGTGAAACTGGCCTACTATCTGGGAGAGGAGAAATCACAACCTACTATTTTCATATTCGATGAACCGACCACGGGACTACACTTCCATGACATCAAAACCCTGCTCAAAGCATTCGATGCCCTCATTGAACGCGGACACACGGTTATCATCATTGAGCATAATATGGAAGTGATCAAATGTGCCGACCACATCATCGACATCGGTCCGGAAGGCGGTAAGGCAGGCGGCTATGTGGTATGCGAAGGCACTCCCGAACAGGTTGCACAATGCGAACAGTCCTACACCGGTCGTTTTCTGAAAGAGAAATTGCAGTGAGAACAAAGTCCGGGGTTACAGCAGATTTCTCAAAACCCAGTAAGCAAAAATAACGACCAGAAGAATAATCGCAGACCATCTTCCGTAAAAGATTCTTTCGAGCTCCGGATTTCGCCGTCTGCCACCGAGATACTGGAGATAAATACCCAGGAATATATAAGGAATTGCCACCACCATAAAGGCATTTTGTTTGAGTGCACCCACTATGTCGGCATGGAGCAGGCTGTGTAATGCTCTTTGCGAACCACAGCCGGGACACTGATATCCGGTGACCAGCAAAAAGGGACACTTGGGAAAAAGTGGTTGTGTCTCAGGATCAAAACGGTAAAACAAAAAAAGCGCCGCCACAAGTAACAAACCCACGACGACACCCGATATGGTTTTCATCCTTTTATTCACGGCCAGCAGCGGTAAATATCAAAAATTATACCCACTGGCGGAGTTTTCGATGATCTTATCCATATAACCGGACATGCTACCGGTGCTGAGAAAGCTGATCCAGCCGATAAGAGCCACAACACCGATAAGGAAACCCACAAGAGTCCATGTCCTGGCCGAACGGGCTGCAGCTTCCGCCTCCTGGTATCTGCCGTTGAAATACAACACATCTACTTTCGCTGCATATACAATACCGACTATTCCAAGAGGAATACAACAAAGCAATGTCACCACGATGGATTGCCACAACCAGTTATTTGGTTTTAACGGCGGAATCTCATCCATTCGTACCGCTTTTTGTTCCGGCACCGGAGGAGGAGTATAGTATTGATCTTCCATGTTCGAACAATTATGTTGTGATTAATTCTTCCAGACCAGCCAGGGAACCCACGAAGATAATGAAAAGAATGATGGCAATCACGATGAGCAGCAACCAGCCGATGGCAATCCACATGGCTATTTTGGTCCATTTCCCTGCGGAACGCGATGACTCGGCAGCAGCAGCATAGTCGCCTCTGTTGTAAAACGATTCAACCTGGGCGGCGTAGACAATCCCGATGATGCCGAGCAAGCTCAAAAAACTGCTGCAAAGAATAAAAGGAAGTATGGTTACCAGAATAGATTCCACCAGCCATGTTCTGGGCATGGGCCGGTAACTGTCTGCAGCATATTGAGCGGTCTGTGGTGGATATGGTCCGGCCTGATCAGGGTATGCCGTCCGGTTGAAACCGGAACTGTTGTTAAACAGAAACTTTAATTCTTCCACCTCATCGGCACGTCTCCATTGTTCCATGCCTTGCGTCCAGACAAGTGTATCCCTCTTCACATGCTCTTGTAGGAGTTCCTCAGGGGAAAAAGTTCCTTTTTGCTTTCCTTCCGTGTCAATGTAAAAATAGCGATTCATAGAATATAATTTGATGTTTTACAAATGTACACAAAAGTTTATGGTTTGTTGAATATATTTATATTTAATTTTAACTGGATCCTGAAGATCTCTTTTTCATCTGCAGCAGGGCCGGTTGTCGTGCGTTAAACAGAACTGACAGGGATGGTTATGATGAAATTGGCAGAATGTCTCTCGACACTCTGCCAAACATGTTAACCTTAAATCTAATACTATTATGAAAAAACCACGAGACAAATATAAAAAAGAAATTAAATCTCACCAAATAATTTCAATAAAAAAATAAAAAAGATTTATTTTAATCAAATTGTAAGCAACTCAGACTATGGGCAACCCCATTCCCGTTATTTTACGGTATAAGTCGAGTGCATAGACATCGGTCATTCCCGAAACGTAGTCGATCACCGATTGAATTTTACCATACATTCCGGGGGAATCTGTTTCATACTGTTCGGGAATCCTGTTCAGCAGCAATCCCGAGTAGGCATGTTCCGGATTTTGTATTGCTTTGGTGAAGACTTCCAGCAAAAAACCAATAATCCTGTAACCTGCCAGCTCCACGTCCAATACATCCCGGGAGCGGTAAATATGCTGCCGGGCAAACAGGGAACAAGCAAGATAGGCATTCGAAGACACAGGTGATAAGCGATCAATAAGTGAGCCTGTAAATGATCCTGAGAGAATCGATTCCTCGTGAGTCAGAAACACTTTCGAGCATTCGTCCACCAGCAAACCGATCACGCCGGAGCGCAAATAAGCGATCTGTTCATTCACATCGGTGACCATGGTCAATGTTTGCTCACGACGCCGACGAGGTTCCGGATCAAAAAAACCAAGTAGCAGCTCCATGGCTTTTTCAGTGGTAATAAGATGCAGTTTGTGGGCATCTTCGATATCCATCACCTGATAACAGATGTCATCGGCAGCCTCCACCAAGTAAACCAGTGGATAGCGCACATACTTCAGTGGATCATCCTGTAGCCGGACAATACCCAGATCGTCGGCAATGCGCCGATAGTCGGTTTCTTCCGAAGCAAAAAAACCAAATTTATTTTTGCCGCCGCTCAACGCCGATGAATAGGGATATTTCACGATAGAGGCCAGCGTGGCGTAGGTCATGGCAAATCCGCCTTTCCGCCTTCCCCGAAACTGATGCATCAGCAGCCGGATGGCATTGGCATTGCCTTCGAAGGAGGTAAAATCGGACCATCGGCCACCCTCTTCTTCAATGGCTTGCTGGAGATACATCCCCGTTCCCTCGGAGAAGAATGTGGAAATGGCCTTTTCCCCCGAATGGCCAAAAGGGGGATTGCCCAGGTCGTGTGCGAGGCAGGCTGCCGAAACTATCGCACCGATCTCTTCGAAATGAGCTTCCGAACCGGCATGTCTCAGGCGCAACGCACGACCCACATTTTCGCCCATCGAACGTCCTACGCTGGAGACCTCCAGGCTGTGTGTTAACCTGTTATGCACAAATATACTGCCCGGAAGCGGAAAAACCTGTGTCTTATTTTGTAAACGCCGAAAAGGTGATGAGAAGATCAACCTGTCGTAATCGCGCTGATACTCTGTCCGATCATGTTTCGTGGCACGGGTGTAATGTTCCATGCCAAATCGTTTTGCTGACAATAACTGTACCCAATTCATGCTAATTTTTCTTCATGGAACAAAGATAACACATTTTTTAAGAGAAGATATCGGTATAAAAACAAACGAATCTCCACAAATAAATGTAAATTTGTGCCTTAATTACAGAAAGGTTCATCAATGACGGACATCATCAAACACGAATGCGGCATCGCTGTGATCCGCCTTCTCAAACCCCTCGACTATTATTACAACAAATACGGAACCTGGCAGTATGGGCTTGACAAGCTATATTTGCTCATGGAAAAACAGCACAACCGCGGCCAGGAAGGGGCCGGCCTGGGAGCTGTAAAACTGGAGGCATCTCCCGGCAATGAATTTATTTTCCGGGAACGGGCACTGGGGTCGGGTGCCATATCAGAAATATTCTCCAAGGTGCACACATCCTTTCAGGAATTCACGCCGAAGCAACTGCAGGACATCGAGTTCGTGAAGAAGTCGGTACCTTACGCTGCAGAGCTCTTTATCGGTCACCTGCGTTACAGCACTACCGGGAAGAGCGGACTGACCTACGTGCATCCGCTTTTGCGCCGCAACAACTGGGCTTCACGCAGTCTTGCCCTGGCGGGTAACTTCAACATGACCAATGTGGATGAGATGTTTCAGCAGCTCATTGAAGAGGGTCAGCATCCACGTGACTATGCCGACACGTTTGTGATGCTGGAGTCTATTGGACATTATCTCGACAGGGAGGTGCAGTACCAGTACGATCACCTGGAAAAAGGCAATATAAACGGTCAACAGGTGAGCCACCTGATTGAAGAAAAGCTCGATATCCCTTTCCTGCTGAACAGGGCATCCAGAATATGGGACGGAGGTTATGCACTTTGCGGCCTTGTGGGCTGCGGCGATGCTTTTGCACTGCGCGACCCCTGGGGCATCCGGAGCGCTTTTTATTACCACGATGATGAAGTGGCGGTGGTGGCATCAGAGCGTCCCGTCATCCAGACAGCCTTCAACCTGAAAAAGGAAGAAGTTCATGAATTACAGCCAGGTGAAGCTTTGGTGGTAAAGAAAAACGGTACCATCTCACTGCACCAGATTCAGGAGAAAAAGGAAAAGATAACACCTTGTTCTTTTGAACGGATTTACTTCTCACGGGGCTCCGACTACGACATATACCGGGAACGAAAGAAACTGGGAGAATTACTGGTGCCCAAAATCATTGAATCCATCGGCGATGACCTGGAAAACACGGTGTTTTCTTTTATCCCAAATACTGCTGAAGTCGCATACTTCGGCATGCAGCAGGGACTTGAAGATTATTTCAACCACAAGAAGGCAACCACGATACTGGAGAAGGGGAGCACACTGAGTAAGGAAGAGATCGATGAGATTCTCTCCAAACGTGTTCGCTCGGAGAAGGTGGCCATCAAAGACATCAAACTACGCACCTTTATTGCTCAAGGCAATACCCGCAACGACCTTGCCGCACACGTCTATGATGTCACATACGGATCCCTGCGCAGGGGAAAAGACAACCTGGTCATCATCGACGACAGCATTGTACGCGGCACTACCCTCAAGCAGAGCATCATCAAGATACTGGACCGTCTCGATCCCAAAAAGATTGTCATCGTCTCCTCCTCGCCACAAATACGATACCCCGATTGTTACGGTATCGATATGTCGCGCATGAGTGAGTTCATCGCGTTCCGTGCCGCCATTGCACTCTTAAAGGAGCGGGGCATGCAGCACATCATCGACGAGACATATGAAAAATCTGTCGAGCAAAGCCGGAAGAAGAAGGAAGAGATTGTCAATTACGTGAAAGATATCTACGCTCCCTTTACCGATGAAGAGATCTCGGCCAAGATTGCACAAATGCTCACCTCGGCCGATATCAAGGCAGAGGTTCAGATAGTCTTTCAGCGTATTGAAGATCTGCACAAAGCATGTCCGAATAACCAAGGCGACTGGTATTTCTCGGGTAACTACCCCACCCCTGGCGGAAACAGGTTGGTGAACAACGCCTTCATCAATTACGTTGAAGGACAGGAAGGTCTTCCTCATCAGTATTCGCTGAATTTCTAATAATAGAAGATGATTGAACGGGTAATCATATTGGAGAATGTGGATCCGGTAGTTTTTTTCGGGATTAACAACAGCAACATCCAGTTACTGAAGACACTGTTCCCAAAGCTACGCATCGTGGCACGGGGTAATGTGATCAAGGTAATTGGTGAAGAGGATGAGCTGTCCACATTTGAAGAAAAAGTACACGAACTGGAGAAGTTCAGCATCGAGATGAACGTGCTGAAGGAAGGAGATATCCTTGATATTGTGAAAGGAAAGGTTCCTGCCGTGATCAACGTGGACAATCTGATTATTCACGGACTAAATGGGAAACCCATCCTGGCCCGTACGGCCAACCAAAAGAAACTGACAGAGGCGTTCGATGCAAACGACATGGTCTTCGCCATCGGACCTGCCGGATCGGGAAAAACCTATACGGCCATCGCCCTTGCCGTGCGTGCCTTGAAGACGAAGCAGGTACGTAAGATCATCCTCAGTCGCCCCGCCGTGGAAGCAGGCGAAAAGCTGGGTTTTCTGCCGGGTGACATGAAGGAGAAGATCGACCCCTATCTGCAACCGCTCTATGATGCGCTGGAGGATATGATCCCCCCTTTGAAGCTGAAGGAATACATCGAGAACAAAATTATTCAGATTGCACCGTTGGCATTTATGCGGGGACGTACCCTCAACGATGCGGTGATCATCCTCGATGAAGCACAGAATACCACCAAGCCCCAGATAAAGATGTTTCTCACAAGGTTGGGGATAAACGGAAAAATGATCATCACCGGAGATATTACGCAGATCGATTTACCCTATTCACAGCCCTCGGGACTCATACACGCCATGAAGGTGCTGCACCCAATAAAAGGCATTGCCACGGTGGAATTCAGCAAGAAGGACATTGTACGCCACAAGCTGGTGCAACGGATTGTGGAAGCGTATGAAGGGGAGAATAACAACGAAGTTAAATATCATAAATAAAAAAATATGAATGCATTAACAAGAACAGATTATCACTTTCCGAGACAGAACGGCGTTTACCACGGAAAAGTGCGTGATGTATACAGCATAGGCGATGACCGGCTGGTCATGATCGCCACAGACAGAATATCGGCATTCGATGTTGTACTACCGAAAGGAATTCCCTACAAAGGACAGGTACTCAACCAGATCGCAGCCAAATTTCTGGATGCCACTGCCGACATTGTTCCCAACTGGAAGGAAGCGTCGCCCGACCCGATGGTCACCGTGGGTGTACGTTGTGAGCCCTACAAAGTGGAAATGGTTATCCGGGGCTACATCACCGGCAGTGCCTGGCGCGAATACAAGCAGGGAGCACGCGTGTTGTGCGGGCTGCCGCTGCCGGAAGGACTGCGAGAAAATCAGAAGTTCGAAACACCCCTGATCACTCCCACCACCAAGGCCGAGGAGGGACACGATGAAAACATCTCCAAAGAGGAAATCATTGCCCAGGGCCTGGTAAGCAGGGAAGAATATGAACAGCTGGAACAGTATACCTATGCGCTGTTTAAACGTGGTACCGAGATGGCAGCCGAGAAGGGTCTCATCCTGGTGGATACCAAATATGAGTTCGGAAAGAAAGATGGAAAGATCTACCTGATTGACGAAATTCACACCCCCGACTCATCCCGGTATTTTTACAGCGACGGATACCTGGCACGCTTTGAAAAGGGAGAGGAACAAAAGCAGCTGTCGAAGGAATTTGTTCGCAAATGGCTGATGGAAAATGGATTCCAGGGACATGAAGGACAACAGGTACCCGAGATGACCGATGCATATTGCAATAGTGTCTCCGACAGATACATCGAACTGTATGAAAAGATTACAGGGGAGAAATTTGTAAAGGCCGATGCCGCCGATCTGGAAATGCGCATCGAGAAGCATGTAACTGATTATTTGAACCAATGAGCTACAAAGTTGAAAAGGTAAATCCCTACAACAACCATCAGCCCAAAAAAGAACAGGTATCCCGGATGTTCGATGAGATTGCCTCCAATTACGACAGGCTGAACAGAACCCTCTCGCTGGGTATAGATCGTTACTGGCGGCGGGATGCGCTGAAGGAACTGAAGAGGTACCATCCCCGTCACATCCTCGACATTGCCACCGGGACAGGTGACCTCGCCATGCTGGCATGCCACATTCTGCATCCGGAAAAGATTACTGCCATAGACATTTCCGACGGTATGATGGAGGTCGGCAAAAAGAAGGTGGCGGCTGAAGGACTCGGAGACATCATTTCATTCGACAACCAGGACTGTTCTGCCCTCTCCTTCCCCGAGAACAGCTTTGATGCAGCCACCGCTGCCTTCGGTGTACGCAATTTTGAAAATATCGACGTAAGCTTTCAGGAGGTTCTGCGTGTGCTGAAACCGGGTGGCGTTTTCCTTTTCATTGAGTTGACATCACCCGAAAAAACACCGGTGAAGGAGCTTTTTACTACATATACCAGGTATGTGATGCCATTCCTCTCCGGCCTGTTCAACACCGAGCAGCGCGCCTACCGGTATCTTCCGGAATCAATTGCCGTCTTTCCCCAGGGAAGGGATATGATGTTGATCCTGAAAAAAAATGGATTTACAAACATCAGACTAAGAAGATATACCCTGGGGATTGCTACGCTGTATATTGCCGAGAAGCCGATAGACTAATGTACCAGTGTGCCAATAAGCCGATGTGGTGATGTATCGATTCGGTGATGTGGTGATTTAACGATGTGAATAAGATGGATACCTACGGACTGATCGGATTTCCTTTGAAACACTCTTTTTCGGCGAAGTTCTTCACTGAAAAATTCGAGCGGGAACAGATTGATGCGGAGTATTTGAATTTTGAGATTGAAGACATTCATGAAATACGCCGGGTGGTTCTCTTTCATCAGCACCTGAGGGGCATCAATGTGACCATACCCTACAAGGAAAAAATCATTCCCTTTTTGCAGGAAATATCTCCGGAAGCAGAAAAAATTGGCGCCGTCAATGTAATCCGGGTCGACAGGAAACCGGGCGACATGTACGCTTACAGGCTGACCGGTTACAATACCGATTATGTCGGCTTTCGTGATTCTCTCACTCCCATGCTGAACCCCGCCATCCACCGGAAAGCCCTGATCCTGGGCACTGGAGGGGCATCGAAGGCGGTAGTACAGGCGTTAGACGATCTGAATATCGATTGGCTTTATGTCTCCCGCACACCCGGAGAAAACAGGCTCACCTATGCAATGCTGTCACAGGAAATATTATCGTCTCATCAACTCATTGTGAACGCATCACCGGTAGGCACCTTCCCGCACAGCGATGTTTGTCCCGACATACCATATCAATTTCTTACACCCAATCATCTGCTGTACGACCTGGTATATAACCCCGAAGAAACCCTGTTTCTCAAAAAAGGGAAAGAAAAAGGTGCACTGATAAAAAACGGCAGGGAAATGCTGGAGCTACAGGCACGTGCGGCCTGGAAAATATGGAATCCCTGATCCGTGATGCACGCTACACACGAAGGACTACCCCATATAACAGAGATCGCCCTCCCACATATCACATGTGGAGAGGGCAATGTAACTCCTGAGTTATAATTGATGTAGTGTTAACCAGGAAATATATAGAGGTGCGAAAGAGTAGTTTGTTCCTATAATAACTCGGGAGCCTCTGTATTCTGGGAAGCCGCATCGGGATTTACTTCTTTCCCTTCATCATCGAAATATACGGTCTTCACCGACTGGTCTTCTTTATTCGTAGCTGTGACTTTGGTTATTTTTTTGTCTGCATTGTACTGCAATGAATTGAGGTCATATTTGTCGATAAGTGCACGGACAGCATTTTGCACTTTTTCGTTCAGTTCTTCAAACTTTATGTTGGCATAGCCATCATCCTGTTGCTGTACGGCGAAGATTTCAGCTGAAGGCGTTTCTCCCTGTATGCTTTTTTCAGCTGCCTCGGCTTTATGTTGCGATGCGGGTACCTCGTTACCTTCCGCATCAAAATAAACTTTCTTCGTGGATTGATCGTCTTTCTTGATCAGCATCACTTTGGTAAGCTGTTTTTCAGCATTAAACTTCAATGATTTGACATCATATTCAGTAGTTAATGCAGTAACTGATGCCTGTACTGCCGGATTCAGAGAATCTAACTGTACCTCAACATAGCCATTATCGTCATCCATTACCATATTGACTGCAAATTCTTTATTTGCTGCATTTATCTGTTCTACTCCTGTCATCGCGGTTACGGCGGCCATAAAGGCGATTGATAAAATAACTTTTTTCATAATGATAAACTTTAAATGATTTGTCATTGATTTTTTAAATTCAACTTTTTTATTGACAATTCAACGAATCATCGTCTGTAATCTATTCAACAGATTTCATGCCAAAAGGATCTATGAATGAGGGTGCCAAACAAATTGCATCTGTATATCAAACCATTAACAAATTAATCCACATTATTGGTATCACGAGATGGCTGTGAATTGGTGTAGAAAGTGTAGAATCGTTCCACACATCTTGGGGACATTTCCACAATGAGAAAAAAGTTTTCGTCCGACCGGATAGGGTTGTTTATAAAATATATCCCGTATATTTGGGTGTAAAAAAAAACCTCATGCGAGCGTCACACACTCCGGAATATAAAATCAGCATAAAAATAGGATTAATCCTGCTGGTGATCCTTCTCTATTTCATCGGTCTTTTTGTTTATTCGCTCACATTAAAAAAGAGAATTGATGAACAGAAACTGGTGATGGACAATGCCTACGAAGTACTTTCATACAGCAATGAACTGATTATATCGGTTCAGGAAGCACAGGATGTACTGAACCGGTATCTGGTCTATCCATCAAGGACATATCAACAGCAGTATGACTCCATCAGCAACAACATTTTCAGACAAATCAGTTATATCAAAAGCATATCACTTGAAGAAGGAGAGGATGTTCTTTTGGGGGACATAGACTCCTTGTTGCAGGAGAAAAACAGGATTGTACGCAGACTGACCCATCAGTTAAGATCACAAAATCCAGTGGTGGAAATAGACAAGAAGATTGAAACCTACAACGAAATCGTTCAGGATTCCGTTGTCATCACCATGAATAAAGACACCACCCTGGTTGCTGCCCCGAAAAAGGATTTCTGGGGACGTCTCAGAGATCTTTTCGATCCAAAAAAAATGCCCGATTCCACAGTAACCATTGCCCGCACAGAACAGGAGTCCCACTCCGTGTCGCGGGTAGATACCACGCTGTATGCCGATCTAAAACAGGTAACGGAGGAGGCCTCCAAAACGTACATTTCTCAAATTGAAGGTATCGGGAGGGAAGTGAGGGAGTTGATCTTTGCGGAACAGAGCATCTCATTGAGGATATCTCAGCTCATTACCCGATTTTACAACGAAGCCATTGAAACAACCCGTCTGGGTACCGACAACAGCGAAATGTTAAGTCGAAGAATCATCACTTTTGCACTTTCGGTAGGAGCCATCTCCATCATTTTAATCCTGATCATCATCTTCCTTATCATAGACGACCTGAATAAAGGACAAAAGGCGCGTGATGATCTGGCAAGGGAAAAACAGCTCACCGAAGAACTGATCAGCAGCCGTCACAAGTTATTACTTTCGGTGTCTCACGATATCAAGACTCCTCTCAGTTCTATGATGGGCTATATGGAGATGTGGGATTCGGAGGAATTGCCCGGTGTTACAAGAAGGCAACTACGTTCTGCCCGGAACGCAGGATTGCATATTCTGAGCATGCTCACAAACCTGCTTGAGTTTTCCCGCATGGAGAGTAACAAGAGTGTCCTTCATTTCAGCCGTTTCCATTTAATTGAATTGGTGGAAGACGTCATCGGCATGTTTCGCCCTTTCACCGATGAAAAAAGACTCATCCTGAAGTTTGAAAATCATGTGAAGACCCCCTTTTACGTGGAGACGGACTATACGGTACTCAAACAGATACTCATCAACGTGATATCAAACGCGGTAAAATATACATTGCAGGGAACCATCATGGTTAAACTGCAACAGGATGAACAGCTTATATTCACGGTATCAGATACGGGAATCGGCATTGAGAAGGAGGATATTGCACAAATATTTAAACCATTTTCCCGCATCAAGAACCGGTTAAAGACTGAGGGCAACGGATTTGGTTTGTATGTGACAAAGGGCCTTGTCGATTCACTTCAGGGTAAGATATCGCTCATTTCCGAAAAAGAGATCGGTACCACGGTCACCATCCGGTTACCGATTGCTCCAATAGACCATCTCACCAACATGGATCAAATCTCGGAAGTGGTCGCCGACAACAGAAAAATCAGGAAAATCCTGCTCTTTGAGGATGACACCTCCTTGGGAAATATGCTTCGGGAATATCTCATCGGGAATGGTTTTAAGGTAAAACTATGCAACAGCGCGCGGGACGTAAAAGGGTTTATCCGGGTTATTTCATCGTTCGATATGGTGTTCACCGATATGCAGATGGGAGAAACTACGGGACTTGACATCCTGCACGAGATCCGTGCAAAAGATGATGTTATCCCTGTGTGGCTGATGACTGCCTTGGATGAATACACCCTTGAGCAGGCATTGGAAGCGGGATTTGCGGGTTTAATAGCCAAGCCTGTGAAGATGGGACAGCTCCTGCAAATTCTAACCGGTATAAAGGAGCATAAAATAGATGATGCACATCTTTCCGATCGGTTCCCGCAGCTATCAGCCATGTTCAACGGGGATAGCCTGGCCATAAAAGATATTCTCTCCGGTTTTGTACAATCCTCACACAATGATCTGCAGGAATTAAAGGAGTTGATCAGGCATAACAGTTTTCTGGAAGCACAGCAATTGTGTCATCGGATACACCCCTTTTACGGTCAACTGGACGCCGGCCATCTTTGCGTTGCATTGCGCAAGATGGATAGCCTGCGTGGAGCAAGCGAAGAGGTCTGGCCCGACTGGAAAGAAGAGCTCCTGGCGACAATTGATAAGCTCGAATTATTTACAGGCACCATCCGGAAAGATTTCTTATAACCCGATGCCGTAAAGATGAATCTTGTTGTAGAGCGTTTTCCTGTCGATCTGCAGCAACAGGGCGGCTCTTGTTTTGTTTCCGTTCACACGCTCCAGCGCTTCCATGATGATCTCTTTTTCCTGATCAGGTTCCCGCAACAGGGATATTTCCGTCTTTTTTTCGCTGTCTGTCTTTTTTTCGGTTAAAACAGGCAGACTCTCCAGGGTGATGGTCTCGCCGTTCGAAAAAAGTACCGAGCGACGGATTACATTGCGCAATTCACGCAGGTTTCCCGGCCAGCTGTAGTTTTCAAGTCTTATGCATGCCTCGGCCGAAATGGAAATCACCTGCCTGTCGAGTTCGCTATTTGCCTCTTTCCTGAAATGATCGGCGTAGAGTTTCACATCCGATACGCAGGCTCTCAAAGGAGGTACCTCAATCATAAATTCATTGAGACGATGGTACAAATCTTCTCTGAATCGACCTTCGGCAATGGCTTTTTCCAGATTCTCATTGGTGGCAGTGATGATGCGTACATCCACATCGATATCGGTGGAAGTACCCACCGGCCTTATTTTTTTCTCCTGCAATGATCGGAGCATCTGCATCTGTACACCATAGGGCAGGTTTCCCACTTCATCGAGAAAGAGTGTACCACCGCGGGCTTCTGCAAAAAAGCCAGTTTTATTTTCGATGGCAGAGGTAAACGATCCTTTCTTATGTCCAAACAGTTCACTGGGCGCCAGCTCCATGGAGAGGCTTCCGCAGTCTACAGCAATGAAAGGTCCCGCAGCACGATTGCTCCGTTCATGAATCATCCGGGCCACACTTTCTTTTCCCGTGCCACTTTCCCCCATGATCATCACAGCCATCTGTGTGGGTGCAACCAGATTGATATGCGAGTACATCTGCACGGAAAGAGGACTGCGACCAAATACAATACTTCCGGAACTGGCTGGCTGGGTTTGCGCATGTGCCGCCTTGATCTTCGATGATTTGTCCGTTTTAGCCGTCTCAAAAACGTCCTTTATTTTTTGGTCGAGCAGCGAGGGATTGATTGGTTTCTCCAGATAGTCGAAAGCTCCCAGTTTGATGGCAGAAACGGCAGTCCGCACATCACCATAACCGGTCATGATAATCACCGGTGTATCCGTTCCTTTCTCTTTTAACCCGTTCAGTAACATGATGCCATCGCCGTCGGGCAGGCGCAGATCAGACAAGATAAGTCGATATGTCGATTTGGACAACGCGTCCCAGGCCATCGTCATACCGGAGCACAACGTGGCAGTATATCCGTTTCTCTCGAACCACTTCACCAGCATGGCTCCGTAAGAGCGGTCATCTTCAATGATAAGTATTCTTTCGTTCACCGTCTGTCTATATAGCTATGCGTAAAGGTAGTTTATTTTTTTTATTGCACCTTCTCTTCCTGCACACATTTCAAAAAGGTAACGTTTTCTCTTTTCGATTAAGATTTTTTAGCGGTATACGCTCACCATCAGCATAGCAAAGCCGGGAGGAATGTAGTATATTTGATGTAAACTTCATTTTTCATGAACCCACTGCCAACGACAGAAAAAAATGCAAGACTGCTGAAACTGCAGCAAGTCCTCATCGCTATGCAGGCCGAAGCCTGCCTCATCACCTCATCGGTGAATCAATACTGGCTCACCGGATTCATTTTCGACGGTTATATACTGGTATATGCGGAGGGAGAGCCGCTCCTTTTTGTGAGACGTCCCACGGGTTTGTCGGGGGAAAACATCGTCGGAATCCGTAAGCCTGAGCAGATACCCAGCCTGCTCCGTGAAGCCGGCTTGCAGGTTCCCAAACAGGTTCTGCTTGAAAGTGATACCGTCACACTCAGTGCAGCGCTCCGTCTACAGGCGGCGCTGGAGATGCCCGAAATCAAAAACATCTCTGCTGCAATCAGAACCCTCAGATCGGTCAAGTCGGAGTATGAACTGAACCAGATACGCGAGAGCGCAGCCATTCACACAAAAGTGTATGAATTGATCCCCTCCCTCTACCGCAAAGGGATGACCGACCTGGCGCTGCAGATTGAAATTGAACGGCAGATGCGCCTACATGGGTCGGCGGGCATCTTCCGCTCTTTTGGAGAGAACATGGATATTTTTATGGGGAGCATGCTGGCGGGTGACAATGCGCAGGCTCCCTCCCCCTATGATTATGCGTTGGGGGGGGGAGGTATTACTCCACTGCTTCCCCTGGGAGCCAATGGCACACCGCTCACACCCGGTACCACCCTGATGGTGGATATGGCGGGCAACTACCGTCCCAATATGGACGACATGACCCGTACTTTCGTGATTGAACATGCCCCTGACATTGCCTATAAAGCACATCAGGTATCACTCGACATTGTGCACACCCTGGAAGCCACCACAAAAGCAGGTGTTCCCTGTGCGGAGCTCTGGCATCTGGCCGAGAAAATCGTCAGAGAGAATAAGCTGGAAGCATATTTCATGGGAACCGCGCAACAGGCCAGATTTGTGGGCCACGGCGTGGGACTGGAGATCAATGAACCTCCCGTGCTCACCCCACGTTCAAAGGATGTACTGGAGCCCGGTATGGCCATTGCCATCGAACCCAAATTCGTATTGCCCGGCATTGGTGCTGTGGGCGTGGAAAATACCTATATTGTACACGACGACCGGCTGGAGAAGGTCACACTTTATGAAGAGGCGTTGGGTGTTTTGTCATGAGTAAATCCCAATAAGAATCCGGGTCTATTCCTGCCTGTCTGGCGTGGGTAGACCCGGATTTATAATGCAAAAAGGGGCGTAATTCTACTTCTTCAATGTTTTGATAAAAAATCCACCCACCACCGAGCGGGCCTGGAAGCCTGTCTGATTGGCGTTGGTGGTTTCATACCAGTCGGATAGCGGCACCCTGTCTGTTGTCTCTGTCACGTACCCGTAAAGCGGATCAACAAACCGGTGAAATGTATCGTTATCGTCGGCCATGGTAGCCGTCCATATGATCCAGTCTGCTTTCGTATAGGTCATCCTGTTGTCGAGCGGAAGGCCATACTGGTTTTGTTTGGTGAGGTAATAGGCAATTTCCTTTTCAACGATCTCGTCGGGGAAAATATCCAATCCCAGCAATTCATCCCACACCATATTATATTTCTGGCTCCAGGTACCGGGTTTGTCAAATGTGAGGCGATAATGATCCTCGTCGTCGGCCATCTTCATCCACTCCTGTGCCATTGTTTTGGCAGCAACGGTATATTTCTCCGCCACCTCGGCTTTGCCGAGCATCTTTGCCAGTCGGCCATATCCGGCAATACCCATGATCGCCTTGACGGAGAGATTCGCATTGTGTGCGAAGTGTCCGGCAAAGTCATCGGTGCAAAGCTGGGTGTCGGGATCAAGCCCGTTATCGAGCAGATAGTCTGCCCAGGTGGACAATACCTGCCAGTGTTGTGCGGCATAGGCTGCATTTCCTTCCATGTGCGCAATGGCAGTAGCAAGGATCAGCATGTTGCCGCTCTCCTCAATCGGCATATCTCCGCCGTATGTCTGTCCGTTGGCCAAGGGATAGGTACCCACATCATGCGCTGCAAAAGGTTTTGTCCATTTACCGCTGGCCGAGTAATACAAGATGGGATTCATCATTCCCTTAAGCAGTTCCGGATTATATTTCAGATAAAGCGGGGAGGAGGGAAAGGTAATATCCACGGTACCGATGGAGCCGTTGCTGAAGTTTTCTTTCGACAAGAACAGGGTTTCACCCTCACTGCTTTTCACCAGTTTATGAGCCGCGATGGATTGCCGATAAGCCAGCTGAGAGATACGGGCATACTTCTCACCACCTGCCAGAAACAGGTCGTTGTATACTTTCCGGTCCCAGCGGTCACATCGTTCCATCACCGAGTCATGACTGGTGGCGGCATCGGTCAGTACCTCTTCAAAGGTTGTTTCACCCCCGTTTGTCCACCATGCCTTCAGGTTCTGACCAAAATACTGGATGGATTCAATATCATCATAACCGAGCATGACAAAGCCCCTGACCGGCCTGGCAGCTATCTGCCCCAGCTTTTCGGTTGTTGCCAGCACCGGCATCGATTCGGTCATCAGGGCCGTAAAGCGTTCAGAACCCTGCGGCAGGCTACCCTCCGACTTGAACGCCTCCTTCAGGACGGAATAATCACCAATAGCCACCGATCTGTTCTCCCCGTCACCTGCAGCCAGGTAAAAATATCCCCAGTCGATCCGGACATTGTCACCCTTACGCTGCAGAACAGGTTGTGCCGTGGTACCGGTGCGGGCAAAAGTTACATCTCCGCTCCTGCCGGTAGTCAGCTCCACCTCCTGGTTCAGTTCGTGCACTGCCCATTCGGGTGTCGCTTCAAAATAAATTTCCACCTCATGTTGTTTCCCGTTGTTGGATACTACCTCGTAGTTGATATAATTGACGGGGCGGGAAAGCAGGTTCAGGTCGTCCATCATAAGTGGTGACACAAACTCAACCATCAGATCCACAGGGCCGCAGGTAAAATGATATTTTGTTTGTGTGGCGGTAATTTTTACCTCATTCTGTACTGCTGTTTGCTCGAAAAAGTCCTGCTGGTCGCTTTCTTTCAATATACCGAAATCCACATAGGCCAGTCCTCCCCTGTCAAGACACCAGGCTGCGATAACATTTTCCCCATCCGTATTTAACAAATCTTTGTCGATCTCCACAACCAGATCGCTTTTTGCCCGGTTGCCGGTATCGATGATGCGGGTACCGTTCAGATAGAGTTGAAAATCATCGTCGTGCGAATAGCCCAGGAACAGCTTTTCACCTTCGGCTATCTCAGGCATTGAAAAGGTGCGGCGTACCCATATCTCGTCGGTCTCCCACGGTGTGGATGTGTCGCTGCTACCGGGTGTACCGAAGGCACCCTTGCCGTTTTTCCAGGAGGAATCGTCGAAACCGGGCTGCTCCCATCCTTCTGCGGGAGCAGTGTATACATATTTCCCCTCCCAGGCATCGAACCTGGCTGTCGGAATCACCGGTTGCAGCGGAATGTCCTCTTTTCCCAGAAAGCGATAAGTTTCTCCGTCTACACGCAGTACCCCGGCAAGCGATTGATTTCTGCCGGTCCAGTGTTTCACGGGAGCATCAAAGAGCTGATCGGCCATGGACCACGCACTGAAATAGGGATCCACCGTGACGAGCGGATAAGCGGGTGCCCTAAAAGAGGATCCGGCTTCCTTTTCAAAACCGGATCCCGGCGATTGACAACCCTGAAGGAACAAGCCTCCTGTTAAAAAAGCAATAAAAATAGGAATAAAATGTTTCATGCAATCTATTTTCTTATGGATGAGACTCGCAATATCATCCTTACCTGTTTATTTAATTATTTGGTTTATCTTTTCGCGAGAAAGAATAGGGCAGATCAGTCTCTTTTGTACCTCTTTCTTTGTTGGGCAGGGGGCTCATCCTGAATGTCACCTCACCACCTTTCATCAGATCATCGTGGCGCAGGAAGTTTCGGCTGTATTTTTTGCCGTTTCGTTTCATTTCGCGGATATATCGGTTGTCCGCTCCATTTTCCTTGGTGGTAATCCTTAACGACTTTCCATTCTCCAGAGCGATCTCTGCAGAACGAAAAAGAGGGGATCCCAGGATGTACTCGTTGCTCCCGGGGCAGACAGGATAAAAGCCCAGAGCCGAGAAAACATACCAGGCCGATGTCTGCCCGTTGTCTTCATCACCGCAGTAACCGTCGGGTGTATCCGAATAGAGTTTATCCATGATCTCGCGCGACCAGTATTGTGCCTTCCAGGGCTCACCGGCGTAGTTGTAAAGGTAAACCATGTGCTGAATAGGCTGGTTTCCGTGTGCGTACTGGCCCATGTCCATCACCTGCATTTCCCGCATCTCGTGAATCATGGAACGGCTCTTCAGCCCCTCTGCACCGGGAATAAGAAATACCGAGTCGAGCATGCCGGTGAAAGATTTTTTGCCTCCCATCAGGTCGATCAATCCCTGTGGATCATGAAAAACGGACCACGAGTAGTGCCAGCTGTTGCCCTCGGTGAAATCGCGGCTCCAGGCCGCCGGATCAAATTCCGCTGAAAAGGAGCCGTCGTCGGCACGCCCCGCCATCAGCTTATGCTCCGGGTTGAAGAGGTTTTTGTAGTTCATTGCCCGTTCGCCGTAGATGGCAATTTCCGACTCAGGCTTGCCCAAGGCTTTTCCGAAGCTGTAAATGCTCCAGTCGTTATAGGCATACTCCAATGTACGGGCCACGTTTTGGCTAATTCCCACATTGTTGGGGATATAACCATATTTGTTATATTCTGCATAGCCGGTACGGCCGGATGCAGGTACCGTGGGATGCACGCTGTTTGCACCATGTTTGAGCGCTTCCCAGAGTGTTTCGGTATCGTATCCTCTCAACCCTTTTATGTAGGCGTCTGCCACAACCGAGGCAGAATTGTTGCCCACCATAATATTCCGGTGGCCGGGACTGGCCCATTCGGGAAGAAAGCCGCTCTCTTTATAGGCATTGACCAATCCTTCCTGCATCTTCACGTTCTCGGAGGGGTAAACAAAATTGAGAAAGGGAAAGAGGCTTCTGAACGTATCCCAGAAACCGGTATCGGTAAACATGTAACCGGGAAGCACCTTGCCGTTATACGGGCTGTAGTGATAAATATTGCCATCGGCATCGATCTCCGACAGGTTCCTCGGAAAGAGCACCGTGCGATAGAGGTTCGAATAAAAGGTACGGATGTTGTCGATGTTGTCATCCTCTACCCTGATTCTTCCCAGTACTTCATTCCAACGTGATTCGCCCTTCATCATGATCCCCTCGAAAGAGTCGTCTCCCAGTTCATGCAGGTTCAGCAACGCCTGTGCTTCACTGATAAAGGAGGACGCCACATGGGCATGCACCTGCTCGTTGTTGGTTGTTTGAAAACCGATTACCGCACCGGCATGATTCCCTGTATAAGCTGTTTCCTCTTCGGCGATGACACCCTCTTTCACGGCACCAAACCAGGTGAAGGGTTTATCGAAACGGATCACAAAATAGTTCCTGAAGTTATCGGGAACGCCACCACTGTTACGGGTTGTGTATCCCGTGATCATCTGTTCTTCGGGAATAATCCGGATGTGGGAACCTTTGTCGAATGCATCGACGATGACGAAAGAACTGTCACTTTCCGGGAAGGTAAACCGGAACATGGCAGCCCGTTCTGTCGGCGTGATCTCGGTAGTCACGTCATGATCGGCCAGATACACCCTGTAATAGTGAGGCCTGGCCACCTCAGCCTTGTGCGAGAACCAGCTTGCTCTCTCCTCTTCGTCGAAATGAGGCTTTCCCGTGACGGGCATCAGTGAGAACTGGCCATAGTCGTTCATCCAGGGGCTGGGCTGATGGGTCTGTTTAAACCCCCTGATCTTATCGGCATGGTAGGTGTACATCCACCCATCTCCCATCTTACCGGTTTGGGGTGACCAGAAGTTCATCCCCCAGGGCAACGCGATGGCCGGGTAGGTGTTCCCGGTGGAAAGTTCATATTTGGAGTCTGTGCCGACCAGTGTACTGACATAATCTACCGGTGCGAAAGGGCGGGCACCCAGTGTAATGATGATCCCAAAAAAATAAAAGAATCCCGTCAAATTAATTTTCTTCATTGTTGTTCAGTTTATCTGTTTTTTCTCCTGCAAGTTTACCATTTTAGCATGACCGATATGCCGGCGGGGTTATTTTCAAACCGGAGAAAAGCGGTTTTGCTTTTCTGATCCCATGACATCTCGTAATCAATTTCTTCACCGTCACTATTCCTTATCTCGCTGATTTGCGGTTTCTCCGGCAAAAGAATGCGCATCACATTGGTGGTATTTACCGGACTTTTCACGGTGAAGCTATAGTTATGAGCCGTGTTATTCTCATCACTCACACGTGCTGCTGTGGCAAGCACGCGGGGCTTCTTCTCTTTGAGGGAGTTTATATCGAAAAGCAAAGCCTGTTCGCCGGGACGGACAATCTTTTCTCGCAACACAGGTATTTCGGGATCAAAGAGATCAATAAAATTGCCTTTTGCCACATAGGGAGAGGAAGACATCGACTCGTCGAGTACAGATATAATCCTGTAAGGGCCTCTTTCCAGGCTGAAATAGTTCTTAAGAAGAAGGTTCTTACCTGCTGACTCACGATACAACCTTTGCAACAGACCGACAAACTTTTGATCTCCATTTTCGTTAAGAACAAATTCTTTGGGGTCGTTTCGCAGGATATAGACTTTACCTTTACCTACCTTGTATTCACCTTCATTCAATGAACCGCTTAATCCAAGTTGTGAAAACAGATGACCGGCAGCAGTAACAAAATTGTTCGTGCCGCTGTTCCACCATTCCGGCACCTGCTGAAAAGGATCGCTGTCCCTGCCGCAATAGAGAAGTACCCCTCCATTGTTTACCCAGTCAGCCAGGTGTGTGTGCGCATCCGCTTCCATCGGCTTCATGCCGGAGTAAGAAAGGATAAGCAGATGCATATTCTGCAGTGTTTCGCGGTAGGAAAGGTTTTCCATGTGCACCGTCTCCACAGGTACTCCTCTCTTGAGTAAAGGAAGCGTTTGTCCGTAAAAGTTGGCCAGTTGCGGATCTTCGTAGCCCGCATGTTCGGGAAAACGTTGGAACATGAGTGAATTGGACATCATGACACCAATACCGTGAGAACCCGCTACTCGCTGGGTGGTCTGCGGCATCTCACCAAGTGTGTTGATCATCACCTGCATCTGCGTGGAATAGTGTCGGGGGATCCGTTCTTTTTTATCACTGTCGCGACTGGTACGGTACAAACCCTCGTAAATACGTTCCGGCCAGGGCATGATCTCATATTTATTGATGCGGGGATAGAGTAGCTGGGCGGCAAATGTAGCCTCATAGTTTTTCTTGTAATCCACCCAGTCGCGCGGCCAGTCCTCAATGGGATCAGTCAGGAAGAAGATCTCTCGTCCGGTGGGTGCCGTCATCGATTCCATGGAGCCATACTCCAGAAAAGCAGTTTCGAACACCCGCTCTTTTATCTTTCCATTAAAATAGTTCGGTTCTCGGGAAGTACCGGTCCACACCTGGGCGATATACCCATCGACCGAACGCAGTGAAGCCAGGCTTGCTTCGGGACTGACGATTTTCCATTGGGAATAGTTGACCAGTGAATGGGTGGGAACATAACACTTCACCTCCATTCCCTTGCTTTTTCCATATTCCTTGGCATAGGAAAAGACCTCATCGAGTGCCTTATAATAGAGATGATATTTCAGTTTGTTGGAGAGATAGCTGTTTTCGGGCGACAGATGCTGTGCACGCCAGGGAAAACCATAAAACTTTTCCCATTCCCGTTTAAAAGCCTCACTGTAGCCTGCTCTGGTCCAAAACTCGGGCTCCTCCATAAAGATGGCTTCAATGCCGGCGTCGATGGCCCTTTTTACATGTCGTTCCTTCAGATAGGTAAGGAAATTATCGGTGGGTACAATATAGGGTACCATATGCCCATGCCAGATTGTATCGCCGTTCAGCTCAACCTGCCCTTCATCGAGGTGCATCTTACCGTCCCACTCCCCGGTGAAATAATCCTGATACTCACCCCAGGCTATGCCGGTCATGTAATGAGCGGTGTATCCTTTCTCTCTCCATGAACGTATCCTTTCTTCAAAAGGGACTTTCCCCGATTTGTCGGAAGGGTTTCCTCCCACCCCGTAGACCATGACCGCGTCGGCTCTCACATCGATGGTGGGCCTCCACTCACGGGATGTCTGGAAAGTAGTGCGCACCTCTTTCGCCTCCTGGGCATACAGCTGCATACCCAATAACGTAAAAAATGCGATCCATAATTTTCTCATAAGATCTGTTTTAGTTACAAAAAATATGCTTCAAAGTCTCTCTTTTGTGGAGAGGCTTTGAAGCATAAAAATAATCAATTATCACGGGATCATCACCTCCAGCGGTTCATTATAATTCCATCGCCGGGTACCGCTACCCCGGGGGGTATCGTAATTTATCCGTGAAGCCGCCCGAATGAAGACGACCCGTCCTGGAGGAATGGTTCCGTTCGACTCGATGGTGATGGTTTCACCCAGCAAATCCGTGAACGATGAGCCGGAATATTCGATCGATCTAGACCATCTTTCATCCCGGGCACGATAGCCCACAGCAGAAGAATAGCTCACAAAAAGCTGGATGTCGGTTACATTCAGGAAGGTGCTGCTGTATCCGCCCATGGGTTCTATTTTCTGCCGGAACTCTTCCTCAGATACGCCTCGGGTCACTTTCACCTTGGCCCGAATCTTGCCGTTGATCACAACAGGCTCTTCCACCCATTCCACATTCAGAAAGGGCTGTACTTCAAACCTGGTCTTCGTCACACCCTTGATCTGCATAGTCTGCGTTTCGTCGGCAATGGGTACCCCGCGATCATCTTCCCTCAACAACGGAATAAATGGGCCGTCAATTCTCACATTATACTCCCCTTTAAAAAGTTTGGTATTCCGGAAGGTACCGTCGGGCATACAGAAAAAATCGGGGTTATGGGTTGCATTATCACCCCAGCTGAGCTCCGTAAGGCGCACCCTGATTCCTTCACTACCCTGGTCTGTGAGCACCGGTTCTCCGGTCGCTGCGTCCACGACTTCCCCCTCCAGTGTCTCCGAAGGAGCCTCGTAGTTATCCAGCTCAAACATGCTACAGGAACCAAGCAAGAGGAGAGAAACCAATAAAAATACTATCTTGTTCATACGACTATCTATGTTAACGTTATTATCTGTTTGGTTGTTGGTCGATTACAGGACTCTTCGTCACCTCACCGCCAGGAATGGAAAAGTAATAATCTACCACGTTGTATTCAAAGGTCTTCAGGCTCACCCATTGAAAACGGGCATCGAAGAAGTACTTCCCGCTCTCGGTTGAAAAGAATGGGTAAAGTCCACGAAATCTGTAACGGTTGTTGTTGCTGAAGACATCCTTGTTTCTCTCTTCACCCCAGAAACCATCCCTGTTTTCGTAATGTTGCACGCGCCAACGACGGATATCCCACTTGGTTTTATGTTCCAGAGCCAACTCCTTGCGTCTCTCCTTGCGTACGATATTACGTCCTTCGTCACTGGCTATGATCGGAGAAGAAAGCAATGAAGCACCGGCTCTCTCCCGGATAAGGTTGACATTATCGGTAGCAACCTGCAAAAGATCTGATCCATCGGGTGAAGATTGTCCTGCCAGGGATAGTTCAACAGCTGCTTCAGCAGCATTCAATAATACCTCGGCATAACGCATCAGCACAAAATGCTGATCCGATTTCCCCTCACCTGCCTCAAAGGAAGGATCATCATTGAGCCACTTTCTTCCGTAGAGGCCTGTCAGACATCCTTCCCCGTTATCATAGAAAGGTCCGTTTGCACCAGCCGCAGTCATTTTAGCGCCGTTGTAAATCAGTGTATCCTGACCGCTGCCTTCTCTTGGACTGAGATAAAGCGTTTTGGGTTGTTGCTTGTAAGCATCCAGATTTTGGTACCTTGTTTCTGCACTCTGGTAGGTATAATTGTTGAATAGGGGGTCGATGGGTTCGCTACCTGTATATACCCCTGCCCGTATCTCGATATCCTTTCCTTTGAACCTGTCGCCCGGAAAGATCACATAAGCGCGCAGTCGCGGTTCGGCATTTTTGAAAAAGTCGAGGGGTGAGTCGTACATCAGATACTTGCCCGCTGTATTCGTATTTCCGGTGGTCACTTTTACTGTGCCGTCAGGATATCTGTCAAAACCTTCATAAAGTTCCAGGAAGTCTAGCGTGACACAGGTACCCGATGCCAGGGGAGCCTTGAAGATGAACGGTGCGCTGTAGGCATCATAGCCGTGCGTGAGGGTCGGGTATGCATATTTTTTCACGTAGATATTCTCGGGGCTTTCCGGATCACTGAACATATCCACCATATTTTGGTATTGTGCTTCGGGATTATTAGCAGCCCATTTCTTTTTATAAAGTGAATAGCCTCCCTCTTTGATGATCTCCTGTGCTGCAAGGTATGCTTCCCGGAAGTATTTCTCAGAAGCAGCTTGCCATGCATCCTCGGCAAAACCTATGACTCTGACGCCGGTCTTCTCTCCAAATCCGGTGAGCCTGCCTGATACCTTCTCATTGTATTTGGCTACGCTTCCGGCGTATAACATGGCTTCCGACTTGAACGCCAGAGCCACATATTTGTTGGCATAGCCGCTTTTGGGACTCTTTTCAGACAACAGTTCGGCTGCCCGGTTAAAGTCGGCCAATACCTGATCCCAGGTCTCCTCCTCAGATGCACGAGGCACCTCCAGCGCATCCTGTGCTGCCGGGTATTGGATCACCTTCGTCACCAGCGGCACACCACCAAACCGGCGTGCCATGGCGTCAAAAACAAATGCTCTCACAAAATAAGCCTCACCCAGATAATGATTGTACATCTTCTCAGGAAAAGAAGCTTCGTAAAGCGGCAAAGTCTCTATCAGATAATTGGCATCTCTGAGCAGGGTAAATGCCTTACCCCAATAGGGAGTCCGCTCAGAAGTAAATGCCCGGGAGATACCATCGCGGTTCAATGCTTCACCCGTGCCTTCAATCCCCATGGCTCCGAGCCAGGAGTTGAATTCAACGCCCCATTCGGCCATATATTTGAAATCTTCGAACGGCATGTTGCTGTACATCCGGGCCATGTAGATCTCCATGCCCGATTCATTGGTCAGCAGATCTTCATCGCTGATAATATTTTTCGGCGGAATGTCCAGATCTGCACATGCAGTGGTCAACAGGAACAAAGCCAGTACAAGTTGAACTATTTTATTCATTTTCTTCATTTTAATATATACTCAAAAGATTAGAATTTAAGAGAAAGTCCTACGGTAAACGTTTTGTTCAGCGGATACATCCTTCCCAAATCATCGTCGGGATGCTCCGGGTCCACAAACCTGACACCGGTGAATGTCAGCAAGTTATATGCATTAGCAAAAAGCCGCAAATCCATCGATGAGAACGATTCCAGTTTCGGCAATGTGTAACCCACTTCAATACTCTTCAGACGGAGATAGGCGGTACTGACGCGGTTGAATCTTGAATTTCCAAACGGATAGTTACCCGTAAACCCGTAATAACCTCCGATCCACTCTGTTTCCGGATCATAGGGGTCTGCCAGCGCATCCGTAGGATGCCAACGGTCGAGGTATTGCACCAATGTGCCTCCCCCGTTACTTCCCCAGATTGAGTAGAGCGGCTCCCGGTACTCCATGGAACCCAAAGCCGATCCCTGCAGGAGGATGCTTAGATCCATATTTTTGTAATTTCCGTCGAAGGTGAGACTATAATTTAACCAGGGAGTCTGATCAAACGCGAATGGGTGTACATCCAACCCATTTATCTCTCCGTCACCATTCCAGTCCTCATATTTATAGTCACCCGGCAGGATGTTCCTGTCCTTATAGATGGGATACCTCCAGATGTCTTCCCAGCTTTCATAGCGTCCGGCCGACTCGTATCCAAACTGCATACCCTGATAACGGTTTGTAAGGTTGTCGTTACGCCACCTGTCGTACGAGTTACCGTAAGGGCCTTTTTCCGAAGCAGTAAGGTACTGTTGACGGGTAATGGTGCCAATTGCCTTCACCCGATAATAAAACTCTCCAATCCTGTGGCGGTGTGAGAGCTCCAGATCCATACCAAAATGGCGGTCGCTATCGAGATTCTCTCTGGGTGCCGTTGCACCCACCACGGTGGGAAGATCACCCGACCGACGTGCAAAACGTCCATGTCTTTCCCTGTTAAAGAAGTCGAAGGAAAAACCAAAAAGACCATTCCAACCTTCAAAATCTACACCCACGTCGAGCGTACGGGCAGTAAACCAGGTTATGAGCCTGTTGGGAAGAGCGAGCGTGGATACACCGTACACAAACTCATCTCCAAAAATATAACCCGGAGCATATTGATTGTAATATCCTTTTTCCGCATTTCCGGAAGTGGCGGGATAAGTATAACCGGTAGCCCAGTCATATTGTAGTTCTCCGTCATCACCCAGTACGCCATAACTTGCCCGCAATTTAAGCTGGTCTACAAAAGATGCACTCTCCCACTCCTTAAAGAAAGGTTCTTCTGATACTCGCCATCCGACAGAAGCAGATGGAAAGAAACCCCACTGATGTCCTTTGGCGAACTTGGAAGATCCGTCATAACGGAATTGTGCTTCCGCAATATAACGGTCGGCATACGTATAATTTGCCCTACCTATCAGGGCCGAATTGGCCAGTTCGTAAATATCGTTGAGTCCGCTTTGCATGCCTCCTAACTGATTTTCATCCACACCTGCCAAAAGGTATTCCATGCCGAAGGCGAGATCACGTTGTGCATAAAAGTTATCACCGGTACGTTTCTGGGTTTCCCAGCCCAGGATACCGCTTACATTGTGTAATCCTTCAAACTGCCTGTTGTAGTTCAAGATGAACTGTCCCAATATCTGCTGCTTGCTGTAGAGTTCTCTTCTGATCTGATTGGGAGAACTGTTATTATACAGTTTCGCATCATAGTTGCCCGTCAAATCATTGTACATATACTGATAGTACTCTCTGCGGTTGATGTTGTTATCATCCATCCGGTAATCATAGCTCACCAGTGCTTTAGCCGAAAGACCTTTCAATACATCGGAAATTTTTCCAAAATCATAGTTAAGTCCTGCCGACGACATAAAATACTTCTGGGCATATTTTCGGTAACCGGAGATATCGGAGGTCATCTTTGCCACTGTGTTTTCCTCCAGATCCAATCCTTCATAGTTGAGCATGGTATTCTCCGGATCGGCGTATGCAGGAAAGAGTACTCCCTGACGCCAGTAGTTGCGGATGATATCCACCGAACCCGAATAGGGGTTGTTGCGTTGATCGGCAATACCACTCAGGTTCAGGTCGAAGGTCAGTCCGTCGACGATCTCTGTGGTGATATTGGAGCGCAGGTTTATCTTGTTGTAATTCAAATCACCCGACTTGAAAAAACCTTCCTGAAAGAGATAACCCATTCCGATGTAATATTGGGTTTTCTCGCTTCCTCCGGTAATGCTCAGATCCTGCTGGGTCTGGGGAGAGTAATCGGAGAAGAGCAAGGAAGTCCAGTCTGTGGTGCGGCGTGTCCCATTGCGGTATGCTTCGAACATACTCTCGGGGAAAATGATGTTACCACCATTGATGTTGTTCATTGCACGCTCGTTGTAAAGCGTCATTGTCTCAAAAGGATCGGCAAGCACCGGCATTCCCGAAGGTTTCTGAAAAGTATAGGACGCATTGAAAGCCACATCGGTTTTCCCATCTTTCGATCCCTTCTTTGTGGTAACAAGCACCACACCATTGGCGGCTCTTACGCCGTAAATGGCTGCCGATGCATCTTTAAGTACCGACACGTCTTCAATGTCGTTGGGATTGAGTCGCTGAAACTCGCCGGCACTGCGGGGTATTCCATCGATTACCACCAACGGACTTCCCAGACCACGAATATCGAAACTGTTGTTGAACGATCCCGGTTCGGCACTTTTCTGCCATACCCTCACGCCGGCAATTCGCCCTGTGAGCATATTCTGCGGATTTTCATTTCTTGTCTGAATCATGTCAGAACCTTTCACACCCGAAACGGCTCCCGTCAGGGTGACCTTTTTTTGTGTGGCATATCCCACCACAACCACCTCATCGAGGCTCTGCTCCTCATATTCCAGTGTTACATCAATGACAGCGCGTCCGTTCACAGGTTCTTCTTTTGTTGTGAACCCTAAAAAATTGAATTCAAGCACTGCATTGGCAGGAACCACGATGGTATACTTCCCATCCATGTCGGTCACTGTTCCCACGGTACTATTTTTGATGACTACGGTCGCCCCGGGTAACGGTTCATTGCCGCTGTCTCTCACCACTCCCGTCACATTTACACCCTGTGCCAGCACTGTGGCAGGAATAAGTAAAAGTGTAAACAGGATCATTTGCGAAAATAATTTCGCATTTATAAAAAAAGTCTTCATCATTCCAATGTATGTTATTTGTGTTATTTAGTCAACTCGTAGCGTGATAACACAGCATATTCAGCAGCGAAAGCAAAGCTAAACATTCCTTCAATCCTGTTGTTGCTGTTATTCTGGCTCCATCCCACCAACAGATTTGTGGGGAGAAAACCCTTGTATAGAAAGTGATCATACCCATAGTCGAGATTCTGCTGAAATGTGGCGATGTACGTTGAAACGTTTTTATTTGCCGGAAAAAGATCTACATAGCCTCGCATCAATACACCATTAAACCAGTTATTGAAACCACTGATGTTGTAGGTATAATAGTCGGGAAGGTTGGTTCCTTTCTTTGCAAAAAAGGCAAAACTTGCATCAGAAAGTTTCTTTCCGTCAGAGAGGTATTTTTCATCCGCAGTAGCCCGATATAGATCGGCAGCTCCGGAGAGCATGGTACCGCTGTTGTAGCTGATTGCCGGCCCTACCTTATCGCGACAGGTGATTCCTTTCCGGTAGGTTACGCCATCTATTGTCTCCAACTGGGGTGCACCAGGCGTACACCCACCCATCATGTCATCATAGACTCCGTCTCCACGTAGCAACGCTTCTTTTTGCCATTCATAAATCTTTTTGGCAAATGCGAGGTAGTAATCGCTTTTCTTCAGGGATACGGTTTTTCTTGTTTTCATATCACCCGCATCGATAAAACGATGGATCACTTCGTCGTTTTTCTCTTTATACAGTTCATGAAGCCATACAAGGGGACTGACCATAGGACCGTTACTACAGGCATGTTTGGTCACGTAGCCGGGACCCCATGTGATACCGCCTACCTCATTACCATTCGCATCAATCGTGCAATCCCATCCATCCAGTACATATTCTGTCAGGTATTCGGCTTTTTCCAGGTAGGTCTCCTTGCCTGTCAGTTTATATGATTCCATCAGTTCCCGTACCAGCCACATTTGGTCGTCATACACATTCTCTATGCCCTCTACTTTGGCACCTCCCTTCGAAGCCCCCCGGTTCACTCCGTATACGGTCCATTCTTTGGTTTGTGTATACGAGGTAAGTGAGAATGTACCGAGATAATAATCGGCATTGTCATATAAATTATCCAACACTTCCACAAACCGGGTATAATGTTTGTTGTATAGTGATGCATCGTCCGCTACTTTCTCGGCCTGAAGAGCGTGCAGGATTGCATTTACCGCTTCAATGGCGCTGGTATACATCCATACACTCCCTTTTTCATCGGATCTTGCGCCGGTATAAGGGTTATAATATCTGGCCATGGCCATCCCACTTCCGGTGAAATGCGCATTGATGGTGTTGTCGGCAAGTTCTATGGCACGTGTCAGATTTCTCTCTGCCAGCCGTTCTTCCTGTGGTGGGGGCTCCTGGAAACCCTTATCCGGTCCGTTTTCTCCGCAGGCACAGGTCATGAGCCACAGGAGACTTACAAGTACAATAATTAAATTTTTCATCCTATTCATGCTGCTAAAGATTATTTCAATTCAATACTGTGTATAACCAGCTTGTTCTCGCCGGTATTTGCTTCCCCATTATATACACCGATAGACAGGGTGACATCTGTGCCGTTAAACTGTGTAAGATCATATTTGAATGAGGCATATCCTTCCGGATTATCTGCACCGCCATTGCCATGTTTGAATTTCCAGGTTCCGTTGGCGGCTGCCATGGCCTCCTGGGCGGTATTGGATGCCGGCGAAAGATGGGTTACCGTCCCGTCATTTCCGATAGCGGTGATTTTAAAATAGGTAAAATTACTGCCGAAGTTACGGGTATTGAGTGTGAACTGGTTGCTTCCAGTTGCAATTGAAAACTTGGCATAGATGTATGCTTCCGGCACTTTCGTATCAACATCGGGGGTATTTCTTGTTTTAAGGATGTAGCCTTCCGACGGGAATACTTCAGGGTCTTTTTTCAGTGGCACAAACGACCATTCGGCACCCACATGTCCGACAGTTCTCCAGGCGCGGTAGGCATTTACATAATTGCCGCGATCTCCGGTAACGGGACTGATCCCTGTGAACGACTTTTTGGTATGTGGCATGGTTGAACGCACTGTCTCTTTGGTCAGTTTCCATCCGTCTATCACTTCGGTACCGGGCAGCCAGCCATAATTTTCCACTTTTCTGTCGGCAAACCGGATGGCACGCAACACAAGCTGTTTCCAATAATCACCTGTCGATTGACGATAAATTCCAATGGCAAGAATAACCTCTTTCCCCACATAAGCACTCAGGTCGAATTCAAAGTCGGCATAATTGCCGGAACCATACGTACGTGTTGTCCCAATTTTTACTGATTTGGGTTGATTTTCGGAGAGGTCCACCACCTGCACACCAAAATATGCAGGAGCAGATACATCAGCATTGTGCGTTCGTGCCCTCAAAGAGAGAATCTTATTTTCTGCAGTAATTAACTTACTACCGAATACGAAGGAATCAAACACATCCAAATCGGCCGGATTCTTACGGTCGTTGTCATTATTCCTGATCTGAAGCGTAGTACCTTCATTCTGTTCTTCCCACGCACCACGGAAATCAAGGGTAGACATATAATTGCAAGCCCAGTCCCAGTGTGGATATTCATCTGCGTTTCTTCCACCCCGGTATTCATTATAGTACCATTTCTCGGCATGTTGCAGATCATCGGCCGTTAAGCCACGGAGAAGTTCTTCACCGCCCATTCTGAGATCAATCGTCACCGTTTCATCCACAAAATCGGTGGCTGTAATCTCTTTTACAATCGTCACATAGTCTTGTTTGGTAAAAGTGAGTGTGTATTTATCTTCTACCAGATTTGCGATGATGTACCTGCCGTCGGTTCCGGTGATTACTGTTCCGGCCGGTCCGGCAGAGACGGTCACTCCGGCAAGCGGGGCTCCATTATTCTTGGCATCGGTCACAACTCCGATGATTTTTGCCGAAGCTTTGATCATTTCAATATCGGCATTCGCACTGCTATTTCCACCAAACTTATCGGCTGTAACGGTTACACTAACTGTCTGCCAGCCTTCCTTAGAGAACATGATGGCATGTGTTTTCAAGGTTACATTGTTAATATGATACCTCCCATCCTCTCCGGTGGTCACAACCATGTCCTCCTCATTGATTCCGGAAAGAGTCACACTTACTCCCGGGATGGGGTTACCATCAACATCTTTTACCATTCCGGCCACTTCACCGAGCAGGCTCTGTGAAGATTCTTCCTTTTCACAGGAAAGCAATCCGATTGATACAAACACAATCAAAGACGTGTAGAACAATTTTCTCAAGTTTTTCATTCCATTTATTAATTAATTTGTATTTATTTGTTTTTCACCCCATATAATAAATATGTCATGATATCATTTTCGTCTGGGCAACGAGCCAATGAGCCTGCTGCATCGTATTTGTGTCAAATATAAAAGCGGGCGGGTTATCCAAAGGGTTACATTGGGGTTACATTTCACAAATTAACAGTAATCAATGTTATATTTAACCTTTTCTCAAATAGCTATTAATCAATAAACAAAATTGATTATTTGCAATATGGCACTGATTATGGTATCTTTGTGATGGCAATAGACGATAGCTCTCATGGTTACATTGACAAAAAAAACAATATACATTCTCCTGTTTCTTTGCGCCTTTTTCTCCTCACCTCTTTCTGCGGAAGGGCTTCGTTTTCTTGGGAACGGATATCCCATCGAACAGAGAACGTCGTATGATGTTTTCAGTGAACGTCCTGTTACCTTTGAAGATCACTTTAGCATCAGTTTTCGGTTATCGTTATATATGACAACCGATATCGGTAACATCCTCAGAATTAAATCATCAGAAAATGGATCTGTTTTTAATCTTTTCTATGACGGACACGGGGAAAACCATCTGTTTCTATTCAACGAGGAAGGCAAGAACAATCTGATCCACATTTCATTGAAAAAGAGTCAATATCCACCCCGTGAATGGTTGCAGATAGCTATTTCATTCGATCTGGAAAACGATATGATCACACTGACCATCGGTGACAACACTTACAGCGCAGCCAATGTTCCTCTTTCTGAATCGTTCACACCCACCCTTGTATTCGGTAAAAGTGATCATATCATCGATGTAGCTCCTTTTGCGATCCGGAACCTGAGCGTGGGCAACACACGAAGCTACCGGTTTCCGCTCATGGAGTATCAGGGTAATCAGGTACATAACAGCAAAGGGACTGTAATGGGTAATGTGGTGAACCCCTACTGGTTGATCAATGATGCCTATCACTGGAAACCGGAAACATCGACCCGGTCAAGACAGGTTTCGGGAACAAATTATCATGCAGGACGAAAAGAATTGTATCATTTCAACAAAGATTCCATCATCATTTATAACCTGAGAACTGCAAATCAGGAGACGGTGGTCTTCAAAGAACCTTGCCCGGTCGACCTCAGATTGGGAACCAACTTTATTGATCCTTTACATGATAAGCTCTATAGCTATGAGGTATATTACGACAGCACCTACCAGGGCCCCACAGTCGCAAGTCTTGACCTTAACAGCTACGAATGGCGTATTGAGAGCTATGACCGGTTACCAACTCAACTTCATCACCATGGCTCTTATTTCGATCCGTCAAAACAGCAATACCTGATATTCGGCGGGTTCGGCAATATGCGCTACAGCAATATTTTTTACCGTTACGATATCGGGACTCATCAATGGGATGTACGCTCTACCCAAAATGAAGGTGGTATCACGCCACGGTATTTCACCGCAATGGGTCATCCCGAAAATAGCGACAAGCTTTATCTCTTCGGCGGGATGGGAAACAGTTCGGGTGATCAATTATTGGGAAGAACCTACTATTACGACCTTTATCAATTGGATCTGCCGACATCACAGATATCCAGGGTATGGGAGATCCCGTGGGATCAGGAAAACATGGTGCCCGTGCGGGGTATGGTGATCCATGACGATGCTTCATTTTATACCTTATGCTATCCGGAGCATTTCACCCAGTCGTACCTCAGGTTGTACCGGTATTCGTTGAAAAATGGTGATTTTACCATATTGGGTGATTCCATTCCGATATTCTCCGATAAGATAAATACCAATGCAAACCTCTATTATGACGATGATCTGCATGCTCTCTATGCGGTAGTACATGAGTTTTCCGACGACATCGCTTCCGAGGTGCATGTATACTCACTCACATTTCCACCGATTACCAGTCAGGAACTGGTCAATTACGCAACGAAAGAGGGTTCCGGCAAGATGCTCATCGTTTTCATCCTCGCGGGAATCATCCTGCTGATTGTCGCCATTTTTCTCGTGCGTTTCCTAAAATATAACCGCAAAGAAACCTTTTTCCCCGATATGGGAATACCCTTTAAAACAAGCCAGAAAAGGGAATCGACTTTCCGGGCCAATGCGATTTATCTGTTTGGTGATTTTATGGTTCGCAATCGCAGCAACAGGGATATTACTTACCTGTTCAGCAAAAAACTAAAAGAGACATTTTGTCTGCTCCTACAGTTTAGTGCTGTAGAGGATGGCATCACATCGCAACATCTCAGTGAAACATTGTGGCCCGAAAAACCCGCTAACACAGTCAAGAACACACGAAACGTAACGCTGAACAGATTGCGTAAAATACTGGAAGAACTTGATGGCATCGAGTTATTATACGAAAAAGGAGTATTCAAACTTATACAGGAAAATCCTCTTTATTGCGACTATACGAAATGCATGGCAATTCTTTCGCGAAGTCACAGTGAGGAGGAACTAAAAGAATTCATAGCCATTGTCAACCGGGGAAAATTTTTGAAAAACGAGAACGACCGTGAATACGACATCCTGAAAGAAAATACCGAAAAAAGCATTGAACCGTTGCTGATTCATGCCATTGAATGGAGTTACGAAAAGGAAGCATATCTCACGACTGTAGAACTGGCAGATGCTGCATTTCATCTTGATCCGGTCAGCGACACGGCCATAACCTATCTGGTCAAAGCTCTGCAGAAACTGAAAAGAAACGAAGAAGCCAAAATAAGATATCTCTCGTTTCTGATCGAGTATAAAAAGACAATAGGAAGAGAGTATCCCAATCCACTGAAGTTCGTGTAAAAGGGAAATACATCTATTTCACAATGGTTCCACGATAAAACCTTCTTTTCGTAACAGGTCTATCAATCCATTCTCTCCCGGCAAATGTCGCACTCCCACGGCAATAAACGATGGTTGTTCATGTATAATGGACGGAATATGTTCCATCCATTTGAAGTTTCGTTCGAATAGCAATTCTCTTTCTATATTTCCGTAATTCAAAGAATCAGTGTATAGTTTAACGGAAATATGCTCTATTAGATCCAGATCCTGCTCATAGTAGGCATCCTTTAGGGAATCGATTAAGGGAAGTTCCAAACGTGCTCGTATTAAATCATTCAATTGATTATTCTCAAAAATTGAAATCATCTGCTCAGCTTGTTGTTTGAGAGTCAGGCTATCATTCGTGGTATCAAACTGGAAATTGATTCTATTATCCAGTCCAATGATGTCATAACCCTTTTTTACAGCTCTTTTTAGCAGAGTGATATCCATCGGTTCTTCAGAGATAAAGACAAACTCATCGAAGTCGGCCGGATCAAGATATTTTTTATTAATTAATTTTGCGGACATCCTCTCCTGTACTAACTGATATTTTATCTTTTCTCCGATTACTCGTGTCAGGAATGAAGGTTTTATTTTCACATTATCTGAAGTCGCATGCAAATATTTCAACAACACAGAGTCCAATACTGAAATCTCTTTTTTACTGAGTAATTCGTCATAAGTTGAATTCATCTGCACAATATCCGGATAAGAAGAAAAGTGATCTTCTCCTACAAATCGGGTTACAGATAAAAATGCTTCTTCAAAACAGGGAATACTGTCCAGTATGTATGTTGCTGCGATAAAAGGTCCCCCGTGAGCGGTTCCAAACAGATAGGAAGATTGATCCAATCCCTTTCCTGATATTTCCCATAGCAAACCATTCTTTTTCTCTACTGCTGTGACAGATGTACAGGAAAGAAGTAATGCGATACCTATTGTCGTCGCAAAAAAGCCCCCAGAATTACTCCTGAGGGCTTTGTAAAGGACGGCGGCTACCTACTCTCCCACGTGATGCAGTACCATCGGCGCCATTGGGCTTAACTT
>MENQ01000023.1 GCA_001768325.1 Bacteroidetes bacterium GWC2_46_850 | reverse complement strand
TCCCGAAGTTGTTGGGATCAAAGAATCAGATAAAATCTGTGGGTGCAAATGCTCCGGAATAATCAAGGGGTAGTTACTCGGGTGCTTACGGAACGACCATCCTCGATGGGAATATCCGTGAGGCTTCAAAAAACGGCACTGTAGATAAACGGGATCATCCGGGACTACTCAATAAAACCGGGCACATCGGATTTCTCGGACATGGATCAAAGGTAATGTTCAGAAACATCCGAATCAAAAAGTTATAAAACCTAACATGTTCTGTTGTGCGCCGGGAGGATATACCTTCCGGCGTTTTCTTTTTTACACTAAATGCCCTAGCTTCATGCCGCCCCATACCGACAGGAGTCCTAAAATGATGCTTGCGGAGGTATACAATGTAAAGAGCCCCCACTGATTCATCTCAATCAAACGCAGATTCTCAAAGGCAAAGGTAGAGAATGTGGTATAGCCACCACAGAAACCGACAATCATCATCAGACGAAAAGATTGATTTTCAGGCTGATGAGACAAAATCCACCCTGAAAACAAACCAATGAGCAGGCATCCCACGATGTTGGCAGTGAAGGTGCCCACAAACAACCATTCATGATGAATAAAACGAGCCGCCAGCCGGGAAGTAAAAAAGCGCAGCATACTGCCTACACCACCACCAATACCCACAAAAAGCAAATCTTTCCACATATATCCAATCGTTATTGCAGATTGCAAAGATATCGATAAAACAGATAAATCGCCTCTCCTGCAGGGTGATTAATTCAAATGAATCGCTATATTTGCATTATTCTTATACAACAAGGGGATGAAATCTAAAAAATCTGAATAACATATGAAGATGCGCTGTTTTTATATTTTGGTTGTATTGCTTTTGTCGCTTCAGATGCGCGCACAGGAAAACCTTCCTTTTGGGGAGAGGCGTGAAGTAATCTCTCCGGAGATTCACGCCAACAAGACCGTCACATTCCGTTTAATGGCTCCCAACGCGAATACCGTAACGGTTACGGGAGATTTCCTGACTCAGGGGAAACAAAATATGACAAAAGATGCCGATGGTGTCTGGTCCCATACCACGGAGCCGCTACCCTCCGAGCTCTACACCTATTCTTTTGTTGTGGATGGGCTGCCAATGAACGATCCCAACAACGTTTATTACCGCCGCGATGTGGCAAGCACACTCAATATATTTCTCATTGGCGATGGTCAAGCCGATCTGTACAAGGTCAATGATGTTCCACACGGTACGGTGACGAAACGGTGGTATGCATCTCCGAGAAATAAGATGAACCGCAGGATCACCATTTACACACCTCCCGGTTATGAAAATAGCAGTTCCAGCTATCCGGTGCTCTACCTGCTGCACGGTATGGGTGGCGACGAGGAGGCCTGGATGACGCTGGGCAGAGCCTCTCAGATTCTCGATAATCTGATTGCTGCCGGTAAAGCAGAACCGATGATCATGGTAATGCCCAATGGCAACGTAGCACAGGAAGCCGCACCAGGAGAGTCATCACAAGGATTTTACAAGCCACAATTTCAACTGCCCCACACCATGGATGGAACATATGAGAAAACTTTTCGGGAGATCATTGATTTCGTGGATGCCGGCTATCGTACCATTCCTGACAAAACGGGCAGAGCCATCGCGGGACTCTCCATGGGTGGTTTTCACACCCTCCATATTTCACGGTATCATCCCAACACATTCGATTACATGGGACTTTTCTCTGCCGCGATCATGCCAGACGAGAAGGTACAATCGCCCGTTTATCAAAACATAGAGGCTACCCTTTCCGTTCAAAAGAATAACGGTTACAAGCTTTACTGGATAGCCATCGGGAAAGATGATTTTTTGTATCAGGCAAATGTCGATTACAGAAACAAACTCGATTCAATGCACTTTGAATATGTCTACCGGGAATCGGAAGGAGGACATACCTGGAGAAACTGGAGAATCTACCTGACGGAATTTCTCCCGATGCTCTTTAAATGATTTCCATTAAGCATTTCACATCGCTATTTTTCCTTTTTTAAATAAAAAATAACAACCATCACCGGCATAAAATGAGTTTTTATGCATAGATTTGTATGCTATGTAATTTGCTTATGCGGGGGAAAATATATAACAACATTATAATACAACCTATTATGTCAACAACAGCCAAATTGTACACGCTCAACCTGACCAACACAAAGACTTATCTGTTCGCAGCGATATTTATAGTCGGTAATCTGCTGCTACCACAGTTGGCACATCTTGTTCCACAGGGTGGATTTATCTTTCTGCCCATCTATTTCTTCACCCTGATTGCTGCTTATAAATATGGCATTCATGTGGGACTGCTCACCGCTATTCTCTCTCCGTTGGTAAACAACCTGTTATTTGGCATGCCTCCTGTGGCAGTACTGCCGGCTATTATCATTAAGTCGGCCATCCTGGCCATTGCTGCAGCCATGGTTGCCAAACGTTTCGGCAAAGTATCACTGGTAGGTATCCTGCTGGCTATCCTTGCCTATCAGATCGTCGGTACCGGTATTGAATGGGCAATGACCCAGAACCTCCTGATGGCAGTACAAGATTTCCGCATCGGACTGCCTGGCATGTTGATCCAGCTTATGGGTGGTTATTTTGTATTGAAAGCATTGGCTAAAAATTAACAATGACGGAAGCCAAATCATTCGAAGAGGTTATGCAACGGTTTCGGGAGATTCAATTTCTCGAAACCTTCGATATGATTGTCGCCATCGCCAATGGGGGTATTATCCCGGCTGCGATCATCAACCAACAGTTGAACACAGAAATACAACTTTTAAAAATAAACCTGCGCGATCCATTGCAGAAGCCGAAGTACGATTCACCGAAGCTGGTTTCACCGGTCGACTTCGACTACAGGAACAAAACCATTCTACTGGTAGAGGATCGTGTAAAAACAGGGGCGACTGTACAATTCGCCATCGATCTTTTACAGGGTGCAAAGCAAATTAAAACCTTCGCTGTGAATGGCAAGGCGGATTATTCGCTCTACGATGAGTCCTGTTTTAAATTTC
This sequence comes from Bacteroidetes bacterium GWC2_46_850, assembly GCA_001768325.1. Lineage (GTDB taxonomy): Bacteria > Bacteroidota > Bacteroidia > Bacteroidales > Dysgonomonadaceae > Proteiniphilum. Next base: position 238,104 of record MENQ01000023.1, on the reverse strand, counting down.
CCTGGATCATATGAACAAATGCATATTCTTCCTGGCTTTAAGCCTGCTGGCAGCCAACCCGTTGCTGGCCGAAAACAGAGAGCCTGTAGAAAGCAATGATACCATTCGCCTCGATGAGGTGGTTGTGACAGGCACCATGCCGAAAGTAAATCTTCGAAATGTGCCGATGAGCATCACAGTGATCTCTGAAGAAAAAATAGCAGAGAGGATGCAACCTTCTCTCTTGCCCCTGCTTACTGAAGAGGTGCCCGGACTCTTTATCTCACAACGCGGTGTGATGGGATATGGAGTTGCCAACGGGGCAGCAGGTGGAATGAGTATGCGTGGTATCGGCGGCACTCCTACGGCCGGGGTACTGGTACTGATTGACGGCCATCCTCAGTATATGGGGTTAATGGGACATCCACTGGCCGACAGCTACCAGTCGATGATGACCGAACGGGTGGAGGTAGTGCGGGGTCCCGCCTCGATGCTCTATGGTTCCAACGCGATGGGCGGGGTAATCAACATCATCACAAAAAAACAGAAAACTGACGGCAGCCATCAGTCTGCACAGCTTTCTTACGGAAGTTACAACACTCTGAGTGCGGAAGTTTCAACCGCATTCAGAAAAAATCAGTTTCATATAAACGGGAACCTGGGTTATAACCGCTCCGACGGACACCGTGAAAATATGGACTTTGAGCAGTTTAATGGATATGCCAAAGCGGGATACGACCTTGGTACAAACTGGAGCAGCTTTGTGGATGTGAATCTGTCGAAAACAATGAGCTCAAATCCGGGAACTGCTTCAAACCCAATGATCGATAACGATGCCGATATCTTACGTGGTATGACCTCTGCTGCGCTGGAAAATGAGTATGCCCGGACATCGGGAGCCGTGAAGTTTTTCTACAATTTTGGCTCACACGAGATAAACGACGGGATATCCGTTCTTTCATCCGGCTTGCCGCCTGTATATCGGTTTCGTTCCGACGATCAAATGTTTGGGTTTTCGGCCTACCAGTCTTATTCTTTCTTCGCAGGAAATAAAACAACCGCAGGGTTCGATTTTCAGCGTTTTGGCGGTAAAGCCTGGAACAGGTTTCCCGATGGAGCGGACAACGTGGATCTGGCCGATGTACACCTCAACAACATGGCGGGTTATCTGAATCTGCAACAGCGTGTGCTGGATGAGCGACTCACCATGAATGCCGGTGTACGGCTTGATCACCACGAAATAAACGGATCGGAATGGATTCCGCAGCTGGGACTCAGCTTCACTCCTACCACTACCACCTCAATAAAGGCAGTTGCCAGCAAGGGGTTTCGAAATCCTACTATTCGCGAAATGTATATGTTCCCACCCCAAAATGCTGAACTGAAGCCGGAACGATTGATGAACTACGAAATATCGCTGTTGCAATCACTACCGGAGGCAAGGGTAAGTTTTGGTCTGAACCTCTTCTATATCAAAGGTGACAATATGATCCGGCAACCACAACCTAATATTGGCAAATGGGAAAACACCGGCAAGGTTGAAAACAAGGGCTTTGAGCTTTCGGCAAACTACCAGGCAACGAATCATCTCCGCTTCTCGGCGAACTACAGCCTGCTGGATATGACTTATAAAATAGCAGGGGTACCGGAACATAAACTTTATGTGGGTGGAGATCATTCCATGGGACGCTGGAATCTTTCTACCGGCCTGCAATATCTGGGAGCTCTATACACGAAGGTAAACCCTGAGCCTGTAAAAGAAAATGTCCTGCTATGGAATGTACGGATGAATTACAAAGCATCCGACTGGTTAAACCTCTTTTTAAGGGGAGAGAACCTTCTCAACCAGGATTACGAAATTAATGCCGGATACCCGATGCCCGGCGCCACCGTTTTCGGAGGATTACGGATACATATTTGAATAGTCTGTAGTTATTCTGCCCGTGCAATCAGCACGACGCGGGAGATCGATATAAGTTTGAGATAAACAGAAACAACAACTGGAAAATCAATAACAAAATTCAACCATATGGACAGACGAAATTTTTTACGGGCGATAGCCCTCACCGGAGCGGCAATCACCACCATCAAGGATGCGGATGCGATGAGCTTGCTCACCCAGTCGTTTGAGACTACCCAGGCTGCATCGAAATATGACCTGGTCGCCGTAATGGGAGGCGAACCGGAAGCAATGTTCCGCAAGGCCATCGCTGAGATGGGAGGAATGAAAGCTTTTATTAGCAAAGGCGACAAAGTGTGTGTAAAACCCAACATCGGGTGGGATCAGCCAGTTGAAATGGCTGCCAACACCAATCCGAAGCTGGTAGCAGAAATCATCAGACAATGTTTCGATGCAGGCGCATCGGAAGTAACTGTTTTTGATCATACCTGTGACGACTGGCGCAAATCATACAGCAACAGCGGCATCGAGGAAGCAGCCAAAAAGGCAGGTGCAAAAGTGGTGCCGGCACACCAGGAATCCTATTATAAAGCTGTCTCCATCCCCAAAGGGAAAAGCCTGAAAAGTGCAAAAATTCATCAGGCCATCGTGGACAGCGACAAATGGATCAACGTACCCATATTGAAAAATCACGGCGGTGCACAACTGACCATCTCCATGAAAAATTACATGGGCATTGTGTGGGACAGAGGCTTTTTCCATGCCAACGACTTGCAACAGTGTATTGCCGATGTATGTACCTATGCCAAACGCCCTGTGCTGAATGTGGTGGATGCCTATCGGCTGATGAAAACCAGCGGACCCAGGGGCAAATCTCTCTCCGATGTGGTCCTGTCAAAAGGTCTTTTTCTGTCGCAGGATATCATCGCTGCCGATACCGCCGCAGCCAATTTCTTCAACCAGGCACGGGAGATGCCGCTTGAGAAAGTGAGCCACATCTCCAAAGGCCAGGAGCTTGGCGTGGGGACAATGAACCTCGAGAACCTGAATATAAAGCGGTTGCGAATATAGACCTTCAAGAAGCAATCATATCATGTTAAAGAAAATCCGTGTTATCCTGTCACTTCTGCTATTCTCCCTGATTACCCTTTATTTCCTCGATTTCAGGGAGTTTCTACCGGAAAGTTTCAGCTTTCTGGCGAAGATACAGTTTATACCCGCGCTGCTGGCGTTTAACGTGCTGATTCTTGTATCGCTGCTATTGCTCACGTTACTTTTTGGCAGGGTTTATTGTTCATCCATCTGTCCGATGGGTGTTTATCAGGATATGGTAGCATGGCTATCCAAAAGATTCACCCGTAAAAAAAAATATACCTACAGCAAAGCAAAAAGCATCCTCCGCTGGAGCATCCTGGCTGCTACGGTTGTGGCGTTCATTTTTGGATTTGCTTTTCTGGTGGGTCTGCTCGATCCTTACGGAGCATACGGGAGAATGATCACCCATCTGCTGCGCCCGGCTTATCTAGCAGGGAACAATTTACTGGAAACCATTTTTACCTCCTTCAATAATTACGCATTTTACAAGGTAAGCATCTATTCGCTAAGCATTTTCTCATCGGCAACAGCTCTTATTACGCTGGGATTGGTCGGCTATCTGGCCTGGCGCAACGGCAGGACTTATTGCAACACGATTTGTCCGGTGGGTACCACGCTCGGTTTTCTGAGCAAATATTCCCTGTGTAAAATTCAGTTTGTGGATGACAAATGTAATATGTGCGGCCTGTGCACCATGAAGTGTAAAGCATCGTGCATTGATTCCAAAAACAAACAGATCGATCACAGCCGGTGTATCACCTGCTTTAACTGCATCGAAAGTTGTCACCGTGATGCCATGAAATATCAGTTTGTCAGTCCATTGAAAAAGAGGATAGTTCAAACTGCAGCAGTTCACAAATACCTGCCTGATGAAAAAATGGGAAGATCGGAAATTTCGGAGATAACAGAAAATTCGTTCACGATGACGAAACAGGTAGATGAGTCCAAACGCCGCTTTCTGTCGGCATCGCTGGTCACCGGCCTGGCTGCGGGGAACCTGATCGCACAGGAAGTTACAAACGGGCTTCTCCAAAAAAAAGAACTCAAAAGACAGGTGCCCATCGCTCCTCCGGGTGCCGTCTCTTTCGATCACCTGCGGGAGAAGTGTATCTCCTGCCATCTTTGTGTGAGCAAGTGTCCCAGTCATGTGATAAAGCCTGCTTTCCTGGAATATGGCCCGGGGGGAATTATGCAACCCAAGCTCTATTTCGATCGGGGGTTTTGCAACTACGACTGCATCATCTGTGGCGATGTATGCCCAACAGGAGCAATACAACCACTGACAAAAGAAGAAAAAAATCATACACAGATGGGACAAGTGCAGTTTATCATCGAAAACTGCATTGTTTACTACGATGAAACAAGTTGTGGGGCATGTTCGGAACACTGCCCCACCCAGGCAGTCCGCATGGTTCCCTACAAGGGCGTACTCACCATTCCGGAAACAGATACTTCTATCTGCGTCGGATGTGGCGGATGCGAATATGTTTGTCCTGCCATTCCTTTTAAAGCCATTTATGTGGAAGGATTGGCGATCCAAAACACCGTTGAAATTAAAAAAGAAAAAGTCGAGGATGTGGTAATAGATGATTTTGGATTCTGAGCGTAAAATCATTGTATGTTTACTTGCATAATACCAGATAAAGACAAGTATTGAGAAGAAAACAGGGCACGTATGTTACAGAATTTTTTTTCTGGTTTACCGTTTTACGTTTGTTTCTTTTGGCTGATATTATTTATCATCCAAAAGAAACATGTGGATCCAGCTAAAAAATTCTTTACATACTTCTTGCTGGCATGTACTTTTCTCTATTTCTCACACGCGGTTTATTTTCATCGCTATATCTATCTCTACAGTCTGATTGAGAGTTTCTACACCTTCTGCTCCCTGGCGGTTTATCCGCTCTACTATCTCTATATTTGCAGACTTACCAGCATCAGACAGTTTAGTCTGAGGAATTATTGGGTCCTCCTGCCAGCACTGATTGTCAGTGTGCTGTCTGTTATTTTCTATGGTATGCTGAATGAAGCGGAGCGAATCAGTTTTGTAAATCATCATTTTTTTCAGAAAACCGATGGTTTATTTTTTCTCTCCTTTGCCGAACAGGCTCAGAATGTCAGAATTAAAGCCACCAAGGTACTGTTTATCCTGCAGCTGCTTCCGGTTGCGTTTTATGGGCATCAGAAGCTGTCCCGGTTCAACCGGGAGGTTTCCAATTATTATGCCGACACCGAAAACAGGACCCTGGCTCAGGTACAAAAATTACTGCTAATTTTTATACTGTTCGCCATCTTCTCGAGCACTGCCAACCTGCTGGGCAGGGAGTTCTTTATCCGCGAGTCGTGGTTTCTGGTAATCCCATCACTCATTTTTGGAAGCATGCTTTTTTTGGTCAGCTACATGGCCTACACTCTACATTTCAGCGCGACAGATTTCTGTAAGGAAGCTGATTATATCTGCATGGAGGAAACCGAAACAGAGAGGACCAGCAATCCAGACACAACCATCCTCGACATTCGTTTGAAGCGACTGATGGAAGAAGAACAGCTTTTCAGGCAGAAAGATTTACACATTTCCGATATTGCCATTCATCTGGGTAGCAACAGGACCTATGTTTCAAATCACATTAACCAGGAACTGGGGTTATCTTTTTCAGATTATATCAACCGATATCGCATAGGGTATGCACAGAGCATGATGACCGATTCCGCATCCGCTCCCTCCATGATCGAAATCAGTGAACAATCGGGGTTTGCCAACGAAGTCTCCTTTTACCGGAACTTCAAGAAAATTACCGGTACCACCCCCAATCGGTGGCTTCACCAAAATGCTTCAAAATAACATTGTTCTTTTTTTACGATTTGTTATTCTTTTTTGTTTGTTTGTCAGTGTGATCATTGATAAAATTTCCTTTCTTGCAAAGCACAACAAAATAATCATACTATGACTTCATTTAGACAAACCGCAAAAAAAGGGACAAGAAATAAAAGCATCCTTCTGAGCACACTGCTCCTGTTGTTTTTCACTGTAACCATACAACAATGTAGTAGTCCGGAAGAGATCAACAAGATCCCGGAAGAAAAGGGTAAGCAGGACCCCCCCAATGAAGAAAAGCCAGGAGACACAGGTTCGGAAGAAAACAACAAAGTGGATAAATCGGGAGGAAAAATTTTCAAGGACAAAATCACAATTGTCGTCCCGGCCGATGCATTCACTACGTCTGTCACCATGGAAATTACGACACAAGCCAGTGGCGTGGTGATGGGAGAGTTTGAGGCTTCCCCCTATTACAAGATCAAGCTCCCGCGCAACTTCTCCAAACCCCTGAAGATGGAACTACCTGCCAATGCAGAGATCACCCAGGGAGATGTATACTTCCGCTTCTCAGCTCCGGGTGTGGAGATCAGTTCACAGCAGGAGAGTGCTTCCACGCTATGGATCAAAGGGGTGAAAGAGGGTGATTCTTATACAGCTACGCTGGAGCCGTTTGAAGAAATTTCCACTGATGCAGGCGAACTGATTGTAGGGCTGGTAAAGGATTATCAGACCTCAGATGATTCTGAGAGCCGGGCCATCACCGCTGAGCAGAAATGTGTGGTATTTGCTCCCCGCTACTATCACGAAGAGAGCAGGGATATCGCACTGCATGTGGAGGAAGCCATCAAACGGCTGGAAGCGATTGGATTCAGTTTTTCGAAACGGAACAAACAGATCCAGGTGGAGGTGAAGCAACTGAACGGTGCGGATGCCTATGGTTATTTTATTCCCTCCCGCTACAGCAGTGATTGGAACTCGCTGGTGATCAACAGCCAGAAGCTATCAGAGAAAGAAGAGATCAAACGCACCGTCATGCATGAGATGACTCACTTCGTACAATACTATTACGATCCCCGGTGGGTGGTAACCAAATCGTTTATGGGAGGTGATTTCCTTTGGATGGATGAGGCTGTAGCCGTCTGGGCGGAAAGCCTCTACGTGGAGGGGATCTCCTCCGTGCAATATGGGAACCAGTTTTGCCCCCTGGAGGGTTTCTCTCCGCTGGAAGGAGAAGATAAGGGTTCCCACGGCTATGGAATGGCCGGGTTAGTCCGCTGGATGGCCAATCGTTACGGCAACGACAAGATAGTGAATCTGCACAAACAACAGGAGGCCGGTGCAACCTCTGTGTATGATGCATTCGATGATGCATTTCCCGATCTTTTCATCGAGTATGGAATCTTTCTCAAGGATTATATCCGTGCCAACGGTGTAAAGGAACTTTTGCAGGGAATCGGTCGCAGCAAGATGTTCATCAACAGCATGAATGAGGTGAAAAGTAATGAACCTATTGGTATCAAACCTCATTCCACATTCATTGAACGAATCAGCATCGATCCTGATTACAAGCTACCCGACAAGGTTACCCTCTCCATCAAGGTGGAAGGCGGAATGGATGGCGGCAAAGGACAGATCTGTGAACTATATCGCTACGACAATGAAAAAAAGGAGATCATCTTTGTGGATGAGTTTTTCGACTCCTATCAGTATGAAGAGGTAGCGGCACTCCAGGAGAAGAAAGATATGCTCTTCGTGGTCTACTATCACCCTTTCAACAAGGAGAGTGACGTGACCATGACCGTACGGCTGGAAGAGAAGCTGGAGTTCGCAATCGGAAAGATTAAACTGACAATCGATGAATTAAACAATTACAGCGGGTTCTATTCTGCGACATTCGCCGACGAGTTGGTTGTACCTTTTGAAGAAATGAAGGGGACTTCCCGCTATGTAAAGGACAAAGTAATTTTCACCTCCTCATCAACATATACCAATACCTGGAGCAATATCTTCGACAATGGAGATTGTAGCTGGGAGATTACCCTGGAAATGGATGCCAAGTCGCTGAAAATAATCAAGGGAACAGCATCCAACGTCAGCAACATTTACAACCGAAGTGGGGCGTTGACAAAGAAACAGAGTTACACACTCAGTTTTAAGGATGTCCCCTACATAAAAACCTATACCGACGGCAACAACCGGAGCTACCGCTTTGGTGCATCACAAAGTGACGGCAGTATTGAGAACTTTATCACTGCTTTTGGCAACACCCTCGAGGAGATGACCTGGGATGGCTGGAAGAAAAAAGAGGTTAGTTCCTGGAAACCAAACACGAAGTGGTCGATCAGTGTGATCCTGGATACAAGATAGTCAGGGAGCTCAACTGACTGCTCAGAACCGATAAAAGCAGACCGTCCCTCAGGCAGTCTGCTTTTTATAATGGTACTTCTCTCTGACCAAATCTTTCTCTTCTGGTGTCAGGGAGGAAAAATAGGCTTTCCAACCGGGACAGAAGTTAATGTGCCACCGCCAGAAACGACCTGCGAACGACCTGGGTTTACGGTCATACTTCACCCTCAGGGGACAATCATTACATTTCTGTGCTGTTGATTCCATTGATTTTTTGATTTAATCGTGATAAACAAACCGGTTATCTCTTGTACCCATTCATATTGTAAAAATAAGATATTCCTTGCAATAATCTGAGATTTAAACTATCTGATTTTTCACTTCCCATCGATTTTAACATTACCGGAGAGACCAACATCTATCTGTAGTTGCCTGTTTTATCAACATATCAATCCCATTTCTGCTCATCACCATAACCGAAATCCTCACTATCCTGTGAAGTGTTTGCACGCTGGTTCACGATAATTTGCAGCGGGAGTGCAGCGCCCGCAGTGACTGTTACTGTGGCATCACGTGCAACAGCAGTACCATTGGGATCCACCGCGATTGTAAATTGACCCGCCGTTTTGTCACTTATCTTGCACCACGTTTGATTGGAACCGGCACTCCATGAGCCCTGGTTGGTTGAGACCGAAATCACGGAACTGCCGCCGGTTGCAGCCACGTTGATGGATTGGGCGGGGGAAACGGTCAGCACCGGTTGCTCATTCTCTTCTTCCGGCACATCCACTCCGGGTTCACTACTACAGGATAAGAAAAGAGCCGTCAGCAATATCACAACATGGATCAAAAAATCTGTTTTCATCGGTTTCTTTTTTTTCTATTACAATAAATGCAAGCAACATCACAAGATTTTCACTCTCTTCTTTATTTAGTAGAGGTACCAGTTCTTTTTTCTGGCATTCTGCTCGTCCGTTCTGGTAAAATTATTCTCACCAGCTACATCACCCTCGAAAGTCAGTCCAAAATCGACGGTTCCCGCGTTTTCTCCAGTACGATCCGGCAGGGATGTGATCAGTTCCGTGATGGCCGTTCCCCTGAGACGGTTCGATTCACAATCTATTGATTTAATCACCCCTTGATCTGAAACGACCAATGAAACCAGCTGGTTAAAGGAACAATTGAGTGCAGGAAGTGCACTGTTTGAGCTGGCATCCAGCGTGGTAAGCTGGTTAAAGGCACAATAGAGATAGGTCAGCGCCGTATTGTGGCTAATAACAAGTGTGGTCAGATTGTTTCTCGCACAATTGAGGAAAGTGAGTGCAGTGGAGGGTATGATATTGAACGACCCCAGCTGATTGTTTTGACACGACAACTCCTTCAATGCCGGATTATTCAGCATCAGTGAGGTAAGTCTATTATTTCCACAGGTGAGCCACGTCAATGCGGGAATGTTGCTGGTATTCAGGGTTGTCAGTTGGTTATCCGTACAGGTGAGTCGCATCAGTTTCTTGTTCTTGCTTACATCCAGTGTAACAAGCTGGTTTCTTTCACAATCCAATGTTGTCAAATACTCATTCCTGGTCATATCCAGCGAGGTGATGCGGTTATTGGCACAACGGAACATTTCCAATTTCGTCAAATTACCTGTATTCACGGTGACAAGCTGGTTGTTGTGACAGGTGATTGATCTTAACATGGTTGCACCGCTTACATTGAGGGTTGTCAGACTGTTGTCGTGACATCCGAGGTACTCCAGTGATGGGAGGTTGCTCACATCGAGGGAGGTGAGTAAATTCTCATAGCAGTAGAGCGACTCCAGAACGGCATTCCTGGTGACATCCAGTGAGGTAAGCTGATTACCATAACAGGAGAAATTCACGACGGGTCCGTAGATGGTGACCGTTTGTGACTGGATGGTATACTCCACATACGATAGATCAGAGTTGACCAGCTCTCCCGCATCCTCTTTTCGGTTGTTATTCAGGTCGATCCACACCTTTAGACGCTGCTCGCCGGTTGAACCGGCATATTTGGACAACATGCTCAATCCGATCTTGCTTCCCACCGCTTTGGAGGTGGTCAGGGTCATGCTGGCCTCCTGAGGGATGAAACGCGTGCGCACATCTGTTTCCAGGGTGTAGGCCCCCCCTGGAGCATCGAGCTTTACCGTCAGGCAGGCTTCGTATTCCTTGCCGGGGGGCAGGCTGGTGGATTCCTTCATCCTTAGTTGATACTTGTTCTCACCGGCAGGAGGTCGGCTGTATTCACCCAACTCCATTTTCCCGACCTCTACCGTAAACTTGCCGCTCTTCTCATCTTTTTCATAGATATTCATCCCGATCTCGCTGTCAAAGAAAAGCTTGTTGGAAATATCCAGTGCGATCTCCATCTCTCCTCCCCCGGCAGTGATTAAGAATTTTTCTATCTTGGGAACGAAATAAGCTTCCCAGATGGGATACTCCAGGGTATTGCTTTCTGTTGTGGCCAGCTCCCTGCTCTTCCATCCGAAAACACCCCCTTTCATGAACAACTCAAGTTGTGAAAAAAGCTTGGAGCCACTGATGGCATTATAGATTGAGGGGTCGAAGGAGGGAGATCCAAAGTCGAAATTCAGGTTGGCACCACTCTTCACCTTGGTGTAGACACGTGTATCCAGACGTATGATCTCCCAGAGCGAGAAGCCCACCTTGGGAGCGATCCCGGCTGCGAAACTGCCTTCCACCTGTACCTTGGGTGTGAATGTCAGTGGCGATGCGTCGGCCTCCTGTTGTTCCACCTGACTGTAGTTGCTAAGCTCACCATTTCTGTAGGCCATTCCGAACGAGAACTCCTTGCTATAGGTGAGTTGTGCAGTCAGACTCACCTTGCCCTCCAGGTCAAAGGTGAGGAAAAACTCGATCAGGGGGATAATCATCACAGGTCCGGCCGGTATGGGGGCAGTACGGATAATGATAAACGGTATTTCGGTACCGAAGCGATCGGAATCCGATACCCAGTCAATATTGAACTCGGAAGAGAGATTCACCGTGGGATTGACACGACAGTGCAGGTCTTTCAGGCTCCATCCCTGAATAAGGATATGGAAATACATTGCCAGATCCATCTGCACACCCAGCTTGAGGGCACAGCTGTTGTTGGCATTTTTCCCGTCGTCAATCTTGAAGGCGTGGCTCAATGCCGGCATGCTGAATTTTGTATCCACCTCTGCCTCCGCACGGGTGATGGGAACCTCCATCGAAATGGATGAGCCGTCAACAGTGTATTCCACCGGTTTACCGTCGGGTCTCTCAATGGAGGTGATGTACTGGGTCAGGTCGATTGCATATCCTCCGCCAATAGGCGTACCCCCGCTGTTGCTCCAGACAGGATCACCAATCCTGAGTTCCTCGAAGACCTCGGTGATTTCGGTCACCGGCTCCAGCACCACCGTCTCCCCGCTGATTGTTTTCACTTTTCCAACATACCCGTTGGGGAGTGCCTTCGAGGTACGGTTGATCAGGATCATCTCATCTACCTTGGGTGCAAATCCATTCCCGACTGTTAAAGTTAGTTGATTGTTCTCCAGATTGAGTGAAGCATTGCGAATCAGGTCGTACCGCTCTTCATTGATGACGGAAGCTTGTGGATGCATCTTGTAGCTGATTTTATCTTCCTGATCAGGAAAAAGATCTCCTACAGGATAAAGCCTGTTCCGTTGCAGATTCTTTCCCCAGGTAGCCCCTATTGTTTTGGTGATCTTTCCTCCTGTGTCAAGGATAAAATCCAGTTGAAACCCCTTTTCATAATTACGGGCAGGTACAATCAGATAAAATTTGGCTATCTTATTCTCGGCAAGAGGAACTGCATCCTTGCAGTCAAGTACAATCCGGAGATTATTGCCGCTTCCGCTTTCCGGAAAGATGGTTTCAGGCAGATCATCATTCCAGATGACGGAAAAAGCACCCGAAACCGGTTTGCCCGACAGGTCGGTAAAAACAACCTGTTTTACTGATTGCCCCTCCGGACCGGCAATACCAACGCGCAGCATGGTGAACAGATTGCGAAACGCAATGTTGCCATCTTTCCCTTTACCAACCATCATGTTGGCCGTTGCATCGGGTCTCACAATACCGGTCTGGTTGGCGACATAACCCTGTGTTGCCGGCATTGTAAGCTGCATCCCCGCACCTGAAGTGATTGAAGCCCCCTGCTGATATGGGTAATAGGCGGTAAGGTCGCCGGATGGGACTGCTTCCGTAGTCTCGAACTGGGTGGTTCTGCCATCACTGGAAATGGCGCTCTCTGTTGTCTGGTAGCGTACGTTAGAGCCGCTTGTTGATCCAAAAACCCCAATTGCATCGCCTGGATGCCATAAGACATCCACCTTTCGGTTGGTGGGATCATCACTCAGTGATGTTCTTGTGCCGTTTGTCTCCTCTACGATAGTGGCAAAAAGTATCTGATCCCCTGGGACAAGAGGGGGACTTACCTCTTCTATACAACTATATAAATTTGTAAATAGAAGAAATGAGAAACAGAGCCTGATAATGGACGGATAATTTATTTTCATAGGGTCAAATGGTTAAAATCAGAATCATGTTACATATATATCTTTCAAACGAATGAGTTAAGCAAAATTCTCTTAGATTTTACACAAAAATAATCATACCTTGTTTGTATTTGTTATCATATCACACGAAAAAACTAACAAATTGTATAAATATACCATCGACTAAACATTTCTCAATTTTCGTTGAATAAATTCCGGTCTAAATATGTAGGGTTTATATTTAATCGATTAAATATTTGTTCATTAGAACCATGAGGCTGCTTTAAAAAATCCAAAATATTGAAAAGTTATTTTGTGACAATCTGCTTTTAAGGTTCATTTTTTACTTTTTCTGATAAATAAGACCTATTTAAGTAAACTCAACTATTATTTACAAAAAAGAAGAATCCTTCCAAACCCCAGATATGGGAGGTTTCGAATATACGGGGGGTACCAAGCTCTATGGAAAAAAGACAAGGCTGGAGATTATCGTAAAGCAGTAAATGGTATTAGGTTGGAAGCATCCAGAGCGTTAAATATATTAAAAATAGACGGAATTATCGTCTGCGCGACAAGTTTCGTATTTTTCTGTTTGTATCTTTGCCCTACGCTCACGGAAAATTAAAAAAGAAAAAGTCGAGGATGTGGTAATAGGTGATTTTGGATTTTAATATTAACTAAAAACGTTCAATTTTCTTTAGATCCCGGACAATTTTGGTAATTTTGAGTCCGAATTTTTAATGTATGATTCGGGAAAATGGAAAAAACAAGTCATGTAGGTTTCGACAACGAGAAATACCTGCAAGAACAGAGCAAAGCAATTCTTGAAAGAGTCAACCAGTTTAACCAGAAGTTATACCTCGAATTCGGAGGTAAAATTTTATATGATTACCACGCAGCACGCGTCTTACCTGGATTTTCCCCAAATGTAAAAATCCGGCTTCTTCAAAATCTGAAGGACAAAGTAGATGTCATCATGTGCATTTATGCCGGTGATATAGAAAGAAATAAAATCAGGGCGGATTTTGGAATTACGTACGATGTAGATGTATTAAAAAGTATTGATGACCTCAAATGGTATGGGATTCATGTGGCAGCAGTAGTGATCACCCGTTTTGAAGGTCAGCCTGCCGCTGTTGTATTTAAGAATAAGCTTGAGCTGAAAGGTATTAAAGTGTATCTGCACTACCCCACCAAAGGATATCCGAAAAATGTGGATATGATCGTCAGCGATGAGGGGTATGGTGCGAACGAATATATTGAGACCAGCAGACCGATTGTTGTGGTTACAGGCCCGGGACCGGGGAGTGGTAAGCTGGCAACAGCTTTGGGCAATTTATACCACGACAACAAAAAGGGATTGAAAGCCGGTTACGCAAAATTTGAGACTTTCCCTGTCTGGGATTTGCCACCCGATCATCTGGTTAATATTGCCTATGAGGCCGCAACTGCAGATCTGCGAGATGTAAACATGATCGATACACACCACTTGAAATCCTATGGTGTGAAAGCTGTGAACTACAACCGCGATATAGAAGCCTTTGACCTGCTTAAAAAGATACTGGAAAAGATTACCGGCACGTCATCCATGTATTTATCTCCTACCGACATGGGAGTGAACAGGATCAGTTCGGGCATTATCGATGACGATGTTTGCCAGCATGCTGCTTATCAGGAAATTATTCGCCGCCACTTAAGGAGTTTTGTAGAATACGTCATGGGAAGAGGCGGTAAAGATACGGTTGATCGGAATACCGAGATAATGGAAAAAGCAGGGGCGAAAGATGAAGACCGACGGGTAGTGAAGCCAGCCCGTGAAGCAGCAAAAGATGCCGAACTTTTCGGCAAGGGGTATGCCGGGATTTATTGTGGGGCAGCCATAGAGCTCCACGATGGAACCATTGTCACGGGTAAGAACTCACCATTACTGCACGCTTCGTCCAGCATGATCCTGAATGCGACCAAACATTTGGCAGGATTACCGGATAGCATGATCCTTCTTCCGGAAAATATCATCGATTCAGTCACACACCTGAAAAAAGATATCCTAAACGGAAAAAATGTGAGTCTGGATGTGGAAGAAACTTTGATCGCCCTCTCTATTAGTGCGATATCTAATCCGGCGGCACAGATGGCGTTGCTAAAACTTACCGACTTGAACAACTGCGAAATGCATTCCTCCCATATCCCTACTCCGGGAGATGAAGCCGGCCTCCGAAAATTAAAAATAAATTTCACAAGTGATCCGTTATTCTCAAGTAAACGGCTGTTTGTGAGTGAATAAATTATGATATGACGAAATTATTATTTACCCTGCTTTTGTTGTGCACTATCATCCCCGCGGGTGCCCAAAACAGAATAGAGAAAATATTACAGGATGTTGAAGCCAACAACACTACGCTGCAGTCCCTGCAGAAGCAGATTGAAGCCCAAAAGCTGGGCAATAAGACAGGAATCTGGCTCCCAAATCCTGAAGTAACGTACGGTTACCTGTGGGGGACACCACGTGAAATTGGCAACCAAAATGACTTTGGTATCACCCAGTCTTTTGATTTTCCAACGGTTTACGGTCACCGGAACAAGCTTGCCGGCATGGAAAACCAGAACCTCGACCGGCTTTACCAGTCTGAACGGATCAATACATTGCTTCGTGCCAAACAAATTATCATTGAACTGGCTTACAACAACGCATTATCGAAAGATTATTCCAGAAGAGTGGAGATAGCCCGGATCATAGCCGACTCCTATCAGAAAAAATTTGACCTGGGTGAGACGGATGCAATTGAGAGAAATAAAGTCTACATGAACCTCACGGCCTGCGTGAATAAGAAAGAAAAAATAGACATTGAAAGGGAAGCACTCCTGAACGAATTAAAGTCTTTGAATGGAGGCAAAGGGATCCAGTTTAACGAGACTGAAATACCGATCACTCCCCTACCCTCAAACTTTAACGAGTGGTACGCATCTGCAGAATCCAAAAGTCCGGCTCTGCAATACCTTAGCAAGCAAATAGATATCAGTAAACAACAGGTTAAGCTCAGCCGCGCACAGTCATTACCCAAATTAAGTGCCGGATATGCCTCTGAGCGGATTCTGGGAGAAAAATTACAGGGCGTGGTAATCGGAATCTCCGTCCCGCTTTGGGAGAACAAGAATACCATTAAACAGGCAAAAGCAGGTGTACTTTCATCCGAGTCGGCACTGGAAGACAGCAGGATTCAGTTCTACAACAGGCTGCAAAGCCTATTCAATCAATCGGTCGGCCTACGGGAGGCAGCACAGAAGTATCGTGAAGCACTTTCCTCATACAGCAACGAACCGCTCCTAAGAAAAGCACTGGATGCCGGTGAAATATCACTGTTGGATTATCTGCTTGAAGTAGAATTTTATTATGATGCATTCAACAACATGCTGGAAGTGGAGCGTGATTATGCGCTGGCAGTGGCTGAACTGACCGCCATTGAGTTATAATATCGCCAGGAGGTAAAACCTCCATTTATCATTTTTAACAGTCTTTATTTTGTTAAAAACAAAAATAACCCTTACTTTTGCAACCAAATACCTGTAATTGTTGTTTTACAGATTTAGGTATCCGAAAGGAAGAATGAAAAGATTTACAGCCATATTATTGCTTCTCTTCATGCTGGTGTCCGCAGTACAGCCCGTGCTAGCGATGCATTTTTGTGGAAAAAAGCTGCATTCATTCTCTATGATACAGACCACCAATGATCTCATCGGATGCTGCGACGACAATGCAACCCGGGAAAGCAAAGATCCTTTACAAGGTCAGCATCCTGAAGGGAAAACCAACCACCACAGCACCCTGGGTGATGCGCACTCTTCATGCTGTGATATCCAGCTGTTGAAACCCGGTACCGATGATTATCAGACCAAAACCGAACAATCTGTTTCCCGTGGTACTGCATCTATTTCTTACGAGGCTGCAGCATTATTGATTCCGCTCTTCAAATTATCGGAACCTGAAATAAACTCTTTAACTTTTTTTGAAGATTTCCCATCCAAGGGACTTTTCCTGCAGGATGTAAGTCTGCTGACCTACATCTGCATCTACCGTATTTGATTCTCAATGAATATTGTATTCAGTGAAAGGTAACATATGTGTTTACCAAAGAAACTGTGTGCAATAAACGCTGTATTTAATTATTTATACAGACGAAAACACGCCAGGCTTATTCGTGGTTTAAATAAAAGGCCTGCCAATTACAATAGACTTATTTCAATTATTATATTTATGATCAACCAAATCGTAAAATATTTTCTGAATAACAGACTCATTACCATTCTGTTACTTATAACTATTATCGTATGGGGAATATCAGTTGCACCTTTTAACTGGGGCAGTATGCTGCCAAAGGATCCGGTTCCTGTGGATGCAATCCCAGACCTCAGTGATAATCAACAGATTGTCGCGACAGAATGGATGGGGCGTTCTCCAAAAGATATACAAGAGCAGATAACCTACCCGTTGACTACTTCATTACTGGGTGTCCCCGGGGTTAAAACCATCCGAAGCACATCCATGTTCGGGATGTCGTTCATCTACATCATCTTCGAAGAAGATATTGAATTTTACTGGAGTCGCTCGCGCATTCTGGAAAAGCTGAACTCATTGCCTCCCGGCACGTTGCCTCAGGGCGCACAACCGAGCCTGGGGCCGGATGCAACTGCTTTGGGACAAATCTTCTGGTATACCCTGGAAGGGAGAAACCCTGAAACAGGTAAACCTTCAGGCGGCTGGGATCCGGATGAGTTAAGGACAGTGCAGGACTTCTATGTAAGATACTCGTTGATGTCGGCAGAAGGAGTGTCAGAGGTGGCTTCCGTAGGTGGTTTCGTGAAGGAGTACCAGGTGGATGTAAATCCCAATTCTCTCCGCGCATACAATCTCACGATCATGGATGTAATGAATGCCATACAAAAGAGCAACCTCGATATTGGTGCCGAAACGGTTGAAATCAATAAAGCGGAATACCTTGTTCGCGGACTTGGTTACATAAAAAAAGTATCCGACCTGGAAGAAGCTGTGGTTACCGTAAGAGATGGTATTCCGGTAAAGATTAAGGATTTGGCATTCGTCACCCTTGGTCCTGCTACCAGGCGGGGAGGCCTCGACAAGGAAGGGGTAGAAGCCGTGGGAGGCGTGGTGGTGGCACGCCATGGTTCCAACCCGCTTCAGGTTATCAACAACGTGAAGGAGAGGATCAAGGAGATGGACGCAGGATTGCCGCAAAAGACACTGGCAGATGGATCTGTTTCTAAAGTGACGGTTGTTCCTTTTTACGACAGGACCGCATTGATTCACGAAACAATAGGTACGCTGGAGACTTCGCTTACACATGAAACGCTCATCGCCATCATCGTTGTAATTGTTCTGGTCTTAAACCTCAGGGCTTCGGTTGTTATCTCCAGCATTTTACCTATTGGCGTATTGGCCACTTTTATCATAATGAAATATGCGGGGATTCAAGCTAATATAGTTGCCCTATCAGGTATTGCAATCGCCATCGGAATCATGGTTGACGTCGGAGTGGTATTTGTAGAGAATACGCTCAGGCACATGGACATGGAAGAGAATAAGGGCATTCGAAAAGGTAAACCTTTTGCAAATTTAATTTACAACAGTATAAAGGAAGTATCCGGGGCAGTTCTCACGGGACAGCTTACCACAATCGTGAGTTTTATCCCGGTTTTCATGCTGGAAGCACAGGAAGGTAAACTTTTTGTTCCTCTGGCATTCACCAAAACATTTGCGCTCATTAGTGCATATATGGTCGGCATCATATTGATACCCACGTTGATGTATTATATTTTCTCAATAAAAATCACATCAAAACAGGTTCGAAAAATATCAAACATCATACTGATTGTTGCGAGCATCGCGCTAATTATTATGACAGGATACTTTCTATTTTTCGCGCTGGCATTATTGGGTCTGAATAACCTTTTCACGCATAAGTGGAAAAACCGGAAAATTCCTACTTATTTCAATTTGGGAATTGTATTGTTTGCTGTAACATATCTTCTTGCAATGGAGTGGTTGCCCATGGGGACACAGGCCGGAACACCACGGAATTTTTTCTTTGTTATTTTAATAGTTGCCGCTATCCTGGGAGCATTGTGGCTGATGGTAATCTATTATGAGAAAATACTCAGATGGTGTCTTGCAAACAGATGGAAATTTATGACTATTCCCATCTTAACCATTCTGTTTGGTCTTGTTATCTGGCAAGGGTTCGACAAGACATTCGGTCTTGTGGCAAAAGGGTTCGAAACTGTTGGATGGAGGTCATTCCGACAGACTGGTTTCTGGCAAAGTGCAAGCACCCGGTTTCCTGGAATCGGTCAGGAGTTTATGCCTACTTTGAACGAAGGTTCTTTTCTACTAATGCCCACCAGTATGCCTCATACCGGAATAGAACAGAATCAGCAATACATTGAAATACTGGATAAAAGGATCAGCAATATTCCTGAGGTGGAAATGACCATTGGCAAATGGGGACGTGTCAACTCGGCACTCGATCCTGCACCCACTCAAATGTTTGAAAATACCATCATCTACCGCCCGGAATATATACTGGATCAAGACGGTAATAGAAAACGTTTCAAAGTAAACAGACATGGTGAATTTATTCTGACCAACAATACTACGTATAATCCGGAAGATGGTTTTCGATTGATATCTGAAGATAGCCTCGTTCACGACAGACGCGGTAAATATTTCAGACAGTGGCGCCCGGAAATAAAGAATGAAGACGATATATGGCAGGAGATCGTCAACGTATCACATCTACCCGGGCTTACTTCAGCACCAAAGTTAATGCCTATTGCTGCAAGAACAGTGATGCTTTCTACCGGTATGCGTGCACCAATGGGAGTAAAAGTATCCGGTCCCGACCTGGAATCAATAGAACAGGGTGGTAAAGCAATTGAAACAGCATTGAAAGATGTTCCTTCAGTACTTCCATCTACTGTGTTTTACGATCGGGCGGTGGGAGCTCCCTATATTGAGATCAGCTTAAACCGGCAAGAGATGGCTCGATACGGTCTCACCGTGGCCGATCTGCAGGAGGTGATCAGTGCCGCTGTTGGCGGAATGTCCCTGACCACCACAGTGGAAGATCGCGAACGTTTTCCGGTACGACTGCGTTATCCGCGTGAGTTAAGAGAGAATCCGGATGAATTGGCACGTCTCATCGTGCCTACTGCCACGGGGGCGCAGATTCCATTGGGCGATGTAACAGACATAACCTATAAACGGGGAGCGCAGATGATTCAAAGTGAGAATACCTTCCTGATTGGATATGTTATCTTCGATAAGGTAGAAGGTAAAGCGGAAGTCGATGTGGTTCAGGAAGCCCAGAGGGTGCTTGATGAAAAAATAAGAACCGGTGAAATGCAATTACCAAAAGGAGTTTCCTACACTTTCGCCGGAAATTATGAACAACAAGCCCGTGCATCGAAGCGGCTGGCTATTATCATACCGATTAGTCTTCTTGTTATCTTGCTCATTCTATATTTCCAGTTTAAAACAATCACAGCCTCGCTCATTCACTTTTCGGGTATATTTGTCGCGCTGGCCGGTGGGTTCATTCTCTTATGGCTCTATGGTGAACCCTGGTTTATGAATTTTGATATTGGCGGAATGAATATGCGCGACATGTTCAATATGCAACCTATTAATCTGAGCATTGCCGTGTGGGTTGGATTTATAGCGCTCTTCGGTATTGCTACAGACGATGGGGTGCTGATGGGAACCTATATTCATGACGCCTTTCTGGAGAAAGATCCACAGACAAGGGAAGAAGTGAGGGAAACGGTTGTTTATGCCGGTAAAAAAAGAGTACGACCTGCAGTAATGACCACAGCTACTACTTTGATCGCACTTCTTCCGGTGCTCACTTCCACCGGCAAGGGTTCAGAGATCATGGTACCCATGTCAATCCCTACTTTTGGCGGAATGGTCATTCAAATGATGACCATGTTCATCGTGCCCATCCTGCAGTGTTGGTGGAGAGAAGGTGTTATCCGAAAAAAAGAGAAACAACAAGCTAAAATTGCAGATTATGAAACAATATAACGTCAACCTCTTATTCATCATATTGCTGGGTTTTATTATTACACTCCCAGTCAAAGGCCAAACGGCAGATTCACTCGCCCGATACCTTGAGATAGCGGGTAGAAATAATCCCGGGTTGAATGCCGATTTCCTGGCTTACAAAGCATCACTGGAAAAGGTACCACAGGCAGGTGCATGGCCAGATCCCAAACTGGATATCGGCTTTTTTCTTAAACCGATGGACATTGTAGGTGGTCGACAGATAGCTGATTTTACCCTTATGCAGATGTTCCCCTGGTTTGGTACCAAGAAGGCGGCACAAACCGAGGCCACGCACATGGCCAAAATGTCGTATGAACAATTCAGGGAGACAAGAGATAACCTCTACCTGGAGGTATATACCCAGTGGTATGTCCTTTCTACACTGGTACAGCAACTGAATAACAACCGAGAGAACCTGCAGCTGTTGAAACAACTCGAGGAACTGGCCATTCGCAAGGTATCATCGCCATACAGCGGTTCTTCTTCGGGTTATTCAGTACCTGCTCCTTCTCCGGCAACAAAAAGCAGCAACTCATCACCAACCGGCGGTGGCATGTCTGGGATGGGTTCGATGGGAGGATCCACAACTTCTTCCGGCACCTCCTCTTCCTCGATGTCCGGCATGAGCAGTTCAGGAGGCAGTATGTCTTCGGGTATGGGCAGTACTGCCCCGGGTATGTCGGATGTACTCCGTGTGCAACTGGAAATGGTTGAAATAGAAAACAACGTTGAGAGTCTCTTGTCGGATATTGCAGCTGAAAAAGCCAGATTTAACGCGTTGCTGAACCGTTCGGTCGATTTTGAGGTAGTGGTGCCCGATTCTATCGTGAAAGTAGACTATCTCTTCGACAAAGCTTCTTCTATGCGTGAAATAAAAAATCAAAACCCCATGTTGGGAATGCTGAAAGAAGAAGAACTGGCATACCGCGCAAAGAGAGAGATGGACTTGAAAATGAGTTATCCCATGTTCGGGATCGGATTGCAATACATGCTGATTGGCGAAAGCAAGACAGCGCAGATGGATCAGGGCATGGCACCCGAAATGACCGGTATGGATATGGTGATGCCCATGTTTTCCATCACCCTCCCCTTATATCGGAATAAATACGGAGCACAACAACGCGAAAGCCGCTTTATGTGGCAATCGGCCCGGGAAAAGTACAATAACACAATAAATATACTTCAGTCCGATTTGTTTAAACTGAAACAGCAACTCGACAATACCGAGCGTAAGATTGCACTCTACCGAAAACAGGAGCAATTGGCCAGAACAACCTACCAGTTGGTTGTACAGGAATTTGTTACTGCAAAGAGCGATCTCACCAACGTGATTCAGGTGCAGCGGCAGTTGCTCGATTATCAGTTGCGGCAAGCCGAGGTAATTGCCGAATACAACACAATTGTGGCATCCATCCAAAAATTACATTCTTTTGATACAACAAACAATTAAAATATAACTAGCATTATGGATAAGAATAAAATTAAAGAGATTGGCAAGCATCCCTATTTAAGGTATGGATTGATCCTGCTGACCGGCTTGCTTCTCGGCTGGCTTATTTTTTCGGGGAACAACAAGGAACAAAAGTCACAGGAAACAGTTACAGTGGAAGAAGCACATGATCACGGAGCGGAACCCACCATCTGGACCTGCGCCATGCATCCCCAGATAAGAATGGAAGAGCCGGGCGACTGCCCCATTTGCGGCATGGACCTCATTCCGCTAAAGACAACCGGATCGGGCGATGCGGCTATTGACCCAAATGCCATTCAGCTATCGGCTGAAGCCGCCGCATTAGCTAATGTACAAACAACCATCGTGAGCAGACAGAATCCGGTGAAGGAGGTCCAACTTTATGGCACCATTCAGGTGGACGAACGTCTCTCTCAATCGCAGACCTCTCACGTAAGTGGGCGCATCGAAAAGCTGTTTGTCACCTTTACCGGCGAAAGTGTACGTCGTGGACAACCCATCGCCACCATCTATTCACCTGAGCTGTTAAACGCACAACAGGAACTGATTGAAGCAGCGAAGATGAAAGATCTACAGCCCGCTTTGATACAGGCGGTAAGAGAAAAATTACGTCTGTGGAAACTCACCGATCAACAGATCGCACGTATTGAACAGTCGGGTGAGGTTTCTCCGCTAATCGATGTAGCCGCTACCACAAGCGGTATCGTAATTTCAAAAAATGTAAACCAGGGTGATTATGTAAATACCGGCACCGTGCTCTTCGATGTGGCCAACCTGTCGCAGGTATGGGCTGTCTTCGATGCATACGAGTCGGATCTTCCTTTTCTGAAAGTGGGCGACCGGCTGGAATACACCCTTCAGTCGTTACCAGGTAAAACTTTTTCGGGAAAAATATCTTTTATCAATCCCATTCTGGATCCTGCCACACGTACCGCCAAAGTGCGCGTAGAGACAGCCAATCCCGGCATGGAGCTAAAACCGGAGATGTATGCCAACGCACTCATCAACGCTCCGCTTAAACAATATAACAATGAGGTTGTTATTCCCAAGTCGGCCATCCTCTGGACAGGAAAGCGTTCCATCGTCTACGTGAAACAGCCCGACACCGAGACACCCGCCTTCCTGCTTCGGGAAATTGAACTGGGGCCGTCGCTTGGTGACGCTTACGTGGTATTATCCGGCATACACGACGGAGAAGAGATTGTGACCAATGGCGCATTTACCATCGATGCCAGTGCACAGTTGGCAGGGAAACGCAGCATGATGAACGATGAAGCAGGAAGGGCAGTAACGGGGCACGAGGGGCATACAATGAATGGGGCCACTCCAGCAAGTACAGCGCCCCCCACGGGACATGAGGGTCACAACATGCAAGCCGCTGCTTCGGGCAGTGAGCATGCGATGCTGGCGGTGCAGGGTTTGTGCGAGATGTGCAAGGATCGCATTGAGAAAGCAGCAAAATCTGTCAGTGGTGTCACTTCTGCAAGTTGGGACATCAAGACAAAACAGTTGCATCTCAATTTTGATCCGGTAAAGACATCGGCAGATGCTGTTGCCAAAGCCATTGCCAAAGCAGGACATGATACCGATAAATATAAGGCAGACAAGGCAACATACGATGCATTGCCTGCTTGCTGCAAATACAGAGGTTAACAATCAAATTATTAAAATTTTAAACTGTAACAAAGATGAAAACAACAATTTTAGCAACATTCGCGCTGAGTACACTCTTGTTCATTTCCTGCAACTCAGGATCATCCGGCAAGAACAATTCAGCACCAGATAATGAAATGGAACACATGGAAACGGGCACCCAACACAACGAAACGGATCACATGACAGCCGGTGGTGCCCACGAAGAACATGCCATGCTCAATGTGAAAGGAAAATGTGAAATGTGCAAGGATCGCATTGAAAAAGCGGCGAAGGAAGTGGAAGGCGTTTCCTTTGCAAGCTGGGAGATGGAGAAACAAGTATTGCATTTGAATTACGATCCCGAGAAAACATCGCCCGACGACATTGCAAAGGCCGTAGCCAAAGCCGGTCACGACACCGACAAGTTTAAGGCCGACCAGGCAGCGTACAATGCCTTGCCCGAATGTTGCAAATACAGAAATTAATTAATGCAATAGATTTTTTTGGTTAGGGGGGAATATCCCGTTTGGATATTTCCCCCTGTTTAAAATAAAATACTCAGAGATGGAACACACAAATGCGAATAACGACGGAAAACATGTGCATGATTCACACAGCCATCATGAACACGAGATGCACCATCATGCAATGCATGAAGGGCACGATATGCACGGCCATACACGCGTGACACATGATCACATGAATCATACGGGTCATGAAGGTCACGATCATGCCGGCGGACATTTGGGGCACATGTCTCACATGGGGAATCTGAAACAGAAATTCTGGATATCACTCATCATTACCATCCCGATCATCTTGCTGTCCACATTTATGGGAGAGAGACTTCCATTTCAGTTTTCATTTCCAGGATCAGACTGGGTTGTGCTGGTACTGTCCTCCGTTCTGTTCTTTTATGGCGGCACCCCTTTTCTGAAGGGAGCCAAAATGGAACTGAAAGAGAAAAACCCCGCCATGATGACCCTGATTTCGATGGGCATTACAGTGGCATATATTTACAGCGTCTATGCTTTTATTTCGAATCACTTCTTCCCGGCTGCCGGACATCGCATGGACTTTTTCTGGGAGTTGGCTACCCTGATAGTCATTATGTTGCTGGGACACTGGATTGAGATGAGGGCAGTGGGCAATGCCGGTAACGCTTTGAAAAAGATGGCGGAACTGCTTCCGGGAAGCGCTCATCTGGTGGATGAGCATGGAAATATCACCGATGTGGACCTCAAACAAATCCAGATCGGACAACTGTTAATCGTCAACGCCGGAGAAAAAATCCCCACGGATGGTAAAATTGTGGAAGGAAACACCACTGTCAACGAATCGATGGTGACAGGAGAAGCCAAGGCGGTAAAGAAAGCAGTGGGTGATCAGGTGATTGGCGGTGCGGTGAACGGGAACGGTACCATAAAGATTGAAGTGACAGGTACGGGTGAATCGGGGTTCCTTGCGCAGGTGATGAAGCTTGTCAGCGAAGCACAGCAGGAGAAATCGCGTTCTGAGACGCTCTCCGATAAAGTGGCCAGAGCTTTGTTCTACGTGGCCGTTACAGCAGGAATCATTGCTTTTGTCGTTTGGTTTCTGATCACAAAAAATGTAGATATTGCACTTGAGCGGCTGGTAACCGTACTGATCATCGCCTGTCCCCATGCACTCGGTCTTGCCATACCGCTGGTAGTGGCCCGCTCCACATCTCTGGGTGCGAGCAACGGTTTGCTCATCCGCAACAGGGTTGCACTGGAAAAATCGAAAAAAATTGCGGTAGTCACGATGGATAAAACCGGCACTCTCACCGAAGGAGATTTCCGGGTTTCCGTTGTGGAGTCACTATCCGATAAATGGAGCAACGACGAAGTATTGCTCCTGATGGCATCACTTGAGAGCCACTCCAATCATCCCCTGGCCGTCGGTATTTTGGAAGAGGCAGAAAAACGGGAGATTCGCTTTCCCGCTCCTGAAAACGTAACAGTCATCAGTGGCACCGGCCTCAGCGGAACGGTTGAAGACAAACAGTTATTGATTGTGAAACCGGCCTATCTCGATCAAAAAAAACTGCCCTACGACAAAAATCGATATCAAGAACTTGCCCTAAGAGGAAACTCCGTAAGTTATCTGATTGTGGACAACGAAGTGGCCGGCATCGTGGCACAAGGCGATGAAATAAAGGAAGAAGCCAAAAACACCGTGGATGGTTTGAAACGGATGCAAATTACTCCCGTGATGCTTACGGGCGACAATGAAGGATATGCCAAAAACGTGGCTGCACAGGTGAATATCACCGAAGTGCACGCCGAGCTTTTACCGCAGGATAAGGAAAGACTCATTCAATCCTGGCAAAACAATGGAAAACCGGTCATGATGGTGGGCGACGGAGTAAACGATGCCCCGGCACTGGCCAGGGCAGAGATAGGTGTTGCCATCGGGGCAGGAACCGATGTGGCCATCGATTCCGCCGATGTGGTGTTGGTCAAAAGCAATCCATCCGACATTCTGCATTTTTTCTCACTGGCTAAGAATACCACCCGCAAGATGGTCCAGAACTTATGGTGGGGAGCTGGCTATAACATCATTGCCATTCCACTCGCTGCAGGTGTGCTGGCACCCGTGGGAATTGTATTAAGCCCCGCTGTGGGAGCAGTGCTGATGTCCATTAGCACCATTGTGGTCGCACTCAACTCAATGACGTTAAAATTGGAATAAAACATCCGCAATAAAATCAAGAACAGAGGTTACCGACTTACAGTCACATTTCTGAACATATACCCATTGTCACTTACTCTCAAAGGCTTGCCGCTTTCTGCAGTCACATTTTTAAGGACAACTTCCTTCGTGATGATATAGGGATACTTTTCCACATACGTCTCGTCGACCATTTGCTTATTGAAATTTGCAAAAATGGCAGGGCCATTGTAGTTCTCCGGATAGCCGGAATCTTTTATCTGAAGATTTTCTATGGTAATTTTTTCCGGCATGTAGCAGGTGTAGCCGAAATCATGCTGACCGGCATTGGAGCCGCCAATCAGGTTCACGCTGCCCGATTTCACGCTGCGGGGTACAAATGTGCAATTGCGGATGATGAATTCACCTTCCCAGGTACTGCCGTAATCGGAGCGCAGGTTGATGAGGCTCGTGCCCCGAATGGTGGAGTTCTCCACGATAAACGTTCCGCTGCCAATGGCATTTATGCCCTGGTGCCCCAGCGTTGAATTCCGGATGGTGGCATTGGCCACGCCCATGTGGGCATCGAACCGGGAGAAGGTACAACCATCATACACCAGGTTTTTACAATAATTGGAGCCCATGATTCCCCAGTATGCAGAATTGTTGATGTCATTTGTCTGGCTACAATTCTCGAATGTGATGTTCAATGCCCGGTTGATATTTATATCGTAGGTACCCATGGAGACTGGCACCCCGGCCGAACCGATGGTCTGATATACTTTATGGCCGGTCAGGATTGTATTTTTCACCGTGATATGGGCACAATTGGTGATACTGATGAAACCACCATACGGCGCGCCATTTTCCCCTTCACCAGTGATGCGGTGTTCCAGTCTGTCCACTACCACATTGGACCGTCTGATTGCGATACCCCGGGCGTAGTAGCTGTATTTTGAACTCTCCCGGTTTGCGATGGTGGTAAATTTTCCGCCGGTGATGGTCAGTTGCGTTTCGTCGATCGGAAGCACCACAATGTCTGTGACCTGATCAAAATCCCAGATGATGGGTGTATTTGCATCCACCACCCCGTTTTTATCCACAACAAACACATCTGTTTGTGCAGAGCCGTTGTTTTGATTGGCACCGTATCGGATGTAGCGTTTTACATTGGAATCGGTTACTGTCACGAGACATGGGCCTGACAGTGAAATATCCAACTTTTGTTGGTTTCTTTTCAATGAAGTAACATTGGCGGGTTTAAATGACTGTTTGCCCGAGTTGATCGAAAAAATATGCGCATTCCGGTCTTCCACTTGGGTATCGTCGATGATGAATGCAGCAGTACCAAAATCAGTGTTTGTCCGGACGTCAGCCGTCAGTTTTTTCGCTCCGATATAGTACGTAGCCTTGTCGTCGCCTTTTACGGTCAGGTTGTGCTGATTTGCGAATGCATGAGTTGCCACAATCGCTGCCATGTCATCTGTCTTCCCGTCGCCTTTGGCTCCAAAATCACTGTAACGGACCCATCCGTTTGCAATAAATCTTTGAATATCATCCTGAGAGGGTGTCCCTTTTTTGGATGTGGACTGGGTTTCGTCTGCAAAGTCTCCTTTATCGGGAGAGGTCTGACAAGACATCTGGGTAAAGTTACACAGAAAAAAAAGGACAAAAAATATAAGGTATACCTGTTTCATGAAAAAAAATTTAAAAAAATTGAATAACTGTCTTTCGACAAATTTACAATTTTTTTAATTCATGACATCGGTTCTCTTTAAAAAAATTATTCTTCCATTAAAAAAGAGACGGGATCGGTAAGGTATTCCATGACATGATAAATAAAACGGGTTGTTTCGCCACCGTCGACTATGCGATGATCCACTGTGAGTGAAAGCGGCATGATATGGCCAATCACAATTTCATTGTCTCTCACGATGGGAGTCTGCAATATTCTTCCGATCCCCAGTATGCCCGCCTGTGGATAGTTGAGCACGGGCGTGGCAAAAATACCGCCAATGGATCCAAAGCTGGTAATAGAGAAAGAACCCTCTTTCATCTCATCGATGGTCAGCTTCCGTTTTCTCGCCTTATCGGCCAGTTCACCGATCAGCTGCGCTATCCGGAAGATCGACAGGCGATCGGCATCCCGTATGACCGGTACCACAAGTCCATCGGGAGCATCCACGGCAATGCCGATATGATAACGGTTGCGGACAATCATCCGGCTATTTTCGGTATCGATCTGCGAATTGAGTTGGGGATGTTTCTTCAATGCCATGGCCACCGCTTTCACAATAAATGCCAGATAGGTCAACTTGACCCCCTTTTCGGCAAACTTTTGTTTATACCGGTCTCTCACAGCCATTAATCCTGATATCTCCACTTCTTCAAAAACCGACATGTGGGCGGCATTGTGTTTGGCGTGAATCATGTTTCTGGCTATGGCCTTTCGGATCTGTGTCAATGGCAGGTAGGTCACATCCTCAGCTGCCGTTGCTTTGTCTGGCTGGGTGGGAGCAGTTCTCTGTATTCCGGTTTTGAAATTCAGAATATCTTCGCTTTTCACCCTTCCCGAGGGGCCGCTGCCCGGCACGTTGTTGATGTCAATTCCCATTTCTTTGGCCATGGCCCTGGCAACCGGTGTAGCCAGTGCTTTGCGTGACGGCACATTCAACGAAGCATTACCCTCTTTTGTACCTTCAATGCTTTCGGGCAGGATGGCATCTTTCTCAGCCACCTCCATGGTTCCCACCACCGCACCGGCATCTTCTTCCGTCTCGGAAACAGGTTCGGTGGTCACATTCTCTTTCTTCTCTTCCGGCTGATGGCTTTCCTGTGCGCCACCGGCAGCTTCGGTCTCAATCTCCACAAGCGGCGAACCCACTTTGATGACATCGCCCACGCTGCCATGCAGCAGTGCAATCATGCCCTGCCGGGGCGATGGGATGTCGGCCACCACCTTATCGGTCTCCATCTGTACAAGCGGGTCACCTTCCTTTACCTGTTGTCCTTCAGCGACGTACCATTCCAGGATGGTTCCTTCTTCGAGTCCTTCTCCTAAATCGGGGAAATTAAATGTATACCTCATCAGAATTTCTTTTTTTTAATGGTGTTGAAACCGCAATAGCCGGATTAAAAGTTGAATGTCTTTTCTATTTCGTAAAAAATACGTTCAGGGGAAATAATGAAATACTGTTCTCCTTGTGCCAGCGGGACAATGGTATCAAAGCCCATCACCCTGCGGGGAGGAGCTTCTAGGTAAAGGAATGCTTCCTCATTGGTGATGGCGATCAGCTCCGAACCCACGCTGAATGATTCGTGTGCCTCGGCTACCACAACCATCCGGCCTGTTTTCCGTACCGAATTACGGATGGTTTCCCTGTCGATGGGATAGATGGTGCGGAGATCAATCAGTTCTACCGAGATGCCCGCCTCCTCAGCCATGGCAATGGCTTTCTGACATTCCCGGATCAACGCACCGAAGGCAACGACGGTGACGTCGGATCCATCGTGGATCACTTTGGCCTTACCCAGCGGCAGGCTATATTTTTCGTCCGGCACCTCCTGTTTGATGGCCCGGTAAATTCGTTTCGGCTCCATGAAGACGACCGGGTCGTTGCTCTCAATGGCCGAAATCAACAACCCTTTGGCATCGTAGGGAGTGGAGGGGACCACCACCTTAAGCCCGGGTATGTGTGCGTAAAGTGCTTCCGGACTATCGGAATGATGCTCCAGTGCATTGATACCACCACCATAAGGGAAACGGATTACCATGGGCACCGTATATTTTCCCCGCGATCGGTTCTGCATCCGCGACACGTTCGAAGCGATCTGGTTAAAGGCAGGATAGGTAAACCCTTCAAACTGTAATTCCACAATCGGTCTGAGACCGGAGACAGCCATTCCCAGTGCGGTACCCACGATACCCGACTCAGCCAGGGGGGAGTCGAACACCCGTTCCACACCATATTTCTTCTGTAACCCCTCGGTCACACGAAAGACGCCTCCTTCAACACCCACATCTTCGCCATAAACAACGACAGCATCATCCTCTTTTAATTTGATATCCAAAGCGTTGTTAATCGCTTTCACCATGGTCATCACACTCATCTCCTGTTCTCCTTCCAGCTTAAAAATTCTTCATATGCGGCTCTTTGTCTCCTCAGGTCGTCCGGCATATCGGTAAACATATGGTCGAACACATCATCATGGGGATATCTCTTACTTTGCTCTGCATCGAGGAACTGTCCGTTGATCTGTTGTTTGTATTCTTCAGTCAGTTTCTCCACATCGATGTTCCATATTCCCTTTTTTTCCATATAACGTCTTAGTCTCATCAACGGATCAGTCAGCCCCCACTCTGTCTCTTCCTCCTTTTTGCGGTACTTGGTGGGATCATCGGAGGTGGTATGTGCTCCCAGCCGATAGGTAAACGCTTCAATCAATACAGGCCCCTTTCCTGAGAGAGCATACTCGGCAGCAGTTTTGTAGGCCAGATACATCGCAAAGAAATCGTTCCCGTCCACTTTGATACCCGGGATACCGAAAGCGACCGACTTCACGGCGAGGTTGACCGATTTCGTCTGTGACTTGACCGGTACTGAGATGGCGTACTGGTTATTTTGTATGGTGAAGACAACCGGCACCTGCCACACACCGGCAAAGTTCAACGCTTCACTGAAATCGCCCTCCGACGTACCTCCATCACCGATAAAGGTAAAGACTGCTTCATCCTTTTTTTGGTATTTTACGGAGTATCCAATACCTGTAGCGTGGTGTAGCTGGGTTCCTATTGAAATGGCAATGGGCAATGTATGGTTGGCATTTTTAAAACTGCCTCCATGCTCATTTCCCAGATAAAAAAGAAACATCTCTTTCATGGTCACCCCTTTTGCCAGCAGGGTACCCATTTCCCGAAAGGCCGGCACCAGCCAGTCCTGCTCTCTGATGTGCATGCCGGCTGCGATGTGTATGGCTTCCTGTCCCAGGTTGGGCGTGTAGGTATACATGCGTCCCTGGCGTTGAAAAGAGATCGCCATTTCATCGGCTATCCGCTCATAATGCATCTGTTTATATGCATTAATAACGGTATCATCATCGAGCGTAGGCATATATTTCTGATTAATCACATGCCCATCATTGTCGATGAGAGAGAACATTTTATCTTCTAATGGATTATAGTCACGGAAAATTGCAGGTAAATCGTTTTGAATCATTTATCTGTTTTTTTGAACGAATTTAAATTTCAGCTGTGATTATTCGCTGCGTATATAACAATTCGACAAAAAAATTGTTTTTGAGCATGAGAATAATCAGACAATTACAGCCGCTCAAAAACCATGTGTGTGGAAACTGCAAACCTGTTCCATATATTAATCACACCAATTGCCACAATGATTTGTGCAATTTCATGATCGGTAAAGATTCCTTTTGCCCGCTGATATGTTTCTTCGGTCAGTCCCTTGTCGGCAATACATGTAATTTCCTCAGTCATTTGCAAGGCGACTCTCTCTTCTTCGGTGAACAAGGGTGATTCCCACCAGGCGGAAACGGCAAAGAGCCGTCTATGGTCTTCTCCAAGCTCCAGTGCATCTTTGGTATGCATGGCAATACAAAAGGCACATCCGTTAATTTGGGAAGCCCTGATTTTGATCAACTCCTTCAGACTTTTGCTCAAACCGGTCTGATTCAAATATTTTTCGAGCCCCATCATAGCCTTGTAAGATTCCGGTTCAAGCTCATGTATGTTAATTCTTTCTGTCATTGCTGTAATTTTTATATAAAAAAATGGTAAACCTATTCAGATTATAAAAATCTGAATAGACATAACAAAAAAGCAACATAAAAGTTGGGTCACTCTGCAAAGGATTTCAAACTCGGGCCGTATGAACATTCTCCGCTCAAATCATGTTATAGCTTACAAAACCATCCGACAAAAACAAAACCGGAACAAAGTTTAAAATATCGCAACCGATGAGCTTAAGAAATCTCTTTGCACTTTTCTTTTCTATTATTATGTTAGCCCAATCAGGATGCGATGCCGACAGCCGAAATGAAGGCAAAAACAGGGATATCGGCATCATTCCTGAAGATACCATTCATTCTATTCCCAAAGAAAAGAAAATTGTGACCCAGGAGGATATTGTTTTGAAAAAAGATTTACAATATGATCAATATACGCTGGAGGATGAATATCCGTATCAGGATACGGTTCGCAAATTTCAATGGGAGAAGATAAAAAAAGAAATAGTTCGTGTGGAGAATGCTGTTTCTGAAGGAGGTTCCTGGGGTGTGTTAAGTAATTACAAAAATAAAAACGGGGAAGCGCCAACCATAAAAGATTTCGTGCGAAATGATTATGGACGGGTATCCGACCAACAGGGTGTGGAACGCTATCAATCAGTGCCACTATATGATGCGGAGGGAGACACCACGCTGGTACGATATGGCCGTGACGGCTGGCTGGTAAAAATCAATGGAAGCGACACCACCGACTTCCTGTCTGTGACGGGGGTATCGATGGAAGGAACCTATCTATTACCCAAACGGTATCTTCTTTCGTGGGGCGACAACGCACTGTTTAATAAAGTGGTGGCGGTGGATGTTACCAACCAGAACATCGCCGTGTTGGAAAAAAATGGGAAGGCCTGGCATATATTGAGTATGAACCCGGCAACCTCGGGCGTCCATAAACCGCCTCATGCCCATGAGACACCGACCGGGATTTTTGCCATCCAGGAAAAAAAGGAAAAGATGCTCTACGTGAAAGACGGCACCAGCGAAATAGCGGGCTATGCCCCCTATGCCTCCCGTTTTACCAATGGGGCTTACATTCATGGGGTACCGGTTCAATATCCCCGAAAAAACATCATTGAATACAGCCCTTCGCTGGGTACCACCCCCCGCTCGCACATGTGTGTGCGAAACGCATCGTCACATGCAAAATTTGTATACGACAAGGCAACTATCCGGCAATCTGTGGTTATTGTAATTGATTAACAGTGATATTCAGGAAAAATTGTATATTTGGCAGTACTTTTTCTGAATATGACTATGCGTATCATCCTGTTTTCTATTATATTTTTTATTATCTCTGCTCTCTCTTTCCCAATAGGAACCAGAGAGAGCAAAAAGGAGATCACCAAAACAGACTTCTCTTCCTCTGATTGCGACCTTCTCTACAAACAGATGAAACTGGAGGAACTGGTGCATTTCGATGCTTTCAAGGCAGCATACATCGGTTACAAAAAGTTAAACAAACAGAATAATTCTCTGCTGACATTGATCGATTTCAATCTTCCTTCTACCGAGAAGAGAATGTATGTATTGGATATGGCAAAGAAAGAGATGCTTTTTGTAACCTATGTATCACACGGCCGAAACAGTGGAGAAAATTACGCCACCTCCTTCTCCAACAGAAACGGATCACACCAAAGTTCACTGGGTTTTTACCGCACGGGCGGCACCTATCAGGGTGGCAACGGGTATTCTCTGTTGCTGGACGGACTGGAAGAAGGGATCAATGATCAGGCGAGGCCCCGGGCCATTGTAATCCACGGAGCCGATTACTGCAGCGAAGCGGTTATCCGTTCCAGCGGGCGGCTGGGTCGCAGCTTTGGATGTCCGGCACTACCCCGTGAACTGGCAACACCCATCATCAACACCATCAAAGGAGGTTCATTGCTCTTTATTTATGCTCACCAGGCCAATTATCTGGCGATGAGTGACGTGATATGAGTCTGTTCAACGGCCATTAATGCCTCTTCAGCTATTTTTGACATCCAATATCTCCCGGATATCGGTAGTATATTTTCTGGAAAGATGCTGTTGATACATTTTAAACCGGCGGGTATCCTGTGAAGCCAGTCGAACACCGGAGCAGGAGGTATTGGCATTGATGGCATCAAGGGTATCCATCAGCTTCCTGTGGCGGGGATTGGAATTCATTTCTTCGAAAAGGAATGGCTGATGCTGATCTTCATCGATAAAATTATACAGGGTAACCCCGGCACGTTTATAACGGAGGTGGGATTCGTAAATCTTTTTTAGTCCCGCCACGGCAAAATCCACAATCTCCAGCGTGGAAGAGGTGGGGAAAGGAAGCCTTACTTCTATGCTGCGCGAGAGGGCTTCTTCCGTATCTTTAAAATAGTTGGTCTGCACAAATACCGACAGGCGGCTGCACATCGACTGTTGTTTCCGTATTTTCGCAGCGGCCATTGCGGTGAACGTGACGACCCTTTCTTTGATCTCGTCCCATGTTTCGTATTCTTTCTCGAAGGTGCGGGTCACCGAATAACTCTTGCTTTTCTCCCAATCTACAAAGTCGATACAGCCTATCCCGTTGAGCTCCTTCTGCAGGTTTACACCGGTGATGGTCATATTTTTCCGCACCCAAGACTCCGGCATATTTGCAAAATCAAGGGCTTTGGTTGCTCCCTCCGCCAGTAGTTTCGCTGCATTGCGGCGCCCTACTCCCCAGATATCTTCCACAGGTAGCCAACGGAGCGCTTTCTGCCTTTTCTCCTCGGTGTCGATGATGTGGCAACCGTCGGTCTGAGAAGGATACTTCTTCGCGATGCGGTTGGCTACCTTGGCCAGCACCTTGGTAGGGGCAACACCCACGCTGATGGGTATGCCTGTCCATCGACCCACCTGCTCCTTCATGCGCAAACCATACGCCCTCAGGTCCTGCATCCCTGAGAGATCGAGAAAACACTCATCCACCGAATATACTTCCTGCAGAGGCGTATAGGCAGCAAGGATGCTCATCACCCGGCGGCTCATGTCGCCATACAGGCTGAAGTTGGCCGAATAGACCGCAACATGGTGTCTTTTGAACAATGCCTCCGCCTGAAAAGCGGGCACACCCATCTGAATGCCGGCTTTCTTGGCTTCATTGCTGCGCGCGATGACACACCCGTCGTTATTGGAGAGTACCACCACGGGACGCTTGTTGAGCGAAGGATTGAAAACTCTTTCGCAGGAAGCATAGAAATTGTTGCAGTCGACCAGTGCTATCATCAGTGCTTTCGGATGGAATAGATGACAATGCCCCATACGATCAGCGTATTCTCCGACGTGATCACGATGGGTTGAAAAGCAGTATTGGAGGGAACAAGCGTGCATACGCCGTTCTCCACATCAATTCGTTTTACGGTGAACTCTCCGTCCATATAACAGAGCGCAATGCGGTTGTGCGACCACTCCTCGGCCCTGTCCACCACCAGCAGGTCGCCATCGTTGAAATCGCCTGCCATGGAGCTGCCCCGCACCCGCGCGTAGAAGGTAGCCTCAGGATGCCGGATAAGCAGCTTGTTGATGTCAATGCGCTCACTCACGAAATCATCCACATTAGAGAAGGGTCCTGCAGCTACACCGCCGGCCAGGGGCACCTTCACCTCCGACAGTTCCGGCTTGTAAATCTCCAGCTGAGCAGATTTGAACACTTTCTTCATTCCGCAAATTTAATGAAAAAATCATCTTTCCCCAATACGCTCTACCATGGAGCTTTGCATCTCCACCATGGCACAGCCAAGCTGATTGATGCGAATGGCGATGCCCGATTTGCCATCCACGGTGATCAGCTCACCTTCGAGGCCGGCAAGCGATCCCTTGATTACGCGTACTTTCTCACCCGGGCGCAGCAGTTGACTATCGAAGCGGACAGGTGAATCGGAGAAATCGACCATGAAACGAAACTGGTCCATCTGCGTGGCAGGAATGGTGGTGGGTGTGCGCTCACCACGGAGCACCATGTAACGCATCACCGACGGAAGGGTGATGACACTGCGCTGTTCATCGCTATTCACATGTACGAAGATCATCATGGGGATAAGCACCCGCTCTACCTTTTTTTTGCGGTCGCTCCACATGCGCACCTCCTCCTGCACCGGCAGGAAGCATTCGATGTCCATTTCTCCGAGCCGGTCGCGCACCTTCTTCTCGTGGTGCATCTTCACATAGGCCGCCAGCCACCGGCGACCGCTAATCGCTTTATCTTCTTCCATCAATTTGTTCTTTAAATCCATACGCCCGATGTCGGTACCACAAAGTCTTTTCTGCCGATAAAACGAATGACCGAGGCTGTTCCATTATGATACTCACCTTCCTGCAATTCAATCTCCACCTCTTCCAGCTCCAGGATTGAATATGTATGAAAGTCGTCTTTCATGTCCCGGATGGAATATAAAAAGTCTATGTTCCCGGGACCACCCACATTCCTGTTTTTCTTTTGATATTCGATATGGTTCTTGCTGAAAAGCTCGGCTATCACGATGCCGCCGGGACGTAATACATGATAAATTGAATCATACAATGAGCGTCTTTCATCCTTGGCCAAATGCAAATATATCAATGCCACAACATCAAATTGCTCTTTTTGATAATCAAGATGCTGTATCTCACCTACGCTGTAATCAATTTGTACATGATGTTTTGCTGCAAGCTTTTCTGCTTTCATTTTTCCTACCGGACTTATATCATAAGCCCCTACCTCCCATCCCATTCGGGCAGCATACACAGCATTTCTCCCCTCACCCTCGCCAGGAAACAATATTTTTCCCGCAGGCAACTTTTTCAATTGTTCCTGAAGATAATTATTGGGCAATTCGCCGTAAGCATATTCATCGCCTGAATACCTGTTATTCCAATTATCGACTATTTTATTCATAACACTTCCATATACTCACAAAACGTTCTAATCGCACCAAACGTTCAGATGATGATTCTTTTCATATTTCTTATTTACAATTATTATAATCGATCTCGAATCTTAGAGAACAAAAATCATCGTCAATAATGGATTTAATAAACTAGTATTACTGTTTTTTCAATAATTCCAATCCGTATGGCTGTACGGCAATCTGTTTAATTCATCACGATAGAATCTCCATTTGGGCAAAAACTCATCCATCAATTTCACGAAGTGTTGATTGTGACTTCGCTCAATTAGATGGACTAGCTCGTGCACAATAATATACTCCAAACATTCTTTTGGTTTTTTAGCCAATTCCAGATTCAGCCAGATGCGTTTTGCCCCGGCATTACAAGTACCCCATTTCGTTCTCATTTTCTTGATGCCAAACTTATTGCATTCAACACCAATAACTCTTTCCCATTTTGAAATTAAATCAGGTACTATTTGTTTAAGCTGGGTGCGATACCATTCCGTTAATATTTCAGCTCGCTTTGATGTATCGGAGTTTGGTCTAAGTTGCAGATGAATGTATTTGTGGTCTATTTCAATTTTCGGGGTTGCATCTGCTTCAATTATTTTAAGCAAATATCTTTTACCAAAAAAATAGTGGCTTTCACGCTCCAAAAACTCCCGTTCAGATTCCCGTTCCTGTTGCCGCAAAACTTCCTGCTGTTTTTTTATCCATTGTAGCTTGGATATCGCG
This sequence comes from Bacteroidetes bacterium GWC2_46_850, assembly GCA_001768325.1. Lineage (GTDB taxonomy): Bacteria > Bacteroidota > Bacteroidia > Bacteroidales > Dysgonomonadaceae > Proteiniphilum. The sequence continues at coordinate 200,135 of MENQ01000023.1, read as the reverse complement.
AAAACCCGTATCGTATCTAAATCCATTTTAACAGGTGCCGCAATCCGAACCCTTCCATTGGGTGGATACACGCTCAAATGAATGTTTTTAATATTCTTTTGCTCGACTTCAATATCAATATTTCCTAGTTTCAAATACTGCATCAATATTCAGCTTGTTCTTTTACAATTTTAAAGATCCTCTCTACTTTGCTGGGAAGGCCGTAACCTTGTGGCGGCTCTGCTACTAATTGTTCAGTAGAGAGATCGTCATTCCCCAAGTTTTTAACCAATGCCTGGTATATATTCCGTTTAACTACGTTTTCTTTTGTTATGTTGCCTCTCCAATCAGCGGGGCTATTGATTTTAATCACGCTGTCTAACAACACAACCAGTTTATCATCTTTATCGAGGTTGTTGTATAAGGCTCTCATTCCTGCGGTTTTGATAATGACAGGAGTATCATCGTCCTGTCCTGAATTGGTCTTTTTGGCCAGTTCTGCAATTCGTTTTAAATATTCTTCGTATGTTATTGCATTTGCTTTACGTTGTTTGATAAGCTCATCTAACAATTTGGACATCAACTCGAAAAATGCAGGGTCTAAATGTTGATCTTTGATGATTTTGCGCCGAACATTGTTGGCGATGGTTTCAGCAATTGCACCCTGATTTCCTTTCATGCCTTTTGGCAACGATTCGAGGGCTGCTGCCACTCCTTCGTTTGAAATAATATCCAGCAAAGACATCCCATCGAATGGGGTAATGTCTTCCGGGGCTTCTGCCTGGATATATGCATCCAACAGGTATCGCATATCTGCTTCATAGGCTTTCATATCCAAGGTCTCACCGGAAGCTTTTCTTATTTGCTCACGAAGCTTGATATATAAATCCAATTCTTTTTCGATGTCTTTTATCTCATGTACTGTGTAACCGGCTTCTTCCAATTCCTCCGCAATGTTGGCATAGGCACGAATAAAAGCAACCGTTTTTTTGTAGAGCTGAGTACGTCTGAGCGCAGTATCCTTGAGGTCGTTTTCATTTTCCGGATTGCCACAAAAGTAATGCTGGTATTCTAAAGTACCTTTAGGATTTTCAACCGGTTCACATAACAATACCAATTCCTCCATCGCATAATTCAGGAGTTTTTTACCTGCTTCCAAACGGTCTTTTAGCATGATATCTATATCCGTTTTTTGAAACGTTTCTGTATCCAATTCAGACGTATATACTGAAATTGCCTTGCCTACATTATCAAACAAGCCTCTGTAGTCAACGATATATCCAAAGTCTTTATCATCGCCATCGACACGATTGGTACGGCAAATGGCCTGGAACAAGCCGTGGTCTTGCATGGTCTTATCCAAATATATGTAGGCACAAGCAGGTGCATCAAATCCGGTTAATAATTTTTGGACAACAATTAACAGTTTCATATTCGCCGGTTCTTTCTTGAATTTTGCTTTTGCCCAATCCTCATACACCTCCGTTTTGGATTTATTGGCCTGAGATATAACGTCTCTTAATAGCTCTTCATAGAGGTTGTAAATGGCTTCTTTTTGTGTTTCTGTATTTGCTCCGGTATCTTCGGTTGATACATCACTTGTTTGTGGATTGTATGACGTTACAACTGCACATTTGTCTTTAAAGGCTGTTTTTTGAAATAGTTTATAATACTCGCATGCTTCGTAAATGGAGTTGGCAACCAGGATGGCATTGCTGCGTGATGACATCAAAAGTCTTTTGGTTGAAAAATCAAAAATGATGTCGATTACAATTTTTTCCATCCGGGAGCGGCTGCTGAGTACATTTTGCATTGTTCCCCATTTCTTTTTAAGTTCTGCTCTCTGAAAATCATTCAGACCCTTTGTCTTGGCCACAAACCATTCATCTACTTTCTTTTGGGAAGTTAGTTTTTGGTCAATGTCACGCGCTTCGTACATTAAGTCGAGAATTACTTTATCTTCAACACCTTCATTGAATTTGTAGGTGTGAATATACCTACCAAAAACCTCCAGACTGGTTTGTTTGTCTTTTTTAAGCAACGGTGTTCCCGTAAAGCCAATAAATACTGCGTTGGGCAACATGGCTTTCATGGTTTTGTGTAACTTTCCGCTTTGGGTGCGGTGGCATTCATCCACAAAAATAAACAATTCCCCCGATACCTGAATGGGATTATTCTGGAGTTCAGCGATAAACCGGCTAAAATTATCCACATCTCTTCTGCCGAATTTATGTACCAATGAGCATAATATGCGCGGCAATGGCTGCACCAGTTTACCCATCAAATCGTTGCCGCTTGAGGTTCGGAAAATGGTTTCACCAGCATCGGTAAACACATCTTCTATCTGTTTGTCGAGTTCGTCTCTGTCGGTGATTATGGCAATGCGGGCATTGGAATTACTTTCTAAAATCCATTTTGCTAAATAGACCATTGTTAAGCTTTTGCCACTACCCTGGGTATGCCAAATGATACCTCCTTCATAACGGTTGACAAACTTTTTAGCTTCTTTGATACCAAAATATTGATGAACACGGGGGAGTTTTTTTATTCCTGCATCGTATATGATAAAATCGTACAGCAATTCTATTATCCGTTCTTTGCTGCACATCTTAATCAGGTATTTATCAAGCATCAGTCGTGAAGTATCATCAACATCCTCTTTCCATTTGAGGTAGTATTTTTCTTCGCTACTGATGGTACCATAACGCAAACCTTCCGAGTCGTTTCCTGCAAAGAGAATCTGATTGGTTGCGAAAAATGGTTTGATGAAACGGTCCTGTAAATTGGTGATATTTTGACGAATACCTTCTCCAATATCCACAATACCACGTTTTAATTCCAACACCGCAATAGCAATACCGTTAATGTAAAGCACAATATCAGGACGTTTGGTTTTGTTGCCTTTATAGGTGACTTCCTCGGCGATGTAAAAATCATTATCTTGTGGTTCGTGCCAGTTAATCAGTTTCACGGTATCATAATTTTCCCCGGCACCTACTTTTACCGGAACACCAAAACGTAGTTTGCTATACACATTTTTGTTGGTGGTGTATAGACTGTCGCTAAAGTTGGTGGCTACCTGCTGTAATTCAAATATGGACTTGCTGATGTGAAAGTTGGAATAACCCTTGCGTGACAGGTATTTTTTTAGCAAATCCTCCTCAATATTGCTGTTCCCTTCTCGCTCTTCCCAGTTACCCAGGTAGCTGTATTTTAATTCCTTATTAAAGAGTTTTACCACGCGGTTTTGCGTTTTGCGCTCCAAATCATCAATGTTGATCATAACTTTATTCTTCACTCATGCGTGATTGTGCTATTTCAATTGCTTTATGCAGTTTTTGCTCCAATACTTCTTTTGGCGGCAGCAGGGTTAAGTATTCGGCAACCCTGATATTGCTTTTACGGAGTTGCATCAACTCGATGTGCTCGTAGTTCTTACCGGCACATAGAATCAGCCCGATGGGACTGTTCTCGCCTTCCACCATTTCGTGCTTTTCGAGGTAGTTCAGGTAAAGTTCCATTTGGCCTTTGAAGCCTGCTTCGAACTCGCCAATTTTCAAGTCGACGGCCACCAGCGATTTCAAGCGGCGGTGGTAAAACAGCAGGTCGATGTAGTAATCGCGGTTGTCGATTGAAATGCGCTTTTGTCGGGCAAGGAAGGCAAAATCGCTGCCCAGTTCCACAATAAAGCGTTGAAGCTCGACGAGGATGGCCTCTTCCAAATCTTTTTCAGTATAGGTGTCGGACAAACCGAGGAAATCGAGAAAGTAAGGGTCACGAAAAACCAGGTCGGGATTGAGTTTCTGTTCTTTTTCGAGTTTTTCCAGATCGTTCTTAATGGTTTCTTCTGGCTTTTTGCTGATGGCTGTGCGCTCGTAGAGCATGGAGTTCATGCGGTTTTGAAGTGCGCGCGAACTCCATTTTTCAAGTTTGCACATTTCAATGTAAAAAGTGCGTTTTAACTCATCATCAATAAAGATAAGCTGACGAATATGTGTCCAACTCAATTCTATACGCAGTGCGTATACAATCTCTTTATTGGGAAAAGTCTCAGCAAAACGGAGACAATGCCTGAGTTGCTGCTCACTCCACCCTTTTCCGTATGCCAGCGTTAATTGTTGCGACAGTGTTGCGAGAATTTGTTTTCCATATGCTGCCCGTTCGTTTTTAAGGATATCAGTCCTAATGCGTTTGCCAATATTCCAGTAGAGCGCTGTAAGCTCAGCGTTTACAGCGCTTGCAACCCTTTGCCTGCTCTCATCAATCAGGCTTTTGATCTCGGATAACAAGCCCCGATTGTGCAGTAAATTTCCGCTTTCAAGTTTGTCGTTATTTCCCATACGCTTGATAATTATAGTATGCGTTGGGTTCGGCAACCATTGCCAAATCTTCTTCGTTTGCTTTTGAATTTGGTTTTACTAACCTGATTTTCCCGGTTAGTAGCTGCTGCATCATGCCTTGCTTTACCAGTTTGTATTTTGCAAGCTTTTGCTCCAGTTGGTCCATTTCTCTATCAATATCGCTGAGAATGTCAGCAATGAGTTTTTGTTCCTCTTTTCCGGGAATTGGCACAATTATTTTCCTAATATCATCAAGTATCAGATTCTGATGTGAACCTGCTTTAACGTTATTAAATAGCTTAGCCTGTCCTTCCTCCGATTGTAGATAAATCATTACCCAATTTAATAGTCTAGGATTTTTAAATTTGGCAATTGCAATTGCTCCTCCGATAAATGACTTTTTTGCATTAGGGAAAACACCTACATTGCCAATTTTCCCTGAAATAGAAATCAGTAAACACCATTCATCCAGTAATATCATTGGAAATTTATCGGCAACCTTCTCTGGAATGTAGTAGTCTGTTTCAAAATTGAACCAAAATCCCTCAAAATCTTTATTTTGGATAAAGGGGATAGTCCCTCTCTGATAAATATTTAGTAGACTTGGTTTTATATGAGTTGAGTAGTCGAACCCAGTTTGCTTGGTAAATGTCTTACATAAACTTTCAAAATCTTGCGTTTCCCAGATTTCCTTATGTTCAAGTAATTTTTGTATTACACCTTTTCTTAGGAGTTTTTTCTTGGCTATTTTCTTTTCGATGGCTTGAATAAGGGCATCGGTATCGGATAATACCTGGGCAATGGCTTTTTGCTCAGTGAGGGTTGGGGGAAGTGGGAATAGTCCATTTTTTAAAATATCATTGTAAAGCCTTTGAATAGTACCTCCTTCTGTTCTAAATTTAACAATCGGAAAAACGTGTTTTAAATATTCATTGGGAATTACTTGATTGTTATTTTCAATCCACACGATATTTGAATCTTGAAAGTATGAATCCTCACCATTATAGACAATTGTTTTTCCAATTGTACCCGCAGCAGAAATTAAAACAGACCCTATTCGTGGAAAAGAATATTTTTTTCTAAATTCACAATATATTTCTTTGGAAATATATGCATCGGGTTCCTTCCCAAAGGTGCCAATTTTATAAAAGGGAATATCTCCACTATCTTTAGTTTGATAACTAAAAATTCTTTTACACATTCTAACATCACCAAGATTACCTAAATATTTTACCTCCCAATCCTCAGGAATTAAGCCCACCTCAGTGTTTTTATAACCTTCTTTTAATTCCATGCGAATCCCATTTTTTGAAGGTGCGCATTCACGGTGGCTTCCAAATCATCTACCAGTTTATTGGTTTCGGGAAGTGGGGTGTCGTATCGTTCAGCCAGTTCTTTAATACGGTTGGTTAAACGCTGGCTAACCTGGTCAATCTCGGAGCTGATGGCATTCTTAATGGAGGTTAGCCATTTGTCGTTTACCACCAATAATTTTATTTCCTCCACTGTAAGTTGCGGAAATTTGGCATAGAGTTTATCATCTAACTCCTCTTCTTTTTCTTTAATCTGTTTGTTGATAGTGGCCAACTGTGTATGTAATTTTACATAGGTTTGCAAGGCCTTTAGCTCATTTTTTAAATCGGGGTCTTTTACCTGTTGTATTTCCTGGATGCGTTTTTGTGCACTGCCCTTGTTTATTTTGTCAAGTTCGGCAAAAAGCCCTTCTTCGCCACTGTGTTCTTCCTCCATTTCGGAAATTTCGCTAGTCAATGTTTCTTTGGTGTTTTCCAATGCTGCAAGAGTGCCTTCTTCAGTTAAAAAATAACGGTTAATAACCAATTCCTTCGGAATAAGGTCGCAAGTCCAACCTTTATCAATCATCTTTTTCTGCCTGTTCTCAACCAAAATCCTGTAGGTCTCAGCCTTCCAACCATCGTATGAAATGATGTATGCATCGTCCTGCATTACATCGGACCAATAACTTAACAGGTGTTGGTATACATCGTAATTATCCACCAGCGGTTTGTTTTCGTATGTGTTTAAGAGACCGTCAGAGATATCGGAAATCACTTGTTTCGGATGGCAGTGTTTATCCAAGGCTTTCAGGTAAGTCTCGGATTCCTTTTCCCAAGTGGCAAAAAGTTCATCCATATTGCCCATAAACGATACAAACTCAGGATGCCCGTAAATGGTATTGTTGATTTGGTCGTGCTCAATATTCAAATTGGAATAACCGGGCCGTGACTGGCTGAATAAATCGCCTTTTAATGTTGGAAACACCTTCCAGTACCTTTCCAAATCGTTGATGTCGGTATCGGGGATTCCTCCGTTTAAATGGGCATCAATATCCTGTATGTCTTCTTTTTCCTGCGCATCGATATAGCGCGGAATATTCAGGTTGTAATCGTTTTCCTCGATGGTGGAAACATAAACCATTTTGCTGTAACCGCTGATAATGGTTTCATTGTTGAACACGTCGGTTATTTTGCGAATATCCTGTTCGCGCAAGCGGTTTTTATTGCCATCTTTTTTGAAGCCTTTGCTGGCATCAATCATAAAAATGGCTTTGCGGTTATGAGCATTCTCTTTATCCAGCACAATAATACAGGCCGGAATACCTGTGCCAAAGAATAAGTTGGCCGGTAAACCAATAATCCCTTTTATATAGCCTTTTTTGATGAGGTTCTTGCGAATTTCGGCTTCTGAATTTCCCCGAAACAAAACACCATGCGGTAAAATGCAAGCCCCTTTACCATGACGTTTTAGGGAGCGCACAATGTGGAGCAGGTAAGCAAAATCACCATTTTTAGATGGTGGTACACCAAAACTCTCAAAACGGTTATACTTTCCATCTTCAGGAAGTGATAGCCCGTTACTCCAACGTTTGTCACTGAATGGAGGATTGGCAACTACGTAATCGAATTGCTTCATATTGCCATTTTCCTCGAAAAGTGGTTTTGCCAGTGTGTTGCCTTGTTTTATTTCTGCGGTGGGGTAATCGTGCAAAATCATATTCATCCGGGCCAGGGCGGAGGTAGCTGAATCCTTTTCCTGTCCGAATAGCGTAACTTTTGCTTTAGCAGCCGTACCGATGCGCAACAACAGTGACCCGGAACCACAAGTGGGGTCGTACACTTCTGTTCTTGCAGTTGTTTCAGCCTTGGAGATGCCAATAATCATCGCCATAATGCGGCTGACTTCGGCAGGTGTATAAAACTGTCCTTTACTTTTTCCGCTTTCGGTGGCAAAGTGGCGCATCAGGTATTCATAGGCGTCACCTAAAATATCATCACCTTCGGCACGGTTTTTACTAAAGTCCAACTCCGGTTTTTCAAAAATGGCAATCAGGTTTGTAAGTCGGTCAACCATTTCCTTACCATCACCCAGCTTGGTTACATCGTTAAAGTCGGGCATATCGGAAAGGTTATTGGCATCCTTTAGGGGCGCAATAATCTTTTTATTGATTTGGTCTCCAATATCCGCTTTGCCTTTGAGGGCAACCATATCTTTAAAACTGGCTCCATGTGGTATTGTAATTGGCGCATAAAGTTGATTTACCCACTTGTCGCTGATATACTTAACAAAAAGCATTACCAATACATAATCTTTGTACTGGCTTGCATCCATCCCTCCACGTAGTTCGTCACAGCTTGCCCACAACGAGCTATATAATTCTGATTTTTTTATTGCCATAATTGACAACAAAAATAAACAATAAAGAGTAAATGAAAAATAAAATATCGCAAATTACATAAAATGAAGATCTTAGATAAATAACCGCTAATCACAGACGCCGTCAATAGAACAACTTTGACCACGGGTGATCTCGATCTTTATTTCGGGGTTAGCCTTTCGCCACGCGGCATATGACTTCTCCAGCGCCTGCGTAAATGCCTGCGGAGGCTGAGCGCCCGACACGGCATATTTCCTGTCGAACACGAAGAACGGCACGCCGTTTACACCAATAGCGTGCGCTTCATCGATATCCTTTCTTGCCAAATCGGCATACTTATCATCAGTCAGAGCACTCCTGATCTCCGTCTCGTTTAGTCCGGCCTCCTTGCCTAACTCGACAAGTGTATCATCATCAGCGATATTCTTACCATCGGTAAAGAAAGCCTTGAACAACAGCTCCTCAGCGCCGTTGCCCAAGCCGCGGGCCTTGGCGAGCTGAATCAGCCTATGCGCCTTGAAGGAGTTAACCATCACCGCCTTATCCATATGATATTCGAGTCCCGCACCCTTAGCCGACTGCGTAATATTCTGCAGCATCGAAGAGACCTGCTGAGAGCTCATCCCCTTATGCTTTACAAGATAATCATGCTGACTCTCATTTGCCACCTCGGGAATTGAGGGATCAAGCTGAAAACTCTTCCACTCAACATCAATCTTATCCTTATTGTCAAACTGCTCCAGCGCTGTTTCAAAATTACGTTTGCCGATGTAACAAAACGGACACATCACATCACTCCATATTTCAATTTTCATTCTATTCAAACTTTAGTATAAATCAATATTATACTACAAATTTAATATTTTCTGATGAGAACATCCTTTAAATCTTTGACAAGCGGCGTTTACCTGTAAATTTCTCAAACCGATAATCCGCTTTATCATTGCTTTTAAGACCAGCTTATTGAGTTTGTCTTGCAGTTATTAACTAGATCGATTTCAATTTATTCTGCTACGTTAATAAGACTTGAATGTTTTTGATTAACTTCGTCTATAGAATCTATTCTAACAGTCAAGAATATGAAAGGTGATTGTTGCGTACGACTACTATCAATCGAAATTGAAACCGATTAAATAAATTAAATTACAGACAATGAGATCGATATCAATAATTCTTAATTTAATTTTGGCCCTCATCATATCCGGTCATAACTTGCAGGCTCAGGATAATAAATCCAAGGAGTATCTTGAAAATATTAAAAGAGATAGCATTGATGGAGTTTATATTCCTATTGATTTAAAAGATTGCTTTAATCAAATTGATTTTTTTTGGACTGACTCAGTAAAAACAGAAGTTCGGGAAAAGACAGAAGATGACTTCACCATAGGTGCTCATTTCGGAATTGGCCTGTGGATGAGAAATAATTGGAGATTATGGACCGGATCGAGATTATCCAGATATTTTAATGACTTGGGTATCATCCATCCGGATGATATGTCAACTATTATATTAACTTCTTATCACAGATACCTATTGCGACAGGATATAAAGCTGGAAGAACAAATTGATTATTATAAAGAATATTGGAAAAAGCAGAGATAGGCAGGCAGACTAAACTCTCTGAGCCGAGGTGCCTGATATTATAAGGCATAGGGGTCAGCGGGTGGGTATCATCGGAATCACCGTATGCATAAAAAACAAATGGAACAAATGAAAATAACGATAAGACAAGAAGAACCAGAAGATTTCAAGGAAGTCTTCACAGTGATAGAAAAGGCCTTTGAACCCCTACAATTTAGTGACCATAAAGAACAATTCTTAGTTGAACGATTAAGAAAATCAAATGCCTTTATTCCCGAATTGTCCTTGGTAGCAGAAATTGAAAATAAAATTGTCGGACATATTTTGCTTACTAAATTGAAGATAAGAAATGATCAGGATGAGTTTGAGTCATTGGCTCTTGCGCCCGTTTCTGTACTTCCGGAATATCAAAATAAGGGAATTGGAGGGATACTTATCAAAGAAGCGCATAAAACTGCAAGAGAACTAGGGTACAAATCGATCGTGCTTCTCGGACATGAAACATACTATCCAAAATTTGGCTACTCTCAAGCTGACAAGTTTGGAATTGAATTGCCATTTGATGTACCAAAAGAAAATTGTATGGCGATTGAACTAATCGAAAACGGACTAAATGGAGTTAAAGGAATAGTCGAATACCCAAGAGAATTTAATGAATAAATAATATCTTCATATTTGATTGACACCTTACAATGCTTGGACCCGATCTGCGAAGCTCACGTTAAGTTTGATTTGCTGTTTGAGCGCAGCGAGTTATTATCATTTAGTAATCGAGACGCTGACAGGTCAAAGAATTATCGTAGTCAAGAAGAACAACAATAATTCAGAAAAAGAAAAACGGCATATTAAGGACTACATTAAAAAGAGAACGGGAATTACTTACCGATGCAAAACTTACTGAAGATATTGCCCAATATTTCGTCGGTGGAGATCTGGCCGGTAATCTCGCCGAGGTAGAACATGCACTCGCGGATATCCTGAGAGAGAAAATCATGGGTGATGCCAATCTCGAGACCTTCCTTCACGCGGCCAATGGCTGCCAGAGCGCTCTTGAGCGATTCATAATGGCGCAGGTTGGTTACGATCACATCCTCCTCTCCAATGGAGGGAATGGCTGCGGCTCCTACCAGCAGTTCCTGTAGGCGGTCGGTATTGAGGTGCTGCTTCGCTGAAATAAAAAGCTTTTCGGCATCCAGTTCCGGAAATAACGTTTCAAAATTGGCACGTGCATCTTCGGCAACCAGATCGGCTTTGTTAAAAAGCAGAATCACCTGTTTATTCTGCAGGGTGGATATGATGGAGGCAGCCAATGTTTCAATCTGATCGCGCGGAGTGGTCATATCTATCATCCAGAGGACGATGGAAGCCTGTTCGATCTTGCGAAAGGTACGCTCAATACCCATTGTCTCGATGGCGTCGGAGGTCTGTCGGATTCCGGCCGTATCGATAAAACGGAAGGTGACTCCCCCCATATTCACTGTATCTTCAATCACATCGCGTGTGGTGCCGTGTATGTCACTGACGATGGCTTTCTCCTCGTTCAACAGGAGGTTCAGCAGCGTAGATTTTCCGGCGTTGGTCTCGCCGATGATGGCTACCGGAATGCCGCTCTTGATGGCGTTACCCAACCGGAATGAATTGGCCAGGGTCTCAATTTCTTCTTCAATCTCATTTGTCAGTTCATATAGTTTCTCCCGGTTGGCGAACTCCACATCCTCTTCCGAGAAGTCGAGTTCCAGCTCAATCAGGGAAACAAACTGCAGCAGTTTATCGCGCAGCAGCGTAAGCTTACGGGCAAAGCCGCCGCGCATCTGGTTCATGGCCACACGGTGCGATGCCCGGGAGGAGGAGGCAATCAGGTCGGCCACCGCCTCGGCCTGGCTCAGGTCAAATTTACCGTTGCGAAAAGCCCGCCGCGTAAACTCCCCAGCCTGCGCCATGCGGGCTCCCTCGCCCAGCAGCATCTCCATAATCCGCTGTTGAATGTAGACCGACCCGTGACAGGATATCTCCACACTCTCCTCCCCCGTGAAGGAATGGGGTGCCCGAAAAACGGTCACCAGCACCTCGTCGATCAGTTCTTCGCCTGCATATATTTGGCCGAAGTGCACTGTGTTGGCCGATGCCTCAGCCAGTTTTCTTCCCGAAGGCGAAGAGAAAACCCCATCGGTGAGTCCGATACTTCCTTCTCCGGATAACCGGATCACGGCAATGGCTCCCATACCCGGAGGGGTGGAAATGGCACAAATAATCTCTGACATATGTATTTAATAACGAAAACTGCTTCCCCCCAGAAATTCACGCAGCAGGGAGGTGGGCGGCAGTTCCCGGTCGGTGATGTAATTAAAGTAGCTTAAAAACTTGAGCAGCCTGTAGGCTTCGGAATACTCCGGCACCGTGCGTGGCACCTGCATCAGGATGGGCTCGGCATGGCGACGGATGGCCGCCAGCTCATAGATCATGGCCGAGTTAAACATCACATCGGCATTCTCCTGAAAGGGAAAGATCCACTTCTCCTCTCCGCGGCGCACGCTGTCCCAGCGGGATATGGTCTGCTCAGCCGAGTAACCGCGGTATCGGTAATCGCGTACAATGCGCCGGATAAGCCGGTTGTCGGAAGCGGGTATCCAGTTGTGATCATCGAGCGAGATGGTTGTCAGTGCCGATACATAAACCTTGAATATTTTTTCCTGCGGTATGTGTGCAGTCAGCTCGGGATTGAGGCCATGGATACCCTCCACAATGAGGATGCTGTTGTCGGACATCTTCAGGAAATTCTTTTTGAATTCCCGCTTTCCGGTAACGAAGTTGTAGAAAGGAAGTTCCACCTCTTCACCTTGCATCAGCCGCAGCATATGCTGTTCAAAAAGGGGTAGATCAAGGGCATAGAGCGACTCATAGTCTTTTTCTCCAACTTCATCGAGTGGCGTTTTGTCCCTGTCTACGAAGTAATCGTCAAGCGACAGTCCGACCGGCTTCAGCATATTTACCAGCAGCTGCACTTCAAGCCGTTTACGGAAGGTAGTTTTTCCGGATGAGGAAGGACCCGATATCAGTACCACCCGCACGCCATCCTGAAACCTTCGGGTGATCTCCTCGGCAATCTCACCGATCTGCTTCGACTGGTAGGCTTCGGCCACCTGAATCACTTCCGACATGCGGTCTTCCCTCTTAGCCCGGTTCAGGTCGCTCACGTTATCGAGCCGACTGATCTTCAGAAACTTTAAATGCTCCCGGTACACATTCAGTAGTTTCTCCTGCTGCACCTCAGGCTCCAGCTCCACGGGATGTTCCCGGTTGGGTACTCGCAGCAGGAAACCGCCGTTGTGAGGTTGTATGTCGAAAAGTTTGATGTACCCTGTTGAAGGGGTGAGGCAACCGTAAAAATAGTCGATGTATTCCTCCAACTGCGAATAGCGTGAATAAAGCATGTCGGAAGTCTCCAGCAGCCTTGCCTTGTCTTCCATACCCCGTTCCTGGAAGAGCTTCACCACCTTTGTGGTCTCCTCCTCCACCTGTACAAACGGGATATCGGCATCCACAATCTCCCGCATCCTGTTCCGGATGGCATCGAGTTCCGGTTTCCCCACCGGTACATCTGAGTCAATCTGAAAATAATATCCCTTCGCCACGGCATGTTCTATATACATCTCAGCATTGGGCAACAGGTCGTCCACTGCCTTGGCAAGAATGAAGCAGAGTGAACGCACGTATGTGCGCATGGCGGAAGAATTGCTCAGGTCGACATACTCGATGGTCTTGGGTCGGTAAATACGGTAAGCAAGCGACTCGGTTTTGTTGTTTACTTTCGCATTGGCGATAAGATAGGGGGATTGCACTCCCAAGAAATCGATCAGTTCCTCCAGTGAAGAGCCGATGGGAACCTCCTTGTATTCATCTGTATTCAGGCAATGAACTTTTACGCTATCATTCATGTGTGTCTCTTTTTAATAACCGGTCACTAAATTACACTATTTTCCGGACATAACCCTCCTTTTCTTTTATCTATCCCCAAAAAACAATATCTTTGTTGGGGTGGTGCAAGATGCAAATCCCTTAACAGATGAATCATATGAACGACTGGAAAAAACGACTGGATATTGTCTACTCTACCAATCCCGACTATCATTATAACAAAGATAATGAAGAGGTTACCGACACGATACCGAAAGAAAAACAACCGTTGCGGATCAGCCTCGACAAACGTAACCGGAAAGGAAAGGCTGTGACACTGATCACCGGTTTCTCCGGGACGGATGACGACCTGCAGGAGCTGGGCAAGATGCTGAAGATGAAATGTGGCGTGGGCGGATCGGCCAAAGAGGGTGAGATCATCGTGCAGGGTGATCACCGTGCAAAGGTGTTGGATATTCTACAAAAGGAGGGATATGCCAAATCACGCATCATCTGAGAGAGAAAGCCTCCACGTGATCAAAGCGTCCGCCGGATCGGGGAAAACACACCGGTTGACGGGTGAATATCTGCGGCTGCTCTTCTCCGGACCGCAACGCCACCGCCATATCCTTGCGGTCACTTTCACCAACAAGGCAACCGACGAGATGAAGTCCCGCATTGTCCAGGAGCTGCACCGGCTGGCATCGGGCGAAGACTCCGCCTACATGCGAGAGCTGATGAGCGATTTTATATTATCGTCACAGGCTGTCCGTCAGCAGGCAAAAAACATTCTGGAGAATATTCTGCACGACTATTCTTCCTTCTCCATCAGCACCATCGACCGTTTTTTTCAGCAGACCATGCGTGCCTTCACCCGTGAGATGGGCCTCTCGGGCGGATACAACATCGAGCTCGATGAATCATCTTATCTGATGGAAACGGTAGATCTGATGCTTTCGGAGCTGGACAAACCGGGAAACAGAATGCTTTCCGAATGGCTGCTGCTCTTTATGCAGAACAGCATTGAAGAGGGGAAAAGTTGGAAGATTGAACGCCAGGTACTGGATCTGGCCGGGGAGCTGTCCAACGAAACCTATAAGTCGTTCTCCCGGGAGGAACAGGCTAAAATTCACGACAAGGAGTTTCTGCTCTCCTATCAGCAGACGCTCCGGAAAATCATCCGTGATTTTGAAAGAGCAGTGAAAGAAGCGGGTGAAAAGGGTCTGAATCTAATGAACCGCTTTGGTTTGCACTTCGCCGACTTTAGCGGCGGAAGCCGTTCCCCCTTCTCCCACTTCGGTAAATGGGCAAACGGAGAGATGAAGGCGCCCACCCCCACGTTCATCAACCTGGTGGATAATCCGGAGAAATGGACAACCAAAACAGCTGCGCTGGAGAAGCGGTCGGCCATTGAATCGGCCTTTTCTGCCGGGCTAAATGATGCGGTAAAAGAAGCCGTCTCACTTTTTGAAAACAACATCCCTTACAATTCCGCGAAAAGCATCCTTCGCAATTTCTACACCCTCGGCATCCTCAGCGACATCAAAAGAAGACTTCGCAGGCTGCAACAGGAAAACAACACCCTGTTTCTCTCCGACACCACGGAATTGCTGAACAACATGATCGCCGGCACCGACTCTCCCTTTATCTACGAGAAGACAGGCACCCGGATTACCAATTATATGATCGATGAGTTTCAGGATACCTCACGCATGCAGTGGAACAATTTCAAGCCGCTGGTAGGGGAAAGTCTCGCCTCGGGCAATTTCAACCTGATTGTGGGCGACGTGAAACAGAGCATCTACCGGTTCCGGAACTCCGACTGGCGGTTGCTGGAGAGCCAGGTGACGGACGATTTCCGGGAGGGAAACATCCGGGAACACGTGCTGGATACCAACTGGCGTAGCGACGCCAACATCGTGGGGTTTAACAATGCCTTCTTTACGCAAGCACCGGCCATCCTGCAAAACGATTTTAATGCGGCCACCACGGGTTTAGCCGATACCCAGATCACCGACGCTTACCGGGATGCCTGTCAACATGTCCCAACGACGAAGAGTGAAAGCGGCGGACAGGTACGAATCACCTTTCTAAAGGAAGACAAGGAGAAAGAAACAAGTTGGAAGGAGGATGTACTGGAGCAGCTCCCATATGAGATTGAACGCTTACAGGATGAGGGCTTCGCGTTAAAAGATATCGCTGTGGTGGTACGATGGAATAATGAAGCGGCAGAAGTGGCCGAAAGGCTGCTGTCGTATAAAAAGGATCATCCTGAATCGCCCTACAGATACGACATCATCTCCAATGAAGCACTGCTCATTGGCAGTGCACGGAGTGTGAAGGCGGTGATTGCGCTGATGCGCCACTTCCGCAACCCCAAAGACGATACACGCCGTATGATGGCGGCTTATGAATATAATGAGGTGCACCACGATCAGGAAGGAGTAGCAACCGATTTTCCGGATGAGGTGAAGCAACAACTGAACGAGCTGGTCTCACTTCCCTTTTACGACATGATCGAGCGCTTCTTTGCACTCTCCGGTAATACCCTACATGAACAGGAAAGTGCATATATGCAGGCTTTTTTGGATATCGCACTCAAGTTTAGTACCCGCACCACGACCGATTTGGGGGCATTCCTCGACTGGTGGGATGAAAAAGGCTGTAAAAAAGCGCTCTTCTCTCCCGAGGAGCAGGATGCCATTCGCCTGATTACCATCCACAAATCGAAAGGACTCGGTTTCGGCGTTGTGATCATGCCCTTTGTTGACTGGGGAGTGGATCATACCCCCACCCACAACGACATCATCTGGTGCAAGCCGGATGTGGCTCCTTTTAACGAGCTGAGCGTGATTCCGCTGAAATATGGAAAGGCACTTGCCGATACAATTTTCAGGGATGATTATCTGAATGAAAAACGATTTACCTATATCGATAACCTCAACCTGCTGTACGTGGCTTTTACCCGGGCAAAGCACAGATTGATCCTGTTTGCGCGCAAACCCAATAAACCGGATCCAGTCGCCACGGTGGCGGATCTGCTGTGGCGAAGCATCTCGGAGCATGCCACACTTTCAGCTGGCTTCACCGAAGAAGAAACCGTTTTCTTATTCACTTTCGGTCAGCCTTCCATGCATCGACGTGATGAAAAAACAGGGACCCAAGCGTACAAAACAGGAAAATGGGAATCGTTTCCGTTTAATGAGCGACTGAAGCTGCGACTGAACTCCATTGGTTTTTTCAGCGACGAGGGGCGGCGTGATTACGGTAAGATGATGCACGAGATTGTGAGCAACGTAGAAACCCTGGCCGATATTCCACAGGCAGTGGAGCGGAAGATCTCTGCCGGCGAGTTGCAGGAACTGGACCGGGAAAGTACCGTCCGCGAATTGACAGACTTTCTCTCGCTGCCGGAAATAAGCAAATGGTACAGCAACCGGTACACCGTTCTAAACGAAACGCAGGTGCTGCATCCCCGCATGGGATTAAGTCGTCCTGATCGGGTAATGATTGGTACCGATGAAGTGATCGTGGCCGACTACAAGTTCGGAGAGGTGGAAAACAGGCAATACATCCGGCAGGTGCAACGTTATATGAAAACCGTAGAGGAGATGGGATTCAGGCATGTGAAAGGGTTTGTTGTATATCTGAAGCTTGGCATCATCGTTCCGGTATGAAATCCCCTACTCTCGCATTAATAATTTACGCTCAGTTTTACCAGCCGGCCATCCATTGCCGAGACATACAGTTCGTTGCCATCCGTGGGCAGGATCATGTTGATGAGTCCGGCTGAAATGCGATACTTCCAGAGAAAAGCACCGTCTGAGGCACGATAGGCATAAATCATACCTTTATCGGTCGGTGCGAAAACAACCCCATTTTTTTCCACCAGGGGTGTGGGTGCCAGCTCATAGCCCATGGTTTCGCCCAAAGAGATCCATTTCACTTTTCTTTCCGGAAGCGTCGTGTCGATGGCCAGGATATTTCCATCCATCGTTTTGGCATACACAGTACGGCCATCTTCAGAGATGCCGATGGATTCGCGCACCCTGTTTGCGGGATCATTGTATCGCCAGATCACTTCTCCTGTTTTTTCATCGAGCACCGTCATATACCGGTCGGGCGATGCCAGATAGATCCTACCACCGGCAGCCACCGGCACCGCCTGTGCAGGCGAGAACATCCGGTTCGCTTGACCGCTGTTCCATATCCACCGGGATTTCCCCGTTTCAATGTCGATTGCATAAAACTCATTACCCCAGCTTCCGAAATAGATCACCCCATCTTTTATCAGCGGACGGGTGACGACAAAGTTCTTCACGCTGTCGAAGTCCCACACGAGATCTCCTGTGGCAGTATTCCAGGCCCGGCAGTGCCCGTCGCCACCTGCCACCATCACTCTGTTTTCCGACCAGGCGGGAGATGAAACCACCGCCTTGTCGTTTTTCAGTTTGAACCGCAGACCTCCTGTCTGAATATCCAAGCCATAGAGGTAGGAATCTGACGAGGCACACCAGACATTATTTTCATCGAGCGTGGGTGTTGAATAGATCTTTCCTTCGGTTTTAAAGGTCCATACCGGTTGTCCATTGCTGGCATCCAGGGCTTTGATCTCTCCGGCAGTATTGGTATAGAACAATTTTTTACCCTCCAGAGCCATGCCGCTGCCCATATCACTGTGCTCCTGCAAGCTCCACACCTCCGAAACAGAAGGGTGGTGGGAATTCATGCTGTAATCGGGACGCGGTGGATTAAGTTCCCACGAAGGCCTATTGGAATCATTAAAGGTGAGCCAGGGAGAGAGCGTTTCACCTGAGGACTTCCGTTCCTGCAGAATAATTGAATCTGCATCTATCGTAATCAATGTATATCCACCGGATGCATCATTTTTGTGGAGGTTGGAACGACACATCGCCGCCTGGATCCCTTCAAAATTCATTGCGTGGTTGGCATGTCCGTGACCGCACAACATCAGCTTCACATTGTAGGGGTGTAAAGCATCCATCACCTCAAACCAATTGTTTAACCCGTTGTCCATGGGATAATGGTTTACGTAAATGATGGGAAGGTCGGTATCCGTTTCTTTGAGTTCTTTAAAAAGCCAGGTGAGGTTTTCACGTGGTATCTGTCCCGGCCCCATGCGCATATTGGGCCCCGAGGCCAGTCCGATAAACTTGTAACCGTTGTATTCAAATCCAAATGTCTCGTTACCGAACACCCGCAGAAAATCGTTTGTTCCGCTTTCAGACCAGTTGGAATCGTGGTTGCCGGGAATCGCGTAAAAAGGTATCTTCAGATTGTCGAGCAAGCGTTTCGCTGTACGTAGTTCATCGTAGGAGCCAAACTCTGTCACATCGCCGGATACAATCACAAAAGCGATATTCTTTTGTGCATTGATATCCTGCACCGTGCGATTAAGGTCCTCATCGTTATCGGGATTGCCGATGTGCGTATCGGTAATCAGGGCAAATGTGAATGAGTTCCCTGGCTGCGCTGAAATAGCAAAACCGAAAATAAGAGTAAGGAGAATCGACAACAGTTTCTTCATGCCACGCAGCGTTTATTTTCCTTTCGCTTTCTCGAAAAAATTGTGGAAGAAAAGTATCTGATACTTCACCGCATTACTCCAGTAGGCTCCATTATGTGCTCCGGGGCGGGAGATAAAATCGTGGGGGATATTTCGGTAAAGCAGTTCCTCATGCAGTCTTTTGTTCACCTGATAAAAGAAATCTTCCGTACCACAGTCGATGATGATCCCCAGCGTATTGGGCGTGAGCAGATGCAACTGATTCATTACAGTATAGCTTTCCCAGTTGGCGGGATGTTCACTTTGTGTTCCGATGCGCGCAGCCATATTCCAGTTGTTGGGAAAAGGGCGGATATCCACCCCGCCACTCATGCTTCCGCATCCGCCAAAAACATCCTGGTTGCGGAAAGCCAGGTACAATCCCCCGTGCCCTCCCATGCTCAATCCGGTAATGGCCCGCCCTTCGCGTGAGGGGATTGTTTTGTATTGCCGATCGATCCAGGCAATCAATTCACGGGAGACAAATGTCTCGTACCGATAAGTGGAGTCAACAGGACTATCCCAGTACCAGCTATCAAAACCACCATCGGGGCAGACAATCATCAGGCCGTATTGATCGGCCATTTCTTTGATATGGGGTGCATCCTTGACCCAGCCATCATAGCGTCCGCTGTAACCATGCAGGAGATAGAGTACCGGGAAGGCGGACCGGTCATCGTAGATTTTCGGTTTCACAACGACGGCTTTCACGTTTTTATTCATGCTTTCACTCTTCACCATCACGGTATCAACCGTAGCAGAGAAGATAAACAGACAAGATGCGATCAATAACAGGCTGCTGAATGCAATTCGTTTCATTGGAAGATGGGTATTTATTTTGTTACTTTAAAAAAAGCAAATATAGAAAAAAACCACATACCACCGGTAATGGATACGCAACAAAACAAATCGGTAAAAAAAATGTTTTATTATTATCGCAATCAAAAATATAAAATATGGATATACAATTTAGAATTGACGACGGAAACAGGGGAAGCTTTTTTATCGATCAGGAAGGACGTCAGGTAGCCGAACTCGATTTCGAGGTGAAGGGCAACATACTGAACGCCTACCATACAGGTGTACGCCCGGAGCTGGAGGGACAGGGCATTGCCGGCAGGCTCTTTGATGAGCTGGTGAAATATGCACGCGAAAATGAATACAAGGTAATTCCTTCCTGTTCATACATACTCGCTAAATTTCGCAGACGTCCCGACGATTTTTCCGATCTATGGTATCACACAGACGATGAACCTACAGGAGAAGCGTGCGGCATCAGGCCGAAGAAATAACAAGTTGACGGTAAAGGATCGGTCCCGGGACTGATGTTCCCATAAAATAGACCGTCGGGTCGTTTTTGCATATATCCTTTTAAAGATATTTTAGGTTGTAAAAACGTCCCGACGGATTTTAATAATCGCATCTGTATTCTGCGTAGATAACCTAGATATTTTGTATGTCTAAGATGTGCTGTGATTCTTTTTTTAAACAACCATGCACACCCTTTGTTCACCAAAAGGAGAAAGAGAACACGTTAAATATCAAGTAAAAACGTTAAGGCAATCCATGGTGGGGATATAAAAAAAAGCACGGACCGAAGTCCGCACTTTATGCTGATTGCTGATAGTCGGATAACTATAATAACGAGGCAGGATCGAGGTTATCGTGTTCGATATCCAGAAAATATTTGTAGGTGCCCACCTTGAGTTCAGCGCAGGCATCATAATCGGTCACGATGATTCCCTTCTGATGTAGCTGCAAAGCGCTGATGGTCCACATCTGCGTAATGGCACCCTCTACAGCGTGATACAGTGCACGAGCCTTGTGATGTCCGTTAACCAGGATGAGTACCTCCTTTGCATCAAGCACAGTACCCACACCCACGGTGAGTGCTGTTTTGGGAACTTTATTCACATCGTTATCGAAGAAGCGTGAGTTGGCGATCACCGTATCGGTGGTGAGCGTCTTCACACGTGTACGCGAAGAGAGCGATGAACCCGGCTCGTTGAATGCAATGTGTCCGTCGGGGCCGATACCACCCAGAAAGAGATCGATTCCGCCTGCATCGGTAATGGCTTTTTCATATGCCTCACATTCCGCATCGGAATCTTCTGCCATGCCATTGAGGATATGCACGTTTTCTTTCTTTATATCGATATATTGAAAGAAATTGTCCCACATGAAAGTGTGGTAACTCTGCGGATGTTCTGCCGGCAATCCGATGTATTCGTCCATGTTGAAGGTAATCACATGTTCGAAAGAAACAAAACCGGATTCATACAAGGCAATCAGTGCCTTGTAGGTTTTCAGCGGAGATGAACCGGTGGGCAGACCCAGTTTAAAAGGTTTCTCTGCGGTGGGATTTGCCCTGTTTATTTTTGCTGCAATATAGTTTGCAGCCCACTGTGCCATTTGATCGGCATCTGGTTGAATGATCAGTCTCATATTTTGTTTATTAATGACATTTTTCCGTATTGCTGGGAACCACTGCAGTTCCGGATAACAGTCTACAGGCCATGGCCTGTCCCAGGTTACGTGCTTTCTCTACCACATCCTGCAGCATGGCCTGCTTCATGACCACCGGATCGGCGACAGTTTCAAATTCCGATGCCTCAGAGAAAGCCGACAATTGTTTGGCGGTGGCGTCGGACCAGGTAAAACTGCCGAAACAGCCAAAGAACCTGTTTTTGAGATAGCGACTTTGCAGGGCGGAGATCAGGCTCTCGACGGCCGGGTATAGCTTGTTGTTGTACGTGGGTGATCCGATTAACAGTCCATTGTATGCAAATACATCACGGAGGATGTCCGACTCATGGCTCTTGGAGACATTGTGTATCACAATCTTCTTCAGGCCCTGTTCTGCTGCGGAGGTAGCGATGATTTCGGCCAGTTGTTCGGTGTGGCCGTACATGCTCCCGTAGGCGATAACCAAACCCGGTTCTGCCTCGTAACGACTCAATCGGTCATACAGGTCTACAACCTCCCGGATATTTTCTTTTTGTGTCCAGACCGGTCCGTGCGTGGAACAAATTGCATCGATTTCAACATCGGATAATTTTTTCAGGGCCGTTTGCACCGGAGAGCCGAATTTTCCCACGATGTTGGAGTAGTAACGGATCATCTCATCCCGGTACCGTTGGGGAGTAAGTTGCCTGTCGAGTACGCCTCCATCGAGTGTACCAAAGGTGCCGAATGCATCACCACTGAACAAGGTTTTTCTTTCCTGCACGTAGGTCATCATCGTTTCCGGCCAGTGCACCATGGGTGTCAGATAAAACCGCAGGGTGCAGCTGCCCAGGCTCAACTCCTCCATATCCTGTATCAGGAGTACATTGTCGCCACCAATACCATAAAATCCCTTCAACATTTCAAGTGTACGCTTGTTGCCTACAATCCTGATGTTCGGGAACTTTGATATAAGCCAGGATATAGAGCCTGAATGATCGGGCTCCATATGATTCACAATCAGATAGTCTATCGGTCTGCTTCCGATCACTGAGGTAATCTTTTGGAAGAAAACATCAGAATAGCAAAGATCCACCGTATCGATCAAAGCAGTCTTCTCATCCGCAATAAGATAAGCGTTATAAGAGACTCCCAGCGGGAGCGGCCATAAATTTTCAAAAAGGTGCTTGGTGCGATCGTTTACACCTGTATAAAAAATATCTTTGGTTATTTGAATTGGTTTGTACATATGTTGACGGTAGTCTTTCAGCTATTTATTTCTTCTTCGGTTTGGTTTTTGGTTTGGGCAGTTCAGATTGTTTGGGTGTGAGTTCCACTTTTGCGGGTTTACGCAAGGCGTTCCATATCATCCAGACTCCCCAAAGGATGAAAGGAATACTTAGCCACTGGCCCAGAATAAGGCCTGTATTTTCGCGCATGGCAATTTCGGAATCTACCTGCACATTTTTCAGATATTCCACGAAGAAACGGAACAGAAAGATGAGGAAGATGCCCACGCCGGTGATGAGTCCTTGCCTGTGTTTGGCATCGGTTTTCCAGTAAAGATGCATCGTAATGGCAAATACGACCAGATAGGCCAGTGCTTCATAAATCTGCGTGGGATGTGACGGTTCGGTATATATGGGTGCGGCACCCTGCATCCATTGGTGGAGGTTGTCTACAAAACGGAATCCCCAGGGACTGTCGGTAGGACCGCCATAAATTTCATGATTCATCAGGTTACCGAAACGGATCATGGCTGCAGTAAATCCCGTGGGAACCATTACCCGGTCGAATGTCCATAACATGTTTAAACGGGTTACTTTCCGTGAGTAAAGCCACACGGCGATAATGATTCCGATTACTCCGCCATGACTTGCAAGGCCACCTTCCCACACTTTGATCATCTCAATGGGGTTGGCCAGGTAATAGGCTGGTTCATAAAAGAGGCAATGCCCCAGACGGGCACCTACGATGATGCCGACGATCATGTAAACAAACAGGGAGTCGAACCACTTTTCGGGCAGATCCTCGTGTTTGAATATCTTTTGTACTATGTAGACGGCCACAATCAGGCCAATGACCCATAACAGTCCATACCAGCGAATCTCGCGTCCGAAAATGGTAAAAAGCGTGGGGTCTACATTCCAGGTAACAGAAAGTAATATATCCATCAGTCTTGATATTTTCAACAAAGGTAATAAAATTACACGAGCTTTTTAATCCAGCCCTCCTTTTCACCCGGCAGCAAATCCACGACGGGAATCTCGATTAATGTGTAGGCGCCCGGTTGCAGTTTCATGGATGCACGGGCGGATCCCACCATCACCTGCGCGGTGAGTGCAGGGTTGTTGATGCGCATATCGAACCTGAAAAGTTGATTCTGCGTGTTTCCCGATACGCCTTTGCGCTCCATCAGCACACCGTGTCCCATATCTTTAAGTGCTTCCACATCCTCTACCTGAAAAACATGGGTCTCGTCATGCGCAAAATATTCATCGCCCTTGATGGCTTGTGCCACGGCATGAAAATCGTATCCATCCTGCAACTCAACGTAAACCATTCTGCGATGTACACCGGTGCCGGTGGGGATGGTCATGGAGAGTGCAGCTCTGACACCGGCAATAGCCTTTACTGCCACCGTGTGACCCATGCTCATGCCCGGACCGAAGTTGGTGTAGGTGATTCCCCGTGGAGCCAACGCTTCGAGCAGGGTACGAATCACCGAGTCGCTTCCCGGATCCCATCCGGCAGAAATGATCGAGACGGCGTTGTGCTTCATTGCTGTTGCATGCAGTGATTGGCGCAATGGCAAAATCTGTGTATGAATATCAAAGCTATCCACTGTATTAATGCCTAACTCCAGGCAGATTGTTGCAAATTTTTCCACACTACGGGTTGGCGTACAGAGTATGGCGACATCCACCGCATTCAGTTGCGATATCGTGTTCACCACATCATAGACCTTTAACTCGGATGGAATATTTGCGACATCACGCCGTACGATGCCTGCAATCTCAAAATCGGAAGCAGATTCCAACGCTTCCACAACATATCTCCCGATATTTCCGTAGCCGACCACAGCGGCTCTGATTTTTTCTGACATATAGCGATCTTCTTAAATTTGTTCAAAAATAAATAAAACTAATCAGATATAAACCTTCAGGGCTGTTTTTTTAGCGATCAGTTTTCGGTTCAATTTACTCCGCTTCTTTTCAATAGTGCCTCCACTGATGCCTCACGGCCCCGGAACCGCTTGTAGAGTTCAATAGGCTCTTCGGTATTGCCCCGTTCAAGGATGTTGCGCCGGAACGAATCGGCCGTAGCCCTGTCGAAGATGCCATTCTCCTTAAACAAGGAGAAGGCATCGGCATCCATCACCTCGGCCCACTTGTAGCTGTAGTAGCCTGCGGCGTATCCACCGGAGAAGATATGGCCGAAGGAGGTCGACATGCAGGCGTCGGGCACCACCGGCAGCAGCTGTACGCGTGCCATGGCTTCCTGCTCGAAGTCACGGACATCGCCGCTGTATGGTTCTGTGAGCGAATGCCAGGCCATATCGAGGTAGCCGAAGGAGAGCTGACGCAGTGTCAGATATCCCGCATTGTAGTTGGAGGCATCAATGATCTTCTGCAGCAGCGTGTCAGGCATCTTCTCGCCGGTCTCATAGTGGAAGGCAAACCGGTCGAGATACTCCTTCTCTGTGAGCCAGTTCTCCATAATATGTGAGGGCAGTTCCACGAAGTCACGGTAAACCGATGTACCGGAAAGGGTCTCATAGGTGCTGCGTGAGAGCATGCCGTGCAGGGCGTGACCAAACTCGTGGAGGAATGTCTCCACCTCGTCGAAGGTGAGCAATGCCGGTTTTGTGGCGGTGGGCCGGGTGAAGTTCATCACGATGGTGATGTGGGGGCGGCTGTCGATGCCATCCTGTATGTACTGGCTCTTGAAGGAGGACATCCAGGCGCCGGAGCGTTTGCCATCGCGCGGGTGGAAGTCGGTATAGAGCACGGAGAGGAACTTCCCCTCTTCATCGAGCACGTCGAATGCCTCCACTTCGGGGTGGTAAACCTGTATGTTGGGGTTCGGCACGAACTGCAGCCCGTAGAGGGAGGTTGCCAGTCCGAAGACTCCCCTCTTCACATGTTCCAATTCGAAGTAGGGACGGGTCATCTCGTCGTTCACACCGTAACGGTCATCCTTCAGCTTATCGGCATAGAAGCTCCAGTCCCACGGCTGTAAATCGACCTGCTTTCCCTCCATTTCTGTGGCAAATGCCGCCACTGACCTCACCTCGTCACGTGCAACAAGGCCAAAAGCGGTTGCCAGCCGATCGAGCAGGCCAAATACCCCTGTGGCGTTCTTTGCCATGCGGTTCTTCAGCACATAGTCGGAGTAGCTCGCGTACCCCAGCAGGTTTGCGATTTCGAGGCGGAGGTTGACGATCTGGCGGACAAGCTCCCTGTTGTCGTAGTCTCCCCCGCTCACCCCCTTGGTGTTATAGGCCATGTAGAGCTTCTGGCGCAGGTCGCGCCGGGTAGAATATTTCATGAAGCCAATGTAGCTGGGTGCTGACAGATCGATCAGCCATCCCTCCCTGCCTTTCGCTTTTGCTTTGGCTGCAGCAGCATCGGTTACGCTTGCGGGCAGTCCCGCCAGGTCAGCCTCATTGGTGAGCAGCATTTCGTAAGCATTGGTCTCGCGCAGGTTATTCTGTCCAAAGTTGAGCGTCGCCTTGCTCAGTTCCATGGAGAGGGCACGGTACTTCTCCTTGCCTTCGGCTGAGAGTGTGGCACCGCTGTTCTCGAATCCTTCGTAGTACTTCTCCGTGAGGCGGATCTGTTCCGGGGTGAGCCCCGAAGTGTGACGTGCATCGTAGACAGCCTTCACACGGGTAAATAAAGCCTCATTGAGGTTGATGTTGTTGCTGTGCTCAGACAGCTTCGGGCTGAGTCGCTGCGAGATTTCCATCATCTCATCGTTGCTCTCCGAGCCCAGAAGGTTGAAGAAGACGCTGCTCACGCGGTTCAGCATCTCACCGGAGTGCTCCATCGCAGCAATGGTGTTGTCGAAGGTGGGTGCAACTGTGTTGGTGGTGATACGGTCTATCTCTGCCTGGTGCTCTGCCATTGCCTTACCGAAAGCGGGTTCGTAATGTGTTATCTTTATTTCGTTGAACGGTGCCGTACCATGCGGCGTATCAAAAGGGCGGGAGAAGGGGTTCTCCTCCGCAGTTGCGGTTATCGTCATCATCACAGAAAAAATAGTTATAAGGGTTTTCTTCATAAAATTTTCTTTACATTTGCGGGAACATCATGGCAACAAAGATACTGAAAAATTGGGACAAAAACTGAACGCTGAACGCTGAACGCTGAACGCTAAAATTTTAAAAATATGACAACTTCCGAAAAGAACGAAGAGAAAACCAAAAAGAGCACCTCTGCCAATTCTACAAAAACAGGTACAACAGGTACAACAAGACGCCGCAAAAGCAGCGTCGCAGGAGCCAAGAAAAACTTTATCCTCGACACCAACGTGATCCTGCATGATTATAACTGTCTGGACAACTTTGAGGAGAACGATATCTATATCCCATTTATGGTGCTGGAGGAACTGGATAAGTTCAAAAAAGGAAGTGACCAGATCAACTTCAACGCCCGTGCCTTCGTGCGGGAGCTGGACCTGATTACCGACGACGACCTCTTTACCAATGGCGCCGACCTGGGCGTGGGCAAAGGAAAACTGTACATTGTGAACGGATCACGTGATAACAAACGCATCAACGACGCATTTCCGGAAAAGATACCAGATAACCGCATCCTCACCGTAGTGGCTGACATTGCGGAAAAACATCCGGAGATGAAGACCATCCTGGTATCGAAAGACATCAACCTGCGCATGAAAGCCCGCTCGCTGGGAATGACGGCGGAGGACTACATCAACGACAAGGTGACCAACATCGACATATTCGATCAGGGCGAAGTGGTGATTGAAGGGGTAAATCCGGAGCTCATCGACAAAATTTATGCCCAGCCGGCGGGTGTGGATGTGGAAGAGATCACCTTTGAAACGCAACCCGAACCCAATCAATGCTTCATCATGAAAAGTGAACGAAACAGCGTGCTGGCGCGCTACAACCCGTTCTCGCAAAAGGTGAAGAAGGTGGAGAAGGAGAACAATTTCGGCATACAGCCGCGCAATGCAGAGCAGGCCTTTGCCTTTGAGGTGCTAAATGATCCGGAAGTGAAGCTGGTGGGCCTCACCGGCAAGGCGGGCACTGGCAAGACATTGCTGGCACTGGCATCAGCACTCAGGCAAAACAAGACCTACAGTCAGATACTGCTTGCAAGACCCATCGTCTCGCTGTCGAACAAAGATCTCGGTTATCTGCCGGGAGATGAGAAGCAGAAAGTGGCGCCCTACATGCAGCCGCTGTTCGACAACCTGAATGTGATCAAACAGCATCTGGGACAGAACAGCTCCGACCTGCGGGCGATTGAGGAGATGCAGAAAACGGGACAGCTGGAAATCGAAGCACTGGCTTTCATTCGCGGACGAAGCCTCTCGGGTACCTTCTGTATCATCGACGAAGCACAGAACCTGACGCCGCACGAAGTGAAAACAATCATCACCCG
Organism: Bacteroidetes bacterium GWC2_46_850; assembly: GCA_001768325.1. Classification (GTDB taxonomy): domain Bacteria; phylum Bacteroidota; class Bacteroidia; order Bacteroidales; family Dysgonomonadaceae; genus Proteiniphilum. The sequence continues at coordinate 172,022 of MENQ01000023.1, read as the reverse complement.
CGCCGGAGAAGGCACCAAGATGGTGTTCACGGGCGACCTGCAGCAAATTGACTCTCCCTATCTCGACATGCAGTCGAACGGACTGGCTTACATGATCGACAAGATGCGGGGACAGCAGATATTCGGCCATGTGAACCTGGTGAAGGGGGAACGAAGCGAACTCTCGGAACTGGCAAGCAATCTGCTTTGATCCCTGAATTTTCATTATCTTTGCATCCCAATCATAAAAAAAGAACGATGCAAAAGCCCTCGATACCCAAAGGTACGCGCGACTTCTCCCCCATGGAGATGGCTCGCCGCAATTATATATTTGACACCATCAAGGAGGTCTACCGCCTCTATGGATTTAAGCAGATTGAGACACCGGCAATGGAAAACCTGTCGACGCTGATGGGGAAATATGGCGAGGAAGGCGACAAGCTGCTGTTCAGGATACTGAACTCGGGCGACTACCTCTCGTCCATGAGCGGCGATGACCTTGCCGAAGGAAATTCAGTGAAGACAGCCAACAAGATATCGGAAAAGGGACTGCGGTATGATCTCACCGTCCCCTTCGCCCGCTATGTGGTGATGCATCGCAACGAAATCACCTTCCCCTTCAAGCGTTTCCAGATTCAACCCGTATGGCGAGCCGATCGACCACAGAAGGGCCGTTACCGCGAGTTTTTTCAATGTGATGCCGATATCGTAGGATCGGATTCGCTGTTAAATGAGGTGGAACTGATACAGATCATGGATGAGGTGTTTACCCGACTTGGTATCAGGGTGCAGGTGAAACTGAATAACCGCAAGATCCTCTCGGGTATCGCTGAGATCATTGGTGAGGCAGACAAAATCACCGACATCACTGTGGCCATCGATAAGCTGGATAAAATTGGCCTGAAGCAGGTGAATGAGGAGCTGGGGACAAAAGGGATTGCCCAGGAAGCCATTGACAAGCTACAGCCCATCCTGATGCTGAGTGGAACCACGGAAGAAAAACTTTCGCAGTTGCGGAAGGTGCTTGCCACCTCAGAGATTGGACTGAAGGGGGTAGATGAGATGGCCTTTATTTTTGGGAAGGCCAAAATGCTAACTCTGAATAATGAGGTGGTACTCGACCTGACGCTGGCGCGCGGACTGAACTACTACACCGGGGCCATCATCGAGGTGAAGGCGTTGGATGTGGAGATCGGGAGCATCACGGGCGGCGGCAGGTATGACAACCTGACCGGCATCTTCGGTCTGCCCGGCGTATCGGGCGTAGGTATCTCGTTTGGGGCGGATAGAATTTATGATGTGCTGAATCAGCTGAATCTCTTTCCGGAGAGCTTCTCACAGGACAGCGACCTGCTCTTTGTGAACTTCGGTGAGCAGGAGGCGGACTACCTGCTGCCGGTGATCACGCAGCTGCGGCGTGCAGGCATCAGTTGCGAACTCTATCCCGAGACATCCAAGATAAAGAAGCAGCTCTCCTATGCCGACAGCAACCTCATTCCGTTTGTGGCAATGGTGGGCGAGAACGAGATGAAGGAAGGAACGATCACGCTAAAAAATATGCAGACAGGAGAGCAGAAGAGCGTTTTCCCGGGTGAAATAAAGGACATTGTCGGTAAAAAGACGCTTCCTGAGTAACTACGATCACATAGTGTGAACCAAATCGATTGCTTTTCACAGGGTAGCAAAAAAACTCCGGAAATACCGGAGTTTTTTGTTTTATGAACGGATGATTTTCACATCCACGGCATTCATTCCCTTGGGACCGCGTTCGAGCCGGAAGGTGACCATGTGGTCTTCCTGAATTCCCGACTCGGCGTTGCTCTTATGAAAGAAGTATTTATTCACACTGTGTTGTTCCTTGATAAAGCCAAAGCCGCGACTCTCATCGAAAAAGTCGACACGCCCGGTAGGATCTCCCACCTCTTCCGTAACCTCTTTGCGAGGTATGGATACTTCGATGTCTTCAATAGCTATCTCATCTTTCTTGGTGGGTGTGGGCGGCTCGTCAACGATCATACCATTGGCATCCACATAGGCAATCATATCCTCAAAGGAGCTGACACCCTGCTGCTTGCGCTCTTCCTTGCGCTGCAATTTTTCTTTTTTCTTCTGCTGTTTGTTCTTCTCGATCTCTTTTTTGTGAAATGAATTTGATCTTGCCATTTAAATGTCTATAGTTTTTATAAAATTTGATGTAACACAGTCGGTAACCCACTACAGTAAATGTATGCAGCGGATGGACCATTTTAGCGGTATAAAGTTACGCAAAAAAATGGTGATTATTAATACCCCGCCGCCTTTTTCAATACCCTGCCGGTCAGCTTCTGAATATCCTTCAACATCGGCTGCTCGTCGGTAGCGCAGAAAGAGAGTGCCATTCCGCTGTTTCCCGCCCTTCCCGTACGGCCAATGCGGTGAACATACGTCTCGGGCACATCGGGCAGATCATAGTTGATCACCATATCGAGCTGGTCGATGTCGATTCCCCGGGCAGCAATGTCGGTGGCGATGAGCACCCTTGTCTCGTGCGACTTGAAATTGGTAAGTGCACGCTGACGGGCGTTCTGTGACTTATTCCCATGGATCGCCTCGCTGCCGATGCCCGCCTTGGAGAGCACCCTCGCAATCTTGTCGGCACCATGCTTCGTACGTGAGAAGACCAGCACCGACTTGCGCTTATCTTTCTTCAGCAGGTCGATCAACAGATCTTTCTTCTCCTGCTTCTCCACATAATAAATATACTGTTCGATGGTATCCACGACAGAAGAAGTGGGGTTAACCTCTACCCTCACCGGATCACGCAGGATAGAACGCGAGAGAGAGGCGATGGATATGGGCATGGTAGCTGAGAAAAAAAGCGTTTGTTTCTCACGCGGAAGTAATGGTAGTAGTCGCTTGATATCGTGGATGAATCCCATGTCGAGCATCCTGTCTGCTTCATCCAGCACGAAATGGCGGATAGCCTGCAGGCTGATGTAACGCTGGTTGATCAGGTCGAGCAGTCGACCAGGCGTGGCAACCAGAATATCTACGCCATTCTTCAGTGCGCTGACCTGTGCATGTTGTTTTACTCCGCCATAGATCACACAGTGACGAATGCCGGTATATGTGGTATACTCACGCAGGCTATCGTCGATCTGGATGGCCAGTTCACGGGTAGGCGTGAGGATCAATGCTTTGATCTCTCTTCTTTTTCCATGCGTTTTATCCTGATAGAGTTGCTGAATGATGGGTAGTGCAAAAGCGGCTGTCTTTCCGGTGCCTGTTTGTGCCAATCCCAGTATGTCGCGGTTTTGCAGTGCCGGGAGGATGGCTTGTTCCTGTATGGGTGTGGGGGTGGTGTATCCTTTTTCGTCGAGCGCCTTTAAAATGGGCTCGATCAATGTTAATTCCTTAAATGTCATCTAATTTATTTATGCTGCACCTCGCCGGGGCAGCGGTTGTTGATTTTCCGTTTTCCCGCATTGACTAAGATTGATAACCTGTCGGCATTTGCTTAAAACGGCTTGAATTTAACAAATGGTGGGGGAAGAACTGTATGAGTAGAACCAACACAAAATGTTACCGGCTACAAAATTAATCAAAATTTTCCAATTATCCTATTCCCGTTCCAAATCCTTCCTCAAATCTCAAATTCCCAGCGCCAATTAAAACCGCTGCCCGATAAAACCTACTCCCCAGCCGCGGACTCTAACAAGCTTCCACCTCCAAAACTGAATCCTGATCCCTGACTCTGATTTATCCCTTCCAAACCGCTGACCCTGACAAGCTCCCACCTCCAAAGCTGAATCCTGAATCCCGACTCCTGACCCCTGACTCCTAAATAAATTTTCATAGTCCCCCAAAAAGCATTTTCTTTGCATACACAAAACTTAAGGAAATGGTTTCTATCGAAAATATCACCGTCGAATTCGGGGGGTTTACCCTCCTCGACCGGATATCGTTCGTATTGAATAAAAATGAACGTGTGGCACTCGTCGGCAAGAACGGGGCGGGCAAATCGACCCTGCTCAAGATCATGGCCGGCCTGCAGCAACCCACGCACGGCAACATTGCCTACCCCAGGGAGGTGTCGGTGGGCTACCTGCCGCAGCAGATGAAGCTGAACGACCATGGCACGGTGAAGGAGGAAGCCTCCAAAGCTTTCGATCATCTGCAAAAGATGGAAAGGGAGCTGGAAGAACTGCACCGGGAGATGGCAGAGCGGACCGATTATGAGTCGGACGCCTATCATGCCATCATTGAGCGGGCTACCGATCTGCAGGAACTACTGCAGATGTCTGGCATTCACAATTTCGAGGCCGAGGTGGAAAAAACGCTGATGGGGTTGGGCTTCCTGCGGAGCGACTTCCACCGTCCCACGCGTGAGTTCAGCGGCGGTTGGCGCATGCGCATTGAGCTGGCAAAGATCCTGCTGCAAGCTCCTGATGTGCTGCTGCTGGATGAGCCGACCAACCATCTCGACATTGAGTCGATCCAGTGGCTGGAAAACTTTCTGGCCACGCACGCCAACGCAGTCATGCTGGTGTCGCACGACCGTGCCTTTCTCGATGCGGTAACCAACCGAACCATTGAGATTCTGCTCGGCAACGTACACGATTACAGGGTAAATTATTCAAAATATGTGGTCCTGCGTCAGGAACGTCGGGAGCAGCAACTCAGGGCATATGAAAATCAGCAGAAGCAGATAAAGGACACCGAGGACTTTATTGAGCGGTTCCGGTATAAGGCGACCAAGTCGAACCAGGTACAGTCGCGCATCAAGCAGCTGGAAAAGATAGATCGCATTGAGGTGGATGAGGTGGATACTTCGCGACTCAACCTGAAGTTTCCACCGGCACCCCGCTCGGGCTCCTACCCCGTGATTATGGAGGATGTACAAAAAAAGTATGGCGACCATCTGGTGTTTCAGGATGTGACGCTCACCATTGAACGGGGTGAGAAGCTTGCCTTCGTGGGTAAGAATGGCGAAGGGAAATCGACGCTGGTGAAGTGCATCATGCAGGAGATTGACCACGAAGGAAAACTTACGCTGGGTCACAACGTGAAGATCGGCTATTTTGCCCAAAACCAGGCGCAGCTGCTCGATGAGAACCTGTCAGTCTTTGAGACGATCGATGATGTGGCTGTGGGAGATATCCGCACAAAGGTACGCGATATCCTGGGTGCTTTCATGTTCGGTGGTGAGGCATCGGAAAAAAAAGTGAAAGTGCTCTCCGGGGGTGAACGGAGCCGTCTTGCTATGATCCGGCTGCTGCTGGAACCGGTAAACCTGTTGATTCTGGATGAGCCGACCAATCACCTTGACCTGGCATCAAAGGATGTGCTGAAGAAGGCAATCAGGGAGTTCGACGGCACGGCAATCATCGTCTCGCATGATCGTGACTTCCTGGACGGACTGGTAAACAAAGTCTATGAGTTCGGCGGAGGAAAAGTGATGGAACATATTGGCGGTATCTACGATTATCTGCAAAAAAAGAAACTGGATAACCTGCAACAGCTGGAGCTTTCAAAATCACCGGCCGCAACACAGCAGTCCACATCATCAGCAAAAAAAGAGGATAAGTCAAACAGGGGGAAAGCAGTAGTGGGTGGAGCCGCAGAGCAGAAGCTTTCCTACCAGGAACAGAAAGAGTTCAACCGTCGTCAGCGTAGGCTGGAGAAACAGGTAGAAGAGGCGGAAAGTGAAATTGAAGTACTCGAAGCGACGCTTTCAGCCATGGAACAGGAGTTGGCTACGCCGGAAGGGGCGACGAATGCCATCATGCTTCAAAACTACCTGGAAATCAAAAAGAAACTGGATAGGATCATGAACAATTGGGAACGATTAACGTTAGAATTAGAGGAGTTTACACGCTAAACTTTATATAAAAGAGGATGAGCAATTTCAGCAAATTCGTATTAAACAAGATCATGGGATGGAAAGTGGTAAACACATTTCCTGTCGTACCGAAATGTGTAATGGCAGTGGCACCACACACCAGCAACTGGGATTTTGTGGTGGGCAAACTGGCCTACTCCACCCTGGGACGCCAGGCGAACTTTCTGATCAAGGCGGAATGGTTTTTCTTTCCGTTCAATATTTTTTTCAGCAGCATTGGAGGGATTCCGGTGAAGAGAGGGAAAAGCGGATCATTGACCGACGTCTTGTCAAGAGAGTTTCAGACCAGAGAGTGGATGCACCTGGGCATCACCCCTGAGGGGACACGCAAGCCGGTAAAAGAGTGGAAAAAAGGATTCTATTTTATTGCCATGAAAGCGAAGGTACCCATCCTGCTCATCGGGCTCGATTACGGCAAAAAAGAGGCCCGCGTACTGGAGATGTTTCATCCCACGGGCAACTACAGAGAAGATATCGTGAAGATAAAATCATACTACAAAGATATTCAGCCTAAGAAACCGGAGAATTTTATTCCGTAAATCAATCTTCAAACTCAAGCATTAGCTGGACACCCTCTTCGGGAAGGGCGCCCGGGTCGGCATCGGCATTTTTCAGGGTCAGCCCCATCAAGCGGATCTTTTGCTCCTGAAGATCATCGACCTGCAACAACAACTCTTTACCTAAGTCGAATAGCTGACGGTAGGTGCGGATATAGTGGCCTACGGTGCGGCTGCGGGTAATCACCGTGAAATCTGCATACTTGATCTTCAGCGTGAGCGTGCGGGCCAGGAACTTTTTCTTGTCGGCACGGCGATGCACCTCTGCAGCAAGCTGATCTAGCGCGGCGAGGATGTCGACCATCTCACCCAGGTCTTCGGTAAAAGTCTCCTCGGCACCAAGAGATTTGCGCACTCGCTCCGACTCCACTTCCCTGTCGTCGATACCCCTGGCAAAATGATAATAGGCGATACCGGCTTTGCCGAACTCGCGAACCAGATCGATCTCGGACCACTGCTTCAGGTCGGCACCCGTTTTGATGCCCAGCTCCTCCATCCGTGCAGCCGTAACCTTGCCCACACCAAAAAAGCTACTAACCGGTAATTTCTCCACAAACACCTCTGCCTCGGCAGGTTCTATCACGAAGAGGCCGTTCGGCTTTTTATAGTCGGAGGCGATCTTTGCCAAAAACTTGTTGTAGGAAACACCCGCAGAGGCTGTAAGCCGGGTGCGGTTCAGTATCTTCTGTTTGATCTCCTTGGCGATGAGCGTGGCAGAGCGATTTCCTTTGTGGTTGACAGTAACATCGAGAAAAGCCTCGTCGAGCGAGAGCGGTTCCACCTTGTCGGTATACTCGAGGAAGATCTGCATGATCTGATTGGAGACATTGCGGTAGTGATCGAACCGCGGCATCACGAAGATGAGGTGGGGACATTTGCGCAGCGCCGTAACCGACGGCATGGCTGAGTGTACTCCATAGCGGCGCGCCTCATAGCTGGCAGCCGCTACCACACCCCTCTTTTCGCCATAACCCACCGCAACCGGTTTCCCGCGGTAATCGGGATTGTCGCGTTGTTCTATGGAGGCGTAGAAGGCGTCCATATCAACATGGATGATCTTGCGGTTCATATCCGCAAATATAACGCAAATTTATGAATATGAATTGAATTTATCTGTTAAACCGATAATGGGTAAGGAGCGGGTCATTCTGTTCACGGGCAAGCAGTTTCAGGACGAGCCGCATTCCCTGCACCGAGAAGGTGATGCCGTTGCCGCCAAAGCCCAGCACAAAGATGGCATTGGGAAAATCGGGATGCTCACCAATATAGGGCAACCCGTCTTTGGTGTTACCGAAGGCGCCGGCCCAGTTGTAATCTTCCGTAAACCGGATGGTGGGGAAGAGCTGTCGCACCTTCGCGATCAGGGTATTGGCTTTCTTGTTCTTGAGTTTGTCGGTGAAGCCGTTGTATTTGTGGGGCACGTCTTCACCCCCGATAAGCAGTCGCCGGTCGTCGGTAGTACGCATATAAATATAAGGATCGCCCGTATCCCAGATCAGGGTATCTTTCAGCTGATCGTAGAGATTGAGCTCCTGCTCGCTCACAAGGGCAAAGGTGGTGACGATGTCGGCGATTTTCTTACGAAACATCTTCACCGTTTCAAAGCCGGTACAGAAGACCACACGCTTGCAGGTGAGCCGGTATCCGCCATCGGTTTCGATCACTACCGGCCCCTGGTAATCGATCTTCAGGATATCGGTATGATCATAGATGCGCAAGCCGCGCTGCTGGTTGCGGTATAGCAGGCGGTGTGCAAACTGGAACGCATCGAGCGAGGCACCTGCGGCGGAGAGGATGCCCGGGTGCGACGCCATCTGATAGCGCTGCCCGATCTCCTCGCTGGTGAGCCATTCCACCTGAAAGCCATGCTTCTTGCGAAGCAGGTACTCCTCCTTGAGGCTTGCGATGCCCTTGGTGCTATGGGACACCTGGAGCGACTGTTTCAACTCGAAGCCACAGTCGATCTGCTCCTTCTCCACCAGCGCATGGAGGGTGCGGATCGACTCGATGCCGGCACGGTAGCAGGTCACGGCACCCTCCTCGCCGATCATTTCGGCCAGCTGGGTAAGGGGCGTATCAATTTCATACTGCAGCATGGAGGTGGTAGCCGAGGAGCTGCCCGTGCCCACGTCGCGGCGGTCGATCACCACCGTATCATAGCCCGCCCGCAACAGGGCGTGGCTGATGAGTGCTCCGGTGATGCCGGCACCCAGCACGGCGATGTCGCAGCTGCTGTCTTCGTTCAACGAAGGATAACTGTGCAGGATGCCATTCTTAAGCAACCAGAATGATTCGGGTGTACGCAACTTCATGATCGGGCATAGAATTTCTCCAGCCGTTCTATTTCGGGCTGAAAGAGACGGATGGTTTTTTTAGGTACGTTTCCAAAAAAAGTGAGTGTGATCTGGGGAATGTTTTTCTTTATGCTCTTTTTCCAGGAACCGATGATTTTGCCGTTCAACGTGATGGTGGGTGAAAAGATGCCGTTTTTGGTGATCACTTTTCCATAATGAGTCTCTTCTATTATTTCCGAACGATCCTTATAACTTACTACAAACTCATCGAAGGGAGCCAGCAACAAAGCCAGGTCGTGGTCTGTGGGAGGTGTGCAGAGGTTGCCTGGCATCCAGCACTCCCGCCCGTTGATCTTCTCCCTGATGAAATCGGGACGAATCATTTCCATCGCCTGCCGGCATTCGGTGATCGACAGGCCGGACCACCAGGTGAAGTCCTGCAGGGTGGCGGGACCGTGGCTGGAGAAATATTTTCGTGCAAGCCGCCCCAATGACTCTTCGCGTGACAAGGGAGCTGTCCGTGGCACCCACTCTTCCAGCAACGTGAAGGTCTGCCGACTGCCATCGAGCTCCCCATTCACAATAAGCCCCTCCAGTTCAGCGAAGGAGAGCAGCAAGGAGAGATGATTGTCGTCGAGGAGCACACCCTTCCTGGTCAACGCATCACCCATCTCCTGCTTCGAGAGATGCCTTCCTCCTGAGAGAAGTTCCTCGACAAGGGGAATGTAACGGTATATCACCGCTTCGTCGGCACCCAGCATCTTCGAGTAGGAGCGGTAGACGGGCTTCAACCGCGGATAGGAGAGATTATACATCCAGCGCAGATCCTCCGCAGCCACAAAATGCCAAGTCGGACGCAGGATATGGGTGCGGATCACATCACCCCGGTTCAGGGATTCGGTAATATTTTTCGCAGTGTAGTTCTGCAGCCGCGAACCAATGGCCCACTTGGCCATCTCCAGTGTCTGCGACTGCATCGCACCCATGTGTGCCACCACATCGCGTGGTTCCTTCAGCGCATGCAGGGTAAGCAACTGGTTATAAAGGCGGATGTACAGCAGTTCATCGTGATTCATAAACAATCAGTTATAGAACTCCAAATATACATTTTTTTTCAACAACGATTGGCAGGAATCACAATGATTCATCGAATCAAGAATTATGCGGAATGAATTTTAAGATTCGCTCGTCGTGGGACATGAAGCTACCAATTATTATTGGATTGAAATATTTTCCGGTTGCCGGAGATGAAGTTGAGACGTCAAGCAGAGAAAAAGATTATCCTATACTACGTTTGGAATTGTAATAAGTAAACAACGATAATTTTCTGGGTGTAGAAAAGGGTGTAAATCTCTTAACTATTTGATCTACACCCTTTTTTTGCGGAGAGAGAGGGATTATTTCTCCACCCTGTTTGTTTTACTATATATTTGATTATTAGATATATAAACTTTTATAAAAACTAAAAATTTACCGCTTTCTGTGCCGTTTTTGTGCCGGCGTTTTTACCTTCTTTTCAGCATCAGGAAACATTTTCACTGTTTTGTTTTTTTTGCAACTGCAGTTCACGCAATACCCGCAATATTTTTCCTCTCGTTTTTTGAAAGGTTTTCAATTGTCCGCTGCTGTGATTCTATTATTGTAAGGAGCCGATCTTCCTTTTTCCTATACACCTCGGATGAAATTACATTCTCAATCACTTCTGGGATATCTTTCTTTTTCTCGGGATCACCCCTACCCGTCATTAACCAGTCTGGGTTCACCCATTCAATATTTATGATGATATTTTTAAGAACCTCATAACCTGGTTTAGATCTTTTGTATTTGAGAGTTCCTCTCAAAGTTTCATACTTGACCTTTGCTCTAATTGAGAAATCTGCCAAATTTTTACAGCCCTCTTTATCAACTATATATTGTAGCCTATCAAAAATATCCACGCTATTTAATTTTTATTAACGTTATTATATTTGCTTTTACCGTAGATATCCACGATATTTGCAAACGCTGTTTAACTGCTTTCGAAATTAAGCAAAATAAATAATTAAACAATTCAATTTCTATTAAAAATGAAAAAAATGACATTCAAAGACTATGGATCTTCTCTATCTAACGAGAGAACAGAATTTATCAAACGAATTGCTGAAATAACTACCTGTGATCCAACCACTGTGTCACGGTGGATTAGTGGTGAATTTAAACCATCGAGACGGAGACGGGCAATTATTGCCGAAGAAATGGGTATTCCGGAAGAAACACTTTTCCCGGAGACAACAAAAGCATAATATCATGGATATTTTTGCTAATACAGAATTTTACACTACTCCGGATGGATGTGTCATGATTAAACCTGAAAATGGACCTGTGTGGGAATTAAAAGAGACTGGAATAAATTCCCGTCATTTTATTCAGCAGTTCATTGATTATCTCAGGACATTTCATGTGGAAGCATTTGAGGCGCTTTGCAAAGAGTATTCGGCAAAAGAACCCAACAGGTACAATTACGAATATTGGATTGTGAGCAGGTTCATCAGATGCAACGCCGGAGAATATGACAGGTTGAATTCTGACATCGATCACAATGGCCGTTTACAGTTCGAAGAAGTACGTTGCCCTCTCAGGGGAGAATGTAAACTGGAAAACATCTGTTGCAAACCTAAATTCACCTCTGGTCTTTCGCACAGAGAAACTGAAATACTGCGACTCATTGTAGGCCATTACGAAGCCGTTGAAATTGCTGATAAACTTCATTTAAGTCCTCACACCGTAAACAATCACCGCCGGAATATTCATATCAAGACATCTACGCGATCTGTGGCTGAATTGGTGGATTACTGGCATAGAAATAACCTAAAATGAAAAAAGAAATCCTGATTAAAGAAAAACTGGTTCTCGTGATTTGTGGAAATGAATTTGCCATACTGCAACGAGAGGCCAATGACGATGGAATGATCGGCGTTACATTCTCCATGCCCGTAACACCCAAAACAGCCGATTTACTGGACCAATCGGGTATCGTGACAGTACAACAGTTTTCCGGAGATGGAATCCTGATTTTTAAATGGCGTGACTTCTACCAGATCCCGCTGATGATTGAATTAATCATTGATATCCTTGAAAAATATGAAACTGAACAGAATCTCTCCTGATTGGCTTGAGGTGCTCATTTATGCCTCTTTTGTCGTTCTCCTTGCACTCGTCGCTCTATTCCTGATACTCCTTCAGATATTTACCGAAAAAGATATTATCATTTGCCAGGGTGCCTGGTAATAAAACATCACTGCTATGGACTTTTCTGTACATCGTCTCACCAATGAGGCTGATTTGCTTTCTTATCACGCACAAATGGGATCCGCGCAATTCTGGACATTTGGGAATAAACTGTTCAGCATGGTTTTGCTGATGAAACCGGGAGAGACTTTCCGGGTAAATAATCTGGTGAAAGATAAAAACAGGGACCTGTTTATCAAATTATTATGTTGGTTCATTCAATCGGGAGCAACACCCGACTTCATTTTCAATGATTCCTTTACTGTCTTTGGCCGACAAAAAGAGGTTTTTAAAATTACACAGGAAAAAAAATCTGAAAAATGATTGCTATCTCAAATATTATGCTCATATTTGCATTGCCTTACATAAACTCGGAGTGGGAAACCGCTTCAATACTGAGAGCGGATTTTTTATGTCCGCATCTCAACCAATATTGGTACAGTACCCCCTCGTGGACGCTTAATGGCGCCACTGCTCCGAGTGAGTGTAAGGCAGAGGGAAAGGCTGTACCTCTTTTTATTTTACAGCCTATACAGCAAATTATCTGTAATGCCTTACACAGAATCAATTTGTTTGCAAGCGAAAAACAGTACCTTACAAGCAACGCCTTGTGCAGCGACATGCACCGCATCCACGCGCAACCACTCCAACAGCGCAGACAATCCCTTCGTTCAGCAGTTTATCTCACTCGTGGACACAGTTTATCCCGGTCTCACAAAAATCCGTTTCAAGAAGACCGGACAGGTTTATGTGGTGCGGGTAAAAAAAAGCCGGCGAACCTTTTCGGCAAAAGGATATACTCCACAGAACGCCGCACGCAACTTCATTTCATCATTCAATTATCAAGAATTTCTGCTACCGGTGTAATGCCGGAAGCCTGGTCTTCGTGTGGCCAAACAAAAAAAGCAGTTGCAGGATCATTCCCCGCAACTGCCGCTAACTCTTATATTAATTTTTAAAATCCAGAAGAATGGAAACAATTCAACCAATGGTGGTTACTTCCGAATTTCAAGTAACAAAGGTAAACAATGTTTCGATCACTTGTATCGAAAATAACAACAAAAGATTCATCCCTATTCGTCCAATCTGTGAGGCGCTGGGAATAGATGCCAAAGTACAAAGAACAAAGATTCAGGAGGATGAAATTCTGAGTTCAACTGGGGTGCTGAGCACCTCAGTTGCAGCAGATGGAAAAGAGCGTGAAATGCTATGTTTACCCCTCGAATTTGTATTTGGGTGGCTCTTCACCATCAACCCGAAAAACGTATCTCCCGAGGCACGCGAATCAGTCACCCGTTACAAACTGCAATGTTACCAGGCACTGTTCGAGTATTTCACCGAACCACAAACATTCCTCAAGCAGAAACAGGAACAGATGGAGCGCATGGTGACAATTTACCAGGAAAAACAGGCAAACTTCAAGAATGCCCGCAAGGAAATGGACGATGCCAAAAAAGAACTCAATGAAATAATGGCCATCACCATTGATGACTGGAGAGCCAATAATCGGCAACTTATTATCCCGTTCGAGTCAGCTGAAATTGAAAACTGACACGAACACAAAACGCCCGATGCAGCTTTGTTGGTGCATCGGGAACAAATGAACCGGAGAAACAAACAAAGGCAATGAGAATAAGCAAAGAAGATAAGGAACGCATCCTGCAAGCTGCAGAAGGGAAATTACTCGAGGTGATTGAATCTGAAACATCACTCACCAAACGCGGTGCCAGTTTCAAAGGGAAATGCCCCAGCTGCGAAGAAGACAAGGGATTTGAATATGCGCCTGCAAAGAATATTTTCAAGTGTTTCAAATGTGGCTTTGGCGGAAATTCTCCTGTTGACTTCTACATGAAGCTTGGAAAGACATATCCGGAAACCCTTCAGCTTCTTGCCCATCAATTTAATATTTTCATAGAACAGGAGGATGAGATCCAACCTGCCAAAAAGACGGCAAAGAACAATTACTGCAAACAACTGCTTCAACAGTCAGGGCTGACCGAATCGGATGTTCAGGCAAAAGTGTTTTTACAGGATGAAAACAAAACCACCACTGTTGGCAGGGTATTCCGGTCGGGGACCATCAACAGCCGTGCCGAGATCATCGACGGGAATGATGTCATCATAGAGTATTATAACCTGGAAGGTTCACCGGTGATGTACGAACAATATCACAAAGGAAAACCAACCGGAAAAATGAAAGAATACTTCCGGGTCCGTTGGCAGTTCCCGCAAGAACATCTCGACAAAGAGGGAAAACCTTTTAAATACAGAAGCCCGTCGGGAAGCGGATCATTCATTTATATCCCGCAACGGATCCGCGAAGTGTACCAGGCTGGCACCGAGATCCCGCGACTATTTATTCAGGAAGGAGAGAAGAAAGCCGAAAAAGCATGCAAGCATGGCATTCCATCCGTGGCCATCTCAGGTATTCACAATATTGCGAGCAATGGCCGGCTTCATGAAGATCTTGTTAATCTGATATCCCGCTGTAAGGTCAAAGAACTGGTACTGCTATTTGATGCAGACTGGAATGACATATCTTCCAACTTGGGGATCAATGATCTGGCCGACCAGCGCCCCCGTAACTTCTTCTATGCCGCAAAGAATTTCAAGGAATATGCCAATCAGCTTAAAAATAGTCGCAACATTTATCTGGAGCTGTACATCGGCAATGTACAGAAGAATGAGAATAACGACAAAGGAATAGATGATCTGCTGGCCAACACCCTCAAAGGGAACGAAGATGATTTGAAAAATGACATCGATTACCTGATCAATGAACGATCACTCACCGGTAAATACCTTCAATTACACAAGATCACCACTATTTCCGACGGGAAGTTGCTTGAACTTTGGTCGCTTCACAATGCATCTGAGTTTGCTAAAAGACATCGGGATATCCTGCAGGAATTGCCTGAGTTTAGAATCGGTAAACATCGGTGGCGTTTTAATGCTTCCGGAGAGATTGAGAGCGCTCAACCCATCGAGGCCGATGAAAAGTTTTGGGAAGAGATTGAACGTGCAGACAGGTCGGGTAATGTAAGAACAGAATATCGATTTCGGTATGAACGATGTTTCCGTTTCCTGCAGAATAGGGGTTTTTCCCGATTTCAGAAACCGGATGGTGAATATGATTATATCCTTACCGAACATCCATTTGTGAAAACAGTGTACAAGACTGATGATATTCGGGACTTCGTGAAAGATTTCACACGCGAGATTGCTAACGAAGAGGTTCTTGAAATGTTGCACCGGGGTGGTCCGCAGTTTTTAGGACCAGAAAAACTGTCTAACCTGGTGAAGACAATACCGGCACTGGAGGACCCACAGCGTGACAGGCAAATGTTCTATTTTTCCGAGAACTACTGGGAAGTGAAAAAAGACAGTATCGAAGAGCACACCTATAGTGAAATATCTCATCAGATATGGGAAGATCAGCGGCATGACATTCCGGCACGACGTACGGATCGGCTGATTACGGTAACACATGACGAGGAAAACAATGTATTCAATTACACACTGAGCAAAGCCGGCCAAACGTGTCATTTCCTTCAGTTTCTCATCAACACTTCAAATTTCACTTGGAGAAAAGAAAAACATGGTGAAGAAATACCGGAGGAAGAACTTGAGGAAAACAGGGCACATCTCATATCAAAACTTTGCGGTATTGGATACATGATGATGTCGGCCAAAGACCGAAGCGTCAGCCGGGCGCTTGTGGCCATGGATGGCAAACAGTCCGAGGTTGGTCTTTCAAATGGTCGCTCCGGTAAATCGATTATTGGTGAAATGTTCAAACAGGTGCTCCCCGCCATTTCTATTAACGGGAAATATAAAGATATTGATGCCGACAACTTCCTTTGGGATGAAATGACTGTAAAAACTAAGATTGTTTTTATAGATGATGTCAGGACTAATTTCCCTTTTGAATTTCTTTTTGCCAACATCACCGGTGACTGGTCGGTGAATTATAAGGGTAATCGTCGTGCCACATTCCCGTTTCACAGATCACCCAAAATTTACATAACTACAAATCATGCCTTGAACGGGGAAGGATCCTCATACAATGACCGGCAGTGGAAAATTGCTTTTTCCGATTATTATAATGACAGCCATAAGCCGGTTGATGACTTCGGCGTTCTTTTCTTCGATGATTGGGATTTTGAGCAATGGAACTTGCTATGGAATCTCCTGGCAGAATGCGTGCAGCTCTATCTTCGTTTTGGCGTGGTACAATCTCCATCGGAAAGGATTGAAAACCGACAATTGAGACAATCCATGGGTGAGGACTTCCTTGCCTGGGCAGAGGAATATTTCTCCAGTGCAGAGAAACTGAATGTGAGGATACCACGCAAAGAAATCTATGACAACTTTGTGGAGTATGCCCCGGAACAGCGGCGATATACGGGTGCCACCATTTTCAAAAAGAAAATTCAGAAATATTGCCATTGGAAAGGGTTAATCTTTAATCCTCACAAGTTCGATCCTACTACCGGCGATCCCATGTTTTTTGACAAAGATGGCCGGCCGGATTATGATGACAAGTCTGGTGGAATAGAATACTTCATGCTTGGTTCTATAGAGCAGTATGCCGCTGTGGCTGAAAAGCTGAATATTGAGATACCATTCATACCTAATGATGATAAACCATTTTAAAAATAGTAACAAATAAAACAGGATTAACATGGCACGAAAAAAGGGAATTATAACCACGTCCGAAGCTGCAGACTCCCGTGAAACTGCAATAAAAGTTGGGAGTGAAGTGAAACAAAAATTCAAGGATCTGATTCCGCACCGTATTGATAACAACACGGTGATTCTGATCCACGCACACCAGGATCATGCCGCACAAATCAACCGGTTCTTACAGAAACTCGAAAGAGATAGACTGAATTATTGAGTACTAATGAGATGAGTAACATGGGAACAAGAAAAAAAAACACACAGGCAGAGATAGACAGCCAATATGTTATAGTCGGGACATATAAAGAGACTGGGAAGCGACAAATGATATCGCGGAATTTTAGCACTAAAAGTGAAGCTGAAAAAACAATTAAAGCAGTTTTTCAGACTTCAAAATATAAGAAAATTTACAAGTATGTAAAAGCATGCGAATTAAAATACGCACAATCAAAATTTCCTGATTTATATATCAGACATCGTTGAATTAATAATGAAACAAAGCAATTATGGATCACGCATACATACTCCAAAACAAGGACCGCGAAGCTGTAGCGATAGCTATAGAAGAGGACGAAGCAATGAAATGGTGTAGAGAAAATGAAGGCACGTATCGCATGGTACCTCTCCATTTAAGTGCCAGGATCGAGATCAAGATCATGGCGCCAACAATGCCGAAGGAACTCTTAAAAGGATGGTAGTTATGAAAACATATACATTAACTTTAAGTAGAAACTTCCCGGCAACACATCCCAGGAAAGGTGAAGAAACAGGGTTTATTGACAATATTCTGGCGTTTAAAAAGATCCACACCATTCGTAGCAATTACGAATTTTGGCGCAAACGATTCGATGAGATTGAAAAAGGCAATGCTTACCTTTCATTAAGATATTGGGAAGGAAAACCATACCGGTCTAATCAGGTAGAATTTAAGAGGCTTATAAAAGAAGATGGTATTGGGTTGCAGTGTATTGATTTATCTATATTTAGCGACTTAGGACTCTGTTTTTTAAATACAAAAAACAGCGCAAAGAGGATAAGCCCAATTTGTATTGCCAAAAACGACGGTCTCTCATCTAATGATTTCAGGAAATGGTTCAAAAACTACAGTCTGAATGAACCGATGGCAATCATTCATTTCACAAAATTCAGATATTGACTATGAAAAAAAAGAGTTACCTGACTGTAACAGATCAATTCTGTGGCGCCGGCGGATCATCGCAGGGCGTTCGAAGGCTGGCCCAAAACATGGGTGGAGGCTTGGAAGTAAAACTTGCTATGAACCACTGGGATTTGGCCATAAAAACGCACAACACCAACTTCCCGGATACGGATCACGATTGTGCTGATGTTTCTGCCACAGATCCTCGTAGGTACCAGAGTACCGATATTCTTATAACTTCTCCGGAATGTACGAATCATACCATTGCAAAGGGCGTGAGCAGGAAGTACCAGCTGACAAAAAATTTATTTGGGGATCTTACTATAGACCCTGGAGCCATCCGCTCACGCGCAACCATGTGGGATGTTCCCAGATTTGCTGAAATTCACAACTACAATCTGATCATTGTTGAAAATGTTGTTGAAGCAAGAGTCTGGATTATGTGGGATGCCTGGTTGCATGCAATGCACAATCTTGGATACACGCACAAATGCGTATATCTTAATTCAATGCATGCTCTTCCAACACCGCAGAGCCGGGATCGAATGTATGTTGTGTTCTGGAAAAAAGGGAACCCTGTCCCCGATTTGGATTTTCGTCCAAAATCATTTTGTTCAAATTGCGGGAAGGAAGTGGAATCTATACAAAGCTGGAGGAACCCTCGAAAGAAATTCGGAAAATACAAGCAGCAATACGATTATCGGTGTGCCAATTGTGGCAGCATCGTAGAGCCGTACTACTATGCAGCGTTCAACATCATAGACTGGTCCATTCCTAGTGTTCGAATTGGTGACAGATCAAAACCATTGTCTCCAAACACAATCGAACGCATTAAACACGGACTCCTGAAGCAAAAAGATTCATCGTTCATAATCTACACCGACCATTCTAGCAATTTGAAACGATCGTCTGGCATTACCGATAAAATGTTCACTCAAGCCACCCGCCAGGTTGCCGCGTTTGTAACAAAGGGCAGTTACGGAGGTGATATCACTCCCCTGTCTTCACCTCAGTTTACGATGACCACACAGAATAATTTCGGAGTTGTCGGCATGCCGGCCATGATCGATGAACAAAACAAAAACGGGAAAAGTAGATCCTTGAATGAGTTTGTCTCTATAGTCTTAGCTGGTGGAAATCATCATGGCCTGTTAGGTATGCCTATGATCATTAAAAACTACGGCGGAGGATTTAATCCAAAACTCGCAGGTTTGTCACTTTATAAAGCAATCGACACTGTGACAACTGCCGGAACGTATGGTGTATTAGGCATGCCATTCATGGTTGAAAATAGAGGGCAATCACGCTCAAGAGAGATCGATCAGCCCATGAGCACACAAACGAGCATAGTCACACATGGCATTCTTTCCACTGAGGCTGTGAACGCTTTCTTTTCCTACTATTATGGAAAAGCACAATCATCCGGAATGGAAGATCCGATCGGAACCATGTCAACGCGTGACCGGGTTGCTATAGTATTAAGCTCTCCGGAAAATGTCAAGCTGGAAGATTGCACATACAGGATGATTCAGCCTCACGAAGTACAGGCCGCCATGGCCTTCGAGAACGATTACATTGTATTGGGATCCGGAAGAGACAAAGTTAAACAACTTGGAAATGCTGTAACGCCACCGGCAATGACCTGGTTGCTTGAGCGTGGGATGGGAACTTTTAATTAATAACCACTTCTAGACAATAAAAAATGAAACAGAATAAGATCATCGTAGCGGTGCATCCAGATGAACAGGTAAGGCGCAAGATAATACAGCGCATTCTCGTGAAGTTAAGTTTTGCCAACACACCAACAGATGCATCAAAACTCATCAGGCCGACAGTTCATGATTTCGACCTGGCAGAATGTTATTACGTATGTGCCGCTACTTACAATTTGCGGGACAGTCCCATTACCCGGCAAAGATTGTTTGAACTGGCCGCTCGCGGTATTGCCGTGATCATCGGGACAAAGCGTTTACAGGCCGAATTTGAATTTATCAGTGAAGCAGTATATGAATGACCGGATACTATAACATCTCACGACTCAAGCCTGCGCTGATAGCGTGGGCTTGTTTATTAACTATGAGCGCCGACGGCGCGAATACCTTATCTCTTGCGCTCGGCATTTAGCCGGGCGCATATCGTATTCCCGGGAACATCGTTTTTCCCTTGCACCCTTTTTCCAGGGATTGAAAGAAATGGAACAATTGTACTATGGCAAAAATCGAGACTGAAGAGGGCGCAAAAATCACGTAGACAGACATATATATATTCTTTTTTTTTAATATTTATATTTACAAAAAGGACTAATAGAAAAATTAAAATGAAAATCGTGCAATCGTGCATAACCTGAAAATGAAAGTATATATCACTGAAATATAATGATTTATAAGCGTACTATTTTTGCACGATTTTGCACGATTTGCACTTTTCCGCACGATTTTCAAAAAAGTACGAAAAACATCATTATTGTACAAAATAGTACGGAAAAAGTACGCCATTATTTCATTGAATCATAGAGCATTAACAATCACGTTGTATATAAACCGCACGATTGTACTATTTTTCAGCGATGATCCGTCCAAGCCACATTTGTAAACATCATTAATATCCACGTTATTATTGCATTTTACCAAATATTTATTGTATATTTGAATGATTATTAACGTTTTCAGTTATGGCATTCACTATCCAGGTACCTTGCAAATCATACTCAAAACATTACCTTGAGTTGAAATATGGAGATCCGGTACTCCTCATGCGCGATAAATTGCTCTACCGACAGCTTGTGTTAAGTTTGGAGAAGAATTCTAACCGATATAGAAAAAAGTACGAATCTTTGGCCTTTTCCAATTATACCGAAGTAGTTAATATTACAATCAAAAGAAATGACTTTTATCGACTCGGCTGGGATCTCACTCGCACAGAAATTGTAGAGTTCAACCAGGCCATTGAGATGAAAGCAAAAACGTTCATGCATGCGTTTATTGCTCCAAGGATAGCGGTAGGTTTTAACTGGACAGAAACAATCGAATCATTTCAGGATGAATTTGGATTTACGGAAGACATCTGGAGCTTCGAGGCGATCCGGAAGGAATGTCAGAGAAATCTTAATATTGACAGAGGGGAACTATTCAAAAGAATATTAAACAACATTAACAATATTGTTTGAGTGACGTTGTCCCATAAATGGACACGTGAATTATTATATAACAAATAATTAATTCATTATGAAAAAGATATCATTCGATTTTAAAACGAACCTGCCTGGACTTTCAATGGTATATGCAATTCCACCATCAAGTTTGAAACGGGTGCGTCGTGATTATACACACGAAAATTTTTTCCTTGAACTTGTTAATCTGGAACAAATCATTGAGTTTTATTTTACAGACGACACGGCACAATTCAAACAGGTTGGTGAAAATAACGGGTACAAAACGGAGCTGATTCTGGTTGCACCAAAGGATCAACCCGTGAATAGAAACATTTTCAGAGAACTACTGGCTGGTTATTGGTTTGTGTTATTCGTGGATCAAAACAATTACATAAGGCTGATAGGTACCGAAGAGAATCAGTTGCGTTTTTCTCTTGAAGCATCCACTTCCGGGAGGAATCAGGTCAATTGTTCTTTTGCCGGATATCAGGACGAACAGGCCCTCTTCATTGAGAATTCGGGTATCAACATTCTATAATATACTTCTATCAAACAGAGACAGCAAATGGCTCATGTCCTTTTGCTGTTTTTTTTATATGGATACTTTTGCTCAAAATCATAAGATTATGGCTAAAACGCTAGAGTTGATTGGAGAAGTGGGACGTTGGGGTATCTCAATGCAATTCGTCAAAACAATGATGGATGATCTGGGAAAAGGTCCAATTGTCGTGAAATGCACTTCTCTGGGGGGAGATCTCAATCATGCCCTCAAAATTAAGGAAATGTTCGAAACACATGGTGACGTGACGCTCGAGTATGTTGGCTTCAACGCATCGGCTGCAACGATCATTGGACATGGTGCCGTAAAATCACGTATCCGTGAGGACTCTTTTTATCTTATTCACAAACCATCTATCTGGGTTGATGCCTGGGGAAACATGAATGAAGATGACCTGGATCAGACAATCAATGATCTGATTGCTCAGAAAAAGGAAGCTGAAGTGTTTACCTTATCCGTCGCTCAGGACTATGTGAAGAGTAGAGGTATTGACTTTAAAACCGTGATGAACCTCATGAAGGAATCCCGCTGGTTATCGGCCAAGGAAGCTGTTGAGCTTGGTTTAGTAGATGAACTGGTACCGGTTAAAACTAAAGAAAAGGTAGCTGTCTCTAATGAGACTGCGGCAAAGATGAAAGCGCTGGATCTTCCGGTACCCGTAATGAAAGAAACAGAGCCTATTGAAATCACTACTGAGATGGTGAACAAAATGGATGAAAAAGACAAAAAAAGCCTTTTTCAAATGCTGATGGATATTTTTTCACCCAAAAATAAAACCGAAATGAAGAAAGATTTTCAACAAATCAACACCCTGCTGAAAGTGGAAGGCTTTGAAGAAAAAGAGGGAAACGTAATTGTTTCAATCGATCAAATGAAGTCGCTCGATGCAGAGATCAAAACGATCACCGAAAATGCCGCAAAGGTATCGGAAGCGACAAATGCACTGCAATTGGTTCTCGACCTGCTCGATGACCTGGATCCTACTGTGAAAGCATCCGCTGATGCAGCTGCAAAAGTAGCAGCTGTGAAAGCAAAATTAGCCGCTCGCCCGGCAGCTGCTGCAGAAAATCCGCAAGGAGGTTCATCGAATCCGGCAGAAGTAAAGGACGAAACGGACTGGAACACTATTGACAATCTTCCTCATAACAAGATTGCTGACGCCGAAATCATTTAATCAACCCATTAATTCGCAATAATATGGCAATTACTACTACCGACATCGTAACCGAATATGGTGCATATTACATCAATTCCGGACAAAACATGGCGCGCCTGAAACGACTTCTGCTCTTTGGACGCGAAACAACCAAGCTGGCAACCAAGATAAAGACGGATGATACCGTTTATCGCCTGGCTCAATCTGTAATGACACGCCTTGTGCAGTCATTTCAGAAATCATGGACTCCCAAGGGAGATTTGACCTTCACGCCCAATCCGATTGAACTTTTCCATCTGAAGGTGGATTTTGAAGTTTATCCGGACGATGTGGAAAACAACTGGCTTGGTTTTCTTGCCAGCAATGATCTGAGTCGCAAAGAATGGCCTCTCATCCGTTACATTCTGGAATCTCACTTCTACGGTCAGATCAATACTGACATGGAAGAACTTGAATATTACAAAGGTGTGTTCACTGCCCCCACAGCGGGAACTGCAGGTATCTCCGGCCAGTCGATGAACGGATTGAAAACCTTCCTCACAAGTGACAAGGTGAACCACGTGACCATGGCAGCTTTGGATGCCGCAACAATCTATGATCAGATTGAAACTTTCTACGAAAGTATCTCTGAACAGTATCAGAACTCGAAAATGATCATCGGAATGGCTCCGAAGTGGAAACGTGCCTTCATGAAGGACAAACGTTCACTTGGATATTACGATATCACCAGTCCTTCCCAGATCGACGACACGCTCGATTTCTCCCCCGCCAGAGTAGTTGGTCTTCCTTCCATGATCGGTACCGATGACATCTGGGCAACACCGGTTGACAACTTCCTGCATATCACCAAAAAAGGTGAAAATGCAGCAAAGGTGAAGATCGAGGAATCGAAACGAGTGGTGAACATGCTTACCGACTGGTGGGAAGGTCTTGGCTTCGGTATCAACGAAGTGGTCTGGACGAACGTGGCCGAAGTGGTTATTCCTTAATTTTTGAATCTCTAAAACAAACGTATTATGGCTGAAAATTGTATAAGTTTAGCTGATATTGACCACCAACTCAGTTGTGAGGGTGGCAATATGGCCGGTATTGTTCCCGAGATCATCTTCGGTTACCACGAAGACGTTGCCGTATGGCCAACAGAACCGGTGCCTACTATCGACGGGACCACCCAGGTGGTTACTCCTGTAGAACTGGAAGCTGCAGGAGCGCTGGTGGGGAATTTGACAATGAAGCCCGGCACAAGGGCCTTCAAGTTCAAGTTTACCGAGGATGCCGGTAATTTCAGTATCGTGCCGGTTGGAGAAGTGGATGGCACTCACTTCGAATATAACCTGAACATTGTGAAAGCCCGTATTTCACAAACTATCCTCGGATTTATGAATGCTGCCAGTCAAAGGAAAATGTTTTTTATCGTCCCGGATGAAAACGGTGAATATTACCTGATGGGTAACAAGCGCCGTGGAGCCACATTTGTCACGGGAGGCGATGGAGCTGTTACCGGCACCACGGCAAGCGACAGAAACCAGGCATCCATGCAGTTCAGGTTCCGTACCGGAAAAGCCTTGGTATATACAGGACTGGTTGAAGAACTTCTTGTGCTGGTTCCTTAACTTCCTCTTTTTCTCATACACTTCAAAAGTACCTTCCATCAGAGGAGGTACTTTTTTTGTCCTTTCGGCGCACGTTTTTCAGCACTAATTTTAACCGCAAATAAATACTCACTAAATTATAATCAAATGGAAGTAAACATCAGTGTTCAACTGCGGGAAAAGGTAGCAGCCTATATTAACAGAGATTCGCGGAGAAAAACAGTGGATGATGGAATAGATCTTCTCCATCAAACAGGTTACAAGCCGAATGTGTACGAAAATTTTCTGAAGAATAAATTTCGGAGAGATATTCCTCAGAAAATTGACAGGGTACTGCGTGATTATCTTCGTTATCCGATTAATCCGAATGATCCCGATCATGACGATATCGAAAACGAGATCCCTTCTGAAGTGAATGTAAATATTGAAAAGGTGACAGCAGAAATTGACCAGGATTTTGCCAATAAAGAATACCCTGACGTTGTGAAAAGGGTATTAACCGAATACAGCGATCTGTACAAACAGCGAAGTATCCTGCACAAAGAACTAAAAGAAATTGGCGAAACGAATTCAGAAGACGCAGTCGCCAGAAGAAAGACGATTGCTGCATCGATACTTGGAGTAAGTCACCGAATGGAAGAACTCTGGAAAAGCTATTCTGCTTACAAAGATTCAGGAATTGTACCATCTGATGATCTGTTCAATAAACCTTTCGATCCGGATAATCCGTCTTCACCTGTTGAAACAAAAAAACAGGATACAGGTATCACACTGGCTGATGATATAGAGGGACTGAAGAAACAAAAAGAAAACTGGCGCATTAAGATTGCAAAAGCCGAAAACAAATTGCTTTATCAGTCTGAAAAGAAACTGGCCAAAGAAAATCCAATGCCGAAAGGACCGAAACGGATTACTCTTGAAAAAAAAATCGAGAGGATGAAGGTTGAAAAAGAACAGATTGAATACGCAATAGCGGAACAATCGTGACACTCGTTACATTTGGTGAATTACCAAAAGAAACTCCGTGTCAGGAGGGTAGAATGCAGCCCGAAGTGTTAGACACTTCGGAGTCTGCGATCTACCTTACTGCAGAAGAATCATTGCTCACACAGCGGCTCGGAGTCATTTCAGAGGGGGAAACAAAACACTTTTGGAGTTTTGGTAATTTCAATATGATGCGCCTGGTTTTCTGGATCCTAGAGCAAACAGGTCCGGCAGACATCCTGCTCAGTACGTACTCAATCAGTCCGAAAACATTGCAGGGTGTAATGAATCGTAGAGAAAAAGGCATTATCAGGGATATCCGTTTTATCGTGGATAATCGTGTCAGATCGCTTTCTCCAAAACCGTTCGCGCTGATGGTAAGTAATTTTGATTATCGGTGCATCTCAATTCATGCAAAGGTGGCCTGTATCTGGAATAATAAATGGCACATTTCTGTTGTAACAAGTCAGAATGCAACTGATAATCCTAAATGGGAACGAGGAACAATTTTCACGGACAAGACAATATTTGAATTCGATAAAAAAGTATTGGAAGATGCATTTCTCAGAGGAACAACTTAAAACAATCGAAGAGATGTCTTACAGGCTTTTTCAGCCTCATTTGATTGCTATCAACCTGGAGGTTGATGAAGATGAATTTATTGAAGAGATCTATCAGAAATCACTCGCGAGGACTGCTTTTTACAAAGGTATAATCCGGCATGAGAATGAAATCAGGGAACAAATAATCAAAGCAGCCCTGAATGGTAGCAATCCAGCGCAGGAGCAACTGATTAGATTATTACAAATCTTTCATTCATCACTCAATGAATAAGACAACCCCAAAAGCGGCACTCGAGCTGCAGCAGCATGATATTATCCTGGCCCACATTCTTGACCCGGATAATTCTCCATTACCGAGCAATCTCATTGATCAGTTCAATCGGGTTGTATCTGCCGCCAAAATGCTGGATACGTATCATCCCAGTGCAGTTATTCCGCGTCTGTTGGCAAAATACAACATAAGCCCTACCACCGCCCGGAAAGACATAAAACTCGCTCAGGAACTCTTTAAATCGAAACACACCTTTGACTGGGACTACTGGCAGCAATGGCAGATAAAAGACCTGGTGGATACAATCAGGACTTGCAAGAATCTGAATAAACAAAAAGAACGTATCGCCGCTCATAAAGCTCTCCGGGAAGTGATCGGGGAAAAAACAATCGGAGAGGAAGATCCCCGGCGCATGGAGAAAAATGTTTTTTACATTCAGCTTAATAATAACCAGAAGACAATCAATATCCCCCTTGAAAAACTGAGAGGATTGAACAGAGATGACATTCAAACTGTGATAGAGGTCCTGGACACGCCCGATTACACTGATGACGAAATTACCAAAATGCTCGACTCATGATGTATAAAGAAGATGTTTGGGAGGAAACTTTATCCCTGAACTCTTTTCAGGTCAAATATCAGTTACTTTCCGCCAAATTAAAATACCTTATTGCCGGTCGTGCTACCGGTAAATCATACATCGTGGGAGCTGAAGTGGACGAGAACGTCCGTTTGCTGCCACGTGGAATCACTTCAATCACGCAGGACACCATTGGCCAGGCACTCACCAAAACGTTGCCATCGACCTTTAAACTGCTTGAACAGCTTGGCTACAAGAAGTACGACCAGAAAACAAAGACAGGAGATTACGTTGTCTGTCAAAAACCGCCTGATCATTTCTTATTGCCTTATGAGAAGATCATGAGTTACGACAATATGATCACATTCAGCAACGGGCACGCTCTTTATCTCATCTCACAAAAAACAAGTGGTCGTGGTCCGAATGTGGATTATAACATTACCGATGAAGCGCTGACAATTGACAAGTTGAAGTTCGACCAGGAGTCGGCAGCCACAAATAGGGGAAACCTTGAGCATTTTGGAGACTTGTCTGTTAAGCCAGTGTTTAAACATCACGGTAGCACTTTTACTTCATCCATGGGATACTTACCGGAACATAAATGGCTCACAGAGCCTGCCAAGTATTATGAAGATGAAGCCGGGATCCAATTATTCAAAATTTGGAATCAGATTGTTAAGCTTCAATTGGATCTGATCCGTGCAAAGCTGGATGGTGAAACAGCTATTGCCGTGGAAATATGGAAAGAAGTGAACCGTTTAAAGAAACAGATCACTCCTTTTGTATCTAAGGATGGAATACTCTTCATGCTTTCCAATGCATTTGACAACATCATCAACATCGGATTTTCGTACATTGTAAAAATGTACCAGACCATGGATCTGATGACATTCATGATTGAGATACTGAACTACTATATTGATAAGGTTACAGACTGTTATTACAATTTAGATGACCGGCATATATATTATAAGGCCGACAATGATAATTACATCCGTGGCCTGGCCGATGACACGGAGTTTGACTGGACCAAACTCGAGAACCGGCATTCTCTGTTTGATGCCGATTGTGATCCAAACCAACCCATTGAGATAACGCCAGACTGGGGCAGCAAGATTGCATTGATCGAGGTTGCCCAGGAACGCATGTATGATTTTGTGTCCGGCCTGATCCAGAAGACTGATAACAATATCAACGAATTCTATGTGAAACCCCAGGAACATACCGACACAATGATCAATACCCTGATAGATATGTTCTGCCATTACTATCGCCATCATAAGAAGAAAGAAGTAATCTATACAGTGGACACCTATGGTGATATACGCCTGGCCAGTTCACGTAAGACATACAATCAGCTTGCCATTGCCAGACTCGAGCGGAATAAATGGAAAGTAACACAGAGAAAACATCCGGGAAAGGAACCACCACACAATGAAAAATATTTGCTTTGGCAATCAATACTGGCTGAAACAAATCCATTTTTACCTAAGAAACGATTCAACGGTACCCGGTGCAAGTATACGCTAATCTCAATGAATAACACATCTGTTTTCCAAAAGCCCAACGGACTATTTGAGAAAGACAAGAAAAGCGAAGCACGCGAATCTGTTTTGCCGGAAGAGGCTACCCACTTCGGTGATGCCGTGGACAAACGTGTGTGGACAAAGTATGGCTATGCGCTACGCCAAAACCGGTCTTTCATTGCTCCTCGCATCTGAGGACTTCCTTCCATAGTATAGGACTTCCAAAAGTTAAAATGTTAACGTATTTTCATATTTCAACGAAAAAATGCTTTTTTTCGGGCTTTGACCGATAGGGCGCGTTAGCCATGTCGGCGATTTAAGGCGATGATTTCGCCTTAAAAATCCACTCTAACACATCAGAAAATTAACAAAATACGAAATATTTATGTTTATTTAACATAACGCCTATTTTATGAAGCTAATAAACCCGACCCAAACGGTTTTTTTGGAAATTTTCTACTTTTTGAATCAAATAAAATCTTTGTTCCTTAGACATTATTAAATGAAGTAATAGGGTGATATATTTCTTTAGGTCGTTACTTGTCGACAAATTAACATGTATCTACCTATTGCACAGATGGTTAATATTTTGTATATTTGATAAAGTAAAGGCGGTACAAGTTTGGAGACCGCACCGCCTTTAAAGCATTCTAAATTTTTACAAACTTAAAACATTTCAAAGGTATGAAATCTATTTCAAAGAGCAATGCAGGTGACCAACTTCCAAAAGAACTGAAGAGTACTAAAAAAGCCGTTGAATACAGTTTATCGGCAAAAGTGAGCGAATTTAAAAAAATGAAAATTACAAGTAGCCGGGATGCTCATGAATATATCCGGCAATTTTATAATGACGATATCCACATTTTTGAAAGTGTTTTCATTCTGCTATTAAACCGGTCAAATCATACGATTGGATTTGCAAAAATCTCACAGGGTGGTGTTTCCGGTACGGTGGTAGACGTGAAAATCATTTGCAAATATGCAATTGACAGCCTTTCATGTGGTGTGATCATGGCACACAATCACCCATCGGGAAACACTTTACCAAGTCCGCAGGATAAACAAATATCCAAGAAATTAAAAGAGGCTCTGCAGTGGATAGATATCGCCCTATTGGATAGCATGATCATCACAGATCAGGAATATTACAGCCTTGCGGATGATGGGGTGATTTAGACTGCCAGAAGAGTACGGAGATTATAAAATGACTCGTACTCTTCGGCGCTACTTTCTTGTTATGGCGACGAAGAAAGTAGCAAAGAAACGCCTTAAAACCTTTCTCTGTCAGAGAAAGAGAGATGAATCAGATTATTAAATACATTTTATTTTATAGATGATATTAAATTTAATATCTTTTATTTGGTAATTGATATTATATTTCGTATCTTTGTGGTGTTCTAAAAAGGGCTCTTTGACATTATGAACTTTAAAAATATTTTAAATGAAGTACTCAGAAGTCGAGCGAAAGCTCAAAAAAAGGGGATGTTATTGCTGTGATAGTAATGGAAATCATCCCATGTGGTTTAGTCCGATTACCGGAAAGGAATTTCAACTCGGTCATCACAAATCACAAGAAGTAAAATCAGGTACTCTCCGAAGTATCGAGCGTGAGTCGGGGGTTAAATTATAACCCCCACATCACACCCTCCTTATCACACTCGATACACACTATTTATATAATTGGAATGGCAACATGAACAGAAAAAGCAAGGACGAAAAAATTATGAAAGCAAATGAAATTTACAAAATTGAAGTAACAGTTGAAAAAGGTAATGACAACACCTACACTGCTTTTATAAGCAGTGAAAACTCTCTTCCTTTTGGTATATTAGGCGATGGAAACAGTGTAAAAGAAGCAATTGAAGATTTTGAAAAAAGTTTTGAAGAGATGAAAGAATATTATGCTAAGGTAAAAAAAGAATTTCCAAAAAATGTGGAATTTTCTTTCAAATATGATCTTGCATCGTTCCTCTCATATTATTCAAAAATTATTTCATTAGCCGGTCTCGAAAAGTTGACCGGTGTAAATCAGGGACAATTGAGTCACTACGTAACAGGAAGAAGAAAACCAAGCAAAAAAACAGTCATCAAAATTGAAAAAGAATTGCATAATTTTGCAGCCGAAATCTCACAAGTAGAATTCGTTTAGCAAAATATTTTTTACCGCCGTGGGCCCTCTAGCTCACGGCGTTTTTTTTGTCCTTTTCCTTCCATACAGGTCGGTTTATTTTTGTAGCGTAAATAAATAAATAGCTATGGTAATAGACCGTTTGCCAGATTATGCACTGACTTCTGAATTTGGAAACATCGAATTGAGTTCCGTATCTGGTTATGTGGATATGGAGATAATCTTTGAATCCACTTCGATATTAAACGAGCGATATTATCCAAACAAACATGGTTATGTCACCATATATAACATCGGCGAAGTTGCTTTAAATCTTGCAAGTATTCCGGAACTGAGTAACATTAATAAATCTATTGGCGTTTTTTATGTGAGTCTTACAATTAAACTGACTCAGAGGTATACAGCGCCGGTGGAAGTAATCCGTTATTTTTATGTGTCGAGCGTAAATACCAATGGAACCGTAAATCATGACAACATGGTGATCACGCCACTTTCACTGACAAACGAGAAACGAACAGGTATTGGCAGAAAGGAATTCATCTCATTTTTTGGTACGGAATCCATCTCACTCTATGCCGTATACAAATCACCGACGGGTGACAAAGGGATAACGATCTCAAATTACGCCACGCCTACGTATTCATATGTTGGAGTATTTTCTTTCGATGTATCTCCGTCACTTGTAGCTTCCAGGATTGGATGCAATGAAAATGACCTGGTGTATTACAATATTTACAAATCT
Source organism: Bacteroidetes bacterium GWC2_46_850 (assembly GCA_001768325.1). Taxonomy (GTDB): domain Bacteria; phylum Bacteroidota; class Bacteroidia; order Bacteroidales; family Dysgonomonadaceae; genus Proteiniphilum. The sequence goes on along the minus strand of MENQ01000023.1, from coordinate 140,950 downwards.
TCTACAAGGGTGATCCGTTTTGTGATGTCAGAACGTATGTACCCTCATTTGAAAACATTCGGATTCATCAACAGCTTTTACGGACAGGAAACTTTTCACGCCATGGAAGCTGGTAACTTTCAAACAAAATTTGACAGGAATATTGGCACTATCACCGGGGTTAGAAGGCAATTCAGGCCACAAGTTGAGAAAATAGTCTCCGTTGATACTGGCTGGTTGAAACGGAATGAACTGCCGGTACTTGAAGATTTCCTCACTTCGCAGCGGGTGGGTATATGGGAAGATAACACTTTCGTTCCAATAATTATTCAGACCGACTCAATTAAGATTTCAGAGAAACGGGACGAACTGATATCGGTTGAGTTCAGCTACCGATATGCAGAAGATAGGTACCAGCGATTCCGGTACGTTACACGTCCGCTTGCCGGCGTATTTGATAGTACGTTTGATCTAACATTTAATTAAAATGGGAAAACCTACACGGATACGTCGTAACATGATGCTGAAGGAAATGGATATCAGATTCTTTCAGAATGGAAAACGAAACATTTTTTCAGTGAAGTTCGTGACAAAAACAGGAAAACTCTATTTCTTTCCCCAGGCTTATGTCAGAGGATTGCCGTACAACGTTCAGCAGGCACGCCAGAGAGGCATTCAACCGTGTGATTGTGCCGGTCGTCCCGAAGGACATGTTTTCCCGGTAGGGATCGATCTGATCACACAGTTTAACGGCATGGAAGTAATTTTATAGACACTCGAAAATAACAGGCTATATGGATATTTTATACAGCAAAAACGGCACGCCACTCATCATCTCCTGCTCATCGGCATTCATGCAGACCACCGGAGCCCCCGGTATTCTGAAAGAACAGAAGAAAAAAGCAGATCAGACGGTGAACACAAGCCCTGATCAGGATTTCTTTTCTGTTTCAAACATCAAGATGCTGATGTGGGGAAAAAATAATGATTTTCCACAGTGGGCAAATGACATTATAACCAGTACCAGTGTGTTGAACAGCGGATTGAAGTTTATCAGGAATTTTACCTGTGGCCAGGGTATCTATGCATGCAAAATAGAGGGATATGATGCCGACGGGAATGAGATGCTGGCTCCGTATGGCGACACGGAGCTGCAACATTTCCTTCTCAGCCGGAAAGCCAGGAGATACCTGGAAAAAGCCGCCCGTGACTACTTTAAGTTTGGTTCATCGGCCATCCAGTTCATTCCGAATGAAACCGGTGATAAGATTGTGGGTCTAAATCCTGTAAATGCTTTCTTCTGGCGCCTGAGTGAACGTGATAAAATGGGAAAGGAAACATGCATCGTGAGCGGGAAGTTTCCTGAATCGCCGGCAAAAGGCGATTACAATGCCTATCCTGTGCTGATGGAATATGATCCTGAGCTGGATTACGATATCATGAAGTTTGAAGGCAAAACAAAGGAAAGCTTCATGATGATTGTGAGAGACAGCTGGAGCAACCGCGACACGTACAGCGAGCCGGTATGGCTGTCTGCATATCTGGCCGGATGGATTGACATTGCCAAAGAAGTGCCGTCGTACCTGAAAAAGGTGTATAAGAATCAGGCCACGTGGAAATGGCATGTGCAGATCCCATACTCTTTCTGGGAGAAGAAATTTCCTGAAGCGGAGTTTGAAAATGCGAAAGATCGTACGGCCGCGATTGATCTGTACATGGATGAGATCGAAAGTAACCTCCTGGGAACGGAAAATGCAGAAAAGCCGCTGTTCACCCATTACTCAATCAATGATCTGAACGGGAAAGTGGAAGAAGAGTGGAAGATCACCCCGCTGGATAACAAGAGCAAGGAAGGAGATAAGCTGGTGACCAGTGCGGCGGCCAACAGCGAGATCCTCTTTGCATTGCTTGTCAATCCGAATGTACTGGGCGCCGGTATGCCCGGTGGCACCTATGCCGGCAACCAGGGAGGCAGTAATATCCGTGAGGCTTTCCTGGTGAATATTGCCAATGCCTGGATAGACCGGCAGAACCTGCTGGATCCACTGGAAATGATGTTACGCATCAATGGTTACACAGATGTTGAGTTGCGCTTCCGCAATACAGTACTCACGACTTTGGATACAGGAGCCGGAACGAAAAAAACACTTTCTTAAAAAAACATATCATTTTGATTGTATGTTATAGAACATACATAAATGATGTTATAAAAATTCATTTATCGACTTTTTGTTTATAACTTCGCAGCATTAATGCGTTTTTGTATTAAATAATTTCATATAGTATGCCAGATAAGAACTTCAAATATTTCACCGATAATCACGATAAACTTTTTAATTTATACCCAAATAAAAATATTGTGATTAAGGATGAAGAGGTCAAATTTGCCTCCGATTCTTTTGATGAAGCTCTTAGCTTTGCGGCAGAACATTATGAATTAGGAACGTTCCTAATTCAGCTATGCACTAAGGATAAAGAGGGTTACACGCAAACATTCCACTCTAGAGTTATTTTTGCATAATGAATGGTATTCCAATCCACGCTTTAACCACGGAGAGTAATAACGGACTTCAAAATGTTATAATATCTCCTGTTACTTTAAAAAACACATTTACGGGAAAGACACTTGAAACTCATGCAATTTGGGATACAGGTGCCACCAATTCGGTTATAACAGCAAGTGCAGCCAGTGAGTTAGGTTTAGTTACCATTCAGAAGGCATTATCAAATGGTGTTCATGGTGCAAAAGAGGTAAATGTATATAAACTGAACCTTACTCTAAATAATGAACAGATTAAAATAGATACGCTTGTTACAGAGTGCGTGGAGTTATCAGCCAATAATGAAATCAACTTCATTATTGGTATGAATGTCATTAATTTGGGAGATTTCGCCATAACTAACTACGGAGGAAAAACCATGATGAGTTTTCGGATTCCATCTGTGCAGAAGATTGACTTTGTGAGGGGCGTGAATGGTTCAACCCCTTTAGTTAAAGACAAAATTCCAGGAAGAAATGACATGTGCCCATGCGGAAGTAAAAAGAAATATAAATACTGTCACGGGAAATAGAATCTCCCCTTTACTATTTTAATATGATCCGGTGTCTTGCCGGATTTTTTTTTACTACATTGATAAAACTTTGTCTATCATCAGGAATTATATTTATATTTGCCAAATGTTTAATTATTAATGTTTTTATCATGAGAAAAATAATTTTATTCTTAATGATCTTTATTCTAATTTCTTGTAAAAAGAATGTTATGATCGATGGAGTCACATTCACTAAGATTACCGGTGAAAGGAACTTATATTATCTCGTAAGTACTTCGCGTACTGTGGAGGATGAGAGCATACTTATAAAAAGTGTGAAACTGCTAGGGCTTGAAAATTGTCAAACAATTTCTTTTATGAATCAAAGCAACTTCTCATATGCTGAACTTTATAAGGTTGACAACAACTATGCATATAAAAAATTTGAAAAACCATCTTCTGGTTCTAAATCTTCAGTATCTTCTTTCATTTATGATGGTAATAAGTGCGCAATAATTTCTGAAGACTTTGTAAAATCAAAATTAAAATTTCCATTGGAAAGCAAAATAAAAACATCTACTCATGTACATGAAGTTGAAGGGGATCAAGCTATAGTAATCAATAAGTTTACCACAAAGAATGCTTTTGGAGTAACAAGTGAATATGTTTATAAAATATGGATGAATTTTAATGGTGGAGATTGGAAAGATATAAAAAATTGGTCCTATTCAAAATTAATTATAGAAAATACAGCTACCGGTGAAAAGCAAATCTTTAAAAATTAACCCCGAAATTTTCGGGGTTTTTCTTTGCCAATTAAAAACTTATGCTGATATTTGTCACGCTAAAAGTTTTTAATTCGTAAGAGGCAATGGATGTTGCCGGAAGTGTCTGGCTTTTTTTGTGTCCATTCCATATCTTAAAATATGGCGGTTTCGCCCCGTGCATACATTGTAATGGTGTATGCGAGCCTTTTACGAAAGACTTTTAGCAACGGGTAGCGAAACCGTTCTTTTTTTTAATGCTAAAAAATTTCGTAAGTTATGAGTAAAACAAAATCTAACCGGCCACTGATGGCCAATGTGCCATCGGCGGTAGTGAAGGAAACAATGAACGATGCCCTTTCGAGCATGTTCAAGGAAAGCAATGTCCATTGCGAGAAACACAAGGTTGGCAATGACCTGGTAATTGTGATGATGGCAAACGGGGTATGCGCCACGCTGCACATTCAGGAACTTCCTAAAAGGAAAGGAGCGGCCTCATGAGAGCACGCGACGACTCCAGCCCGGTGATAGTGAATAACCCGTACAAAGATGTACTGATGAATGTGGAGCCGTTCTTTCGGCTGATGCAGTGGTACTCTCTGGATGAAGCATTGACCTGGGCCGATACCGGCATTAAATTCATTTCATTATCTGAGACCCCTGTATGGATGGATAACGAAGAGCGCCAGTCTATGATCATGTTCCTTTATGAGATCCGAGATCTCTTCTCTTTTATGGCACAATGCCAGATCTCCACGCCAAAAAAAGGAGGTGCATCATGAGAAAAATTGGCTTTGTAAATTCATTACCTGAGAAAGAAGAGAATGAGAATGAGAATGAGAATGAGAATGAGAATGATAATGATCCTTTCGGATTCTCTTTCAATGAAGAAATGGCCACCAGATATATCGATGAAAACTATGCTCCGGACGGCGATGTAGATCAAAAAGAATTCAGAACCACACTGGAACTGATCACTGAAATGAGTGAAATGGTTGACGTGGGGATGAGAACCGTGAATAAGATTCTCCATGGTAAAGGTTTCAAAACAATTTTCATTGATGGCGTGAGCAACTGGGTTCTGTATGAGAAAATAAAAAATTCCTGAACCTGATTGATAATTCAATTGCCCTTGTTGTTTGTCAACAGGGGCTTTTTTTTGTCCTTTTCCCACCATTATGGTCGGTATATTTTTGTATCATAAAAATGTACCGATATGATATTCTCAAAGGAAAAATGGAGCAATGCCGATGAAATGATGCCTTTCATCAGCGTATCACGTTCTCTTGAATTTCAGACCGTGGAAGCGCCGCTTCGGAGTGCTTTCGAAAAGTTCCTCCGACCGCTGCTGGGGGACTTGATGACTGAAGATCTCATTGCTATATACACGGCCACATCACCCACACCCGTACAATCACGGTTGCTGTTCCTGGCACAGATGGCCAATGCCCGGCTGGCTTTCTGGGACAACTACGACGAAATGCAGATGCTGATCGGCGGCAGTGGAACCTTACGGCAGGAAAGCGAAGATGCCAAGACTCCGTATAAATACCAGGAACAGGCATTAAAAAGAAGCTGGAAGGAAAAGGGATTCAATGCCCTGGATGATCTGCTGAAATACCTGGAGGAGCATAAGCCGGAATTTCCACATTTCGCTGAATCGTCGTACTACACGGAAAACAAAAAGGCGATTGTTCGCAATGCTGCCGAGATTGACCGGTACTATTTCATCAACGGGAGCCGGCTCATCTACCTGCGATTGAAACAGCACATGCAGAACATTTCCATTGGCATGATCAAAGCACGGATAGGTACTGCAGTGTATGATGCCTTCATCGCAAATTTAGCAACGGACACCCCGGAAGACAAATACACGAAATTGCGTGAAGCGCTTATCCCCGTAGTCGTGTTTTACTCGCTGGCACGCCTGGTAAAAGAAACCGGCAGCATCACGGAGAAGGGCCTATTCTTTGATTCTCTCTCAGGATCCACTGGCGACAATGAAACCGTGCATCAACCGGTGAGCGACGAACGCATCATGATGCAGGCGAATATGCTTGAAGCCGATGGCATTTCTTACTGGAAAATTGCCGAGAAACTTTTGACAGCTGATTTCGAGTATACTTCCAGCGCCGGTACTCTGATTCCAAAACGGGATAATACCGATAAAAAAAGCTTTTGGGCATGAGAAGACTGAAAATTCAATACAAACAGTTTTTTATATTCCGGAAGACAAAAGAACTGGATGTTCCGGAAAAATGGCATGAACTGAACGGGGATCAGTTTTCTGTTTGCAGCGATATCTACCTGAATAATATTGCTGACTTTGAATTTGCAAGCCGTTTCTTTTCAATTCCGAAAAGGATAACCCGTAAATTTTCAAAATTCGAACTTTATAAACTTACCGAGCTGTGCACTTTTGCAGCCAGGCCGAATGGATCGGTTAATTTCTTCTACATGCAGGTAATCCCGGGTACCGGGTTAATGGCCCCCAAAGCAAAATTCAGAGATGTGGATTTCGAGCGTTTTGCCCTGTTTGACACTTATTTCTTCATGTACGTACGGGATCATAAAGAAGAAGATCTATGCCGGTTTATCGCGGCTCTATACCTGAAAAGCAATGAATCGGTTACCGATATCGACTTTGAAAAGCGGATAAAGTACATCAGGAAGCATGTTGATGAAGCTACACGCAACGCCATATTCATGAATTACATTTTTATCCATAAATGGCTCGAGAAACCTTTTCCTCTACTATTCGAATCAAAATCGACCGACGACAGGGAAAGTACGAAGAGAGGAATCACTAAGAAAACATCGACCTCTCTACCCGACTGGACGGGGATCCTTGATGCCTTCGTAGGCGATGACATCCTGAACTACGATCATTACAAGAAAACTAACTGCATACTGATGTTCAAGCGCATCAATGCACGTATAAAAACGCATCAAACAAAATAACCATGGCAGATTTATTGAATGATTTCACTGCGTACATCGAGTCGCTCTGCGAAAAGCATGTGGATATAAAGCATAACCCGTCGGGTGAACGACATTTTGTGGAACTGAGCACCGATAAGATGATGCAGAAGATGAAGAGTCTCTATTATCCTTTCGTTACCCTCGACAAGCTGACTGTCACTTACCCGTGGAACGACGACAACCGGAGAAAACGCCGGTACCTGGAAATGATGTTCCTGGATAATGTATCCGATGCCGGCGACTTTGCAAGGATACAAGCTATAAAAAATAACATGGAGAAGATTGCCGAAGAGTTTCTCCTTAAGATTGATGAAGACAGGAAGGACCGCCGGGCATTCCCCTTCCTCCGTGGCTTGGTGATGGATGGCGTTGAGATAAACTACATTGAGAATGAAAGCGCCACGCTCTATGGAGTATTGCTGTCCGCTCAATATGAACTTCCATTCCCGGGCTGTCTTGCTGCCGACCGGTTCCTGTAATTATTGTCCTTTTCCGTCCCTGTGAGCAACCATATTTTTGCAATAAAAACGAAGAACTATGATACCTGTTGAAGATTTATTGGCTCAGGCCACCACAATAAAGAACGAAACCGTCGAGAATAACAACTCTGCCTCACGCGTGGGCGCCTGGATGGAGGAAGTGATCCCTCACTTGCAAGAAATTGCAAACAAAGCTGACAGCGGTGGAAGTACGAATACCTTGAAAGCAGTGGAAGGGGAGATAGTTCAATTAGCGGGCGATGTGGCTGAAAAAATATCAATAGAGAAGTACCAACAATCAGATATCCCATTCGCTGTATCTGTTACATCTACATGGGCATTCGTAAAAGAAACACCCATAAAATACCCTGGCAAGATAGAAAAATTAGAATTTGCTCAACCAATACCTATTTCTTTTTCCTCAAAATTAATTATATGTGATAAACCTCTAACATCCAATATGAGGGTGCTATCCATACACGACATTACAATAAACTCTCAACTACTTGATTTGACAGCTCAAAATATTATTGTCGAGAAAGGACAATATGTAGGCATTGTTAATATAATAACTGGTTCTGACCATCTATACAAATCAAATATTCAGGGGGACGTTTATTCGTACGGATTCAATAGTGTAGGGATGGTTGTTGGAACATTATCAACACAAAAAGTTGCGAATCTATTGGAGTTCGACTACTCAATTCACGTCTCTTATAATATCAAGGAAACTATCGAGGAAAAGCTACCAAAGACAGCAGTTAAAAATGTTTTAGGTAGTTCTGAAGTGGACGTTATTAATCAAAAAGTAGTGACGGAGAATATAAATGAATTAAAAAAGTTATGGCTGCCGGAAAACAGAACTAATTCAGGGGCAGGATCTATTCCCCTTTTACTTAATAATACTGTTAGTTCTGTGATATCTACTGGTTATGCAAAGTCAGATATTACTAACCCAATAGAAGGACTTAATGAAATTACCGTATCATCCTATGTGCGTACAGGCGGATTGTTGTACCCTGTGTACTTCATTAATTATGAGCAGAATGGAGAGTATGGCTTTTGGTTCAAAAAATCAAACTATACAAGGTTGAGGGTGCAACTTTCAAAAATTGTCCCATCTCCAGTTGCTTTTATTAATGTTGATTTTATACCAACCGAAATATCCGTTGGAGGATTAAAGGAGGCCTCTAATTTAGATTTTTCAATAAACGTGGAGATTACAGAGCAAAGTGGCGACTATTATTTTGCAAAAGTCGCATATACCTCTGTTTTTGACTCTACAATAGAGAAGAGACTCCTTCCTTATGACGCAATTGGATATCCTGGTGTGATAACTGGTAACGCAATAGGTCAGGAATATCACATATTGTGCTATGCCGACCCGTCGAATCCGTTTAATAGTTCGTGGAAAATATCGGTATCTAAAATAATTGATCTATCACAAAGAGATACAAATGTTAGACTTTATTTGCCCGACCATATAACGGCTGAATTAGGGAAGCCTCTATATTTATTTAAGCATGCTCTTACTAATGCCTTTAATTATAAAAATTATAATATACAGGTAATACTTGATGCCGACCATCCAGCAGGTGATGATTTTAACAGATATTGGTTGTACACCCCAACATTAACAGGAGCAAGAATAGCTACTATCCGTCTTTATAATAATGAACGAGTGCTACTTGATGAAAAAACCGTGACCATAAATGTTATAAATAGAACTACCCAGCCAATAAGTCCTGTAACTGTTTTATTTATTGGTGATTCATTAACCTACTACAATCGGTTAAGCGATGAATTTCTAAGAGTGTTAACAAGTTCTGACGCTCAATCAATTGTTCAGGACACCTGTTCTCTATATACAGTAATTAAACTTGCCGGCAGATCATGGGGGAACATTCAATTAATTGGCACGCAAAAGCTGAATTATTTAGGGTGGATAGGGCAGACATATCATGAAGGTTACTCAGGATGGAGATGGAGTAACTTCAATGGTTCAGGTTCTCCATTTTATTCTGTAGATGTATTAGATTTTAATAACTACTTAACAGTTAACAGTTTTACCCAACCAGACATTGTTTACATAGGATTGGGGTGGAACGACATTGCGACAATACTTGGGCAAAGCTATAATCTTGATACCGTTATTGGGAATGCAAGAGCTTTTTTAACCGCCATGACTACGCAATGGCCTACAACAAAAATAAAATTATGGACTCAGAATGTTCCAGGCACAAGAGGGGGGTTCGGTGCGCATCCATTCGGTTCTACAGAATGGACAGATGAACAACGGGCAAAGATACTTATGCTTACGCTCTCAGAGGCATATAAAACCTTAGCCGCTGAATTTACAAATGTAGATGTTGTTTGGACTACTGCTCAAATAGATTCAGAGTATTCATTACAGGAGTTGAATGCGAATGTAAATGGCAGAATCAATCTAACGGAGGTGAGGGGAAAGGATTACGTCCATCCTTCTGATGCTGGATTCTTTCAAATTTCTGATGCACTTATCGCCGACTTTGTCGGGTATGTTGTAGAGCGTGAATCCTAATTCAATTAGGCGACGATTTGAAACATTTTGATATGAAAATAATCAGAAACAACATCATCCCATTTAAAGGGTTCCGGGCAATAAATTTGTTCGGGATCCTTTTCGTGAGGAAAAATGCGAGAATTGACGATATTATGGTCAATCACGAAAAGATTCATACCGGGCAGATTAAAGAGGCATTGTACATTTTCTTTTACTTATGGTACGGTATTGAATTCATTGTCCATCTGATCAGATTCAGGAATAGCAATATTGCATACAGGAAAATCAGCTTTGAGAGGGAAGCATACGCTTACCAGAACAACCATGAATATCTGGATAAAAGGAAACCGTATGCCTTTTTAAAATACCTGGAATGACTTTATACATAAGGTTTGGATATCTTGACAGGTTTAATAAGCTATATAATAACAACGAGAATCTGCAGGAAATGGTTGGTAGGTGGACAGGTATAAAATGGAATATATACGATGTAGTTTACATTGAAGAGATAGAACATATTTTGAGTGATGACGGGATTAAATATGATATAGCGTAATGGAACAGGATAGTACATATGTGGTTCAGGCTGAGAGGGTAATAACGACAGATACAATATACTATCAGATCAACAAGAAGGATCTGAAAGCATTATACAGTCAGGCATTCGGAGAGATGATAGATGAAAAATCGGCCAAGGAGCACATCACTCTTACGCTTACGTATATACCTCTTGCATTGATATTCACTATCCTGATCACGTTAGTTAACGTGCGCTGGAACCGAGCATATAAGAGGCTGAAAGAGAAAGAACCAGTCGTAGAGGACAGTTTGACCGAGGAAGACAGGGAGAATATAAAAAAGCTGGATCTACAATATTATCGGGTACCGGACAGGATTTTCTTTTATGCGATAATATGGGTTCTCTCGGCGATCTTTGACACGCTGATGGTATTGAACGACATATTTGATGTTCCATGGGCGGCTATACTTGCTTCTGTATTCACGATTACAAAAGTGATCACAAGGCTTGTAGGTGGTAGCACATTGATGGGGATCAACGACAATGATCTTATAGAGAATTATGGTAATTACATAAGGAAGATGCTGGTTGACAGCATTGTAGAAAAAGTAAAAAACTTAATAAAAGAAAAGTAATATGAAGCGGATATTATTTTTAGTGGGTATTTCAATGTTGCTTGGGTGTGGGATGCTAAAAACAAGCAGATTACCGGCATCAGGTATGGAGGCCGCATCTACCAGCCGTTCCTCCACAGCTGTAAGCTCTCCGGTGAGAAGCATTCTTACATGGCACGTGAGTGCATTCACAGCTGAAGATTTGTATCTGTCAAGGAAGAATGAATTGAAAAAAAAGTCACCACGACAAGCTGACTCACCCGGGAATATTATCGATGTGACCGGTAACGAAGTGGATCCAGCAATTGAGAATATGATAGAGGTGATTCAGATCGTAGATGAAGAAAATGGCAATGTGATCGCCGCAAAAATCGTAAACAAGCCATGACAAAAGAACAACGATTGTCCATCAAATTTGAAGCATGCCGGATTGGCGTAGAAACAGAAGCTTTAGCCGCATTCATCGAGGTTGAAAGTGGAGGAAAAGGCTTTGATGAAACGACTGGGAAAATCATTATCCAGTTTGAGCCGGTTTGGTTTCGAAAGTTTGAGCCATATGCTCCATCCGGAAGATGGAGCCTGAACGGTGTTGAGAGACAGGCCGCAGAATGGGTTGCGTTTAACAATGCTTTTTCTATTTCTCCAGACAGCGCAATGATGGCCACCAGTATAGGCATTGGTCAGGTACTCGGTTTGCATTGGAAAAGGTTGGGATATGATTCCGTTGGATCCATGTGGGATGATGCAAAATGTGGTGAAGACAGACAAATATTTCAGATGGCTGAATTTATCCGGACGGATCATATTCTTTTCAATGCATTGAGTCTCGAGGACTGGCATACGGTTGCCATGCGCTACAACGGTGCCAGATATAAGGAAATGGCGAAGAAGTGGGGCCGGGAACCTTACGACATCTCCATGCAAAAATCATACGAAAAGTATAAAAAGCAGGGGATTTAGCATCATGGCAAAATTTCATAAGACAAAATCCAATGATCTTGTTTTCCATTGTCCCGGATGTAACGCTATTCACGTTATAGACTCCAGATGGTCATTCAATGAAAATGTAGATATGCCAACGATATCGCCTTCCTTATTGGTTAGATGGCCTGATCATGTTTGTCATTCATTTATCCGCGAAGGGAAAATTCAATTTTTGTCTGATTGCACGCATAAATTAAAAGGACAGACAGTTGAAATACCCGATTTTGAAACATTACACCCAAATTGGACTGACTAATGAAAAAATATCTACCCATACTATTTCTCCTTCTTCTGATCGGGTGTAAGCCGAAACAGATCCTCACTGAGCGTACCGTTACGAAAGTTGACAGTACAGCCATCACTTCACTTAAAAGTGAATTACAGAAAAAGATAATCGAAGTAGAGACGCTCAAAAGCGATTTAGAGCGATCAAGAGATGAGGTAAGCCGGTTAGAGAGTGAATCTTCGTCACACACTATCATCTACGATACAACGGCCCAGGTGATACCAGAGACAGGCAAATACCCGATCTTACAGGAGATCATCACCACCACGAAGAGCCAACTAGACCGGACGATAAAGGAGATGGAGTCGTTGAAGCAAGAGCATGTAAAGGAAATGGATAGCCTTACAACAGTCAAAACAAACCTAGCGCTGCGAGTTGAGAAGCTGGCCTACGAGAACAGAGAACTGAAGAAAAAAATAATACCCATGACCGGGTTTAATTTTAAAATATTCATTTGGGGTATGGTATTGGGAGCGTTTATAACTCTGATTATTTTTTTTCGGAAGAAATTGCAAAATATTTTGTCCTTTTTCAGGCTATTTTAGCTTTGTAATTTTGAATCGTTTTTATTTATAAACCCATTAAATTATTTAAGTGATGAAGAAATTTATCTTTTTTGTAGTTCTGCTCTTCACGTTCTCCGTTGGAGCTTATGCCGTTGACACAGGTCCCGGCAGTGATGAAAAATCCTCATATATGGAGGATGTATTCCAAAAATCAGATATATCGGCTACGGCTCACAATTTTGTGATTGTATATCTGGAGACGGATGTACTGATTCGAGCGGTACCGATATCGATATCATTTGCAGAATATACAGTATTAAGAATGCCGGCAGAGATACATACCATGGCGACAATTGACCATTATGGACAATGTTATATTCCACTAAATGATCCTAAGCCTGATAATGATAGGTTGCCTTCAAGATTACTCCCGAATACAATACGAAATTCAATATAGGATCTTCAACAGATCTGAAACGGCTTCAACTCCTGAAGCCGTTTTTTTTGTCCTTTTCAATGGCCATGAGCAACCATAATTTTGTACTATAAAATTATGGATGTATGGATAATAAAAGGTTGGTCAACACGGAAAAGTTTAACACTGATATCGAGCATTGGGCAGTATCAACCCGAAACAGGATGATCAGACGTGCTCCAGTCGGGTTTAAATCAGCCAGGGATGAAGATAAACTTATCGGCACTCGATCATTTGTAAACTTAAATCGTGATGGAGAAGCATCAAATGTAAAATTCCTTATTCCGCGACATGGTGTTTTCGTGCATTATGGAGTGGGTCGTGGATGGATCCGCCAGGGCAATACCATTGTCCGTGGAAGCCTGACAGCTTCGGCAAAAAGGAGTAAACGTAAAAACAGACGGGTTCATCTCTTGCCTGTTGGAGGTGAAGGGAGAAAGCCGGTTGACTGGTTCGATATTGAAATAAGGCAAGGCATCAACCAGCTGGCAAATATTGCCCAGGAATATTATGGTGATAAAGCAATGCACGCCGTCCTCGATAAAACAAACAGGTTCCTAATCGAAAGATAGCTATGGCCGATAAAATTGTAAATAGGGGTATTAAAATATGGATCGATGGAAAAGAAGTCCCCCGAAATGTAACTGCCATCCGTACCGAGATCCGTGCATTGATCAAAGATCAATCTAAAATGACAATTGGTGCAGAAGATTATATCCGTACCGGTAAAAAAATTGCCTATTTAAATTCAATTCTGAGCGAGCATCGGCAGAAGACTGCGGATCTCTCTAAAGAATACAGATCACTCACGCAAAGGGCCAAGGATGGTTTTGCAAGTATAAGCAGCTGGTTTAATCGTAATCTGGCCGTAGTGGGCGCAATTGTAGGATCCATCACCGGAGCGTCACTCGCATTCAGGAAACTGGCGGAAGATGTGGCCAAAATGGATGATGTGTATTCCGATGTGATGAAAACCACCGGAATGACCCGGAGTGAAGTGGTTGCGATGAATGATGAGTTTAAAAAAATTGACACCCGTACTAGTCGCGAAGAACTGAATAAAATTGCAGAAGCGGGTGGACGCATCGGAATTGCCAAAGAGAATATTATTGAATTCACCCGGTCCATGGACATTGCCAATGTGGCGTTGGGCGATTCATTCTCCGGTGGCGTGGAAGAGATTTCCACACAGCTCGGAAAGTTGAAATCCCTGTTTCAGGAAACAAAAGACATGGAGGTTGAAAAGGCATATCTTTCCATCGGATCTGCCATCAATGAATTGGGAGCAAAAGGTGCAGCCAGTGAGCCGAATATCGCCAATTTTGCATTACGCGTGGGATCACTACCCGATTCTTTGAAGCCCAGCATTTCAGAGACGTTGGCCCTGGGTGCCGCATTTGAAGAAAGCGGCATTGAAGCTGAGATCTCCAGCCGAGCATATAATATTTTTCTGAAGCAAGCGGCAACCGAAACGGAAAAGTTTGCCAAAGTAATGAGATTGCCGGTTAATGAAGTAGAGAACCTGATCAACACCGATCCGTTAGAGTTCTTCCTGCAGTTTGCAGAAGGTATGCGTGGTATGGATGCGACACAGACTGCCAAAACATTGGAGTATTTGGGAGTCAATGCTGACGGTGCCAATAAAGCCATTGGAGCGGCTGCCAATAATACCGCGAGATTCCGTGAATTGGTTGATCTGAGTAATAAATCATTTGAAGAAGGTACTTCAGTTGTAAATGAATATAACATCAAGAACAGCAATCTAGCTGCAGAATTAGAGAAAGCAAGAAAAGGTTTTAAAGAAACCGCCCTCGAGTTGGGTGAAAGACTGAACCCAGTATTATTAAAATCAACCAAAGGAACAACTTACCTCATCAGATCGATGATTGAACTACCCAAATGGTTGAGAGAAAATAAAGGATTGATCCTTATACTTGCCATTGTTATTGGTAATTATACATTAGCAGTAAACAAAGCAAGAATTGCTCTTTTATTGAAAAATACACAATTAAAATTAAGTACCTTCTTCTTGGCCGCGAATAGAGCAGCCAATCTGGCCGCTGCTGCAGCTCAGGCTTTATTTACAGGTAATATTACTAGGGCTCGAATTGCCATGCAGGTGTTTAATAAAACAATGCTGCTAAATCCTTACGTTTTATTGGGAACTGCAATTGCCGCTGTTACCATTGGAGTTTACAAACTCGTTTCAGGTTTTAATCGATTAAATGAAGAAGGCAAGGCTAAAGCAAGTATAGATAAACAGGTTTCAGAAAGCACAGCACGCGAACGTACCGAACTGGACCTTTTGTTAAGGACGGCCCGTAATGAAAATTTATCGAAAGAAACCCGTTTGAAAGCGATTGAGAAACTGAATGCAATTTCTCCGAAACATCTGGGGTTTCTTTCTTTGGAGACTATCAACACAAATGCGGCCAAAAACGCGGTAAATGATTACACGAAAGCTTTAGAGGCCAACGCCAAACAGAAGGCAATTGCTGAAAATATTACAAAGCTTTACTCCGACAAATTCAAAAATGAAGCCGAAATTGCGGAGCTGGACATGAGGATTGATACTGATAAAAGTAAAGGATTTTTCCGCAGCAATTTATTGAGTCAAAATGCCTGGAAAACCCGTCAGTCAATGCTTAGGAACAGAAATGAGGGAATTGACCAGAGGCTTAGTATATATGAGAGCATGTCTGACAAAGCGGGTGGTTTTACCGGTAGTGAAAATGGTGGGACTGTCCCCGAAGATCCAGGACCTGACTTCTGGGTACCGGATGATAAAAAGAAACCGGGAGGTGGAACTTCCACAATAGCACAAGAGGAACGCAAGAAGTTAAATGATGAAATTCAAGAAATTGAAATTCAAAACTTCCAAGAGTTGGCAAAAATAAAACGGGATTATATTGACGATGACAGAAAAACGGAAGAGCAGTATAATCAGGAATTGTTAGATCAACAACGTGATTTCCTTGAAAAAAAGAAGTTACTCCTTCAAGATACCCTGTCATCAGTAACTGATCCAGAAGTTCAAGCCGATATAAAAAAACAGATTGAAACGTTGAATAATGATCTGCTTGATTTGGATGTAAATTACCGCAATCAGGTATTAGCCAATTTGAAAAAAGAACAAGATGAATCTATAAAACTTACTGAAGAAAATGCTGATAAACGTAAACAGATATTTGAAAAATACGGCATTAATGAACTTACAACACAGAAGGATTCTGAACTGGCAGTCATAGATGAATATGAAAGGCTTGGAATTCTAACTCATGAAGAGGCTTTGAGGGTAAAAGCCGCATTAGATGATAAGTATCTCCGGGAAGAAATTGACAAGCGACTGGAGGGGTATTATGAAATTGCATCATCTGTAAACTCAATTTTCAGTGATTTGAGTGGAACAATGGATAATCTCATTTCAGCTGAAGAAAATAGAACTGCCCTGAAGTATGACAAACAAATAAAGGCTGCCAGGAAAGCCGGCAAAGATACGACCAAACTTGAAGAGAAGAAAGAAGAAGAGATTGCCAGAATTCGGGCAAAAAATGCTGACAAACAATTTGTACTAACTATAGCGAGTGTTATTGCTTCTACTGCCATGGCTGCCATAGATGCCTATGCCAATGCCCTCAAAATCCCTATTGTTGGTCTCGCACTGGCCCCTATTGCAGCAGCAGCTGCGGTAGCGTTCGGTGGAAGTCAGATTGCAGTGGCCAAACAGCAGCGAGATGCCGCCAAGGAAGGTTATTACATTGGAGGTTTCACCGGTGGAGATGATCCGCGGGAGGTGAGAGGGTATTTTCCGGACGGTCAACCATACCACGGGAAAGAATTCGTGGTAAATCATCGGGGAGTAAGCAATCCGAATATCAGGCCGGTTCTCGATGCCTTTGACATGGCCCAGCGCACCGGTACCATCAGCTCCATGTCAAAACAGGATATCGCCAGGGCACTGAATGTGAACACCGCAAACGCGACACCATCATCGGGCAGTAATGATTCTGCACGTGATAGTTATGTTTATGACACGATTGACCGACTGGCCAAAACAGTTGAGCGCCTGAGCAACCAGATCGATGAAGGTATTCCGGCTATCGCCACGATATCGGGTGAAAAAGGGATCGCTAAAAAACTGGATGAATTCAATAGACTGACCAAACACGCACGCGGATGACACAGTTATTTGTAAATGATATTGAAATTGCTCTGGGTGATAACTTCTCATTCAAACAGATTGATGAAAATCCGATTATTACCAGTGTCGGGGAATTCACACTTGACATCGTTATATCCATACAAACAGGACAGAATGCCATGGCATTTGGCATGATCCATCGACTGAACAAGAGAAATATTCCCGCAGAATGGCCGGCAGCAATGATTGTAAATAATAAAGTGAGCCATGGGAAAGCAATATATATTTCTAATACGGATACTACCGTGACCATCCAGTATGTATCAGGAAATTCAGAATTACTATATTTCGCCAACCAGGATAAAAAAATATGGAAAATGGACTGGGGGATTGAGTCGGCAATAGATTCCGCACGGGCCCGCCAATCTATACAGCAAACTGGATACGAAACAAACGGATTTCACTTTGTTTGTGCGCCAGTGAAATTAAATGATACCATTGTGAATAAATTCACATTGGCAAACGAGACAGGGACATCAATCCCGTCCGTGGCTTTTCCCATAAACGGTGTAGACGGTCAGATAATCATGATGCCTTATCTGTTACATTATGTTGAAAAAATGGCCGACATGTTTGGGTTTACCATGAAAGCGAATGTCCTGCTCTCCAATGACAGGGCAAAATGCACCTACTTATTGAACAACTTTAATTCTCTCGCCTATGCCAATGCTCTGCCGGACATGACACTGAGTGAGTTTATTGAAATCATAGAAGATGAATTCAATGTGATATTCTTGGTTGATAAAACAAAGCAATCACTAGAAATTGTTTACAGGCATGAAAATATTTCTTCGAGGACTACCATCCAGCTAAACAATGTAATTGACGCATATACCCGAAACGTAAGCGAAGAATCGGACGACAAACTGAGTCGATTTAAAGTAAATAAATTCTCTTATGAATTACCTGATGATTTATACTATAAATATCATAGGTTAGATGATTACTGGGACTTAAGAGCCATTTTTATATTTCAAGGTGATTTTGCAACACTACTAAATTTCCTGACTGCAAATCCTGATGCCTGGTATAACAAAAACGGTGGTTTTTTTGACAATCAAGGTAATTACTACCTATATGCCGATAAGCCATCGCAGGAAATGTTCAGCCGAAAAATCACCAGTTCCAGGAGTGTATATATATTCAATAAATTTAGGCCGGCGGGTTTTGGAAATTGGGATAACGAATTAATACTGAAAATGATTCCACCGGTCATTGAAAAGGGATCCATCCAGCTTAATTTCCATCCAGGCCAACCGGATCTTAAACAATTTGAAATTCACTATCAATTTCCGCAATCGAAATATGATTTATCTGATGCGAGCGCTTATGAAACGATTCCTTTGGCAGATATGATCGAACAGGGGGTTCCCAATGTTACACGAAAAACGGATTTGGAAACCTGTATTTTCATGGGTGAAATAAAAGCTTTCATAACTCCAGTGACGGTCGACGACGTTACTTTTGCCACTTATTACCCCTATTCATGTAACGATATATATCCTGATTTTGGGATCCCACCGTCCAGCTCTGAGGTAACCCGGTTTGAGACGTGGGCTTTGAGTGACTTTATGAATTATGTTCCGGGAAGTTATCGCCTGGAAAACATAGTGAATACTTATGTTCTAAACAGCTATTTTGATACAACCAAAGAATATGTAATGCAGATGGAAGACAATCCCTTTCTGTCAACATCCTTCTTGTTTGAAATAAACAATGCAATTTATATTCCGCTTCGGTTTGAGAGGACAATATCCGATAAGCCCGAGATGGTAACTGGCTACTTTTACAAAATGCTATAACCTGGTACGGATGTTCAGTCGTACAATAAAAATCGATATTCAGGAATTACTCTATATGATCTCTTTTGCCAGTTCTCTTATCTGCAGGAATCCTTCCGGAGTACGTGAATGGATGTATTTATTTGTTATTTCAAGACTGCTGTGATCTGCCTGCCCTTGAATGTATGCCGGCGAGATCCCGTCGGCCATTAGATTTGTGATACCGGTATCTTTCAGGCTATAAAACTGTAAACTCATTGGAAAGTCCAGAGCTGGCCTCAATTTATCCGACCAGTATTTTGAAAAATACCGTGAGTTCAAAGGTGTCGGGCCTGCGGTAAATGCATAATTTTTTTGGGAAAAAATATACCATTCTTTTGGAGTATTCTCAATATTCAATGCCGGCAGATATTTTTCCAACGCTTTGGGGATGACCCGGTAGCTGTCATTATCATTTTTCGTTTCATAACCATGTATGAATAGTAGCTTCTTTTCCATATCGAAGCTTGATGGTTTTAAATGACATAAGTCATCATTTCGCAAAAAACAGTAGTACATGAGCATGGATGCAGCGAGGAAGCGAGGATGCTCGATGCTGAGCCATTCAACCATTTCACGGAGATCTTCACGTGAAAGCATGGTTCTTGTTTTCTTGATCTTTCTCCTGGATACTTTTGGTATACCGGTAAATGGGTTCAGTGAAACATAATTCACTGCTTTCATCCATTCAAAGAATGTTTGATAAAAATTCAAATGATTGTTGTAGGTCCGGTTCCCGATTTTCGGATCCTCTTTTATCGAAAGGATAAAATCCGATGCTTTACTCTTGTCAAAAGACATGCAGTACATGTTTTTATCTTTCTTCTCCACGTAGTCTGAGAGTTTTTTTAAGAAACTGTCATAAGACCTGATGGAGTTTTCCTCGAGCTCTTTGTACTTTGCCTTCTTGTAGGTTTCAATTGCCGACAAAAGTGTGTGAAAATGCTTTGCTTTTGTTTCTTCAATGAATGGATTCCATCCGGATTCCAGCTTTTGATTGATTTCCCTGACCAGGTTTCGCGCAAATTTTCTTCGCTCCGGAATAGATTTGATCCGGTTCACCTTGATACGCTTCATCTGAAGATGATTGGTATAAGGATTCAATGCATAGTAGGTTATGTACCAGATTTTTCCCTCACTCAGATATGCAGGATAATAGGGTATGTGAGGCTTCGGGGATGTTGTATCTACTGACATTTTTTTTTACTACACACTTTTTCAAGCATATAGTAAAAAAAACATGTACTGTGCCGTTACTGTACCGATTTTTTTATCGGGATTGCTGAAACCCGCATCGTTACACGGCTTGGAGTATTTTCAGCGGAGAGAGAGGGATTCGAACCCCCGGAAGCTTGCACTTCAACGGTTTTCAAGACCGCCGCGATCGACCACTCTGCCATCTCTCCTTTTGGTCGTATGGGAGGAAGGTTGAACCATCCTCCATTGTTTGTGCATGTCGGTTGAAATGAGTAAGAACCATTTTCAGCCCTGCATGTATCACTGGGAAGCATGGAACATCCCCAAACGCGCGTGCAAAGATAAAACTATTTTCGGAAAGAAAAACATTCCCGTTAGATTAATTTTGACCGTTTACAGAAAATCAATTATTCATCGTATCTTTGTACCTTTGAAGAAATAAGGATTTACAGATGCAATTTACCGAACTTACACTTTGCGAACCTCTCCAGGAAGGCCTGGAAGCGATGAATTTTACAGAAATGACGCCCGTGCAGGAGCTGGCCATACCGGTGATTCTGGCAAAGAAAGATGTGATTGCCTGTGCCCAGACCGGCACGGGGAAGACCGCAGCCTTTCTGCTACCACTACTGAACAACCTGCAGTCGGAACCCCACGAGGAAAACAAGGTGAATGCCATCATCATGGCTCCCACACGTGAGCTGGCACAACAGATCGACCAGCAGATGGAGGGCTTTTCCTACTTCACTCCCTTCTCCTCGGTAGCCGTATATGGCGGCAACGACGGCGAAGCATGGGACGTGCAGAAAAGAGGACTGTTGAGCGGTGCCGATGTGGTAATCGCCACGCCAGGCAGGCTGCTCTCACACATCAACCTATACAATATTGATTTTTCCGGTGTTAAATATTTTATTCTGGATGAGGCGGACAGGATGCTCGACATGGGCTTCTTCGACGACATCATGAAGATTGCAAATCTCTTGCCCAAAGAGCGTCAGACTGTCATGTTCTCAGCCACCATGCCGCCCAAGATACAGCAGATGGCCAAGACCATCCTGCATAACCCTGAGGAGATCACCATCGCCATCTCCCGCCCACCGGAAACCATCCTGCAATCGGTTTACATCTGCTACGATGCCCAGAAGCTGGGCATTCTGAAGCAGCTGTTCAAAGACAAGAAACCCAACAAGGTAATTCTTTTCTCCGGATCGAAACAGAAAGTGAAGGATATCGCCAGGACCCTCCATAAGATGGGTCTTTCGGCAGGTGAGATGCACTCAGATCTTGACCAGGCGCAACGGAACCACGTGATGCACGAGTTCAAGAACGAAAGGGTGGACATCCTGGTGGCGACAGATATTGTGGCGCGGGGAATCGACATTGACGACATCACCCTGGTAATCAACTACGATGTACCTTACGATGCCGAAGATTACGTACACCGCATCGGACGTACAGCGAGAGCAGGTGACACAGGCATGGCCATCACTTTTGTCTCGCCCGAGGAACAATACCGTTTCTCGCTGATCGAGAAATTTCTGCAAAAGGAGATCTACCGTATCCCGGTACCGGCAGAACTGGGTGAAGCGCCTGCATACAATCCCACGCGGGAGAGTGCACAGCGCGGAAGAGGTGGGCGCACATCAAAAGAGGGAAAAATGAAAGAGGGAAAACGGGGAGGAAGATCTGACAAATCGCAGGATGAAGCAAGAACAGATAGAACACCCGAACCGGAGCGACAGGAACGACAGGGAAGAAGAGAGAGACCGGCAAAACAGGAGAAACCGGAGGAGATAAGAGCGGGACAGATAGAAGAAACCGGGCAGCGTGTGGAGGAGAGCGGAAAGCAACGTTCTGGCGAAAAGGGAAAGTCCGGGAACCGGAGGAAAAAAGGCACCCACACACGGGAAAAAAATCGAGAACAACCTCTGAACAGGGAAACCCGCGAGCAGAGCACGCCACAAAAGGAGGGCGGTGAAAGGCCCAAAAAGAAAGTGATCAAAAAATCGGAGAGGTTGCAGCAGGATGGAGCAAAACAAGCTTCAGATGCCGCTGCAACACCACAGGAGAATACTTCACGGACACGGAGTAATAATAATTCCCGCGTAAAAGGTGATAAACGGGCCGCAGAAGAAGTAAAAGGAGATAAAAAGGCCGGAAAACGGCCTGGAAATCGATCCGGCAGTACAGCCGGGCAGCAGTACGGCAAAACGGACATGACCCGGTCGGGTAAAAGCACGGCGCCTCAGTCGGGTAAGGCAGGAGAATCCAAGACAAAACCTGCGGAACCGGAAAAGAAAAAGAGATGGAGCTGGTGGCCTTTCGGCAAGAAATAAAACAGCTCCACAAATCGTTATACAGCCTGTTGCTCCTGCTCCACAAGCTCCATACCCCGCAGAATAGCTGCTTCATTCATGGGTAGAAGCTTGTGATGCCGCTCGGGTAGCGACTCTTTCAGTCCCTTCATTACATTTTCCAGTTCTACCATGGGCGATATTTTCAGCAATCCGCCCAATATGATCATGTTGAAGACGCGGGTGTTGTCCATCTTCATGGATTCGTCCATGGCGTTAACCTTGAATACGTTGATATCTGTCCGCTCCACCTTCTTGTGGATGCCGTACCCATCATAGATCAGCGCTCCGCCGGGCTTCACACGCGACTCAAATTTCTCGAGTGAAGGCTGATTGAGCACGATGGCTATATCGAACTGATTCACCACGGGCGAGCTGATGGCTTCATCGGAGATGATGACCGTCACGTTGGCTGTGCCGCCCCGCTGTTCCGGCCCGTATGCCGGGAACCACGACACTTCCTTCTCTTCCATCATGCCCGAATAAGCGAGAATCTTCCCCATAGAGAGCACACCTTGTCCGCCAAAGCCTGAAATCACTATTTCCTGTAACATGCTGTATCCTTCTTGTTTAAATATTTTTCAAATCGCCAA
Source organism: Bacteroidetes bacterium GWC2_46_850 (assembly GCA_001768325.1). Lineage (GTDB taxonomy): Bacteria > Bacteroidota > Bacteroidia > Bacteroidales > Dysgonomonadaceae > Proteiniphilum. Next base: position 117,621 of record MENQ01000023.1, on the reverse strand, counting down.
TGGGATATACCGGGAACATGTTCTCCACCATCCAGTCATTGGCCGCAGCAGGAGTCATCTTCCACCCGGCATTGCAGGTTGACACCACCTCCACGATGGACGTTCCTTTTCCGGCAAGTGAGTTTTCAAAAGCAAGCCTGATCATCCGCTTGGTCTTCTTCACGGCGGCGGCGCTATGCACGCTTACGCGCGTAGCCAGACAAACGCCGTCGAGTAGCGCCAGCAGATCGAGTATCTTCAGGGGGTTGCCCATGGTCTGCGTATTGCGCCCCTCGGGACTGGTGGAAGTCTTCATGTTTTTCAGCGTGGTGGGCGCCATCTGACCACCGGTCATCCCATAGATGCCATTGTTGATGAAAATGATGGCAATATCTTCACCGCGGTTGGCAGCGTGAATGGTCTCTGCCGTGCCGATGGCAGCCAGGTCACCATCGCCCTGGTAGGTGAAGACCATCTTGTCGGGCAGCAGACGTTTGACGGCAGTTGCCAGCGCGGGAGCACGGCCATGAGCAGCCTCCTGCCAGTCTATATCGATGTAATTATAGGCGAACACGGCACACCCCACCGGGGCAATGCCGATGGTCTTCTCCTGCAGTCCCAGTTCCTTGATGACTTCGGCTACCAGCTTATGTACCACTCCGTGGGAGCACCCGGGGCAGTAATGCATGTGGTTGTTGTTCATGAGCTCCGGCTTGGCATGTACCAGGTTCTCCGGGCGTATTATCTGATTTTTATCCATACAATTATTTTTTGGCAAACCGGTAGATAAGGTAAAACAGGATTGCTGCACCACCGAAATACCAGGTAAGCTCCATATTCTGCGCAGAGGAAAAATAGACAATGATGGTACCTACGAATGCAAACAGGAAGAGGAGCAAAAATATGTTTCTGATTTTAGGATCCATGACAGTTGACTTTTTAGTGAACTACTTTCTCTTTCAATGCCGCGAGTACCCCTTCGGGTGTGGGGACGATACCTCCCAGACGGCCGTAGTGGGCAACAGGTATCTGGCCGTTCACCGCCAGACGTACATCTTCAACCATCTGGCCTGCGTTGAGCTCTACCGTGAGCATGCCTTTTACCCTGCCGCCATACGCATACAATACTTCCGTTGGAAAGGGCCAGAGTGTGATGGGACGCACAAGCCCCACCTTGATGCCTTCTTTCCTTGCCAGGTCGATTGTTTTCTGGCAGATGCGCGCAGCGGAGCCGAAGGCAACCAGCAGGTAGTCGGCATCGTCGCATTTTATCTCTTCATAACGTACTTCCGTGGCTTCCACCACGCGGTACTTTGCCTGAAAACGTTCGTTGTTCTTCTCCATGGCAGCCGAGTCAAGTTCAAGCGAAGTGATGATGTTGGGTTTCCTGTCGGCAGTCTTGCCAAGTGTAGCCCAGGGACACTGCTCCCGGATCTCCTGCTCGGACCTGCGCTGCTGCCAGGCAGGCAGTTTCACCTTCTCCATCATTTGCCCGATAACCCCATCGGTCAATATCATGGCCGGGTTGCGATATTTAAAGGCCAGTTCGAAAGCCAGTCCTACAAAGTCGGCCATCTCCTGCACCGAGTTGGGTGCCAGCGTGATCAGCTTGTAGTCGCCATGGCCCCCACCCTTCACCGTCTGGAAATAGTCGGCCTGCGATGGCTGAATGGTACCCAGTCCGGGGCCGCCGCGTTGCACGTTCACGATGAGCGCCGGCAGCTCTGCTCCGGCCATATAGGAAATGCCCTCCTGCTTGAGGCTGATACCGGGACTGGAAGAGGAGGTCATGGCATATTTGCCGCAGGCGGCTCCGCCATAAACCATGTTGATGGCCGCCACCTCACTCTCCGCCTGCAGGACCACCATGCCCGTGGTCTTCCAGGGGGCTACCTCCATGAGGGTTTCTATGATTTCGGACTGTGGGGTGATCGGATAACCGAAGTATCCGTCCACGCCATAGCGGATGGCCGCATGCGCGATGGCCTCATTCCCCTTCATCAATACTATTTCTTCAGACATAATGCTTTTTTTATCCTACCTTTACCTTGTAGATTGTCAGACATCCATCGGGGCATACATACCCGCAATTGGCGCAGCCGATGCAATCATCCTCATTCTTCATATAGACATAATGATAACCGCGGTCGTTCACTTCGCGCGGTTCCAGCTCGAGGACGTCGGTGGGACAAGCCACCACGCAGAGGTCGCAACCCTTGCAACGGTCTGTGTCTACCTCTACATAACCTTTAAATTTTGCCATTATCAGGAGTGGTTTTTAATCGATGCAAATATAACTTAAGTTTATGAGGCATTCAATTTTTCTATGTTAATTTTTGCCCTTCACTATTGCCAGTAACGCTTTTACCATCCGAAAGCCTCCTCTCCCATCCAGTTGCCCTGTACTTTGAGGACCTGTTCAATCACGTCGCGTGCCACCCCCATACCTCCCTTTCTGGGAGATATATATTTGGCGATGGCTCTGATCTCGGGAGCGGCATCGCAAGGAGCCACGGGAAGCCCGACTTCCTGCATCACCCGATAGTCGGGCAGATCGTCCCCCACGAAAAGTATCTCCTCAGGCTGATAGCCTGTTTTTTGCAGGTAATGTCGGTAGTCGTTTATTTTGATGGAGGATTTCATATAGATATCGGTGATACCCAATGATTCGTAACGTACACGCACGGCGCGGGTGTTGCCCCCGGTGATGATGGCCACCCCGTAGCCACATTTAACTGCCAGATTCAGTGCATATCCGTCGTGAATATTGGCAGTACGCAACGGTTCTCCTTCCGATGACATGGGGATGGTCTGACAGGAGAGTACGCCGTCGACGTCGAAAACAAAGGCTTTGATCTTTTTCAGATCGTAGTTGATAACGCTCATAGGGAATGTTGGTGAATACTAGTGCTGATAAGTGTATAGAGTTCTCTCATCCGGTCGTCGGGGAGCAATGAGAGATGATGTTGCATTACCTCCTTGTCGAAACGTACGGCAGGTCCCGTCTGTGCTGCCCGTGGTGGCATATCGGTCACCTTGGAAGCGGTTTCAAGGATAAGTGGCATCAGGACATCGAAAGATATTTCTTCCTTCTCAGTGATCTCGGAGGCCAGCGTGTACATATGATTCACGAAGTTGCATGCATAAACAGCGGCCAGATGGAGATATCGCCGTTTATCTCCCGACAGGTAATGAATATTGGGGGTGAGTGTACCTGCCAGCTCTTCGAGCAAACGGGTCACTGTGGTATTGCTCCCCTCAATAAAAACAGGGATGGTGGTAAAATCAACTTTCCGCTGTTTACTAAAGGTCTGTAAAGGGTAGATTACCCCGTGTTTGGCATTGCGTGCGGCAAACAGCTGCATGGGCAGGCTTCCGGCGGTGTGCACCCAGACACCTCCGGTGTGTGGCATCCCCTGAATGACGAAAGGTAGGGCATCGTCCTTCACAGAAAAGATATAAAGTTGTGCCGCAGGGCTGATCTGTACCAGCTCATTAACCGCTTCTGCCCCTGTTTTTGCAGCAAGCAGCACGGCATTCTCCATCGTCCTGCTATATACCTGGACAATGTTGTGACCCGCTGCCCTGCATGCTCCGGCAAGATGTGTCGCCAGATTTCCTGCTCCTATAAAAACAATGTTCATCGTTTCCTTTTTCTCTTTCACAGATGTCTGCTATTCCCAAACATCCGGCTATCCGTTTTATATTGAGCTGCCACTTCAAAGCCCAACACCTGTTTTTACTCCGGTTGATGGGTAGTTACTTTTATCCCGATTTTCTCGATACCCGGCAAGGGATCTGCATCCATCACCTGCCGCAGCTTTATCACATAGCGGGAAGCAGTATCAAGAGGTAGTGACCGGAACAGGGGCTGCGACAATTGGTTTAATCCACCCAATCCATTACCCAGCCACCGGCCATAATCGTCGGCAATGCGGAAATGCAGTGTATCGTTCAGCAGGAGCGTGTCGGTCAGATTGTGGGTTACATGCATCCAGATATCACGGTAGGGATAGGCCCCGTTCGTGGATAACTCGATGGAGATATCGTATCGCTCCCCCGTCTGCAGTTCTAGTGAATCCATGTGAAACTGTACCGTACTGTCACGATACCACTTGCCCTTGTCGATATGCTGAAAGCGGTAATACACCTCACCTTGCGCACAGGACAACATAAAGGCGAAAAGCAGGAACAGGGGATAGAGACGTCTATTAAGCATCCTTCTCTCCGGATCTACCGGCTGGCTGCTCACCCTGTCTGTTTCTGTTCTCCTGCGACTGATCGGGACGTCGGCGGCGGGGTTTTCTTTTTTTGTTTGTCTGATTTTTCCGGTCGTCATCAAAACGGGTGATACTTTGATTCTCAAGGATATCTCCTCCGGCAAAGGGCTTCTCACTCAGGGCTTTGTTATCCCCGTCAGCGATCAGCCTGAGCGGTTTTTGTCCTTTTTTATTCATTGCAATGATCTCGAAGACCCGTTCCTTGGAGACTGTTACCAGGTTGCTGGCATTGAACTTGTCGGAGGAATAGGTCATCAGGCCCGCGAAGATGTCGGTCTTGAAATGGTAAAAATCGGCATCTTTTGTCTGCAGAATAATTTCACGGGAGGGCAGGCTACGCTGTGCTTCCACGTAGGCATCCACCTCGTAGTTCAGGCAGCATTTCAGCTTGCCGCATTGTCCGGCCAGCTTCTGCGGATTGATGGATATATCCTGGTAGCGTGCCGACGAGGTGGAGACGGAAACAAAGCTCGGCATCCATTTGCTGCAGCACATTTCGCGGCCACAGGGGCCGATACCGCCTATCCGGCCTGCCTCCTGGCGGGCACCGATCTGTTTCATCTCAATCTTGACCCTGAACTCGCTGGCCAGTACTTTGATCAGCTCACGGAAATCGACCCGCTCATCAGCAATATAGTAAAAGATGGCTTTATTTCCATCACCCTGATACTCCACGTCGCCGATCTTCATCTGCAGACCCAGCTCCTCGGCGATCTGACGGGAGCGAATCATGGTAGGCTGCTCGCGCGCTTTTGCCTGCTCATACTTCTCCAGATCGGCAGGTCGTGCAATGCGATAAACCCGTTTAAGGCCGCCATTGGCATCTTCACGGAAGTTATATTTCTTCATCTGCAGCTCCACCAGCTTGCCGGTGAGCGTCACCGTACCAATGTCGTGCCCCGGGGTAGACTCCACGGCAACCAGGTCGCCCAGCTGCAGCGCCAGGTCGTTGCTGTTGATGAAATAACCCTTGCGGGTATTTTTGAACTGAACCTCCACCATCTTCGAGAGGGCCTGAAACTCCGGGAAGTCGTGCAGCCAGTCGTATATGTGAAGTTTGTTATTATGGGGTGTGCAGCCTTTGCAACTTTTTGTATTTCTTACGGTGACCGTCTTCAATGGGACGATATCCGCCATTTTATCTGATAAAACTTCTTTGTCCATATATATTAATTCGCTTTTCGATGAACGATGGGCGAGACTTTTTGATTTTTAATTGGTAATGAGCGTGCAAGTTACTAAATTATTTTCTGAATAACACGGTAACTTTTAAACAAAGATCGAGGAAAATAATCTTTGCATTGCCGTTTTGCTCAATCTGTCGGTGTGTCAGCGAGAACTCCTCATTGAAAGCCTCGATGTTCCGCTCGTTGATGTAAGGAGAGAAACGCTCCCCAAACTGTCGTTCTTCCTCGTTGAGGTATACCATGGCAGACTCACCAAGGTTACTGATGAAGTACTCACGAAACATGCGCAGGGAGTATAGGAGATAGCTTTTCTGCATTTCGCGGCCGATGCCCGCCAGTTCATTCGCTGTTTCCTTAATGGCTTTGATGTTGCCGGATACCGATGTACGCATCATCTTCACAAACAGGTCGAAAAAATAGCGGTTCTCTTCCGAGGAGGTAATCAGTTCGATGGCTTTGGTGAAGCTGCCATTGGCAATATGGGTATACATTGCGGCATCGGCGCGTTCCAGGTTATATCGCTGCTCTATGGCTGTTGTCATCTCACTCTCTTCAATGGATCGGATATGGATCGGCTGGCAACGGGACCAGATGGTCTGCAACACATTTTCCCGGTCTTCCGACACGAGCAGGAACACAGTATGCTGGGGCGGTTCCTCGATCATCTTCAGCAACTTGTTGGCACAGGCGTCGTGCATCTTTTCGGGCAGCCAGACGATCATGATCTTGTAGGGAGCTTCATATACCTTGAGGTTCAGTTTGCGGATGATCTCATCACTCTCTTTTGAGTAGATGATTCCCTGTGCGTTTTCAGCCCGGATGAAACCCAGCCACTGGTTGAGATTGAAGTATCGGTTCTGCGACAGGAACTCGCGCCACTGTGGCAGGTATTCGTCGCTCACTTTCGACTTGACTACTGGGAAGACAAAGTGCAGATCGGGATGTGCCAGCTTATCGAACTTATGACAGGAGGGACATTCACCACAGGCATCTTCGGCACCGCGGTTCGCACAGTTGAGATAGCGAGCATAGGCAATGGCCAGTGGCAGCTTTCCCACCCCTTCGGGACCGTAAAAAATGCGGGCATGGGGTACCAGCCCCTGCTGTACGGAGTGGATGAGATGCTGTTTTACATCGTGGAGCCCTATGACATCGCTGAAGTACATCAATAAATTTCACTTGCTACCTTGTGTACACTCTCTGTGGCCATCAGTGCATAAAAATGAATACCGGGAACATTGTGTTGCATGAGCTCCCTGCATTGCGCAACACACCAGGCCACGCCCACTTCTCGGGCTTCGGCGTCATCTTTGCAACGGCGAAGCTCCTTCTCCAGGTCGGCTGGAATATCAGAACGAAAAACCTTTGGCAATACGGTGAGCTGGTTCTTCAAGTGGATCGGTTTAATTCCCGGAATGATGGGAACGGTAATGCCGGCCGCACGGCAGCGGTCGACAAAGGCAAAGTACTTGCTGTTGTCGAAAAACATCTGCGTAACCAGATAATCGGCACCCTCATCAACTTTCATTTTGGTGTAGAGGAGCTCCGACTCCATGTTGGGTGACTCCTCATGTTTCTCCGGATAACAGGCCATCCCGTAGGCAAAAGGCGTATCTGGCGGGGTGAAGGTGGAGCCGTCGTATGCGATGCCTTTGTTGAAGTTGTTTACCTGCTCCTGAAGGCCGGTGGCATGCAGGTGAGAATCCATTTTCCTTTGTTCACCATCCAGCTTCTTCGTGTCGCCCCGCAGCAGCAGCAGGTCGGTCACTCCCAGGAAGGAGAGGTCGATCAGTGCATATTCGGTCTCTTCCTTCGAAAAGCCCTGTGAGATGATGTGGGGAATGGCTTTGATGCCATACCTGTTTTGAATGGCAGCAGCAATGGCCACCGATCCGGGCCGCTTGCGCACATTCACCTTGCGGTAGACACCCTGTTCATCTTCCTTATATTCGTTCTCGCTATGATGTGTGGTGATGTTGATATATTTGGGATCGAACTCCTTCAAACGATCTATCGTATTGAATATCTGTTGAATGCTATTTCCTTTCAGCGGAGGCAGCAGTTCAAATGAGAAGGCTGTTTTTCCTTCCTGGTTGAAAAAATCCGAGATCTTCATGTTACATTCTCTTTCCTGGTTGAATTTGCAGGTACCTGCCTATTTAAATATTGCCCTGATCACATCCATGCCATTGGCGTAGAGCACGAGGCCCAGCAACAGGATCATGCCTGCAACCTGTGCATACTCCATGAACTTCTCGTTGGGCTTGCGCCGCACGATCACCTCGTAGATGAGGAACATCACATGTCCACCGTCGAGCGCCGGAATGGGAAGTATGTTCATGAAGGCAAGGATTACCGAGAGGAAGGCAGTCATCATCCAGAACGCCTGCCAGTTCCACTGTGCAGGGAATAGATTTCCAATGGCGCCAAAGCCGCCGAGTGAGGAGGCTCCTTCCTTGGTGAATACATATTTGAACTGAGCCACATAATCTTTCAGAGTCTGAATACCCATCCGGGTGCCGGCGGGAAACGATTCAAAGAAGCCATAAGTGCGTGTCACAGTCCGATAGACCTGGGCGGGTCCCATGGCATAGAAGCCCAGTGTTCCCGCGGAGTCGACCCGAATGGCGGTGGTATGCAAGGTGCCGCTGCGATAGTAATCGAGGGAGACTTCGTCGTTGCGGTTGTTGTCGAGTATCGTGCGCAGATCAGCAAACACGGGCGTTGCGATACCGTTTATGCCGACGATGCTATCCCCCCGCACCAGTCCAACCTCCCGGGCAGCACTTCCCTCCATGGTTTCGTATACAACGGCCGGTACACGGTAGTTGGCGAAACCCTCCTTGTCGGTCAGCAGGTTCTGCATCAGTGTCTCGGGAATGGTGAGTGCCACTTCCTGTCCGTTGCGCAACACGGTGACCGTGTTGGCGTCAGCCACATCGATCAACGTTCGCACACCAAAGCGTTCCAGCTCCTTGCCGTCGGCCCTCAACAGAATGTCGCCATCCTGAAAACCGGCATTTTGTGCAGCCTGACTGAACTCCATACCCTGGGTCACATTTTTGAGTGGAAGGTAGGTGTCGTTCCAGGTGAAGAGCACCATGGCGTAGATGAAGAATGCCAGCACCAGGTTGAAGAGGACGCCGGCGACCATCACCAGCAGGCGTTGCCATGCCGGCTTGGAGCGAAACTCCCAGGGCTGGGCCGGCTGCGCCATTTGCTCCTTGTCCATTGATTCGTCCATCATGCCGGAGATCTTTACGTAACCGCCGAGAGGGAGCCAGCCAATACCATATTCGGTATGGCTGTTTTTGGGTTTGTATCTGAAGAGTGCGAACCAGGGATCAAAAAAGAGATAAAATTTCTCTACCCTGATCTTGAACATCCGCGCGAAAATATAGTGGCCGAACTCGTGTACAACGACCAGTATGGATAAGCTCAAAATGAGCTGAAGCGCCTTGATTAAAAATGTCTCCATTATATGTTTCTACTTGTTTACTTATCTTGTTTTAAAACTCTGTATTTTTATCTCTGTATTTTATCTCTTTACCGCTGCCTCTAACACCAACCCTACTAAAAAGCTGATCGCTGAATCCTGATTCCTGACTCCTATTTAATCATTTCCCTTACTTCCCTGTCGCTCTCAAGATAATCGTCGAGTGAAGGCTCCTTCACAAAGGAAGCCCGCTGCATTGACTCTTCAATCAGACGGCTCATCTGCATAAAGCCGATGCGTTCCTGCAAAAAGAGAGATACCGCCATTTCGTTGGCCGCATTGAGAATGCAGGGCATGTTTCCCCCGGCACGGATAGCTTCATAAGCGTAAAGCAGATTCGGGAATCTTTCCGTATCGGGCTTTTCGAAAGTCAGCTGCGCCAGCTCAATGAAGTTCAGCGGTGTGATGCCAGAAGCCAGCCTTTGGGGATAGGCAAAAGCATACTGTATGGGCAGGCGCATGTCGGGTTGCCCCAGCTGTGCCGTTACCGAGCCATCTTCGAACTGTACCATGGAGTGGATGATGGATTGTGGATGCACCAACACCTCTATCTGATCGGGTTCTACACCGAAAAGCCATTTGGCTTCGATCATCTCGAACCCCTTGTTCATCAGTGTGGATGAGTCGATGGTCACCTTGTCGCCCATGCTCCAGTTGGGGTGTGCCAGGGCCTGTGCTTTGGTTACCGTCTCCAGTGCAGTCTTTGAATATGTTCTGAAGGGGCCTCCGGAAGCTGTGAGCAGGATCTTGTCTATCTTGTTGTCACCCTCACCGTTTAGACATTGAAAGATGGCTGAATGTTCCGAGTCGACCGGCAAAACGGCACTCCTGTGTTTCAGCGCCAGGGAGGTAATCAGCTCTCCGGCGACCACCAGTGTTTCCTTGTTGGCCAGCGCGATTGCTTTCCCTGCCTGAATGGCCCGGATGGTAGGCTTTAGTCCGCTGAAGCCCACCATGGCCGTGAGCACCATATCAACCTCCGCATCCTGCACCACCTCTTCAATGGCGTTGCTACCGCACCACACTTTGATGGGCAGGTCGCTCAGGGCCTCCTTCAGCTGTGGGTAATGCGACTCGTTCGCGATCACCACCACCTCGGGATGGAAGGTACGTGCCTGCCGGATAAGCAGTCCTACCTGGTTGTTGGCGACCAGGGCATAAACGGCAAACCTGTCGGAATGCCGCGAGATAACGTCCAGTGCCTGTGTCCCGATAGAACCGGTTGAACCCAATATGGCGATGTTTCTTTTTCTTACTTCCATTGCCGAAAGTTGATTGACCCGTAAAACGTGCAAAGATAATAAAAAAAACGGCTAGTTATCCCATGAATCGGGAGATCTGCTGCAATGCCTCACCGATGCTGTGCGCCACCACGGACTCATCTTCGCAGGAGACGACCCAACAGCGTCGTTCTTCGTCTACCTGCAGCCCTACGGGCGCTGTGGCTGAGATTCTGAATCCCTTGCGTGTAAGTGCCTTGGTGGTCCAGCGTGCCATCAAGCTGCCAGGATGCTGCACCCGGGTGGCGATTGATTTATCGAGGAGTTTCTGTACAACAAAGCTGCCATATTCTTTATCGAATTCATAAGATGGGTGTTGGAAGACCCTGTCGAAGACGCCATTAAGCACCATGTCTTCGGGTATCCCCACATTGACACCCTTCTCCTTCTCCATGAGCCACAGCTTGTCGGCCACCTGCATGGCTGTCTCCAGCTCGTGGGTAGAAATAAAAATGGTTTTACCCGTTTCCCGTGCCAGCTTTTGCAGCAGAAGCAGGATGTTGATGCGGTTGGGAAGGTCGAGGTGTGAGGTCGGTTCATCGAGCAGGATTACCGGCGTATCCTGTGCCAATGCGCGTGCAATGAAGACACGTTGCCGTTCTCCGTCCGACAGTTCGTGTATGTTCCGGTGTTCAAACCCGTTGAGGTAGGTCATCCCGATGGCTTCATCGATGATGCGGTTGTCTTTCTCCGAGAGGCTGCCTAGCCATCCCGTGTAAGGATCACGTCCAATGGAAATCAGTTCCCTTACAGTAAACGATGCAACCGACTGCTGCTCTGTGAGCACCACCGAAAGAAGCTTTGCTCTCCTACGGTGAGAAATCTCCCATAGGTTCTCGCCCTTGAGCAATAGGCTTCCCTGCAGGATGGGCTGCAGGCAGGCAATGGATCGCAGAAGTGTGGATTTGCCGCAACCATTTTTACCAATCAGCGCAATCAGTTCTCCTTCTTCTGCCGTGAGGGAGAGTGCGGACTGTACAACCTTTGTCCCCCGGCCGGCAGGATAACCGACGCTGACATCTGAAAGTTGAAGGAAGTGCATCTTATTTCTGATTCCGGTGACAGGCATACGTTGTTTTATTCATCTGTCAGTCCTTCGGGAAGGTACATCTCAAGAAGCTTTTTTTCTTCATCTACAGCCACAATAAAATCTTCGGTAGCGGGTATCAGAAGTTCATCTTCGTCATGTTGCACGACAAACAGCACATTGATCGTCGAACTGTCCACTTCACGGATGACGCCGATTGTCTCGCCGTGCTGATCCACAATGGAGTACCCCACAAAGAATTCCCAATCGTCACTGTTCTCTCCGGACTCCTCCTTCACGGCTTCTCGCGGGAGGAAGACCTCCGTGTTTACATAGCGTGAGGCTTGCTTTTCATCGTTTACATCTTCAAACTTTACCCGTGCAGAGACGTCGGTGGTAAAGGTAAACTCCTCCACGAAAAAAGGCACCGGGATACCCTCTATTTCCAGAAAATAGAATTCCGTATCGACTTCGGCGTATTCTGCCTTGCGGAAAAGAATGATGATCTCTCCCTTGATACCATAAGGTTTCTGCGTACGTCCTGCATGAAGGTAATCACCCCCGGAGATCATATGCGTTATTTTTTTCGTTGATACTTAATATTCTTGAGTTTGTCGCGACTGTTATTATTCAACTTTACGTCGGGAATGGAGTGTGTGTCGGTACTCATTTTAATTCTTCCATCTGACATGTCATTCAGATCATGAAAAATTTTTTCATCATCGGCCTCCTTGTTCCACTGTGTGTAAGAACGCTTCATCTGGCTTAGCAGCATTTTCAGGAGATGATCTTTCTTGTCGTCTTCCTCCATGTCGGCCGCAATTTTAATCATCCGCTCCAAAAGTTTGCCATAATGACGATACCGCATGGTGGGTCTGCTGTAATCGAGATGACCGGGAGCATTGTATAACTCCTCCCGTGTGATCACCTCATAGGGATAATCTATCTCCAGTTTAAAGTCGGACATGATGGCAAGATGATCCCAAAGGATGTGTTTAAAGTTGTTCACATCACGCAGGTGGGGAAACATATTTCCCATGATATCGATGACGGTGTAAGCACATTTCTTCCGTTCGGCCGGGTCTTCTATCAGGACGCAGTGATCCACCATGTTCTGGATGTTTCTCCCATATTCCGGTAAGAGTAGTTTTTCTTTTTGGGTGTTGTATTGCATTTGCATTTTATTTTTTAGGTGTCAGCTGTCAGGTTTTTAGGTGTCAGCTTCAGTTATCTTAAATTGTCTATTTCTAGCGGTCAGCGGCCAGCTTCTCATCTTAGTTTCAGCCTATCCCCTTCTTCGGGAACATATTCATAACTTTTTTTGCTCAGGCGGTAAAGATTTCTCAGACGGATACCGTACTTCTGTGAGATGCTGTACATCGATTCACCCACCTGCACCGTATGATACTCATAGGGTTTGTCGGCACGTGCCTTTTTCTTCTGAAAATAGACGATGTCGCCTTCACTCAGCGGAAAATCTTCGGGTACCTCGTTGTATTTCAGCAGTTCTTTCTCGCTGAATCCAAACTCCCGTGCAATGCTGGCGAACGAATCCCCACTCACGGCAATCACATAAACCAGATCGTGGGTGATGTATGGCTGGTGTGTCCACGTCACCTGCGCCGTTTCTCTTGTCCGCTGCGACTGCCGCTCGCCGCGGCTGACTCCCCTGCGGTATTTCTTGTCATCGAACCGATAGAGTTCGTAATCTTCGATGAGTTTAATCAGCTTGTTGGCATAAGCTCTGTCGGTAGCATAGCCCAGTTTTTGCAGTCCCCGCGCCCATCCTTTGTAATCGGTTATGGAGAGCTCAAACAGCGTCCGGTAGCGGCCGCCGTTGACCAGGAACTCGGAATGATCCTGGTATGAATCTTCCACCTGGTCGTATCTGCGAAAACAGTCGTTGGGCGAATCATCTGCAGCATACACCGATGGGCCGTTCCAGCCACGGTGACACTTAATTCCGAAATGATTGTTGGAACGTCGTGCCAGATCACTCAACCCGGCTCCCGACTCCAATATACCCTGTGCAAGGGTGATGGATGCCGGAATTTCATAGCGCTCCATATGGTTAATGGCCAGATCGCCGTACCGGTCGATATAATCTTCGTATGTTTTCACCCGCTGTTGTGCGAAGAGCTCTGTGGCGACAAAGAAAAAAGACAGAACGACAAAGAACGATAAAATATGGCTATATTTGCGTAACAAAATCTGCATGAGGATATGAGAGAAATCAATTTAACCACAAAGATAGCTGTTTATCTGTTAGAGGAATGCTCTGAAGTGGAAAAAAAATTAATTGAAGCCGCAAAAAGCGCCACGACAAAAGCTTATGCACCCTATTCACAGTTCAGGGTAGGTGCGGCAGTATTACTGGAGAATGGTGAGGTGATCGCTGGAAACAACCAGGAGAACGCCGCCTACCCATCCGGTCTGTGCGCAGAACGGACCACGCTCTTCTTTGCCAACGCCACCTTTCCCGATCAAAAAGTAGAAGCTATCGCAATTGCCGCCTGGCACAACGGGGAGTTTACCCGTAATGTCATCACCCCGTGCGGTGCCTGCAGACAGGTACTGCTGGAGGCAGAAAATCGGTTTCATTCGCCCGTGAAGGTGCTGATGTACAGTGAAGAGGGCATCTTTGTGGCAGAGGCTATCAAAGACTTGTTACCACTCAGCTTTGGAGATGAAATGCTGAAGTAATAAATGCTCCTCTTCAGAAGGAAGCTTCATATAAGGTGACCAGATACCACTTTTTGTTGATCAATGAAAAGTAGTAATCGGCATAGATACCGTTGTTGATCCCGCGCAGTTCCACGATGGCGGTATCATTATTGAAGCGTACCACCTGATAGTACTGGTCGTATGGACGTGTCAGGTAGGTGCTGTCGTATGAGAGATCGAGCATCTCCCAGTCGTATTTCCCAATAGAATCACGCATCGGGGCCATTCCCTCATGTCCTGTGTCCGGCACAATGACGCTGATGGGGAATTTAATCCGTTCAAACTGAAATGATTCTTCGGTGCTGAATCTGTGAATGAAATGATCGAACTCCTCCTTACCAGAGACAGTCAGATCATCGGGATTGCTATCGTGAGCCTCCCTTTCCAACTTTTCGTCGCCCTGTTCCACGTTCTTTTTGCCCGAACCCTGAGAACAGGAGATGAAAAGAAAAATAAACAAACAGGGAATGATAAGACCTTTTGGTTTCATTCTTTTTTTATTTAATATTCGCTTTGTATGCCTTTGAGTGGATCGGTTTTGGAATGCCTCTGCGCACCTCTGGCAGGCAAATAACCTATTCAGATGCAAAGGTATAAAAAAAGTTGATACCCAAACAGTAAAGCGATAATTTTCGATAAAAGAAAATATCGCTATCTTTGTTTTATTAAAGAGACGTCAGATGGATCTTTTAGATAAGATTAATGATTTATTTATCCTGCAACAGGAACAATGGCCACAATTGAAAACAGCAATCGGTCAACGGGACATGATACGGGAAAAGATGTTTTCCTGGGGAGATGAGTTCCGGGCGACAGTACAGTACAATCCCGCGCGGATCGTATCCACTGGGGCCGGCATCGATCAGAAAACAATCGAAAAACGGCCCTGCTTCCTCTGCGAGGAAAACAGACACCCTCTGCAGAAAGGCATCCCTTTTCTGGAAAAGTATCTTATACTCTGTAATCCATTCCCCATCCTGGAAAATCACCTCACCATTCCACTCCATTCACATGTGCCCCAACGAATCAGAAGGAAGGTGGGCGACATGCTTTCACTGGCGGAACAGTTGCCCGGCTATGTGGTTTTTTATAACGGCCCCCGCAGCGGTGCCTCTGCACCCGATCATTTTCATTTACAGGCGGGTCTCCGTACCGCAGTTCTCATGCAGGGAGACCACGCACTCCGTACCTGCATGATAATTGAAAGCACCGACAAGGAAGAGGTGGAAGAACTGTTTGAAGATGTATATCAATATCTTCATCACTTACAGCCGGAAGAAGAGGAGCCGATGATGAACGTGATTGTCTTTACGGAGCAAGACCGTTATAAACTGCATCTGTTTCCGCGCAAGGCGCATCGTCCCCGGCAATATTTTGAAGAGGGACACAAAAAGCTGATGATCAGTCCCGGCGCACTCGACATGGCCGGACTTATCATTACCGTTCGGGAAGAAGATTTCAATAAGATCGGGCCTGACGATATCGAAGATATTTACGCGCAGGTATCGTTGTCGGTGATATAGGGGTCAGGAGTCAGAGATCAGGAGTCAGAGATCAGGAGTCAGAGATCAGGAGTCAGAGATCAGGAGTCAGGGATCAGGGGTCAGGAAGCAGGAGTTAGGAAGCAGGAAGCAGGAGTCAAATAACCGGTAATCGGTTGAACATAAAAAAAACAAACCGCTGAAGGTAAAAACATTGCTTCGAAAAGCTGAAACCTGAAAGCTGATTCCTGAATCCTAAAGAAGCTGATTCCTGAATCCTAAAGAAGCTGATTCCTGAATCCTAAAAAACAAACATATGGAGAATTCAGAAATTATTTTACTCAACATCAACGGGGAGGACAAACAGGGGCTGACGGCAGCCCTCACTGAGATACTGGCGAAGCACGGCGCCTTCATCCTCGATATCGGGCAATCGGATATTCACAGAAACCTCTCACTAGGCATCCTTTTCAAATCGATGCACAACAACTCGGGCGATATCCTGAAGGATCTGCTGTTCAAAGCCTATGAGATGGACGTAAACATCCGTTTTACGCCGATCACGGTAGAGCGTTATTCCAACTGGGTGAACATGCAGGGCAAAAACAGATACATCATCACCCTGCTGGGAAGAATACTGACCGCAAAACAAATTGCAGCCGTATCCCGGATTATTGCCGAGCAGAACCTCAACATCGATAACATAATCCGCCTCACGGGACGCATCCCACTCAATGAGGAGGAGCGTGCCGCAAAGTCGTGCGTGGAACTGTCAGTGCGGGGCACGCCAAACGACCGGCAGCAGATGCAGCAATCGTTTATGGAACTCTCCTCTTCGCTTAACTTCGACATCTCTTTTCAGGAGGAGAGCATGTATCGGCGCATGCGGCGGCTCATCTGTTTCGACATGGACTCCACGCTCATACAGACAGAGGTGATTGATGAGCTGGCAGAAAGAGCCGGCGTGGGTGAGCAGGTGAGGGCTATCACAGAATCGGCCATGCATGGTGAGATCGATTTTGAGGAGAGCTTCAGACAACGTGTGAAGCTGCTGAAGGGGCTCGATGTTTCGGTCATGAGAGAGATCGCCATGAATCTGCCCATTACGGAGGGACTCGACCGGTTGATGAAGGTGTTACAAAAAGTAGGATTCAAAACAGCAATTCTCTCGGGAGGGTTCACCTACTTCGGTAATTATCTGAAAGACAAATATGGTTTCGATTACATGTATGCCAACGAACTGGAGATTGAAAACGGAAAGCTGACCGGCAATTATGTGGGAGATGTGGTCGATGGCAAGAGAAAGGCGGAACTGTTACGGCTCATTGCCCAGGTGGAACGGATCGACCTGCGACAGGCAGTGGCAGTGGGTGACGGAGCCAACGACCTGCCCATGCTGGGTATTGCCGGACTGGGCATCGCCTTCCACGCCAAACCCAAGGTAAAGCAAAACGCGGAGCAGTCACTCTCGACAGTCGGCATCGACGGCATCCTTTACTTCTTGGGATACAAAGACTCCATGCTCGATAGCAAAATACTGAATGGATGAAGCACGCTAAAGAACCGCTAAAGAATTGACAATTATGGATTTTGTGGATATACTATTAACCCGCATCGACGGTGAACCGGAACATAAGGGAGCTGCACACGCACTGGTCTGTTTCACCAAAATCGAAACAGGCAAAAGACTGTGTAAGCTGGCATCGGAAACAGTGCTTCCAAAAACGGAAAAAACATCGATCACATTGCTTTACTTTGTCCACAACATGCAGGAGCTGATGCAGGATGAACCGGCGGAAATGTTGCAAAACAGGATGCTGGCCGATTTTAAGCCGAACAGTGAGAAGAGTAGAATCACCATGCGACTGTTTATCAGAGAACAGGACGCGATGGTAGACGAAATCCGGAAAACAGCCGACGAGCAGGGAAGCAACCTTTTGCTAATTGGGCTGGGTCCTGATGAAATAGACCTCAATGAAGCAGAGAAGTACGTACGGATGAAAAATGACCCGACAAATTCTGAAGCTGCCATTCTGGCTCAATTAGGAGAGAAGGAAGCAGAGACGCTGAAGCAGGTATCATCCCTGCTGGAAAGAAACAGAATACCGACTGGCATCTTCCTCGACAATGCCCTTACAGAAATAAACAAGATTTTCATTCCTGTACTCTGTAAAGCCGATATGCATATCTTTACCTTTATTTATCAGACTGCCCTGAAGGAAAATGTGGAGATCATGGTGTGGGATGCAGTGGGAATCATTCAGTCGGGACCCAAAATGCAAAAACTGTATCAGTTCATCGTCAAAAAGAGCGACGGACGGGTACACCTCTGGGACAATAACAAAAAGATTGAAAAGGAGTTTATACGGTCCCAGGATCTTCTTATCACCGGTATCGACGGATGGAGCAGGCTGGTCGACACTCCTCTTACCTGGAAAGATTCACTTCCTTCCACACTGATCATCAAGGATTCATCAAACTGAAACATTATGCAATCGACCGACACCATAACCAAATTAAAAATAATCCATTCTCATATTGAGCAACGAGATCTGAAGCAAGCAATTGAAGGTGTCAGGGCACTTGCCTCACTGTCGCAACAATGGAGCACTACCGAAAAAATATCGGAACTGGAAACCAATTATCAGTATATGCTTCACTACCTCATTGAAGGGAAAAAGGATCCTGAGCAGCAGCATATTTACGAAAAGCTGATCCGCGATCTCTATACGGTTGCCGACGATGCAGCCGAACACCTGCTCCTGCAGGAGAGTTCTGCCCTCTTCTTCGAAAAGTCGCGCCAACTGCAGGTACGCATTCCTCTTTCGATGGATGAATACCGGAGCATCATCACCCGTCAGGCAGACACCTCTTCTTTTATCAGCCTGCTTGAAGAGGGTGAAGAGAAGGAACGCCGCCTGAAAGAAAATGAGCTGACACACGAAAATACCCTGCAGGATCTCTTTTATAGCCTGTTTGTATCGCCAAGGGCCAATACCGACATGATCACCGCCTACCGGGCTTTTATGGATGACAACCTTATTCCGGTATACGACAAAAGCGTGTTCCTCTCCGCCCTCACCATGAACCTGCTGCAGCGCTTCGATGCCGCCAAGGTGGAGTTGCTCCTCGATATATGCGGCCGCCCCGATTCGGAACTGGCTACACGTGCCATCATTGGCATCATCCCCATCTTCCAGACTTATACTGCCCGCTGGACACTCTACCCCGAATGCGGCAACAGGCTGAAGCTGTTGTCGGATGACAAGCTGTTCAACCGGCGCTTTGTGGCTGCCATCATCGGCTTCATTCAGGCACACGAAACGGAGAAGATCACCAAAAGGCTTACTGAGGAGATCCTCCCTGAGATGATGAAACTGAGCCCGATGATCGGCAAAAAAATAAACCTCGATGAGTGGATGGGAGAAAGTGGACTGGATGAAAAAAATCCCGAATGGCAGAAGATACTCGATGAAAGCGGTCTGACAGACAAGCTGCAGGAGTTCTCCGAGCTGCAACTCGAAGGGGCCGATGTGTTCCACTCCACCTTCTCCAACCTGAAGTCGTATCCCTTCTTTCAGGAGATGAGTAACTGGTTTCTGCCTTTCAATCCCCAACACAGCAGCATCAGGCAGCTTTTTTCGGACAAGTCGGAAGGTGCCTCCCTGATTGAGACCATGCTCCGCTCGTCGCTGATCTGCAACTCCGACAAATATTCATTCTGTTTCAGCGTCATGATGATGCCGGAGAACTATCGCCACATGATGATTTCACAGCTGGGTGCCGAGGGTGAGGAACTCACAAAGATGCAGGCTGAGGAAGAGGTGCTGAAGCCCTATCAGAAGGAGGATACGCTGATCAAGCAATATATTCAGGACCTTTACCGTTTCTTCAAGCTCTACAAGCGGAGTACCGGATTTGGGGACATCTTCAGTCTACCGCTGAATTATCACCTCATTGAAACTTTTCACCCTGTGGTGCTGCAACCACGACATCTGGAGCAGATTGCCCTTTACTATTTTGAGAAAAACAACTTCAGCGAGGCGCTTACAGCCTACATGATGCTGGCAGAGACAGGTGTGACCAAAAGTGAGGTATGGCAGAAAATAGGCTACTGCAGGCAGATGCTGGCAGATATCAATGGAGCCCTGGAAGCTTACCTGCATGCCGATCTGATTGATGAAAACAATACCTGGGTCATACATCGCATCGCACATTGCTACAGGATGCTGAAGCAACCGGGGACGGCGCTGACCTATTATCGCAGGCTCGAACAGTTCAGACCCGACGATCTCCAGATCCAGCTCAACATCGGCCATTGCTACCTGGAATTGAAACAGTATGACACGGCACTCAACTTCTATTTTAAGGTCGAACTGCTCGACAGCCGCAACAGGCGTGCCTGGCGCTCGGTGGCTTGGTGTGCATTCCTTTCCCGCAAGTTCGACGTGGCCCGGAAATATTATGCGATGATACTGGAGAACGAACCCAATGCCCACGATTATCTGAACGCGGGTCATGTGGAGCTTTGCCTGGAAGAGAACAAAAGAGCGGTGCAGTTCTATCAGACCTCGATGGAAAAGGCGGGCAGCTTTGATGCCTTCCGGTCGATGCTTACCGAAGACGAGGATGAATTGCAGGAAGCGGGCGTGAATACGGCCCTGCTACCAATCATCCTGGATAAGATCAGGTACGGAGTTAATGATGTGATGATGTGATGATGTGCTAATTACTTGCAAACCGCTGTTCTTAACAATATGAAACTTACAAAACTGACCGCTGATTCCTGATTCCTGATTCCTGATTCCTGATTCCTGATTCCTGATTCCTGAAAAGATGATTTTTTTTGATGTAATCATATACCTTTGGCGGAAGAAAGGCGCGCATCTCTTTGCCCTCTTCAATGGCGTGGCGAATGAACGTGGAGGATATTTCCACCTCGGGCGCATTGACCAGCTGTACCGATTTGCGCAGTCTTTTGGGAATTCGGATATTTTCACCGGGCCGGGGATAGATAAGGATCTGATAGCGTTCCATAATCTGTTCGTAATCTTTCCATTTATCGAACAGCGACCAGTTATCTCCCCCAATGATCAACGAAAAGCGTCTGTCGGGATATTCCCGTGTGAGCGCATTCAGCGTGTCAATGGTGTAAGAAGGCTGTGGCATACGAAACTCCACATCCGATACTTTGAGATTGTCATAATCCGCCAGTGCCAGTCGCACCATCTCCAGGCGTATATCATCTGGCAAAAGACTCTCTTTCTCTTTAAGCGGATTGTGGGGTGTGACCACAAACCAGACCTCCTCCAGGTAGGTGAAGGCACTGAGGTAACCGGCCAGCATAAGATGCCCCATGTGGATGGGATTGAATGATCCGGAGAATATGCCCGTCTCAATTTGTTTTTCCATTGTTTTTATCTCCGAATAAAAAAACCGATGCATCTTCCGATACACCGATCTTTATGTCGTTTTTACTGATCTACATCAGGCTCGCTTGAAGAGAGAAATGATCCAGAGCAACAAGATTGCCCCCACCAGTGCCGTAACAAGGCTTCCGATAATTCCTCCCGCAGCAATACCCAACAGGCCGAAAACCCATCCACCGATTACTGCACCTGCTATACCAACCAAAAGATTGACTATAAAACCAAAGCCGCCGCCTCTCATTAATTTACCAGCGAGCCACCCTGCTACTACTCCAATAATAATCCACCAAATCCATCCCATAATACATAGTTTTAATGTGAATACTTGTTTGATTAACTGATGAGAAATCAATCTTCTCACTCAGTAAACGCAATGTGGGTAGAAATTGTTTAAAAAAATCTAAACAGTTTACTCAACTCATCCGGTTCTTGTAATCTTCGTAACCAAAACGGCGGTAGAGGATAAATCGGTCATCGGTACTCCAAAGGCCGATGGAGGGATGTGTCACACCGTTGAAAAGGGTCGTCTTCACCGTGGTGTAATGAATCATGTCCTCAAACACGACCCGATCACCAACCTGCAATGGTTCATCGAACGACCATTCACCCATGAAGTCGCCACTAAGGCAACTATTTCCACCCATCCGGTAGGTGGGCTTTCCATCCACCGGGTCGTGATAAGCTCCCCGAATGCGCGGCTTGTAGGGCATCTCCAAACAGTCGGGCATATGGCAGGCAAAAGAGACGTTGAGCATGGCTGTCTTCACGCCGTGATTCTCTACGATATCGGCCACCGTTGCGACCAGCACCCCTGTTTCCCACACGAATGCGCTTCCTGGTTCCAGAATAATTTCAAGATGCGGATGACGTGCCTTCAGGGCTGTAAGCACCTCAATAAGATGTTCCACGTTATAGTCTTTGTGTGTCATCAGGTGCCCGCCACCCAGGTTGAGCCATTGTATCCGACTGAAAAGTCGGCCGAACTTCTGCTCCACCACCGCAAGCGTCTTCTCCAGATCATAAGAGTTGTTCTCACAGAGGTTATGTAAATGCAGTCCTGTAATGCCTTGGGGAAGCTGATTCCCTATCCGGTCGGCGGTGACGCCAAGACGCGATCCGGGAGCGCTGGGATTGTAGAGATCTGTATCCACCACCGAGTACTCCGGGTTGATTCTCAGTCCGCAGGCGATATCCTTCCCCGAGGCTTTTATCCGCGGATAGAAACGCTCAAACTGCGACAGAGAGTTAAAGGTAATGTGGCTGCTGTACTTCAGAAAGAGCGGAAACTCCTCCTCGGTGTAAGCAGGTGCGTAGGTATGCGCCGGATTGCCCATCTCTTCAAAAGCCAGCTGCGCCTCCGAGACGGAGCTGGCAGTGGAATGCCGGATATACTCCTGGATGATGGGAAATGAGCGCCACAGGGCAAAAGCCTTGAAGGCAAGAATGATGTTCACGCCGGCACGTTCTTGTACCGATCTGATCAGCTGCAGGTTTCTCCTGAGCAGCGTTTCCTCCATCACATAGCTGGGGGAGGGTATTTTTGTTAAATCAATCATCAAATCATTTTATATTTCTCAATGTGGACTTTTTCCCAGTGCAAATCATCCAGATCGGCAGGAGTTCTCTCTTTTTCTTTTCTGCCAAAAGCAATCACGCAAAGTACTTCCAGTGGCATGGGAATCTCCAGCAAATCGTTGATGTATTCACCTGATGACACGGTGTCGGTGTATGACCTGTTGCGTACCTGTACCCAGCAGCTGCCGATACCCAGTTCTTCAGCCTGCAACTGCATGTTGATGGCGGCTATGGAAGCATCCTCAATCCAGGGATCACTCTCTAGGGGATTACCCAGAACAACCACAGCCAGGGAAGCGTCGGCAATAAAAGTGGCGCTGTGTGGTTTACACTGCGACAGCCGTGTAAGCATCCCCTTATCTTCCACTGCGATAAATTCCCACGAATGGCGGTTCTTGGAGGTGGGTGAAAGCAACGCCGCCTCAAGGATCAGACGGGTCTCGTTGGATGTAAGCGGCTCCTCCCTGAATTTTCTGATGCTACGACGCTGCAGCAAAAGCTGTTGAAAATTGTTCATCGTTCTCTTTTTGAAATAGGCTACAATAATACAAAAAAAAAGGGAGAAATACGGAAAGTGCGGGAGAAGGGAACGGGAGAAGGAAAGACGAAAATCGGGAGAGAAAATTAGTTTAATTAGAATAATTCCAAATAATTGTCATCTTTTTCCTATTTTTGCATAAAAATAGTGCTTTTCCGATATGTATCATACTTCAAAAATAAAAGTAAAGTCTTACATGAAGATGGCCGATCTGATTGATGACAACCCGAACCTGTTGTTGATGTTGCAGCATTTTAACATCGATTTCAGAGTCAGTGATCAGACCGTGTCGCAGTTGTGCACCAATTATGGCATCAGCGAAAATCTGTTTATCAGCATTGCCAATCTATATAACAGCCTGGGCACGAAGGCACAGCATCCCTATACGCGGGACGATCTGATGCAGGTAATCGATTTTCTGAAACACAGCCATCATTATTACCGGTCCGACAAATACCCGCAGATCAGTTCCTATATTCGTCAGCTGCAGGAAAATCATTCCGCAAAAGAGTTAAAGTTGCTGGAAAAATTTTTCAACGAATACTTTACCGAGGTGATGGAGCATCTCGATTATGAAGACAACATTGCTTTTCCCTATTTTATCACCTTATTGAAAAAATCCGGTGACTCGGGTGAACAGGAGCTTTACTCTTCCGTTGAGTACGGCGAACATCATACCGACATTGAATTGAAACTAAAGGATCTGAAGCACCTGTTGCTGAAGTATGTGAAAATTGAGAACGACCTGGATCTACGTCGCAGACTATTTTTCGCGCTTTATGAGCTAGAGTTCGACCTGTATATCCATTCCCTGATAGAAGAGACCATCCTGATCCCGGCAGGTGTAAGCATTGAGAAGGAGCAACATGCGTAAACCTTCGCTTCATATCGCCATTCTGGAACCCTCGCGGATTATCTGCGAAGGGCTGCAAACTGTTCTTTATCAGTCGGACCTGGACTGCAGGATTCACCGTATAGAAACGTTAGAAGAGCTCACAGAGCTTTTGGAGACAGTTCCTGTGGATATCCTCATTACCAATCCGCTTCAGTTTGTGAACCGCGAGAAGGAGGTACGCAAAATCCGCAAGCAGTATCCCTCGTTGTCTGTTGCCGGTATCGACTACGGAATCATCCAAAAACAGTCGATGCTGACCGACCTCTCCTTCACCTTGTATGATTCTGCCGAGCACATTGTTAACGTGCTTTCGAAACTCGACAAACAGAACCGGTCGGCTGCGCTGCAAAAAAATGAGGACGACAACCTCACCAAAAGGGAGATTGAAGTCCTCACAGGTCTTGTTAACGGACAAATGAACAAGGAGATTGCCGATTCACTCAACATCAGCATCCACACTGTGGTGCGGCACCGGAAGAACATCACCATGAAAACCGGTATCCGCAGCCAGTCGGGGCTCACCATCTATGCCATTTCAAAAAAGATTGTGGCGATAGAGGACATCGAGATTTAAAACTGCCAGTTCAGTGCCACCGCCACATTCCGCGGGTCGGTGGGATTGAGATACCCTCCTCTGTAGTAGGCAGTATATCCCACCGAGTTGAAGATATTATTCAGGAACAGACGCAGATGACAGCGGTCTATCCTATATCCGGCCTGGAGATTCACGGTGGTGTATGCATCGGCCAGGAACGGCTTCGTGTTGGGCTGTACGTTGTGCCCTGGCAATACCTGGTAGGTATATTCGGCGAAGGGCCGTTCACCGGTGAAGTAGACACCCGCACCCAAGGAGAGATTTCTCAGAAAACCATCAAAAAAAGTATAGTTAAGCCATCCGTTCGCAGTATGTGCTGCAGCGTTCATGGGAGCCGACCCTTCGTGATAGTAAGGACTGTCGTGATACCCAGCATCGAGATAGGCATATCCCGCCACGGCATCCAGATTTTTCAGCAGCCTGCCTGTCAGCTCCAGCTCCAGGCCCTGCCGTTTCAGGTTTCCCGCTTTGATGTAATATCCGGTATTGTTTCCCGCCTCATTAAGGGCAGCATAGGTGAGGTTGTTGTTCAGGATATGAAACCAGGTGGCATTGAATCGCAGTCTGTTGTCGAACCATTCCCCTTTGAAACCTCCCTCAAATTGCTTTTCACGTGAGGCGCCTACCGTCGTAACCTTATCTTCCAGCAGGTTTGAAGCACCGCGCAGCGAAGTGGTGGTGGTGTAGGAGGCAAAGAGATTGATATTCTTGTATGGGGTAATGATCACGCCAAAGAGCGGATCCCACACGCTGCCGCCGCTCGTAGATACTGTCTGCCCGGTGATGCCGCTCATCTGGCTGTAACGAAGGCCGAGAGAAAGTTTCATATATTGGCTGAAGGTCATCACCTCCTGCAGCAACATACCATAGGCATATTCACGTGAACGTACAGGATCTCCATTTTGGAGGGTTACCTTTGGCGCCATGTTGGAGATGGGCTGAAGCACATCCACCGTATCTACTGCCACCGTGTTGGTGTTGACGGTGGTAAGGTCGGTCCACCGGTAATCAAATCCCAGGTTGAAGGTATGCTTCACCCCGCCGGTAAATAGATCTTTCCCGATCAGATCGAGTTGAAACACTCCGTTCTTATCGTCTCTCTCACTGCCGCTGTAGGCACGGGAGCGCAAATTGTAATTACCTGTCTGCGTTACATTCCTAAGAGGCGAAGCATGGGATCCGATCTTTGTCTGATTCATATCGGAACCGGCGTAAGCTGCACGCAGACTGAGGTAGTCATTCAGTGTGCGATATATCTGTGCCAGGTAGGTAAGCGTATTGGTACTCTGACGGTCGGTAGAGAAGCCAAGGAAGCGGTCGTGTGGCATCTTAAACACGTTGAAGACGCTGTCGGCGCTCAGGTTCACCGTACCCTGATCGGGCGTGCGGGAGTCGTGCAGGTAATCCATCTCGAGTGTGATGCTGGTTCTGTCATCGGGACGCCATGCGAAAGAAGGATTCAGGTAAACCCGGTCTTTTGACACATGCACCCGATAGTTGTCGGCCCGTTCCCAGGCTCCGTTGATGCGGAAGGCAGTGCGTTGCAGCTTATCGGTCACGAACTGCACATCGAAGGTAGGACGCATCAGACCCCAGCTCCCGGTGCGAAACCCCACGTTTCCGCTGTTAATGAATCGCGGGGTCTTGGTGGCGATGTTGACCACACCTCCCGCCGAGCCGAGATCGTTCCCCAATCCCTGCGCTATGGCAGCCGAGCCACGCAGAATCTGGATGGTCTCAACCCCCTGCAGGTCGGTCAGAAAACCGCTCCCCCTAAAGTCGGAATGCACACGCACCCCGTTTTTTACCACAGGTATGCCCCGATATCCGCGGGACGTAAGACTCTCGGTGGTGTTGCCGAAGGTGGCAAAGGTACCCACGCCGGGAGCGTTTCTGACAGCGTCGTTCAATGTAAGCACGCCCTGGTCGGTAATCATCTTCTGAGAAATCACCGAGATGCTCTGCACCTGCTCGTCGATGCGAAGCGGTATGCGCGTGAGTGCATCCATCTTCTCGGGACGTTCACGCCGCCTTCCGAAGACTTCCACTTCGAGCAATACCCTTTCGTCCTTTTGAAGATGGAAAGTATCCTCCCGTACAACACCCTGCTGAAAGCCGATCTCCTTCGTGACAGGCCTATACCCTACGTAGCTGACCACCACGGCATGTGTTCCCTGCGGTACACTGCCAATACGAAATGAACCCGAAGCATCGGTATCATCACCAATGCCCAGTTCCTCGAGATAGACTGTGGCCCCAATCAGCTCCCGATTTTCCTCTCCCACTACTGTTCCCCTGAATATGCTATTTTGTTGTGAAAACATTTCACCAAAGCCTGCCAGCAGGCTCATCAATAAGATAACCAGTTTTTTATTCATCTTTTTTTCAATTTATACATAGGCAACACCCCTAATTTTGATGTTGCTCGTGCGCTTTGTTTTATTAAGTTTACCGGGTTACAAAGAAAAGTGAAAAAAGAGGTGGCCACAATACCATAAAATCACCATTTCAAATGCGGCGAATACCCACTATCAGCAATTGACGCGACTTTTCCCTGTTTTTGTTAAACAATTTAATGGGATCATACGTTTCAGTTTCTTCAACGCTATCCTATTCATTTTTTTTATTTACAAAAAAAAATCATAGATTTACAATTCTAAATGATATATTGACACGTCATGTCACCGCTAAAGCATGAAAAAAATTAATTAATCATATGAAAATACATGAATATCAAGCAAAAGAGATCTTCGCTTCCTATGGACTCCCGGTGGACAAAAGTATCATATGCCGTTCGGTAGAAGATGCGATAAAAGCATATAACCAGCTGGACTCACAGAAAGTGATTGTAAAGGCGCAGGTACACACGGGAGGCAGAGGCAAGGCCGGCGGTGTAAAACTGGCTGACGGTGAGGTGGAATTGAGAAAACATGCCGCAGCCATCCTGGGCATGGAGATCAAAGGGTTCACCGTGGACCGCATCCTCGTGGGACAGGCCGTAAACATCGAAAAAGAGTATTATGTGAGCTATGTGATCGACAGGAACAGCAAGTCGACCCTCCTGATGCTGAGCCGTGAAGGCGGCATGGACATTGAGGAGGTGGCACGGACCGCACCGGAGAAGATTCACAAGTTTGTGATCGATCCCGCTGTGGGTGTCCCTGATTACCTGGCACGCGAAGCTGCTTTTAAGCTGTTCGACGACATTGGGCAGGTGCGCCAGGCTGCGCCCATCTTCCGGAAACTCTACCGCTTATTTGTGGAAAATGATGCGTCGCTTGCCGAAATCAATCCACTGGTGCTGACGAAAGAGGGTTCCATCATGGCCATTGATGCCAAGATGACGTTCGATGACAATGCCCTGTTTCGTCACCTGAAAATAGCCGGCCTCAAAGAACTCACCGAGGAGGAGAAGAAGGAACAAAATGCACGTGACAAAGGATTCAGCTATGTGCATCTGGGTGGTGACATCGGGTGCATGGTCAATGGCGCCGGTCTGGCCATGGCCACCATGGACATGATCAAGCTCTATGGCGGCAACCCGGCTAATTTTCTCGACATAGGCGGAAGCTCCAACCCCACCAAGGTGATTGAGGCAATGAAGCTGCTGCTGAACGACAAGGACGTGAAGGTGGTGCTAATCAACATCTTCGGCGGCATCACCCGTTGTGACGATGTGGCAAGCGGACTGTTGGAGGCATTCCGGCAGATCAGTACCGATGTTCCCATCGTGATCCGACTGACCGGCACCAATGAGAAGGAGGGACGGGCCATGTTGCAGGGTTCTCATTTTCATGTTGCCGAAACGATGGGCGATGCTACGCGCATGGCTGTGGAACTGACAAAACAATATCAAGACTGAAAAACAAACAATATGAGTATACTAATCAACAAAGATACCCGGCTTCTTGTGCAGGGTATCACCGGACGTGATGGTGGTTTTCATGCATCAAAAATGAAAGCATATGGAACCCGGGTGGTTGCCGGTACCTCACCTGGAAAAGCAGGAGAGATCGTGCAGGACATCCCCGTCTTTAACACGGTGCGGGACGCTGTAAGCGAGACAGGTGCCAACACTTCGGTCATCTTCGTCCCTGCTCCCTTTGCAAAGGATGCGATGATGGAAGCTGCCGACGCGGGCATCGGGCTCATCGTCTGCATCACGGAGGGTGTCCCCACCCTCGATGTGGTAGAAGCCTACCGTTTTATTAAAAGTAAAGGTGCTAAACTTATCGGTCCCAACTGTCCCGGATTGATATCACCCGGAAAAAGTATGGTAGGAATCATGCCCACCATGATCTTCCGGGAGGGTGGTACCGGCGTAATCAGCCGCAGTGGCACACTCACCTATGAGGTGGTATATAACCTTACCGAACAGGGTATGGGACAATCCACGGCGGTGGGTGTCGGAGGTGATCCCGTGGTGGGACTCTATTACAGGGAACTGCTGGAGATGTTTGAGAACGACCCCGATACCGACTCAATCGCACTCATTGGCGAGATAGGCGGAGATGCCGAAGAACGGGCCGCTGAATATATCCGGGATCATGTAACCAAGCCGGTGGCCGTCTTCATTGCGGGACAACAGGCACCTCCGGGCAAACAGATGGGTCATGCCGGCGCCATCATATCCAGCGGATCGGGCACGGCAGCCGAGAAGATTGCCGCCTTCGAGGCAGTCGGCGTACCGGTAGCAAAAGAACCGGGACAGATTCCTTCCCTGTTGAAAGGAAGAAGATAAAACAGGATGATCATCATCAAAACAAAAGCGGGTTTTCACCCGCTTTTTGTTTCCCCAGCAATTAGTCTATGAAAGCGTGCCGGAATCCCTGAATTTTGTTCCACCCTCCACGGGTAAAATCGGGTACTTCCACAGCTGCGCTGTTGTGTTCGATGGAGATGCGGCTCAGTTCGGCCAGTGAGCACCATTCAGCCAGGTCATATACGTCTATATCGAGTGGAAGACCGTTTCTCAGGCAGTAAATCAACCGATAGTCCATAATGAAGTCCATCCCTCCGTGGCCACCCACCTCTTTGGCTTTCTCCTCCAGTTCCCGGTGAATGCGGTGTTTGTATTTTGCCATCAGCGCTTCCTTCACCTCATCCGATACATAGCTGTGTGCGCTCAGGTTCTCATGATCGGGAGTTACGTCCTCGCCCACCATCTCTGCCTCCAGCGCATATCCTTCTTCCGGATATTTATTTGCAAACCCTTTGGTGCCGCTCACCTGATACATACGGCTGTAGGGACGCGGTGAAGAGACATCGTGCTGTATGTGAATGGTCTTTCCGTTCTCGGTGCGGATCATGGTCATGGTGTGCTCTCCGTTTGCAAACTGGTAGGCACTGTCGCGATCCATTCCCCGCTCCTCGATCAGGTATTCGGGAATATTTACCGGTTTGGTATCCATCGCAACCAACGTATTCATTTTATCGCCGCGATGCAGGTTCATGAGCTGTGCAGCAGGGCCCATACCGTGTGTGGCATACACGTCACCCCGGAACTCCTTGTTGTATTGCAGTCGCCAGTCGCCTTCATAACTACCCCAATAGTCTCTCAGGTTGTGGATGTAAGCACCTTCGGCATGAAGCAACTCGCCGAAAACACCTTGCTGTGCCATGTTCAGGGTGGTCAGTTCGAAGTAATCGTACACGCAGTTTTCCAGTTGCATGGCATGTTTCTGTGTTTTCTCGGCCGTGTTGATGATGGCCCAGATTTCATCGAGATTCATGGCGGAGGGCACCTCGCATGCCACATGCTTACCCTGCTCCATGGCGTAAATCATCATTTCGGCATGATGCTTCCAGTCAGTAGCGATATACACAAGATCGATGTCATCGCGCTGGCAGAGTTCTTTCCATGCGTCTTCACTCCCGCTGTATGCTGCAGCGCGGGGAAGTCCCGCCTTATCGAGAATGGTCTGAGTTTTTTCTACCCTGTCGGCATGCAGGTCGCAAAGTGCGACGATCTTCGTACCGGGGATAAACGTAAAACGCCTTACGGCACCCGGGCCCCGCATGCCCAGTCCGATAAAACCAACCCGTACCGTATCCATTTTGGGTGTCACCAAACCGAGTACATCCTTTTGACCTGCGGGGCGTTTGGGTACTTCCGTCCTGACTACATAACGTGAGGGATCATCACTGCCGGCTTGCTTCCCGTTTGAGGTACATGAAGCAAAGAAAGCCAGCACTAAAGAAAATAATAGAAAATTAAGCTTAGTCATGTTAAATAAATTTATGAATTATGGATTATATAATAAGTCTCATCTGATAAACTACCGGTTTTGTTATGTAAGCACCGGGGACTTTAAAATATTACTGTTGTTTTACTCCCGTCGTAGGCGATGGCAAAAACCTTCGTTGTATTTGTTGCCGGGGAGTCCAGGTTAAATGATGACCAGTTTGTCACAAAAATCAACTGGTCACCCTCATAGACTTCATATGCCACCACATTTTTCCAACCGGTCATCGTAATGGAGGTGCCATTTTTGCTTGCTGCTCCGGCCTGCACCGATAAACGGTTTTTGAATATTTCCCGATTTGCATCACAAATATATTCAATTTTATCGTTCAGAGGTTGATAGTTTTTGTTTTTTATATCGTCGACAGTCTTGTCTGTCTGAGTTTGGGTGATCAGAAGATACTTCTTCCCATAATCATCCACCATTTTGTCAAATGGTTGAAGATAGCCCCATTTAGCAAAGAATCCGGTCAGGTCGGTTTTAGTTATATCGCACATCATTTTCACAAACTCCAGTTGTTGTTCTTCGTAAGTAGCCATGTCTGGAGATGTACGGATTTTTCCATACAAATCTTTGTAGAGATCGCCTAATCCGCGAACATCAGCAAAATAGAGTTGTAATTGCCAGAGGGAAACCAGCTTACAAAAGACATCCTCTTCTCCCGGATAAGGAATATTTTTTATAAAAGAGTGCTGGTATGCTTTCTCATAACGGTTATTGTATCGGCCCAGATTTTCAGTTTCCAGCCGTGAAGCATTTCCCCATTGTGTCTGTACGTAAAGAGAAAGCACATTGTTGGTCACTTCGGTCATGCCATGCCATTTAAATCCCGGGCGGGTCTGAAAGGTGTGTCCCATTTCATGGGCAGGTCCCCAGGGAGATATTTTAAGTTGCTTCCAGTCGAGAATGGTTCTCTTTACATCCTCTCCACTTATGTTGTATGCAGTCCTGTATGAGGTCGAATACATATATGAAGTGTACATTGCGTGAAAATAGGCTCTGTTGACAGTCGGCCGGTTGTATTTCATCAAACCAAGGAACTCTTTCTCCATGCGCACCAGGTCATCGTATGTGCTGATCAGTTTTTCACCATTGTTACCTGCATATATTTTCAAATCGTTCGAGGGAAATGTCAGGTGTGCATGTTCACCCAGGACATCAAAATATGCATCGGTTGCGGCGTTGATCAGACGTGTCCAGTCTGTTGCCTGGTGTTTTTTGGAATCGAAATAACCGTTCACTTTTCCGGTGGCGAAATGAATTTTTATCAGGGGTGCTGTTTGCCAATCGGATGTATGATAGAACAGATAAACAAGACCCTTGTTACGAACTTTCATTTTGTTCACGCCGGGTGAAAGCGGATAGTATGAGGCATTATAGTATCCGTCTCCTCCCGGTTTATTGAGATCCTGAACTTTCAGGCTTATGGGATGACCGCCGGTTTCTCCCACGAAAGCAATCAACTCATCTCCATCGTTCACACTGATGCCGGTTGGGTTATCCAGTAAACTTAAAGTGGATGTTTTATTCACTTTTGCCCAATCATCGGGATGTGGCCAGGCCCGATAATCCTGTATGCGGAACTCACGCGGATAAGTTCCTTTGAGCATATATCGTGCGATATTGCGGTAGAGGTTATTCTGTACTTTTTCAATATCTTTCTCTGTGATGGCCGGTTTAAGTTGCGTACAGGTGAGATCTGTAAAAAGTATGAGAGGATTGAAATTATCCGGGTTTGCCCGATAAAACTCCATTTCAGCACAGGAAGCGAAACCTTGTCCATCACCTGCCCCCGATTTCACTATAAATTTTATTGATTTCGGTTTTACCAGACTCTTTTCGAAGGATATCCGGGTCGGAACCGAAACACCTTTAAAGTCGTAATCCATGACCTTTGTATAGGAAGGCTGTTCCTGGGTTGCAACCCAGATTTCTGTTTCCTTGAAAAGCCCGTTGGGGCCCGATGGACGGGGATGATACACAAGATAATCGATGGATTCCTGATTTTCGAAGAAGTATTCCAATGTGACTGGAAAATAACCGGCTGCTGAATTATTCCATAATGAATGGTAAATGGTGTTCATATCATTATCGAATGATTTCTCAATTTCTCCACCCGGCTGAAATGAGCTGGCTTTACCTGCGGTTACCGGCACCCTGAAATCATCTTTTATATCTCCGTTTGAGATGCCGTTGTAATCCGGTAACGTATTCGGCAGCACGTCAATGTCATCTTTCCTGTCGGCGCAGGATGCAGTGAGTACGGTTACAAACAATGTAACGAAGAATGAGATTAAATAGTGTTTCATCGTAAGAACAGATTAATTCCCGGGAATACCCAGTATCTTATTTCCCTGATTTTTTGCTCTGGCTACAGAACCGGGGTCGGCCGCATTGATGCCGTACTTGATGCGATCCGGCACAATCAGTTCTGTTCCCGCTGTAACACTGTTGGGATTGTTGATTTGGGATTTATTCTCAAGGTATATATAGACCCAGAATTCGCGGTCGCCGAACAGATCCTGCGCCAGGAGGCGTAACGTTTTTCCGTTGGCAAGACGAACTTTCTTTACTTCCGGAATGGGAATATCGGTTTTGAATTCCTGAGGAGGCATATTAATTTTCACCTCAGCTTCCGGCCATTGTTGAAGTATTGCGACCGATTTATTTTTTTCGGGTTGCCGCTCCCTGAAAAAAAAAAGAGCAGCCAATGCTATTGCTACACCTCCTGCAATGGGAATCCACAAAGGTGATTTCTTTCTGTGTCTCGCTTTTCTTCGGTAAGGCCCGTGATCCCGGACGAATTTCACTTCCGGGGCAATCTCTTTTTCGGTTCCTTCTTCGATCTTTTCGTCCTTTTCCGCTCCGGCAGTTACTTCCGTTTTGGCTTCAGTTACTTCCGTTTCGGTTTCAGACTCTTCCGTTTCGGTTTCAGTCTCTCCCGTTTGATTTTCAACTACTTTCATTTCTTTTTCCGCTTCGGCCGTTTCTAATACGGCTTCTTCTTCGGTTTCCTCTTCTCCCCCGACAATCACTTCGGGGACGCCGGGCAATGCTACTCCTTCGTTGAGCGGAGTAGGTTCAAAAAAGGAAAAGGCACTGTTCACCGACTCATCCAGGGAATCTTCGGGTATAAAAAACAGGTCGGCAGAAGATTCAAACAGTACTTCCACCGCTGGAGGCATCAGGTATCGGTCATTGGTTTCCCTGTCTGTCAGGATATATTCCGGTTGTTTCGGGGTTGAGAATCTTCCGAAATCATCGAGATCGACCGGATTATTGGCTGACAGCTCCTCATTCAACAGAGCAATTATTGCATTAAGTGCCTCTTTTGCTGCCACATCCGACCATCCGAGTTGCTGGGCAAGTCTTTGAATTAGCTCTTCGTGTGTCATGTGATTAAAAGTTTTTCTTATTCCACGCTGCCGGTCAGGTCGAAGGGCATGGCAGAGCGAATGTTAACATCGTAAAAATCACCTATAGTCAGGGGCTTCTCTTTGGAGATCAGCACCTCTCCATCTACTTCGGGGGAATCAAACTCGGTGCGACCGACATAGAAATCAGCATCTTCCCTGTCGACGATCACCTTCATGGTTTTTCCCACTTTCTCCTCGTTTATGCTCAGCGAGATATCCTCCTGCGTCTCCATTAGCAGGTCCATCCTCCCCTGCTTCACTGCGGCAGGTATGTCATCGGTATAATGTTTGTCGTTGTAGGTATCTTCCTCGTGGGAGTATGGAAAGGCACCGAGACGTTCGAAACGTGTTTCCTTTACAAATGCGAGCAGCTCGTCAAAATCGACTTCCGTCTCTCCGGGATGACCCACCATCATGGTGGTACGCAGGTGAATCCCCGGTACCTCTTCCCGGAACTGTTGAATGAGGTCGATGGTCTGTTGTTTGCTGATGTTCCGTCGCATGGTTTTCAGCATGTTGTCGCTGATGTGCTGCAGTGCGATGTCGAGGTAGTTGCACACGTTGTCTCTTTCGCGCATCACCCGTAACAGGTCGGTTGGGAAGTGTGCCGGATAGGCATAGTGCAACCGGATCCACTCCACACCGGGTATGTCCGACACCTGTTCCACCAGTTGGGGCAGTTTCATCGACTTGTACCGGTCGAGTCCGTAATAGGTCAGATCCTGGGCTATAAACTGAAATTCTTTGACTCCCCGGCTCACCAGTTGCCGCACTTCGTGGGTAATATCCTCCATGGCGCGCGACTTGTATTTCCCGGTGATCAGCGGTATGGAACAGTAGGAACATGTTCTATCACATCCTTCCGAGATTTTCAGATAGGCATAATGGGGAGGTGTGGAGAGGGAACGGTCGTATTCCAGTTCCTTGTAGTATGATTTTCCCAGGTCGGCAATCAGGTTCTTCCAGTCGAACTTCCCATAGAACATGTCCACTTCGGGGATCTCTTCCGTCAGTTCCTTGCGATACCGTTCCGAGAGGCAGCCCATCACGATGAGTTTTTTGAGCTTGTTCCTTTTTTTTGCTTCCGCAAAGGAGAGGATCATGTTGATGGATTCTTCCTTGGCGTCGCCAATAAAGCCACAGGTATTGATCACGGCAATGTCGCCCCGGGCTTCCTCGGGATCGTGCGAAACAGTATAGCCGTTGGCCACCAGCTGACGCATGAGTAACTCTGAGTCGACCAGGTTTTTGGAGCAACCCAGGGTCACGACATCTATTTTGTTTTTAATCATATATGCTAAACTATCTTGGGGCAAATCCCGGTTTTTGGAAAAAGGCGGCAAAAAGAGTTGCCGGGAGAGGAAACATTTTCCCACTTACTCCCCGAACAGGGAATCCACGAATTCTTTTCTTCTGAATACCTGCAGATCATTGATTCCCTCACCCAGTCCGATATATTTTACCGGGATCCTGAACTGATCGGAGATACCAATTACCACGCCCCCCTTGGCGGTGCCATCGAGTTTGGTGATGGCCAGGGAGGTCACCTCGGTGGCGGCAGTAAAATGACGGGCCTGTTCAAAGGCGTTCTGCCCGGTGGAACCGTCGAGTACCAGGAGCACCTCATGGGGAGCATCGGGAACGATCTTGCCCATCACATTTTTGATCTTGGTGAGCTCGTTCATCAGGTTTATTTTGTTGTGAAGACGACCGGCTGTATCAATGATCACCACATCGGCATTGTGCGCTTTGGCTGAGTTCACCGCATCGAATGCGACGGAAGCAGGATCGGCGCCCATACTCTGTTTTACCACAGGCACGCCCACTCTCTGTCCCCAAATGTCAAGCTGCTCCACGGCAGCCGCACGAAATGTATCGGCTGCACCGAGGTATACGGAGAGGCCCTTCTGTTTAAACTGATTTGCCAGCTTACCAATGGTGGTGGTCTTTCCCACGCCGTTGACACCCACGACCATGATCACATAAGGCTTTTTATCTTCTGGTACAGAAAACTCTGCCAGGTCTTCGCTGTTATTTTCGGTGAGAAGCCTGACAATCTCATCGCGCAGGATGGCTGTCAGCTCATCGGTGCCCACATATTTATCGCGTGCCACACGCTCCTCGATGCGGTCGATGACCTTCAGGGTGGTCTCTACGCCCACGTCGGAGGTCACAAGCACCTCTTCCAACTGATCGAGCACTTCGTCGTCGACTTTCGATTTTCCGGCTACGACGCGGGTGATTTTTGAAAAAAAGTTTTCTTTCGTTTTTTCAAGACCCTTATCGAGCGTCTCTTTTTTCCCTTTTGAAAATTTGTCGAAAAAGCCCATAAAGCAGTAAGTATTTAAACGATGAATGCCAAATCTACAAAATAGTCAATAAAAAACTTCCCTGCGTGGTGGCACAGGGAAGCTTTTATATATTTTTAACCTGCTTCCACCCACTGACCCAAACAAAAACGCTTTATTCCGGTCAGACAGGGGAAACCCTATGGGTTCATTCTTATTTCGAAAAATAATCCTTTACCTGGTCGTTCAGAATCATTTCTTCTCTGAAACTGTACGCACCCGTCTTGGGTGATTTCACCATTTTGATTACTTTGGTGTGACTGCGCCCGGTGGTTGTATTTTTATCGCGGAATCCCGCCACTGCTTTCTTTGCCATAGTTTATCCTGTTTTTACTTGATTTCTTTGTGAACAGTCATTTTCTTGAGTACCGGATTGTATTTTTTCAATTCCAGGCGCTCAGTCGTATTTTTTCTGTTTTTGGTGGTAATATACCGGGATGTGCCGGGCATACCGCTCGCCTTGTGTTCGGTACATTCCAGAATCACCTGCACCCTGTTCCCTTTTGCTTTTTTTGCCATTGCTGCTATCTCCTTCTCGTTATGCGTTTAAAAATCCTTTCGCAGCAGCTTGTTTCAAGGCTGCATCCAATCCGATTTTATTGATGGTGCGCAAACCGGATGCCGAGATGCTCAGGCTGATCCAGCAATCTTCTTCCACCCAATAAAACTTTTTCGTGAACAAATTGACGTTGAATTTGCGTTTCGTCTTCTTGTTAGAGTGAGAAACGTTGTTGCCAACCATTGCTCTTTTTCCTGTTATTTGACAAATCTTAGACATTGCTATATTGTGTATTTATTGTTTCTTTTCAGTTCGGAACGCAATCTTCCCGACAAATCAGGGCGCAAAATTAAGCATATATTTTTAATTTACCAAAGCTTCCGGCAAATTAATTTTGATATAATTTTGACAGAATCAGCTGTTTCTGTCACCAAACGTTTTGAGATACTTATTTAGCGCACTGCTCCCGAAAGATCGGCATAAAGTTTATTGAGCATCCGGAGTGTTTCTTTTCGCAGGTTGCTCTTCAGTTCACCCTCATCGCTTTTCACCGATAAAGCCTGGTCGGTAATGGTTTCCTCGGCTGTATATATCTTGGGGAAGAACGATCCCGCTTCCCTGCGTGCGTTCTGATAAGTGATATCGCGCACCACGAGAACACATCCTGCGTTGGTGACAGTGGCATCGAACCGGTAACTCATGAGCATATGATCACGCACTCCGGCTTTGTCTGCCGGCAGATTCAGTTCAGCCTTTGAGCTCACCGTAACAGTTTGGGATTTGTCATCGTAACGAATACCGGATAAAAGGGGACTTCCGGTAAATGATTTCCTTGTCCAGTCCTGCAGTTTCGCGTATCGTTGGCTTGCACTGCCCGCAGGGTCTGCAGGGATGAACTGTTCAAACACTACTTTTCCGTTCACCACCGACACATTGGTAAAGCCTACATCCATCTGCCCATGAACATGGAACAGACCTGCAACGAGAATGGAGAATATAAGTAAGTATTTTTTCATATTTTTTTCTTTTCTATCTCTTTCATTTTTTCCGGATTGTTTCTAATAAGACGGACAGAAATAACTTTTGTTACATCATGCGGCCCTCTTTGTCACAAAAAACAGCCCTGCAACTATTCCTAAGACTACAAACGTACGAAAAAGATTAATCTGTCGTGTCGTTTTTATAAAAAACAGTCTTTTAAATTTTATTTATCATTTAAAAACCATTACTTTTGCATCTCAAAAAAACAACGTCATATTTTTCAACAATCATGTCTGCAAAAAAAACAAACGAATCGAAGGCTGAGAAAAATTTCGAGAATATCGGTGAAGCTTTAACCACATCGGAACAGTTTCTGGAGAAGAACCAGAAGGCCATTTTAACAGGGTTGCTCATCGTCATTGTTTTGGTAGGTGCTTACCTGGCATACCATTATTTATATAAGGTACCCCGCAACGAGAAAGCACAGACAGCCATCTTCAAGGGTGAGCGTTATTTCCAGGAGGGTCAGGATTCGCTTGCACTTTTCGGTAACGGAAACGATTACATCGGTTTTGAATCGATAATCAGCCAGTACAAGGGCACCCGCACGGCCGACCTGGCACACGCCTATGCAGGCATATCATACAATCGCCTCGGCAACAACGAAAAGGCACTGGAGCACCTGAGAAAGTTCAAAGGTGGTGATTTGCTCATCACCCCTGCCGTCACCGGTGCCATCGGCGACGTGCAAATGAACATGGGTAACACCGCGGAAGCCATCTCGCTTTTTCAAAAGGCTGCCAAACAGGCCAACGACCAGATGTTGACTCCCATTTATCTGAAAAAGGCGGGAGAAGCTTACCTGAGCCTTGCTGATTATGACAAGGCAATAGAGACCTTCACCCTGATTAAAGAACAATACATCAACACCCCCGAAGCACAGGAAGCCGATAAATACATCAAACAGGCCGAACTGCTGAAAGAATCAAAATAAAAAGATGGCAACCGAACTGAATAATCTTTCGTCATACGATCCGAAACAGGTTCCTTCGGGAAAGGGAAAACGAATTGGTATCGTGGTGTCGGAATGGAACTCTTCTGTAACGGAAAGCCTGTTACACGGAGCAACCGACACACTGCTTAAATTCGGCATATCGACAGACGACATTGTTATAGAACATGTACCCGGAAGCTTTGAACTGACCTACGGTGCAAAGGTTCTAACAGAAAAAGGCAATGTGGATTGTGTCATCATCCTGGGATGTGTGATACAGGGAGAAACTCCCCATTTCACCTTTGTCTGCAACAGCGTAACCGAGGGAACCACCCAACTAAATCTGACTCAGAATGTTCCTGTGATCTTTGGTCTGCTCACCACCAACACGCTCGACCAGGCAAAGGCCAGAGCTGGCGGCAGACACGGAAACAAAGGGGATGAAGCGGCAATAACTGCTTTAAAAATGATCGCCCTCAAAGAGAAATACCAATAATTTATCGTATCTTTGCAGAAGAATAGGATGCGCCTCGGCAGTGCAAAGCGAGCTTAACACTGCTCTCGGCTTTCACTATCTTTGCAGAATCGCAAAAAGGGCAGTTACCAGAGTGGCCAAATGGGGCTGACTGTAACTCAGCTGGCTTACGCCTTCGGTGGTTCGAATCCATCACTGCCCACAAATTCGATTCGATGATTTGCAAATTTACTGATTCGAAGATTTAAAATCTGCTAATCAACCAATCATCAAATCATCAAATTAATTTCTGCGGAAGTAGCTCAGTTGATAGAGCATTAGCCTTCCAAGCTGAGGGTCGCGGGTTTGAGCCCCGTCTTCCGCTCTAAAGAGGAGAGGAGAATTTTATTCCGGGTTCACCGGAAAGTCTCCACTTCCTCTTATCAAAAAGAATCGGGGAGTAACATCAGACGTTACTCCCTTTTTTCATCATAAAGAGTATATAAAGATCCGGTGGAAAAAACTGCAGCATACAAGCCCTTCGTGCGTAATCTTACCCAGGGCAATATTTTCCGGCAACTGACTACGCTAGCACTACCGCTCATGGCAATCAGCTTTATGCAGATGGCCTATAACCTGGTGGATATCCTGTGGATTGGAAAGCTGGGGAGTAAGTCGGTGGCCGCAGTAGGTTCCGTGGGAATGCTGATGTGGATGATGAGCTCTGTGGCGTTGATCTCCAAAGTGGGTGCGGAGATTTCCATCGGACAGTCCATCGGCGCCCGGCGTCCCGACCTGGCATCGGTCTATGCTTCGCACACCACCACCATCGCACTGGTGCTGGGGCTCATCTTCGGTCTTGTTTTCTTCCTCTTCCCCCACTCTTATGTATCGTTTTACAATCTTGAAAGCGGCATATCTGCCGAAGCAGCCGGTTATCTGAGGATCATTTCACTGGGCATCCCGATCATATTTCTGATTCTCAACTTTTCAGGTATCTACATCGGATCGGGACGAAGCGACATCCCCTTTTATTTCAATGCTGCGGGATTGTTATGCAACATCATCCTGGATCCGCTGCTGATCTTCGGCATGGACCCTTTTCCGGAGATGGGGGTGAGAGGGGCTTCGCTGGCCACACTCCTGTCGCAGGGGGTGGTACTGATACTCTTTATTCGCCATCTGAGGCGGAAGAACGGGCTGCTGGGCCGCTTCAGGTTTCTGATACGCCCCCACAGGAAGTATACACTCAACATCCTGAAGCTGGGACTGCCTGTGGCGGCCATGAATGTCTACTTCGCCTTCATCAACATGAACCTGGCCCGTACGGCATCGGTTTACGGAGGGTATCTCGGGATTACCAGCCAGTCCATTGGCGGCCAGATAGAAGGGATTACCTGGAATACCTCCAATGGCTTCTCCACGGCGCTGGGCAGCTTTGTTGCTCAAAACTATGCTGCCAGCAAAATGCAACGTGCCAATCGTGCTTTTCGTTATACGTTGCTGATGATGGGTGCATTGGGCGTTGTTGTGACGGTGGCATTTGTATGGCTCGGGGAAGAGATCTTCTCTCTTTTCGTGCAGGAGCGGGAAGCCTATCTGGCAGGAGGCGATTATCTGATGATCCTTGGGTTCTCACAGCTCTTCATGATGCTGGAGATCACCACACAAGGCATGTTCAACGGACTGGGCAAGACCACACCGCCGGCCATCATCAGCATTTTCTTCAACACGCTACGCATTCCGCTGGCCATCTTTCTGGGCGCCCGCATCGGCGTGAGCGGCGTCTGGTGGGCCATTACCATCACCTCCCTGTTCAAGGGAAGCATCCTCTTTATCTGGTATCTGACGCTACGCAGGAAGAATTGAAACGATAGCCCAATCCCATCATCAGATTATTCGGCTCTTTGAAACGATATAACTGATAGCCCGTATGTAGGAATATGTTATGCGTAATATGGGTCTTAAGCACAAAAGTCTGGTAAAATGAGTTCGTATCGTCTCCCTTGCACAAAAAGTTTTTTCCAATACCCAGATTAATTGAGAAGATGGGCATGACAATTTCCCCACGCAGTGAGAGCCCTGCCGAAAACTGCTCCCTGAAGGGAGGCCTATAGAATTTAAGTTCTTCCGGTTCTGATGGAGTATATGTATTAGCTATATGCTTGCCGATGTTGGCACTTTCATCATACTGCAGATCGAGAGAAATACCGGCACGGAAATAATTACTGAAATGATACAATGGATTGAAATTCAATCCAGCAATTGCAAACGAGCCCGGCACAAGCATCGGGCTTTGATCTTCAGGAAAGATGCCCTTTTTCCGTGTAGCACCATAGACAATGAGGTCATAGGCAATATACGAATTCAATGCGTGATTCTGAGATGGGAAATAGGAGAATCTGTTTTCTTTATTGTTTCCAAAAAAGTGCGCAACGCCTATGGAAGCTTTAATTTTAGTATCCATGCAGAAAGAGGCCGATGTCGGCAATGGGAAAGTTAAAATGGTTGGCCACGTAAGAGTTGACCATTTTTCCGGCATACATGTAGAAACCGGAAGCAAAACCCCGGTCGAAACGTGCAAAGTGAGCTACCCCTCCACAGTCTCCCATGCCTGTGAACAAAGAGACAAATATATTGCTGAGTGCGATAGAGGCGGTGCGGGCGACACGAGAGCTAAGGCTCATCTCACAGAAATGCAATACGCCCTGTTTTTCAAAAATGGCGGGGTGATCGGGCAGACAAGCCTCCATGGTGGTTTCAAAGCATCCTCCCTGAGCCATGCGCAGGTCGACGATCAGTGATCCGCGCTTCATCTCCCGGACAAGATCTTCGGAGATACGGTAAAAATGGGTTTTATTGATGTACTGCATGGCCCCGATCACCACATCGGCCGATCGAAATACATTTCTCAATACATTGGGCTGAAGTGTGGAGGTGAACAGCGGGGTTCCCAGTTCATGACGGATGTTGCGTAGTTTCAGGATGTCATCGTCGAACACCTTCACCACAGCTCCCAGGGCCAGGGCAGCGCGGGCAGCCATAGTGCCGGCCACACCGGCGCCAATGATCACCACCTCGGTGGGTGAGATGCCGGGGATACCGCCAAGCAGGATTCCCTTACCGCCATGGGCATTGCTTAACAGTTCTGCTGCCAGCGTGATGGAAGAAGCCCCTTCAATCTCGGAGATCAATGTCACAAAGGGTGAAACACCAGTTTCATCATCAATGAGCTCGTAAGCGAGTGCATTTATTTTTTTCTCGGACATCAGTTCCAGCAGCGGTTTGGAAAGCTTGTGCAGGTAGAGAAATGAAAAAACGGTGGTTCGCGGTCGCATCATCTGAACCTCTCCGAGCGTGGGAGGCAATATCTTCAGGATCAGGTCGGCCTGAAATACTTCCGGGGCTGTCTCCACAATCTCTGCTCCCGATTCGGCATAGTAGCTGTCGGAATAGTTGATGGAGAGCCCGGCTCCTGCTTCAAACAATATTCTGTACCCCGCTGAAACCAATAATGAAACAGTCTCAGGGGTCAGTGGCACCCGTCTCTCCTCGGCCTGATTCTCTTTGGGTAGGCCGATGACCAGGGATACTTTCTGCTTTTCTGCTTTCAGCATTAGCTCACGCACGATGAAAGAGGTGCTTTTTAGGGAGTCGTGGATCATGCTTTCTTTCTGTTACTTAATAGTTCTTCAATACCCAGTACCGTTAAATGAATTTCTTTTTTTGTAATCATGCGGTCGGTATGGTAAACAATGTGTGCACCATTGTAATAACGCTCTCTTTGTGCCAAATGTTCCCTGATGAAAGGGACAAGCTCCTCATCTGTTTTTCCGGCAATGAGGGGACGCACCGTCTTTGATGCCTGCAGCCGGGCAGCAAGCTCCTCGGGGGAAGCTTCAATGTAGATGGTGGTACCTGTCCGGTTCATGAGTGCCATGTTATCGAAATAACAGGGTGCCCCTCCACCGGTAGAAATCAATACATCCTCAAAGGTAGCTACTTCCTGCAGTGCATGGCTCTCGATTCTTCGGAAAGCTTGTTCACCCTTCTCTTCAAAAAGGACTGCAATCGACTTTCTGTATTTGTTCTCGATATAGGCATCCAGATCGATAAACTCCAGTGACAGAGACCTGGCCAGCAGCTTACCCACTGTGGTCTTCCCCGATCCCATATATCCTATTAAAAAAATTCGTTCCATAATTTTTACAACAACGGTGCAAAAAGCCGCAGCAACGATTCAAAAAAACGTTTTGTTACCGGTCTTTTCGACCATTCCCGCAATGATATCTGCTGACAGTGACGCTGATCATTGGTGAAGATATCCTCTGCCTCTTCTGCCAGCTTATCGTCGTATATGAAAGCCTCCACTTCGAAATTCTGATCGAAGCTACGTGAATCGAAGTTGGCCGACCCAAGGAGGGTGAGCGAGTGGTCGAACACCATCATCTTGGCATGCAAAAAGCCTTTCCTGTACTGATAGATTTTCACGCCGGCATGCAACATCTCCTTGAAATAGGAGCGCGATGCCATCTGTACAAGGGCCACATCGGAGCGTTCCGACAGCATCAGCCGCACATCCACTCCCCGCAGCGCTGCCGCCTGGAGGGCATGCACCATCGTGTCGGGCGGCAGGAAGTAGGGTGTTTGAATGAAAATTGATTTACGTGCTTCATATATTGCCTGCGTAATGCCGTATGAAATCTCGTTTTCCTC
This sequence comes from Bacteroidetes bacterium GWC2_46_850, assembly GCA_001768325.1. Classification (GTDB taxonomy): domain Bacteria; phylum Bacteroidota; class Bacteroidia; order Bacteroidales; family Dysgonomonadaceae; genus Proteiniphilum. The sequence goes on along the minus strand of MENQ01000023.1, from coordinate 73,482 downwards.
GCTCAGGGGACCGCTGTTGACAATCTGCATGGGGCATTCCCCGAAGTTGTCGAGCATAGGAAAATAATCGCGTGAGGTGATCAGTGTCTGGGAGACGAAGTACCAGTCGATCAGGAAGACCGACTGCAATCCCTGCACGCCCTTTCCTTCGATGCGGGCATGGGTATCGCGCCAGGGTCCCCATTTGAAGCCGTGTATATAACGATCGGCTATATTCATACCTCCCACATAACCTATCCTGCCGTCGATCACCATGATCTTCCGGTGTGTCCGGTAGTTCAGCCGTGAAGTGAAGGCCGACCAGGTGAGCTTCAGAAAAGGTTCCGTTTCTATCCCGGCCATGCGGAACGCCTCGAAGAATTTCTTCTTTGCTTTCCGGGAACCGAAACTGTCGTAAATGACACGTACTTCCAGTCCCTCCCTAGCCTTTTGGATCAGTGCTTCCTGAAATTGACATCCCATCTCATCATCCATGAAAACATAATACTCCACATGGATGTGTTTTTTTGCTTTTTTGATATCGGCAAGAAGCGTTTCAAATTTATCCCTGCCGTTTGTGAAAAGCATTACATCGTTCCCACCAAGGAGGGGTGTGTAATCCATATTTTTCAGCAGGTTCACCAGGTTGACGTGTTCTTCCGGAACAGCAATCTCAACAGGTGTTTCCATTTCATCCAGCGGACGTTTCTTCAGCTTGCTGTACATCCTTTTGGAGATGAGATGCTTTTTGGTTGTATCCTGGCCAAACACGGAATACCAGATGATGCCAATGAAAGGCAAAAAGACCACTGCCATCACCCACGCAACAGTTTTAATGGGATTTCGATTCTCCGAAATCACCACCACCACAATGCTAATAACCGTGAGAAGGTATAGTATCTCCAGGATCAGGATAAATGTTGCGTTAATCTGCATGGGTTATGTCCGATATTTACCGTCGCCGGTGTCTTCCAGTATATTCAGATAAGAATGATAGCGGCTTTCACTGATGTAGTGTTCTTCCACCGCTCTCCGTACAGCACAGTCGGGTTCATTCAGATGCAGGCAGTTGTAGAATTTGCACTTCTTCGACATTTTGAATATTTCCGGGAAATAGTGGGAGACCTCTGCTGGTACCATATCAATGGTACCGAAGCCCTTGATACCAGGCGTATCGATGACAAATCCGCCATTATCCAGTTCAATCATCTCCGAGTAGGTGGTGGTATGCATTCCCTTGTGATGGTAACCGGATATCTCGCCTGTCTTTTGCACGTTCTCTTCTTTCAAGGCATTGATGATACTCGATTTCCCAACACCCGAGTGGCCTGCCAGCAAGATAATCTTATCGCGGGTAATCTCCTGGATCTCTTCTACTCCTTCACCGGTCACCATGGATGTCTTCATGCAACGGTAACCGATCAGGGAGTAGAGATGGATGAGTGCCTGCAGGTAATCCTTCTCCTCTTCGTTGTATAGATCTATTTTATTGAAAACCAGGACGACTGGCACCGAGTATGCTTCGGCAGTCACCAGAAACCGATCGATGAACACGGTGGTGGTTTCCGGATAACGAACCGTGATACAAAGAAGAGCCAGATCGATATTCGCCGCCAGGATGTGGGCATGCTTGGAGAGGTTGGAAGCTTTGCGTACGATATAGTTTTTGCGTTTGTCGATATCTGTAATGAAAGCGGTACCATCGCGATTCACATCCATGAATACCATGTCGCCCACCACCACGGGGCTTGTACTGCGGATGCCTTTCAGTCGAAGGTTTCCCTTGGCCTTGCAGATAAGGTCGCTTCCGCTGGTTGTGCGCACGAGATAGGTGTTGCCGGTATTCTTAATAACCCGGCCTTTCACCCCTTTCAGGTTGCTTTCCTCTCCCTCCTTTTCCATTAAACGGTGAGGATTTCTTTCTCCTTGCCGGCAAACCGCTCATCCACCTTCTTGATGTAGATATCGTGGAGTTTCTGCAGTTCATTTTCTCCATCTTTCCCCATATCTTCGGGCAGTCCTTCTTTCACTGCTTTTTTCACTTCGTCGATACCCTCGCGACGTGCGTTGCGGATGCTGATCTTGGCTTCCTCGGCTTCCTGCTTGGTCTGCTTTACCAGTTGTTTGCGACGTTCTTCGGTCAGGGGCGGTATTCCCAGTCGGATCACTTCTCCATTGTTCTCGGGTGTGATTCCCACGTCGGAGTCCTGAATGGCTTTTTCCACCACCCTCAACATATTTTTTTCCCAGGGTTGTACCATGATCGTCTTCGCATCGGGTGTGGTCACTGTAGCCACATTTGAGAGGGGCACCATGCTGCCGTAATACTCCACGCGGATTCCGTCGAGAATGTGCGCATTGGCGCGACCCGCCCTGATGCGGGAAAATGTCTCTTCCAAAAATTCAAGGGTCATCTGCATCTTCTCCTCGGCATCTTTTCTGATTGTCGTTGTATCCATAGGTAACTGTAATTTGTTGTTTGTGGAAACAAAAATAGTGAAAATATTTTAAATGGCTCCTACAAATGAATCAATGTGCCAATATCTTCGCCGTCAATCACCTTTTTCAGGTTGCCATGGCTATCCATATCGAAGACCACGACGGGCAGATTATTTTCCTTACACAACGTGGTGGCGGTAAGATCCATCACCCTGAGTCCCCGCTCATATACTTCATCGAAGGTGATGGCGCGGAACTTGGTAGCTGTGGGGTCTTTCTCCGGATCAGCGGTATAAACACCGTCTACGCGGGTTCCCTTGAACATGGCATCGGCTTCGATCTCAACACCCCGTAGAGCGGATGCCGTATCGGTGGTAAAGAAGGGGTTTCCGGTACCGCCTGCGATGATGGCAATTTCACCCCGTTCCATTGCTTCAATGGCTTTCCACTTGGAGTAGAGCTCACCCACCGGCTCCATACGAATGGCGGTAAAAACGCGGTTTTTTTGTCCCGATGCGGTCAGTGCAGAACTTAGCGCCAGACTGTTGATCACGGTAGCCAGCATCCCCATCTGATCGCCCTTCACCCGGTCGAACCCTTTGGAAGTACCACTCAGCCCACGGAAGATGTTGCCGCCGCCGATGACGATGCCCAATTGTACGCCCATCCGGGCTACCTCCTTTATTTGTTGGGCGTATTCTTCAAGACGAGTCTCGTCTATCCCGTACTGTTTGCCACCCATGAGCGACTCTCCGCTCAATTTCAGTAATATTCGTTTAAATTGCATAGTTTCTTAGGTGTCAGCGTTCAGCTGTCAGCTGTCAGCTTATTTAGTGAAATATTGTTTGGTTCAACGGTTTGTTTTGTAAGCTTTCAGCTTTCAGCGATCAGCTTGTTAGGTGAGATATTGTTTAATTTGTGTCTTGTATCAATCGATAAAGGAGACTTCCTTGAAAGCGTATTTCCGCACTTCATCGCCATCGAGTGTACGCAACAGCAGGTGTCCAGAGGGCATGACGTCCTCAATCATTGCCTGGAATTTTCCACCTTCGTCTTCGAACCAGTAATAATCATTTATGCGATAGAGATCGAGCATGTACTCATCTTCTATCGTTTCATTCTCTCCCTGCTGCAGATCACGGTACAACAGGAAAAATTCCCGGATCAACGTCTCCAGGATGTAATCCCTGTCTTGTATCGTTCCGGTAATTTGCCGCAATGACACCGGATTGGGCAGCTCGGGCGGAAAGTCCTGCTGGTTGATGTTAATACCGATACCGATGACGGAATTTTCAATATGCTTTCCCTGAATATCATTCTCAATGAGCATTCCGGCAATCTTTTTATCTTTCCAATAGATATCGTTGGGCCATTTGATCCGGATGTCGTCAGTGAACTGATCGAGGGTATTCTTCACCGCCAGAGAGGCGATGCGGGAAATAATAAACTGTCCTGCAGCCTCCACCTCCCTGGGGTATATCAGCAGGCTAAACATCAGATTATCTCCCTTTGTCGAAAACCAGGAGTTCGCCATTTGCCCACGACCCGCCGTCTGATATTCGGCTGTCACAAGCGATCCTTCTTCGGGATGCTCTTCTCTGGCAAGTCGTTTCAAGTACAGGTTGGTGGAATCAATCTCATCGACCCGAATGGTGAGACGCTCTTTACTTAACTGATCCATAATATTGTTGTTGTAGTTTTTTGGGTAGTTTCATTACCACTTCCTCCACAGAGTGATCGATCCATTTTTTAATTTCTCTTTCCGGCATGTCACCATCCAGCCAGATGGTATTCCAGTGTGTCTTATTCATATGGAAAGCACTTTCAACACACCCATATTCTTCACGCAACTTCAATGCCTCATCGGGATTGCATTTCACGGTGATGCACAACCGGTCAGCGTCGGTGGGGATCATGGCAAACATCTTTCCCATCACCTTCATCACGATGGTCACATCGTTGAAAGGTGTGGTTGCCTCGGCACCGGGAATGGCCATGCAATAGTCGAAAAGTTCTTCAATATTCATTGTTTCTCCCTGAAAATTTGTTGTCGACTGAGTTTCTGCTACCCTGTGTTTACAGAAAAGGCAAAAAAGCATCTTCTATATGTTCCAGCTCAAATTGCTGCCTGTCGCTGATAACAGCGACGATGTCGAACCGGGCTGGTTTATCGATACAGTTCAATTTCAAATAAATACCGGCAGCCTGGATCATGCGTCGCATGCGCTGCTTCCCGATGAAATCCTCGGGGTTACCCCATGATGTTGATGTGCGAGTTTTTACTTCCACAAAAACAATATAGGCTCCATCTTCCGAAATGATATCCACTTCATAGCCCTGGAATCTCCAGTTTCGCGCCACAATACGATGTCCTTTAGAGGTCAGGTAGCTTACCGCGGCCTCCTCTCCTTTCCAGCCCAACTCATTGTGATCAGCCATCTTTTTTAGCGACAGAAAAGCCCATAACTTCGTAAAAATACAAATTTAGGTTATAAATACTTCTTTTTGGCGAAAATATTTTGTTTTTTTGTACCAGCAAAGGAAAAGCGGCTGTTTTTGTTTTTTCATAGGACGCTTCCGGGGAAATTCAAAGGTTTTACATGAGGACGAAGGGATACAAGCTGCAGGGAAGAAGAAAGCCACGCACCAGAAAAGCAGAGTTTATGCTGAGCGACGAAGAGCATGAGTTAATTGCTTTCTATCTGAAAAAATACAAAATCACCAACCGATCACGATGGTTTCGTGAAACGGTCCTCAACCACATACTGAAAAATATGGATCAGGATTATCCCACACTGTTTGAAGAAAACGAGATGCGCCGGTAGGAGCCGTAAGTACAGAGGATGGTTACCAGGCACAGAAGATAGTTAAGAAGAAACGGATAGTCACAACAGGCTGTTTAAACCAGGTAGAATCACAGATGCTAGACGACGAATATTTTATGCGACAGGCATTGCAGGAAGCCCACAAGGCTTTCGACAAGGGAGAGGTTCCAGTGGGTGCCGTGGTAGTATCTAACCAACGTATTATTTCCCGTGCACACAATCTCACGGAGATGCTGACCGATGTGACTGCCCACGCCGAGATGCAGGCCATCACTGCTGCCGCCAACGTGATGGGGGGAAAATACCTGACCGATTGCACGCTCTATGTGACGGTGGAACCTTGTCCCATGTGTGCCGGTGCGCTACGTTGGGCACAGATTTCACGGGTTGTGTATGGCGCTCCCGATGAAAAAAGAGGATATTCATGCATCTCTTCCCATCTGTTGCATCCCAAGACAACGGTAACCCCGGGGATCATGGCCGATGACTGTGCCAATCTGATGAAACTTTTTTTTGCCCGTTTCAGATAATCCATTTGGAAATGTGATCAGTTGAATATATATTTGTCATACCTAAATCACAGGATATGAAAAAGCTCATTCTGATCTCATTACTGATCGGGCTTTATGGCGTGAATTTGATGTCACAGTATAAAGAGCCTAAAAGGTTGCCATGGGATTCTGTCCCGCCCGCTTTGCCTCCTTTTAAAATTGAACGCACCGATACACTCCGCTTTTTTCCCGGTGACACCATTCCAAACCCGATATGGAAAAAATACATGATGAAAAAAAATCAGGAGGGAGCCAACGAAGACAGGATGATAACTGCCCCCCAGGACAACATGCCGGTAATTGTCCCTCCGGATCACCAGTTTCAAATGATTGTGGTGAGGCCTGACACCACCTTTCATTATTACCTGCGAAACCTGAAGGACGAAGAGAAGAAGACTCCTCTCCAGCAGCAGCTGCGCCCGGAGAGAAAGAGGAATCCACAGCGGTAAACATTTTCTTACAAAAAAACTATATAAAACTCAATTTATGAACAGAAGACTGAAACAGCAGATCGATTTTGTTCTGGAGGCGGACAAACTGAAAAATGTGATCCGCCGCAACCATCTTGCCGATGATTCACGGCGGGAGAACACGGCGGAACATACGTGGCATACCATTCTGACAGCCCTGCTGTTGTTTGAATATGCCGAGAACAAGCACGAGCTCAACCTGCTGCATATCGTCAGGATGATTTCCATCCACGATCTGGTGGAAATTGAAGCGGGCGACACCTTTATGTTCGATGTGGAAGCCAACAAAAATAAATTCGACAGGGAAAATCAGGCAGCAAAAAAGATATTCACCCTGTTGCCTTACGACCAGGGGAAGCAATACTATGATACCTGGCTGGAATTTGAAAAAGAAGAGACACCCGATGCTATTTTTGCAGCATCGGTCGACAAGATCATGCCGGTGTTGCTGAATACCTACAGCAAAGGGGTGAGCTGGCGGGAAACTAATATCACCGCCGAGCAGGTGCATACCACACTCAAAGTAATTAAAAAAGGGCCGAAAAAGATACAGGAACTACTGGAAGAGTTGATACGACTAGGCAAAGAAAACGGCAATCTGGCATAAATAGCCCATCGAAATTTACAATTAAACAAATTATGATTTGGAATGTTATTATTTTATTAAATCATTTTTTTAAGAAAGAGAGCATCTGTTCTTTCAGGAAATAAATAACAAAAAATTAATAAAATTTCAAATGGAAAAGAAAAAAATTGCCGTTTTGGTAGGTAGTTTACGCAAAGAGTCGTATAACAGGAAGCTGGCCAAAGAGATGATCGCCATGGCCCCCGATTCATTGGAAATGGAGCTGGTAGAAATAGGCCAACTGGTGCATTATAACGAGGATCTCGATCAGAATCCTCCTGCAGAGTGGGTTGAATTTCGACAGAAAATTAAAGAGGCCGATGGCTATCTGTTTTTGACACCGGAGTATAACCGTTCCATATCGGGTGTAATGAAGAATGCGATTGATGTGGCGTCACGACCGTATGGTCAGAATAACTGGGGTGGAAAACCGGGCGCCATTGTGAGCAGTTCCATCAGTCCAATTGGCGGAGAAGCAGCCAATCATGCGCTGCGTCAACCCATGGTATTCGTCAATGTTTACATGATGCAACAACCCGAGGCATATGTCGGTAGCACCATGTCGTTGTTCGGAGAAGACGGGAAGCTACTGAAAGAGGAAACAAGAACTTTCCTGCGCAATTACCTCCAGGCTTTTGAGGCTTGGGTAAACCGGTTCTGACAAAACGATTTTCGTCGCCGATAAACATATTACAAGAGGGTGAATCACCATGTGATTTCACCCTCTTGCTCTTTTATATTCCCAAATGCTTGTATGTGTCAGAACCTGTCACTCGTTAAACCTTGGGTAATTTCCAGGGAGCCCGGTAATTTGCTTTTATCAAACGGTTGGCTTCCTGGTTATCGATGAACTGACCGGCCTTGTTGTCCCAGTTCAGTGCACTGCCCACCCTGCAGGAGATGTTGGCCAGATGGCTTAGTTTTGCCACTTCGGCACCAATGGCGATATCGGCGTTAGGCAGCTCCCGTGTTCGCATGCAATCGAGCATGTTGCCCGCATGCAGGTAGAGGCCTTTGCCCGAACCTTTTCTTTTTTCAATTGCTTCCATGCGAAGGGTATTCGGTTTTCTTTCATCGTCACAGGGATAGCAATAGGGGAAATTGCGGCTGTTCACAGCTTGCTCGGGAACAACCTCCCAACCGCTGCGGGTAAGGATGAGCGTGCCATTCTCTCCAAAGAAGGCAACACCTTCACGCAATCCGAAGAGTCCGTTGCCAATTCCGCAGGCATGATCCCAGATGATATTAAAATCGGGATACTTGTAGGTTGCCATCAGCGTGTCGGGTGTCTCCATGGCATCGTCTGGGTAACCGAATTTGCCGCCGGCACCATAAACATAAGAAGGCAGACCGGCATTCATCCCTTTCATGGCGTAGTCGAGCAGGTGCACACCCCAATCGGCCATCAACCCGCCGGCATAATCCCAGAAGAAGCGGAAGTTATAGTGAAAACGGTTTTGATTGAAATTTCGTTTGGGTGCCGGACCAAGCCACATATCATAATCTACACCGGCAGGAACGGCTGAATCGGCCACCACCGGCAGTGTCCATTTACTTGTCTGGTAGGCCCATACTTTTACGGTTCTTACCCGCCCCAGTGCTCCACTTTGGACGTAGGCCGCTGCCTCATCCCAATGCGGATCGCTGCGTTGCCATTGCCCCACCTGCACAATCCGGTTATATTTCCGGGTTGCCTTGACCATGAGATCGCACTCTTCGATGGTGTTGGCCAGTGGTTTCTCCACATACACATCCTTACCTGCTTCACAGGCGGCAATAAGCTGCAGGCAGTGCCAATGGTCGGGCGTACCGATGATCACCATATCCACATCTTTGTTGTCGATGACCCTGCGCCAGTCCTTTACCAGTTGCGCCGGCTTATTTCCTTTTAACTCTTCGTATTCTGCCGCACGCTGATAGAGCCACTGATCATCCACGTCGCAGAGAGAGATGCACTCTACTTCGGGATATTGCAGGAAAGCTTTAAGATTGCTCCATCCCTGGTTGCGGCATCCTATCAGGCCTATTTTGATTTTGTTGCCTGGTGCTGACTGGCCGTATAAGGAGGAAAAGGATTTTCCCATCAAAGGTGTCAGACTTAAACCGGTTGCTGTAATAGCTGATTTTTTTAGAAAATTTCGTCTATCCATGATGATGATATAAAAAAGTTATTGCAAAGATAATAAAGATTGCCCCTTCATGGAGTAAATTTAATATTTTAAGTAATTTTTCACTAACTAATTAAAAGATTATATATATTTTTGACCCTTTGGCTATTCTATCACATAAAACTGCTTTTATCATGCAGCAAATCAATGCGTTCTTCACCACTTTACATCAATATATAGGCGGCAATAACTGGTTTATTTTCTTGCTTTTAGGTACCGGTTTTTTCTTTACACTCTATCTGAAGTTTCCTCAGATTCGTTATTTCAGGCATGCCATCCGCGTAGTGAAAGGCAAATATGATAAAAAAAGCGATAAAGGCGATACAACCCACTTTCAGGCACTGGCTACGGCGCTATCGGGGACGGTGGGCACGGGAAATATTGCCGGTGTGGCACTGGCAGTCCACTTAGGAGGTCCTGCGGCACTATTCTGGATGTTGATGACCGCATTCCTGGGTATGTGTACAAAATTTGTGGAGGTGACCCTGTCGCACAAATACAGGGAGTTCGACGAAAAGGGGATGGTAGCCGGGGGACCGATGTATTTCATGAAAAAACGGTTAAATATCACTTTAAAAAGTGGCAAAATGATCAAAACGGGATACTGGCTGGGAGGGTTCTTCGCAACTGCCACGGTATTATCCTCTTTTGGGACAGGAAGCTTACCACAGATCAATAGTATCTCCAATGCCATCTTTGCCACCTTTGGCATTCAGCATATTATCACGGGTGCCGTGATGGCCGTTTTACTGGCATTGATTATCATAGGCGGTATTCGCCGCATTGCCCGGGTCACCGAAAAGCTGGTGCCTTTCATGGCCATCATCTATTTTCTGGGGGCCATAGCTGTAATAGTCGCCAATTATCAGAACATCATTCCCTCTTTTGTGTCGCTTTTCACTGATGTGTTCACCGGAACAGCCGCTGTTGGCGGTTTTCTCGGTGCCGGCTTTGCCTTTGCATTCAATAATGGCGTAAACCGGGGACTCTTCTCCAATGAGGCTGGCCAGGGATCGGCACCCATTGCTCATGCTGCCGCCAGAGCGCATGAATCTGTCTCGGAGGGTATGGTTGCCATCCTGGAACCTTTTATCGACACCATCATCATCTGCTTCCTCACCGGGATGGTACTGCTCTCCTCTGGTGTGTGGAATCAGAAGCTTACCAACCAGTTTCAACGAACAGATATGGTGGTTTTGGCGAAAAGCTACAACGAAAGTAATGCCATTGATGCTGCGGCACTCAGGGACTATCTGAACAATAAAGGCACCTTACCCTTGTTTACAGGCACGTTAGAAGTAGTTGAGGGGAAAATCCAAAGAGACAATTCCATTCTCCATGCACGTTCGCTGGCGGAAGGTACATCTGTGAGCAAAGGTGGAGTCCCCTTTACCGGGGAGATAACCGTAACGAACGGAAGGGTACAGACCTCCGGCGATCTTGCTTTCACCGGCTCATCGCTGATACACAGCGCTCCGCTCACCACAGTAGCTTATACCCAGAGCTTTCTGGGCGATTCCGGCAAGTATATTGTCTCCCTCGGCCTGTTGCTGTTCGCCTTCTCTACAGCCATTGCCTGGTCATACTACGGCGACAGGGCTGTGACCTACCTGGTGGGTACGAAGTATGTCATGCTTTACCGGATTATTTTCGTGGCCGCCTTTTTTGTAGCCTCCTTCATCGATACCACCATCATCTGGAACCTCTCCATGCTCACCGTAGCCTTTATGACCGTGCCCAACCTCATCGGATTGCTGATCCTGCACAGAGAGGTGAAGCAGACCATTGGCGATTACTGGAGCGGTTTCAAAAAAGAATATACGAAAGAGGATTTCTTGAAAAACAAGTAAGTTGTAAGTATGAAACTAAAAAAGAGACATTCAGATGTTTTACGGGGACCCATTGCTCGTGATGCACGTAAAAAGAGTAGCTGTTCGAAGCGAAGCAAGTTCTACTCTTTTAGTGCGTAAGAGCAAATATGGGTCGTAAAACATCGGCAGTCGATGGTTTAGTTGCATACGGATAGAATAGATGTACTATCAGAGTAATCCGCTGAGCAGTCCTCCGTCGATCTGAATCGAGGTGCCGTTCACGGAGCGCGCCTGATCCGAGCAGAGGTAAGCCACCATGTCGCCCAGCTCCTGCGGATCCATATATCGTTTGTGCGGAAAAGCTTCAATTGCTTTCTGCTCATACTCATCCACAGAAATACCTTCGGCTTCGGAACGTGACTTCATCAACTGCGTAACCCTATCGGTTCGGAAGTAACCGGGCGCCACATTGTTGATCGTGATTCCCTTTGCGATCAGCTCCTTGCTGATGGTTTTGGCATAACTGGCCACGGCAGTACGGAAAATATTGGAAAGTAGCATGCTGGAGGCAGGCTCTTTCACGGTAATCGAGGTGATGTTGACAATCCTGCCCCACCCTTTCTGCTCCATGTAGGGCAAACAAAGTCGCACCATTCGGATATTGTACTTCAGCACAGCGTTGTAGGCATCATCCAGATCCTCGTCAGAGATCTCGCGGAAGGTACCCGGTTTTGGTCCACCTGAATTATTCACCAGGATATCCACCCCTCCGAAACGGGCTACTGTGTCCCGTACGATACGCACATTGTCATCGGCGCTGGTCATATCCGCTGTAAGAGCAAGCGTCTGCACACCCAGTGCTTCGATCTCCCGTTGAGCTTCGTTCAATATCTTTTCGTTTCTGGCACACAACACAATGTTTGCACCCTCACGTGCCAGTGCTACGGCACATGCCTTGCCAAGCCCTTTGCTGCTTCCGCCGATGATGGCTGTTTTTCCCCGTAAATTAAAGTTCATACCAATCTTTTTATCTGAATAAACGACAGGATTACCTGCTTTACTGCATCCTTTGCAGTCTGTTTCAGTATAACACTCCGACAGGCAGGATGTTTTTGTTAATTATTACAAGTAAATGCAACAAATTTCAACTACTATTGCCAGAAATCAAAAAAGTGGTGTACCGGGCCATGGCCCTTCCCTATTTCATATGCTGTCCCCTTGAGGATGGCATTGTTGATATACGTTTTGGCGCCTCTCACCGCCTCATCCAGTGAGCGTCCGTGGGCAAGAAAGGCGGCAATGGCCGAAGAAAGTGTGCATCCGGTACCATGGGTATTTCGGGTGTGTATCCGCTTTGAAGAAAGCGCCGTCACCTCATCGGTCTCGGCATTATAAAACAGGTCGGTCAGCACCTCATCATTCAAGTGCCCGGCCTTCAGGTAGACTGATACCGAACGCCCGAAAGAGAGCTCTTTCACAACCGCATGCAAATCTGCCTGCCGCTGAATGCCCCGACCGGACAATATTTCTGCTTCCGGAATGTTGGGCGTGATCACGCGAACATAGGGAATCAATTCTGTCATTAGGGTGGTTATCGCCTCATCTTGCAGTAATTTATCACCCGAAGTAGCCACCATCACGGGATCCAACACGATATTTGTGATATCATATTGCAGCAGGGCATCTCGCACGGCGAGAATCAGCTCGGAGGAGTGAAGCATCCCTATTTTTACTGCATCGGCACCGATATCATCCAGTACCGATCTGATCTGACCCGTAACAAACGGTACAGGTACCGGGTGTACACCTGTCACGCCGACTGTATTCTCATCAACTACGGCTGTAATTGCGGTAGCTCCGTAACAGCCGCAGGCAGAAAAGGTCTTCAGGTCGGCCTGAATGCCGGCGCCACCACTGGGGTCGCTGCCCGCAATAGACAATGCTGTTTTATACTTCTTCATATCTTTTCCTATTTAAATGCTCCACTGCTCCTGTTTGTATGCACTGTCCCAAAACATCCATTCCAGCTTTGAACAGGACACGAATGCCTTCGTCATGGCATCCTGCTGCTCCAGAGTACATCTTTCCGCCACCTCATCGCAGATGGAAATGGCTGTTGCGTTTGACTTTTCAAACTCTTCTCCTCCGTACATGTCTATCCAACGCTGGTAAGGATTGTTCTCCGTAGTCTGATGCGCGAGGATATAATCCCCCACCTCCTTATAGATCCAGAAACAGGGCAAGACTGCCCCCAGCATCACCTCGACAGGGGCACTGCCTATCTGTCTCAACAGATAGGAAGTATACAATAAACAGGTGGGCGACGATACATTTTCATCTCCCGGATTTAATGCTAATTCGCCGGTAAATAAGCGATGCAACTCGCGTTCAACCATCATTGTTCCGCCGGCAAAATGCAGAAATGCTTCCACATGCCCGGGATGATCCAATTTGGAGGCAATCGCAGTCAGTACCTTTCTGTATTCATTCAAGTAGAGGGTATCCTGCCTGATATAAAAAATAAACTTCTCACGGGGCAGCGTACCCGCCATCAGCTCTTTTATAAAGGGCGATCTGATTATCTCGTTGTATATGGGTTGAATAGTCAACCAGGCTTTTTCACTCCAGTTCATATGATTAAACTACACGGTTATTGTTTTGCTTTCTAGATTGATTAACCACCTGAATCAGTTCCGACGCGGCCAGACGGGGATCGGGAGCCGACATGATTGCCGAAACCACGGAGATACCGTCGGCGCCGGCAGCAAGGACCGACTGGGCATTCCGGATATTTATCCCGCCAATGGCCACAGAGGGACACCTGGCCATTGAAGCAATTTCACGAATTCCTTCAAGGCCCAGCTCCGGCGCTGTATCGATTTTGGTGGGCGTACTGAACACGGGTGATATCCCGATATAATCCACCTCTTCCCGGTTGGCCTCCGTGACATCCATCACGTTCTCTACCGACAGGCCGATGATTTTATTCTTTCCCAATATCTTCCGGGCAATGCCACAGGGGAGATCCGACTGTCCCAGATGCAGCCCGTCGGCATCGCATGCCAGCGCAATATCGAGCCGGTCGTTGATGATGAGGGGAACACGCCAGGGTGCCAGGCATCTTTTCAACTGCACGGCCAGCCGGTAAAACTCACGGGAAGAACAGTGCTTCTCACGGAGTTGCACCATGGTAACACCTCCGCTTACCGCCTCCCCCACAATATACTCCAACTCTCTCCCACCCGACAGGGAACGATCAGTAACCAGGTACAGGCTCAAATCAAAGTCGTTCATAATTTGATATTCATTTTAATCTCATCCTCCCCGAGGTTGAAGAGCACATCCAGAAAATTCATCTGCAGGCTGCCATTGCCCTTCGACATGGAGGCGGCTATTTCCCCTGTTATCCCCATGATATACATGCCGTGTGTCGCGGCCTCCAGGTAATTGCTGTTGATCGCGGCAAAAGTGGCGACGATGGCTGTTGCAGTACACCCCAGGCCGGTCACCCTCCCCATCATCGGGTTCCCGTTATCCACGATCTCCACCCTGTTCCCATCGGTAATATAATCCCGCTCTCCGCTGATGACAACCACGGCTCCTGTTTGCCGGGATAGGGTCCTGGCAGCTTCGAGGGCTGCATCGGAAGAGTGTACGCTGTCGACACCTTTGGTATGCGCATCCCTGTTATCCAGCGCCATGATCTCGGAGGCATTGCCCCTGATGATGGATGGTTTGCATACCTCGATGATTTCCCTGCTTACCTTTGACCGGTAGGGTGTGGCTCCGGCACCCACCGGATCGAATACCACGGGGATAGACTTCTCCAGGGCAGTCCTGCCGGCGATAAGCATGGATTCCACCCATGCCGACTCAAGCGTGCCAATGTTGATTACCAGCGAGGAGGCAATGGCAGCCATCGCCGCCACCTCATCACAAGAATGGGCCATCACGGGGGATGCTCCCACCGCCAACAACGCGTTGGCAGTGTTATTCATCACCACGAAGTTGGTTATGTTATGCACCAACGGAGATTTGTCTCTTACAAGATGCAAATCCCGGATAATATGTTCAATTTGGATCATTGTTATTGAATTTATAATGGTTACGTAATACTGTATATCATTTATATAAAAAAAAACGCTTCGTGGAGAACGAAACGGTAGCATGCATAAATTTGCAATCAATTGATATACCATGTAAATTCCGTTTTCCTACGATGTCAATTACAACATATCAGGTTCGAGGGTATGATCTCAGCTCTTTATAAAAAGAACACCCCTAACAGAGATGCTGCGAATGTACGCAATTATTCATTACAAAAAAATAAGTATCGGAGAAAAGAGCTATTTTTAGTACCTTTGCTGACTATAACAAAAGCAATCCTTTATTTTTTTGTTGCAATCAATATGTCGAAACAATTCAAACGCACACTGATCACATCTGCGCTGCCCTATGCCAACGGGCCGGTGCACATCGGACACCTGGCAGGGGTGTATGTTCCTGCCGACATCTATGCCCGCTACCTGCGGCTGAAAGGTAAAGATGTTCTCTTTATCGGCGGCTCCGATGAACATGGAATCCCCATCACCATCAAAGCCCGCAAAGAGGGCGTCACACCCCAGGACATCGTGGACCGATATCACAAGCTGATCAAGGCGTCATTCGCCGAATTTGGAATCACCTTCGACATCTATTCCCGCACCACCTCCGATATACATCGCAAAACAGCATCCGACATTTTCCGTACGCTCTATGATAAAAACGAGTTTACCGAACAGGAAAGCGAGCAGTATTACGATGAGGAGGCCGGTCAGTTTCTGGCGGACCGATACATCACAGGGACCTGCCCGCACTGTGGTAATGAAAGAGCCTATGGCGACCAGTGTGAGCAGTGTGGCACCTCGCTCAGCCCCACCGACCTGATCAATCCCAAATCGACCCTGAGCGGCAGCGTGCCGGTGATGCGAAACACAAAACACTGGTATCTTCCCCTTGACAAACACGAAGCATGGCTGCGTGAGTGGATACTGGAAGATCATAAAGAGTGGAAGACCAATGTATACGGCCAATGTAAATCGTGGCTCGACCTGGGTCTGCAGCCACGGGCAGTGAGCCGTGACCTCGACTGGGGCGTGCCTGTTCCTGTAGAGGGAGCAGAAGGCAAAGTACTCTATGTCTGGTTTGACGCCCCCATCGGATATATCTCCAACACGAAAGAATTACTACCGGACAGTTGGGAAAAATGGTGGAAAGACGAAGAGACCAAGCTGGTGCACTTCATCGGCAAGGACAACATCGTGTTTCATTGTATTGTCTTTCCGGCTATGCTGAAGGCCGAAGGCTCTTTTATTCTGCCGGAGAATGTACCTGCCAACGAGTTTCTGAACCTGGAGGGTGGTAAGATATCCACGTCGCGCAACTGGGCGGTGTGGCTCCACGAATATCTGGAAGATTTCCCCGGAAAACAGGATGTGCTGCGTTATGTGCTTACCGCCAACGCACCGGAGACCAAGGACAACGACTTCACCTGGAAGGATTTCCAGGCACGCAACAACAATGAGCTGGTAGCTGTGCTGGGCAACTTCGTGAACCGTGCGCTGGTGCTAACCCAGAAATATTTCGATAACAAGGTCCCCACTGCCGGGGAGTTCACCCAATATGACCTTGACACCATCGCAGAAGCAAAGCAGGTGAAGGAGGCAGTAGAACAGCAGCTGGAAAATTACCATTTCCGGGAGGCACAGAAGGAAGCAATGAACCTGGCACGTATCGGTAACAAGTACCTCGCCGATACCGAGCCGTGGAAAACGGCCAAAACAGATATGGAGCGGACAGCAACCATCCTAAACATCGCCCTGCAGATCACGGCGAACCTCGCCATTGTGGTGGAACCGTTTCTGCCTTTCACTGCCGAAAAACTACTGACATTCCTTCGCACCGATCATCTGAGCTGGAATCACCTGGGTAGTTTTGATCTCCTTGCCGCAGGACATCAACTCGGAAAACCGGAACTCCTGTTTGAAAAGATAGAAGATGAAACAATCGAAAAACAGATTCAAAAGCTCGAGGACACAAAAAAGGCCAACGAGGCAGCTGAACAAAAGGCAAAGCCGGTGAAGGAAGCCATTCAGTTCAACACGTTCGAGAAACTGGATATCCGCGTCGGGACCGTGCTGGAGTGTGAAAAGGTACCCAAATCGGACAAACTGCTTCGCTTCCTGCTTGACGACGGACTGCAAAAACGGACCATCCTTTCCGGAATAGCTGCGTACTATCCCAATCCCGAAGAGCTGATGGGCAAACAGGTCTGCTTTATTGCCAACTTGGAACCCAGAAAAATGAGGGGAATCCTGTCCGAGGGGATGATCCTCTCTGCAGAGAATGCCGATGGTACCCTTGTGTTGATTACACCTGGTAGTGACGTGAATCCAGGCAGTCAGGTTCTCTAGATTCTCTCATCGACACATTACATCAACGGCATTAATTTTCAAAGATTTTTTTGAAAATTAATGCCGCTTTTTTGTAACTTTTTTATTTTAATCCCGTCTTACTCGATGGGACTATTTCAACTTTAACAATATTGGCTATGAAAAAAATTTCTTTTTTCCTGTTTTCGCTCCTCCTTTCCGTAGCCATGTTTTCGCAGGGAACACAGGCAGGGAGAAGCTGGAAATCCTTAGGGGATGTTCCTCTGAATGAAGTAAAATTGAACCTTCCATGGACTATTTTCGGATCTTATCCCGAAATTTCCTACGAACGCATTCTACAAAGTGATATCAGCGTGGGGATCACAGTGGGGGTTGGATTGGATACAGACCAGTACCCCTATGAGTATGCTTTTACACCTCACTTCCGCTGGTTTTTCGGTGGCAACAGGGAGTCGATGCGAAAATATGCGGCAGGATTTTTTATCGAGGCAAACGGATCGGTCTATTCACAAGTGATTGATACTGGATCTGTTCCCGAAGAGGTCTCCGAAACGGGTGCAGGATTGGGGTTAGCCCTGGGCTGGAAATACGTTACCCGAAACAATTGGGTGGGAGAAATTGTCCTGGGGGGAGGCCGTAATTTCGTAAAAAACGATTATGATGCAGTGGCTTACCCCCGTTTCGGAATTTCAATCGGAAAGAGATTTTGAGAATTCATCCTCATTGCACGCTCTCCCATGTAAATCCTTTAATCTCCTTCTTGTTGGGCAACAGGAAACTTGTCAGCCAGGCTATCAGAATGCCGGCAACCATTCCGATAAAGCCATACAGCAGGAATGAAAGTGGAGTGTTTTCCTTGATCACGAGCAATACAACCAACCCTGCTATTACGCCAGTAAGCGCTGCCTTTGCTCCCACACGCGGAAAGAAAATTCCGAGGATAAAGAACGCACCCAATCCACTGGTAAGCAGGCCGAGGAAAGTGTTGAACTGGTCCCACAACGAAGCAATATTCCATGTAGCCAATACCAATGCCATTCCCAATCCCAATAATCCGCAGAGAAGACCTGACAAGCGGGCCACTTTCAATTGGGAAGTGAAGGTATGGCGCGGGAAGATTGTCTGATAAAAGTCGGATGTAATGACTGCGGCTGATGAGTTGATGTTGGATGAGAGGGTCGACATGGCAGCCGCAAATATGGCAGCAATAAGCAGACCAGCAAAACCGACAGGCATCTCGGAGACGATAAATTGGGGAAACACTGAATCGATATTGGGATTGGTCACCATCATTTTTGCCGGGTGGTTTGTATAGAAAGCGAAGAGGCCCGTACCTATTAGAAAAAACAGAATGGTGACCGGTACACTGAGGATACCATTCAGCCAGATACTGCGGGAAGTGGCCTTCTCATCCTTCGTGCTCATATAGCGCTGTACGATGGACTGGTCGCTGGTATAGGTGATGAGAGAGTTGGCTACCCCTCCGATCAGTACGACCCAGAATACCGGTTGTGTAAAATCGAACCGAAAATCGAACGTCTGGAACTTGTGAAACTCGATGGAGGTGTGCCAGAATTCTCCCAGACCGCCATCAATACCCATTACCATCAAAACAAATGCTGCAAGTGCCCCAAAGACGAGAATAAATCCCTGTATGACGTCTCCCCAGACTACTGCCTCCATACCACCACTGGTACTGTAGACAATGGTTACCAGTCCCATTACTACAATAGAGAGATAAATATCGAATCCTGTCACCGCATTCAGTGCCAGTGCCGGTAGAAACAGCACAATGGCAATACGGCTCACCATGAAGACAACAAATAGGGTCGAAGCCAGCCATCTTGTGGTACGGTTGAAACGTTTCTCCAGATATTCGTAAGCTGTACCCAGCCGGAAGCGGGTAAAGAAAGGAAGAAAATAGCGAATGACCACAGGGACAATGAGGATGATGCAGATATTAAAGATAAGCATGCGCCAGTCGGTTGCATAAGTCTTAGCGGGTATGGACAAAAATGTAATAGCACTCAGCGTTGTGGCAAAAATACTTATACCCGCGGCCCACCATGGAATGCGGCCACTTGCTTTGAAGAAATCCTCGGTATTTTCATTCCGCTTCATAAAGTAAAACCCCAGCAACAGCATCCCCCCGAAATATATAAAAAGAACAAGGTAATTAATCCATCCGAAGGAAGGTTGTGAGGTATAATAAAGCTGCGTGATGAGGGGAGAACGCACTCCGGGGCGGATTTCCCCGCTGGCAATATAGACATTCTTCCCGTCAGACACATCAGATGTGACAGCCACGGGAGGATTCACGGTTTCTCCTGCTTCAAACCAAGTATCGGTGATTGTATTATAGATCAATATTCTGTTGTGAAACCCTGTATGATGTATCCACAAATTGTCTCTTTTTGCCGTATTGCCTTCCGTAATAGCCTTCTCTACCTGGCTAAAAATATGGCCGGTATCACCACCGTAGAGTAGCACGTGTGAGCCACCCACAGCTGAGGCGGTAGCCATTGCCAGAGAAACTGATGTACCATCATCGTGACGAATATCTCCTCTTTGGGTCCACCTGTTGAGTGAAGATCGAAAATGGTATACAGATGCATAAAAGGTTGTGCCCTCTGCAGCAGTTCTTTTGGCCCTTCCGCCAAAAGAAAAGAGAGCCTCCTCTTCCCTATCCTGCTGAGACGTAAGGGTAGCTCCCGACACCGGCACCGGATAGTCGGGCAATTTTATCCATCCCGCTGCAGGGTTTGTGACGTCAAGTACAAGAAACTGTCTGGTTGATGTGCCATCGGCTAGTTCGCCGCCAACCAAATAGACCTTTGATCCTATGACTGTAGCTGTGGAATTTTTTACCGGTATTGGTAGTGAGGGATATTCAGTGACGATGATGCCACTGCCGGAATATGTCAGCAACCAGGATTTTTCGGTGATGCCATTCGGGGTAAGCCCACCCACACACAGCAGTCCGCCGGGAAGCGTAGCATAGGAACCTTCCGCCAATGGTACAGGCAGGTCTTTTCCTTGATAGATCTCATTGAAAGACCCGTCAGAGAGTTGTTCAAAAACAAATACCTGATCCGAAAAATATTTGACTCCATTCTGCCATGGCTTCCCCCCGGGGAATGCAGATCCTCCGGCCAGGATAAACCAGTTTCCCTGTTTGCCGAAAAAAGTACCTGCCAGCCCCTCCTGCAGGGTAGAATCTCCCAATGTCTCCATGGAGAAAAGATTGATTTGGTGAAGGGTGTTGACATTTTCTGCCCGGGCAGAAAAGGGTAAAGCAGGAATAAAAAGAATCGTGCAGGCAATGAGGTAAATGAAATAAAATTTCTTTCGGATCATGATTTTGGAAGAAAAGGGGATAAACTTTCTTTATTATATAATTGAATATCAAGTATTTTCGCAATAATCATTGCATTTCATTCAATGAAACAGTCTGGAAGACCATATCTGCCTGACTGCTCTCATACAGAATGCCGATGGTGGAGTCGTTCACCGAGGTGATGCAGGAGTAGCCACGGCCGCTGTACTCATCGAGCAGGATCTGTTTCTCTTCGGGCCAGCTGTTGCCCTCGTCTTGGCTCACCTTCAGGGTGATGTGGTTGCGTTTGGTGGCAGATGCCGGGTTGACGAAGAGCAGCACCGATTTCTCTTCTCCACCTTCTTGATATGTATGTTTATGCAGGCTGGCCATGCAGGTGGGCTCGATGAGGGCTTTGCGCGAGGTGGGGTGTTCGGTCCATGTCTCTCCCAGATCATCGGTAACAAACACGGAGCGACCGTTCACCACCTCATTGCCTTTGTTGCGGTTATCCCGCATATTCAGCATCAGATCCCCGTTCCCGAGCTCCACGACCGCACACTCGGTGGTGTTTCTGGCTGCGGGGTTGCCGGTTGTCCATGTCTTGCCTCCGTCTTTACTCCAGGTGATGTTGGAGAAAGACGTTCCATTTTCATCTCTTCCCTGAGTTGGAAAAACCAATGTGCCGTCCGTCATGGTGATTCCCTGCCCGGGTGCCGGTGCGAAAAGCCACCACTCCTTCTTTTTTGCAGTGGTGATGTTGATTGGCTCACTCCAGGTGAGACCGTCGTCGCAGCTTTTCGTGATCAGGAACTGGGAGGTCTCTTTTACACCAAAGCCGGGCTGAGAACCTTTCGCACGCCATTGATGAAGCCATCGGGTACTATCGGCATTCAAGCCATCAACCCATTTTCCTGTTTCCGCATCCAGCAGCCCATGCATCCAGAGGCCGGCCACATAAATATCGCCGGTATGGTCATCCACCAGGATGCAGGCGTCGCTCACCCCGTTGTACTTCTCCGGCATGCCGCCCCACTCCTTCATATCGAGTACCACCTGCATCGGCTCCCAGGTGCGTCCACCATCGAAGCTCCGGTTCAAGGCAATGTCCATATGGCCCTGCAGATCGCGGGCACTTTCATAGCGTGCGTCATAGATTGCCATCAACGTACCTCTTTTTGAAGTGGCCAGTCCGGGTATGCGGGAGGTATGAACCCCGTCCTGTCCGTGCTGCCGCAGGGCCACCCCTGTCCGCAGAGGCTGCCCGTCGCTGTCGGGGAGGCGCAGCCTTCCCTTGTCGGTGATGATCTCGCTGCACCGAATGCCGATGCGGTGGGTAAGGTCGGCATCCTCTTTCAGGGTGACGGTCACCCAGAGGGTGAGGGTATCTCCGGTCACGGGGAAGTGATCGGTAAACACAGCCGTGGTGCCCTGCGGCACTGCTTCGCCCACCGTGATCCCGGTGTCGGGGAGCCCTTTCTCATTGGTTCCGAAGAGCGTCACCTTGGTGATATCGCCGATATCGGTGGTACCCTCCAGAGAGACCACCACCTTCTCCAGTGTATAGTCGTCCGGTTGCTGCCGCATCAGCGTTATCTGCTGCACCGGGTTAAACGCTTTTCCGGTAAGCACGGGGAGCACCGGAGAGGTGAGGGTGACCCCCACCTCTCCGGTTGTTCCGCAGGAAATCAGCAGCAGCAAGGCCGCTATCAGTGTGATTCCTTGTCTGATCATCTGCCTGTGTGATTAATAGTTATAGAGATCCCTGGCTTCCTCATCGCTCAATGCTCTTTTGTATAGAACGTAATCATCGAGGTAACCGTTCAAAAAGTTCTCCGGAGTGAATGCCCCGCTGGTGATCCTGTAGTTACAGCCGATGTAGTAGGGTGTTTTATCGATTGTCTTGATGTCCTTATTCAGGTTGCTCACCTTGAGCACACCATCGATATACATGTAACCGTTCTTGCGTCCTGCCTCCTCCTTATAGACACAGACATAGTGGTGCCAGGTGCCGTCGGCCATCGATTTTTCGGTATATTCCACCCAGTTGCCCGACTTGCCCTTCTGCTCTATAACAAAGCGGGCGTATGGACTGGCCGGCTGGAAACGGAACCAGCTCTGACGGTTCTCGTTGTCGGGGCGTGCACCGGGGCCGGAACCATGGTGATATACCGCCTGGTTGCGCATGATGGGGGACACCTTGACCCAGAAGGCGACGGTGAAGTCGGACGTCTGGAAATCGAGATAACTGGTTTCCGGTACCGACAGGATGGCGTAGTTGCCGGCGTCGGCGCTCATGAACTGTGCAGCCTTGCGTCCTTCCGCGCTGTCACCACTATACCGCGTGTCGGCATTGAAGAGGATATTCACCTCACCCTTGCTGATGATGTCGGGGTTGAGTCCGTGGGGACCGGCATCGGCGCTACTCCCGTCGAAGGGATAGAAGAGTACCAGCTCTTCAGCGGGGATGACCGAGACATATGCCTTCTTGGTGATGGTGGAGCTGTTGATCTCGTTGGAGCTGGTCAGTGTCACCTTATACCTGCCCGCTGCGGCATAGGTCACCACCGGATTCTGTTCACCGGAGGTGGCGGGGGTTCCTCCCTCGAAGGCCCACGACCAGCCCGTGGCGTTGCCGGAGCTGTTGTCCTGAAAATGGATGCTGCCGCCGGCATAGGTCATTCTTGCCTGGGCAGCAAAATTGGCTGCCACGGAATATTTGTCGATCACCGTCAGGTAGTCTGTCATTGTCTTGCTCGATGAGGTGTTGGGGTTCGTGGCGGTCAGCTTTACGGTATAAATCCCCGGCACGAAGGTGAGAGAAGGGTGCTGCTCGCTGCTGGTGATTACCGCTCCCTCCAGAGGAGTAAACTCCCAGCGCCATTCGGTGGGATAACCCACGGAGAGGTCGGTGAAGGTGATGAGATCTTCGTTGGTGGCGATGGTCTTGTCGGCAGTGAAGTCGACGGTGATCACCGACGGGTGGTTCACCGTGATGAATGACTCCCGTGTGATCGTCTGGGAGTTGCTGCCCCGGCCCACGACAAGGCGCACGCTGTAGGTGCCCGGTGTCTCGTACGTCACCTTGGGACTGAAGAGGATGGAGCTGTCGGGCGACCCTCCCTCGAAATACCAGTTCCATTTGCTGGGATTACCAAGCGATTCATCCCTGAAGGTGACCTCTTCGCCGGCGACGAGCTCCTGGGCGTCGACGCTGAATTCAGGTGTCAGCACCTGTGCTGCCTCATCGGTACAGGCAACCATCAGGGTGATGACGGCACAACTGAGTAAATAGAGTAATTTGATTGTCTTCATATGATTTGTCTATTTTTTGTATTTTGGTGCAGGAAAAGGGTGGTAGACTTGTGTCGTGTGCATGGCCCGTCCCTGCGATTATTTTATTCTTTCCTTGTTGATTTTTTCGAAGCTGATCTTCTCGTAGGGGTTGTTGACTCCCCGTTCATAGAGGATGCCTACCTCACTGTCGGAGACCATCACGATGTCGGAGTAGGCCGAAGGGCCACTGTGCACCACATAGGAGGCCGGCCAGGTGGTGCCGTTGTCATAGCTTCGCTTCAGGGTCATATTTACCCTCTTGGAACTGGCGGCATTGGAGAAGAAGAGCAGGTGCTCACCACCGGCCGTGTGGTTGAGGATGCTCGCCTGGCAGGTAGGGTCGATCAGCGCATAGTCCTGCCGCGAGGGTGACCAGCTTGCACCGCCGTCGCTGCTGAAGGCGACCGTACGGTAGGGGATCGAGTTCCGCATGTTGAGGACCAGCCGTCCGTCGGAGAGTTCAGCCACGGTAGATTCGTTGCCGCCCAGCGATTTGCCGCCCATATGCCATGTCTCACCCTTGTCGTCGGAGTAGATGACATGGGAGTACTGCTTCCGGCCTGTGCCCACCTCCATGTAGTCGCAGGGGATGACCATCCTTCCCCGGTAGGGTTCTTTGGTGAGGATGATGCCGTGGCAGGGGCCCGTGGCGTACCATCCCCACGAGGGATCCTTCACCGAGGAGGTGATCTCCTTCGGATTTGTCCAGGTGAGGCCGTCGTCGTCAGACCAGCTGTGGAACACCCGACGGGTGTCGGTGCTGGTGCCGGCATTGATGGCCCCGATGTTGTCCTCACCCAGGTTCCAGGTCATCAGCAGGTGTATCCTCCCCGTTCCGGGATCGACCACCGGGCTGGGGTTACCGCAGGTGTTGCCACCGTCGTCCCACACCATGATGAGGGGGCTCCACGTCTTGCCGTTGTCGACAGAGCGCCGCAGCACCAGGTCGATATCGCCCTCATCCTTACAGTTTCTTTTCCGCCCCTCGGCGAAAGCCAGCAGCGTGTTGTTCCTCGTGCGGCTGACGGCCGGTATGCGGAAGCAGCTGTACCCCTCGGTGGAGGCGCGGAAGATATCGGGAGCCATGACGACTGTCTCTTCGGGATCGGGATCCGGATCGGGCTTGTCGATGGACGGTGTATCGGCCGTGCACGCCATGAAGAGCATTAACCCGAGGAGGATGAGCATGAATGGATAGTCGGTACTCATTTGATATCGCTGATAGGGATGATTTTGAAATCGAGTCCTTCGGTATAACGACTTTTACCGCCTTCATAGAGGATGGCCACCTTGCCGCCTTCCAGCTCCACCATGTCGGAATAGCCGGAGTTGCCGGTGTAGACAACATGGCTGCCGTTCCAGGTGGTTCCGTTGTCGGCGCTCCGGCGGATGGTCATGTTGGTCCGCGTGGCTGCCGCCGCATTGGAGAGGAGCAGCGTGCTGCCGATGGGGAGGATGCTTCCCTGACACTTGGCGTCGAGCTGGGCGGCAGCTACCGCGGGTGCGGACCAGGTGAGGCCGCCGTCGGTGCTCAGGCTCTGCTTGCGGTAGAAGCCGTCACCGGTACGCATGTTGAGCAGGAGCGTGCCGTCGCCCAGCTCGGCTACGGTGCACTCGCCCACGCTGCCCGCGGGGGTGGGGCTGCCTGCTTTCCAGGTGATGCCGTAGTCGTCGGAGTAGATCACGTGGGAGTAGTCGACGACCTTGCCGTTCTCTCTGCGGGTGAAGTAACAGGGTGCCACCAGTCGTCCCGCGTGCGTGCCTTTCTTCAGCTGGATACCGTGTACCGGGCCGGTGCCGTACCAGTCCCAGGAGGCATCCTTGACGGCTGAGGTGATCTCAACAGGCTTGCTCCAGGAAGCCCCTTCATCGTCGGACCAGGTATAGTAGGCCCTGCGGGTATCTTTCCCGGTAGCATTTACCAGGGTGCTCCACTTGTCATCGCCATGGTTCCAGCTCATCAGCAGGTGCACCCTTCCCTTGTCGTCGACGATGGGTACGGGGTTGCCGCAGGTGTTGGCGCCGTCGTCCCAGATCATGATCTGGCTGCTCCAGGTCTTGCCGTTGTCGGACGACCGCTTCACCACCATGTCGATGTCTCCCGTGTCGCCGTTGCTCCGCAGCTTGCGTGCCTCGGCGAAGGCGAGCAGTGTGCCGCCCTTGGTCTTCACGATGGCGGGGATGCGGTACACTTCGTAGCCGGCGGTAGCCTGTTTGAATACATAGTTGAATTCGGAAACGGGTCCGGGATCGGGATTAGGGTCGGGATCGGGGTCGGGGTTGATCACTCCCCCTCCGTCGCCGCAGGCCGACAAGAGCATGGGCATGAGGAGGAAAAGGAGCAACCAGCATTTCTTACTGTAAAATATCATACTTGCTTTTTTATCAGGGTGTACTGAAATAGGTGGCTGTGCAGTCAGGAACAGCGGTGCGCTGATGTCATCAGTTGCCGGTGTCATAACCTTCTGTCTGTACCAGGTTGGGGTTCAGGTCGAGTTCCCTGAGCGGTATGGCCAGGTAGAGCGGGACGGTGACACCCTCGTCGGCTTTCTTGCGGAGGTTGGGTACCACCTCATACACGTCGATGGTGCCGCCGAAGTGGAAGCGCAGCAGGTCGGGCCATCTCTTCCTCTCCAGGTAGAGCTCCCTGCCTCTCTCGTCCAGTATCTCCCTCTCCACGGAGAGGCGGTCGATGGCGCCGGTGTAGGAACCAGTCTTTGCCCTGTTCCTCACCTTCTCCAGCTCGGCGATCGCCTCGGGGATCATGTCGAGGGCTGCATAGGCTTCGGCCTTGAAGAGAACCATCTCGGCCAGACGGTAGACCACGATATCGGAGTCGTAGCTGCGGTCACCCTCAGTCTTGGTCCCGCGCATCTTGTTGTCGAAGATGCCGATGAGGTTGCCTCCCGCATCGACCGCCCTGATGTAGGACTGGTCTCTCCTCACGTCGGCCGCGTTCACCGCAAAGAGGGCCATCAGTTCGTTGCTGGGTGCATAGGTGCTGCGGGCACCTCCCTTGGCATAGGGTATATCATCCTTGTTGACCGCCTTCTCCACGAACACATCACGCGGCTTCAGGCTCTGGCTGTACTGGGCTTCCTTCTCGAAGATATTGAAGTGGATGGCGAAGATGACCTCTTTGCCTTTTTTGGTGGCGTAGATGTTGCCGAAGACCTCTTCGAGGGAGAGTCCTGTCGCAGCCTTGTCGGCAAGGGTGATCACCTCCTGCAGGTCCTGGTCGGTGCCGTCGAGCACCTTGGCCTTCCACAGGAGTATATCGGCCTTGAGGGCCCACGCTGCCGGCTTGGAGGCACGACCCTTGCCATTGGCATATCCTTCTTTTGGGAAGAGTTCGATGGCTTTGTCCACATCATCGAGTGCCTGCTGCAACACCGCGGTGGCGGGCGACCGGGCCAGCTTGGGTTTGTTGGCGCTCTCGGTGGGCTCCAGCTCGATCGGAGCATCGCCCCATACCCTCACCAGGTTGAAGTACATCAGGGAGCGGATGAAATAGGTCTCGGCGAGGATGGTATTCTTCTCTTCCTCAATGCCGAAAGGGATGGTCTCCACATTCTTGATCATCAGGTTGCAGTGATGGATCACCGCGTAGTAGTCGAGCCAGCTGTAGCCGTTCTGTGCGGTGAGGTTCTGTGCCCACAGGTTGGAGGGGCCTCCCTCCAGGCCAGTAGTGAAGGCATCACCCCTGTCTTCAAAATGGAGCGTGGCGTTGGATACGTCGCGAAGGCGGGTGTAGATACCCATCAGGTAGCTCTCGGCATCACCCTTTGAGTTCCAGTAATCATCGCCCGTGATGCTGGAGACGGTGTCCACCTCGAGGAGGTTGCAGGCATGCAGCAGGAGCAGTGACGTTGCGAAAAGCATGTATTTGATACTCTTTTTCATGATTCTGTTTATTTTATTTCATTTTGGCCACGGGCTACGGGCGATGGTCATACACGGTGTGTGTGTGGCTGACTGGCAGGCCCGTTTCATCCTGTAGCTATGTATTGTTAGAAATTGATTCTTGCACCCATGTTATACTGTCTCGGGCGGGGATAGATGCCGTAATCCACACCGTTGTAGATCTCGGGAAACATCCCTTCGTACTTCTTCAGGTAACCCAGGTTATAGGCTCCGGCGAAGATCTCCACCTCTCCCAGCTTCATGCGGGAGGTGAGTGAGGCGGGCAGCAGGTAGCTTAGCGAGACCTCCCTGAAGGCGAGATAGTCGCCTTTGCTGAAGTAGAGGCTGTTGTTGGTGGATCCCTGGGCCGTGCTGCCGATCTGGTTGTCCCAGCGCATGTGGTTGCGGTACTGATAGTCGTAGTCGCTCTGCACCGTATACTTGGGATATCGGGTGCCGTCGCCGGCGCTTTGCCAGGTGTTGGTCATCGCCTCCTGAATGGCGTTGTTGTTGTTGCGGGAGCTGCCCATGATCTGGCCCTTGAAGCCGTTGTCGATCACATGGCCTATGGCCCAGTCCATCACGGCGCGTACGGTGAACCCCTTGAAGCGGAGGGTGTTGGTGATCCCTCCTGTCTTGTCGGGGCGGATATATCCCATGAAGACCATGTCGCGCGAGTCGAGCCGGCCGTCACCGTTCACATCCTCGAAGCGCGAGTCGCCTGCATGCTTGGTTCTTCCCTGCGCGTTGGGGTCTGTGGGGGCGCCGGCTGCCTCTTCCTCGGTTTGGTAGGTGCCCTGGTAGTGGAAGGCCCATCGGCCGCCGAAGCGTTCTCCTTCAGCCAGTCCGCCCACTTTCCTCTCTTCACCGGTGGCGGGGTCAAAGACAAAGTTGCCGCCTACCCTGTTTTTATCCTCTCCGTTGAAGGGCAGCTTCTCCACCCTGCTTTGGTTATAGGAGAAGGTGAGGCCCAGGTCCCAGGTGAAATCTTTTGTTTCCACGGGTGTGGCGTTGAGTTCCACCTCGAAGCCGTTGTTACGGATGGATCCGTAGTTGCTTTTGATAGAGCTGAAGCCGGTGGAGTACCAGAGCGGCTCATCGTAGAGACGGTCGTGTGTCAGCTTGTTGTAATAGTCGAGCAGGATATTCAGCCGGTTGTTGAATAAGCCCAGGTCGACCCCAATATCGTAGGAGTCAGTCGTTTCCCAGCGCAGCTGCGAATTTTTCAGAGTGGTGTTGAGTATCCCCACCTTGCCCATATAGTTGGTGCCGGTGATGGCATAGGCACCGCGTGAGTTGGCCACGCTCAGGTTGTTGTTGCCGGTACGTCCCCAGCTGGCGCGCCATTTCCAGCGGCTCATCACTGAGGCGAGAGAGGAGAAGAAACCTTCCCGGTGCATGTTCCATCCTGCCGACACCCCGGGGAAGATGCCCCACATCTTGTCTTCCGCAAAGCGCGATGAGCCGTCGGTGCGCAAGCTGGCGGAAGCCATATACTTGCCTTTGTAGTCGTAGCTCACGCGACCGAAGTAGCTGAGTGTGGCCTCGTAGGTCTTGGTGGAACTCACCCGCTGGGTGCTGTCGGCCGTCGCATTGAGCGTGGGTATCAGGTCGATCATGGAGCCACTGCCGCTGCCGGAGAAGCGGTAGCTATAGTCATGGGTGTAGCTGGTGCCGGCAACGGCGGAGACATTGTGGTTTTCACCCAGTTTCTTGTCGTAGGAGAGCAGCGCATCGCCCTGGAGATGCCTGTCGTAGTTATGATTGGCCGATGCCGGACGGATGGTGTTACCGGTGGTCTCATTATCTGCCTGGAAATAGTTCTCGATACCCTCCGTACCGAAGTAGAAGAGGGAGGGGGAGAAAACCAGTCCGGGCAGGATGTCCCAGGTGGCTGCCGTCTGGAAGGTAGTCCTATAGACGGTCACATCATCGTAGCGTGTCTTGTAGTAGATCTCATGGATCCTGCTCCGGAAGGAGGAGATCCCTTCACCGGGTGCCGGTGTGCCGTCTTCGTAATAGAGACGGTAGGTGGGGGGGGTGAGGATGCTGCGTGAGATGGTATTGTTCGTGTTGCCGCCACCGATGGCATCCCTCACCTGCAAGTTGGCCTTGGTAGAGATGCTCCACTTGTCGCTCAGCTTGTAGTCGCCGTTGAACAGGGCACTGTAGTTCTTGTAATTGGTGCCTCGCAGGATACCATCCTGGTCCATGTAGCGGAGGCCGATGTAGTAGTTGCCGTTGTCGTTGCCGCCGGAAACGCTCAGATCGTACTCCTGCTTCTGTCCGGTGGTGAAGGTGGCATCCTGGAAGTCGTTGTTCTGAAAGATGAGCTGGCGACCGGTGACGGGATCCTGCATGGTCTCCCATCCCTGGTACTCGAGCAGGTCGCTCACATACTGTTGTCCGTAGTTGGCGAGGTATACATCCAGGAACTCGAGCGTGTTCTTCGCGTTTCTGGGGTTGCCGGTGGACATGCCGAAGGAGCCGCCGAGGAACTTGGCCTGGTCCTGCTTACCGTTGTAGGTGAGTTCGGGCTGGTTGAACTTGGCGATATTGCTGCGGGTAAGGTAGATATAATCTCTGGCATTGAGCAGGGGTATTCTTTCGGGCTGCATCTCGAGTCCGTAGGTATAACGCAGGCTGACCTTGGCCTTGCCCTTCCTGCCCGATTTTGTTTTGATCAGGATGATCCCGTTGGCGGCCCTGGAGCCGTAGATGGCTGTCGATGCCGCATCTTTGAGTACCTCTACCGACTCGATATCGGCAGGGTTCATGTCGGAGATGTTCCTGAATCCCTGGGAGACGATGCCGTCGATGATGAACAGAGGGGCGTCACCCTCGGGAGAGGTGGAGCTGCCACCACGGATGAATACCTGCGGGTTGGCACCCGGCTGTCCGCTGGACACCTGCAATGAGAGGCCGGCCACCTTGCCCTGTAGCTGTAGCAACGGGTTTTGCCCGGGGGTCTTCAGGAACTCCTCTTCCCCCACTTTCGATATTGAGTGTGTGAGAAGGGCGCGCGACTGTTTCCCGTAGGCGATGGCGACGAATTCCTCCAGCTCAACCGTGGAGAGCTGCATTTCCACACGCAGCTGCTTCGGTTCGGTGATGTTGATCTCCTGTGTCCTGAATCCCACGAAGGAGAACTGGAGGGTGGATCCTTTCGGGACGGTGATCCGGAAGATACCGTCGATATCGGTGACGGTTCCCTGGGTAGTGCCTCTGACTACGACGGAAACGCCGGGAAGTGTCTCTCCTTCATTGTCATATACTGCTCCCGACACGGATATATCCTGTGCCAGCAGGTGAGCCAGTGAAGCAAATATAAAAACAAATAAGGCCAAAAATCGATAATTTTTTCTCATCTTTGTTATGATTTTAAGATAATTGTGTTTTAAAATTATTCATGGAAGGGGGTACTGTTTGCAGGACATACCCCTTTCTCTATTTTTTCAGGTAACCGATCTGCTCCAGGTCGCCCCTGAGAGCATCATACTCCTCCTTTTCGAATGCGGCAAAAGGGGGTCGACATGACCCACATTCGATTCCAATCAGATTCATGATGGCTTTCCCACCTCTCACGCCACCTCCGTATAGAATGATGATTTTCACCATTTCTACCGACTGCACCTGAAATGCACGTGCCCTTTTCACATCGTTGCTTTCCATGGATTTCAAAATATTCAGATAGACATGGGAGATATAGTTATATGTACTCCCCACGCCGGCCACGGCACCGAGCGCCAATCCGCAAATCAGTGTCTCGTCGAAACCGTGCAACACCTCAAATGCCCCATTATCCAGCTGAATACAGTCACCCATTTCCATCAGGTTGTTGTGTGTAAATTTCACTCCGGACAGGTTGGGAATCCTTTTTTTCCCTTCGTGAAGAAACTGTGTAACCGAGAGATTCACCCCGGTCATAGAGGGCATGTTGTAATAATAGAATGGTAACTGCGGGGCGGAAGCAGCAATGGGCGCAAAGAAATCAATCAGATCCTTCACTTTTTCCGGCTTGAAAAAAGAAGGAGCAATACATCCTATTCCGTCTGCACCTTGCGCTGCAGCATGACGTGCCAGCTCCATTGCCTCACGTTGGTTGTCGCTGCCCACATGGGCAATAATTTTGAAGCCACCTTCACCCTGTTTTATCCATTCCTCCAGGATCAGCTTTCTTTCAGCAGTGGTGAGAGAAGTAAACTCCCCAGTCGTCCCGCAAACAAATACACCCGATATTCCCGAATCTTTGATATGCTGTGCATATTTTCTGATTACAGGATAATTTATATCGCCGTTTGTATCAACGGGCGTAAAAGTTGCAGCAATTAAACCTTTTAGTTTTTTGTAATTGTTCATAGATATTTTAA
Organism: Bacteroidetes bacterium GWC2_46_850; assembly: GCA_001768325.1. Lineage (GTDB taxonomy): Bacteria > Bacteroidota > Bacteroidia > Bacteroidales > Dysgonomonadaceae > Proteiniphilum. The sequence goes on along the minus strand of MENQ01000023.1, from coordinate 41,258 downwards.
TTGGTAAGTATACTTTTTGTGTTTAACCGTTTTGCAGTGCAACGTGATATTGATTTCTTTGACTGATAAAAATTCTGTAAACCTCAAAATGTTCCTCCAGGGCTCTTCTGTATCCGTCTTCATCACCATCTTTCAAATACTGTAGCAAGTCCTGATGGGTTACAATGCGCTTTTCTTCTTTCAACCGGATATTAATGGGGGCCAAAAATTCCTGAAATTTATCCTTTACAAATGTCATCACGGGATGAATGATATTTTGGAATTCAGAGATTGTTTTATTGCCGGTTATTTTGTAAAGTTTTGTGTGGAAGGCAAATTCGCTAAAAGGAGCATATTCGTTGTTTTCATACATGATTCCCACATTCACAATCTCCTCGAGGCTTGCAATATCGTCGGGTGTGATTTTTCGGAATATTTCACTGCAAATGCCTATTTCCAGAACAATCCTGAATCCGAGAATATCAAAGAGGGTATCCTCACTTAGAATCCTCGGATCTACCGCACGTCTCATTCCTCCAAATATCGAAGGCTCGGATAGTACCATGCCCCGTCGTGTGCGTGTCTCCACGATCCCCATCATCTTCAGCCGGCTCAATGCCTCCCGTACCACACTCCTCGACACACCCAATGAGGCTGTTAATTCCATTTCATTGGGAATAGCGTCTCCTTTTTGCAGGTCCTTCTCTTTGAAATAGTTCAAAAGCTTGTCTTCGACCTGATCCACCAGCGTGGTTGAATTGTTTTGAATCCTAAGTCTTTCCATCGTAAGATTATTTTCAAATATGTTTTCTCACTTAAAAATGAGAGATGTCTTCAGATAAAAATGTACAACAGATATTATTAATCTGATTTGTCTGACAAATAAAGTGACTAAAATTATAAATTCGATAAAGATATTCAATTTTAACATAATATTTATATGTTTTTAACTAATATCTATTCGATTGATTATGTGAAGTTCAAATTTGGGATGCATAAGTCCCTGGTTTTATAAATCACAAATTGTATATACATTTACATGTTTAAAAAAATGGATACCATCATTTATCATTAAAATTGAACAAACATGAAGTCTGCATTTCTATTTATTCCGGTTACACTATTTCTTTCACTTCCACTGACAGCTCAGGAAACAAAATACCCTGAGCAGGAACCTATGAAACCCGCCATGACAGAGTACTGGCAGCCTCAACCTACGGTAGTAACACCGAGCAAGTCACCCGAAAAGGCAATTGTGGCTCCTTCCGATGCGTTGATTCTCTTTGATGGGAAAGATCTCTCACAATGGTCGAATTCCAAAGGGGAGCCGGCAGCGTGGACTGTAAGTGACGGGGTATTTACAGTAAAAAAAGGAACAGGCGACATCCAGACCCGAAGTATATTTAACGATTTTCAATTGCATATTGAGTGGCGCATTCCCGAAGGGATTACAGGAAAGAGCCAGGCAAGAGGGAATAGCGGTCTTTTTCTGCAAGGCATGTACGAGATACAGATTCTCGATTGTTACGAAAATGAAACCTACGTGAACGGACAAACAGGAAGTGTCTACAAACAGACACCACCCCTTGTGAACGCCATGCATAAACCGGGCGAATGGAACAGTTACGACATCATTTACACGGCACCCACCTTCAAAAAAGATGGCACCTACCGGACACCACCGCGTGTTACATTATTGCAAAACGGCATTTTACTCCAAAACAATACCATCATCCTGGGCACCACGGAATATATTGGTCAGCCGAAGGTAAAAGAGCATGGAGCAGGTCCCATCCGACTGCAGGATCATGGCGACCCGAGTGCTCCGATCAGTTTCCGGAATATCTGGATCAGGGAGTTGTAACCATCGAAACTCCCAACTTGCTTTCATCGTTATTTCGGGGAATATAATGTAAATTTGTGGTTTCTAAATAAAACGACCAACAACAATGGACAAATCCGGCACATTTAAAAAACTCCTCCCCGATCTGATCGTGATCGCGGTGTTTACCCTGATTTCATTTATCTATTTTGCACCGGCTGTTATGGAAGGACGTGTGATTGCGCAACACGACTCACTGGCAGCCATCGGACAGGGACAGGAACAGCGTGATTATATGGCGCGTCACGATGGCGAACGAAGCCGATGGAACATATCCATGTTCAGCGGTATGCCGTCGTATCAGATGAGCCCTACTTACGACTCAACAAAACCGCAGGACCTGGCAAAAAAGGTTTATTCCTTGTTTTTGCCAAATTATGTTTTCCTGGTATTTATCATGCTGCTGGGATTCTATATCCTGATGCGTGCCATGAAGGCTTCACCGCTAATTAGTGCATTGGGAGCCATTGTCTGGGCATTTTCTTCCTACTTTTTTATCCTCATTGCTGCAGGACATATCTGGAAATTCATCACACTGGCCTACATACCGCCCACAATCGCCGGACTGATTTACATATACCGGAAAAAATATCTGCCTGGCGGATTGCTCTTCATGATATTCGTGGCTTTTCAGATATCGTCCAATCACATACAGATGACCTATTACTTTCTGTTCGTGATGTTGTTCATGGTGATTGCTTTCATGGTGGATGCCATCCGCAAAAAGCAGCTGTCCGGTTTCCTGCGGTCGACTGCCGTATTGCTTGCAGCCGGCCTTATCGGGATTGCAGCCAATACCAGTAACCTCTATCACACGTACGAATACTCGAAAGAGACCATGCGAGGCAAGTCGGAGCTCACCCATCATGGGGAAGAGAACAAGACCGACAACGGACTGGAACGTGATTATATTACTGCCTGGAGTTACGGCGTGGGAGAAACATGGACACTGCTGGTACCCAACACAAAAGGGGGAGCTTCCGTACCCCTTTCTGAAAATGAGCGGGCGATGAGCAAGGCGCGACCCGAATACAGCCAGCTGTATCAGCAGATCGGTCAATACTGGGGAGAACAGCCGGGCACTTCAGGTCCGGTGTATGTGGGAGCATTTGTTTTAGCCCTGTTTGTTCTCGGGCTTTTTATCGTGAAAGGTCCGATAAAATGGGCACTGCTGGCCGGAACCCTTTTCTCGATCCTGCTTTCATGGGGAAAAAACTTTATGCCGCTGACCGACTTCTTTATCGATTACGTACCCATGTACAACAAGTTCCGCACGGTATCTTCCATTCTGGTGGTGGCTGAGTTCTGTATTCCACTGCTCGCAGCGATGGCGTTGAAAGAGATAATCGGGAAACCGGAACAATTCAAAAACAACCGGAAACCACTGTATTTAAGTCTTGGCGTTACCGCCGGTATCGCCCTGTTGTTTGCCCTGGCCCCCAGACTATTTTTCTCCTCATTTATCTCGTCTTCTGAGATGATGGCACTACAATCATTGCCACCAGAACATATTCAGACCGTCACAGGAAACCTCACCGACATGCGGGTTGCATTGTTTACTGCCGATGCCTGGCGCAGCTTCTTCATTATCCTTATCGGTGCAGCGCTGGTCTGGCTCCACTTGCAGAAAAAGTTAAAGGCAGAATGGATGATAGCTGCCGTCCTGCTCCTCTGCCTGGCTGACATGTGGACTGTGAATAAGCGCTACCTGAATGATTCCGACTTTGTCCCCGCCACCAATCAGCAGCAGCTTTTCACAAAGACGCCTGCCGATGATGTCATTCTCCAGGACAGTACAAAGTATTACCGGGTGCTGAACATGGCTACCAGCACCTTTAACGACGGCATCACGCCCTACTGGCATAAAGTAATCGGAGGCTATCATGCGGCAAAACTACGCCGTTATCAGGATCTGATAGACAGACACCTCTCAAATGAAATGACAGCATTGCAACAGGATATTATCCGGACACAAGGTAGCATGGACTCGGTGGATGCAGACCGGTTCAAAGTGTTAAACATGCTCAACACAAGATGGATTGTCATGCCCGCACAAGGGGGAGGAACCATTCCGCTGGAAAACCCGTATGCCATGGGCAATGCCTGGTTTGTAGATGATCTGAAGTTCGTGGAGAGTGCAGATGAGGAGATCGATGCATTGGGTACAATTGATCTGCGGAAAGAGGCGGTGACAGACAGGAAATATGCCCCGGTTTTAGAAAAATTTCAACCCGGGTTTAAGCCATCTCCGGCAGATTCGGCGTCCACCATCGTCCTTACAGATTATGATTCCGATTTTGTCACCTACGCCGTGGATGCAAAAAAAGAAGAGCTGGCTGTTTTTTCCGAGGTTTATTATCCCAAAGGATGGCAGATCAGCATAGACGGCCAGCCGGCTGAGATGATCCGTGCCAATTATACGCTGCGTGCCCTTCCTGTTCCTGCAGGAAAGCACACGGTTGAATTCAGATTCGACCCGCAGAGTATAAAAGTAACCGATGGAATTGCCTATACTGCGTTTTTTATCATGTTAATCACAGCATTTTACATCATTATAAAAGCTGTAAGAACAAAGAAAAACCAAAAATAATTATGCAAACAAGAATTATAACCCTGATTCTGACAATCTCTTTTTTATCAGGATCGATCTCTGCCCAGCAGAATGATCGTGTGGTACCCTCTCCGTGGGCTTTTTCATGGGGAGCAGGAATGGGTACCATGATACCCACCGGCAACCTGGGCGATCATTTTAATGCAGGATTTGCAGCCGATACAGAGCTCAGCGTCTATTACAACAAGATATTTTTCATGATCAACGGTGGATTCTCTTCCAATGCACTTACCGAGAATATCCCAGTCGTTATTGACGGGAATGAGGCCAACTGGCCGAAAGGGTCCAATGCCCTGCACGCATTTATCGGGGGTAATATTGGGGTAAACATTTTCGCGACAGACAATATCAGTTTCTATCCTTTTGTGGGACTCGGCTATGGATTTATTGAGCCGAACCTGAAGACGGCCAATTCCGATCCGGTTCTTTCCGAATTAAAGATAAACTCCCTGGTATGGAATGCAGGATTTGGGGTGGACTACAATTTTCCGGATAAGGATTATGAACCGGGCGGAATCAACAGAATTCTAAAAGCGGGTTTGCGCTATCAGTTTCAAAAGCCCGATTATGAAGATGATGTGGCAGGATTTGATGGCTCCACGCACTGGCTCACGCTCCGTTTTGTGATTGGTTCCACCATGCCGGGAAGGGTGATTTAATAATTGTCCATCATTACAATATTCACCTGTTACAGAGATTTTTGAATAACTACATTTACGATTGAATGGGTGGATGTGGTGCTCTTACAGGATTTACCTGTTACAGAGATCCTTGAAGGCACACCATTCACAGTTTTTCTGATTCTGTGTTTGTGAAAACGGGACTTCAGGATCAAAAATATCCTTCAGTAAACTCCGGAACATTTCGCTGAACTCTTCCATATAGATCGAAATATCGCCGATGGGATGTTTGTCGTGACAAATGGATGGATCAAAATCCCTGAAAACGGAGCGCAGGTAATAAACCGCCGGTGACACGCGAGTTCCGGGATTTTCCATCAGATAAAACAGACCATACACGAAAACCTGCAAAATCTGGTAGGGACGGTTACTTTTTGAGGCATCGAACAAACGGGATATTTCCTTGAAATCTGTCGGTCCGGAACCGGTCTTATAATCGACAATCCGGATTGTCTCCCCCACCCGGTCGATGCGGTCGATGCTTCCTTTAAAATTCACGGTCAGCCCGTCTCTTACCGGGTATGCAGCGTGAAACCTGTATTCGGAACCGATATACTGAAAAGGCGTAAACTGCTGATCTGCCTGGAGGGTCTGCTTCACGTAGCTGCGCAGTATCTCACCAATCAGGTAGTGTTGCCCCTCAAGTGGCCGAGGGTTCTCCTCATCCCTGAAATAATAGCGGGCAAAAGCCTGTTCCAGTATTTCCGTCAGGTAAACTTCATCGCTGGCGATGCCTGTAAGCACATCAGGCGTGACCGTCCTATTTTTGTAACGGTTGTAGATGATTTCCATCAGCCGGTGAAAGATGGAACCAAACACGTCGGCCTCCACCGACTCCTGTACCTCAGTCTCTTCTGAAAGTCCTTCCACGGCGGTAAAATAAAATTTTAACGGACAATCGATGTAGTTGTTGATCAGCGAGGCCGAGAGAAATTTCTCGTTTCCTGCAAGAAAGCCATCCAGCTTGCGCATTATCCCGGCCGTTTTTGTCACCGTTACAGGCGCACTCTCTGGTGCCGCCACATCATATGCCACCACACGCTCTGAGATTTCAAACTGTGGATTGTACAGGTATTTTAACTGATAAAAATAGCGGCTTACTTCCCCGCTTTGCACATCTTCGGTACGTGTATCATAAAGCATGTATACCCGTTTGGCACGACCGATCATCCGATAAAAGTGATAGGCATAGGTACCATCCTGATGCTCGTGGGTGGGCAATCCGAAACCTTTTCTCAGGGTGTGGGGTATGAAGGAGCCCGAAGCATTCTTCATCGGGAAAACACCTTCGTTCATTGAAAGAATGATCAGATTCTCAAAATCGATGCTGCGAGTTTCGAGCACGCCCATCACTTGCAAGCCCGAGAGGGGCTCACCGCTGAATGACACGCTGATGCTGCGTGCCAGCTTTTTCAGGAGGCCGAACCAGGTTTCCACCGTCATGTTTCCAGCTCCGCTTAGTCGATCCTGCAGCCGGGTGACCGTCTTGTAATACTGCACAATAAATTCCTGTTCCAGATCCACTGCACGCATCTCTTCAGGCTCCCCGTCATGCATTTCCGCGTCTGTCACGTCAGATGATTGATCTTTGCGTTTCACCATAGTGAGCGACTGATAAAGATGAGAGAAAATCTGATGCAGATAATCCCCAATTTCCTGCCATTGGGCAATGGGTGTAAAAATGAGCGACAGCAGCGGATGGTCCGGTATTTCGGACTGCGGAACCACGATGCGGTTAAAGGCGAGAATATGCTCTTTCAGCGATTCAGCTTCCCCGTCGGCCGCCATTTTCACCAGTGGATGATTGAGCAGCGCCTTCACATGGCGGTGGTAATATGCCGTCTCTCCGTTACGGGTACGCAGGTTCTGCTGAAGCAGTGCGATATGTTCCACCAGGCTGGCGACAGATGAATGAGAGAGTCCGTATCCCATGGTTACATTGATCTTTCCAATTTCCTGCGGGATAGAATAGAGAACCGGCAGCAGCAGATTCTCGTCGGGCAACACGATGGCAGTATGGATGGCCTCTCCCGGATCAGGAATCGCTCCGGATTCGATCAACCGGGATAGGATGCGGGTCACCTGTTTGGCCTGTCCCACGGCGGAAGGCACGCCGATCAACTCAACAACCGTTTTTTCGTATTGTACATCTCCTGCTTGCAGCGTGAACTTCGATGGGAAGCGGGCAAGATTTTCCGCCATCCTGAATGAAGCTTTATTTTGTGGATCCCGTACCGGCGGTGAGTCGTAATCCCAGTAAAAATCAGCCATGCCCAGGTTACCGAGATGTTTCAGCAACATCACTTCAGCCGGGGTCAGCGCATTCAGCCCCACGAAGATGTAGGACCGTGTGCGCCACGTTCTCTCTTCCTTATCTCTCGCCTTTTCAGCTACCTCACGAAACATCATCCCTTCGTAGGCACGCCCCTTCTCATGGAGCTCATTCCGGAAAGCAGTATACAATTCATACAATATTTTCCAGGTCTCCTGAAATTTCTGCTTGGCTTCGCTACCTTCCACCGGCATGAAGTGTGTCCAAAAGCGACGGATGGCAGCAATCTGATCTTCGGTGAGATGGGTAAGATCATCATCCAGCGACCTGAAGTCGTGTACATTGCGGAAAAGCTGCTTCGCATCGACCAGGCACTTGTCTGCATCATCAAAGTCATTCAGCAGCATATCACCCCAGAATAAAAAATCGTCGAACGACTCCCCCGAACCGCTAATCTTTCTATAATGGTTGTAGAGCATCACCAGCATTTCAATCCTGTCGGCAAGCTGGTAAGATGACAAAGAGGCGAACAGCTCCTGAATGGTAAGCATGGCCGGAGAGAAAAGCGGCCGTCCGGCAATCTCCGCAATGTATTTCTGCAAAAACAGTCCCGCACGGCGATTGGGAAGTACAAAGGTGTAGCGGTACAGCTCGTTACCGTATTGTGTATAAAACTGCTGCGCTATTTTATAGAGGAATGGGAGCATGAAAGAGTGATTGTCTGGTACAAAACTAAACAATTTATTCCAATAAAATAAACGATTACATTCAATTCAGATATCTAAATATGAGTTGTTTTTATCTTTACCGCTAAGCCAGTGTGATTTCCCGATCAAGATACACATCCTGAATGGTATGGATCAGCTCAACCCCTTCCTTCATTGGTTTCTGGAAAGCTTTACGACCGACAATCAGTCCGATTCCTCCTGCCCGTTTGTTGACTACAGCGGTATAAACCGCTTCGGCCAGGTCGCTCTCACCGCTTGATGCGCCACCTGAATTGATCAACCCAATTCGCCCCATATAACCGTTAATCACCTGATAACGGCAAAGATCGATTGGATGATCTGTACTAAGCTGATTGTACATCCCGGGGCTGGTTTTCCCGAATTTAATTGCCCGAAAGCCTTCATTGTTGGTCGGCAGCTTCTGCTTGATAATATCCGCCTTAATGGTTGCGCCGATGTGATCGGCCTGGCCGGTCATATCGGCCGAAGTATGGTAATCCGTTCCATCCTTTTTGAAATCGTTATTACGGAGATAACACCACAAGATAGTGGCCATACCCAATTCATGTGCATATTCGAATGCCTCGGCTACCTCAACGATCTGTCGGCGGCTCTCTTCTGAACCAAAGTAAATGGTGGCGCCAACAGCGGCTGCACCCATATTCCAGGCTTCCTGTACTGTTCCGAAAAAAACCTGATTGTAGGAGTTGGGATATGTCAGCAGCTCATTGTGGTTCAATTTGACCACAAACGGGATTTTGTGGGCATATTTTCTTGCCACGGAAGCTAGCACGCCAAAAGTGGATGCCACTGCATTACAGCCGGCTTCGAGTGCCAGCTTCACAATATTTTCCGGATCAAAATAAAGGGGATTGGATGCAAAAGAAGCTCCTGCGGTGTGTTCTATTCCCTGATCGACAGGTAAGATCGACAGGTAACCTGTATTGGCCAGACGACCATGTCCGAACAGACGTTGTAAATTGTTCAAAGTCGGAATATTCCTATCTGAATCAATCCATAATTTTTCAATAACATCGGGTCCTGTAGCATGAATCATGGTGCTGTCAACCGTTGTACTCACATGGTTCAGGAGATATTCGCTTTGATCTCCCAGTAGCTGAACAATAGTAGAATGTGGCATAATTGATTTTTTTTTAGCATTAATTGATTGCCTGAATGGTATAAACAAAACAAATGACAGTACCATTGGTTCGCCTTTTTATATTTCATTGAATAATATTATCTTTGACACAGGAGATGTTTTTGATGACAGCATTCTCCTATACTACGATGATGAAAGAGAGATAAATCAACAGAAGTATATTCCATGAGAACGGAGTCAGACAAAACAAGATTTGAAGAAATCTTCATACAATATTTTTCGAAGGTCAGGTCATTTGCAGCTATTCTCTTGAAATCGGAACAGGAAGCAGAAGATGTGGCACAGGACATCTTTGTCAAATTATGGGAAGAACCGGAATTGTGGGAGGGAAGTCTTGCGAAGAATTACCTGTATACCATGGTGAAAAACAGTATCCTCAACCGCATCAAACGAAAAAATATCGAATCGAACTATATTAACCACCAAATAAACTTACAAAGCTCGGATGAACTGGCGGAATTTGAAGATCCACTCAACGAAATGTATCGCGAAGAATTGCACCTTTTATTGAAAGTAGCGTTGGAGCAGATGCCCGACAAGCGGAGAGAAGTATTCGAAATGAGTCGTTTTCATCATTTGAGCAACCAGGAAATTGCAGAAAAATTGGATCTTTCAGTGCGGACAGTAGAGCAACACATCTACCTGGTATTAAAAGATCTCAAAAAACTTATCCTGATCGCCATTTTTTTAATGAAATTTTAAGTAGTATCTGTTTCTCGATTGTTTATTTATCAGAGGCAAGCGAAAAGTTGATTTAAACAGCAGCTGCGGCGGCCTTTGCAACTACTCTCTGTATTTGCTGACAACTGCAAGGCAATGAGAATAATCATGACCGGACTCTTAGACGAACAACGAGATGGAAAACTATTTTAACAGGATTGTTGAATTATTTGTAAAATCAGATGTCTCACCTTCTTTACAAGCTGATTTTTACCGATGGCTTGCCGATGAAAAATTTTCACGGAAAAAAGAGGAAGCGTTGTACAATTTGTGGGAAAAGATGACGGAAAACAGGGACACAGAAAGTGATACGTCGGTCGACACATGGCGTTCCCTGGCGAAAGTGAACAAAAGGATAAGGGAAAGTCAGGGTAATGCTCACAGGAAACTCCTCCGCTTCTGGCAAATATCGGCTGCCTGCCTTATTATTGCTTTTATTTCCACCCTTTATTTTACTCACACAACGAAGCGGGAAGCTGCCGACCTTATTGAACAGTATGTCCCTATAGCCGGAATGGGTCATCTTACCTTGCCCGACGGAACCGAGGTACAAATGAACTCCACAGCCACCTTATTATATCCGGAGCAATTCAGCGGAAAGAACAGGAGCGTTTACTTAATTGGAGAAGCGAATTTCAAGGTAGCGCGAAATGAAAAGATGCCTTTCATCGTAAAATCAAACGATTTTCAGGTTACGGCATTGGGAACCGAATTTAACCTGAGAGCATATCCCGGCGACTCAACACTTTCGGCTACTCTTCTCTCGGGAAGCGTGGAAGTAAAATTCAACAACCTTACTTCGGCACAGATATTAAAGCCAAATGAACAGCTGACATACAATATATTCACGAAAACAGAATCGATCCATCATCCCGACATATCCGAAGTAACTGCCTGGCAACGAGGTGAGCTTATATTTAAATCGACCTCCCTGGGAGAAATTATTACCGTGCTGGAACGCAGGTACCCTTATTCGTTCGTTTACGCACTTAGTTCATTAAAAGAGGATAAATACACATTTCGCTTTAAAGAAAATACTTCGTTAACTGAAGTAATGGACATCATTGTTAGGGTTTCGGGCAGTATAAAATACAGGATAGAGGATGATAAATGCTATATAACATCAATATAATAAACTTATTATAAACATTTTATTTATCACATCATGGATTCATCATAATAAAAAAACCGGTACAAAGTGGCACCTTTATACCGGAAAATAGCGTTAGAGCAATGCTCTTGAACAATGAAGTCAAATTTATAATCTAACACTAAGAAATGAATAATAAAGTTATGGTTTTTTTTCACATGGGAAAAATAAAAACCGGGTTTTTTATTTTCTTCCTCTGTTTTGCTGCGCAAACGGTTTTATATGCCCAAAATAATGTTTTAATAACCATTAAAAAAGACAATATCTCGGTTATTGAAGCTTTGCAGGCCGTGGAAAAACAGACAAAGATGCTTGTTGCATACAATGAATCGCAATTGAAGAGTAAAGCCAACATAGATTTACACATTGAAGGCAAGCGTCTGAATGAGGTACTTCCTCAAATACTGAAAGGGACGGGATTTACCTACCAGCTAAAAGATGACTACATCGTAATCGTTCCTGACACACCCCAACCGGCTGCCAGGCAGAAGAAACAGATCGCCGGGAGGGTAACCGACAAAAGTGGAGAAGCCATCATCGGCGCCAACATCATTGAGGTAGGAACTAACAGCGGAACAGTCACCGATATTGACGGTAACTTCTCCATAGAGGTAGAAGAGAATGCCACACTGCATATCAGCTACATCGGATATATGGAACAGACAATCAACACTTCGGGTCGAACCAGTTTCAACATTATCATGACAGAAGATACAAAGGCACTTGATGAACTGGTGGTAATCGGATATGGAACTGTCAGAAGAGGGGATGTCACAACAGCCGTATCCTCCGTTTCGCTGGACGACTTGAACGAAAGACCCATTACTTCAGCTGCTCAGGCCATTCAGGGAAAAGCGGCCGGCGTAAATGTATACCGACCCAGTGGAACTCCCGGCGGAGAGTTGGTAGTCCGTGTGCGCGGTACAACCTCGTTCAACGGCAGTAACGATCCATTGTATGTGGTAGATGGCGTTCCGGTGGATAATCTTAATTTTCTATCACCTGCCGATATTGCCGGCATACAAATATTGAAGGATGCCTCCTCTGCCGCCATCTACGGATCGCGTGCCGCCAATGGCGTGGTATTGATCACCACCAAGCAGGCCTCGGGTGAGGCAAAAATTGCAGCCAATATACAAATGGGAATGAACCGCGTAAGCAATCCAATTCAGTCATTGAACGCCAGACAATACAAAGAATTGATCGACGAGCTTCGTCCGGGAGCCATTCCCGAGGGAACAACCGACCGTACCGACTGGTTCAACGAAGTATATGGCACCGGCATCTCACAGAACTATCAACTACAGGTATCTGATGGAAATGAACGTTTGCGCTATTTTATTTCCAGCGGCTATCTCAATGAACAGGGTATTTTAAGTTCAGCCTTTTTCCGCAGATTTAATTTCCGCAGCAATGTGGAGAGCCAGATCAGAAAATGGCTCCATCTGGGAGTAAATATCTCCTATTCCGATAATACCAGCAACGGTGTAACTACAGGACAAGGGTCCAACCGTGGCGGCGTGGTGCTGGCAGTGGTGAACCTCCCCACGGCAGCGACCATCAGAGACGAAGAAACAGGGCTTTACAACCGGCTTTTCTTCGGACAAAACATAGCCAATCCGCTGGAAGAAATTGCCAATGGTGAAAATAACAAAAACAACGAAAACAGACTTATCGGTTCCGCCAATGCAACCATCACCTTTTCACCAAAGCTGAATCTGAAATCCACGTTTACCCTGGACCGGCGCAATGGAAAAAATACCGGCTTTACACCACCTTCCCACGGTGTCGACAGGGATGACTGGGGAAATGCATGGGATATACGTGCCATGAATACCTTGATGGTGTTCGACAATGTGCTGACTTACAAGCACACTTTTGCGGAGAAACATAACCTGGAAGCCATGGCCGGCAGCTCCTGGACCGACTCACAGTGGTCGGAGAGTTATGTCAACGGATCTCACTTCAAGGATGGTACCATTCAGACACTGAATGCAGCAAATAAAATTGCCTGGGACAACACCGGCTCCCACGCATCGCAATGGAGTATCTACTCATTGTTTGGAAGACTTTCCTACAATTATGACAGCAAATATCTGTTTACCTTCAATGTTCGTGAAGACGGATCCTCCAAGCTGCATCCTGATCACCGGTGGGGTACCTTCCCCTCACTTTCAGCTGCATGGCGCTTGTCATCCGAGGATTTTATGCAGGATGCCTCCTGGGTAGACGACTTGAAGATCCGGGCAGGCTGGGGACAAACCGGTAACCAGTCGGGTATCGGTGACTTTGCCTATCTGCAGCGTTACGATATTACTCGTCAGGCATGGTTCGAAACCGGAAAAGACAATGCCCTCCCATTAATCACCCAGGCAAATTTACGGACATCAGACCTTACCTGGGAAACAACCAATCAGATAAACTTCGGTGTGGATGCCACATTGTTAAACAACCGGCTTACCCTGGCCATGGATTATTATTACAAGCGGACTACCGATATGCTCATGTACGTATCATTACCCGAGGGGGCGGCAGCTGCCAACGAAATAGTCAGAAACGAAGGTGAAATGACCAACCGTGGTTTTGAGTTCTCTGCAGATTCACGCAATCTCACAGGCGATTTTAGCTGGGATTCCAACTTCAATATCTCTTTCAACAGAAACAGGCTGGAGAGCCTTGAGCTGCAACAGATTTATTACGCTGCCGAAACCACACAGGCCTTCCATCAGACAAGGGTGGTACGCAACGAACCGGGACGTTCACTGGGCGGCTTCTGGGGATATATCAGCGATGGCGTAGATACTGAAACCGGCGAGCTGATGTATCGCGATATCAATGAAGACGGCAGGATATCCTCTTCAGACAAAACCTACATAGGCGATCCAAATCCTTTGTTTACTTATGGGTTGACCAACACCTTTTCATATAAGGGATTTAACCTGAATATCTTCCTTCAGGGTTCGGTGGGAAATGATATATTCAATGCATCGAAAGGTGATACAGAGGGAATGTACGACCTGAAAAACCAGTCGGTAGAAGTATTGAAGCGCTGGCGGACACCGGGGATGATCACCGATGTTCCCAAGGCAGGATTTAACCTGCAGCCATCCAGCTATTTCGTGGAAGACGGAAGCTATCTTCGTATAAAAGACGTATCCCTCTCTTACAATTTCAATAACAGTCTCCTCACCCGGGCAGGTATCACACGCCTGCAACCTTTTGTGACATTTAGCAATCTGCTGACCATCACAGGTTACAGCGGCATGGACCCGGAAGTAAACCAATGGGGTAATAATGGCGCCGTGCAGGGAATAGACTGGGGAACCTACCCTCACAGCAAAACGGTTGTATTTGGAATGAATATTGAATTTTAAATTACAATGAATAAAATGAAAACAAAATATATTATATCCATTTTGTCTGCACTCTTACTGGCTTCCTGTTCCCTCGACTACGAGCCGCTGGACATCTATTCCGATACTACTGAAGGGGTGAGTGAGGACAGCATTCAGATAGTTTTTAAAGACAAGGCGGCCCTGTTGTCGCACAGGCAAACACTGATGAATCTGTTCAAAAATGGACAGGAACACTGGTATCTCGATATGCTGCTACTTGCAGAATCGCATTCCGACAATGCTTATGCCGGATCGCCCAATGCGGAAACCACTCCTTTTGAAGTGAATTCCATTGAGGGTTCAAATACCAATCTCAGACGTGACTGGAACGGTCATATGGGAAATATTGCCCAGGCCAACAAATTAATCAACCACATTGATCTGGTACCGGATGCATCATTGACGACTGCTGAAAAGGCCCAATACAAAGCAGAAGCAAAAATACTGAGGGCCATGATCTACTTCGATATGGTGAGAATCTGGGGAAATGTACCGCTGGTTATTACAACGGCGGGCGATATTACCTCCGAAACCATCAAAGAAGTATATCCCGCCTATTTCCCGCCACAGACCGATGCCCTCACCATCTACAAACAGATCGAAGAAGATTTGCTTGAGGGAGTACAGTTTGCACCCGACAACAATCAGTCGGACAAAACACTGCTTTCCAAATCGGTTGCCCAGGCTTTGCTGGCCAAAGTATATGCTGAAAAGCCATTGCGTGATTATGACAAAGTCATTCAATATGCCGATCAGCTCACTGCAGATGGTTTCTCCCTTGTGGATGATTACAGCACGCTGTTTGATGTGATCCTCACCGATCCGAATTCTTCCCCGTCACAGGAAAATAAAGCCATTGACGCAAGGGCACGCAACACGCGGGAGACCATCTACGAAGCCCAGTTCTTCCCGGGAAATGCTAGCTGGGTCACCTGGATGTTCGGTCGTCCGTTGGATGATTGGAATAATCAATTCAACTGGGCAAAATGGATCACCCCCTCGCGCGATCTCATCAAAGCCTTTCAGAGCGAACCGGGTGACCATCGTTTTGCACAGACCGTGGTATATTACAAAGCCGACTGGAGCATCTATTATCCGGCTGATAGTTATGCGTTTATGTACAAAACACGCAGTGCCTACAACAGCATCATCAAAATGCGATATGCCGATATTCTACTGTTAAAAGCGGAAGCACTGATAGGAAAGGGAGACTACAACGGAGCGGCACAGATTATTAACCAAACCCGTCGCAGAGCTGGCTTATCAAACCTGCCGGCATCAGCATCTGCAAGCAAAGAGTCCATATTGCGTGCCTATATGAAGGAACGCCGGCTTGAACTGGCGTTGGAAGGACAGCGCTGGTTCGACTTGGTGCGTCTCGATAAAGTGGAGGAGGTGATGAATGCAGTGTTTGCAAAAGATGAAGGAAGGCCCGCACAAGTCTATCCTTTCACTTCTCTGTCTTATGTATTACCCATTCCCCAGGACGTGATCGATCAGAATCCGAATCTTGTACAGAATCCGGGTTATTAATGCAGGTTGTTAATCAATTTAAAAAGAAACTCTTATGAAGACGATATATCTATATCTGTTTATTTTTGTCACTTCTTTCACTGCGTTACTCTGGTCGTGTGATGATGAATACGGCCCCCGTAAGGAGTCCACCCCAGTCATTGTATCTGCAGCAGCAACTCCCGCCACCTTCACATTCGGTGACACAATCACCCTCTCTGCTGAGATCATTGATCCGGCCACCATGCTCAGCACTCTTTTTTATGAAGTGGTCTCCGGAGAAAATGTAATTACTACAGGAAGCATCCCTCTCAGCGGCGATACAGCCAACCTCTCCAACAATGTGTTTGTACCGATGATTAGAAATCAGGCCGACAATGCGCCGGTGACGATAAATCTTATTGCACAGAACGTGCTGAAAGGAACCAGCAGCCACAAAATAGAAGGGCTCACCGGAAAAAGGCCCTCCTACAGCAAACTGTATCTTGTGGCCGACAATGGAATAATTGCACTGCTAAATCCGCAGTCGGGTGACAAAAACAAATATTCCGGCAGCAATCTCACGCTGGATTCCTCGATGCGTTTTAAACTGGCAGAGAAACTTCATGCCGATAACACAATCGATTACAGCGGCCATGTGTATGGCAATGTAGATGGTAGGCCCGGCCTGATCAACGAAACGGGAGAATCTCTCTTTATTCTCACCCCCACCGGTGACTACACAAAGGGAATCCTTTTCGACAATCTCACCTATACTTTCTCCACTACGAGCGGTAATCTTGGTGTGGATGACCTCGCTTTAAGCATTTTCGGGAGTCAGGATATCGACAACGAATCGTTCCGCACACTTACCCGTACGTTGGAAAACGGGAAGAGCTATTCACTGATTGGCATATTGGGTGATCGGATGAACCTGTACAATCCCGATTTTTTTGAACGGCTGTCCGACAACCAGGTAAAATTTCTTGGAAAAACAGGCGAGTATACCGTGTATTATAACCCTGTCAGGAAGAACGTTTTTGTCGGCACCGACAATCCGGCATATCCCGACTACCTGTTGGCTACCGGCTATGGCCTTGGTTACCCCACACGGGTTACTTCTGCCGAAATTGGTGCAGTGTATGCAGGGCATGTACGTACCCACACCAGCTGGGGTTTTGGTCACATAATGAATTATGTCCTGCTGCGTCAGATTAGTACGGGTATCTATCAGGGAACCTTCTACACGCCGGGCGACCATGATCATTATGCCGGCTTTAAACCGTTCGAAAACACCGGATGGGGCAATGAGAAGAAGGCAGGAGATTTCACCTTCACCGGAGAGCAAATCATTACCGGCGATAACGACTGGACCATTCCCAACGGAGAGAATGACCCCGTGATTGAATCAGCAAATTACAGATTCACGGTAAATCTGACAACCAAAACGGTACATATTCAAAAGGTAACACTGTAACATCATGCAAATCATAAAAAACATAAAACTTATTCTGCTTGTCCTGCTGCTCGGGAGCTGCTCTTCCTGTAATGAAACAGGAAATGTTCCCGACAACGACGATAAGCCCGAAGTGCCTGCAGGGGATGTCACCCTCTTTGTTACTACCAACAGCCGTTCACAGGATTTCAAAAAGCAAACGGTCTCTTTCAGTACAAAAAGTAACATGTCTCCCACCACCATCAAGCTGATACCCGCAACTCGTTATCAGACAATGGATGGCTTCGGAGCGGCTGTGACCGGATCCACGGCTTTCAACCTGATGAAGATGACACAGGAGAACCGCACCAAATTTCTCAAAGAGACCTTTTCTCCTACCGAGGGGATGGGTCAGAGCTATGTGCGGATATCCATCGGCTGTTCCGACTTCTCATTGAGTGAGTACTCCCTGTGTGACACACCGGGTATAGAAAACTTTGCGCTCACCACCGAGGAGACAACCTACGTGATTCCCATTTTAAAAGAGATTCTGGCAATCAATCCCAATCTGAAGATTATGGGCTCGCCCTGGACGCCACCACGATGGATGAAGGTGAACAACCTGACCGACCTGCAGCCATATAACTCATGGACCAGCGGCCAGTTGAATCCGGCTTATTATGGCGATTATGCCACCTATTTCGTGAAGTGGATACAGGCTTTGGCACAGCACGGCATAAAAATATACTCCGTCACGCCACAGAATGAGCCGTTGAACAGGGGAAATTCAGCTTCTCTTTTCATGGGATGGGAAGAGCAGTTACAATTCGTACAGCATCACCTGGTACCCAAGTTCAAGGCTGCTTCGTTGCTGACAAAAATTTACCTGTTCGATCACAATTACAATTATGATAACATGGCCGACCAGAACGATTATCCTGTAAAGATTTACGATGCCGGCATCGACAGCGATCTTGTGGCCGGAGCTGCATACCACAACTATGGTGGCAATAAATCGGAACTGCTCGATATACAGGCCAAATATCCAAACAGGGAGTTGGTGTTTACCGAGACGTCTATCGGCACCTGGAACGACGGTCGCAACCTGGCAGTCAGATTGATCGACGACATGCGTGAAGTGGCGCTGGGTACGGTGAACAACGGATGCAGGGGTGTAATCGTCTGGAACCTGATGCTCGACAGCGAGAGAGGACCCAATCGCGAAGGTGGGTGTCAGACCTGTTACGGGGCGGTGGATATCGACCGTTCCAACTACACCACCATCACCCGCAACTCGCATTACTATATCATCGGCCATCTCTCGTCGGTAGTGAAGCCGGGTGCAGTGCGCATTGGAACAAGCGGTTTCTCCGACCCGGGATTTATCCACTCTGCTTTTGAAAACCCGGATGGCATCTATGCCGTAGTCCTGCTAAACAGCACCGATGCGGCGAAAAATATCACCCTTGATGACGGAAAACAGCATTTCAGTTATGAGGTGCCTGCCAAAGCAGTAATATCCTATCGATGGAAAAAATAAATCAAATCTAACGACTTTAGACCTATGAGACATTTAAAATATTATATACTTGGAATAATCGGGACCATTGCTCTTATCTCCTGCGCGGAAGAGGTGAGCGACCTGCAGCAGGAAGGAAATCCCGTGTTACAAATTGAAAACCAGTTCTCCAACGTTCATTTTGGAGATAATCTCCCATTTACCGCGACTGTCAGCGATGACATCCCGCTCTCCACACTCACCGCCATTCTCTATTTCGGTGAAGAAGAGGTGGAACGCACCACCATCCGCACGAAGGAGAACGGGGAATACAAGGGTACTATTTCTGTACCCTTTCTGAAGGATATTCCCGACGGTACGGCAACGCTGGAATTTGTTTTGCTCAACACAACATTGAAAAGTGCAGAGCAGCGTTTTGATGTTCCCATTACCCGGGCACCCTACCCTTATCTGATTCTGGTAACCCCCACTGTCACCTATCCGATGCTCCCCACCGGACAACCGTTTGAGTATGCAGCAACCGAACCGTTTCCATCGACCGACCTGCCGGCCTATATCAAAACACCGGTTGTGGACGACAAGGGACGTGAAATAATCTTTGGCTGGGAATCGGGTGCAGTGACACAGGACGTATCAGAGAATATCCCGTTTGTAAGTCCTGTGGGAGGCACCTTTTCGGTCACCTTTAACACCAAAACTTATCAGGCTGCACCCTTCTTCGAAATCCTGCTGAACGGTGACAAGATGACGATGCTCGACAAACAGAATTATGTGATTGATGCCAATCTTACAAAAGGACAGGAATTGACCATCACGGGGCTCGAAGATATTTCAGCATGGTGGATCGATACCGATTACTTCACAGAGATTGAAGCCGGCAAATATAAATTCAATCCCATCTCAGGGAAGTACCGCATCACAGCCAATCTCACACTGAAGTATTTCAGGATAGAAGTACTGGATGGCAACGATCCGGCATCTTTAAAGGCAGACGGTACTGGTGCAATCTGGATTATCGGTGACCAGGTTGGTAAACCCTCCTACAAAGAAAATCATGTCGGCTGGAATCCGTCGAATGCCTTGTGTCTGGCACCCATCGGCAACAAGACCTATCAGGTGACCCTGGTAGCAGGAGAGTCCGTGAACGCAACTGAAATAAACTTCAAGTTCTTCCATCAGAAGAACTGGGGAGGCGAGTTTGGCAGTGCGACACTTTCCACAGAGAGCAACATGGTGTTTGTAGGAGATGGCACTAACGGTCGTGACAGCGGAAACCTCGGACTGGTAAGCGGTACTACACTGGAGACGGGCGCAACCTATGTTTTTACCGTGGACCTTTCTGCCGGAAATGACAAGGGAATCCTGAAAGTGGTGAAGCTGTAACACTATTTCCTAGTCTTTTGATTTATCGGATACAATAGATAATTTCTTTTCAAACGTATGTTTTTACATAAAAATAACCCCCAAAAGTATTTTGTCTAACTTTTGGGGGTCGGTTCAGTCTCCGGAATAGGGATGCTGTTATTTCACATTGAAGGCAACCCGCAGGTCATCGATCTCCTCATCGCCAATAGGCTGTAGGGGTCCGATGGAAGCTGCCATCACCAGTGAGTTGGCAGAAAACTCAGCCACCTCAAGGTAGTCGAACGTATTCAGAAGCTTATCTCCGGTGATAAATATGCTGTCATTTTCCACCAGCACCACCCGGTTCTTTTGGAACATCTTCGCTACGCTGTCCACATCGTTGTAAATCAAGCCAAAAGGAATAGAGGGAACATCCTGCAGGAAGATCCAGCTTTCGGGGATGGTACGTACATCGAATTTGCTACCGCTCACCGCATGAGCCATCAGGTTCACCGGCTGGGTGCAGATAATGGAATTGATGTGGGGATTGAGCTGGTAGATACGCTGATGCAATGCCACCGAGCGACTCGGCGTTTTACCTGCTTCCGCCATCCCGTTCTTGATCTGTACAAGATCACTGGAGACGATATCCCAACGGGCAATGTTGCTGGGCGTAATCAGGAAGTCGTTGCTGTTACCCCATCGTACTGAAACCGTTCCGTAGGTCGAGATCATCAGGCCCTGATCGCAGGCTCTGCGGATGATGTTCACCATCTCGGTCCGGATGGCCCTCTCCTCCGAAGGATGTTGAATATCCATCGAGTGAGCCACATTAGACGGAAGATGATGTACATACTGCGATACCTGCTCATCGGAGAGGTAGTTCACCTGACCCAGTCTTTTGGCATTTACAATGGTGCGACAGCAAAACTCCAGTGTCTCAAAGCGTTGATAGGCATCCATCATATCGGTGCCACCCAGTACCACACCGTGGTTCTCCATGATCACCGCCTTGTAATTGCCTTCCCTGAATTCATGGGCAATTTTTTCACCCAGATCTTCGCTACCTGGAGTCCCATAGGGTGCAAAGCCGATGTCGCCGCAGATGTTATGGGCCTGGGGAACAATCTTCGTGTCTGGCACAATGCCGGCAATGCTGAAAGCCACCAGTGCAGGCGGATGCGCATGGATGATGGCCGTCAATTCGGGTCGTGCTTCATAGATCGCTTTGTGAAAGGGTAGCTCCGAAGAAGGTTTGTGAGGTCCGATCAGGGTACCGTCCCTTTTCACCTGCATGATATCCTTCACGGTGAGCGAGCCTTTGTCCACCCCCGAAGGAGTGATCCAGATATCGCCGTTCTTGTCCCTGATGGAGATATTTCCACCCGAGGTGGTGGTCATGCCACTTTTATAAATCCGTCCGATGATCACATTGATCTGCTCCACCGGGTGCATTAAGTTTACATCTAATTGTTTCATATTTTTTGAAGATATCAGCGGTCAGCAGTCAGCGATCAGCTCCTTGGGAGCAATGATTGTACTGACAGCTGTTGCCAAGTGATGATCAGTTATAACTTATTAAAGTAATTCAGCAGAAATGTTTCTGCCTCCACACTCCACAATCCTTTGTTTTTGTTGCAGATAAGTGCCAGTTCACGGAACAGATCGTTGTTTTCGCCCAGCTTTTCAAAGTCGGCAATGGGTGTCAGAGGGAGATCGATATGGGTATATATCAGTTTTTTACCGCCCGGGATATGGGGCAGGTTGTTGGTCGCTTCCGCCACTGCATCCAGTCCGCCGATATGGGTAATCAGTCCGGCCGGATCGAGTCCTTTCCCCATGATGTCGAGCGCTTCTACCATGTCGTCATTGTTTCCACCGCTGGTACCCACAATGTGGGTATAGGCATAATGTACGTTGTAAAAATTAAGCAACGCGCTAAAGTCGGGATCTCCCGGTCCGGCAAAGAAGTTAAGGCATCCGTCGAAAGCGAGGATGGCATCCCCCTGCTCCACCACAGGCTTCACCGGAGCGAAGACGAAGACATCGTCGTAGCCGGTATCGCCACTGATGGCTTTCAGTTCTTTCACGGGATCCTCTACTTTTCCGGTGTTGACATATTGCAGGTCGATCCCCTTTGAGGCGGCAAAATCGACAGTGTAAATGGAAGCCGCACGATCGAGCCTGGCCTGATCCACGTCTGTCACCACCAGCAACGAGGGTTTACGATCCTCCCTGTGTAGCGCATAATTGATGGCCGCCAGTCCCATGGGGCCCACACCGGCCAGGATCGCCATCTTTCCGCCATCTACAATCTCCATCTTGTGGACATAACTTCCCGGGGTGGTGTGGTAGTTGGCATGCATGGCACCGATGACGCAGGAGAGCGGCTCGGCCAGCGAAGCAGGGTAATACCCTTCGCCGTGGTAGGCCAGCAGGCAATCTTTTTCCATGACCTCGTTGGGAATGATCACATAGGTGGCATCACCGCCTATATGTTGGTAGCTGTACCCGGGAGCACTCAGTATCCCCACCGGACCATCTTCGTAATACAGCGCGGGCTGAATAGAGAACTTGTCGCCTGCTTTAAATTTGTCTGACCACTTTGCACCCACCTCCAGCAGTTCACCGGCAAACTCGTGACCGATGATGATGGGGTTTTCCGCCACATCGTCGGGTATGCGCTTATGATCTGTTCCCTGTGACGATGCCTTGTAAGAGGACATACAGAGTGAATCGGAGACCACTTTGGCCAGGATCTCATCCTCTTTGATCTGCGGCAACTCAAACTCTTCCAAACGAAGGTCTTTTTTTCCGTGCAGCCTTACTGCTCTTGTCTTTATCATTACTTCGTGATTTTAAAATATTAATTTAGCATTACCTGTCCACCGGTGATGGGGAGTGCCTGCCCTGTTTCGCCGCACTGCTCCATCAGGTAAAGCACCCCTCTGGTCACGTCGACCGGGGTGCATCCCTTGCCCATGGGCACCTTTGACAGGTAGAACGCTTTCACATCCTCCACTGTTTTGGCACCGGGCACTTTTCCTGCCTTCAGGTACTGCACAAAGAGGCCGTTTTCGGGATCACTCCAGAGGGGGCCCTCGTAGAAGTTACCCGGGCAAATGGCGTTCACCTTGATGCGGAAGGGAGCCAGCTCCAGCGCGAAGGACTGTGTGAGGCCGATACCGCCGAACTTTCCACCTGCATAGGCAAAATTGGCTTTGCTTCCCTGCAGACCCGATTTGGAATTGATCTGGATGATGTCGGCAAAATAATCCTCAGGGGCATATTTTGTTTGCAGCTTCATCACCCGGCTGACCACCTTGGTCGCGTAAAAGTAAGCGTTGTAATTGATGCGGGTGACAAAATCGAAGTTCTCCGGTGTCATTTCTTCCAGTCCTCCTGCCCGCAGCACACCCGCGTTGCTGATAAAACCGTCGATGGCGCCAAACGCACAAACCGTTTCCCGGACAAGATTCTCCAGGCTGGCGATATCCGCCACATTTGTCTTTACGAAAAGTGTCTGGTTGCTTCTCGTATTCCGGTTAAAGTCGGCTGCCGTGGCCCTGCCCGTCTCTTCGTTCAGGTCGGCCACCACAATGTTGGCTCCTTCCGGCAGGAGGCAGCGACCGATGCCTTCGCCGAAGCCCTGTGCGGCACCGGTGATGATGATGGTTCTGTTCTCGGCACGTCCTTTGGATCCGCCTGCAGCCACGCTGCGGCGATAATTTTCCACCTCCCAGTTGTCGATAAAGTCGATCTGTTCCCGGGTCATCGGGTGCGGACCACCAAATGATCGAGATAACCAGGCTACTTTCATCGCATCTTCGAATACATCGAGAATGATGTCGCACTGGATGGCATTGTCACCCACAGCGACCAGCCCGATCCCCTTGATCAGCAACACCTTTGGTTGATAATCAGATTTTCCGGTAAAGGCGACTATCTCCTTCTTCGCTTCGGAAAGAATCTTATCGGGTACTTCTTCCTGCAGGAAGAGATAGTTTGATTTGCAGTAGACGATCGCATCCGGCGTAAATGGCCTGGATATATCCTGCTGATTATCTGCCTGATTGTAGTATTCAATCAGTGCGTTATTGCGTACCCTTAACGTTTTCAATCCATTCTGGGAGAGCATCATCCGCAATGCGGGGAGCGTCTCAACTACGCTGTGAGAGGATCCTTTTTCCTCCGAAGGTAACGGGTCTGTTACGGCTCCTTCGAGTTGATCCAGTATATCGGCATAAATCCTCTTTATCTCATCGAGGGTGTCGGCAGCCACAAAGATACCATGGTTCTGCAGCCAGATCACCTTCGGCTCCTCCCCGTAGGATGCCCGGTAGGCCTTGATCCGGTCATATACCTTTTTGAACAACAGATATCCGGGATCGGTATATTCCACATAGAGTGTTTTGTCTCCAAACAACCTTTTCAGTGAGGCTTCGGCATCCTGTGCGCACATCAGTCCGTTCACCGCTGTCGGGTGCAGATGTACCACAAAAGGATGGTCGATCACATTGTGCATCGAGGTCTCCACCGAGGGACGTTTTCCTTTGGTAAGGGTAGCTGCGGCCAGGTCGTTTTTCACCTGTTCTTCCCGCTCATCGGGTACACTGCTATATATTTTCTCAGACATCGGGTTAAGCATTGCCCTGTCGAGCACGGCAAATCCCGCTTCAGTGATGGTGGCGAGCGATGAACCGCTTGCCTTCACCCATATTTTTTCGTTGTTCTTGTAGGAGGTGTTTCCGCCACCGGCAATTACAAAGCGAATGTCACTACCATAGAATTGCGATATCTCTATCAGTTGTTGAATTTCCTTCATTTTATGCTCTTTACCGGTTTACGTCCAGTTCATTTTTGATGAGTGCATCACCCAACGTCACAAATTCATCTCTTTTTGAACGATCTGCATTTCCGTGGGCATCCACATAACCCGCCAGTCCCTGTGAAACTACATGCTGATGTGCAGCAATCAGGCAGGCGCCCTCATAGTTTATCTGCTTCAGCCTGTCGGTCAGGGGTGCGCCATGCCGTGCAAACAGTTCGATGGGCTCCATGGCGGGGGTATTGTGTTCGCTGCCGAAGGTAACCACAAAACCCCGGTCATGCAGATAGGCAGCATATCTCTCCAATAACGCCACATCATTGCGGGTGGTGATAAATTCTACCGAATGAAAACCCCTCTCTGTCAGTTGTTCGGCCACCCGTTCCAGGTCCGATTCAAAGTCGGTGTAGTAGCCCTGGGCATCGTCCGCCAGAAAGGGATAGGTGGGAATGCCCCCCGCTGCCACAATCAGTTCCTGCACCTTCTCCATCGGGAGAAAGGCAGTCGCCTCCTCGGGTACAAACGCAGCACCGCCGGCTTTCAGCAGGTTACCACGAATTTCATTCTCCACAGCGGCGATATTGTTCACCGATGACTTCATTGTTTTTCCATCGAAAAGCTTCGTCAATAGTGATTGTATCTCAGCCTCCTCATTGTGACAGGTCTCATATACTTTCATTCGCAGTGCTCTGGCCAGATGGCGTTCACGGAGTGAGCCGCTGGTCAGATCCTGTTTGATCTGCTCCACATCGAGGGTGAAGGATGCCTTCTTTTCCCGGAGGAGCTCATTCAGCTTCGCACACATCGCCTCCACCTGCCGGTTCGACTCGGTCTGCACCGAAGAGAGGAGTGTTGCATACGGTTCACTCAACCGGAAGGGATGCGACATCCCTTTTCCGCTAAGATAGGTGCGACCGGGGTTGGCAGGATCGTTAACCCGCAGGCCGGCTTTTTGATCCGCTTCATTCAGGCTGATAAACTCGATCCCGAACAGCGGGTACAGTTTCCGTTTGCGACAACCGTCGGCCCACGCTTCATACCCTTTGGCAGTGTAAAAATCGTTGATCCCGACTACACTCACATTTTCAGCCACAGCCCTGTCCAGCGCCTCATCAATATCCCGAAAGGCACTAAATGAATAAGGGGTGTGTAAGTGGGCGTTTATATTTATCATAAATTGATTAGCAGATTAGTTGATTAGCAGATTAGTTGATTAGCAGATTTGCAGATTAGCAGATTTGCAGATTAGCAGATTAGCAGATTTGCAGATTAGCAGATTTGCAGATTAGCAGATTTGCAGATTAGCAGATTTGCAGATTTGCAGATTTGCAGATTTGTTGATTAATCATCACATCACCGAATCATCGAATCATTTTATCAAATTCCCTTTTTTGCCCGTTTCACCATCTCGCCGTCGGTGAAGTTCTGGCCGGGGATATACCCTTTCAGCGGTTGAATCCGTTCGTGGATCACATCCAGGAACCAGGAGGGCTGCGGGAAGAAGGCATCTTCCAGTTCATGTGCCGGGGTGATCCAGTTGCGGGAACCCAGTACGCATACAGGAGCATCAAGGTAGTCGAATGCCATCTGACCGACGTTTGCCGCCAGGTCATTCAGGAAGGATCCCCGGGTGGTGGCTTCACCGGCCACAATAATCTTTCCGGTTTTCTTTACCGACGCAATCACCTGCTCATAGTTGAAGGGCACCAGCGAGCGGGCATCGATCACCTCGGCGCTGAGACCATATTTTTCTTCGAGTTCTTTTGCTGCTTTTAAAGCTGGGTAGAGTGTATGTCCGATGGTGAGGAAGGTGATGTCTTTTCCCACTTTCTTCACATCGGGTTCGCCCAGCGGAATTTCATAATAGCCAGTCGGAACGCCTCCTTCGTGAAACTGTTCTCCCACATCATAGATGCGCTGGCTCTCGAAGAAGATCACCGGGTCGGTGCCTTGCAGTGCCGCATTCATCAATCCTTTGGCGTCGTAGGGTGTGACCGGGAAGCAGACCTTGATACCCGGGATGTGTGCCACCAGTGAGGTCCAGTCCTGTGAGTGTTGTGCACCATATTTGGATCCTACCGAAACGCGTACCACTACCGGCATTTTCAGTACGTTGCCGCTCATGGCCTGCCATTTGGGCAGCTGGTTGAATATCTCATCACCGGCTCTGCCGATGAAATCGCAGTACATGATCTCAGGAATCACCCGCCCACCGCACATAGCGTAGCCGATGGCGGTGCCCACAATGGATGCCTCGGCAATCGGCGAGTTGAAGAGGCGGTGATAAGGCAACGCCTCGGTCAGTCCGCCATACACGGCAAAGGCACCGCCCCAGTCGCGGTTCTCCTCACCATAAGCAATAAGTGATGCATCTTTATAAAAACGGTCGATGATTGCCTCGAAGATGCCGTCGCGCAGCTGGTACTGCTTCATCTTGCTGTAAGGCTTCCCTTCGGCATCGAAGGCTAAACGTTCCTTGTTGGCAATCTTTTTCACGCGCGGATTTTCCTCCATCGACATCAACACATCCGGTTTTACATCGGAGAAAGAGTCGACCGATCCATTGGAGAACATCATCTCTCCGATGACATCGGCATTGTCCATCCGGGGTGACACTTCATCGTTGATGGCCAGCAGGAACATCTCGTTCACCAGTTTCTGAATATTATCCGATATCAGATCAAGGTCAGCCTGCGATGCCACCTCAGCCTCCAGCAGCTGCACACCGTAGCTGCGGATGCAGTCCTGTGACTCCCATGCCTCCACCTCTTCTTTGGTGCGATAGGAAGAGGCGTCCGAGGGCGAGTGACCGCTGTACCGGTAGGTGAGTACATCGAGCAGCACCGGACCTCTTTTTTCTTCGATTACTTTGCGTTTGCGTTTGTAGGCGTCGATCACAGCCAGCGGGTTGTAACCATCTACCCGTTCGGCATGCATCTGCTCGCCGTTCACGCCAGCGCCAATGCGGGCTGCAATGCCGTAGCCCATGGTCTCACCCACGGTCTGGCCGCCCATGCCGTACTGATTGTTCATGATGTTGATGATCACCGGCAGACCGCCTTTCATCTCTCCTTCCCAGAGTTCTGTAAACTGATCCATCGCGGCAAAGTTGATTCCCTCCCATACCGGGCCGCATGCCAGGGAGGCGTCGCCAATGTTGGCCACCACCAGTCCCGGTTTGCGGTTCACCTTCTTGTAGAGTGCTGCGCCCACGGCTATGTCGCCCGATCCGCCCACGATAGCATTGTTGGGATAGACACCGAAGGGGGTGAAGAAGGCGTGCATGGAGCCGCCCAGCCCTCTGTTAAATCCGGTCTTGCGGGCAAAGATCTCCGCCAGCGTACCGTATACCAGAAAGCGTTCGGCCAGTTCCTTAACCGACCCGTTGAAATCTTTTTTCACGATATCTACGACCGCGCCATCGAAGAAATTATCCATGATCTCTGTGAGTTTGGCATCATCCAGCTTGTGGATGGCCGACATCCCTTTGGCCAGGATCTCACCATGTGAACGGTGGCTGCCGAAGATAAAGTCATCTACTGTCAGCGTCCAGGCCATGCCCACGGCTGCCGACTCCTGTCCGATGGAGAGGTGTGCCGGTCCGGGGTGATTGTAGGGCGTACCGTTATACTCCCCCTTGGTCTTGATCAGATTCAACATGGTTTCGAACTCACGGATCAGCGCCATGTCATGATAAATGGCTTTGAACTCTTCGTTCGAAAAATTTTCTTTCTCTTCTTTCACGCTCTTTTGATACTGGTTGACCGGGATGGGCTGAAACTCCACGAACCCCGGCTTACGTACCTGTGACGGATCAATGATTTGAACTTTAGGCATTTTATATTTATTTACTGATTGTTTGATTTACTGATTGCTAAAAACTAAAAACAGTCTCTTTTAGAATTTCGCTGACGGTAGGATGTGGGAAGACCACCTCCTGCATCTCTTTCAGGGTCATCTCCTGTTCAATGGCGATGCAGGCACCGTATATAATCTCGCTGGAAGGATTGCCGAGCAGATGTACGCCAATCACTTCGCCATGCTTTTCACCCACCAGGACCTTACATATCCCGCTACCACCTTCATTCTCGGCAACAAAACGTCCTGCATAGGCCATGGGCAGTTTGGCTACTTTGTAGGCAATGCCTTTCGCTTTGGCCGATTCTTCAGTCTCTCCCACACCAGCCACTTCGGGGTTGGTATAAACCACACCAGGGATGGCGTTGTAGCGCATGATGTCGTTGCGACCGGTGAGGTTGTTGACCACCACCTCTCCTTCGCGGCTTGCCGTATGGGCCAACAGTGAGAAGCCAGTCACATCACCTGCTGCAAATACGCCGGGAATGTTGGTGCGCATCTTTTCATCTACCTTGATTCCATTGCGCAGCAGTTCCACACCCAGGTTCTCCAGGCCAAATCCCTTTGTAACCGGGCGACGGCCCACGCTCAACAGGATCTTTTCACCTTCCACGCTGTGGGTTTCACCTTCTTTCTCGAAAACAACTTTGTTGTCCGCAATCTGCACCACCTTTGCATTCAGGTTGAATGTAATTCCTTTTTTTGTATAGATGTCACGCAGCATGGCCGACACTTCAAAGTCGAGGCCGCCCAGTATTTCGGGAAGCATCTCCACCACGGTCACTTTTGTCCCCAGGCTATTATAGAAACTGGCGAACTCCATGCCGATTACACCGCCACCAATGACGACGAGTGATGCTGGACGCTCTGTCATTTCCAGTATCTCCCGGTTGGTAAGAATTACCTCACCTGCTTCCTGCAGACCCGGGATGGGTGGTACAGAGGCTTCTGATCCGGTGCAGATCAGCAGATTCTTCCCACTATATTTCTCTCCGTTGCAGGTCACCTCGATCCCTTCTGCTGAGCGACCTTCGATAAGGGCCTCCCCCTTCACCACAGTGACGTGGTTTGATTTCATTTTGCTCTCTACGCCTGATACAAGTTTGCGAACCACTTTCTTCTTTCGGGAGATTATTTTCTCATAGTCGAAGCGGATATTGTCTCCAAATACACCATATTTATCACCATGCAGGGCATTCTCATACATCTTGGCACTATATAGCAATGTTTTCGTGGGGATGCATCCTTCGTTGAGGCATACGCCGCCCATTGCTTTTTTCTCAAAAAGAACCACTTTCAATCCTGCATGCCCGGCTCTCTCTGCCGCTACATATCCGGCAGGACCGCCGCCAATAATCAATAAATCTATCATAGTTGTAAATATTAATTTCTTCGTTAGCTGTCAGCAATCAGCTTTTGAATTGTTGTTTTGTTTTCTAGATCCTCATATTCACTCATTGGCAAACCCCAGAATCAAAATTCAATTTCCAAGGTTTCAATTTCCGTTGCAATTTGTTTCAGGAATCGCGTGGCTTCACCGCCATCCAGGGAACGGTGATCATAGGTAAGACTCAGTCCGATGTGGGGGACAAAGGCATACACGCCATCACCCAGGTCTTTCGGGCGGGGCAGGATCGTGTTTACTCCGAGAATGGCTGACTGGGGCAGGTTAATCACCGGTGTAAACATTTCAACCCCATAACTGCCAAGATTCGATACAGTGAATGTGGCTGCCTCTGCGGCGAGCATGTCGGGGTTTACGCTACCACCCCGGCAGGCTGCCGCCAGCTCTCCGAGCTGGCCGGAGAGTCCAGCGATGGAGAGATCATCGGCATTGCGCAAGGCTGGCACCATCAGTCCCCGCTCCGTATCCACAGCGAGACCGAGATGCACTTTATGAAAATAACGTTTGACGTCTCCGAGGAAATGGGTGTTGACTTCGGGAAATTTTTTCAATGCTTTGATCACCGCATAACAGACCATGTCGTTCAGGGTAATATTTACAGCGATCCGGCCTTCTTCCTGTGCCGTTTTTGCTTTCTTCCTAAGCGCAAGGATGCGTCGTGCATCGGCACCCAGATGATGGGTGAGCTGTGCGGAATTCTGTAGCGAGGAGTGCATCGACTTGGCAATCAGCTTGCGCATGTTCGACAGTTTTTTATCTTCGTAATCCATACCGTAGATGGTATTAACCGGTACGGCCAGATCGGCTGCACGGGCTCGGCCTGCCAGGCCTGTACCGGCTGACTCAGGTCGAATACCTTCCTCTACTGCTACTTTCTTTGCCAGTGGCGTCATTTTGGGACGATCAGCGAGATATGCCCTTACATCATTCTCCACAATCCGGCCTTCGGGACCTGTGCCGGCAAGTTGTGAAACCGGTACCGCATTCTTTTCGGCCAGTTTCTTTGCCCGCGGCGAGATAAACCGGTTTTCGGTCTGCACCGTTTGCACCGCTAAGATTGGAGCTTCTTCGCCGGGTGTGAAAGGGGTGGTTACATCAGTGGAAGGGGTGGTTTCCTCAGCTTTTTCTGCGGAGGCAGGAGCAGATAGCGCTGAAATATCTTCACCCGGCTCGCCAATGATCATCATGTTTTCAAGGACAGGTACTTCATCGCCCTCACCATAAAAAGAGACCAGAACGGTACCATCAGCCGGCGATTCCTCTTCAAAGGAAGCCTTGTCTGTTTCATAAGAGAAGAGAACTTCTCCCTTCTTCACGGTATCACCTTTTTTTTTGTGTAATGCTGTAATAATACAACTTTCAACCGACTGCCCCTGTTTGGGCATGATTACTGCAATTGCCATTTATGATTGATTTAAGCATTTTAAAATAAACACTGTGCTGAACTATGCTGATACAAAGATACTTTTATTTCATAAAATTCCAAAAAAAACGGGTATATACTTTTTTTGTAACAGCATCACAGAACAGGTTTCTAATCATTGTTATCTTTAAGATGCACAAATGTATTTAATTTGTACCGGATACCATTCTAATAATTGATATTTTAGCTGTGATTTTTGACATCTTGCTTCTTCATGTTTTGGAACATATCAATTTGTGATTATTTTTGCAAACAATATCAAAAAGTATAGTTATTAAATCATTTATTTCATTGTTGAAACTGGATTTAAACTGTAAGTTTGCGATCAAACTTTAAAAAAAATTTAACCTCGTCATGAGTGAAAGTAATTTAATCTCTTTTTTGGCTATCGATTTGGGAGCGAGCAGTGGCAGGGCCCTGCTGGGAACTGTTCAAAATGACCGTCTCAAATTGTGTGAAATCCATCGGTTTCCTAATCCCATGGTAGAAGCAAATGGCCGTTTGTATTGGGACTTGTTTTATTTATACAATCAGATTGTGATCTCACTACGGGAAACAAAACTGCATGGTCACCATATCGTTTCTATCGGTATCGACACCTGGGGTGTTGATTTTGTCTGTTTCGGGACTGACGGCGAACCTCTCAGAATGCCTTACAGCTATCGCGATTCTCACACGCAGGGTGCCCCGGAACGCTTTTTCACCAAAATACCGAAAGAAAAA
The DNA here is from genome assembly GCA_001768325.1 of Bacteroidetes bacterium GWC2_46_850. Classification (GTDB taxonomy): domain Bacteria; phylum Bacteroidota; class Bacteroidia; order Bacteroidales; family Dysgonomonadaceae; genus Proteiniphilum. The sequence goes on along the minus strand of MENQ01000023.1, from coordinate 8,653 downwards.
GTATACGAAAAGACCGGCATTCAGATCATGAATTTCAATTCATTATTCCAACTAGATACGATGCGGGAAGAAAATTCTTCTGTTTATCCTCTCATCGATAAGATCCTGTTTATGCCGGATGCTCTCTCCTATCTGCTGTCTGGCCAGATGGTCACCGAATATACCATCGCCTCCACATCACAGATGATCGATCCCCACACAAAAGATTTCGATCCGGCTCTGCTTGATGCCATTGGTCTGTCAAAAAATAAATTTGCGCCGATTGTGTTCTCAGGGACAACGATAGGAAAGATATCATCTTCAGTACAGCGTCTGACCGATCAGGGTGATGTTTCGGTCATTGCTGTGGCCGGGCATGATACGGCCTCTGCGGTGCTGGCAGTGCCGGCAGAAAGTGCCCATTTTGCCTATCTGAGTTCCGGCACCTGGTCGCTGATCGGAATCGAATCCGATGAGCCGGTCATCAACGAAGAGACCTTCGCACTCAATTTCACCAACGAGGGGGGTGCCGATGGCTCCATCCGTCTTCTGAAGAATATCTGCGGTATGTGGTTGATTGAACAATGTAAGAAAGAGTGGGAAAGAAGCGGTCCGGTGACATATGATGAGATCGTGACAGCTGCTCAGCAGGCTCCTCCTTTTCAATGTTTCATCAATCCGGATGCATCCTGCTTCGCGAGCCCTGTATCCATGATAACTGCAATACAGGATTACTGCAGGCAGACAGGCCAGTTTGTACCGGAAAATATCGGCGAAATTGCCCGTTGCATCTATGAAAGCCTGGCATTGCGCTATAAGCAGGTGCTACAGCATCTGCAGGAGCTTGCTTCCTTCCCCATTGAAAAGCTACATATTATTGGTGGTGGTTCAAAAAACAATATGCTCAACACCTTCACGGCCAATGCCATCGGACTGCCTGTCGTGGCAGGACCGTCGGAAGCCACCGCGATCGGCAACCTGCTGATGCAGGCCAAAGCGGCCGGGCTAATTACTGAAAAAAATGCCATGCGACGCCTAGTACGCAATTCAGTGGAGCTGGAGACTTTCACGCCTTCAGAAACCAATACATGGCATAATCAATACCAACGATATCTGGAGGTGTTTCGGGATATCCAATCATAAAAACTGTCAATTAATCAATCCATAAACATAATAAATATATGAACGAAGAACAGATCAAAAAAGGGTACGAAGAAGCAAAAGCACAATATGCTTCATTGGGTATAGATGCAGCAAAGGCGATTGAAGAACTGGACAAGCTATCCATCTCGATCCATTGCTGGCAGGCCGATGACGTGTCGGGATTCGAGAACCCCGAAGGAGAACTGACTGGAGGTATACAGGCTACCGGCAACTATCCGGGTAAAGCACGCACCATAGAAGAGTTAAAGGCCGACCTTGAAAAGGTGATCGCACTGATTCCCGGAAAACACCGTATCAGCCTGCATGCAACATACGGCGACTTCGGCGGTAAGTTTGTAGACCGTGACAAGATTGAACCCAAACATTTCCAGAGCTGGATCGACTGGGCCAAAGAAAAAGGAGTAAAGCTCGATTTTAACTCCACCTTCTTCTCCCACGATAAGGCAAACAGCGGTTATACCCTTTCGGACTTTGACCCGGAGACACGCCGCTTCTGGAAAGAACATCTGCGCCGCTGCAGGGCGATTGCTGCAGAGATGGGACGCCAACAGGGTGATCCCTGTATTCACAATATCTGGATTCCGGACGGAGAGAAAGACAAGACGGTCTCCCGATACGCACACAGAAAACTGCTGCAGGAGTCGCTCGACGAAGTGCTGGCAGAAAAGATCAGCACCGACTACCTGAAAGATACCATCGAATGCAAACTCTTTGGCATCGGCAGCGAAAGCTATGTAGTGGGTTCTCACGAATTCTATATGGGCTATGCGGTAAAGAACAACATGCTTCTAACGCTGGATGCCGGTCACTTTCATCCTACGGAAACCATCTCCGACAAGCTTTCATCCATCCTGTTATTCGTACCGGAGGTGACCCTGCATGTGAGCCGTCCGGAGCGGTGGGACAGCGACCACGTGGTGATCCTGAACGATGAGCTGATGGCCATTTCTCAGGAGATCGTCCGCTCGGGTCAGATGAACCGGGTACACATGGGACTGGACTATTTCGATGCCTCCATCAATCGCATCGGTGCATACGTGGTGGGTATCCGCTCTGCACAGAAGGCAACGTTACAGGCTTTGTTGGAGCCGACCGACAAGCTGCGTGACTTTGAGAAACAGGACAAAAGGTTTGAACGCCTTGCTTATCTGGAAGAGCTGAAAGCAATGCCCTGGAATGCACTCTACAGCTACTACTGTCTGCAGCAGGGTGTACCCGTGGGAGATGCATATATCAAAGAGATTCAGCAGTATGAGGAGCATATCACTTCCAAAAGAGTCTAGACAATGAATACCATTATCGGTTTACTGATTATTGCTGTGGGAAGTATGGGCCAGTCGAGCTCATACGTCCCCATCAATAAGATCAAGGAATGGTCGTGGGAAAACTTCTGGCTGGTACAGGGAGTTTTTGCATGGCTTCTCTTTCCTTTGCTGGGTGCATTGATCTCAAACAGCCCGGCCGAACTGATCGGAATCTATACCATCCATCCGGCAGCTGCCTTGAAAGCCATCGGTTACGGTGTACTCTGGGGCGTGGGCGGACTCACTTTCGGACTTAGCATGCGCTATCTTGGAATTGCGCTGGGACAGTCGGTAGCACTGGGTACCTGCGCAGCATTTGGGACAGTTATCCCTGCAGTGCTGGCAGGAACCGATCTCTTCTCACCCAAAGGATTGATCCTGCTGCTGGCCGTAGCAGTAACATTGGTGGGTATTGCCCTGGTAGGGTATGCCGGGAGCCTGCGTTCGAAAAACATGTCGGAGGAAGAACGCCGAAAAGCCATCAAAGACTTTGCCCTGAAGAAAGGACTCCTCATCGCCCTGTTTGCAGGGGTTATGAGTGCCTGTTTCAGCCTGGGACTCAGTGCGGGAGTACCGGTGAAAGAAGCGGCTTTGGCTGCTGGTGCAAAAGAACTGTTCGCCCAAAACCCTGTCACCCTGCTGGTGACGGTGGGTGGATTTATCACCAACCTGGTCTATTGTCTCTATATGAACCGGAAAAACAAGACCTCCGGGGAAATAGGCCGTTCTTCCAAGGCTGTGCTGACCAACAACATCCTGTTCTGTGCACTGGCAGGGCTGCTCTGGTACTCACAATTCTTCGGACTGGGAATGGGACAGAGTTTCTTTGAACCCGACAGTGTGATGATGGCATTCTCATGGAGCATTCTCATGGCACTCAATGTGGTTTTCAGTAATGTTTGGGGTGTCATTCTCAAGGAGTGGAAGGGAGCCGGTAAAAGGGCAGTAGCCTACCTGGCGCTGGGTATGGCTGTATTGATTTTTTCACTGGTGATACCCAATTTATTTTAATCGAATATTACACACAATTCAATTTCATTCTCTGATTTGTGTTATAGCACAACGCGGTATCCTCTGTCATCCTGCATATGATACGTACCGCATTGTGCTTTTTTCTGATATTATTTGTATATTTACACGCTCAATGAGATAAAACACGCCAATCTAAAACAGGAAAAATGAGATACAATGATTTCGGCATTGACTTTAAGTACCTGCTTGTAAACGACAAAGATAAAAAATTCGGGCTAACTGTCAATACGGTGGGTTTTCAACCCATTGCCCCGCACACGTTGTATCCCTCCACCGACCACCCCAAGAATTACTATTTCAAGCCAGGAAAAGGGCGAATCTTATCGGAATATCAAATCGTCTACATCAGCAAAGGAAAGGGATACTTTTCTTCGGCTTCAACCCGGAAGACAAGCATTTCAAAGGGACAGGTGATGCTTCTTTTCCCGGGACAATGGCATACCTACTGCCCACTGAAAGATACCGGATGGAATGAGTATTACATCGGCTTTGAAGGAAAAATCATCGACACCATTGTAGCCAACGGCTTTATTTCACCCGATAACCAGCTGCTCAATGTGGGAGTCAATGAGGATCTTGTGAACCTGTTCTCTACTGCCATCCGCATTGCGAAAGAAGATAAGGGGGCCACACAGCAGTATCTTGCTGGAATCGTATTCAACATCCTGGGCGCCATCTTATCGCTGGCACAGAATATCAACTTCGAATCGAGAGAATCAGCACAGAAAATTGAACGTGCAAAAATCATCATGATTGAGAATGTCAGCAAAAATATCGATATCAAGGGCATTGCTGCCAACCTGGGTATCAGCTACTCGCTCTTCAGAAGAGTATTTAAGGAATATACCGGATATGCACCTGCCCAATATTTTCAGGAATTAAAACTACGTACGGCTAAAGAACTTCTGGCCGAAACAACCCACTCCATCAAGGAGATCGCATATGAACTCAACTTCAGCTCCTACGAATATTTCCTCTCCTTTTTCAAGAAAAGAGTCGGAGTCACCCCCCTGGAATACCGCAACATGGGGCGCATATAGCTTCCTTTTACAATGCCTCTCCTTTTTAACAATATGAACGCGACAAAAACAACTTTTTCTACGATTCTGCTTCTTTGCATCTGTCTGGGAAGCATCGCCCAACACCAAAACGCACCGACAAATCTAACGGTCAATCTGTTATCATCACCTGGAAAAGTACTCCTGAACGGCTATCCTGTCAACATCAATACCCATGAAGCATCCTTACGCAAAGAGCAGTTCCGGTTCACCGAAATTACCACCCGCCAACCCGTTTTTGGATGGGTCGTCCAGGGTGACACTAACAACACGATGCAAACAGCTTACCGGATCCTGGTCGCCGATAGTAAGCAGAAATTACAAGCCGGTAACGGCAACCTGTGGGACAGTGGGAAAGTTTTCAGCAGTCACTCGGCAAATATCCTCTATAACGGCAAACCGCTAAAACCGGGAACAGTCGTTTACTGGAAAGTGAAGGTCTGGGATAATCATACCAGGGAATCTTCCTATTCCAACGTATCGCAGTTCAAAACAGCAGACACGCTCTCAGATTACGCTACCGACCGATACCCCATTCAAAAGCAGGATGAATACCCGGCGCAGATCACGAATCTGACAAGGGAGGGTTATTTTGCAGACTTCGGGAAAGCTGCATTTGGTAGAGTACGGATTACCCTCTTTTCTGATCAGGGTACCGACACAGTGGTCATTCATCTGGGTGAAGCAACGCGTGATGGCAGGGTGGACCGCAATCCGGGAGGGAGCGTCCGGTACTCCCGCTATACCCTTGTACCGGAGAAAGGCAGGCACACATACATTGTCACGATACCCCCCGATGCCCGGAACACGGGACCTCAGGCCATCCTCGTTCCGGAATATATCGGTGAAGTGACCCCGTTTCGTTACTTTGAAATAGAGCATTACAAACATCCGTTGCAGGAAAAAGATATTATCAGAGAAACGGCATTCTATCCATTCAACGATGCGGACTCCTACTTTCACAGCTCCGACACGATTTTAAATCAAGTATGGGAGATCAGCAAGTATTCCATCAAGGCCACCTCTTTTTTGGGTGTATATGTCGATGGTGACAGGGAGCGGATTCCTTACGAAGCCGATGCGTTGATCAACCAGCTATCGCACTATTGTGTGGCACGCGAATACAACATGGCGCGATATACCCATGAGTATCTGATACATAAACCCACCTGGCCCACGGAGTGGATCCTGCAATCGGTGCTGATGGCCTGGGAAGATTATATCTATACCGGTGACAGTCGCTCCCTGGCGCATTTTTATGACGACCTGAACGCAAAAACACTGTCCGGTCTGGCAGATGAGCAGGGATTCATCAGTACCCGTACCGGAAAGATAACGCCAAAGCTACTTCAATCCATTCATTTTAACGGGAAGTTAAGGGATATTGTGGACTGGCCCCATACCGGCATTCTCGGGCTGGAAAAGGAAGAAGGTGGTGAAACCGACGGTTTTGTCTTTACCGACATCAACACCGTGGTGAATGCATTTCATTACAGGGCAATCACGCTGATGGCTCAGATTGCCGATATCCTCGGAAAAAGTGACGATCATACAATGTACCAAAAGCAGGCTACCAGATTAAAGCGGGTTTTTAATGACGAGCTGTTCGATAAAAGGAGGGGATATTATATAGACGGCATTGGCACGTCACACGCATCGTTGCATGCCAATATGTTTCCCCTCGCTTTTGGACTTGTGGAAGATGAAAATACGGAATCTGTACTCGATTTTATCCGGTCGCGCGGCATGGCGTGTAGTGTCTATGGAGCACAGTTTTTGCTCGATGCCGTCTACAACGCACACGATGCCGGTTATGGCTTACAACTGCTCACCTCAACCGGTGAACGGAGCTGGTACAACATGATCCGCAGTGGTTCCACCATCACCATGGAAGCCTGGGATAACAAATATAAACCGAATCAGGACTGGAATCATGCCTGGGGCGCGGTACCTGCCAACATCATTCCCCGGAAGCTGATGGGAATTGAACCCCTGGAGCCAGGGTTCAGGAAAATCAGAATCAGACCGCAACCGGGATCGCTGCAATTTGCTGAGGTTAAGCATCCCACCATACGGGGTGATGTATCGGTCAAGTTTACCAATGATCCGGGAAAGTCATTCCAACTCGAGGTTCACATGCCGGCCAACACCACCGCCGATATATATCTCCCATTCTTTTCCAGAAGGCAGGATGTTCAAATAAACAATCAGTCTGCACAATACAAGCGAAAAGGTGATTTTTCGGTCATCGAAAATATCGGCTCAGGAAAATGGGTTTTCACCGTGGAGCGATGAGATCTGTCATCTCAGTGGTCCGCATATAACGACAAGAGAATGAACAAAACATCACTTTTTATTATAATTTTGCTTTTCGCTGTTTCCATGAACGGACAAAATTCGGGTAGAGGGAACACATTTAGACCTGTTGACCTACAGACCGACCACCTGGAAAATCCGGTAGGGATCGACCATGCTACTCCCCGACTAAGCTGGAGAATGGAAGACAGAAAAGAGGGTGCCGCCCAGAAAGCGTACAGGCTGCTTGTGGGCACGGACTCCTTGCAGATTGTCGACCCGGGTAAGGCTACACAGAATGCCGGGAAAGATGGAAACGGAAAAGACCGGGATGGAAAGGAAGATAGCGAAGCCGGTAGCGATCTCTGGGACACCGGCCGGATCGATTCGGACAAGCAGCTGGTCCATTACGCGGGAGCCGCACTCAAGCCTTTTACAAGATATTACTGGAAGGTGATCCTCTGGGATGGTCGAGGCCGTGCAACCACCTCGGCAGTGCACTTCTTCGAAACGGGGATGATGCAGGGCAGCAACTGGCAGGGCAGCTGGATCAGCGATGGCAGGGATATCCATCACAAGCCGGCACCCTATTTCCGCAAGCAATTCGATGTACGCAAGGAGATTGCTTCGGCACGGGTATATATTGCCGCAGCCGGGTTGTATGAGCTTCATGTCAACGGGGAGAAGATCGGCAACCAGCGTCTCGACCCGATGTACACCCGTTTCGACAGGAGAAACCTCTATGTCACCCACGATGTGACCCCGCAGTTGCAGCAGGGAGAGAATGCCGTGGGTGTGATCCTGGGCAATGGCTGGTACAATCACCAGTCGCTGGCGGTATGGAACTTCGACAACGCTCCCTGGCGAAACCGGCCCGCCTTTTGTCTCGACTTGCGCATCACCTACACCGACGGAAGCGTGGAGACCATCTCCACCGACCTGAGCTGGAAGAAAACCGACGGCCCGATCACCTTCAACAGCATCTACACGGGGGAGCATTACGACGCAAGGCTGGAGCAGAAGGGCTGGAGCAAACCCGGCTTCGATGATGCCAAATGGCAGGGAGTGGCACTGCGCGCGGCTCCCTCACAAAACATTACCGCACAACAGTTGCGCCCCATTCGCAATGTACGTACCCTGCCCGCTGTTTCATTCAGAAAGATCAATGAGCGTACGTATCTTTACGACTTCGGTCAGAACATGGCGGGCGTAACCAGCATAAAGGTCTCGGGAAAAGAGGGCACCCAACTCCGGATCAAGCATGGGGAGCGGCTAGATAAAAATGGCCGCCTCGACTTGTCCAATATCGATGTCTATTACCGCGGCGACAAGGAGAAGGATCCTTTCCAGACGGATATCCTGACACTGGGCGGGAAGGGAGAGGAAGAATTTATGGCGCGGTTCAACTACAAGGGCTTTCGTTATGTGGAGGTAACAGCCTCAGAACCTGTCGAGCTGGATGAGACAAGCCTGACGGCCTGCTTCATGCACAGCGATGTGCCGCCGATCGGAAAGATTGAGACCTCCAGCGAACTGATAAACAAGTTATGGCAGGCCACGAACAATGCCTACCTCTCGAACCTGATGGGGTATCCCACCGACTGCCCGCAGCGGGAGAAGAACGGTTGGACCGGCGACGGCCATTTTGCCATCGAGACCGCCCTCTATAATTTCGACGGAATCACCGTCTATGAGAAATGGCTGGCCGACCACCGGGACGAACAACAACCCAACGGGGTATTCCCCGACATCATCCCCACCGGAGGATGGGGCTACGGCACGGCCAACGGGCTGGACTGGACCAGCACCATCGCCATCATT
>MENQ01000022.1 GCA_001768325.1 Bacteroidetes bacterium GWC2_46_850 | reverse complement strand
ACCGGTAAAGACAATCGGGATGAAACCGGACTCCCTCCCTGTTCTGTAGTTATGTTCCCTCAATCTCTTCTGCCAGTAATAAAACCTGGATTCCATAATCGACTCGTTCCGGCAGAACTCTTTTATCCGAAGCCCGCTGGCCTGGTAACGATCATAGATCTCCTCAAACTGCTGTAATGTCCACATATTATTTTTTGCGGGCAAATATAGCAAGGATCAGAAATTAAAATAGGACGGGGTTTACCGAATGCTTACTATATTTCATGGTTTCCTCAACAGCTTCATACAAAGTATTGCGAATAATCCTATCGTCTAAAATTACATCAGATGTTTTTAATCTTCCCGCATGAATATCATACATCAAAGGAGTTTTAGCAAACAAAAGCATTGCACCATTTGTAGGATTTCCATCCTTAACCAGATTCATTTTACTAATTATTTCAACCGGAGTACCAGAAATACGCAAACGTCCCTTTTCATTGATCCTGTTAGCGAAACGTTCAATTTTATCCATATCTAAATCCTCAATCGTCTTACCGGGATAAGGATAAGCGTCCCACGAATACTGCATAGTACGCATATACAAATCAGTTACCTCGGCTGTAGACATCAAATGATTAGAATTACCAACTCGTTTATAATATTTGCCTCTTACAGATACAGGTTTTACCGGATATTCGGGAATAGATAATAATACAATAGATTTATTTTCAACTTCTTTAATATCAAAATCAGGAATTAATGATGGGCTTGTTTTAGATTTTATTTCATTAACCCATTGTTGAACACTCTCGGTGTTAAGAGATACACCTGAGATCACACCTTTATTGTTGATCCCCACAAAAACGGTCCCTCCTTTTGTATTGGCGAACGCAACAAGTGTTTCTATTGTCTCGGTATTAAAACTACTTTTAAATTCGAAAGACTCACTTTCACCGTCTTTTATAAAGTCTTGTGGCTCCAAGGTTGTCATAATCGCGATTCATTTATTGGTTATCAAATAGAACCATTTTCGCAAAGATAGTAAAAATCAAATGGTTCCCTGTAAAAATCAACTATTTTTTCTCTAACTGGGTCACCTTCCATACAAGGTGCATGCTATCCAGAATATCTTGAAGAGCACAGTGAAAGTTTACAACTCTATCCTTGCTAACCGCTGACTCTTACAACATCTCACCTTCAAAGCTGATAGCTGAATCCTGAATCCTGAATCCTGAATCCTAAAAATCCTGACCGCTTTCTAAACTATTCCTGTACCAAAGTTGTTTAAGTTGCGATCCGGAACCAACCCCTGGTTACAGAGCGCTGTACCAGACCATCAGGAGAAACCCAGCTGATAGCTGATAGCTGACCGCTGACAGCTAAAAAAGCTTACCGCTGCATGCAACAACATTGCTCCGCCAAAGCTGATCGCTGAACGCTGAACGCTGAAAGCTAAAAAAGCTGACCGCTGACCGCTAAAAAAGCTGATCGCTGAACGCTGACCGCTGAAAGCTGACCGCTGACCGCTGACCGCTTTTTCCCCACATTTCTCCAAACTTCCCTGCCTTATCCCAAAAAAAGTACTACTTTTGCATCCGACAGAGCAGTGTGCGCCTGCTGAAGGAAATTGAGGTTGGTGGACGGGAATCTGCGCGGAATTAGTGCCGGTACTATTAAAAAATCATGTAATAATATACACTTTATGCAAAAAGGAATCCGATTATTTCTGATCATGGCCATCATTGCGTTGGTAGCCGCCTGTAACTCCGCGAAGAATGTGGCTTACCTACAGGGCGCCGACAATGCCGATATGGCCGAATATGCACAAACCACACCACTTTATGAGGCACGCATCCTGCCCAAGGACCTGCTGACCATCACGGTGAGCGCGACCGACCCCGAGGCAGTCAAGCCGTTCAACCTCACCGTGCCGGCCATGACGACCGGACTCACCACAACCGCACAACCCACTTTGCAGCCCTACCTTGTCGACAACAACGGCCAGATCAACTTCCCCGTGCTGGGCATGATCACGCTGAAGGGACTCACCAAGCGCGAGGCAGAGCAGAAGGTGACCGACCTGCTGGGAAAATACCTGAAAGAGCAGCCGGTGGTGACCGTAAGCTTTGTAAATTACAAGATATCGGTGATCGGTGAGGTGGCCCGTCCCAACACCTTTACCATCGTCAACGAGAAGGTGAATATCCTGGAGGCGCTGGCCATGGCTGGCGACATGACAATCTGGGGTAAGAGGGACAACGTGAAGATCATCCGGGAGGATGCCGATGGCAACAAGCAGGTGATCGTGATGAACCTGAACGACAGGGAGCTGCTTTTCTCCCCCTATTTTTATCTGCAGCAGAACGATGTGGTCTACGTGGAGCCCAACAAGACCAAGGCGAAGAACTCCGATATCGGCAGCGCCACGGGCATCTGGCTTTCGGCCACCTCCATCGTGATCTCGGTGGCTACCCTGCTGATCAATGTACTGAAATAAGACAACCCCATCATACGACACAAACAATTCAAGATTTACTCAAACCAACACGTTATGTCAGAAATACAACCGGCGGGACAGGGACTTGAAGAGAACAAAGAAGAAACAATCTCCATCATGGAGATCGTCATGCGCTATGCCCGCTACTGGAAGTGGTTCCTGTTCGGAATCCTGATGGCACTCGCACTCGCCTTTGTCTATCTGCGGTATACGACCCCCATTTATGAGGTAAACTCCAGTGTGATCCTCAAGGATTCCAAGTCCACCGCCAGCCCCACCTCGCCCGACCCGCTCGAGTTCAGCATGTTCGGCATGGTGACCAACGTGGAGAACGAGATGTATATCATGCGGTCCCGTTCCCTGATCAGCGATGTGATCAACCGCCTCAACCTGCATACCTCCTATATCGTGGAGGGAAGGGTAAAGGATACCGACCTCTACACCGAAAGCCCCGTTATCGTGGATATGGAGCAGAGCGATCTCGACAGGCTCCGGCAGGATATCATCCTTCATCTCGATGTGAATAATGAAAAAAGAGTCGGTGTGACCGGCATTGTCGGTGGAATCACCGTCGACACGGTCTTCAGTCAGCTGCCGGCGCTGCTGCACACCCCCTTCGGGAATGTCAGCTTTACCGACCGCAAGGGTGTGGCGCCACCCAGCCGGCCCTTTTACGTGCAGATCCAGCATCCCGAATCGGCCATCCGGGGATACCGGGCCGCGCTGACAATCCAGCCGGCCTCCAAGCAGGCATCGGTGCTCGATCTCTCTATCCAGACACCCTATCCGCAGAAAGGAAGAGACTTCCTGAATATGCTGGTGGAGGTCTATAACAACGAGACCATCCAGGATAACAAGATGGAGGCAAGCAACACGCAAGCCTTCATCAACGAACGCATCCTCATCATCAACAGGGAGCTCACCGAGGCGGAACTCGATGTGGAAGAGTACAAGCGCAGCCAGGGGCTCTCCGACATACAGACCAACCTGCAGCGCGACATGCAGATGGGAAGCCAGTATGAACAGCAGCTGGTGCAGGTGGAGACGCAACTCAACGTGGTAAACTCCCTCAACGAGTATGTGAACAACCCCACCAACGTGGACAAGACCATTCCTGCCAACGTGGGCATCGACGACCCCACCCTGGCCGCCACCACCAGTGAATACAACCGGCTCTTGCTGGAACGGGAACGGCTCTCGCAGAGCATGACCGACGACAACCCCGCCATGGTCCGGCTCAACGAACAGATCTCCGGCCTGCGACAGAATATCAACACCTCCATCAACAGCGTGCAGCGGGGGCTGAATATCCAGCGCCGCGACGCCCGCAACCAGGCAGGGCTCTATGGTGGGCGTGTAAGCAACATCCCCACGCAGGAAAGAGAATTCATGGAGCTCTCCCGCGAGCAGCAGATCAAGGCCAACCTTTTTCTCATGTTGCTCCAGAAGCGCGAGGAGAACGCCCTCTCGCTGGCCGCCACGGCCAACAGCGCCAAGGTACTCGACGAGGCGATGCTCGGGAGCAAGGTTGCCCCCCGCACCATGATCGTGCTGCTGGCAGCGCTCATGCTGGGTATCCTCATCCCTGCCGCCATCATCTACCTGATGGATATCCTGCAGTTCCGCATCCGCACCCGTGCCGATGTGGACCGCATCTCCAAGATCCCCGTATTGTGTGAGATTCCCCGTCATACCGAAGATGAGAACGTGGCCGTGAAGGAAAATGAAACCCGCGAGATCGACGAAGCGTTCCGCATGGCGCGCACCAACCTCATGCTCACGCTGGGAGCCGACAAGAAGGTGGTGATCTTCACCTCCACCGTCTCGGGAGAGGGAAAGACCTTCGTGGCCCTCAACACGGCTGTGAGTACCGCCCTGCTTGACAAGAGAGTGCTGCTGATCGGCATGGACCTGCGCATTCCCCGTCTGCGGGAATATATGGACCTGGAAACAAAAACAGGCCTTACGGCCTATCTCTCCGGTTTCGAAAAGGATATCGACAACCTGATCGTACCCTCGGGGTTACACCCCAACCTCGACGTGATTCCCGCCGGCCCCGTACCACCCAACCCGGCCGAGTTGCTTACACGCAACACCCTCGACAAGGCCATCGCGCGCCTGCAGGAAGAATATGATTTCATCTTTATCGACTCGGCGCCCACCAGCCAGGTGAGCGACACGCTCATCATCAACCGCATCGCCGATGCCAGCGTCTACATCTGTCGCGCCGACTACTCCAGCAAGGGCAACCTGCGCTTCGCCAACGAGCTGATGCAGACAGGCAAGCTCAACAACATGCTGCTGGTGATCAATGGCGTCACGGAGTACCACCGGGGTTACGGTTATGGCTATGGTTACGGCTATGGCTACGGTTACGGCCATAATCAGAAAAAAGGCAAAAAGAAGAAAGGCGGCAAGAAGTAACTGCCGCCGATAAGTTCGTGTTTATTTCACCAACCCTTTTATCACATCCACCACACGTTGCAGATCCTCATCGGTGAGATTGGGATGGGAAGGAAGGCAGAGTCCACGATCAAAAAGATTTTCGCTTACTCTTGATTCATCTCCGTAGAATGGTGCATTGGCGAAAACGGGCTGCAGGTGCATCGGCTTCCAGAGAGGACGCGTTTCAATGTTCTCCTGCTCCATGCCCAGGCGCAGCTCCTCACGGGTGAAACCTGCTTCAGCCGGATCCACCACGATACAGGTAAGCCACATATTGGAATCGAAGTCCGGTGAAGGATTTCTTTGGAACGCAATGCCGGGAATGCCCTCCAACAGCTGTCGGTATTTCAGGTTGATGTTCCTGCGGGCCTCCACGTGCTCCTGCAACACCAACATCTGCCCCCGGCCGATGCCCGCGCAGATGTTGCTCAGACGGTAGTTGTACCCCACTTTCGAGTGCTGGTAGTGAGGCGCATTGTCTCGTGCCTGCGTGGCAAGGTGCTTTGTGAAATCAGCCTCCTCCTTGGTGGAGCAAACCAGTGCCCCCCCACCCGAGGTGGTGATCATCTTGTTGCCGTTGAAGGAGAGGCAGGCAAACGCCCCGAAGGTGCCGCATTTCTGTCCCTTGTATTCCGCCCCCAGCGCTTCGGCCGCATCCTCCAACACCGGAATCTCAAACGCACGTGCAATCGACATGATCTCATCCATCTTCGCAGGCATGCCGTAAAGATGCACAGGGATAATCGCCTTCGGTTTCTTTCCTGTTTTAGCTATACGAATCTCAATCGCCTCTCGCAACAGCTCCGGATCCATGTTCCATGTTTCCGGCTCACTATCTACGAACACCGGTTCTGCACCCAGGTATTTGATCGGGTTCGCGCTCGCGCTAAAGGTGAAGCTCTGGCAGATCACCTCATCACCCGGACCCACCCCAAGCTGAATCAGTGCCAGGTGAATTGCTGCCGTGCCCGCACTCAACGCCACGATATGTTTGTTTTCGCCCAGATAACTTTCCAGATCCTTCTCAAAACCATCCACATTGGGTCCCAGGGGCACCACCCAGTTCGTGTCGAATGCCTCCTGTATAAACCGTTGCTCCTGCCCCCCCATATGGGCGAGAGAGAGCCAAATTCTTTTGTTGTTCATATATTGATTCGTTTTACTACTCTTGCAGGATTGCCCAGAACAAGTACGTTGTCAGGCACATCTCTCATCACCACGGCTCCCGCAGCCACAAGACTCCATTTACCTATCTTTATTCCCGGAATCACCACGGCTCCCGCACCCACCTGACTACCTTCTCCTACCGATACTGCTCCACATAACGTCGCATTGGGAGAGATATGGACAAAGTCGTCGATGATACAATCGTGATCTACCGATGCAGCGGTATTGATGATACAATGCCTGCCTATGGAAACGCTCGACTGAATTATAGCCCCCTGCATCACGACGGTTCCCTCTCCAAGGAAAGCATACTCTGAGATAACTGCCGACGGATGTACGGCTTTCCCGTAACGAATGTGCTCGGGCAATTTCTCTACTATTTTCTTGCGGATATGATTCAATCCAACGGAGATGATTAACTCCTCATCACCCAATCTGTTTTGATCGAAAGAGCCATACACACTGTACTCCAGTAGCTTTTTCACATCCGGATTATCGTCAAAAAGCCCCGAGATCAGTTTCCCCGAAGCTTTCAATGAATCTATGATCACCTTTGCGTGACCGCTTGCACCGAATAAATACATAATCAGTTACCTTTAAACGCTTCCATTGTCGCACTTGTGTCCGAGCTGATACCCTCCCGTTTAAATACTTTCTGGATGGTCTTCAGCAGGATTTTTATATCCAAAGATAATGAAACATTGTCCACGTACCATACATCGTATTCAAATTTCTGTTGCCAGCCGATGGCATTCCGCCCGTTCACCTGCGCCCATCCGGTGATGCCCGGTCGTACCTCGTGACGACGCCTCTGCATATCGTTATACAATGGAAGATACTGCACCAACAAAGGCCTCGGGCCAATAAGCGACATATCCCCCTTAATCACGTTCAGCAGCTGCGGTATCTCATCCAGAGAAGTAGAGCGAACAAACTTACCAACACTAGTCAACCGCTCAGCATCTGGAAGCAGATTACCAGAAGCATCGCGTTCATCAGTCATCGTTTTGAATTTGATGACCTTGAATATCTGCTCATTCTTCCCCGGCCGTTCCTGAAAAAAAAATGCACCGGCACCCTTGTTGGCAATGGATAACCAGATCCATAACAAAAGGAAAACAGGACTAATGATGATAAAGCCGAGAAATGACAGGAAGAAATCAATTAAACGTTTAAAAAAATGTTTGTACATATATCTTGTAGTTCCGGAATAAAAGTGGATTCATAAATCTGCATCAAAAGCTTTCAATATTTTTAGTTTCAGCTCTTCAGAATAGTCATCCTCATAAATAATTGAACAAATAATTTCACGTAGTAAATCTTTGGTAATTCTACCTGCTGCAAGTTGATAGGAAACAGCCTCCATTTTTTCCGCAAACTTTTGTACGACAAACAAATACCCATTATTGAGTAAAAATTTCATTCCCAATGCTATTGCTATGCGTTTGTTTCCATCTAAGAAAGAGTGGCTTTTATTGGCAACAAAGACCAAGTGTGTCAACTTATCGACAAAAGTAGGGTAATATTCATCATTTTGAATATGGTGCATACATGTCTGCAATGGTTGAAGATTGATAATACCATCGGTTCCACCCCCACTAATCTCAATTGTTTTCAAATGTATTTCAACAATTTCTTCTATTGATTCAATATATTTGATTGGTCTAATCACTCTCTTTCAGTCGTTTGAAAATATCAGATGCTTTTGATAATTGCATTTCAAAATCCATACTTCTTTCTCCGATAAAGCGTTCGAAGTCGTCAGGACTCACAGACTGAATATATTGTTCCAAACGATAATGAAAAGCATCCCTAAAATGAAGATCTCGAGAGGCCATTTTAATTCTAGCTTTTTCAATATGGGGAAGCTGAGCAGGATGAGTAGCAAATACTTTAAAAATTGAATCCACTTCGTGGGGCAATAATTTACGATCAGCTTCTTTACTTGCTTTCTCAATTTCATAAGCCAATCCCGCTTCAAAAGAAGCGATCAAATCGAGTACCTCTGTATACATCGTTTCTCTGATATTGTCTTTTTCGTCGAGTTTTAATATTTCCTTGTATTCCTTTGCCTTCTCTTTGAAAACACATTCGTAAATTTTATCAGTGTAAACGGCATATTTGTAGTTACCCATTTCCAAGTAGTTACTTAATGCAGAAGTGAACATTTTTCTGTATTTATGTTCTTGTATAGCCGATGTGAGGTAATCTGTATCACGTCGATTAATGAATTTTGTATTTCCACCAGTTCTTTGATTAATGGTATCAATAACGATATCAAGAATTTTACTTCGTAGATGTCTTGCTTTTTGGCTCTCAACAAGTAACATTGCCAAGTTTAAGAAGGAGCGGAAATTGAATAAGCCCAATTGAGTAGTTTTGCTCGCCTTATCAATAAGGTGAGCAAATTGCAACTTGAACTCTTTCAGATGCTTTCCTCTACTTAAAATATATCCGTTATGTCTTAGCTCTTCAGAATATTTTTCAAGATAACGATCGATAGTCGAAGTATCAACTTCAAAAAAGTCTGCCACCATTTGCTTTGTAAATCGAAACTCGCCTTCAAAAAGCATACCGGGCAATCCAATATATTCCTGAATACGCTCTAACGCGTACCTGTTATTGAGAATATTTTGCCTTTCAATATTTGAATCAGTCAGTTTATCCATATTAATCGATTTTCTTATTTTTAATTCTTTTTCTTTCTAAACTAAATACTTGAAAATCTATTTTGAGAGATCACTATTCGTGGTATATATTGAATTATCTTCATTATCGCAGAGCCCAAGAAAATACTGCATGCAGGGGTTCTCCTGTATCATCTCGATTACTCCCCTTTCAACAGTCTTCATGTGTTTTATGATGATCACTCCAAGCACAAGTATGGCATCCTTCGTGGGTACATACACCATGGTTGCTTTTGAAGTTCTTGTAATAATGCCGGCAAATTCTTCCTAGGAAACTATTTATGAAAGAACAACCCACCGGTTATTCTCATCTAGTTTTGCCTCACAGGGCATCTTGAACTCTGAAATTAAAAGTTGTCAAATTTAAAAGACGTAACCAGATGACACTGTGTTCTTCTCATTAATCTGTCTCTACCATAATTGCACCAAAACTTGTACTGAATATTTAGTTTCTCTTCATCAAATCTAATAGTCGTTTCCGGCACAATTGAAAGTCCTGTTTGTTTTAAATACTTTTCCCAATCATTATCAGAGACATTGGAATAATACACAGTCTTGCAAAAGGAGACTGCACCACAAGAAATTTCATTTATCTCATTTATCTGTGATACCACATCAACAAGCATATCATCAGGGAAAAGTTTCTTACTTCTGTAAAACATGTCAAAAAGGATACTTTCAGATTCTTTGTCATGTTTAAATGGAATGATTCCTAATCCTTTACGGTCATTAAAATTATCATCTTCAGATAAGGATAATGCAAAGGCATTTTGCCTTGTAGGACGTTCAAATGGTTGTGCCCCTACAACAATAACATCTTTTCCAAAGCTTTCTGGTTCAATATCCAAAGAGTATAGAATTCCCATCTTATTCTCGTAAGAACCATCCAATAATTCATATGCTCCTGTTGAATTTGTTTTAGTGCAAGCAAAAAATGCAGCAACCCATTTGTTATTGGTCAAATCTAATATATTTGTTTTTAACCCATAATGCTGTGCCATTCCAACAGGATCTATGTCATAACCCGAATTTAAAAAATCTCTAACTATAGGATGCGATTCCAATAATAATATAAACTCACATGTCTTCAATTGTTCTATTAAGATTCTATTACCTGAAAGACCTCTAAATAAACTTGGTTTACAAACTTCATGAAAGTCGTTTTCACCTCTATAAAACTTCATTCCGGAAGGGGAAGTGGGCATAAATTGAATACGCCCATTCCCGTCATTTCGAACCAAAACAAATGTATTATCACTTTGCAAATATGAAATATGAGATGATTGCAATGGATCTAAACGAGCCTTTAGCTCATCCTCTGCAATATTTTCCAGTACCTGAAGGATATTAGGTAACTCTGAAACAATAATCTTGTCTCGATATTTTAAAAAAGAGGCAAAATCATATGAAGTTGGTTCAATAATAAAAGTACTCATTATTGAAACCAGCTATCACTTTCAGTAAATCCAGAGCCTTCTTATCATCTCCCATATCTCTGTATAAATCAGCACGCCAAATGGCAATTTTTTGTATAAGATCAATATTATTCAACTCATTTGCATGTTCTTCAGCCTCAAATAACCGATCAATTGCTAGCTGTTTATATCCCATTTCATAAAGCATCAATGCACTTTTCGCATGATACTTGGCAACGAATGCCTTATTACCATCCGTTTCGGCTATTGATGCTATGGTGGAATACATTTTTATTGCATTACTCCAATCCTTTTTTACTTTAAAACACTCTCCTTTAATTTGTAGCGACAGCAAACCATTTCTGGCATCCAATCCACTTGCAACATTTAATGCTGCATCAGCAAAATTAAAAGCCTCATCATATCTTTTTAACCTCAAATAATCATTTGCCAAATATGATAAACGCATACACTTATGAATATCAGTGATGCAATATCGCTCCATCTCATTCCATAAAACAAGGTTTAATTCTCGTCGCCTTGTACACCTATACAAATCGGTCTTAATCAGGTAATATTGGATAAATAAATCGTTATCATTGATCTTTGAAATATTAGTATGTACTTCATTTAGTATATCTTCTGCTTTTTCGAAATCTCCCATATCCAGCAGAAACCGGACTTCCCCAAATTTTTCATTTAATATATCAGTATCCATACTATATACTATTGTATCCTTTTAAGCCCTGATTGTTCATTGGTTATCACTTTCGGTTATCTATTAAATTTCCTTGCACACAGACACAAATTTATCTATAACTTCGTCATAACCAATTTTTCAAAAGATCACTACCATATATTTCTTGCATACATTCTCATTCCATTATTGGGAGCATAAAACGGATATATATCTAAATATTCCTTTTCAGCCTCTTCGAAATCGTCGGATAGTAAACCACGTGAATGAAGATAGAGCATTCCTATCACGGCAGAACGAGACATACCTTGATTACAATGTACTAACACTTTTTGGTCGGGTATTTTATTGTTGATTGTATTAAGTGCCTTGTCAATTATTTCCTTAGGTATATAAGAAGGATCCGGAGCGTCTACCAAATTCAAAATTAGATGACAATCTCTTTCTGCAATCAAATACTCCGGATGATCTTTCGGGGCTGACCGTCCAACATAACCCAAAGCATTTTTGTGATAAGGATCCTTACAAGCATGGATAATGTACCATCCCTTTAAATCATACGATAGAAATTTATAATCATCATCAGAACCAATAAACAAATTCGTGTATATCTCTTTCATGGCAACCTAAAATATAGTTTAAGTCTTAAATTTAAATACAAATAAAATATGATATGACAAAAAATGATTCGGTTTTACATCATATGCCTCATTATTATCTCATAACCCTTTTCCACGGTATAATTCTCTTCAAGAAATATATAGCCATTCTCGCCCATTTGGTTTCTCAAAGATGGATCGGATGCAAGTTTGTCTAACAATAGATTAAATTTCTCCAGATCGCCATTCTCACACCATAGGCCATAACCATTTTCTTCAGCAATGGAGCCAATATCCGTATTCACATCGGTAGCCATCAAAACAGGCATTTTATATTCCAGGTAAGACAATAAGCGTGAAGGGTAATTGGGAATCGTAAAGCGAGGATCCAGGAATATAAGACCCACATCACACGATTCTACCAGCTCATCATAATCCATTTTTGGTAATGCTGACAAAAGTTGCGCATTCACAGGTTTATTTACATCAAACCATTGCGATATTTTCCCATACTCAGTTCCTGAACCAACGACCATAAAATAACGATCATTCTTATCACGGTTAGACTCGAATATGCGCAAGAGGAAATCCAGTCCCTGCGGTTTTCCCAAATTTCCACCATAGATAAACACAACAGAACCGATAGGGATATCGAATTTCTTTCTGATTTTATCTTTATCAACCACCGCATGATTAGTTGCCAACTCAACAGAATTGGGGCATACCTCAATGTGTTCCGAATTAATCTCAGGATTATGTTCCAACAAAAATTGCACATTTGCCGGTGACATACATCCAATGTAATCTGATAATAGATACAGTTTCTGCTCCTTCTTTCTGAAGAATCGGTATAAAACCCCTTTTGGAGACATCATCCCAATATCAACAGCATTCTGCGGAAAGATATCTTTAAGTAGTAAGTAGGTCTTTGCTCTGTCTCTGGTCTTTATCTTCTCAATGATGCGTGTAAGCGTAATGGGCGGCGTAGAGTAGAGTATCAGATCAAATCTTATTTGCTTGAAATACCTGTCAATTGCTTTCTCAAACTGATATTCCAACAGTATTGTTCCTATTCCTTTCTCTATGAAGTTTGTTTTCTGAATATTAAGGGTCTTTACTTTTAGCAACGAATAATTTTCATCTTCCATCAAATACGTTTTTTTACCAAACCTTCTTTCTGATGGTGAAACGATAAAGATGCGATGACCCTCTTTGATAAAATGGCGTAAAAGATCTGTATATATACCACGATTGTTGATATCGTCAATCCTGGAAACAGTTAGAAACAGGATATTCATCTTACTCACTCCAAACTACCCGTTTAATGTAATCTGTATAGGAGATAATGATGCGTACCACCTTCTCACTCACGTTGGGCATGCTATAGTCAGCTACCGGTCTGAAATTGCGTTCCTCTCCCAACGATTGAACCTGCAACTGCACCAGTCCCTGCATCACCCGTTCAGGATTCAGTCCCACCATCATTACGGAGGCTTCTTCCATTGCTTCCGGACGCTCGTGTGCTTCACGAATATTCAATGCCCTGAAATTCAAAATCGATGACTCTTCTGAAATGGTACCGCTGTCTGATAACACCGCAAATGCATTCATCTGCAATTTATTGTAGTCGCTCAATGCCATCGGCTTCATCAACTGCACATTCTTGTGAAAAGTGATTCCCTTCTTTTCAATCATGTTGCGGGTGCGTGGATGGGTAGAGACAATCACAGGATAATCATATTTCTCAGCGATTCCGTTCAATATCTCCACCAGGTTGAAGAAGTTCTTCTCCGAAGAGATGTTCTCCTCTCTGTGAGCAGAGACCACAAAAAACTGACCCTTCTCGAGGTTCAGCGTTTCAAGAATATTCGAAGCCACAATCTTAGGCAGATATTGCATCAACACCTCGTACATTGGACTACCGGTCTTGATGATTCTGTCGGGCCGTAAACCTTCTGCTAAAAGGTATTCACGTGCAATATCACTATAGGTAAGATTGATGTCTGCTGTATGGTCTACTATCTTACGATTGCTCTCTTCCGGTACCCGCTGATCGAAACAACGATTTCCTGCTTCCATATGGAAGATAGGAATATGACGTTTCTTGGCTGCAATAGCGCAGAGACAGGAATTGGTATCACCCAATACCAGAAACGCATCCGGTTGTTCCTTTTCCAGTACAGGATCAATATTGATCAGGATCTGACCGGCTGTCTCTGTGGCATTCTTCCCAGCAGCATTTAGAAAATGATCAGGTTTGCGCAAACCAAGGTCCTCAAAAAACACTTCGTTCAACTCATAATCATAATTCTGCCCGGTATGCACCAAGACATGCTCAATCGCTTCCGATGCATCCAGCTTTTGCAGCACGCACGCCAAACGGATAATTTCCGGACGTGTTCCCACTACAGTCAATACTTTTAATTTCCTCATCTCTTTATCTTTCTTATCTAAACCGGTAAAAAGTAAGTATCTGGTCTCTCCGGATCGAACACTTCGTTCACCCACATCACCGTGACCATGTCTGTCTCACCCAGATTTTCAATATTGTGCGTATAGCCCACCGGAATATCCACCACCTCTAATTTTTCACCCGATACAAAATATTCATGTACCTTCTCTTCATCTATCTTACGGAAACGAATTACACCTTTTCCACTAACCACCAAGAACTTCTCATTCTTGGTATGATGCCAGTGCTGCCCTTTCGTGATGCCCGGCCTGGAGATATTGATTGATACCTGTCCCCTATCGTTGGATTTCAGGAACTCAGTGAAAGAACCTCTTTCATCCACATTCATCTTCAGCGGATAGGAAAACTGATCTTCGGGGAGATAACTCAGATAGGTTGAATAAAGTTTCTTCGTGAAAAGGTCGGACAAATCAGCAACAAGAAGATTCTTCCTGCTCTCTTTGAAAGAGTAGATCAGATCCACTATTTCTCCCAATGTGATCTTATGCTCTACCGGTACTTTGCAAAACTCACCTGACTTGTTTGGATTGCCCTCCAATGCTGCGATCAGCTCTTTCACCACATCATCAATATAGACAAGTGTCATTTCTACTGTTCGGTCATTCACCTGAATAGGAAGATCATGAGCCACGTTGTGACAGAAAGTTGCCACAGCGCTGTTATAGTTTGGTCGGCACCATTTACCAAATACATTCGGGAAACGGTATATTAATACATCTGAACCTGTCTCACGACCGTATTCAAGCAGTAAGTCTTCACCTGCCTTCTTGGAGATCCCGTAGGGATTATCCAATTCAGCCTGAATGGAAGAAGACAACATCACGGGACAATTGTTGCCATGTTTCTTTAACGTGTCCAGTAACAAAGAAGTGAATCCGAAATTACCCTCCATGAATTCACTTTGCTCCTTGGGTCTGTTTACACCGGCAAGGTGGAATACAAAATCCGCATCCTTGCAATATCCATCCAGAAGTGACGGATCGGTATCAATGTCATATTCAAACAGAGTAAGCTCGGGGTTTAAATGATACCCCTTGGCTTTTCCTTCTTTGATATTGTTTAGTTCGGCAATCAGATTTTTCCCGATAAATCCTCTTGCACCTGTGATCAGAATCTTCATCATTACAACAGTTTTAAATCCTCTCTTATCTCTGGAAGCTTCAAAAGCAGTTGCTTCATTCCCTCTTTATCCAAGCGGAAAGTATTGTGTGAATGATAATCCTCCACTTTAGAAATATCTTCCTGACCTTCCACGAAGAACTTATCATAATTCAAGTCACGAGCATCAGCCGGAATACGGAAATAATCACCCATATCTTCAGAGCGGAACATCTCTTCGCGTGTCACCAAAGTCTCGTACAGTTTTTCACCATGCCTTGTGCCGATTACCTTCACTACCGTATCGGCGTGATACAACTCTTTCAACGATTCTGCCAAAACAGTTAATGTAGCAGCCGGTGCTTTCTGTACAAAAAGATCGCCCTGGTTCCCATGCTCAAAAGCATACAGCACCAGATCCACCGCATCATCCAGTGTCATCATATAGCGCGTCATACCGGGATCGGTAATCGTGATGGGCTTTCCGGCTTTAATCTGATCAACCCACAAGGGAATCACCGAACCTCGACTCGCCATCACATTCCCGTAACGGGTACAACATATGGTCGTTGTGGCATCATTCTCTAAAGAACGTGCTTTGGCAATCGCCACCTTCTCCATCATCGCCTTACTGATACCCATTGCATTGATCGGATAAGCAGCTTTATCAGTACTCAACACCACCACGTTTTTCACACCATGCTCAACAGCTGAATCCAGTACGTTTTCTGTTCCTATTACGTTTGTTCGTACCGCCTGCATCGGGAAAAACTCGCATGAAGGCACCTGCTTCAAAGCCGCTGCGTGAAACACATAATCAACACCACGCATGGCAGTATCTACAGAACGTTTATCACGTACATCTCCAATGTAGAATTTAACTTTTTGATTCTGTATTCGGTGACGCATATCATCCTGTTTCTTTTCATCGCGACTGAAGATACGAATTTCTTTGATATCTGTATCCAGAAACCGGTTCAAAACAGCATTGCCAAAAGAACCTGTACCACCTGTTATTAATAAAATTTTGTTTGCAAATAATTTCATTATAGATTATATAAAAAGGAATTAAAATATTCTTATGTGCCTTATAACAAGATATCCATTATCAGTTTCTCATTTTAATAACCTTTGCAGGTATACCTGCAACTATTGAGTATGATGGTACGTCTTTTGTAACAATGGAACCTGCTGCTATTATAGCACCTTCTTCAATAATTACTCCGGGTAAAATAATTGCATTTGCACCTATCCAGACATCATTCTTAATTACAATTTTTTTTCTCAATTGCTTTCCATAAAAAATTGGTGCATTATTCTGAGGTATTTCATGACTGTCAGATAAAATAATTGCTCTAAAACCAATTAATGTTCTATCACCAATTTCTAGACCTCCATCAGTTGCTAACATTACTCCAGATGATATATCTACATAGTTTCCAATGATCAATTTTCTTCCTGTTTTAATTGAAATCCCCGGATAAAATGTCACCCATTTTCCGACTTTAGCACCCATTAATAATAAAAATATTCTTTTAAATAAATTAAATGGTATCTTATGTCTTGGCAATAGGAATACAATATCTGAAAGAAATTCGAAAGAAGAAATTGCAAAATCTCTAATTATCTGTTTTACAGTCATTATATATTTTCTTTATGAATAATATCTCGGATTTTGTTTTTTCAAGAATTGAAGGATAATCATTCAATTGAGATGTACCTTCATTTATTAATTTATTTTGAAGATCTTTATCCTGTCGAAGCTCATCTATTGAATTAGCAATCTCCCCCGGGGATTCTCTTTGTATATAATATGCGGCATTTTTGCATATTGAATTGGACCATTGTTCATTACTAACAATTAAGGGTTTTTTAAAATTCCAAGCTTCAATTATATTATTACTGAAACTCTCGAGTTTACTCATTAGTAAAACATAGTCTATTTGTTTATATAAACTATCCAAATATTTTTTTTTAACTGGCCCAATTAAATTAATCATGTCTTCAACACCAAAATGTTTAGACAAAGAAATAAATTTCTTGTGTTCTTTTGAATTGTCTTTTGGAGCTGTAATTATAAATTGATAGGATTGATTTGTTTTTTTTAGATTGAAGGCAATTTCTGGTACTCTCATTATGTTTTTATTCAATTGCCAACCACAGAGCATTAATAGTTTTACAGTATTTTCTTTTAAACCCTCAATTTCTAAAATTGTACTATTATAATCTGAATTAAAAGAAGGCGAAATATATACAGTTCTATTTTCAGGAAAACCATAAATTATTTGGCATCTTTTTTCCATGATTTTATTTTCAAATATTAATGCATCTGCCCTTTTAATTCCAAAAATCCAGTATCGATCTATTATCTTTCTTAATAAAACGTGTCGAAAATTTCCATGCCAAAATTTTATCTCCGGAAAAAAAATATTAGAAACCGCTACACCACAAATCTGTGGGATATCAGATCTAAATAATCCATAACCAAAGTAAGTGTAAATAACATCTATTTTTAACTTTCTAAATATAGATGACATGGTAAAAACCTCTTTATATATACGTTTAATAGGAGACGGACTGGTTATCAAGATATTCTTTCTATTATTATCCAATAAAAAATCGTGTATATGAGAATTTTTTACAACTAAAAAGAAATATGTATCATTGTAGTCTTTCAATTCTAATAAACCTGATAAAAAATTAAGACCAACATTTTGTCCACCACCTTTCTTTAATGTTGACAGATTAATAAGAATATTCATTTTTTTGATTGTATATAATTAATAATTTATCACTAATTAGGGTCTGCTTATTAAATCCCAATCAGGCACACAATTTCATTTGTGGCTTGACTGGATAAATGTTTATATTTCTCACTTTCATCAGTTTCAATAGTAACGAGACAAAATAAGACAAGGGAATATCCCTCATGTGTCGGATCAGGTTCATCACAAAAATGATAGCCCCTATCCAACTGTTTGACGTCGTGGCCAATCTGGCACGGATATCATTTAAACCATATCCACGTTTCCCCTGACCAAACTTCCCTTCAACCTGATTGCGTTCCGCCGCCTCTCGTCGCTCTTTACGTTTTTGGTATCTGCTCTTGATCTCTTTTACCGGTTTTCGTCCCAGTGGTTCCCCGGTGTAGCGGATTCCTTTCTCTTTCAAAAACCGCCTGTTCTCCCGGGTGAGATAAATCTTATCCACCTGAACCAGCTCCGGATACTTCCCTGTCAGCTTTCTGAAGCGTTCAACCTGTGCCTGAAGATCCTGCCCCTCGTTAAAGGCATCCCAGTGGAAATGATCCACCCTGGCATAACCATCCAACAGGCTGATGTTGATCTTCGCCCCGAACTCTGTTTTTGCCTTGGCCTTGCCACGGACGATGGGACGTACATGCGGCTGATGAATGCTCACGATGCGATCTTCTACTTGATGGCTCTTCTTCTTGTACATTGTCTCCTGTTGTTCCAGCAGATGCCGGATAACGAAAAAATATTTCAGTTGCCGCCTGTCAAAAGGAACCGGTTCATCCTTTATGGTGTCCAGTATCTCATTGATAGTCCGTACATCCCGCTTCAGGTAGTTGATTTGCTTGCGTATCGCTTGTCTTAAAACGTTGGCAGGTTTTCTCTTCATTTTCGACACATTCAAAAAATCCTTGCGTGCAACCCTCCTGTAGGTGCGGGGTTTATCCTGAACTCCCAGCTTCAAACACAGTTCATCAATCAGTTCCTCTGCTTTTTGACGACTCTCGTTCAGCAGATCCAGATCGGTGGGATACTTGATATCCGCATCACAGACCGTTGCATCCAATTGAAGCTTCCCCTTGTTCCCGGGATGTGGATCAGGGTCGTCATCATTATCCTCTTCTTCATCCTTCGTAACCGTGTCAGACTTTTCTTGTTTTGTCCCGGCTTTCAGCTTCAACCCTTTTCTTATTAAATCGTCTGTCAATGATTCAAAGACATCCAGATCAATGCGTTTCCTGATGGAAACCAGCAGCGAGGGCGTCATTACCTGTTCATAAGTGAAAGCTTCGAGTCCAAGAAAATACTGCATGTAGGGATTCTCCTGGATCATCTCTATCACACCGCGATCGTCCGTCTTCATGATGTGCTTGATGATGATCACTCCCAGCACAAGCCGGGCATCCTTGGTGGGGGCACCACGGTTGCTCTTGAAGTTCTTGTAGTAAAGCCGGGCGAACTCTTCCCAGGGAACTATTTTTGAAAGAACAACCCACCGGTTATTCTCATCCAGTTTTGCATCAAAAGGCATCTTGAACTCGGATATTGAAAGCTGTCTGGAGCTCTTGTATCGTATCATAAAATGCAAGGTTTATGAAGTAAAAATACTCAATTTCTTGCAGTTATGCAAATTTTATATCGTTTAATTTACTGATTTTCAGAATAAATATCTATTATTCAGCAGACCCTAATTAACTGAACAACAACAATTATCAATTCGATAGAGGGGTATTCTACATTAAATACTTATATATTGTTATAAACATCTCTGAAGCAAAATGAGAATTCCTGCTCTACAATATACTTTCCAATCATATCATTAATAGTCTGTATATAATTCCCCCCGAAATTTGTGCCACGAATAAAGCAAAATTTAAATGCCAATATTTGTGATATGAACAAGATAAAAAGAAATAATTCAGCCTTCTATGAGGCAGAGGTTGAATTGGCAGTGTTTAAGGAACGCGAGCCGTTATCAATATATAACTTTTACAGTCGGCAGCCAATACTGATTGACTTATTTCTTCAGCAATCCGACCTGTAGAACCAAAGTTAACAACAGAGTTTATCTGTAATAATTTATAATTCATAATAATGTCTATCAGATGAGGTAATCAATACATAGTTAATTTTTGCTATTAAAATTACGACCTCGAAACCTGGAACCCTTTGTTGGAAAGTTGCATCTCCACGAAACGGGCTTTGTCGTTTGGACGGTTCTCCTCTAAGATCTTCCGGATCCGCAGTGCAGCGTCCGGATCTTTGGCAACCATGTAGAGATAGCCCCCACCACCGGCACCGGGAAGCTTGTACCCAAGGGTATAATCTTTGATCAGATCAATGATCTGTGCCACTCCCGGCGGATTGGTCCCTCTGTCCAGCGCATTGTTCTGCTGCCAGCTCTTCAGCACCAGTTTTCCGTACCGGTCAAAATCACCCCGCTGAATGCACTCCGCCATATCAACGGCATGTGCTTTCATCTCATGCAGGATGGCGAGATGCTGACCCTCGTTCAGGAACATGGACCGCACAATTTCAGCCAGGATATTCTTTGCCACACGGGTGATGCCCGTATAGTACAACAGATGAGAGGGAGCCTGCAATGAATCCCTGAAGATGGATTCCGGCAGCCAACTCACCTGAGGTTTCTGCAAGAAGCCCTGTTCCGACTCGAGCAGCTTCACGCCATGCAAGATGCCGCCATATTGATCCTGCCAGCCTCCACCACTGGTGAGCAACTGTTCCAGCACCAGGGTGTTCGTCGCAATCTCATGTTTGTTCCACTGCAGACCGCAGAAGTCGTTCAGTGCACCCAACACCGTTGCTGACAGAATTGAACTGGTACCTAAACCCGACCCGGCAGGGATGGCTGAAAGCAGTGTAACCTCTATCCCGGCACCAAAAGCTTTCAATTGTTGCTCCAGCGAATCATACCGCTCACCCGCGAACTCAGGCAGAAAGCCACAAAGCGCCAACGCTGCCCGGGGAATAGAGAAAGGCGATCCCAGCCTGCGGTAGTCACGCAACTCCTCAAAAGTCTTCACCACTTCCGTGGCACCCATGTCAATGGAGCGCAAGACGATATGATGGTCGGCACAAGGCTTCACATAAACCTGCAGTGGCGGCTGCCCGTTCAATTCGATGGCCATGTTTACCACAGTTCCACCCGCGTATAGCGAAAAAGGAGGCGTATCAGTCCACCCTCCGGCAAGATCAATTCTCACCGGACTCCTGCCCCAGACAATCTGATCGGGAAGCGCTGCCAACTTTGGCACACGTTTCTCTCCCGTCACAGCGTTGATCAACCCGTTTCGCAGCAGCGAAAAAGCTTCCGATTCCTCCTTCTCCGCATTCAGGCTGTCGCCCTGCGACGAGAAAAGGCGGGAACGAAGCATCCTGTTGTGTATCTTTTGCATGCTGTCCGCCTCTTCAGGAAGCGCCTTCGGCACAGGCAACTGCAAACGCGCATAATCTTCCGCCACATCAGAGAGATCGAGCTGATAAAACACACTCTTTCCGTAGTTCTGTTCCAACATCGGATAGTTCAACCGTCGGGTTTCCGACCGTTGGGCATATAATCGGGACAGTGATGCCCGATCCATCAACGCATCGGCTGAAAAGCGTGTGGAGCGAAGCCAAATATCTTTCCCTTCAGCGGATAAGGGTTCTGATCCTATCATCCATTGAAGCACTTGCTCCATATCTTCTTTTGATTCCAGGCAGGGAAAAAGCGGACATTGCTGGAGCCCAACACCGTCACCCCCCAGCAGGTCGGAAGTCAGTTCTCTTACTACCAGCCACTGACCAATCGGGCGACCCATCCAAATCGTCTCCCTGCTGCCGACACTTCCTTTGAACGCATCATTGATTCCATAGGGACGTACCACATATCCTTTTTCGTCCACCGGCACCATGTCTATGCAGATCCCCTCCGGCAGGTTCAGCTGCCAGTCGTTCACCGGCACCCCTGTAATCACATGATCGGCCGATAGTCGCCACTCCTTACCCACGCAAGCATTCTCAATCCATATGTTGCGGTTGCTCTCCGTGAAGGAGACTTCCACCACCGCGTTCTGGGTGAAGATGGCAGGGTTGGGCTTAATCTTGCGATGCATGATCAGTCGCTGGTCATACACCTTGTTCTGCAACGCCAAGGTAGATGAAATCATCTCACGACTGGTGCCGTAATGGTAAAACTCACCTCCGTTCAGTGGCAGAATCTTTACAGAAAGGTTGTTGATTGCTTCATCTGTGATGGCAGGGCGATTTCCCAATGCCAGTCCAAATTCACTGTACAGGTCATAGAACTGCATATTCTCACCATTCCCGTAGGAGCGTTCCCGCAATAGCTGTACCGCCCGGTCGCTCAGCAACCAGAGGCCGATATCCATCAGGAAGAAATGGGAATGCGAAAGATCCTCCAAGTCACGCAAGGAAGGTTTCTGAAGCATGCAATCCAGTTCTTCAGGGGTCTCCCTTCGTGCAGCGAACACTCCATGGCGTGTTGCCAGTGAAGCATCCACCCACAACCCATAACAGACCACATCCGCTTCGGGGATCTCCTGCAAGGGCTTCTCCGCATGGATGTATACATCACCGCTCACCACCAGCGTACGGAGTGAAGCGGGCGACTGTTGCATGATATTCTCGTAAAGCGGAAGTTGCAGACGCAGCAAGTCCTGCGACAACCGTTGCCCCCTTACCCAACGAAATACAGGCAAAGGGAGACTTATCTTCCCCGTCACCGCATAGGCAGGGAGGCGACGACTCTGACCGCCGGCATGTATCAGGATACGCTTCTCAGCCGACAGCCAATCTTTAAAATCCACACCCGGATTTTCCTCCCGGTAACACTCTTCCAACAACCAGGTAGTACCACTACCCGATCCCAACCGTTTGTCCCGAGGGTCCGAGGTACAAAACCACTCCTTCCCACTACGGTGATGAAGTTGGGTATAATCCTTTACGGCATTGGGGGGAAGAGAAAGCAGTCGTCGCATCACTGGTTCAACTAAATTTATTGTAAATCCTCGTCAATCTCAGCTTTCAGTTTCAGCTTACGCACGAAACGCATGTCGTGTGCCACCATCTTCTGTACCAGTTCCGGAAACGAAGTCTTGGTCGGGTTCCATCCCAACAACGTTCTTGCTTTGGTAGGATCACCCAGTAGTTGCTCCACCTCGGCCGGGCGGAAGTACTTCTTGTCCACCTCTACAAGTACCTTGCCGGAAGCTACATCAATCCCTTTCTCGTCCACTCCTTCACCTTCCCATCGCAGGGTGATGCCCGCTTCGGCGAAAGCCAGTGTACAAAACTCACGTACGGAATGCATCTCACCCGTGGCAATCACAAAGTCCTCCGGTTCCGGGTGCTGCAGAATCATCCACATGCACTCCACGTAATCTTTCGCATAACCCCAGTCACGCATTGCATCCAGGTTCCCCAGGTAAAGCTTGTCCTGCATCCCCTGTGCAATCCTTGCAGCCGCGATGGAGATCTTTCTCGTAACGAAAGTCTCCCCCCGTCGCTCACTCTCATGATTGAACAGGATCCCATTCACAGCATACATGCCGTACGACTCACGGTAGTTCTTTGTAATCCAGAAACCGTATAATTTGGCCACACCGTATGGACTGCGCGGGTAAAAAGGAGTCGTCTCCTTCTGCGGCACCTCCTGCACCAGACCGAACAGTTCTGACGTGGAAGCTTGATAGATACGGGTACTTTTCTCCAGGCCCAGAATCCGCACCGCCTCCAGCAGGCGCAGTGTCCCCACCGCATCCGTTTCGGCCGTGTACTCCGGCACGTCGAAGCTCACCTTCACGTGGCTCTGTGCCGCCAGGTTGTATATCTCATCGGGCTGTACCGTCTGTATCACCCTGATCAGCGAGCTTGAGTCGGTCATGTCCGCATAATGCAGATTGATCAGCCGCCTCTGGTGCATGTCGCGCACCCACTCATCCAGGTAGAGATGTTCGATGCGGCCCGTATTAAATGACGAAGACCGCCGCAGCAGTCCATGTACTTCATATCCTTTTTCCAGCAGGAATTCTGCCAGATACGATCCATCTTGTCCGGTGATGCCTGATATCAATGCAATCATA
Source organism: Bacteroidetes bacterium GWC2_46_850 (assembly GCA_001768325.1). Lineage (GTDB taxonomy): Bacteria > Bacteroidota > Bacteroidia > Bacteroidales > Dysgonomonadaceae > Proteiniphilum. The sequence goes on along the minus strand of MENQ01000022.1, from coordinate 30,121 downwards.
ATTATATTATATTTTTTAACACTAGTGTCCCATTAAAATTAGGACGTTATTAATAATCAAATAAACCTGGTCCATTAGGTCCAAATCGTTCTTTGTCATTTTGAAATTTAGTTTTGTCAAAAAGGTCTCTAAGATGAGTTTTATCAGTCAATGAGATGCTTAATATCTGAAGAATCTCGTACGTGCTCCTGTCAAGTTTCATATCGTGTTGAACGATTGCCACAAGGCAGTAGGCGCATATTGCAGCATAGATTTGAATTCGGACTGCGTTCTCAGTTGTACCCCAGAACTTCTTGATTTTAAGATGCTGCTTCAGCCATTTGAAGAAAAGTTCTATTTGCCATCTATTTTTGTAAAGTTCGGCAACTAGATGTGAAGAGATGTGCATTGCATTTGTCAGGAATACAAATTCACGTTTCTGCTCTTCATCCCAATATCTTACCAGGCGAAGAGGCTCAGGGTAGTATTGCTTTGGATAAAAACCCGTTAACTCAATTGTTCCATCCGAAAGCACGTTCTTTGGCAACCTTCGCTTCCATTTGATGGTCTTGTACTGCAGGTTCTTCTTTGCACGAACAACGAAGTAAGCTCCAATCTGGTGAATCCTGTACAACATCTTAAAGTTGTTGTAGGCACGGTCAAATATGTAATAAGATCCGGGCTCATAAGGAATTTCCTTCATCGCTTTTGAATCGTGTACTGCGGCATCGGTGATGTGAAAGAATGCAGGTATCTGTGTTTCCAGATCATACAGGGTGTGTACTTTGATACCACCTTTAGTCCTGCGGAACTTTGCCCACCAGAAAACAGCCAGACACAAATCAATGGTTGTTGAATCAAAAGCGAATACGCTTCCATCGAGTTTGAAGATGTCTATAACACGCTTCTTCCTTGCCTCGTTTACAAGGTGATAGGCATATTCTTCAAAGATGAGATAGTCCCTGTCTTGATTGGCTCTAGCCAGGGATGATCTTGAAACACTTCTGCCCATTCCTAAATGATAGCATTTGGAATTATGAGCCTCAAGAGCGATAATCAAATCTCTCAGACTTTCTCGATTAGACAATTGCCCAAACATCAATGCGAGGAGCTGATTCCAACAAGTGAGATGCTTCACATATTTGTCGCCATCATACTTTCGAACGATGTAATTGAATTTATTCCTATCTAAGAAAGCGACCAGCTGAGCGAATACGAATTTGTCTTTATGCATTTGAAATCCTGATTAGGATCGCAAAGATGAGAATTCAAATCCGTTTAATCGGAAATCGTCTTCAACTAACTAAATTTCAAATATTTAAAAGAACTATTTTAGATTTTAATGGGACAGCAATGATTTTTTAACCAATCTAAGGAATATCAATTTAAGTTTTATTCAAAATCCTTTGATTTGAACTTGAAAAGATATTTATTAATCAATATTTTGTTCAAATAATATGGGGTCAGCATTAGTTTATATAATACAAGTTTCAAAAAATTTGGTTTTTTCCCAATAAATTTTTTTTCAATATTATACCTGTCTGTATTTGATGCTAATAACGAGCCATCATATAGATAAAAAATTGAAATTGGCTTATTGAAAGACAAAAACTTAACATTCTCTTGTCGAGCAAATCTTTGAAACAAATCCAAATCTCCTAATAATTTAAACTTTTGGTAATTTAATCCCTGACATTTAAAATATAATTTTTTTTTGTAAAGTGTACTGGACTGTGCTACTGCCATAATACCACTATTCAAAAGACATTTTGTATAGTGAATAGTAGGGCGATAAATTAGATTTTTATTGTTTATATTATGATAAAGAACTCCTCCATAAAGAAAATCTATGTTCTTATTTTGAAACATCAAAACTGCTTTTTCAAAATTATCTTTCATTATCATGTCATCACAATTAATCCACGTAATACATTCGTATTTTGCAGCTAGAAACCCTTGATGAATTGCACTATACATCCCCATTTTATCCAACTGATGTAACACTTTCACATGAGAATACTTTCGAATAATTTCTAAAGTACCATCTGAAGACCCGCCATCTACAATTATGTGTTCAAAGGGGATTGAAAGTTTTTGAATAGAATCTATGTTCTTTTCAATAAATTTTACTCCATTAAGAACTGGAGTTACTATACTTATCATATATAAAAGTTTTTAAGGGATATCTTGAGAACATAGCTAAACCCATAATTAAGCTGGGAACAAACCAGTGATATCCAGGAGAATAAATCAATTGAATTAAAGAAAAAATAGAAATTGCAATTCCAATATTAAATTCAGGATATTGTTTTGCCTTTTTCTTACAATAGCGGATATTCCTAAAAGTTTGGAAAAGATAAAATAAGAGTACAATCAGTCCTCCCTTCATCAATAAATTTGAATAACCAATATGCAAAATAATTCCACCAGGAGTATCCGGTGCGGCATACCCAAATCCTTTACCAAAGATCCAATTTACTGTATTAAAATCGGAAAAGACTTTGATAGACTCTTCTAAACGATCAAACTCCTTTAAATTACTGAAAGTTTCAGAAAAACGAATGAATATGTTATTAACAATGTTTGAAGAAAAAATGAGAATAATAAATAAGACTAAGACAGTAATATTGAATAATTTGTTTTTTGGAATTAATCCCGGCAGTAGTTTTCTGTAAAATAAGAAAGAAAGAATTACACACAAAATCAATTCTACAAATTGTTGTCTCTTTTGATAAAACACCGAGAAGGTTATGATAAATATAAAAGCAATAATTACAAATGCAATCGTAAAGCTTTTATTTACTTGTTTATAAATTACGGGAAGTAACAATAAAGAAGTAATCAAGCAAGATACCGCTAATTGTTGAGTTGAATAAATTATATATCCTTTTGATATACCACTACTAGATGTCTCGTATCCATATGAATTGAATGCTTCAGCTCTATTGTATATTCCACTTCTAATTATGGATAAATCCATGAATGGCAATGTATATGCAAAATATAATATTGTTAATATTATCATGAGTATTATGCCATCTTTAACTAATTTATTGCTTAAGCCTGTTAGTGAAAAAACTGACAAAATAATTCCGATTGCAGAGATGTCTATTAAGAATAACTGATAATCGGTTAATGAAAAGTTAATTAAAAAACTAAAAAAAAACAATATACATAAATAAAAAATTACATGAAAAGTTAGTTTATTTTTTGCATGAAAGATCGTAACCACGAACAAAGAGAATCCAGAAAAAGCAAGCAATAATAGTCTTAGTGTGTGTATATTGAATACCCATAAAAAACCAGCGACTAGATTTATCCCTAGGAACAATAAGGCGACCTTAGAAACAAATGTACTTTTCACATTAATTCTTTCCATATTACCTCCATGAAGAATTATAATTCTTATTCATTTTTTGAAAGAGAATCATTTATAAATTGTGTAAATTTTTTCAAATCATCATACTCAACATTGATTTCTTTGACAACGCCGTTCATAACGGGTACAAGAGGAATATCAATTTGGGAGTTTACCCATGTATTCCAACTATGCAAATCAAGTTTATATTCATCTTCATCCTCCCATTTTTTTATTACCGAGTACAAATCGCTTATTTGAAAATCTTCTGCAAAATCAGCATATTGCACATTTTTTCTAAATGGAGGTTTTCCCAAACAAATGGAAGGCTTTCCTAAAAGTGCAGCTTCATTTGCAGCAGTACCAGCAAGACATATAACACCAATACAAATTCCCAATAAATTATTACTTTGAATCCTTGAAGGTACCAATAAAACATTAGGGATCTCTTGTATTTTTTTGTAGTACTCTTTTTTTCTAATTCCAGACATTAGTGGATGATCTTTTACAATCAATTTCACATTTGTTGGTAGAGCCTGAGATATTAAACGACACATCTCAATCTGATCCCTTAACCAAGGGCTGAACATATTAATAACTGCTTCAGGCTCGTAATGAAGTGGTACAAATAAATATTTGTAATTTTTTAAATCGATATCATTTAAATCACTTACTGTATAATGCTTGTAATCTGAATTATAAAGAAGTAATGGCATAAAAAATCTTCTTAAGATTCTTAAATATGGATTCTTTGTTACAAAATAACTATTTGAATTCCAGTCCTCAACAGAACATTTAAATTCTTTATATCTCTGATTGAATCTGCGTCTAAAGGATGGCATTTCATCCTTCTTCATATAACTGACTCTTTGTTCCACAGGTAAATTCAATTTTTGAATTGTCTCATCAAGTATATGATTCGTCTCTTCTATTGAACGACTAACCGTCCATGTCTCCCAAGGTGTCTTAAAAATTGTGGTTCTATTTGGAGGAAGTCCACTAGCACAAAATGCGAAGTGATAACCATTTTTAGCTGTAGCTAGCGCCCCTGCTAACCAATAAACAAAGTGGTCATACATCGAAGAAACGGATAATGTTCCTTTTATTACTAACTTATCTAATACAATCAAATGTTTATTCCGGAAAATGTCCTTAGAGATTGAATCCTTTGGGAGAAATCTTTCAGAATTAAGCATCATATTTAAATTTGCTCCACTTTTACAGTATAAAAGATTATCTAATTCTGCTATATCTTTTTCATTGATTTCATTTCCTGTTACTTCATTTAATAGTTTAGGCATGTAAATAACCTCAAAACGTCCATCCGATTGAATCATTTTTTTACATAAGCTGAAAAAAGTCACAAATTTAATAGGTTTATCTGGATATTGCCTGCTAAATTCTGTAGCAAGCATAATCCCAAAACGAACTTCCCACGGCCGAGTATAAATCAAAATCTGATTAATCATTTTTTTTTGTTAAATAATAGGTGTAAGACAAGATAAATATTGAAAGCAAGGATGATAAAAATAATTTAAACCACGCAACCGATTCCAAAGTTGAAAATCTACCAGGAAATAAATAACCAATTCCCCAAAATATCGATAGTGCGAATATTAGTGTGTAAATATATAGATTATTCTTCTTTAATGTTGCCATAATAACAGAAGGCCCCATTGAAACAAATGTTAATCCTGTAAATAAATTTATCATCGCTGATGGTAATCCTAAAATATAATCAGGCATGAAACGATTTACTATAATAGGAAGGAAAAAGTATGCCAATATTATCAAAGGAATCATAATAAGAATAAATAACAACAATGATTTAGTCCAAAAGGATCTTAGAGCAAATGCTTCTCCCGTTCTTCCATAAAGATTCGCAGCTTTAGGATATAAAATAGCATTTAACGCTGTAGGAATAAACATTAGTGCTATAATAATTAAACGTGATAAGGTATATATACCTAAATCTTCAACACTGAATTTCAGAGCAATTAAACTTTGGTCTGCTATAACAAATATGCTCCATAAATATCCTCCAAGAAGTAGAGGGAAGCCCGTTTGAATTAATTCCTTACTACTTTTAATCGTTCCTTTGTCAGTTGCCTTAATGGGCCGCTCTTTCCATCTTAGCCAAAACCCGAAAATCAACCTTGTTGAATCTGAAATAATTTTCCCGATAAAACCCATAAAAATAGGTAATAAAGATGTTAGGAAGTACAATATATTTTCTTTGTATATGATAAAGCCAAGCGCCTTGAAGTCTTGGCCACTTCTATATGTAGTTTCGATTTGTGTTTTATGTGGAGATATTACCAAGTTAAAAATTAAAAGTAAAGAAGCTAGTAAATACACATGACCCTTACTTAAGTATCCTATATAAATTATGTAGAAGGTACCAATAAGTAGACCCAATAATGAAATAATTTGTGCTACAGAATGTGCTGTATTTACTTGTTCTTGTACAATATCATTACGTTTTTGTGCTTTATAAAATGCAATATTTCTATTTAAGCCATTAAACACACCTAAATGGAGAAAACTCACATAGGTTCCTATGAGAATTATAGATTGATATACTCCCATCTCTGAGGGTATAATATATGCAGTGGCAATTATATTTGAGATAAAAGCAACAGTTGGTGTTAAAAAACTAGAACTAATAAATAAAATCTCTCCTTTGTATTTATCTTTTATCTTAGGGTTAATTCTTGGAATTTTAATCATCAGAAGTATATCAAATATTTCTTATCAGTATCTCCGAAAGTTGCCACTCTATTTCTGTGTCAATATCAATAGAAGAGACCTCGTCCATTATATATTTCTTTTTTATAGTAAATCCACTCAAATTTACTTTTTTCAATCTATTAGCATTTATTATGTAAATGGCTCCATTATATTCATAATAATTTGGAACGTCTTGTCTTCTCAAGCCTTCTTTATTAAAACAAAACTCGAGATAGCCGTTTTCATTTTCTTCACATATTACTGATGCAGCATGCGATTCTTTAACAGAAACAACCAGATCTATATCATTTGTATATAGATTAATAGCATCTTTCACATGTCTAGAGTTTCTAAGTGGCGATGTTGGTTGTAATAAAACTACAACGTCATAAAAATCCCCTTTCGCTTCATAAAAGTTAATTGCATGTATAAGAACATCATTCGTCGTTGCTGTATCTGTAGCCAAATGGCTTGGACGGATAAAAGGAACTTTAAGTCCATAATTTTCAACAACTTTAATGATTTCCTCATCATCAGTCGAAACACAAATATGATCATCTGTAGTCAATTGTCTGGCAACATCTATTGAGTAATATATTAATGGTTTTCCGTTTAATAGTTTTATATTCTTATGTGGAACACCTTTACTTCCTCCCCTTGCAGGGATAACATATAATATTTTCATTATTCTTTCCTATAAATGTTTGACCAACTCCTGCGCTTTCTGATAATCTTCCGGCTTACCAATATCAATCCAATAACCAGTAAGTGGATATCTTATCACTTTACGTTTTTTTGATATAAGCATGCCCATAAAATCAGTGGCATTATAAAAAAGATTATCCGGAATAAGATCTAGTAATTTCTTTTTTATTAAATAAATCCCAGCATTGGCGTAATAATTGTAGGTAGGTTTCTCCTTTACACCTTGAATATCTCTACCTGTCAATTCAAAAATACCATAGGGTACATTCACGGAATAAGGAACCGCAGCAACGGACATATCTGCATCGTTTTCCAAAAAATGGAGATAAAAATCCTCGTAATCAATATTTGTGAATAAGTCGGAATTCATCACCAAGACCGTGTCATTGACAAATGAATCCACAAACTTAACAGATCCCATCGTACCAAGGAAGTTGGGTTCCAGTACACACTTGACCTGAATGTTATTCCTTTTTTCTTTGTAATGATCTACCAATTGCTCACCCAAATAATTCACGGTCACACTTATATTCTCCATTCCATAACTGATCAATGCATCAACATTATAGTCTATTATGCATTTATCGCCTACTTTCAGCAATGGTTTTGGTGTAGTCAATGTTAAGGGGCGCAAACGTTCACCTTTGCCGCCCGCCATGATAACGGCATCAATGGGGAGTATAGATGAAATCTTGTTCAGAGCATATACTTTCTCAATTCTTCCATCTTTAGAAAGAAATGGTAGTAATTTGATACCTCTTTCCTTATAGTCTTTTATAAGCTTTACGTCTTTTCTATCATCTGAGATATATCTAAAAGTAGAATGCATAATGGATATAACACTTTCCTTCAAATCTATCCCTTGAATCAACCCTCGACGTACATCCCCGTCTGTAAGTGTTCCCAGCATTTTGCCAACCTTGTCTACGATGAATAAAGTCAGCACATCGTCGGAGTTTTTATCCAATGCAACCAGTGCATCTTTGATCGTTGCCGTTTCAGGCAAAATATACCGTTCAAAATCGCTCATTATCGAATATCGTAAAATGTTTTTTGGCTGAGTTTGTCAACTGATATTGTTTTGAAAATACCGATGATCTTATTAGAAGCATTCCCATTTCCGTAAGGATTGGTGATGCCATTGAGTTTGTTTCTGAACTCCTCACTTTGAACTTTCCGGAATGCTTGTAGAATATCCTCCTTTTTGGTGCTGCAATTCACAATGCTTTCTGCCTGAATACGTCCTTTTTGCCGGTCACCGATATTAATGGTGGCGGTGTTTGCTGAGGGTGCTTCCAAAATACCGCTCGAACTATTACCTACGACTGCGGTTACTTGTTTCATTACGGACAAATAACGCAAAGAACCCAATGACGCAAACAATGCAGATTTCTCAGGATTTTTCTTTACATATGCTTCCATCATCTGATTGATGATCCGTCCGTTTGTGTCAGCATTGGCCTTCGTAAAAATAAAAAAGCTATCGGTTTGCATATCGATAACCTGAAGCAATGCATCAAATTGTTCTTCAACAGATTGATTTGATAATGTTTCAGGATGAAACCCTACCAGATAATTGTACCGATGAAACGTGATGTGCAAATCTTCTTCTAATTCTTGTTTAGAAAGAAGTTGAAACGATTGAAAATTATCCAATCCAATGGCTCCCACATTAAAGACTCTTTCAGGTTGTTCTCCTAACTGAATCACACGCTGTCGGTAAGCCTCTGTAGAGGTAAAGTGCAATGCACTCATCTTGGTAATGGCATGACGAATAGCATCATCGTACGCACCTTCTGTGAGTTCACCACCATGAATATGGGCAATGGGTATACGAAAAATAAGTGCTGTGGATGCGATAGACAACATCTCATATCGGTCTCCAAGTATAACCAATAAGTCCGGAGATAATCTTTTAAAGGCATCGGCATAACCAATCATTCCCAATCCCATAGATTTGGTTATACCCTCTGCAGTATCAGAAGAAAGAAGCATTTCAACTTTTGCATCAATCTCGTACCCGTCGGCTTCTATCTGTCGATAAGTAAGTCCGAATTCAGGTGATAAATGAGCACCTGTCACCAGTAGTTGCAAAGTGAACTCTTTGTCTGCATTGATCTTCTCGATCAGCGGTTTCAATAATCCGTATTCAGCCCTGGTGCCGGTTGCGATACAAATCTTCATTACGATATTGTTATCAGTTCGTCTTCTGCAAAATCCTGTTGGGATACCTTCCCGATCACTTCATCCCACTTCATGGGAGAAATGCCTGTTCCGGGTCGTTTCACACCTATATTATCCTCTGTGAAAAGTTCACCTTTGTGTATTTCCTTTGTTGCCACAATGCTTTTACGGGCAATGGCCATATTTTTTTGTTCTGATGGCGAGACTTCTTTCATTCCGCTTCCCGATAAAGCTTTTTCAAGATTCCGTATTGCAGAAACCATAGCCTTCAATTCATCAGGCTCTAACGATGCACTGTGATCGGGACCGTTCATTTTCTTGTCGAGCGTGAAATGCTTCTCTACAATAGATGCTCCCAGGGCAACAGCAGCAACGGGGACTTCAATACCCAATGTATGATCAGAATAACCAACTTCTGTTGCAAAAACCTCCTGTATATGAAGCATTGCCTTTAAATTGACATCATCCATAGGTGTCGGATACTCCGTGTTGCAATGGAGAATGGTGATATTCTCTTTAGGTATACCGGCTTCAGTGAAGACTGTTACAGCATCTTTTATTTCCGATATGGTTGTCATTCCGGTAGATAGAATCACTTGCCGGAAAAGACGGGCAGCTTTTCGAAGATAGGGTAAGTTTGTAATCTCTCCCGATGGGATTTTCACCATCTTGAGACCAACCTTATGAAGATATTCCAGCGAATCTAGATCGAAGGCTGTAGAAAAGAATTGAATGTTTTTTTTCTGACAATATGCGATAAGTTGTGAATGCTGCTCATGGGACAATTCCAGTTTCTGCAACATCTGGAGCTGCGTCTCTTCAGCGTTCCGGGTATTCTGGATTTGATAAACGGCTTTCTTTGCAGAACCGGAAACAAGCTTTTCGGCTTTGAATGTCTGGAACTTAATGTAATCGACCCCTGCGTCGGCAGCTGCATCAACAAGTCGGAATGCATTTTCCATGCTTCCATTATGATTTACACCTGCCTCGGCAATGATCATTACATGTTTTGCCTTCATCTGCTTACTGCAATTTAATTTTAAGTGTCGCCGGATTGCCCGAATAAACCCCTTTTTGCGTAGCATTTTTTCGAATCAGAGAACCGGCTCCTATTACACAACCGGCTGTAATCTCTATCCCGTTGACCATGACCGACTGACTGCCAATAAAGGTTTCATTTCCAACCACGCAATTGCCATTGATCATTGCTCCGGTAGAAATATGACAATAATCGCCAATCTTTGCATCATGTTCTATATTGGCAAATGTATTGATGATACATCCCTTGCCAATGATTGCATCGGCATTCACAACGGCTTGGTGCATAATCACACTACCCTCGCCTATTTGTGCATACTTCGAAATATGAGCCGTTGAAGCTACAATTGTGGCGAGTGTTCCTCCTGCCTCAAAGATTTTCTGGTGCAATTTGATGCGCAGTGCTGCATCCTTGATATGACCGACTGTCACTATAAATAGAGCGTCGTTCACATAATCCGGTATCTGATTGTCGGTGCCAATAATCGAATAATCCAAAACATTATTGCCTACATTTTCAGGAACATCCAATATTCCCAGTATATGGAAGCCTGCACTCTCTGCAACATCTATCACCGATTTACAGTGACCGCCTCCACCAACAAGTATGAGTTTTTTGTGCCCCATTTTACCGCACGCTACTTGGTATATTCACAACCCTGTCTGCAAACCATACCGTGTTCTCTAATCCATCTGTTTCGCAATCCTTAAACATGGGAAGCCTGTTCATCAACTCCCAAACAGGTCGGGTCATGACTGCATGATCGTTGGTATACTCCAGAAATTTAAGTTGTGCTTCTTTATCGTTCAATAGGACCGCATTCAACCAGTAATTTGATTTTGACCCTTCCGGTTCGGTAAAGAATTGTATATTTTCTTTGTCTGAGAAAAACTGTTTGTATTTCTCTGCCGTTTCACGCTTGTTGGCTAAAATATGATCGATCTCTTCCAACTGGGCACATCCCAAGGCTGAATTGATATTGGGCATCCTGTAATTGTACCCGATATGATCATGCTCAAATTCCCAACGGTGTGGCACTTTGGCCTGTGTAGTCAGATGCTTCGCAAAGTTACCCAGCTTTTCATCCTGGAACAGCAACATTCCACCCCCACCGGTGGTGATTGTTTTGTTCCCGTTGAAACTGATTGCTCCAATCTTTCCGATAGTACCGGTATGTTTACCTTTGTAAAAGCTTCCAAGACTTTCGGCAGCATCTTCAATCAATTCTATATGATAGCGATTGCAGACCTCTACCAGTTTATCGAGATGAACGGGGTGCCCGAAAGTATGCATCGGCACACAGGCCTTGATTCTTCTGCCGGTTCTTTTGTTGTAACAGCTTTCTCCATTTATTGCTGCGTTTTCCTTTAACCAGGCTTCCATCGCGTCGGGCGACAAACCCATGGTGTCTTTGTCCACATCAATAAACAGGGGGTGTGCACCAATGTAACTGATTGCATTACAGGTGGCGATAAAGGTCAGAGCCTGGGTGATCACTTCGTCTTCTCTTTCCAAACCTACCAGGAGCATGGCCATATGGAGTGCATTGGTCCCGTTCACACAAACAACCGCTTTTTGTGTGCCGGTATATTCCACCATCATCTCTTCAAAGCGGTCGACGAACTTACCCACGCTGGATACGAATGTGCTGTCGATACATTCGTTCAGATATTTCTTCTCATTTCCCCTGAAAGTGGGAACATGAAGCGGAACCATTCCTTCGGTTCCATATAAGTCATGAACAAAACTGACTACGTCGTGATACATTTCCAAAATCTCAATTACATTTTTGCATCCAGATATTTCCCCTTTTCGATATAGTCGAAATTGGGAATCATCTCAAAAAACAGTTTGACCAACTGTTCCTTGGTCCATCTTTTATTTTGTTTAAACGATGTGATTGTATCCGTGAAATGCTGCATCAGCTTCTTGTCATACAACGCTTCATTTTTTACAATACCCAGATTCTGGAACCTATTTAGATCAATGACTTCATTCTCGGTGAAGAATTCTTCAAAGTCTTTTTCACCGGTCGTGTCGCTTTGTGTGAAGAGGCAGGGCCATTTTCCTTTCTCGGGTAGTGTGTGAGCCAGTTCTCTGGCTTCTTCCTCACTCTCACACAAGTAGGGTTCGTAACCAATATGTTTGAGGTACCTTTCGGCAATATCTGAGAAGGTAATCAAATGAAGACTCTCACTTAATTTGGGAAAGAAAATATCCCTGTTTTCTCCGAAGATGGTGGACATCAGACAAAGTTCGCCCGATTCCTTGGGAATCACGAAATATCTTTTAACGTCGTTGGGTGCCACAATAGGCTGACGTTTCTGTATCCTTTGGTTGAAGCCATGAAGCAGGGAGCCGTCGGAAAATGCCACGTTGGCAAAACGGGCTGTGGAAATGGTTATCTGTTCACTGTACTTCATCAGGAACATCTCCATGATCCGCTTCGAAGCACCCATCATATTGGCAGGATTGGCTGCCTTGTCTGTGGAAACACAGAAATATTTCCTGACACCCTTTTCGATGGACTGACGGATTGTTTTTTCCGTATTGAAGATATTCACATCGATCATCCGCATCATGGTGAAAGGATCTTTTTCACTTCGCACATGCTTTAATGCAGAGAGGTTGAGTACGTAATCATACCCTCCATCATTGTTCCAAAAAGCATCGTATTCAGCAGAACCGATATCCAGCGCGAATGTTTGAAAATCGCCATTGATATACCCAAACGAACTGCGGATATCACGCACCAGCTCTACCATATTGTTTTCACTGATATCCACCACATGAAGTTTCTGCGGACTGCGTTTGAAAATCTCTTTCGTTACCGCCTGCCCTATCGATCCGGCACCGCCAATAACAAGAAAACGAGATGAGCTTACTATCTCCGATAGTGCTTTCTCGTTTCGCTGAATATCATCAGTAAATAATTCCTTTTCCCGTCCTATCAGTTTAAGAATATCCATTTTTATTATTTAAGTACAATGATCGTTTGGTGTGGTTCAGCCCAATGATTTACCGGGTGCAAAAGATGGCTAGTATATGTTTCATCTTACAACAAATGGGAGTCATTTGTTTATACCGTGACTTAATAGAGAAATGTTGATTTCCAGCACAACATCCTGTCGTGCAAGCGCACTTCGTGACTACCAGTCACATAGAAATTACGCGCGGCAGATTCATTTTCGCAGTATTACAAAATTACAATAAAAAACCATATCCGTTCTTTTTTATTTTGTCAAATACAAAATATGGGACATGGTTCTACAATTTTGCTGCCCTATAAACACATCATACACCAAAATGTTTCAACAGGTCGCCATTAAGTTTTTGTTACTTTTTGGCAATCACAGTTTCTGTTGCTTTATTATTAAGGGTATCGACAGTGAAGACGGAAGTATATACCTCATCCACAATCCTGGTAATCTCAGGGGTACTGCCGGAAGTGAATTTTCCGATACCCCAGCTGGTGAACCCCTTCACTTCGAAATTGTCAGGCCCAGGACTGTACCCGGCAAAGAAATTGAAGTTACAGGTGAGGCCGCTCACCTGCTCAATAATGGAAATACAGTCATTCTCCATAATGGTGGTACCGACACAGAAGTCATACACGACAATGTCGCCTCCGGAAAGCACTTTCCCAACAATCTCAGAGGCATCCCAAAGGATACGCAGATCGGATTCGTTCCTTTCAACACATATCGGAGGGACGATGATTACATAAAAATTGCATTTGCGTATCTTTTCCACATCGGACGTACAGGACAGACCATTCCTTATAGCCTGTTTCAATAGCTTATCCGACACCCTTGACGTGCTGCCATGGCCGCGCATGAGCTTATCCGTACGTGCCCGATCGGAATCATACCCGATGGTCTTATACTTCTCACTGAACAGCATCGCATGATGTATGCCTGTATGACCAAGCCCGATCACGCAAATACGGGGATTGAAATAAGGAACCCCATCTTCCGGCGTTATTGCTGTTGATTCATTCATGGGTTGCATTCCGGGTATCTGTCACCAACAGATGGTGGAATCGATAACTCCCGCCTCCTTGAGCCGCTTGATGACATAATAGTCTCTATCGCCCTTGCCGCGCTTGCCATGTGCCAACCGATAGACATGTATCGGCAATGTGTGAAATTCGCGCGCAATAGTTCTGTACACCTCCCGGTTCTGGGAGGTAAAGTAAAATTTAAACGTTGAAATCATACTTACTACGCAAAAAAATGGGTCTCCAACCAGTTGGAGTGTCCTTTTTTGACACTTCCCTTAACCCTGTATCCAACTTATAATGAATTATATAGAAATATATGATGCAAATATAGGACAATATCTTATAAAAAAAAATATTTTAGAGAATTTTTTATAATGTTCATTTATAAATCTTGCGCACAACTGTTGAAAGACAAAAATGTTTACTCTTCAGGCCGCTTCTTTACTGGTCACTTTCTTGCTCATACCGTATTCGTTTTTTTAAGCCCAACCATGCAAGTGGACTAATTCTTGCCTTCTTAAGAAATCTCGTCTTTTGCTTTTGATCTTTTTTCCTTCCTTTCCTTATTTCATTTTTGCTCAATTTCCGTGCATATATAATTTCATCGTTTTTAATGAAATAGTGTGATTGGCATTTAAAACTCCAGTTACCAATAGAGGGAGAGAGTGATACTGTTTTTCCATCGAAAGTAAGCTGCCAGTCGGTTGGCGAAAATGGCGTTACAACCTCGTTCTTGCAACCACACGCACAAAGATGTATAGCTGTCCCATACTTGATAGAAATATACAATATTCCGTCTTCCATATCTTCTGGAACAATATCTACAAACTTATGCTTCATCACGGCTATGATTAATGATAGTTGTGTCAATAGAAAAAACACTGTTATATTCTTTGACAAAATCAATATAGAAACCAAGGAATTGTTTCCATCGTATTACAGCGAAGCAAGCATTTAGAGCATTAAGGTCTGCTATCTGTATGTTGGACGAATAGGCATCATCTATATCACTGTCGACCATAGGAATCGAGGATAAAGCTTGACTCGAGATACCTTCTGTAACGGTTGTAGTTCGCACCAATCCGCTTAACTTACCATCCACTTCGATTACACCTAAGCCAACGTCAATAAAGGGTATTTCTGCATTTAACAGATAATCGACTATTATTTTTCGAACGCTGTTTTTATCAATACACAGAAACACAAAGTTCATTTCGCCTAGTCTATCAATATTGGTATCGTCCATATAAAAACCATGTGGTATGACATTTTTATGCATATTGGAGTAGATACTCGCAAGGTAATCCGTTTTTTTCATATGTTTCTCCAGATCTCCAAGGGAGGCTGCACCGGGAGCTCGAAAAGCATTGTGTTGATCAAAATCATCACCATCAAAAAGATGGATTTCCTTGACCGGGGTTTTGGCTACAAGATCGAGAATATATGACCCTGTACCCCCTAAACCAATTATTGCAATTTTTTGATGCTCAAATTTTGAATTGATACTGTCAATACTTGCTCTGCTGGAGTTGGTGTCAACATAATTAAAGACGGTTTCATAATCTTTGCTGATGACTGGCTTGAATGTTTTTTCAGTTACAGCGGGATATAAAGATTTAGGGGGTGCGGAGATAATATCGGCATACCTTTTGACTTTTTCATAGTAGTTTGGATAACCATCAGGAGGCCGATTCGAGAAAGATCTGTTTACTACGATTTCTCCAAATTGTTTACTATTGTTGTCATGCTGAATCGCTGAAATAGGATTTCCATCTATTTCACATGGATTTTCTCCTATAAAATGAATCACATGATTATCAGGTCTCGCAACTGTATTACTATCCCTTAATGTTAAGGTACTGACAAGAGTGCCAAAACAAATGTTCTTTTCACTATTAAGGTAGGGCACGTGATGGATAAGTAAATATCCACCACGTATCTCTACCTCGTAACCCTCGTCTCTGAGACATTTAAGGTCATTATTACGACTTATCAGTTCTTGTTGCATTGAAAATCATGTTATTTGTTACATAAACACGCTGACCTTTTACAAAAACACCATTCCTATTTTCTTTGGGACCTTTGTCATACGTTGAAGTATAAGCGATATGGGGCATATCTTCATAAACACCAAACGCTAACTCCATGAGTTGTCCGAATGAAATTGAAGGCTGTAACCAAATTTTCTCTCGCGTGTTCACGAAAATTTTAAACTCTTTCGATAATCCTGCCATCTCCTTTAACTCTGTACCGGTTAGGTGTGAGTTACCAGTTTCATACTTTACCTTATCAATAAAGATAATGTAAGGTTTTTCACTTTGCGTTTCAGGCGCCCCATTAATTTTCTCCATAATCCAAAAAAAAATTATATTAAACTTCGAAATTTAGTTTACAAATATCGTACCATTTAACAATTCTGTCAACCATGTATGTAAACTAAATTATTTTTTATTCATCAAGCGACATTATGTCTCATTTACTCTAATTCAGCGTGTCATACGTCATGACACAATGGCTTATCATATTAAAAACAAGTTATATTTATTGTATTTGTCAACCAAACATGCTACTTTTGCGTTGTAATAATAAAAGTGTGACAGATGGATATAAAAAGGATATTTGCAGAACGATTTAAATCAGCCAGGTTAATGAACGGATATTCGTTACAGGATTTGGCTGACGCAATGGGTAATATATTGACCAGACAGGCATTACACAGGTACGAGAAAGGAGAAGTTATTCCTGATTCGGAAAAAATTAATAAACTAAGCAAAGCGCTAAGTGTTACACCTGACTATTTCTTCAGGACTACCCGAGTGGAACTGGGTGATTTTGAATTCAGAAAAATAGACAAATTATCAAAAAAGGATGCAGCGATCATTAATGAAAAAGCAAGAGAATATCTTTCGCGCTACTTAGAACTGGAGGAGATCATCGGACTTCACAATGAGTTTGAGCATCCACTTGCAGACTATCCTGAGGTTACCCTTTACGATCATGTTGATAAGGCAGCCGAGATTATCAGGCAAAAGTGGTCTCTCGGAAAAGGAGCCATATTTAATATCGTGGAACTGCTGGAAGAGAAGAACATCAAGGTTATAAAACTGGATGTTTCTGAGAACTTCGATGGCTTACAAGCTTTTGTGAATGACAACATTCCGGTAATTGCCTATAATGTAAATAAAACGAATAAGCCGGACAGGATACGTTTTACTTTGCTTCACGAGTTGGCTCACCTGTTATTGAAATTTGGAGATGTGACTGAAAAACAGAAAGAAACGCTATGTCACCAATTTTCGGGAGCGATGTTGCTACCGAAAGAGACGATCATGACCGAGTTAGGAGAGCACAGAAATAAACTTTCATACCTCGAGCTTGCCAGTATCAAAAAACAGTATGGCATCTCGATGCAAGCTATCGTCATGCGCGCCAACGAGTGTGGTATAATAAATGATCATTATACGAATCAATTTTTCCAGTTAATGAAACAGATGAACTGGAGGGTTGATGAGCCCGTGGATTACATAGGGGTAGAGGAGAGTAACCGGTTCGAGCAACTATTGTTCAGGGCACTGATTGAAGACCAAATTTCAATGTCGAAAGCAGCGTCATTAACGAACCGTTCTTTGGCTGAATTTAAAAAGGAATACCAGCCAATGTTTTAACAAGCTTCGTTAATCTTAATACCGCACATGAAAATGATACTCAAAATTGCCGTAACGGATGCTTGTATATTTATAGATCTATTTGATATAGATTTAATCACTTCTTTTTTTGGTCTGGAATTGGAAGTTCACACTACATCGGGTGTTTACTTTGAATTAAATAATGAGCAACAACTTGTTTTGAAAGCATATCAGTCTGTCAATAAACTTGTTATTCATAATCTTACGGAAAATGACTTCCTTGAAATATATTCAGAAGGATATTCCAAGTCTTTATCTGAGACTGACAAGTCGGTTTTACACATAGCCAACAAACTAAACGCCTCTGTATTAAGCAGCGATCGAACTGTCAGAAATCATGCTAAAAATAAATCCATCGAATGTCACGGCATCATTTGGATTTTTGATGAACTGGTTCGATTAGGAATTTTAGCAAGAAAAGAGGCCTCAGAAAAATTGAGCCAACTCGTCTCATTGAATTATTTTTTCCAAAATAATAAACATTTAATGAGTGAGATAGATACGCGATTAAAAGCTTGGGGTTAAATCAACATCTCTTCACCTCCACATACTCACTCCCGGAATGCTCCTCCCCATCGAGTGAAGAAACATATAGCCAGAAGTGGGTATTGTGGGAATCCCAGCCCTCGGGGAGCGTGAAGGTGGCTTCCTTGTCGCCACGGGAACCCACAACGTGAGTCTTCACTTGGGGCTGCGGCTTTTCGAGAAAGCTGACGATGAGAATCCTGTCGGATAATCTTCCCTGCGAAGGGTAGTTGACCAATGCGCTGTCCCAGGTAAACCGCATTTGACGGGTTGCGGGATCATAGGAAGCGAGGATATGTAGTGGCTTTTGTAGTGGGCCCTCGGCAATACGGATCTTGCTATAGTCGATGGTGAAAGGGGGTGACTCACCGGTGATGGCCTCCCGCATCACCCTGCCACAAATGGTTCCAAAAGTGATGAAGGTGTTCCTATGGCCGTGCTTGATGGCGCCATAAAGTTGCGACACGAGGGTGCTGGCCACACTTAATTTGGTACGCTGCGCTTTCTGCGCGGGTGTTTTCGGATTGACGGGTGCCACATACGAGCGGAACAGTTGCCTGCCATTTCTCCAGTAATAGACCACGTCGCCCAACCTGCCCGACAATCGGTCTTCCTTCTTTTTATTTAATATGCCCATGATAAGGGTACTAAAATTCTACGATCGGGTGAAGAAAACGATCGACGATCTTTCTCCCTTGCGCATGAATCACCGAAAAACGGAGGAATATACAAACTCCCATCTTTTCGCGGACGCGCAGTACCTTGCCACGCACCAGGACGACAACAAGAACGTCCCTCCGAAGATTTATAAAATCTTTGCTGTCAGAACAGAGATCCTCAACATCCTGAAGGAGGATGACTCTTTTATTTATGCACACAACATCATTGCAGAAAACAGAAACGGATTCACCAGCATGGAATCGCTGAAGACGGGTGAACCGAAGTCGGTGAGCGACAATACGCCCCAACAGATTCAGGAGATGATCAGACGGTCGAAGGAGGATTATCCGAAAGAGAGCCTGGATGAATACCTGCTCGATGAGGAGAATGCTGCTTTCTACCACAACAGGAAAAGGGAGCTGGAGAGGGACAACGACTGGTGGCTCGATGCCTTCAACCGGTCTTATGCCCTGTTCGATGAAATGCGGGCCAAACTGAATGACGTGTGGGAGGCAAGGAGCGTGGTGAAACAACTCCTGCCCGACAATAACCTGTTGAAAATTACCGTGATGGAGATCGTGCTCTGCATGATGGAGCATTCTAATTATCAACTGGACGAGGAGAGACTGAAGAACATGAGATCCTTGTCTTTTACTATCTCTTCAACGAGCTGGGTGTGAATTTCAATAACACCACAAAGGAGTCCTGGATCCGATTTATCAAGACGTTAACCGGAAGGCATTATCAAAACATCAAAACGCATCTGAACTTCTCCTTCGAGAGTCCGCAAACGCAAAAGGACCTGCGCAAGGTGTTCTATTTATTCCTGGAGATCTTCCCTGAAATCGCGCAAAAAACACTGAATGACAGCAAGGTAGATTCTTTCGATGATTAATAACAATTTCTCTTTTTACGCTCCCTGCACGCGATGGGTGCCCCGCCAAACATCTAAAGGTCTCAGCTCCCACTGCATACCACCGGAGAGGGGAATCTCACCAGCACAACTCGTTTCTTGACGAACACAAAATCAACATTTTTTGAACAGATAAAATCTATTCTGTATTTCATTTGTTTAGTAATATAGAAAGTATTACTTTCGGAGTACTAAAAGTGACATCAATTAAATAAGTCAAGATGAATACAACATCAATTCTAAAGAAAAATTTGATATCCCGAATAGAAAACTCAAATGATGAGAAATTCCTAAACGCGCTGCAGACCATATTTGACAGTTCTGAGCAAGAATTGTACAAGCTGAACGCTGAACAATCAGAATCGATTGATGCCGGCAGAAAAGATATTGAAAATGGAAAATACAAACCGCATTCTGTTGTTATGGAGGATCTAACCGCATGGCAAAAAAAACAATAATATGGTCAAATAGAGCTGAATCTGAGCTTAAAAAATGAGAGTTAGAAAGAGATACCATCCAATGTTTTAACAAGTTTCGTTAATTGTAGGCAAACTACCTTTCTCTGCCTAAGAATAACACATAAAATACTGATCTACAGCAAGAAATACGCTTTCGATGATTAAACGATTGTAAATATTGTTAAAAATAGTATATACAGAAGTGACTCCGGGATATATGGAGTCACTCCGCCGCTGTGCGGATGCCTATCTTCGCCGGAGCGCCCCGATGGTGGGTGAATTTTATAACTTAAATAAAAGAATGCGACGATGAAAAAAAAACATTTGTCGGAATGGTCCGACTGGATTGATGGGCAGGATGTGATGGAGAAGTTGCACATCATGCCGCGCACACTGCAACGTTGGCGCATCAGCGGGTTCCTGCCGTTTTCGCGGCTGAAGAAGAGGTTGTATTACCGGAAGTCGGATATCCTTAATTTGTTGAGGAACAACTTTAATGGAAAGCAGCCTGATTAACACTAAAAGTTAATTGGTGGTATGTAGTGGTCGCATTAACATCTCAGCTACCACTGCATACCACCTGAGGCAAAAGATTTTATGCACACCCCATACCATTTGGGGGACTATTCATACCATTTAATGTACTACCAATACCATTTGAGAGACAAATGATCCTAAAAGTACCGGCGTAACAAGGATTTCCCAAACTTTGCCTGTGGATAAGGCCAAGTCCGTATTGTTTAATTTTTAAAGTTTAAATTATGGGAACAATTAAAAAGGGAATTCTGGGAAGTTTCTCCGGCAAAGTGGGAAACGTAGTGGGCGCCTCCTGGAGGAACATCGCCTACATGCGAAGTTTGCCGTCGAGCATGCGCAACCCGCGCACCGAGAAGCAAGTGACGCAGCGCAACAGATTTTCGCTGATCGGAAAGTTTCTGAAGTGCATCATCCCGGTAATCCGGGTGGGGTTCAAACATGTCGCCGGCACCTCTAACAGCGCCTTCAGTGCGGCCATGTCATACAACATCCGGAACGGGGTGAAGGGAGAGTACCCCGATTTTGAAATCGACTTTCAACAGGTGGCCATCGCCATAGGTGGATTGTATCCGGCGGCCAACGTGACGGCAGCCTGCGAGGCGGGGAAGTTGAAGTTCACCTGGGATGCGGCATTGCGGAACAACACGTCGACGGAGGACCGGGTCATGACTGTCGCCTACAACCCCACCACAGAGGAGGCAGTGTACGACTTGAATGTGGCGACAAGGGCTGCAGGAAATGGTTTGCTGGAGATACCGCCCACATGGGACGGCGCTACGGTGGAGACTTTCGTGGCATTTGCATCGGAAGATGGCGCACAGGTGTCTGACACGGTCTACACGGGTCAGGTTGAGATCATCACCGTATGAGGGTAACAGGTTGCAGAGCCGCTCTGAAAGGGGCGGTTCTCTTCCGCTTATCGGATAAACTTTGTACATGATGATGGAAATACTTCAACTGAACAACGAGCTGCTGGCCCTGCTGAGCTCATTCATGGGCGGGGGCGCACTGGGAGGATTCATCTCGAACGTGATCAACCGCAAGGAGAACAAGCGCATCAAAAAGAGCGAGGCGGTGCAGAAGGAGGCGCTGGCACGAAGGGAGGATGCCTCGGCGGCGACGGAGATGATGGGACTGCTGGAACGCACGGTCGCTCACATGGAGCGGATGAACACATACAACGAATCGAATGCCGAGAGTCTGCTCAACATGGTGCGCGATCGGGATAAGCTGAACGACAAGCTGAAAAGGGACCTGGAGCTGTTGCAGCTGCAGCGGACGGAGGATCACCGCCGCATCACCGGCCTGGAGAAGACGGTTGAACGGGAGCTGACGTGGCGCCAGGATGGCGATTACCACTATTGCGTAGTGAAGGATTGCGAAATGCGCAAACCGACAATGGGTACTTTTAAAAGATTGGGTCATGGATAAGAGTATGTTTTTTGAATCGATCAGCGGGTCGCTCTTTAACGGGCGGCTTTCACCGGCACAGCGCAGGGGCATCGAACACAAGCTGTCGGCATTCGACCGGCATGGCATCGTGGATGACAGATGGCGCGCCTACATGCTGGCTACCTCCTACCACGAGACGGCCGCAACGATGATGCCGGTGGAAGAGAGGGGAACGTGACGCTGCGGACCGAGGGGATGAGTTATGAGATTAAATACGACACGGCGGCTCCGATCGACACGACAACGGGTAAACAGCCGGTCATGAGTGAGCGCATCACCAAGAATCTCAGCCGGTACGAAAAGTCGGTGGCCGACGTGGAGCATCAACAAAAGGAGTGGTCGCTGGAACGGGAGAGCCTCACCCGGGAGAACAGCAGCCTGCAGCTCTCGGTGGACAAACTGACGCGGGAAAACAGGGAGCTGAAGGAGAAATCGGCTCCCTCCTACCCTTTCAACCTGAAATTACTAATGGTTGGAATTGTTTTGGGCATCCTGCTTGCCGCATGGCGTTTACTTCGAGGGAAATAACTTGTTTACTATTTTCCATTGAATTTCTTTTTTTATTAAAAATTTAGTTATAATATTGCAAGGTAATAATCAGTGGATTTGGTTGGTTTGCTGTTTTTGATATATTTATTCTCTCAATTTAAAATAGACTAATGTTAAAGTCTGAATTTACTTTTTATATTAATGAAAACATTTATACTTTTGTATAGTAATTACTAAACTTTTTATGTCTGATTTTGTTTTAAAAGAGATAGAAGCCATAAAGGGTGGTAAATATGATTTCTATAAACTGGAAATTAATGGCACATGCGCTCTTGATGTCTTTGAAAAAGAAATTCGTACTAACAAACAATATTATTCAGAATTTACAACACTGATTTCTTATGCACAGTTATTTTCGGATGGATCTATTATACCACCAGGTAAATTAGGCACGATACATTTAAACATAAAAAACGTCTTTGTTTTCGAATTTAAAAGTAAACATTTAAGAATCTATTTTTTTCATTCAAAGAGTAATCCTGATAGAATTGTGGCGTTATGTGGGTATAAAAATAAACAGAAATCAGATATAAATAGTCTTACAAGTCTCATAAAAAGGTATTTAAACATATAAATAATTATGGATAGGAAACAATTACTAAGTAGTAAGGAATATTGGCTATCAAAAATCCAAATTGATTTATTCAATCAGGTTTCAAACTATCTTGAAAATAACAATATGAAGAGGTCTGAGTTAGCTACAAAACTTGGTGTAACCAAAGGATATATAAGTCAAATACTAAATGGGGAATCCGACCACAGAATTTCTAAAATGGTTGAACTTTCCTTAGCTATTGGCTTAGTTCCTGATATTAGTTTTAAGAACCTGGAAGAATACATAAATAAAGATGAGAAATGTAGCAACAAGGACGAACAGGAATTAATGGATTCTCTCCAAAAGATTCATGAGAAAGGATACATGTCCTATAAAAAGGAATATTCTTTAAAAAAGCAAACCGAATTAAACGAACTGGAGGATTATCCCACTACTGAGTATCAATATAATTATATCGCATAGTAAGTATGATTGCAGCAGAATCTAAATTAAGATTACTATCATCAAATATTTTTAACTGTAGGATATCTTTTAATCCTTGCAAGCTTTCCCAAAATGAAATCATGAGCAGGATGAATGAACTCCCAGTTGATATCGATTTTGACATCAAGACCAACAAAGAAGGTAATCTATTTGTTTTTTCAAAAGTTCAGATAAACAACCAAGACGATGCTGATTTTGGATACAGTATATTTGCATCCGGAGCAACATTATTCACTTTTATGGAAGGAACGGATGATAAGGAAAAAAAAATACTTATTGGGTCAGCAGTTAATATTTCAATAACTAATCTGAGAAATTTTATTTGCAATGCAACCTCTTATTATCCATTAGGATCATTTAGCTTTCACTCCATTGATATGAATGCATTATTTGAATCAAAAGCGAAAAAAAAAGAGAAACTAAACAAACCTGACTTAATTTGACAAACAATCAACATAGAGGCTCTAGCCAGGGGCTGTGCATCTCCACAACAGTGTAAATTATTTTTGCAGCCTTAATAAGATTTAGAAATAAAAAAACCAGAAGTAAACTTCTGGTCAAATTCATGAACGTTCCCGGTTTCAGATCACACGGCCCAGGATGGTTTCCCGCAGCGGCGTGACGAGCGAGTCGGCACCGAAGGCGTTGATGTAGACTTCATCTACAATCTTGGCAATCTCGGGCGTACTGCCGGACGTGATTTTCCCGTCGTTCCAGAAGGTAAACCCTTTCTGGGGAAACTGGAGGGGGCCGGGACTGTATCCGGCAAAGAAATCACAGTTGCAGATGAAGCCGCTTAACTTTTCAACCATGGGTATGCATTCTTTCTCCGACATGGATGGACAACCGCAGGAGTCGAACACCACAATGTCGCCTCCGGAGATCACCCGTCCCACAACCTCGCAGGCACTCCGCAGGGGATGTCGATCGGGATCGTCGCTTAAAATAGCTTCCGGGGGAAGGGTGATGACGAAAAAATTACACTTGCGGATATCTTCCAGGTCCGACGTGCAGGTGAAGCCTTTGCGCAAAGCTTGCTGCACAAGTTCTCCCGAGACCCTTGACAGGCTGTCGTGCCCTCGCCTGAGCTCTTCTACACGTGTCTGATCTGAATCGTATCCGATGGTCCTGTAGCTCTCACTGAAGGCGAGAGCATGGACTAACCCCGTGTGGCCAAGTCCGATTACGCAGACACGGGGATCAAAATATGAGTAATCATCTTCTGAAATTGTTGATATGGGTCGCATTGATGTAGTAATAAATAAAAGTTCTCGTTCCGATAAATCCAATTACCAATAAACAGTGGAAGAGACAATCCCTTCATCCTTTAGACGTTTAACAATATAGTAGTCCATATTGTTTTTGGTACGACGTCCGTGTGCCAGACAATAAACATGGTGCACCGACGTACCAAATTCCCGTGCAATGGTCCGGTAAATCTTCTTGTTACGCGAAGTAAAGTAGTATCTGAACACATTAAACATAGCAAGACCTTTAAAAAATATTTTCCAACCAATCAAGTTTTTACATCACCGGATCGTTATCCAATGACAAACATTACCACGCATCGACTTCACTATACAACCAACGGAACCCGAAATTGTTTACTGCATCGGGTTACGTTTTGGTAACTTTTTCAGCCTTAAAAAAAAGTGGAGATAAGCACACCCTTTTCCTTGAGTCGTTTGATGATGTAATAATCCCTGTCGTTCCTGCCGCGTCGCCCATGTGCCAACCTATAGACATGCAACGCCGATGTGCCGAATTCACGCGCGATAACCCGATAGGTTTGCCGATTATCGCAAGCTAAGTGGAATTTTAAAGTAGCTATCATAACTTCGAAACAAAAATAAATAATAGATCTCTAACCAGTACGGAAATGAGACTTTCTGATTTTTACTATCCTAAACAGAATGAAAAAGAGCAAAATAACACACATTGAGCAACAAAAATAGGACATTATTTTATAAAAAAAACATTTTTGGTGAAATTTTTCACAAACTACCTTTACGCGGGATACGGTTACGGATTGGGTTATTTGTTGGAAAATGCGCTTTATTTGAGTTTGAGACGCGTAGGCTATCAGATTTATGTGGAAACAATAAAAGATATCGAATATCGGTCGTATACTTCCGGGAGAGGTGCTGAACGGTTGACTGAGGAATAAGGCGGAGCCGCACCGCCTTATTACCATGTATGCTATAACTCCGGACAATCCACCACACGCTGTACGTCTAAATGGATTCCGTAATAAGCATATGCATCGACTGTTACGGTTGTTGCGTTTCCCTTATAGGTAGTAAACAGACCGGGAGCCGGGTTTTCGGCAGGAGGCGGTGCTACGTACCCCTGAATTTTTACCGATTCGGCAATATCCTGCAACTCTGCACCATTGAGCGCAGCGAGCGTAATGGTTACTTTACCATCGACCACTTCAGAAAAAGTGGCAGTTCCCACCAGGTAGTTCTGACCGGCATAAATATTCACTGTGGTATTGGCAACATAAGGAGTATAGGTTGCCCAACTGCCTTTTGTTACGTACCGGGTTCCTGTAGCCCAGGCTGTTTCATCATTGTAACATACCTGTTCACAAATGGCTATGCAATAATCAAATTTCATAAACCAGTTATTGCCCACAGTTGTACCTTCTCCAAAGGCGGTTTCACTTTGTACAATTTCGCCGCCAACCACTTTTACCACATCAGCTTGAGCGACAATGCACACGCATCCTTCGGGCAGTAAACTGAGCGGAATCTCAACATAATAAAAGTTTTGCAGCGAGGCAAATTCAACCTTATGGGGGAAATCTGCGGGAGCAAGATTACCGGCATCGTCGACCGGTAAACTGTTGCAGGCGCCCACATAAAGATGGACCGCTTCCATCTTCCAGTCTCCGGTAGTCATATAACCCACGTACAATTTCTCACTGGTGTTGACCACGTAAACGACTCCAGCTTCATGAGATTGTCCCGCCATAAGACGAACCCCCAGCACATCACGACAGGTATCTAAACAGGAAAGATCCAGGCAGGAGGGAACCGCTATGGCACGGGTGCCGAAATACCAATAATTGCGAAAAACAGAACAATTTTCTTCATAAACAGTAATTTTAAAATGTTATTACACCTAATTTAACGCTGTGATTACGGCTATTCAAAACACAAATCGTTCTTCACTATCACCAATCAGAACATTGCAATGACAATGGAATGTACTTTCGGATATTGTCACAAATATATAATGATTAAGCAAAGTTATTGGTAACAAAAAACTTACAAAATATTACAGATTTATTAAAATATATATTGAACGTTGCTCCGCATTTAAATTAAAAACGGTGGCTTTAAATTGTTATGCAAGTTAACAGAGCATGGGAGTTTGGTCAAAGATGATTTTTTTCAGCAAAATAGCTGTCATATTTCAATCCGGTGATTGACAAGCTAGCACGTGAAGAGCTTGCTCTTAAGTTTAGCAAACACTAATTTTGTACCTCCAATATAGATAAGGAAATTATGAAGATATTTTTATTGATCGTAGGATTCACTGTTGTAGTTTTCGTTGCGTACCTCGTTCTCATGCACAGAAAGATGAAGAAGATGCCGTTGGTGTCTGACCATGAGAAGATCCTCACCCTCACCAACCACAATTTTGCACAACAAACCCGTAACAGGGTGGTTCTGGTCGATTTCTGGGCTGAATGGTGTGGTCCCTGCCGCATGATGGCCCCTGTACTCAATAGCGTCTCAGCTGAGCTCTCGGGTGAAGCCTACGTGGGAAAGGTTGATATAGAGCAGCACCAAGTGCTCGCACAGAAGTACAATATCCGCAGCATTCCTACCATGGTACTGTTCAAGAATGGCAAGGAAATCGATCGATTCGTGGGGATTAAGCAGAAGGATTTTTTAATCAAAGAGATTCATAAAGCATCTAATTGAGATGATACAAGTAGATTCACATACAGATTTCATAAACCGTGCTTCCGGCAGTGAGCGTTATTTCCTACTGCTTTACAAATCGGGAAACGAGCAGAGCGAATGTGCCCTGCATAACCTAGGTGATGCAATGGCTGGTAAAAATGGGGTCCCCCTTTTTCTCGCCGATGTGAGCCGGGTACGCGATATTCATGTACGTTACGGCATCAGCAGTGCTCCAGCCCTGCTTCTCTTCGAAGAGGAGGGGCTGGTCTCCGTGATTAAGGGATGCGAGTCGATATCCTATTACAGAGCACTCACAGGCAAGGCTCTTTTTATGGCAAAGGCGAAAGCGGAGGGCAAGACAATCAAGCGGGTCACCGTTTATTCCACACCCACCTGCTCCTGGTGTAACACGCTTAAAGGTTGGTTGCGGCGAAACAACATTCCATTTACCGATGTGGATGTCTCACGCGATGAACATGCAGCACAGGATTTGGTGCGTCGTACGGGTCAGCAGGGTGTACCCCAAACCGATATCAACGGTCAGGTTGTGGTCGGCTTCAATGAGCAACGTCTGAAAGAGTTGCTGGAGATATAGTTTCTTCGATACAATCACAATATAAAACAAAAAGAAATGAAAGAATTACAGGCAGTGAACCAACAGGTAATCCTCGAGATCAGTGAATGGGAGCAGGAGCAACGGACGGCTTCAGGTATCATTATTCCCGACAGTGCAAAGGAGAAGTCACGCATGGCCGTGATAAGCGGAATGAGCGTCATCGATAACCCGGAAGTGAAGATTGGAGACCGTGTACTGTTTAAACCCTACAGCGGTAACGAAGTGGAATTTGAAGGGAAGAAATATCTGATCCTCCCTTATGGTGATATTCTGGCAAAAGTGGTGGAGACTGAAGAGATCTGACCAAAATGTAGCCAACTCTGATTATTTTGATAGTACGTGTAGAGTTTATGAAAAAACACTTGAACATAGCAAAGTATTGAGTAAATTTGCTATTTATATTGAGTAAAATAAAAAAGCATGTTTTACAGATCATATTTAGAGACGGTTAAGAAGAGAATTGAAGAGCCACGGAAATTTATCCAAGTTATCTTAGGCCCCCGCCAAGTTGGGAAAACTACGATGATAACCCAACTCTTACACCAATTAACAATTTCCAATCTATATGAATCGGCAGATGCTATCTCAGCCACAAATTCTGCCTAGCTTATGCAAATCTGGGAATCCGCTAGATTACGGATGAAAGCATCCGAAGCAACAGAATTTTTGCTTGTGATTGATGAAATTCAGAAAATAGATAATTGGAGTGAGATTGTAAAGCAACAATGGGATAAGGATACGAGAGAGAAGATAAATATAAAAGTAATTTTATTGGGATCATCACGCCTGTTACAAGGGTTAACTGAATCTTTGGCCGGTAGATTTGAAACAATGTATTTGGGTCACTGGACTTATACCGAGATGCAGGAAGCGTTTGGATGGAGTATTGAACAATATGTGTACTTTGGAGGATATCCTGGGTCGGCAACATTGATTAATGATGAAGAACGTTGGAAAAATTACATCAAAGATTCGCTGATTGAAACCAGCATTTCAAAAGATATTTTAATGCTGACAAGGGTAGATAAGCCAGCTTTACTGAAACGATTGTTTGAACTTGGTTCTCTATATTCCGGACAAATTCTTTCTTATACAAAAATAATAGGTCAACTTCAAGATGCAGGCAATACGACGACATTAGCGAATTACCTGAAATTACTATCTGATTGTGGATTATTAGGGGGGCTGGATAAATATGCCGGAGATATTATCCGTAAACGCGGTTCAAGTCCAAAGTTTCAAGTGTATAATAATGCGTTAATTACTTCTCAAACCAATGATACCTACGAGAAAGCGATCATAAACCCTGAATTATGGGGACGACTCGTTGAATCATCTGTTGGAACACATTTGATCAATAATTCTATTTCCGAAAGATACAATTTATATTATTGGCGTGAAGGAAATCACGAAGTGGATTTTATACTGGAAAAAGGAGACAAAGTAATCGGGCTTGAAGTTAAAAGCGGAATGAAGGCTGAAAATACCGGGATGGGAATATTTGCAGAGAAGTTTCATCCAGAAAAAGTGCTGCTTGTGGGCACGGGTGGAATCCCGTATGAGGAGTTTTTAAAGATTAACCCGAGGGAGTTATTTTGATATGCAGATGAAAAAACAATGCTCGCATTTAAGGCGAAAATTTGTTATGCGGCGATAAAGATGTATATTTTCCGGTAAGCATTCGGTGATGTCCGTATTTGATTCTATGATTTTCCTGTTTATGAAAGTTGACTTTCAAAAACCTCCAAAACATGCGGAGTCGATTTGGAGT